>NZ_QXFH01000017.1 GCF_003581615.1 Flagellimonas lutimaris
CCGTGGCCGCAACAGCACCGTGCACAACCGACGCAACGGCAACAGTGACCGTAACCGAACAGGAAAGCATGAATACTAACTTTGCTTCCCTTTACAATAGGAATGCCAACTCAGATTCTGAATTACCAAGTGTAGCCTCTTTACCTACCCGAGATGACAATGAAGTTATTGGGAGTTGGGGAAAAATCAAAAATGGGGATAATACCCATATTTATATATTTACTCCACATGAATCCAACTGTTACAATGAGTTCAGGTTTATCATTACAGTCCATGACATACTCTCTCAGGAAGACTGTCCTTCACTCACAAACCCGGCAAATGGAGCAACTGATATAGACACAAAAACTATGATATCGTGGGATGCCGTTGTAGGTGCAAAAGGGTATTTCCTAACCATTTGGGGAAGTCCCAATGGAACTGAAATATTAACCTTAAAGAATGTTGGGGCAGAAACGTACTATCGCCCCATGAAAGAATTACCAGTTAATACCCGAATTCATGTTTCCATCACACCGTATAATGAGCAGGGTAAAATGCCGGAGTGTTTTGTTCAATCCTTTACCACGGTTAAAGGTTCCAAAATAAAATCTATATACGGTTTTTCGCCAAATGGAGATGGAATTAATGAATTTTGGACAATATCAGGAATAGAAAAATATCCAGAAAACATTGTCACCATTTATAACCGTTGGGGCAACTTGGTATTTAGAACTGAAGGATACAATAATTCAAGTAATGTCTTTAATGGTATTGCAAATCAATATGTCAGCATGGGAGCTGGCAAGCTACCTGAGGGCACATACTTTTTTCACATCCAAATCCCCAAAGAAAATAACCTAGAAAGAAAAAAAGGATACTTAATCATAAAACGATAAAACAATGAACATACGTAGGCACCTTTCTATCTTATTATGCTCCATCTCTATAATTTCCTTAAAGGGGCAGCAAAATCCTGCATTCACAGAATACAGTTATAATCCATTTATCATAAATTCGGCATATGCAGGAATGTCAGGAAACGCTGAAATCAACTTCAGTAACATAGGGCTAAAAGATCAAAGTATTGAAGGACTACCGAGAACCATGACCACAACATTTAGCACTCCACACCCAAGCGGCAACATGGGATTCGGTGCTGGGGTTATCCATGATAGAATCGGGGTCTCTACATCTACTGAAATTTTCGGGGCTTATTCCTACAAGATTATTTTGAATGACAACATACATCCTTATTGGAAAATATATGATCGTTCCTTTATATCATTGGGTCTCAAAGCAGGCGCAATGATTTACAATGAAGATTTTTTGAGCCTTGGTATACCAAATGATCCAAAATTCGCAAAAAATCTCAATTCCACCATCCCACAGATAGGGATTGGTGCACTTTTTGGCTATGCTAACTTTTTTGCTGGTTTTTCAATGCCCAATATAATCGGTGATAATTTTTCCAATCCTGACAAGCTAAAAATTTCAAGACCCTTTTATGGATATCTTGGATATCATTTCATCTTAAACAAATATGATCCCGATTACATTTTGAAACCAAGTCTGCTTTTCAAGTTTGAATCCGGTGCCCCATTCCAAATAGACATTAACCTTTCCCTAAGGGTTAAAAACCAGTTTGAATTTGGGGCAGGGCTGAGGACAAAAAATTCAGTCAACGCTATAGCCGGTTTTTATATTTCCAAAAACTTAAGGGCATTATATAGCTACACACATGGTGCAGCGAATTCACCACTGGGAAGTACCCATGGTCTGATTCTGGGCTATCGTTTTGGCGATAATGGCTTTTATCATTGAGGGTATGTATGGTATATAAAACCTTATCCTAGATTTCATTAAATGATATTGAGATAGGAATCAAATAGTTCCATTCAGTTGGAATTTCAAAAACAAAAGGTAGTCAATAAAAACACTTATTTATTCATAAAGCACTAATTTCTATGAATTCTTAAAGAATCATTTTTACTCAATTCACTGAACCATCAACCCCATACCTACATTAAGAACTTCAACTCGTTAGTAATACATTATTATGAGAAATAAACGCAAAAATAAAGACATACTTCTCTATAGGTTCAATTTATCAACATATTTAAGATTACTTATGACACTTATATTGATTTTACTTTCAATTAACGGTTACAGTCAGCTCATTGATAGGTATGGCATCAATTTTGGAGTGACTTACACCAACCAATTGTGGGACTATAAATTAATCCCTGTAGATTCAGATAAAGAACTCAAATTTGGTTTTCAAGTTTTCATTTTTGCTGAAAAAGATTATGTTTTTGATATAGTAGCCCTAAGGTATGGAATAGGGTTTTTGCAACGGGGATTTAAAAACCAAACCGCTCACATATTTAGTGATGGTTCCGAAGCGGAAATCAAAAACAACAAAGTCACGTTAAATGAAGTCGTTCTAAACCTAGGTATGAAAATATCACCTTTTAAGACATTATCTTCACCTTATCTTTTATTGGGATTCAGGTTTGGGCATATGCTGTCGTTCCGAGATATTGTAATAGAGGAAAAAGCATCTGGTTTGAAGTATCAAATCCATGGTCCCCAAATTGAAAATTTCAACAAGTTTAATTTTGGAAGCTTGATTACATTAGGACTTCAAATAAACAGACTTCTATATATAGAACTTGAGCACAATCCAAATATCACCATTAGAGAAAACACTGAAATCCTAAGAATTAGTGATTTATACTGGGGCATAAAATTAGGCGTGAATTTAAAGGAGCTAATACAACACTAGCCGCCTCTAAGTATAATGTTCAATTCGACATCCCAATAAGTGGACTGTCCATAGGGACTGATATCTCGGACTCCCAGAAAGAGGTACGCACCTTCTTTTTGGAGTGCCCGTTACGGGAGTTGCCGTCCTTGGACCTCAGGTGCCTTTCGTAATCCAGATGCCCGTCCAGTTCCCCTTCCAGCATCTTCTCGATACCGCGTTTCAGGTATTCCTTAAGAAAACCGTTGAGCTGTCTCCCGATTTGAACTGCTTCAGGAAATCATCATTGAACAATTCTTCTTTCTTCATAATGTGCAAATTTTTAAAATTAGACAAAAAAATAGCAGGGGCATGCCCCCGTTAATTTTCTATTTACACACTTTATGAGATAGTCCTTTCAATTCTAATAAACATGAATACAACAAATTTAACACACTAATTATATTTAATAAAAAAGTGAAGATTGACAATCTTAATTCCTGATACTATCTTTTAAAGCCACATGAGTAGCATTCCTATACACTTCATAAGTCACCCTAGGACCTTATTTTGTAGGTATTTATTAATTCATCCAATAGGTTATCCCTTAAAGGCTTTTGTAGAAACGATTCAACATGGGAGAAAGCATCCACTTCGTGTTTATCCCTTAAATCAATGGATGACGAAAGCACATATATTTTCAAGTTGAACCTATGTACATCGTTTTCAATTGCTTTCAAAAAATCCAATCCACTCATAACCGGCATATTCAAATCCAAAAGAATTAAATACTCATTAAATGGTTTTTTCAAAATATATTCCAAAGCCGCAGCACCGTTAGATTCTATTCTAATGGGAATATTAGGAAATCTGATTTTAATCATGTGTTGGTGAACAAAATTGGTTACATCATCATCATCCACCAACAGTATTTCGTCAATCATGTTTCAAACTAATTTTAATTAATTTGTTTACAATTCTTTGGATTTCGTTATCAATATCGAGTACCGCATCATAAATCAATTCGTGCAATTTATCAGTTGAGACATATTCACTCGATTTTGGATTTCGATATAAATCGATGAGAGACATTATGCGCGTAAGAGGGGAACGTATAACATGCGATTGCGACCAAACAACTTCATCTATCACCTTATTTTGCACTTCAATGATTTCCAACTGCTGTTTATCCTGAGTAATATCCAAAGTCATACCAACAGTCTGTATAGGGCGGCCGTCGTCATCCTTTTCTATGAAAATAGAATCCTTTAAATGAGCGACTCTTCCATCATCCATTTCCATTCGGTACTCAATTGTTCCCCCCTGTTTATCTCTACTAAACAATTGTTGCTCATAAAACGCCCAAACTCGGTTCAAATCCTCAGGAAATACCTTTGAAAACCATGAGTTATCTTTGTAAAAAGCTTCTTCCACAATTTTATTCCCTTTGTCATCAGAGTTTTCTGAGTAAACCAACGCATTTTTGGCGTAATCGTATTCCCAAATTTGCTGTTTACCCACATTCATGACCAAAGGGGATCCATGATTTTTCTTGACCAAATGTAACTTCTCCCTCTTCAGTTCAGAAATATCCTGGGTTATACTTTCGAAATATAGAGAGGCCCCTTGGGTATCCAAAACCAATTGTACATTTTGCCTAACCCAACGGACAATTCCATCAGCTGTTATGATACGGTGTTCAAATTGCAGTTCTTTATTTGTCCTTTCCGTATCCTTTAAGCGAGCAATCACAAAATTTCGATCATCCGGATGTACGATTTTGATTAACTTCTCCACACTCGGTCTGAAAATATCCTTATCATACCCATAAATTTTATATACCTCATCTCCCCATTCGATCAAACCCGAACTGAAATTATAAGCCCAAATTCCAACATTTGCCAATTTTTGAACACGCATGAGACGATCATTCAGCAATTTTAAATCTCTCTTACAATATGGTGGCCCGTTCTTTTGTCTAGTAAGCGCCAGAACCAAGCCCTCGTTTATTTTCACTTTATGGTATATAATAAACTCTTTTTCTTTCATATCACGCGTCAACATCCTTATCTGGTTAAAGCAATCCATTTTCTTCACACCATCCCGTTTGATTTTCTTATCCAATAATCGAGCATCCGATTCATGGATAAAATCTTTTAAACTTCTACCCTGAATATTACTTCTCCTAAATCCAAGTTGATTTGCAAAAGCGTTATTAACATGCCTTATCTTGCCATTCTCCAAGTCAATGGCACAAAAAGGTTCTGAAAAATATTCGAGTAAACTTTGATAATCTTCCTCTATAAGCTTCTTTTTTATTAAGTCCCCAAGTTCATGTCCTAAACCCCTAAACATTAAACACTCTTCGAACAACATATTTCTGGGATATTTTGAAAACAACAAAATGCATCCTATGAATTTTCCTGCCGTAACAATGGGTATGCCTATGACAGATTTTAATTTTTCAATGCCATCGGATTCAACTCGAATAAGACTTTGAAATGATTCAATATCTTCAACATAAATGCAATTATCTGATTTCCAATGCATTTCACCTTGGCAATTATACTTTTTAATCGTTTTAACGGGAACCTGTTTTACAAAGTTTCGAACCGATATGTCATTCGCGCCGAAGGCGGAATATCTGTTTAGAACCAGCTGGTCTTTTGTAATGAGCCAGACCCCCCCCGCTTCCATCTTAGAATTTAAAGCTATTTTTGTTAAAGATTTGTAAAGTCCTTTTTTTAAGTTTTTGTTTTTACCCAACATCTTGGAAAGTGAAAGTAAAAGTTTTTTTCTTTTATCCCCCAAAACCACTTCGGTCACATCTGAAATTTCAATTGCCAGGGCATTAATCAAAGGATTGTTCATGTGATTAGTCAAAACAGCTTCCATCCATTTTGTGTTCCCTGCTCCATCACACATGCGGAAAACACCAATATTGACTCGATTCTTTGTAAAAATAGACTGAACTTTTTTGGTAACAGCTGCGCGATCTTCAACAAATATATTCTGGAAAAAATTTTTCTCATTCTCCATTCCCATTTCATCTACAAGTTCTCTCTTAAAACCTCGAGAAGTATATATATAATCGCCTTTTGAATCGATAAGAGCCATAATTCCATGTGTTTTACGAAAGACAGAATCAAAACTTTCTTGAATACTCCTAGCTTTAAGATTCAATTCAGCCTTATCAATCATATGGGAAATATTTGAGGTCAACACATCCATTAAGAACAGTTCTTCCTTCGATTTGACCTTTCCATGTTGAGAACTCTCAAAGTATATGAACCCTTTGAGCACATTTCGTGAAAAGACAGGCATGGCCAATATTTTTTCGACTCCACGTTTCTCCAAAATATTGACTATCTGCTCATCATCCACATAAGATTTGGTTGCTTCGAGTTTTCTCCCTCCCTGCATGGAAGCCATAATCATTTGCATCAAAGGGAAGGGCAACAATCTGTCATCTGGTGCGGTCAATTTACTTTTAACATGGACTCTTGAGTAGAAGACTTCCGGATAAACGGTAGAAATCCTCTGGTCGATTTGAAAAAAATATGCTCTTTGCAACTTGAGTGCTTCACAAATAATCGTAAAACATACATCTAAGGCTTTTAGCCAGTTTGGATTACGGGCAAAATTATTATTAACATCCGCTATACATTGAAAAATTCGATTTTGATTTGAAATCCGCCGCTCTAAAATCGAGCGCTCACCATCGCTAATCGCAAGTACCACTTCATATTGCTTACCCTCCCGATTAAGCCTACTCCTTTTCATTCGAACAGGAAACACCGTACCGTCCTTTTTTCTATGCAGAACGCTCAATTCCTTATCGAGCATAACCAATCCCTGAGTTCCAGTTCCATCTCCAAGTGACGAATCCAACATACGTAAAGCATTCTTTGGAAAAAGAGAAACCATTGTAAGCAAAAGAAACTCTTTCTTTGAATATCCATATTGAACCAGAGCAGCTTGATTAACCTTTATTATTTTGAGCGTTGACACATCATACAACCACATAGGGAGCGGTGAAAAGTCAAAAACATAATCTTCATTTTCTGATAGCTTGTGATTCATTGCTTTATTATAATTTAACACTGGTGGCTCAAGCACATCAATCTTTGTTGTCCACATTTATTTTAAGACAAAAAAACTATAGATTAAAACTCAAATTACACCGCCTCTTTCACATCCTAATAAAGGAGACCTTACACACCCTCCAGTCATCGAACAGAAAACCCAAAACTTTCAACACCTCAAATACAACAAGGAAGGGCCAGCTTATTGTCTGATATCAATACAATCCCAAACCCCAAAATATTGATTAACCCCTTAATCAATAAATCAGCAATTGTAGTCAAACTCAGCCGTACCCATTCCTGCTATATTTAAAAAGTAAAATACAATACATTGGCCTTTTGAAATGCTCAAACTTTCGCAAAACCTCACTTTGCAAACGACCACATGTACAAATATCTAATTTTACCACTACAAATACTTGCCTGAAAAGCTCTATTGCTTGCCTAAAAAGACCTATGTTGTTCAAGGTGGAAATTCAACTTAAGACACCGCATAGGAGGAAGAAATTAATATTTCAGCCCAATAACCATACAGAATACCGAAAGGTCGGACAGTATTTATTAAAAAATTAATTCAAGCACATAAAAGAACAGGAAATGTAAAATACATTGTATTTAATTATCATTACCTCATACTCTTGCTCCAAACTCTTAGATATCAATACAATGTAGAGAACCATTGAAACTAAGGCCCTTAAAAACTATTCCAGACAAACATTTATCAAGCTTAGGGGATTAAAATACACCCAACCACTTACCAACCAAATATGAAACAAAAAAGGACTTATCTGAACCGTTTTGAGTAACCCAGAATGTTAATCTAATACTAGTTTTGACCTCAAACAAACTTAACCTAATGACAACTTACTATCTTTTCAATTTTAAAGCACCGCCCATACCATCCTCTTCTCAAAATACCTTAGAGGGACAAATCAAATTTCTCCAGATTCAATTTCAAAGAAGCAGAAACTCGATAAGTGAAGTCATTTTGCAGCATGTTTAGGCCCAAAACTCTAAAGTGATTCCTCAAATAAAAGCAACAGTATTACAAAATGGCGTTTTAAAGGATTGACACCACAATCAAACTTTTGTATTGACAATTCAGTTATGAAATCCATTTAAAATCAATATCTCCTATCAATGCTGATAGAAGAACCCTTTATATAAGCCAAACATGTTCCATAAGTAAAATGAATTATTTTCCCTTATGAAAACTCGCAACAGCAATGTTATAGAATTATATGGTCAGACAGTCTTTATTAAACAGCACGGCAATGCAAATTGCAGTAGATCCGCTGAATGTTTGACTCAATCATCCGAAATTGTCAACTTTATGGATTTGCAGTCATGGGCAAATAAAGAAGCGTCCTATCTGAGAACCAAATATGGCATATTAAAGTCCAAAGATTTTTTTCTATATCAAAAATATCAAAAAGATTGTCGAAAAAACGAATTTAACATCGCAGTTATCTTAAGTTCAGATTTAATAGATAAAATTTATCAGCGTCAAATTCCAAGTTGGATGTGGAGAAATAGTAGGGTCGACACAAACTTTAATCTTTCCGGTAAAATAGAAACTGCCATAATAGACAATTACATGGAGAGTCTGAATTATTATTTTGACCACCCCACAATATTTGACAATGAAATGGTTGAAATTAAGCTGAGAGAATTTATACAGATTTTATTTTCTCTAGGTCACATAAAGGCAATCACTAAAATTCTTAAGAAAAATTCAAATTATAAAGAGATTTCTTTTAGACAAGTCATTAATTCAAATTTAATGAACGATATATCCATTCAAGATTTAGCCTCACTCACCAATTTAAGCATTTCTTCGTTCAAAAGGGAGTTCAAAAACTTTTTCAACGAAACACCACATAATTACATACAATCAAAACGGTTGGATATAGCCAAAGAATTATTAGCAATTTCTGACAAGAGAGTAAATGAGATAGCCCATGATTGCTTATTCAAAAACCCAGCACATTTCGCAAGAGCATTTAGGAAAAAATACCAAAAAACGCCATCTGAGTATCGAATGAGTGCTAAAAACAAAAAAGCATCCCGAATCATGACCGAAAATCACCCGTTAACATCATAAAATAGCATACCCACAGTTTATAAATTAAATAATTAAGACTTAATCTGACAATCTTAATTAATTTAACTCTTAAATTAGATTTTTCAAATGAATACAGATGATAAAATGGACTTGCAACGAAAAAATGGACAATTAGATAAGATTCAAGCCGCTGATTTTTGGTTATACATTTCGTTTTCAAATTCCTCTATTGTTTTATAGTCCAATGT
>NZ_QXFH01000018.1 GCF_003581615.1 Flagellimonas lutimaris
CAACTCAATTATCCCCAGGGTAATTTTTCTGACATCAATCACCCCCATTCAGGAGGTTGATTGGTTCGCTAGGCCATAGTTTCCTATCTCCGAACCCTATTGTCTGGTTCCGAGTCAAGCTAGCTTATACCCTTACATTCTTCGGTAGATTTCTGACCTACCTGAGCTAACCTTTGGGCGCCCTTGTTATCTTTTTGAGGGCGTGGCGCCCCACCCGAACTGCCTGCCTATAGCTGTTCCTCCGGAGAGGTGAGTCGTAAAAATTGACAAGGGCGGTGTTTCATCGGTGACTCGGAGAGATGCTAGCGCACCTTCCTGGGTAACGTCTCCCGCCTACCCTACACATGCCAATTCTTACAACAACAACAGGTTGCAGTGAAACTCCATGGGGTCTTCGCTTTCAGATGGAGGGGTCTGGATTGTGCACCAGACTGATTGTTTTCACTAGCGTCATGGCGGGGACAGTAGAACTCTCGTTGAGCCTTCATGCAAGTCGCCAATTAAG
>NZ_QXFH01000019.1 GCF_003581615.1 Flagellimonas lutimaris
TCATTTTCCAGGCACGAAGTTGGTGGCATAAGCCCAAGCATTGTTGTTGACTGGATCAGCCAAATGATCAGCCAAATTCTCCAAAGGCCCTTTCCCTGTCACTATTGCTTGCACGAAGAATCCAAACATTGAAAACATTGCCAACCTCCCATTCTTTAGCTCCTTCACCTTCAACTCAGCAAATGCTTCCGGGTCCTCCGCCAATCCCAACGGGTCGAAGCTCCCGCCCGGGTACAAGGGGTCGGTAATCTCGCCCAACGGCCCACCCCCGATTCTGTATCCTTCCACCGCGCCCATTAGTAGCACTTGGGTCGCCCATATGGCCAAAATGCTCTGTGCATGGACCAAACTCGGGTTGCCCAAGTAGTCTAGCCCGCCCTC
>NZ_QXFH01000020.1 GCF_003581615.1 Flagellimonas lutimaris
ATGGCTACACAAGCCTCCCTCTTCTCCCCCGCCGTCTCCGCCGACCGCGTGGCGGCGCCGTGGAAGCAGTCCGTAGCACAGTTCTCCACTCTCAAGCCCATCAAAGGAGCCTCCGCCGTCGCCCACCGCTCCATCCGCGCCATGGCCGAAGAAGCCCCCGCCGCCGCCGCCACCAAAGAGGCCCCCGCCGGGTTCACCCCGCCGCAGCTCGACCCCAACACCCCGTCCCCGATCTTCGG
>NZ_QXFH01000021.1 GCF_003581615.1 Flagellimonas lutimaris
AAAATAAGGATTGCAGTACAAAGGGACACTAGATTAGCAGTAGTTTAGGACAGCAGGAGTTGAGACGACACACGTACAGGCTAACTTATTCACCATTACATTTAATATCATATGCTCTAGTGCCCCCTTCATGGCCTGCTCTCTCAGTGGGCGCAGGTGCAGTTGGTGCAGCTGCAGCTCGACCCGCACTTGCACTTCCCGTCGTGCTCGGTTGCTGCCGGAGCATCCATCACCATGGCGTCCACGGTGTAGCTCTCGGTCTCAATGATGGCTGTGTAGCCCTTCTTCCCGCACTGGGATTTGTCAGAGCAGTCGCAGCTTCCGCACTTGTCGGCCATGTCTGAGGTTGTAAGGAAGGAACT
>NZ_QXFH01000003.1 GCF_003581615.1 Flagellimonas lutimaris
GCAGAAATGACGGTGTTGAGGTCATAACGGAGGTACTCTGCTTTTGAACGGAGGTCGTTTTGTACGTAGGGCCAAGCCTTCTTGTCGATGAGCGACTTCACGCCAACAATTTCCTTGGCAGATTCCTTCGCCCTCGCTGCTGCCTCTGCTGGTGCCAGTGGCTGAAGGTAGAACCTGTTCTTCAGGGGCAAGTCAAAGTCTCTTGCTTCGTCCGAGTTCAAGGTCCCAGGCAGACCGCCGGAGGGTGGTGGCGGTGGTCCAACCTTGATGGGCTTGGCTTCAGCGAGCACGGCTTGAACGAAGGAACCTGAGACGATCCCAGCCGCAACAAGCCCCAACATGGCTCGGCGGCTCGTCTCAGTCTCGCCTGAGCTCTGTTGCTGTGCGCG
>NZ_QXFH01000022.1 GCF_003581615.1 Flagellimonas lutimaris
AATGTCCGAAGTATTGGTCGCAATGTTCGTTGTGTTCGTGGCTATGTCAGAGGCGTTCGCGGCAACTCCAGCACTGTCGTCAAGACTTGATATATCCACGGCAGGGTTGTCCCCAAGTTCATTGGTATAGGTCAACTCATTAGTGGCGTTGTTAAAGGACAATGTGGTATTGGTCTCGGCTATGGACACAGACGAAACGTTCAAGTATAGCGCACCATCAGAGCCAGCCGTAATATTGTTGTTCGCATCGCCACTGATCAAGTTTACAGATTCCGTTCCACCCCCATCAGTAATTTGCAGGTTACCTCCCGTAATGCCACTTCCTGTATTGTACTCGTTGCCGATGTTGGTATCGGCATCAGCGGCAACATGGTTCGCTATGTCAGTGGCATTGGTCGAGATGTCTGTCGCGTTCGTTGTGATGTCGGAAGCATTGG
>NZ_QXFH01000023.1 GCF_003581615.1 Flagellimonas lutimaris
CCATCGGTATCGGTATCCTCGGAGGCATCCTTCGGGAAGTCATCCTCGGTGTCCGGAGTACCGTCATTATCGTCATCTTCATCCAAATCATCGGGGATACCATCTCCATCCGTGTCCTGTGAAGCATTGATGCTTGCCGTATAGCTAGCTGAACTAACTGCGTCATCGTTGTCCTTCACTTTGAATGAGAAAGAGCTATAACTGTCTCCGTACTCGCCATTGGCTGTGACGAAGGTCAACAGGGAGATATCATCAATCATATCGTTGATCTGGACTGCTGAGCCATTGTACTCCAGGTTACCTTTGGCGGGCAACGAGATAACTTGGATACCATTAAAGGAATCACTGGGATCGTCATCCGTAAAAGTAAAGTCTGACGCTGTAAACGTGTAGACGGCATCCTGAATCACTTCCACGGTGCTATTGGCTCCTGTTGGAGCATCATTCACATTGGTGATGTTTAAAGTTGCGGTGACGGTCTGCGAAAAGGAAACGGCATCCTCAAAATTATAGGTAAAACTGTCCGTTGCCGATTCATCGCCATTGTGCTCATAGGTAAAGGTTCCATCCGGATTGAAGGTAAATGTGGCGGCATGGGAAGGATTGGTTATGATGTGGTATACCAAATCATCTCCATCGATTTCCAAATCGTTGGTTGATACGTCATCATTTAAGGTGGCATTTTCATCCAAATTGAAGCTGTCGTCATTAGCTACTGGCTCGTCGTCCTCTGGTAAAACCGAAAGGGTAATGTTGGCTGTAACTTTCTGTCCTTGGTCATCCAACTCGTAAGTCACTGTATCAGTACCATTTTCATTGGCATTTGGTGTATAGATCACTTGATTGCTACCATTCACCACGGCGTTACCTTTGGTTCCTTGGACGGTAATGGTCACCGTTGGTGTAGCGCCCGTATCGTACACATCGTTGTAGAGCACATCGATGGGGTCCGAGACGGTATCTTCGTCCAAAATGGCCAAATCATCATCGGCACTAACCACCAAGGTGACATTGTACGGACCAAATGTTGCCGTTCCTACATTTCCTGCATTGTCTTTTACTTCTGCGTGGATGTACCAGCCCGTGCCCCCTGTATTGAAGGAAGTGGTCTTGGATTGGCTATTGCTCCAAGAACTCCACGAAGAGTGGTCGGTTGCAGGTACAGAGGCGCTTTGGATTTTGGCAAATCGCTGTACATCAAAGCCACTACCTCCATTTTCATCTTGGAATACCAATTGAATGTCCGTATCGGTATCCAAGTTTCCGCTGGCAGGTGTGGCAACAATCGTTGGTGCGATATCGTCATCAATAATGGTAAGCGTACGGTAGAATGGTTCTGACCAGACCCCTGTATCGGTTTGAGTCCTAAGACTGATAATATAATCCGCAGATACATTGTTGTAGGCCGAAAAATCGGTCATTGGTGTACCGGCATTATAGATTTCTGTATTTGTCGGATTTCCTTCAGAATCAAAGGTGCGTTGGGTCACAATCCACTCTTGTGCTGCTAATGTTCTGCCGTAGGGATCCACCGAATTATCTTCAATGGCAATGGTCATATTGCCAGAGTAGGTATTAAGCTGATCGGGCAAAATGTTGAACTGTGCAATGGGCAAATCGGTTGCGCCTCCGGAACCTGCTGTTTTCTCAACATAGATACTGGAAGGACTACTCCAGGTTCCTTGGTGATCCTGTACCCTTAGCATCACAAGATACTCTCCGTCCGCTACACTGTTTTTATCGAACTGGCCATCAACCCAATCGTTTGTGGTACCAGCGTCCACGGATTTCCATTTCCACTCCGATTGCGCGATACCATTGTTGGCGCCGCCATCCAGGTCGTAAGAGGTATTGTTAATGAATCCGGTATCGGCGCTTAAGGTAAAACTGGCCACTGGTTTTCTGTGAAAATATAAGGTGGTGGGAGCTGTGGGCATATCTTCGAAAGTGAAGGTGTATTGGCCCGGTTTTTCGTAATACTCCGGCACATCTTCTAAGTAAAGTCCATCCCAGGATACCTTTCCTGTGTTGTTATCAAAATAGGTTTCATCGTGGGTGATTTTCCAACGCCCTGAAGGATAACTTGCATTTGCTGTGTTGGATTTTAATTGTGAAGGGTCTACATCAATCTCAACCGAAGTTCCAGCTATAAAAAATTCACCGGCCGTTACTGTTCCGAATTGATATTGTTCATAAATATATTGGGCCATATCGTCCATCCAAGTGGACCAGCTTCCTGAATCTCGGTTGACAAAAATACCCTGATCGTTATTTTGTTGAATAAACCGTTCGAATTGGGATTGGTTTGCATTCGTTCCCCATCCGATATAATGGATATCCTCGTTGATGGTACGCATCAATATTTCAGATAGGTCTTTGTCGTTGTCAAAATCTGCGACTTCAAGGTCGTCAAGGTTCACGTTAAAACGCAGAGCGCTGTTTCTCCATTGAGGCTCACGCAATACATCTTTAAAGGCACGCAGTTCCAGTTTTTCGATATTGATATCCTTGAAATAGGCTCCCGATTGTTCGTGTACATAGAAACCATAGCTTCCTTGTGTATGGGTTGTATCATTGATGTCAAAGGACTGGATCCAATTGGTGCCAGCATCTCCGCCACCACCTTTTCTGGAGATTTTGATATTGTCACCGCTCATTTCAATTTTAAAATCAATAACCTGGCCATTGTAATAGGCCGCGAACATATCGCTTCGGTTCCCGTTCCACCCATAGGTAGCCGAACCATTAGTCCCACTATTGGTGTTCAGGGCAAGAAGGGAAACAGATCCGTTCTCCACCTTGATGATTCCTTCCGCGGGGAATCCATCTCCTGAGGCATATCCTTGTATATTTCCACAATAGGTATGGTTGTCGATGATGTATGCATAAAAATTCTGATTATCGACCTTCCTGAAAATAAAGCCCACTTCTGCATGTACATATGGATTGTCGGAAAGGCCAAAAGTGGCGGAGATCGATCCGTCCGAAATGTCACCAGTCGGGTCGTACATAGCATATCCATAACCATTGTAGCGACCAACAAAGTCAGCGGTCACACGGTTGGTGGCCGGGTCAAATGTAAAATAATCCCCAGTATATGAAGAGTGTACCGGAGGCTCAGTTCCGTTGAAGTTCATTTTATTCCAATTGTTAAAAATATCGCTCGCATCCGCTTGGTCGGATGAAATGGAACTCCGTTGAAATGCTTCAACACGTAGTTTTCCCAAAGGGATTCCCTTGGCGTACATGGCTTGCTCCAGGTCGTTCTCAAATGTTGATAGATCTACGTCAGAAGACCCTACGGTCACCATTACGTCCACATTCGGACCTTGCTGAACCGTCATATCCACAGTTTGGGCCTTGAGGCTACCAAACAGTAGAAAAAATGCTATAAATGTTAGTGTGGTTTGTAGTATTTGTTTCATGGTCGGTTGTACTATTTAAAAATTGAACTGCTGATAGGTTGGTTCATTGTCCTATGGTCAAAACTGAAATTCGAATCGAATACCGATGTACAATTCGTAGAAGTAGCAATGTTGAAATAGGACTTATCACTGATTTTTTTGATTAGAGCCAATCCGTCGGCATTAGATCCCAGGTTACATTCATATAATAAAAGTTGAATGTTTGTACCCTGATAGACTCCTTCCAGCATGGAAAGCTCAAATTCTTGGTTTACCATTTCAGAATCATATACGATTCCTCCCAATTGCAATGCATTGTAGCTTGTGTTGGCAAACAAATGAATGGTTTGTACCGTAGTGTTGCCTTGGAGATACTGGCGTAGCGTTTTCCAAGGATTTTCAGAATGCTTCACCTCGATTACAGCTGCGTTTTTAGGCAAGCTCTCTAGTACACTTGCTTTCTGTGAATACTCGGAATCGATGACGATGATTTCATCGCCCTGAGCCCATGACGTACTTAATGCCATGCTAAAAAAGAGTAGCAAACTCAGTAAGTGTTTTGGATTAATTGTTGTTTCCATTTGTAAAATTGGTTTAGGTTTTAAAAGTGTTTTATTAGATTGATTTTGTTTCGATAAAGGCATAGAATGTCATGGCCACATTAGAGCAGCTTTTTTTCCTGTGTCTTGGATTTAGCTTTGCTAAATCAGTTCAAAAAATGATTACTTGAAAAATTTATGGGGTCGGAAAACGTATTTTTATGTCATATCACTAAGGATTTTTTTATTATGTATCCTACAATTTAAAATTCAATATTGTACAATTTTTCTTTCTTTTGATATAGGAAACGGGCGGTATTTTTTTTTAGTATTAAAAAAAAAATCAGAAATTGACATATGTCAAATTGATGTTATTTTCTTACAAAAAAGAAAGATAATGGTAGCAAATAGCTACAAACCAAAGATTGAGAAATACACTTTTTACATGAATTTCCTTCAAGGAATGATAGGTGTATAGTAAACAGGGAAGTAAGACTTAATTAACTTCTTTCAAAAGTCGGGATAACGTTTCTGGTCTTATGGACAAATATGATGCTAAATGCTTTCGTGGGATTCGTTCGACAATTTGGGGCTTCATTTTTTCCATATAGTAGGCCAACCTTTTTTGAGCGTTGGGAATTCTTGCCAAATAAACTCTGTGTTCAGCAAGAATGTAATATTCCTCCAGTAGTATGCGATTAATATGCCGCATTTCCGGAAAGTTATTTAAGCAATACTTATAGTCTTCATATTCCATGTAATCACAATGGGTTTCTTCCAGGCTTTGCATGTATTCTTGGCAAGGTTCATTTCTAAAAAAGCCGGTAATGGAGGTGAAGACCTCATTTTCGGTGTCCACCCAAGTTGTTAATTCTATTCCGTCGCTTACAAAGTATCCACGGACCATGCCTT
Organism: Flagellimonas lutimaris; assembly: GCF_003581615.1. Taxonomy (GTDB): domain Bacteria; phylum Bacteroidota; class Bacteroidia; order Flavobacteriales; family Flavobacteriaceae; genus Flagellimonas; species Flagellimonas lutimaris. Next base: position 4,856 of record NZ_QXFH01000023.1, read on the forward strand.
TTTTAATAAGGTAAAGACGATTGCAAATTTCTCCAGCTCTGCTAATGATTTGGTTCCTTTCGAAGGAACAACTTTTTATATGCTGAACTAGATAATTCTTTAAACTAGGGCCTAAGGGATAAATTGAATTGAGATATAAAATGATAAATAGATTTTTTTCTATATTCTTTTTGGGCAACATGTGAAAAATTGATTAGGTTATTGGTTTGGCTCCCAAAAATAAGATTTGTATTCAAAAACAACCCTTCTTGATTTGAATTCTTTGTTTAGAATTCATTTGCTAAAACGCAAAACATTATTAAACTTAAATTTCTTTTCTGTGTCAAAAAAGAAGCTTTTCTCTAGCCAGTACTATAAGTCAATATGGTACATATCATAGATTTCGTTTTTTTAATGAGCAACTAACAATAATTGCTATTTTTGCTATAAATAATAACACATAAAATTTGTGTTCAAAAGTTGTTTTTTGTTTTCCGTGTTCTTAACGGGAACATACTTTGGGTTACAGTGGTAAAACAATGATTTTCAATTAAATAAGATTTCGTCGATGATTCAGTCATCCCGACCAACCACCGTTTAGGGTAAAATAAAGCACTGTTAATTGTATGATTATCAGTGCTTTTTGTTTTTTATGTATCCATTTGATATCATCTGAATCCAAATTTTCGGTGTGCAATAAGGTGAGCACACCAATGCACAGATTATTGTAGTTTTAAGTATGGACAATTGAGGATTAAGGGCAGTCCGACCACTAACATTTATTCAACTTAAACTATTACAACATGCGGACAGACAGTACTTTAGGAATTAATTTCTTCGTAAGAAAAAAACGCAATGACCCGAACATGTATGATATCTACCTGCGCATTACGGTAAAAAAAGCGCGTGCAGAGGTCAGTTTAAAAAGGTGCATAAAGGTGTGCAATTGGGACAAAAAGCGCGGAAAAGCCTTTCCAAGGAACAAAACCATGGAAGATTTGAACGCCTACCTTGACACCGTATATGGTGAAATCCTCAATGTTCATAGGGACTTGCACATGGAAAGGAAATTGATAACGGCTAAATCTATCAAGGCAAGGTACGTCGGGGAGGATGAATTGAACCATACTATTCTTGAGCTTTTTGAATACCACAATAAAAACATGGTCCATGCCCTTAAACCTGGCACCATGAAAAATTACTATTCCACCGAGAAATACTTGAAGAGCTACATCATCATAAAACTCAAAACCAACGATGTGTTGCTCGGTGAATTGAAACACAAGTTCATTTTGGACTTCGAGAACTACATCAGGACCTTCAAGCCCAAGAAGAATAGAAAGACCTGTTCCAACAATGGCACGATGAAACATCTGGAGCGTTTGATGAAAGTCACCAAACTTGGTGTTCGCTTGGAATGGATGGACAAGGATCCTTTTCGTAACTTCAAATTGCGCTTCGATAAATTCGATAGAAAGTATCTTACTCAAAGGGAAATCAATTTGATTGAGGATACTACTTTCACAAGTCTAGGTAAGGAGAGGGTAAAGGATGTATTTCTTTTCAGTTGTTACACCGGCCTTACCTTTATGGACATCAAGTTACTGACCTGGGACAATGTAAGCAGAGGAATTGATGGCAATTATTGGATATACACCAAAAGGATAAAGACCGATGAGCCCTTAAAGATACCGATGTTGCCAAAGGCGGTTGAAATCATGGAGAAATATGAAAGCGCACCTCAGGCAGGGATTGCCTTGCTGCCCGTATACAGCAACCAAAAGACCAATGCATATTTAAAGGAAATTATCAAGGCTTGTGGTATTCACAAGAACATTTCCTTCCATACCGCAAGGCATACTTTTGCTACTACGGTGACCTTGTCTAATGGAGTACCCATCGAGACAGTTTCCAAAATGCTTGGACATACCAAATTGTCCACGACCCAAATCTATGCCAGGGTATTGGAAAACAAAATAGGGCAGGATATGCAACATTTAATTGATAAAATGGGACACTTGAACAAACAGCAAGCGGTTGCAGAATGATACAAATATTGGGATAGTGTCGTAAAGGAGAATAAAAACCCGAAACAGCCTATTGTTTTTCCATTATTATTGATAGAACAGGTGAGCTTAGTTTTAATTAAAGTTGTCTGGAGGCCAAAAAATCCTCCGCAAATTGCTGGAACCCTTCACTGTCCAAATACCCTTCCAATCATTCGGCAAAGTCCGCCAATTCCTTATCACTATTGGAGTAGGGCAGATCGGCCTCCAGTTCCTTGGATGCCCAATTGGACCATTCACGAATGCTCCGTCCATGAGGAGGTCTTTGGAGGAAGGCATCGAATAGATAGGTGTTGCCCCGGAAGGTGTCCAGTGCCTTTTGCTCCGCCAGTGCCATTTTTTTGGTTTTGAACAGGGTTATAGTCCATTCAAAGAGAAAAATGGGATAGCCCATATCATCAGGAAAGTTCTTGGCAAACCAATTGAAATATCGCTTTGCCCCGGAATAATCCCCCAGTTTAATATAAAGGGCAGGTGGTAGGTAACGGAGGCCTCGGCTGTCGTCATAAAAACCGCCCCAGCGTCTTTTGTCCGCGGCCAGTTCTTTTTTGATTTTTATGATTTTGGTTTTTATGCGTTCGGCTTGTTTGGGGGTCATGGGTTATTATTCCATAGGTTAGTACATCAAAAATAACGAAAAATAATTGGTAAGCAGACCCGATTGGGTCAATGCTTTATGCATAAAATTCAAAACAAAGCGGAGAATTTTTGGATGATTTCGATGCTCTTGGGGTTTCTTTTATATGACCGATTCAAATAACCTGGATGGTAAAAGCAATTCTCCTCAAATTTACTGTTGTAGATAGGTGTTTTGTCAATCTCATAGGAACTGAAAATTTCAGAAGCAATATCCTTAATTTTACTCGATTTACCTGTATTGCCCCAGCCAAAATAAACTGGCCTATCTCTAAATAAATAGGCTTCATTAAAGATGTAATCATTGCTGCTCTCAAAACTATTAAGTGCTTTGTCTAAATCCTGTTCCTTAAAATAGAAACAATTGAAAAGTTGAATAACTCCTGAAAGGCTTCGTTCCTTTCCTACATACCAACCATTGAAAAGTTTGGTAAGTTGCAACATAGTGGAGTCTGGATTGAATCTTTTCCAAATGGACGCGTCCTCAAGTTCCAGATTATGGTTTTTACGGTAAAAGGTTTGCAGAAAATCAAGGTCGGCACTTCCAATTGGTTTTGCACTACCAGGATTTATCAATACTGCACTACCGATTAAATCTGTGCTATCACCAAATTGTAAGAGGGTTTTTCTTCGATAAGCATTGCCATCTTCTTTGTTAAAATATTCTGCATAGACCTTCATATAGTAGGTTTTATGTTTTATAGGTGTTAAAACGGGAAGTTTCTTGTATTATCCCAGGTTAACCTTCATAAATATCAAAAAGCAAATCTTCCTTTGGTTTGGCATACAAATATGCCTATTTTAACACTTAATTTCCGTTGTATCCCCCTACAAATTCCGGAATGTAAACAACTGACTAATAAACAGAGATATACATATGTCCGAAAACGACAAATTAGACCTTTCTTCCCCCGATTTAGTAAATGAGAATTTTGAGAAACTGGCGGAACTATTCCCAAATTGTGTTACTGAAAGCGCAGAGGGCAAAGCAATAGACTTTGATTTGCTCAAACAGGAATTGAGCCATGCGGTGGTCGAAGGTAACAAAGAACGTTATCGCTTGGAATGGCCAGGTAAAAAAGAAGCTATCGTTACTGCTAACTTACCTACCAATAAAACCTTGAGACCAATAAGAGGAGATTCCGTTGATTTTGATAACACTGAAAATATCTACATAGAGGGCGACAATTTGGAAGTTCTCAAGCTTTTACAAGAAAGCTATTTGGGCAAAGTCAAAATGATTTACATAGATCCACCTTATAATACAGGAAAAGATTTTGTATACAAGGACAACTTTGCCAAAGATTCTCAAGAAGAGCTTGTTGATAGTGGTCAAAAGGACGAATACAACCAAAGATTAGTTTCAAATCCAGAAACATCAGGAAGGTATCATTCAGATTGGTTGAGTATGATGTATCCAAGGCTAAAATTAGCCAGGAACCTTTTAACACAGGATGGGCTCATTTTCATTTCAATTGATGATAATGAACAACACAATCTTAGAAGACTTTGTGATGATGTGTTTGGAGAAAACAATAAGCTAGGAATAATTACGAACATCAATAACCCCAAAGGTCGTTCTGATGACAAGTTTATTGCGACTGCTCATGAATACATAATAGTTTACGGAAAAGCATCTGACTATACTACTGTATATGGTTTTGAACCTGATACAAAAATTACTAAACGATACAACAAAGAAGATATTAATGGAAAAAAATTCCGTGAAATAGATTTAAGAAAAACAGGTGATGCTGATAAAAGATCAGACAGGCCTGATATGTTTTATTACTTCTATGCGCTTGAAGAAAATCCTAATGATCTAATTGTATCCAAAGAAAAAGCTAATCAACCTAACAGGATTGAGATTATACCGTTGAAAGATGATAATTCAGATGGTCGATGGCGATGGGGTTTTCAAACAGCTAAGGAAAACTTGGATTCTCTCTATGCTAAATTTATGCCCACAAGAAAGATTTGGGGAGTTTTTGAAAAAGACTATTTGGACGGAAGGCCTCCTGTAAAAGCGACTAGTTCATGGACTCATAAAGACGTTAACAGCGAAAGAGGTAGTGAACAAATGATAGAGTTAGGTTTTGATAAAGAGACTTTTTCAAGACCAAAACCATTAGGAACCCTAAGGAGAGTAATGGAAATTGGAATTATGCCTAAAGAAAAATCCATAGTTCTTGACTTCTTTTCAGGTTCAGCAGGTATTTGTCAAGCAATGTTTGAGCTTGTTGCTAGTGGAAAACGAGATTTATCATTCATTGCAGTTCAGCTTCCAGAAAATACACCAAAAGACAGCATCGCGCGCGAAGAAGGTTTTGATAATATCACTGATATAGCGCGAGAGAGAATCAAAAGGTCTGCAAAAAAGATCAAAGAAGAAACAGGAGCCGATATTGACTATGGTTTCAGAGTATATCGACTTGATGATAGCAATATGGAGGATGTATATTATAAACCTCAAGAATATGCCCAAGATAAGCTTGATTTGTTTGCCGACAATGTAAAATCAGGCCGAACATCGGATGATTTACTTGCTCAGGTGATGTTGGATTGGGGGCTGCCACTTTCACTTAAGATAGAACAAGTAAAAGTTGAAGGTAAAAAGGTCTTCAAAGTTGCTGAGAATTCTCTCTTTGCCTGTTTTGATGATGGTATCGATGAAGCTTTTGCAAAGGCAATTGCAGAAGAACAGCCTCTGCGTATTGTCTTTAAGGATAGTGGTTTTAAAGATGATACCGCCAAAACCAACGTAAAACAGTTATTAAAACAGTTGAGTCCTGAGACTGAAATGAAAGTTATTTAAGTATGAAATTACAGTTCAAAGAACAGGGTTTTCAGCTAAAGGCGGTAAAGGCAGTTGTTGATTGTTTTGAAGGTCAGCCACTCAAAACCAACCGATTTACCTTGGAGCGTAGCAAAGAGATTATGCGCAAGGCTAAAATGGCTGCTACCGGAGCCTCGACATTTGATTTTAATATTGAAGAAGAAATTGGATATCGAAATAGTGGTATACAGATTTTAGAGCCTCAGGTCCTAAAAAACATACAAGAAGTTCAAAAGGAAAATGATCTTCACCAAAGCCAGCAAATAGAGCGTCCCAAAGGCGTGAAGCTTGGTTACAACCTGACAATTGAAATGGAAACAGGTACAGGTAAAACTTATACCTATATCCGAACCATGTATGAGCTTTTTGAAAAATATGGTTGGAGTAAGTTTATTGTCATTGTTCCGAGTATTGCCATTCGAGAAGGGGTCTATAAATCATTCCAAGTTACTCAAGAGCATTTCCAAGAAAAGTACGGTCATAAGATCAATCCATTTATATACAATTCTGGTCGCCCACAGGACATTGAGAATTTTGCTTCTGATAGCCGTATCAGTGTGATGATTATCAATACCCAGGCTTTTAATGCCAGGGGTAAGGATGCCAGAAGGATTTATCAAGAGTTAGATCAGTTTGGTACGAGAAAACCAATTGAGATTATTTCCCAGACCAATCCCATTTTGATAATTGATGAGCCACAATCGGTCGATGGTAAAAAAACCTTGGAGAGTATGCAGGATTTTAATCCACTCTTCACATTACGCTATTCTGCAACCCATAAGGTTGAATACAATAAAGTCTATCGCTTGGATGCATTAGACGCCTACAACAAAAGGCTAGTCAAAAAAATCCAAGTGAAGGGTATCAATCTCAAAGGATCAACGGGTACCACTGGATATTTGTATTTGGAGCATATCAGTTTAAGTACGACCAAACCGCCTTATGCCGTCATGGAATTCGAACAACGTTCGGGTTCAGGGGTTAAAAGAGTTCGCAAAAAGCTGGGAGAAGGTGACAATCTCTATGAGCTATCTGGAAATATGCCCGCCTACAAGAACCAAACAATTACTGAGATCAATGGCTATTTGAACAAAGTTGTTGTCGGTGGCGAAGAAATATTTCCAGGTGATATTGTCAATGACATGGATGAGTTGGCATTCAGAAGGATCCAAATCCGTGAATGTATCCTATCGCATCTTCAAAAAGAAAAACAACTCTTTGAAAAGGGCATTAAAGTATTGTCTCTTTTCTTCATTGATAGTGTTGATAAATATAGGATGTATGATGAGAATGGGGATGCTCTGTTAGGTGAGTATGCTCAAATTTTTGAAGAAGAATATAAAAATGCGGTCAATGATTTCCTAGACTTATTCCAGCAAGATTATAATGACTATCTGAAGGACAATGACCCAAGTGATGTTCACAAGGGTTATATGCCTGTAAACTACAAGGAATATCTGAAAAGGGATGAGGCCGATAAGGTGCATAACGGCTATTTCTCGATTGATAAGAAGGGATTAAGTGTTGATCCCTCTGTAAAACGCGGTAGTGAAGAGTCAGATGATATATCCGCCTATGACTTGATTATGAAGGATAAGGAAAGGCTGTTGAGTTTTGAAGAACCAACACGCTTTATCTTTTCACACTCGGCATTGAAAGAAGGCTGGGATAACCCCAATGTATTCCAAATTTGTGCCTTAAAAAACCCTGAGAGCGGTAGTGAAACCAGAAGAAGGCAAGAAGTTGGCCGTGGGATGCGATTATGCGTCAACAGAAATGGTAACAGACTGGATTTTGAAGCTGTTGGCGAACAAGTCCATGAAATCAACAAATTGACGGTCATTGCTTCTGAAAGTTATGAAGCTTTCGCAAAAGGATTGCAAAAAGAGATAGCGGCTACCCTTAAAGATAGACCACAAAAAGCAGAGATTGAATATTTTGTCGGTAAGGTGGTGACGGACGAAAAAGGCGAAGAACATCGTATCACCGAAGAAGAAGCCAAAAAGATTCAGTTCAAACTTATTGTCGGTCAGGTCATCGATGAAAATTATAAAATCACATCAGATGGTAAAGAATTGATTGAGCAGGATAAGATGCCACTTCCTGAACAGTTGGAATCCTATAGAGCTTCAATTGGTAAGTTATTACAAGCCATTTATACGGGAGAAGAATTCAAACCTGAAAATGAACGAGAAACGGTTGTTTTAAGAACCAATAACAATTTCAAGAAAAAGGAATTTCAGGCCCTTTGGGACAAAATCAACTTGAAGACGATTTACGAAGTAAAGTTCGATACCCAAAAGCTCATTGAAGACAGTAAGATTAAAATCAATGCCCAATTACATATTGGGGACAGGGTTTATGAAGTTAAAACAGGTGAACTTCATGATGGAACAAAAGACCAAATGAAAGACGGTTCTCTTATAAGGGAATCTAAAAGAGAACAACAAAAATTGTCCAATGATTTGTTTGCTGATGCTGTTTATGATGTCGTTGGTGAAATTGAAGAGCAAACCAATTTAACCAGGCGAACCATCGTTGCGATATTAAAATCAATCAGTGAAAAGAAATTCTTGCTCATCAGAAAGAACCCCGAAGAGTTTATTGCCAAGACGAGCAAGTTGATCAATGAAGTTAAGGCCAGTCTTATCATCAACAACATAGTTTATCATAAAACTGAGGAAAGACATGATGCTAAAACTGTTTTCACCAATGATAAATTCGCGCTAAGAAAATCAGAGTTGCTGAAAAAGCATATCTATGATTTCCTCACATCTGACTCAGGCATAGAATCCAAATTTGCTGAAGCTTTAGAAAACAGTGTTGAGGTTGTTGTTTATGCCAAGCTGCCAACAAGCTTTTATGTTTCAACGCCTGTTGCCAATTATAGTCCAGACTGGGCGATTGTTTTTGACAAGGATAAAGTCAGGCAAATCTATTTTGTAGCCGAGACTAAGGGATCGGATTCAGAGTTAGATTTGCGGGAAATCGAGAAACTGAAAATACACTGTGCGGATGAGCATTTTAAAGAAATCAGTGGGAATGAAGTCCGGTTTGAAAAGGTAAGTAGTTACGAGAAGTTACTAGAGATTGTGCAATCAGATTAGATAGATGAAGTTAATTGATAATGTAAATAACCGCCTTGGTGATGACTTGAAAGAGAGTATTGAAAGAGGCTCAAAGCTAAGCATAGCTGCGGCCTCTTTCTCTATTTATGCTTTTGAAGCCTTGAAAAAGGAACTTGGCAAAATTGAAGAATTAAGATTCATCTTTTCCTCTCCCACTTTTATTGAAGAGAAATTTCAGAAACAAGACAGGAAATTTTATATACCTCATATCTATAGAGAGTCTGAATTATGTGGGGGTGAATTTGAACTTCGTTTAATGAATCAATTAAACCAACGAGCCATCGCGAAAGAGTGTGCTCAATGGGTAAAAAATAAAGTCACTTTCAAGTCTAATAAGCAAAGCAATTTGCCCTTGAATGGCATGATTCATATTTCGAATAATAACGAAAATGAATATGCTTACACCAATGTCAGTAGTTTCACATCATCGGATTTAGGTGTTACCCATAAAAAAGGATTTCCCACTTTAATTCAAAAAACGGAGTTTCCAGATAGTAAGCATTATTTGGATTGGTTTAATCAGGTCTGGGAAAATGATGAATATTTACAGGATGTCACAGAGCGCGTTCAAAGTTATTTCGAAAGTGCTTATAAGGAGAACAGCCCGGAGTTCATCTATTTCATTACGCTTTATAATATTTTCAACGATTTTCTTGATGATCTTTCCATCGATAATCTTCCTAATGACCAGATAGGATTTAAAGAATCCGTTGTGTGGCAGCGACTTTATAATTTTCAACAAGATGCTGTTATCGGTGCCATTAACAAGCTTGAAAAATACAAGGGCTGCATTTTGGCAGATAGTGTTGGTTTAGGTAAAACATTTTCCGCACTTGGTATTATTAAATACTATGAAATGCGTAACAAGGACGTGTTGGTTTTATGCCCGAAGAAGCTAGAGGCCAACTGGAATACTTTCCGGCATAATGACAAGAATAATATTCTCGCAAAAGACCGATTTCGTTACGATGTCTTGTTCCATACGGATTTATCACGAGATCGAGGAATGAGTAACGGCCGTAATCTTGAATCGGTTAATTGGGGGAATTATGGCTTAATTGTGATTGATGAATCACATAATTTCAGAAATAACAACACTGTTGTTGGTAAGGAAAACCGTTATCAAAGATTACTAAGAAAGGTTATCCAGGAAGGGATTGAAACCAAAGTCCTCATGCTCTCGGCCACACCCGTCAATAACCGCTTTAATGACCTCAAAAATCAATTAGCGTTAGCCTATGAAGGTGAGGCCGCAAATATTGATGAGAAGTTGGAAACAGATAGAGGTATTGATCAGGTTTTCAGAAGAGCGCAAACAGCTTTCAATATTTGGAGTAAATATGATGCGTCTGAGCGTACAACGGATCGGTTATTGGATATGTTGGATTTTGATTTCTTCGAAATTTTGGATTCACTGACTATAGCAAGGTCCAGGAAGCATATTACAACTTACTATGATACAACGGCTATTGGTAAGTTCCCTGAAAGGAATAAGCCAGTTTCTATCCAAGCACCTTTAACCGAGGAAATGGATGTCACCTATGTTGATATCGCAGAAAAGCTAACCTTGCTTAATCTTTCCATATACACACCACTTAATTATATCCTTCCGAGTAAAATGCAGCTTTACGCGGATTTGTATGATAAAACGGTGAAATCTGGACGACTAACCCAGATCGATCGTGAAAATAGCTTGCGGATCTTGATGCGTATCAACCTTCTTAAACGATTGGAAAGTTCAGTGGATTCTTTCCGGATAACGTTAGAAGGAATTATATCTCAAATTGAGGATGCAATTAAGGTTATTGATAATGGGGATGGTTCGGATTATGAGGGCCTTCAAGCAAAATTGGATGATGAGAATTTTGATTGGGAAGCGGATTGGGGCGATGAAGAGAATGTCATTGGGAAGAAGATCAAGGTTCATATCAATGACATGGATGCTACTAAATGGCGTGAAGACTTAAATGAAGATTTAGAAGTTCTACATGGACTTTGGAATAGCGTGGTCGACATTAGAGGTGAAAAGGATGCGAAGCTTCAACGATTGATTTCAATTTTAGATGAAAAGATAAATAAGCCAATTAACCACGGAAATAAGAAAGCTATCATTTTTACGGCATTTGCCGATACCGCAAATTATCTTAATGAGCATCTTAGTAAGCATTTAAAAGAGAGACACAGGTTAAATACGGCACTAGTTACAGGAACAAGGAAATCTTCAAACACTAAGAAAATACCTCCTGATTTAAACGCAATTCTTTCCTGTTTTTCACCAATTTCTAAGGATAAGGCTCAGCTTTATCCCAAAATAACAGAATCTATCGATTTGTTGATTGCAACGGATTGTATTTCAGAAGGTCAGAACCTGCAAGATTGTGATTACCTTATCAACTATGATATTCATTGGAATCCGGTCAGAATTATTCAACGATTTGGTAGAATTGATAGGATAGGTTCCAAGAATGAATCGATTACCATGGTCAATTTCTGGCCAGATATAACGCTCGATAATTATATAAATCTAAAGCAACGGGTTGAGAGTAAAATGCTCATCAGCAACATGGCCAGTACAGGCGATGACAATATTCTTAATACAGATGAAAAGGATTTGGATTATCGGAAGATTCAACTTCAAAAGCTTCAAGAAGAAGTGATTGATCTAGAGGATTTACGAGAAGGGGTTAGTATTACCGATTTGGGCCTCAATGATTTTCGGGTAGATCTGACTGATTACATTAAAATCTACGGAGAATTAAAGGATATTCCTGAAGGTTTACATGCTGTTGTTGGGTCAACGCCGATTTTGGAGCCAGGTGTGATTTTCATTTTGAAGAATGTTAACTCAGGGGTGAATATCAATAAGTTGAATAGACTGCATCCTTACTACATGGTTTATATAAAAAATTCCGGTGAATTATTCTTAAACCATATTGATTCAAAGAAGATTTTAGATGCTGTAAGAATGCTGTGTAAGGGTAAGTCAGAACCGATTGTTGAGCTGTGTCAAGACGTGGCAAAAGAAACAGATGACTACCATGAGATGCAAGGATATTCTGAGTTATTAAAGAAAAGCATCGGCAGTATTCTTCAAGTTGAAGAAGAAAAGGAGATTCTCAGTCTTTTCAGATCTGGGGGCACAACCGCCTTACAAGATAAAATCAAGGGTGTTGAAGATTTTAAACTCATTTCATTTTTAATTGTGCGATGATGGAATATTTTAATCTTCCAGAAACAACAAGGGTGAACAGAGTTGTTCCGAAAAATGCTTTTGATAAGTATACCAACTCGAAACAAAAAAAGCGTTTTACGGATGTTGTACAGCGTATTTCTTGGACCAATAAATTATCAAAAGACACAATCAATTTAAGAAAAGGTGGTGTTGAAGAAATTCAGCTATTCCAAATAGAATTAAAGGTTAAAGATGATATCCGAGATTTGCAAGAAATAATTGATAAATCTATTCCATATCCTCTGGTCTTTATCCTTCAATTTCAAAAGGAAGTATTGGTGTCATGCGCAAAAAAGCATGCCCACCCAATAAATGAAGACCATGCGGTGGTTGATTGGGTTTTTAGGTCTGGTTGGCATCCTGTGACGGATAAAAGATATGTCTTAAATCTAAAAAAGGATTTGGGCTTTGTAATCCATGATTTATGCCTTCAATTATCAGGCAGAAAGGGTGCTTCAAACGTTTCTTTTGAATACTTAATTGAGTTTCAGCAAAAGAAGCATTCCTTAGAAAATGAGATTACAAGGCTTGAAAATGCAATGGCTAAGGCAAAACAGTTTAACAAAAAAGTGGATTTGAATACTCAATTAATTGTGACGAAAAAAGAACTAGAAAAATTACTGGCTATTTGAAAAATGCAACTAACCAAGACAGATTACATACAATATTTAAATTGCCCAGAATCACTTTGGTTATTCAAAAACAAACCTGATGAATACCCCAATGGCGAATTCTCTCTTTTCCTTCAAAAACTGATTGATGAAGGGTATGAGGTAGAAGAGTTTGCACAAAAATTATTTCCTCACGGCATAAAGCTGCCGGAATTCGGTACGCCAAAGGATACAGAGGATGCGTTGGCGAATGACGGTGTTTGTTTTTTTCAGGCCGCATTTAAAACAGATAAAGGAGTTTTTGCACGTATCGATGTCCTGGAGCATCTTCATAATAACACCTGGCATATTTATGAGGTGAAATCATCCACGAGTGTCAAAACCGATAAAAAGCATAATCATCTCAAAGATGCCTGTTTCCAAAAATATGTCCTGGAACAAAATGGGTATAAAGTTTCTAAGGTTTCAATTATACATTTGAACAAGGATTATGTCCGAAATGGACAGATTGATCCTGATGCATTATTAACCGTAGAAGAGGTCACTGATCGCATAGAGGGAGTTTATGCAGATGTGGCTTTGGAAGTGGAGCAAGCGGTTCATTTTATTAATCAAGCCAGCGTTGATGAGATGAAGTGTTCTTGTCGATTAAACACGCGTACAAATCATTGTGATAGTTTCGGCTATTTCAATCAGGATATTCCGGAATTTAGCATTTATGAAATAGGAAATATCCGCGCTAATAAAATAGAAGAACTTCATGATGCGGGTATTCTTGAAATCAAGGATATACCTAAAAATTTCAGTCTAAATGCCAAACAGGCCTTGCAAATACAATCCGCTCGAAAAGGCAGTCCCATAATTGCACATGCTAAGATTGATAAAATTCTATCTTCTTTAGAGTTTCCCTTGCATTTCATCGATTATGAGACGTATGCCAGTGCAGTGCCCAGAATTGATGGGGTAAAACCGCATCAACATATTCCTTTTCAGGTCTCAATTCACTCTATGCAAGCCGATGGTTCAATTAAGCATTTTGAATTTCTTGCGCATGAATTGGAAATACCCGCCCAGCTGGTTCAATTTATGTCAGATAGTACAGGAATGATCGGAACCTTTATTTCATGGCACAAGAGCTTTGAAATGGGGCGAAATAAAGACATGATTGACTGGTTACCTAAATATCAAGAATATTTGGAGTATATGAACGCGAATATGTTTGATTTGGAAGATATATTCAAATCTGAATATGTGGATTATCGTTTCCGTGGATCAACATCTATAAAAAAGGTTTTACCTGTTCTTCTCCCTGAATTAAGCTATGATGATTTGGAAGTCCAAAATGGAACAATGGCCCTAGATCTGTGGGGCAGAATGGTTCTGGATAATGACTTTAATGAGGATATACATGAAGTTCAGCAGAAGCTCTTAGAATATTGTAAATTAGATACTTGGGCTATGGTTGAACTATTTAGGAAATTGAAAACGATTCGATGAAAAAAAATCAAAGACTTATTTTTTTAGGACTGTCCCTTTTAATTTTAGTCCTTATTGGACGCATAGTAACCGGAAGCTTTAATTTTCTTTTACATGACTTTTGGTTTACATCTGGATTCCTACTATTAATTCTTCTATCACTTGTTGATCAGCCCCACTTTTCAAAAGATTCCAATGTATTCATCAATGCTGTTACAGCAGGAATTTCATTGTTGCTTGTCAACGAAGAGAATAGAAATTGGGTTTTTTGGGCCTTCCTTGTGCTCACAATATACCTAACCATAAGTAGCTATACCTTAATGCTTTTGAGAAGCAGACCATTATCGAAAGAAAGCAAATCAATTAGGCTCTTTTCAAAACTAAATAGAGAAGTAGGAAGACCTCAAACCCTGTTTTCTGCCTTCTTTCTTTGGGGGGTGTTAATTCAATTTTCCACAGGCAGTAACGGCTTTAATGCGCTTCTTTTATACTGGGTTATATTTATGATTATTAACCTTCCAGGGGTGGCAGGTGCAATAAATGCTTTGTTTGAAAGCAAATCTGAAATCGGTTCGAAAAATGCAATAGGAACAATTTTTGGGGTCCAATCTAAGAATACATTTTTGGTTAAACTTTTTTCTGAAAGGGAAGAATCTTTAAAACTCTTTGATTTTGTAGAATTTGTTTATTCCATAGATGAAAAGAATATTATTAGAAAGGGTATTGTCCTAGATTCTTATTTATTGAATGAGGAGCAATGGATAAAAGTTTTAACTGGACAAGAAATCAGTAAAATTTTTGGTAATAAGGCTGTTTTTAAGAATCATGAAAGCGATATTATTTATAAGATAACCGAGATACCTCAGAATGATTATCTGGAAAAGTTTGTGGGAATCATTACCGAAAACTCTGCAATTTCACGAATTAAATTCATATACAATTCTAAAGCTCAAATTCAAGAAGGTCAGTTGCTTGTCGTAAATGTTGGAAAATCCAAGGAGAAGGTTTATTACCAAATTGTTGAAGGGATTACCCGCATTGAGCAGTTAGAAAATAAAAATGAAACTGGTTTTATCATTGGTGAAGCAATTCAATTGGGAGTTTGGGTTCATGATAAAGTGAGGTTTGAACAGTATGGTTGGGTTCCTGATATTAACTCGCCTGTATACGTTGTTTCAGAAATAAATGAGGTTAATTGTGAAGACCATGAATTAAAAATAGGTAGTATTCCTAATACAAATTTCCCAGTCATTATTGATAAAAACATTGCTCTAACGCATCATACGGCTGTTTTAGGTGTTACAGGGACCGGTAAATCAGTGTTTGCTAGAAATCTTATTCGAGAATATCTAAAAGATGAAACAATCAAAGTAATTTGTATTGATTTTACAGGTGAGTACCAAGGCAAGTTTCAAGACCTAAATCCAGCTAAAATTGTTTCTGATGAAGATGATGCCAAGCTTTATCAAACATTTGAATGGGTTTCAAATGAATTGGAAAAGTTTGGAAACCAGCAAGACAAGGCTAAACTAAAGCAGGCAGATGACTTTATAAAGAAGACTTTAAGTGAAGCATTATCCGATTTTCTTAAGGATGATAATAAAAAAATAAGCATTTTTGAATTGCCAGATGTTTCAAATACCGCCAGTATATTAGAATATACAAGACAATTTTTTAAAGCACTTTTTTCAATAGCAAAGGCTGAAAAGTGCTTTAATCATAAAGTTTGTATTGTTTTAGAAGAGGCACACACAGTTATACCAGAATGGAACTTTGTAGGCATTGCGGATAAATCTTCTCAATCACTCTTAAATAGTATTGCTCAAATAGCGTTGCAGGGCAGGAAATATGATGTTGGTCTTTTAGTAATTGCACAAAGAACTGCGAATGTTTCTAAAACTGTTTTGACTCAATGTAATACAATTATTGCATTTCAAGAATTTGACAAAACAAGTAGTGAGTTTCTTTCTAACTATTTTGGACAAGGTATCGCTGCTATGTTGCCCAACTTAAAGTTTAGGCAGGCAATTGCAGCGGGCAAAGCTCTTAAGTCAAATGTACCTATGATATTCGAAGTTCCGTTACTGGAAGAGCCAGATGCTAACAATAATGTGGATCAAGATGCAGATGAGCCGCAAGAAGAATAATCTCGCGTAAGATTGATATGGGTTATTAAATTTCCAATCTCTCTTGATATTCATCCATCACATGCGTTGGTAGCCCTTTAATATAAATCTCGGTAGTTGAGAGTTTGGAGTGACCAAGCATTTTACTCAACGCATTAATAGGCACATCATTTAAGATAAGATTGGTTGCCATGGATTAAGGACATTCTTACCGAAAAGAACACCTAACAATAGGTATGACGAGGGTATTCATTTGTGTATAGGTTATTTGAAAATTCTTTTTCTTAAATTGGCATCGATCAAATGTGGCTTTTTCAATGTATGCCAACGATTAATTTCATCTTGGTTAAGCGGCTCTATAGATATTAGCTTAAATCTTTCCGGGACTTCCCCATTATCATTCACAATTTGTTTTCTTGTATTGATTTTTAAGAGCTCCAGCTTTACACTTACTATATCGTTTTTTAATACCTGTTTAGGAAATAAGTCTTGATATGTATTCAAATTTAAAGCATGGGCAATACGGGAAATCATTCTAGTATTAGGCTTGGCTCGATTTTTAAGATTTTCAATGTTTCCAATATAACCTTCCGATACCCCTAATCTATGTGATAACTGAACTTGATCTATATTTGATTTGATTCTGGCAATTCGGATATTCTCCTTTATCCAAAAGTCAAATTCAGGTATAATCAGCTCCAATTGCATATTTTTAAGTTATTCGCTAAGGAATGAATAGCAATAATTGTTATCACATACTTTGGGGTAAGTGATAATTTTTATATATTGCCATCAGAATATTTATTTTTGCGATTCTTCTGAATTAAAATATTAGAAGCAATTGCTTAGAGTCTCGCTCTTGAAAACTGGTAATTTTTGCTACGAGACGATAAGTAAGTTTGCTCACGACCCGGGCGTGGGCTCTCTTATCGTAGCGAGGTATACCAGTACCACAAGAGCGGTAAGTTGAGTTCCGCGCCCAACTTTTTCTAAGCGTTTGTTTTTTTTATTTCTTTTTCGATGTGTCGCTAACCTTTTTAGGTTATGGGAAACATTTGGCAACTTTTTTCTGTAGGTTTCACACCGTGTTTTTGTTCCATTTTTGGGGCCTGTCACTCGGTGTTCGACATCCTCTTTAAGAAAAAGCCCAAGAATCCCGTATAAGCAAGCACTATAGTTGTGGGCTTTACGCTACTTAATTTTCGGTTTACGTTACTACTTCAGACCCATAACTGACACAAACATTTATCGGGCAACCGGCCCAATCACGAATTCATAGTCTTGTTCCATTAGGAATCCCATTTCCAAGAGCACTCAATCCTTGGACAGGATGGCCTATGCCCGAACCTAAACGCCCTAAGGTAAGTTACGACTTTGTTGGGACTTCGGGGGCAGTGCAAACAAAAAACCTCCGGACAGGGTAGCAATTGTCCAGAGGCACGATTCAATTAACACTAACGGTTAACATCAAACGACTTAAAATTATGAAGAAACTATTGATAAATGCGAACAGATTTTCCCTGTTCCTAACGATTAATATGCTGTTGGCCCTGTGGCCATCACAAACTTTGGAGGCTGCCATGGCCCCACCTCCCCAAGCTACTGTCACCGGTACGGTAACCGACCCTAACGGAAATCCCTTGGCTGGGTTAAGTGTTCAGGTGGTGGGTACTCAACGGGGCACTATCACCGATCTCGATGGCTTCTTTACCCTTCAAGCCAATCCTGACGATACCTTGTACTTTTCAATCATTGGCTTCAAGCCTTTGACAATTACTATTAAGGGTAGGGACGTATTGAATGTCCAAATGGAAGAAGATGTCACCCAATTGGGGGAAGTAGTCCTCAATGCGGGTTATTATACGGTTTCCGAACGGGAGCGTACGGGAAGCATCGAAAAGGTGTCCGCCGCGGACATCGAGAAACAGCCAGTTTCCAACCCCTTGGCCGCCCTACAAGGTAGGGTCTCCGGGGCATCCGTTGTCCAGACCTCGGGGCTTCCCGGTACCAATTTCAGCATCCAGATACGAGGACAGAACAGTATCCGAAGCGGGGGCAATGAACCCTTGTACGTGATAGATGGTGTTCCCTTTTCCTCATCAAGTCTTGGGGAACAACAGGCATCAATACCCATACCCGGGCGAGGAGTGAGCCCTTTGAACAATATCAACCCCAATGATATCGAGAGTATCGAAATCCTAAAGGATGCGGATGCCACGGCAATATATGGGTCTCGTGGTGCCAATGGAGTGGTATTGATCACCACAAAAAAAGGTCGGGTAGGTGATACCCAAGTTAAGTTCAATGTTTCCACAGGTATGGGGTCGGTGTCCAATTATCTAAATCTATTATCAACAGACGAGTACCTGGAAATGCGCAGGGAGGCCTATGCCAATGATGGCATCGAACCGATTCCTTCCAATGCCTATGATGTGAACGGAACGTGGAATCAAGATAGAAATACGGACTGGCAAAGGGAACTGTTCGGAAATACCTCGTATATGACCAATGTTCAAGGGTCGGTTTCTGGAGGTTCGGAGCAAACACAGTTTTTGCTCAATGGCAGTTATTTTGGCCAAACTGACGTCTTTCCCGGGGATTTTGGGAACACCAAGGTTTCTGGGCTGGCCAATTTGAACCATCGCTCGGAGAACGGCCGATTATCCTTAAACCTATCGACCAATTTCATTTCCGAAGAAAATGATCTGCCCAATGGCAATTCATTGGTTGTGGAGGCCTTGTTGCTGCCTCCCAATGCCCCGTCGCTCTATGATGAAAATGGGGAGCTGAACTGGGAGGACTCCACTTGGAACAACCCCCTCAGGCATTTGGAAAGCGAATACCGTTCGACAGCCACGACACTGATCACCAATGCGGGTTTGAGCTATCGGATAATGGATGGATTGGATTTCAGGACGAACCTGGGATATACCGAGAACCACCTATCGGAACTACGGACTGTTCCGTCCACTATTTACAATCCAGCTTTTGGTGTCGGGAGCGAGTTTTCGCTGGCCATACACAATTCTGGAAAGAGATCTTCGTGGATTATGGAACCACAATTGCAATGGAAGCACCAATTCGGAAGTTTGAGACTGGATATATTGACGGGTCTTTCCTTCCAAGAGCAAAGGAGTTCACGCATTTCGCAGCGAGCCACAGGTTTTAGTTCCAACAGTTTGATTGAAAGTTTGTCAGCGGCCTCTGACGTTTCCATTTTGGCGGACGTAGAACAACAGTATCGCTACCATGCGGTCTTTGGCCGTCTGAATTTGAACTTCAAGGACCGTTATTTGCTGAATCTCACTGGTCGAAGGGATGGTTCCAGTCGATTTGGCCCAGAGAAGCGCTTCGCCAATTTTGGTGCCATAGGGGCAGCTTGGCTTTTCTCTGAGGAAGAACTATTTAAGAATGGTCAGTCCTTTTTGAGTTTTGGAAAACTCAGGGGCAGTTATGGAACTTCAGGAAACGACCAGATAGGGGACTACCAATATCTGGACACCTATTCCTTTGGTGGTACCCAATACCAAAATAACCCCGTGCTGTTACCAACACGATTGTTCAATCCCAATTTCAGTTGGGAGAGCAATAAAAAATTGGAATTTGGATTGGAGCTGGGTTTTTGGAACGATCGTATTCTATTAAGTGGGAATTACTACCGCAACCGTTCCTCCAATCAGCTGGTGGGCATCCCACTTCCCGGCACCACTGGTTTTTCTTCCATTAACGGGAATTTGAATGCCACAGTGGAGAACAAGGGACTTGAATTTGAGTGGCAATCGGTCAATATTAAAGGAAGGAATTTTCGTTGGACAACCTCCTTTAATCTGACCATCCCCAAAAACAGGCTCGTATCCTTTCCGAACCTGGAAGGTTCCACCTTCGCCAACAGCTTGGTCATAGGGGAACCACTCAATATCCTCAAGCTGTACCGCAACCTTGGCGTGAACCCTGAAACGGGTATCCACGAATTTGAAGACTTCAACGGGGATGGGGCCATTACATCCAATGACGACCGTGAGGTCATTCGCAACCTCGACCCAGAGTATTATGGTGGGCTCAACAACAGTATCATGGCCGGGAAGTTCACCTTCGATGTACTGTTCCAGTTCAGCAAACAATTGGGCTGGAACTACTGGAGGGATGCCAGTATCCCGGGGAGCAGGAACAACCAACCAAGTGAAGTGTCGAACCGTTGGCAGCAAGTCGGGGATGTTACCGATGTCCAACGGTTTTCCATTGGCCAGTCCATTAATCCTTTGATCGGCCACTTCAATTACCAACAGAGCGATGGAGCAGTTTCGGATGCATCCTTTATCCGATTGAAAACCCTTTCGATTTCCTATGAAGTATCCAATGTAAAGCAAAAAGGTTTTGGTTGTCAGGTGTTTCTAAGGGGCCAGAACCTGTGGACATGGACGGATTATTTAGGACTTGACCCAGAGACGAGGAGCAATCAAACAGTACCTCCTTTAAGGATGGTAAGTATTGGAACACAACTAACCTTTTAATCAAAAAAAAAATGAAAACACTAAATATTTATTTTCGCAAAGTATTACAAGTAGGGTACTTGACCTTGGCCCTGTCATTCTTTGCCCTCGGTTCCTGTGAGGATTTTGTGGATGTTGACTTGCCCAAGGACCAAATAACAGGGGACATTGTTTTCCAAGACCCTGCTACCATTGAAGCGGCCCTAGGTCGTATCTATAGCCAATTGCGCGAAAACGCTTTTTCAACGGGGCGTAGTTCCGGTATCACCTATCTTATGGGACATTATGCCGATGAACTTAGCTTGAATGCCATTGACCTTCCCAATGTACAGGTTTATGCCAACAACAATGTTTTACCCTCTGACAATACGGTCAAAGGGTATTGGGATACAGGGTATTCCATGATTTATGAGGCCAATAGGATCATAGAGGGGGTAGAGACATCCAAGGCGCTTTCCACGGAAGAAAAATCTAAATTGATGGGAGAAGCTAAGTTCTTGAGAGCTTTTGCTCACTTCTACCTGATGCATCTTTTTGGTCCTGTTCCCTATATCAGCAGTACCGATTACAGGGTAAATTCCGAAGTAGCTCGAATGGAAGTGGAATTGGTATACCAAAAATTAATCGAAGACCTTACATCTGCGAAGGATTCCCTCCCCGCATTGTTCGGTATTCCTGAGAAAGCAAGGGCAAGCCATTGGGCGGCTTCCGCGCTATTGGCCCGGGTGTTCCTGTATCAAGGGGATTTTGAAAGCGCCTTGACCGAAGCGGAATACGTTATCAATAAAAGCGGATATCTCCTGGAACCGGATTTGGACAGCGTGTTCCTGATCGAGAGTACGGAAACCCTTTGGCATCTGGATACGGAGCTTGAGGGCACCAATACCTATGAGGGATTCACGTTCAGGGTGGATGTCCCCAACCCTGATACGATATTGTCCGAGACATTGATCAATGGTTTCGAAGCCGGGGATGCCCGATTTTCCTCTTGGATAAATGGAGTGGAGGACGAGGGGGCAACCTGGTATTTTCCGTTCAAGTACAAACAGGCTTCCAATACCGAACAGACCTTGGAAAGATCGGTCATGTTGCGTCTTGCGGAAACCTACCTGATAGCGGCAGAGGCAGCCACCCAGACCGGCAATACAACCCAAGGCCTGATGTATCTGAACGCTATCCGGGAAAGGGCCGGCCTTGCTCCCTTGGGAGCTTCAAATCCCAATATACTACTGGAGGCCATCTGGAAGGAACGGCAACATGAACTTTTCACGGAAATGGGCCACAGATTTTTTGATTTGAAACGGACGGGAAGGGCGACCCAGGTACTACAGCCCATCAAACCGGATTGGCAGGCTACCGATGTCTTGCTGCCGTTGCCCGAATCCGAACTCTTGGCCAACCCGGAGCTGGAACCCCAGAATGATGGCTATTGATATGCATATAAAATATTGGCCTATGAAGGTTATAAAGAGTATGGGCGCGCTCCCATTTTTGTTTTCATTGTTTTTTGAATTAGCGGCCTGTCCTGTCATGGGGCAGGCCAACAATGGCATCCATGCCCAATTGGAAAATAATCGGGTGTTTCTCGAAGTACCGACCGAACTTTTGGACGAGCCCCTGCTTTTTGTACGTCATGGAACGGGTTATCAACAGGTGGTGTGGTCCAAACAGCAAGAGCATTTGATTTTAAAGGCCCCCCGAGTTCAGTCCTTGGTGGGTACCATAATCCCTGTCAACCAAGATTATAAAATCGAGGAATTGATTTTGGGGCGTTTTCCCATTGTCGGTCAAGACCGTTTGGAAGATGGATATAGGATAGATGCCACCCAGCTCTTTTTAAGTGCTGAAATTAAATGGTACAGTAATTTCGTGGAAGAGGCTGCAGTGCCTGGAGCAGGCTTTGTCGAAAAGGTGTTTAATCTGGAAGGAGAGACCATTGTACAAACCAGAAGAACGGTGGTCAGGAATGGCAATCGAAAGACCATTATTGCCGATTTCAGTTTCTTCCGTTTGCCAGAGCCTATGAGGCCGCGTTTGTTCGACCCACGTATGGGGTATTTTGTGGAGGATATCAAGGAGGGAAGCCATCTTTCGGGAAGTATTTCCCGTTGGCGTTTGACAAGAAGGGACACCACTTCCTATCCCAGTGACCCAGTCAAGCCCATTACTTTTTATTTTGGCCCAAAAATACCGGATAAATGGAAGCCTTATATCAAGGCAGGGATTATGGAATGGTTGCCGGCTTTTGAGGCCGCCGGTTTCAAAAATGCCATAAAGGTCCAAGAATTGCCAAAGGATGGAACTGATACTAGGCATAGTATGGAACGCTCCATGATCTTATGGGAAGCGTATTCAGGTATTAGGGGAGCAGAGGACAGGGCCAGCTCTACAGTGGACACTTATGTTGATTTTCGAAGTGGGGAAATTCTCAAAGCCGATATCGTGCTGGCCAGTTCCTATCAAAGCCTTTCGGATAATTATTTTGTGCGATGTTCCCCTTTGGATGGGCGTGCACAGCACTACCCATTTCCTGACGATTTGTTGGGAGAACTGATTCAGTCAGTGACCGCACACGAAGCGGGCCATGCTTTTGGGTTGCGCGATGGGAATTTTGGCGAGTTTGCCTATCCTTTTGAAAAGATGAGAGATGTGGAATGGCTGGCAACCATGGGACATACCCCCAGTGCCATGACCTATGCACGCCACAATTTTATTGCACAACCAGAGGACAGTATTCCACCATCACTCTTGATTCAAAAAGTAGGACCTATGGATTTTCACCAGATCCTATGGGGCTATATGCCCATACCTGGCGCCAATGGTCCATTTGAAGAACTTCCGGAACTGGAGCGTCTCATAGCGGTACAGGATACGGTACTGTGGTATCGGTTCAATCTAGATCGGTATAAGTCAATTGGCCCTGGGAATATCAATGAGGTGGTTGACAATAAAGATCCCATTCGGACAGCTACCCTTGGGCTAAAGAACTTGGAACGGGTCATGGAACTTTTGCCTCATGTAGACAAGGGTAGGGAGAACACCGCACATATGGAACGGTTATATGAAAAGTCTCTGGAACTATGGTATAATGAAATGGCCTTTGTCCAGTCCATCGTTGGGGGCTATGAAATCCAACTCAAATCGGGACAACAGCGGGGAGCTGTATATAATGCCATTGACCACGATCGTCAAATGCAGGCTATGGCTTTTTTGGGCAAACACGCCTTTGCGGTGCCCAATTGGTTGGCAGCCCCTGAATTTACAGATCGGCTATATCACACGACCAATGGCGATGTGCTCTTGGAAAAACAATTGACATTATTATCAGAAACCCTGGACCCCTTTCGTATGAAACGCTTGGAGCAAATGGAAAGAAACACCCATAAAGGAATATCCAAGCAGATTTTGAAACAACTACGAAGGGATTTGTTCAGCGAATTGATCCAGAATCCGCTGAAGATTCCTGAGCGTAGACAAAAATTACAGAGGGCGTATATTAAGTTATTGGTTGGCGCCATTTTGGAAGAGCGCAGATATGATAGGCCGAATGCTACGGAAAACACCTATCTATACAGCGATTTTTCAAAGAGTATTTTTCTTTCGGAACTGGACGCCATTCAAAAGCAGTTTAAGAAAGCTTTGAAAAAGCTAAGAGACGGAACGACAAAGGCCCATATAAAACTTTGTCTACTGGAAATGGAAAAAGTGGTCCAGTAGGATATATTGAATCGGCCATAAACAATAAAGGAGCCAAGTTGGCTCCTTTACATTAGGGATTAGTCCCTTCTCAACTGGGTGATACAGGAAGTACCCTCCATTTTAAAAACAGGCTGTCCTTCGCTATAGCAAAGGTTTTCCCCTGTTTCGTTACAATCCACCAATTTTTGGTCACATGGGTTTGCAGGTGAATCGTATACATACCCTACGATCAAGTTGCTTTCACCAACATGGGACTTTTCCATGGAGGTAAAGGCACTTGCTGTAATGGCCAGTCCGATGGCCATGACCGGAATCAAAAATTTCAATTTACGTGTCTTCATATTTCAACGTTTTAAATTAACGACCTACTCTGTTGCGGGTTTTCGGTCTTCTCCCCACTACTGGCCAGTAGATTTTTATTTTGTCTTTGATACGTGCGGTCTAAAGAAGGATGGTTCCAATTGATACACCGAAATGGACTTGCCCATTAGGGCGACCAACCATGTATCGTGCAGCTGGAATTTTTTAACGCTGCCATTTTCCGAGTTATGGATATAAAAACTGAATTCATAGGTGTCCTTACGCCAGTTGTATACATCGATGATAGCAGCTTCTTGGAGCATATGCGCAGGCTCGTTCTTTCCCAAACGTGGCGAATGGACCAGGGCAAGGTCGCCATAAAATACGGCCGCTTTGTTCACAACCAAGGGAGGAGCTTTCAGTTGGGAGGTATGATCGATACTGTCAATAGCCAAATGGATCTGGGCCGTGGTGATGGTATCTATGGTTTTCAGCTTTTTGATAAGGTTCAGCTCAGGATTGATGATCAGCAGTTCATTTCGGTACAGGTATGCGTAGCCGAGGGTTTTTGAATCACCATTGAACAATAGAGTGCCATCCGAGTCGAACATGCCGTCGATTTGTGGCGTCAACAAGTCTGGGTTCAGTTCAAGTTTTGGCTTATCTTTTTTTTTCAATAGCCCGAGAACGGTCCTACGGAGCACTGTGCTGACCGTACTGATGTAAATCTTGTTGGAATCGATGGGCACAGCTTTCAGAAAGTATCCGGCATCTTTAATCCAAGGTTTTGCGATCCACTCTCCGATTTCTCCCCTAAGTATAAAGGGTGATGTACCGTCCATGATAAAAAAGTGGGGTGGGTAGAGAGCGGTACGAAGATTTCGGAAGGGAAGATTTTTGGTCTGGAAACCGATTTTCAAATGGGATGTGTCCTTGGTTATCAGGTTTATTTGGAGAAGGTGTCTTGGGGCGGTATGGTTTCCCAAATAGACATCATCACCCTCAAACCCGGCAATATAGTATGAATTGAAACCCAAGTTAAGTTCATAAAGCCTGTTGAGCGGATGTGGCGGGTATCTTCGGGTAAAGGCATTGTTACGCTGCACGGCTTTTTCGGCGGAAAGAAAAACAATGACTACCAACCCAATTCCTAAACAAAGGGTTCCCATGAGTTTGATGTAAACCGTGTTGATATTCATGATAGCGTCGAATTATGGATTGGTCTGGAATCCAATTGGAGTATGGCAATGATGGCTAATGCCACAAAAAACAAATTGAATACCAGATGTTCCGTCCACCCCATATTTTCCAGTACACCACCGCAGGAACAAGGCACATAATCACTGAAATTGAGGACAATGAGAATGTAGGTGGTAAACATGGTCATCAAGCCCAAAAACCCAAAGAGCGCTTTCTGCCGGGTGCTGTCAATCAGCAAAAGCACTGCAAGCACATATTCCGTGAGCGGGACCAACCAAGCCATCCATTCCGCATATGCCGTCAATACAGGCGACTGCCCCAACTGTACCTTGAACTCTTGGAAATCCCATAGTTTGCTGGTAGCGGCATATATGAATAGGATAGCGCAAAGTATACTGATTGCATAGGGGAGCCAAAACCGTGTTCTATTTGAAAGCCGCATATCATTTGGATTGATATGATAAAGTTCGGAAGTCCGATTTTCTTGAAAGGGAGCATTCCTTGATTGAGACGGAGAAATTTGAGTGGTTTGAGGGTTTTACCCTCTTAATTCGGTCGGGGTCTTGCCATATTTGTCGCGAAATGCCCTAGAGAAATGGGCGGCACTCTTGAAACCGTTCATATAGGCAATTTCCTTTAGGGAGAGGTTGCTATGCTGAATGAGGGTCTTTGACTTTCTCAGACGTTCTTGGGTCAGGAAACGGAAGATGGTGGTGCCATAGATTTGTTTGAAACCGTACTTCAATTTGTATTCATTGGTCCCCATTTGAAGGGCAAGGTCCTTGAGTGAGGGAAGGTCCTTGTCCAAGTTGTTGAGAATCATGTCATGGACCTCTCGAATCATTTCGATGTCCTCTTGGCTCAAGGTGACCTTATGTTCCTTGATTCCTTTGGTCACTTTGAGTTTGTTTTTTGGTAGTCCGGTTTCAAAAGGTTCCCCCTTTGAAAAGAAAACAGAGTTCAATAGTATTTTTTGACCACTCCCGTCCAAGGCTTGATAGACCGAGATTTGACAATCCTGGGCCAATATAAGACCATCGTTGGTGATGAGTTCCAAGAACAATACGGTTTCAGAACGGTCCCGCTTTAAGTGCTTGATCATTTTTTTTGACCATGTCTTTTGGGATTTTTCGGTCATGAATTCGGTAATCTGTTTTCCAATCAAATCTTTGGGCATACAGGCCAATAGTGAGCAGGTGCCGTTGGTGACGAGTTCAACTTTACCTTGGGAGTTCAAGATAAGCGACAATTGGATGATGCACTGTGGGGTATTGTGAGCATTGGCAAAACCCTGGTGGATAAAGGCAGCCCCTATTTCCTCGTTGACCATGTTGAGCATCACCACCAAGGAGGCGATATTGTCATTTTTATCGGAAGGCTCAATAGTATAGAAGAAGTTGCCCTTGGCCATTTCCAGCAGCATCTTTTGGATGCGCTTTACCCTAAAATCATCAGTGTTCGGCATGGTTGTCGGTTTTTATCCTATGGACTGTTTGGATTGTTGATGGTTTCATAGTTGGCCGTGCTGCTTTAAAAAGGCCAAAGCCTCAGATTTATCGGTAAAGGATTGGGTGGGCATCGATTGTGCTTGGGTGCTTACGTATATGCTGCTGATTACATCCGTGACCGGCGGATCGATCAGAAAGGCCAATGCGGTGATCCATTGGGAACCTTCCAAGGCCAAATAGTCCCTTGCCTGCTTATTGACCTTTCGCACCGAACGAATGTCGCACAGTACGGGCATTTCCCTGCCGTTTTGGAGCTTCATCCGATCACGCACCACCACTTGGGCAACCTTTAGGTCAATACTAAGGTCTTTCTTGTAGATGATGTGCATCAGTTCTTCAGTTATCAAATAAATAGCGTATTTGTTTTCATGTGATCTTCTCATATGGCGAAAACTGGTAAAAACCTTGAATTTACAAAAATAGTTCTATTGGTTTCGTTTGATGGGGAACACCATCCCAAATTAGGGGACTTTACTTGACTCAAACGGATTTAGGCTTGATTGAAACGGAGTAAATAATGTAAGAGTACCATTTAATCTGACAAATGCCATTACTTTTTAGGTCAATTTAAACCAAACGATATGGCAAAGATCAAGCATCACAATTTTTTGAATACCGTACACGAAGTCTTTAGCGATGCCAAAGAGGCCGGAGTGCTGCACTTGTATGCCGGGGGGAGTTCTTTCTCTGGACGAAAAATCAGGGTTGGCGGTAAGGAGATGTACCATTTTGGGACCACCGGCTATTTGGGCCTGGAACAAGATTTCCGTTTAAAGGAGGCGGCCAAGGAAGCCATTGATAAATACGGTACGCAATTTCCGCTTTCCAAGTCCTATATCTCCAATCCATTGTACGAGGAACTGGAATCACACCTAATGAACATGTACGGGTATCCCATTGTCATTACCAAAAACAGTACCCTGGGCCATTTGGGGGTCATCCCCAGTGCGGTGGAAGATAATGACGTGATCGTTCTGGACCATCAGGTACACTGGAGCGTACAGAATGCGGCAAAGATGCTCAAGACACGGAGCGTACCCATCGAAATGATACGGCACAATAGCCTGGAAATGTTGGAGGACAAGATCAATAAGTACAGGGACTCCAAACGGAATATCTGGTATATGGCCGATGGGATTTATTCCATGTATGGGGATTACGCCCCGATTAAAGCGTTGATGGAATTGTCCAAAAAGTATCCTCAGCTCCACTTTTATTTTGATGACGTACACGGCATGAGCTGGGTAGGCAAGAACGGGACGGGTTATGTAATGGACCAATTGGGGGATTTGCCTGAAAATGTACTGTTGTTCGGCACTTTGAGCAAGACCTTTGGTGCGAGTGGGGCCGTATTGGCCTGTTCCAATAGCGTGATGTACGACAAGATCAAGACCTTTGGTGGGCCGTTGACCTTTTCTGCCCAATTGGAACCAGCTTCCGTTGCCGCTGCCACTGCTTCAGCGCAAATCCATTTATCCCGTGAAATCTATGAACTCCAAAATGAGCTCAGAAACCGAGTCGATTATTTCAATGCATCTTTGGAACAAACGGAACTCCCATTGATCGATCAAAATGCATCCCCCGTTTTCTACATCGGTACGGGAATGCCAAAGACTGGTTACAATTTTGTCAACCGTTTGATGGGAGAGGGATTTTATGTGAACCTTGGCATATTCCCAGCGGTACCTGTCAAGAACACTGGAGTCAGGATTACCATATCAAGACATAATGAAAAGGAAGAGATCAAGGCCTTGGTGGATGCCATGGTTTATCATTTTCCCAAAGCATTGGAAGAAACGCGAACAAATGCCCAAAGGGTGTTCCACGCCTTTAAATTGCAACCCAAGATGGAAGAAGAACCCAAATCATGGGATGGACTGAGCTTGGAGACGAAGAAATCCATCAATGAAGTGGATAGGGAAGAATGGAACCGTTATTTGGGCGGAAAGGGTGTCTATGATTGGGAGGGCTTGAAATTTCTGGAATCGGTATTCCGCAAAAATTCAAAAAAGGAGCATAATTGGGCCTTTCGCTATGTGACCATTAGGGATGGAGATGGCCAACCCGTTTTAATGACCTTCCTGAGCGTTTCCCTATGGAAGGACGATATGTTGGCCCTTTCCGATGTGTCCAGGTCCATTGAGGAGGAACGAAAATCCGATCCCTATCATCTTTCGTCCATAGTAGTTTCCATGGGCAGTTTGTTCACCGAAGGGGATCATGCATATTGGGACAAATCGCATCCCATGGGCGAACGGGCCATGAACCTGTTTTTGGAGGTTATGGAACAACAGGAGCGGGAGTTGGGGGCTAAGATGACCGTACTTCGGGATTTTCCCAAAGCAAGCAAATGGAACAACCAGCTGCAGGGACATGGTTTTCTCCGGGTACAAATGCCCGATTCCTGTACTGTGGATTTAAAGGGTGCACCCTCTATCGAAGTATACATTAATGGACTATCCTCGAGGAACAGAAGGCATTTCAGGAAGGATATACAGCCCTATATGGGCTTGGTTCATTGCACCGTCGTTTCAAAACTGACTGTTGCCCAGTTGGAACAGGCAAGCAAGCTCTTTGGCGCTGTACAATCCAATAACCTGGGTCTCAACACCTATTCCTTCCCTAATGTGCTGTTCGATAGGATGAACAGGAGCCCTCTATGGGAATTCATTATGCTATACCCAAAAGATGAACCGGATACGATTGCGGGCATTATGTTTTGTTATACCAATATGGAGAAGGTGTATGTCCCTGCCTTTGTTGGGATGGATTATGGTGCCTTGGAGCAATATGCCATTTATCGTCAATTGCTGTACCGGACCATTGAACGCGGCATAACTCTAGATATCCCCAAAATTGATTTCGGAATGACTGCATCCTTTGAGAAACGGAAGCTCGGTGCGGTCATACAGGAAAAATACGCATACATCCAAACCACGGATAACTTTATCTTGGAACTGTTGGGGGTCATGGAGGGACAACAATAATGAAGTAGAACCATGAAATACCAAAAGTTGCTATCGGAATTTGAGGGACAATTGGAAGCCTTGGAAAGCGGGAACGGCGATATCCTGTACAAAGCGGAGAAGGGCATTGTGCTGGTCGAAAAATGTATACGTAAACTGCAAAAACAGATTGTGGGGAAAAACTTTGAGACGCAGGCTGATGAAATCTATTTTTTCAAGCACGTAAAGCCACAGATCTTTAGCAAACTCATTTATTACATCAGGCTCTTCAGTATTGAGAGCAAACGCCCAAGGGGAAAGGATGTGGCCCAGGTCAAGTACCTACAACAACAGATTGATAAGCTACAGACATTCTTTAACGACAACCTTGAATTCTATAACTATTATCGGCGTGGTGCCATGTCCATGGACGAACAGTATTTTGTCAGGGGTAACCGGGACCTGCGCATGCCCCTTGAATCCTTCCATTTTTTGATTGATGATGAGTTCTCCACTTGTCAAGATGGCACTGTGGCAACCATTATGGCCTATGACATGCTCATCGTTTACCTGAGAAAGGAAGTGGACGATTTGAACAACAATATGGAACCTACAAAGAACACAGCAATGGAAAAACCATCAAAACTTTTTTGGACCGGGAGTAAGACCGATCTCATCGAGCTCCTTTATGCACTACATACCAGTAAATCTATCAACGGCGGTACCGTGGACATCAAGGAAATGGCCTCCCATTTTGAGTATTTCTACAATGTCGACCTAGGGAATTACTACCACACCTTTATCGATATCCGTTCCCGAAAGAGCAGCAGGACCCGATTTTTGGACCGGCTCATTGAGATGCTCAACCAACGTATGGAATCCCTTGAAGAATAGGTAATAGTTTACACCTTAGCGGGAATTTTAACAAGTTCCATAAAGGCGAATAGAATTAATTTAATACAAATATTATGACTAGTTGACATCGGAAATCCTTGTGGAAACCTTGTTCCCTAATATGTAATCAAGTTTGCAAGAGATGGAAAAACAACACTATTGTGTGTATATCTGACCAACAAATCACAGCACATGCGTTGATACCCATGTTAATGAAATAGCCGTAATCAACTATCTCAAAAAGCCTTGTGCTTTATGCGCTCTGAGCTTCTATTCATCTTACTATTATCACCATATATCCTGCACCTGTAGGCACAACTTAAAACCCTTCAATTTGGTAATCGGCCCATTGCAGTGAAATAGAATTGTTTCCATTGGTATAGGCAATCACGCTCATGCCAGCCTTCTTTGCAGCTTCCATACCAGTTTCACTATCTTCAATTACGGCACACTCTTCGGGCATGACCTTTAGTTTTTTAGCGGTATTAAGGTAAATGGCAGGATGCGGCTTCCCTTTTTCCTCATAATCGGCGGACGAAACACTATCGAACAGACTTTCGGTACCGGTCTTTTTCAAGACCACTGGAATTATCTTTTCCGGGGCATTGGTTGCAAGGCCAATTTTAAAATTCCGTTCTTTCAGGTTTTTGATGAAAGTGCTTATGCCCAGGGTAGCACAGTCTTTCAATGAGATCAGTTCCATGACCCTGCTTACGACCATTTCCTCCACCTCCGAAAGTGGTGTTTCCTTCCAGGGAAACTTTTGGTACCAGAACGCGGCTACTTCTTTGGTGGTCATAGTTTGGGTCTGTCGAGTATGTTCTTCGGTTACCCAGGCCCCAAGCGAAGAGAACACCTCATATTCCGCTTGTTTCCATATGGCCTCACTTTCCACTAATACACCGTCCATATCAAAGATGACCGCTTTTTTGTCCTTCAAGATCAATTCCATGTTCTTCTGTGATATGCCGCTTCCCAAAAATGGTATTCCAATAGGGATGCCTGGATAAAGACTTCGCTCATTCTATTTCGTATTTCCGGTGTAGTATGTGCTGCAGCATGGTCACAAATGTCTTTTGCCCGTTGTACACTTTCCGCAAATTCATCACCACCATAGGTATCGATCCAACGTTGGTAGGGGTTGTTGGCGATAGTTTCACTATTGTAGATATGATTCCCTACTTTTTTATAGATCCAAAAACAGGGCAATGTGGCTGCCATGGCCACTTCCACGGGCTCTAAAGCGGCAACACTCTTCAGAAAGTGCGTATAGTGATGGCATGCAGGCTGTATGGTTCCCTTCTCCGTTATACCAAAATCCTCAAAGTAGGATTCATGCAGGGCGTTTTCCACTACAATGGCCCCTTCCGCAAAACGGATATAGGCAAGGGAATGCTCTACTCGATGGGCTTTTGCGGCTATTTGGGCAAGGGCTTTGCCAAAATGCTCCAGATAAAGGGAGTCCTGTGCCATGTAAAATTGGAATTTGGCCTTGGGTAGGGTTCCATTTGCCAATTCTTTTACGAAGGGCATTTCAAGAATGGTCTTATAATTATTATCGATTTTTTTCCAGGTCCGTTCTGTCCATTTCATATTTGATCATTTTTTTTGGGTTGAAAAAGTGGTTCAGGGGACCGTTTCCTTTTCCGGTCCGTACATTTTTCCCGTGGTCAATGGCATCATGTACATAGCTTTGACCAGATGCAACGGCATTTATCAGTGTTTCGCCCTGTGCCAGATAAGTAGCAATTGCCGACGAAAGGGAACATCCGGATCCATGGGTGTTATTGGTTCTGATTTTGGTAGATTCGAAAGGAACACATCCTTCGTTCAGGTCAAAAAATAAGGAGGTAATTCTTTCTGTTTCCTGATGCCCACCTTTCATAAGGACGCTCTTAGATCCCATACCCAAGATGTATTCCCCCGCAATTCGCATATCCTCCAAGGTCTTAACCTCCATATTCGCCAATAGGGCAGCTTCATCCATATTGGGGGTAATGATTGTAGCGATGGGCAACAATTGTTTGGACAATGCAGCAATGGTGGCCTCCTCTATCAGTCTGTGACCGCTGGTGGCCACCATGACTGGGTCGAACACTATGGGAATCTTCGGGTATTTTTCCAAGGTCTTGGTAATAGTTGCTACCAATTTTGGGGTATGTACCATTCCGATTTTAATAGCTGCTGGCATGATATCGTCCATGATGGCTTCAATTTGTTTCCCAACCGCCTCTACCGATATGGGATAGATGTTACGTACCCCCTGTGTGTTTTGTACGGGGAGTGCCGTGAGTACCGTTGTGGCATAGCACCCCAATGCGGATATGGTCTTGATATCGGCCTGTATTCCAGCGCCACCACTTCCATCAAAACCGGCAATGGCCAAAACGGATGGATATGTATATGTTTTCATCTTAGGATTGCATTTTTTAATTCATAGGCTGCTTTCTCAGGGTCTTCCGCACCGCATATGGCGGATACCACGGCAATACAGTCAGCTCCCGCCCGAATAACGGAACCCGCATTTTGTTGATGCAGATTGCCAATGCCGACCAATGGCTTCGTGGTCAATTGCCGGATTTTGGAAATGCCCTCCAGTCCCCATTCGGTTACGGTATCCTTTTTTGTATCCGTCCTAAATACAGGGCTTATACCAAGGTAATCGGAGGTGGCCGTCTGCTCGTTATCCAGCTGTGACAGATACTCTATGGAGTAACCAATAATTCTTTCTTTGAAATAAGGCTTCTTTCTTAGGAGCGCGGGTCGGCTATCCCTA
Organism: Flagellimonas lutimaris; assembly: GCF_003581615.1. Lineage (GTDB taxonomy): Bacteria > Bacteroidota > Bacteroidia > Flavobacteriales > Flavobacteriaceae > Flagellimonas > Flagellimonas lutimaris. The sequence continues at coordinate 38,758 of NZ_QXFH01000023.1, forward strand.
TTGCCTACATGAATTCCGGCAGCGTTTACTTGCGAGGCCACTTTCGGGTTGTCATTGATGATCAAGGGAACATTATGTTTCTCAGTGAGCTCTCTTAGCTGCTGGGCCCTTTGGAGGAACAATTTTTCAGAAGCCTTCTTTTCACGTAATTGAATGATATCGACTCCTCCCCGAATGGCCTGCTGGGCAACCTGTATCATATCCTTTCCTTTGCAGGCTTCATGGGAGATGACCAGATATAGGGCATAGGGGAATTGGGGATGGAGTTTCATGATCGGGATAACTTTAGGTAATGGTAATATTCCTTTTCCGATAAGGCATACAACTTATCGATAAGATGTAATTGTAAGCTCGCAGGGCCTTCAGACTGTTTTTCGGCCAGTTGACCGGCGATGCCTAATAGGGTCATGGCCGCTGCCACCGCTTCGACTTTATCTTCCACAATCCCGATAAAAGCACCGATCAGCGCAGATGCTGTACATCCCATTCCCGTCACCTTGGTCATCAGCGGTGTTCCATTGGCGATATGGACAGTTTGGGTAGTATCTGTAATGATATCCTCAGCGCCCGAAATACATATCAAGGCACCATGAGTTTTAGCGAGCACATTAGCGGCATCAATGGCCTCATTGCTTTCGGCCATACTGTCCACTCCTTTGGTGGTCTCCTGGTTTGCTTGGGCCAATGCCATGATCTCTGAGGCATTTCCCTTAATTACAGTTGGATTAAAGTCCAGCAACTTGCGCAGTATTTTGTCCCGGAAAGGGCTGGCCCCTGCGCCGACCGGATCTAATACCCATGGTTTGCCCAATGTTTGGGCCGTTTCGGCCGCCAATAACATGGCCTCGCTCCAATACTCGTCCAAGGTTCCAATATTGATGACCGAGGCATCTGCCAAGGCGACCATATCGCTGACCTCTGATTTTGCATGGGCCATTATGGGAGATGCCCCAACCGCCAAAAGTGCATTGGCCGTATTGTTCATGACCACATAATTGGTCATGTTATGGACCAGTGGTCCCTTTGATTTTACATGTTGAATGTGTTTCCAGAGATGTTTTTCCATTGCCTTTAAAGTTTTAATTGAAACGCTTTAGGAATACTTTGGAAAACAAAAGGAAAGTCACATCACTTGGTGATGTCAGATTTCGCTTTTCCCTACGTCGGTGTGAGCCGTATCAGGTTCCAAGGGACTCTCTCAATTCTTTTCAGAATACCCCTAAAGCTTTTACGAATATACATAATTTATATACAAAGGCTTTTTGAACTTCACTGAATCATTCGATCAATTGAATTTTTCCATGCCCATGAAGTGTTTTTAAGATAATTGACCATTCCCAAATTGAATGGTTCATCTTTTTCCTTACACTAAGCTAGGCTATTGGCCTCAAATAGGCATAGCTGCATTCTAGTGAGAACGTTCAGCTATCATTTCCAGCACTTAGTTGTAGTTACACGCTTTTAGTATTAAGGTCTATGTGAAGTAATGGCATTGAAGAGAGTTTATATTTCAGCAATAAAATAAGAGCAATCCTTTTGTGGCTATGTTTTTAAAGTAAAAATAAAGAGTTGGTTGTTCTTCTTAACCAGTTTTCTTTTTCCCAAGTTGGTACCAACTTGGGAATTTTGCTTAATGGGGGTTTTGGTGCCCCTTTTTACTGATTTTGAAGCTTTTTTGGACGGTTCAAAAATCCAAATGACTTTAAATCGATACAAATTATAGGATAAAAAAATCGTTCCCAAGTTGGTACCAACTTGGGAAGTTTTTCTAAAAAGCTTTTTGAGTTTTGTGGTCGAATCCGGATATGGCACCAAGGGCAGAACAGGTCCCGGGCCTATCCCAAAACCACAAGCATATGGCAGCAACGATAATCACCACGGAAGACCTTATGGAGTTCAAAGAAGATCTCTTGGAGGAGTTCAAGAAATTGATGGTGGAGCACACCCATCCAAAACCCAAAAACTGGATACGATCCAGCGATGTACGAAAACGATACGAGATAAGTCCCGGAACCTTGCACAGTCTGCGCAGCAGAAACATCATCCCTAGCTACAAGGTAGGGGGACTTCTTTTTTATGATGCAGAGGAAATCGACCAGATCATTCTGGACAACAAGGTGGGACCGCTGGACGGAACGGTATGAACTATATCAAACACCTTAATGCATCCTTGGTCGAAATCTATGGAGACGAACGCCTATGCCCTGGTCATATCAGTTTGTACCTGGCCTTGTTTTTTTATTGGAATATGTATCGATTTCCAGAGGAATTTCCGGTCAATCGGCAAGAACTGATGAAAATGGCCAAGATTGGGTCCAAGTCCACATATCATCGTTTATTGAAACAATTGGACCATATGGGCTATATCAACTATTCCCCTTCTCATAGTCCTACCAGTCCCAGTAAGGTCGGACTGTCCCAAAATTGGGACAAGAGCGGTACGGTCATGGAACGGAGCCGTTCCATTTTTAGGACCTACTGTCCCACCAGTGTACCGGATACCTTAGTTAAGAAAACAAACCAAACGAATAAACGCTCTTTGGGAGCACAGCCCAGAAGTCAATTGGAAGTCCTTAATTTTTTTAAGGAGAACGGATATGGCAAAGAAGAGGCCCAGCGGTTCTTTAACCACTATAAAGCCATTGGATGGAAGATCGGGGGCAAGATTTCCATTGTGGATTGGAAGGCAGCAGCGGATAATTGGATGCTCAAGGCTGATGAAATAAAAAAAGCAAATCGCTCCTCAAAAGTACAGTCAAGAAACCGGGACCATTTGATGGTCGAAACACAAAAAGACTATGGGCAACCCCTCTAAGATAACCGAAGGCGCCGTTGTCTATTCCCTAGGTGAGTTTGATGGGAAGCAAGTGGCATATGATTTTTCCAAGGTATTGAGCTATATGGATGCGAAAGGTAAGCTGTTGTTCGGAAGAAATTTTAGGCTCTATCCCGAGGACCATGAAGTCTTGTTAAAGCTTTGCAATTACATGGTCCGTGATTATACCAGCTGTCAAGCACTGGGCATTGATCCCGATAAAGGCATCTTGCTTTCGGGTCCAGTGGGCTGTGGCAAGACCACCTTAATGAAATTGATTAGGCATATCACCCCGCACTATCGTCCCTATGAGGTCATACCGGCAAGGAACATTGTCTTTGGGTTCAACCATGTCGGCTATCGCATCATCGAAGACTACGGCAATGGCCGGTATTTCTGTTTTGATGACATCGGGGTGGAACAGATGGGGCGATATTTCGGGAAGGACTGCAATGTCATCGGGGAAATACTGCTGTCCCGTCATGAGCTCCTCTTAGAATCAGGCCTCCGAACGCATGCCACCACCAACTTGAACGCCGAGGAGCTGGAGGAACGCTATGGCAAGCGTGTCCGGAGTCGGATGCGTGAACTGTTCAATTTGGTGGCCTTTGATCAAAATGCCCAGGACAAACGGGGAACAAAAAACACTAACAAAAAGTAAAATCAAAAAATCGACAATCATGAGAATAGCAACGATGAACATCCAAAACCTTTTTCACAGGGACCTCTCCTTTTTACGGCAAAATGCTTCCAAGAACCTTCAAGATTGGATGCAGGAATTCCAATCCTTGTTGAAGAATCCCAACAAACAGCATCAAGAATTGGGACGTATGCGGGAATTGGCCTTTTTGATGGGTTTTAGCCCACAGGCCACCGAACCTTTTTTGACCCTGCGAAGAAAGGGGGGACACCTTTACGTAAAACCTTTGGGAGGGGAGCGTCAAACCAGGGCTACGGAACGGGTCGGTTGGAACGGCTGGGTAGAACTCAGAAGTTATCCTTTGGATGAAAAGCACCGAAGCTCTAAAGTGGATTGCATTGCAAAGGCCGATCCGGATATTTTGGTTTTACAGGAAGTGGAGGATAGGGCCTCCTTATCGGATTTCAACAAGGATTATTTGGGACCGAAATTGGGCGGCGCCTTTGAGCAGTGGCTGTTCACAGAAGGCAACGACAATCGGGGATTGGGCCATGCGATTCTTACCAGGAACGGTTACCGAATCATCGGGTTCCAACCCCATGCCCATGAAAGAGACCGAGAAGGCAAGGACCTTTTTGAAATGGACTGCCCAGAATATACCATTCTTACCCCGATCGGGGATGAGCTGACCATCATCAGTACACGATTCTCGGAGGATAGCAGGGATGAGGATTACAGTGCGAAGCGAAAGGAACAGAACCGACGGATAAAGTCGTACTGTAATCGTTTATCCGCTCAGGGCAAGGATAGGATTGTCATATGTGGAACTTTAGGTGAGGTTTCGTATGGAAATAGTTTAAGGCCATTATTGTCGGACAGGGAGGTCAGGGATATTACGGAGCATTCAAGGTTTGAAGTAATCGGGGATATGAAAAATAATGGGTTTTCCAACACTGGTTCACACTCAGGATGGTTGGCCAAACATGATTATCTATTGAGCTCTCAGTTGCTGTATGACCATATTAATAGGTGCGGAGTTTACTTTCCCAAGTTGACCAAGAAGGCCAGTGTTTCAAAGTTGGCCCCTTTAAAGGTCAATATAATGGATAAACCGATGTCAGCACCTCCGCTGTTATGGGGTGAGTATGAAGCGGGATGAACCAAATAGGAAATAGTTGAAAGGTCAACTTTCCAGTCATGTTAAGGAACTCACGGTTTGCTGTTCTATTTCTGGTTTAAAAAATCATATGATGGTCTTTAATCATAAAATGTCGCTTATTTACATCAAAAATTGTATATTTGTCGTTAATAAACGACGTTATGAACTCTAAGAAAGCAATACTTCTTCCCAAATACCAAAAGATATTTGATGGGATAGGAGAAAATATCAAACTTGCACGAAAGCGAAGAAAATTGACCGCCGAACAGGTCGCGGAACGCGCCGGCATTCATCGTGCTACTTTACATCGTGTTGAGAAAGGCGACCCCACTGTGGCCATAGGGATATATTTCAACGTTCTGAAGGTATTAAATCTCGAAAGTGATTTTTCAAAAATAGCGGAGGACGATGAATTCGGTCGTAAACTACAAGATTTGGATTTACTGTAGGTCATGGCTCAGGGAAAATTTGATATTTACGTTTATGCCGATTGGATAGGATTAAATGGTCCTATTGAAATAGGCGTCCTATCGGCTCATTTTGCGAAAGCCAAAAAGGCTTTCAGTTTTGAATATAACAAAGAATGGTTGGACAAAGGTTTGTACCAATTGTTAGACCCGGATATTGAATTTTATTCAGGACCTCAATTTCCAGTCGATAAAGAAAATTTTGGGATATTTTTGGACAGTATGCCGGATACTTGGGGAAAGACCTTGATGAAGCGTCGCGAAGCCCAGGATGCAAGAGCTCGAAACGAGAAGGCAAAAACGCTTTATGAAATAGATTATCTTCTTGGTGTATATGATCAGAGTCGAATGGGGGCGTTACGCTTTAAGACCGAGCGGGATGGTCCATTTTTAGACAATGATAACCAAAACCCAACACCTCCTTGGTCCTCACTTGGTGATTTACAGGAAGCGGTCAAGCAATTGGAAAGTGATACGCAAAACGATGCCATACGCCAATGGATAGCTGTACTTATAGCACCGGGTTCTTCCTTGGGTGGTGCACGTCCCAAAGCGAATATATTGGATAATGATAAAAACCTATGGATTGCCAAGTTTCCTTCCAAAACAGATACGGTTGATAAGGCTGCTTGGGAATTTCTTACGTATAAACTTGCGACAGCCTGCAGTATCGAAATGGCAGAATCAAGATTAGAAAAGATAGCTGGCCAATATCATACCTTTCTCACCAAAAGATTTGACCGTGAAAATGGTGGTCGTATCCATTTTGCATCTGCTATGACGATGACCGGAAACACGGAGGAGACCTTGAAGTCTTACTCGCCGAGCTATTTGGATATTGTGGATGTGATTGAGAATTACGGAACCAATGTAACGGAAAATTTACATCAATTATGGCGTAGAATAGTTTTTAATATTGCCGTATCAAATACGGACGACCATCTGCGGAACCACGGTTTCATTCTAAATGAAAAAGGTTGGGAACTGTCTCCAGCGTATGATCTGAACCCTTCCATTGAAAAAGATGGATTGGCACTAAATATTGATACCGATGATAATGCCCTTGACTTTAAACTTGCAAAAAGTGTAGGGGAATATTTCCGCTTAAGTGATAATGAAATGGATGTTATTATCAATGAGGTACTGGAAGTAGTCAAGGATTGGGAATCTGTCGCCAAACACATAGGTATTTCCAATAAGGAACAACTTTTAATGAAACCCGCTTTTAAAACTGAAATTTAAAATGGATTGCGCAAATGGTATACAGCTGAAAAGGAGGACAGTCAGCTTAAGCAAGACTCTATAAGTTTGAAATGATGCAGGAGAAACCTAGGATAGAAGTTTCAAAGCCTCATTTCCCAAGAGTTTTATTAATTCTTTGAAGCCCATGGCTATCATTTCTTTTTCCCAAATGTCATATACTTTTTTCGTTAAGACCCCTCCTTTTTTTCTTAACATAACATATAATTGCCTACCAACTTGAATAACTTGCTTTTTAGTATAAATTCCTACTTTGGATTTCAAGGAATGTGCTTCATTAATAATTGGGTCATCTTCTTTTACCCCAGCCTCAATTAAAGCTTTAATACCTATATCCAACGAATGCTCAATTAATATTTGACGTTTTATGTCAAACGGTGCAGAATCAGCATCTTCCTCGACAATTTCAAACCAATCATAGAACTCTTTATCGTATTGTTGGTTTACGCTGTCTTCACTTGGGTGAATAGGCTTTTTGCCAAGGTGTTTATTGATTAATTCAATCCATGCATTAAAAACCCTTTCAAGATTCTTATGGTCAGAACTCAGAATCTCGCTGTCGTTGCTCCGGGCATTCTTTGGTGCCCTTGTTATGCTAAAAACTAAATTATTTCCTTTTTCAATTGGCTTAGTAATTTGAAATAGAAAATTAGGATAGTCACGAATTGGTTTGATGATAATTTCATTCTCTGAATCCTTTTCTATGTAAATCACATTCGATTTGGATTTGACAATTTCTCTAATCTTAGCAAATGTGTTTTTAAGAACACTATGAAAAAACAAGGTCATATCCCTTTCATCCATTGTATGAATTGTTTATTATTTCAAATTTAATTTTTTAGACCTTAACAAGTTCCCACTCATCCCTGGGCAACATCTCGAACTGTTCCACTTTCATCAGCTTCAGGATGTAGCCGGATGGATAGCGATGGCACAAAAATATACAGTCCTCGTTTGCCTCAAGGTAGAATCCTTCCATGCTAATGGGCCGTTGTTCCACCTTCATTTGTTCCAAGGCGATTTCATACCGGTACGCTCCGATTTCACGCAACAATATCTTGATGGCTTTTTTGTCCGAATTTCTGTATTTGATATGCTTCATTGGAAATAATCCCAAAATTAGGATTTATTCCAATAAATACATGGATGTGTTGATAAGTTAAAACAGACTGCCCTGTTCGTTGAGTTCCGGATAATCCTTCTTTGCAATGGCCAGCTTATTGTTTGTGTCGATTCCTCTTTTGTACAGATCGCGTGATACTGGGTAGGCTTCGATCTCTTTGGTGGTAAATGCGGATTTCATGAGTTCTTTGATACCTGGTTCATGCAAATCAGGGAGGAGCCAATCCTCTTCCCAGTGTTCGTCCAAAATCAATGGCTGCCTTTTCTTTTCATTGTGGATATGCACGAACTGTTCATTGGCCGGCATGGTAATGATGGTACAGCTATAGAGGTCGTCATCCAGCTCGGAGTAGAGACCGGCAAAGGCGAAAAGCGAATCATCCTTGTAGTGGCAAAAATAGGGATAGGATACTTTGTTGACATGATGCGGTTCATGGAAACCATCCGCAACGATGAGGCAGCGCTTGTCGTGTATGGAGTGCTTGTAGGTATTGCTGGAAAAAACTGTTTCACTTTTGGCGTTTAGGGTGTTGTACCTTTTATGAAATGCGTCGGGGTCATCCATCCCGAAGGGAGGAACATAGCCCCACATGGCCGGAACCAGTTCATCGGGATATTCCATGGGGACGATATACAGGTTGCCATGGGTAAAACCATTCATATGATAGAAAGGGGTATACTCCAGTTCTATTTGCAGTCTCGCCCTGAACCTTTCTTCGACCTCTTCCTTGGTCTTTCGCAATGTAGTGGAATAGCACATCTTATAAAGATAATTTTTTTAGAGTCATTTTGATTTTCCAATTTGAAGAAATTTCATGTTCAAAGATCACCTTATCATAAATGGGCTTTATCCCTATGCATTTGGTATTCATTGGATTTTATTCTTTGTTCCGCAATTGGTCCACTTCATTTATAAAGAAGTCTATCCATTCGGACAATAGCTGTCTCAATATTTTGGTCATGGCCAAGAACAGTTCAGTCATATTGGAAGGATTTGATAAGCGATTGTAACAAGGCCAGGGCTATGGCGGATTGACTTTCCTTTTTTTTGGTATAGTTCGCTTCCGCGGCATTTGAGATAAATCCCGTTTCCAAGAGGAGGGAGGGGCAGTACCCGTGGGTATCCCGTAGCACTTGGAAGTTGGCATGTTTGATGCCCCGAAGATGGATACCCAGTCGATGCTGTAACTGGTTGGCCAAATTGGCGGCTATAACCGTGGATTTCTGATCAATTTGGTCATGGAACAAAAATATTTCAAAACCTTGGGCCTTGTCATTAGGAGCTTGGTTACAATGGATGGACACAAACACATCAGCTCCAAGTGCCTTGGCTAGCCTAGTGCGAGTACCCAAGGAGACCAAGGTGTCGGTATAACGGGTAAGGTAGATTTCTAAACGGTCCCCGAACAACCTACGGTTCAATTGCAGACATTGTTTGGCTATTTCCAATACTACATCCTTTTCCAAGATTCCATTGGAACCAATGGCTCCCGAATCAGGTCCTCCATGCCCCGGATCAATAATTATAACCGGCTTTTGAGCCATCAGAGTAAAACAGCAACCAAACAAAAGTAGAGAGCACAGGTACATTTTCATATCGGAAGACTTTTGTTGAACAATTTCTAGCGAACTCCTCATTATGGTGCCAATACTTCAATAATTAACACCGACAAGTGTTAAAAAATGTGATTTTTAAAGTCTTTTATCCGTATCACTGGAAATTCCACATCGCAAATCCTATTGGGCTATATAACAAGCCCAAGGGTCATTTCAATCAATCATCACAAACAGGTCTCCATTACCGAAGTATGGGGTGGAGCCCACCAAAAAACGAACGGTCATGAAAAACTTTAAAAAATCAGTAACACTTGTTATTGGACTTCTTGTCTCGCAGACAAGCTATCCCCAAATCGGAGGAATCGAAGATTCTGTTGCGGACATCTCGGATACCATCCGGGCCATTTTCCCTATCATCCTAGGCGTCATCTTCTTAATAGGCTTTCTTTTCAATGCGGGCCATTTCTTTGGGGAGAACGCCGACCTCAAAAAAGGGATCACCCGTGTTCTCGTCTTTGTGCTCATCGCTGGGGCGGTCGTTGGGATCTTTACCTATCTCATCGGTATTGTCGTCTAATGAGCACGCAACATTTTAGTAAACAACAAGATGATATGAAACAGTATAACGTATACCGAAACATCCGTGTCCGTGCCTTGATCTTTGGATTGCCCGTGGCTTTTTTTGCCCTCCAGATGATGGCCGTTGTGGGCTCTCTCATGGCGGTCATCTTCTCTTTTAATTTGATGCTCCTCATTGGCGTAGGCCTTGTCAATGCAGTGCTTTATGGTGTATTGCTCAAACTGGCCCAAGAACCGGGAATGCTCCAAATAGGGGTATGGTTCCCGCATAGTATCTCGAACAAAAAAATAACTACCCTATGAACATTGCGATAAACTTTCATGAAAGCTATCCCATCGTGGATATCGAACGGAACAGGGTATTGGCCAACAACGGGAACATCGCTTACGCCTATCGAGTGGAACTGCCCGAGATTTACTCCTTGTCGGAGTCGGATTTCGAGGAGCTGCACGGTCAATGGTTCCAAGGATTAAAATCCTTACCTATTGGTACCATGGTCCACAAGCAGGATATTTATCAAAAAAAACCTTATGATGCTAGTCCACTGTCAGATGGTTCATTTTTGGCCAAGGCGACTAAGGACCATTTTGAGGGCAGGGAACACTTTTGCCATGAGTCCCTGATCTTTTTTATCTGGCCCAAGAACAAGGCCATTAACAGTTCGGCATTGATCAATCCCTTCGCCAAGGTTTCCAAAAAATTACCACAGACCCTTGGGGAACGAACAAAAGAGTTCGGAAAAGCGGTCAGGGATGCCGTTGGATTCCTCAACAATTCCACAAAACTAAAACTGTTGCCCTTCAATCAGGCCGCTATGGTCCAATATACCGATGCCTATTTCAACGGATTCAACAAGGGCTTTGATACAGACATGGTCTTGGGAAAGGAAGGGGTCCAGGTCGGCGACCATTGGTTCGGTGCCCTGGCCGTGAACAATGAAGCCTGTTTTGGGGATACCGTTCAGACCAGTCGCCCCAACGCACAATATACCGCGGAGGGGTTCTTGTTCCATCAAGGCTTTATAGATGGTTTCGGGCTTGCCTTTCCTGGAAATCATATTGTCAACCAGATCATCCATTTGGATGACAGGCATAAATGGCGCAAACAACTTGAAAAGCGATTGGGGGAACTCTCCAAGAGCAGCAATTTTGGATCCCGGAACAAAGTACTTTACGATAGGGTATCGGATACCCTTAACAAGCTCAACCAAGATGATTCGGCATCTATCATCAGGGGCCAATTGAACGTGCTTTGTTGGGCAAAGGACCAGCAGCGTTTGGATCGATCGTTATCGGAACTCACCGCAAGGTTCAAGGAACTGGACATTAAACCCTACTGTCCAGTGGGCAAGTCACGCATCCATTATGTGCTCAATAACTACCCCTTGTTTTCCAGTAATTTTGGGGATACCGACCTTTATGTCACCGACCTAAAACATTCACTCTGTTTATGGATCAATTCCACAAATTATCGGTCGGACAAGAAAGGAATCATATTCAATGACCGCCTGGACAACATTCCGGTGTTGAAGGATGTATGGGACGAAGGGAAACAGCGAATCAAGGCCCGTAACTTTGCGATCTTTGCCCCCACGGGGGAGGGCAAGTCCTTTTTGGCCAATAACATTCTGCGGCAGTATTTTGAGCAGGAGGTACGCCTGGTGATCATCGATTTGGGCGGCAGTTACGCGAAGTTTGCCCAATTATATCCAGATGAACATATTATCCTGAAATACGAGCCCGGTAAAAACCTTGGTATCAATCCCTTTTATCTACCAAAACCCCACAATGTGGGGGCGGAGTGGTTGGAGGACCGGACCAACTTCTTGATGGAACTTTATGCGACTGACGATACTATGGGCAAGGCACACCAGGTCGCCCTAAAGAAAATCCTTCGTTCCTATTATGAACAGATCAAAGAAGGGCATTCCCTGCAAGGGTTATATACCTACATCCAAGAACATCAAAATACTTTATTGGAAACCTCGGGCATTGACCCCGGTTATTTCAATCTGACCAATTTTTTGCATATCCTCTCGGAGTATGTGGGGGATGGCATTTACAGCTTTCTTTTTAAGGTAGGAGAGGACCAATCCCATCGGTTGGAGGACAAAAGGTTGATCATATTCGAGCTGGACGAGGTCAGGGACAACCGTGAGGTCTTGTCCGTGATGCTCAAGCTCATCAAATCGGCCATCCAAAGGACCATTTGGCAAAACCGCAGCGAACGGGGTATCATCCTCTTCGATGAGTTTGCCAAGCAGCTCAAGTTTGCCAATGTCCTGGAGAGCGTGGAGTTCTACTATCAGGCCATCCGAAAACAGAACGGGGCCATCGGCATTGTGCTGCAGTCCATCAACCAATTGCCGCAGAACCATACCTCGGCCACCATCCTGGAGAACACCCAGGTCATCTACAGCCTGCGGAACGAAAAGGGATATGATGCGTTAGGGAAACGGCTCAACTTGAGCGCCCATGACCTGAACCAGCTCCGGTCCATTAAGAATGACCTTAGGGGCGAACGCAAGTACACGGAAATCTTTATCAAAATAGGGTCCGAAAGCAATATCTACCGTTTGGAAGTGCCCAGGGAGGCCTATGCCGCCTACCTCACCGACGGTACCGAAAACCAGACCATCATGGCGCTTTATGAAAAGACCAGAGATATGGAACAGGCCATCCAAGCATTCATTAATCAGAAAACACTGCAATATGAAAACACATAAAAACGAATCCTTCCGGAATAGGTCCCGCTCGTTGGTATTAGCGCTCGCCCTTATCTTATTTCTGCCTGCAGGCGCTGTCTGCCAGGGGATGCCGGTGTATGACAATACCAACTTTATATCCTTGGCCAAACAGCTGATCGAATCCGCCAAGCAGACCGCAGAATTATTAAAGATGGTGGAGCAGCTCAATGCGGTACGGGAAAAGGTGGAAAAAGTGAACAATGCGGTGAGGCAGTACCAAGCGGTGCGGGACATCACCAGACACAACGAACAATTTTTTGAGATGGTCCGGGACGATTTGAGGGAAGTGTTGAACTCCCCTTATATCCATGGCGATGAAGTAGAGGTCATATCCAATGCCTTCAACGGCATCATGGAACACTCCCTGGACCAATTGGATTTTATGGGCCAGGTGCTCAGCAATGACTTTTTGAATATGACAGACGCTGAACGGCTGGAGATATTGGAGGCCCAACGGGAGGAATCCCAAAAGATGTTGGCCGATATCAAGCATCGGAAAAAGCGGTACGATATGATCATTTCCTTTCGGAAGATGCAAGCAATGATCAAGGATAGGAAACCCAACTATTAAAACTAGAACGATATGGGACTTGAATACGTGGATGCGGTCTTTCAGACCATCAAGGACAGCAGTTTTGCCACCTATACCATTGGTGGGATGAAGGCATTGGGGGTACTCTTCTTTTTGGTCAATATCATCAAAAAGTATTACGAGGGCGGAGCCACACAAACAGGGCTCACCTGGGGACTGACGCCCAGCGATTTGATACGGAATTTTGCCGTGGTATTGGTCGTGTTGTTCTCAACGGAAGTCTTGGGGGCTTTTGACGCCATTTTAGTGGCCATTGAGACCCGGTACCGCGATACGGCACCTGAACTATTGCCGCTAGGACTTCAGGAAGTGGAAATCGAGGAGGAGACCGGGCTGTTTGATGCCGCCACCAAGGCGATGGGCCTATTGTACGAATGGCTGGCCACCCCGTTTATGGGGCTAAGAACCTTGGCCTGGGCCGGCAGTTTGGTGCTTTGGGTACTGGACCTGTTCATCTATCCGCTCTTTTTGGCCGAGCGCTATTTTATCCTTGGGGTAATGCAGGCATTTTTCCCCTTGGTCATCAGCATGGCGGTCTTTGAGAAGTTTAGGGAAATGGGCTATCGCTTTTTTCGCTTGTATGCAGCCGTGTATATGATCGTCCCGGCCTTCTTTTTGGTCAATGTATTTGTCAATGCACTGTATCAGGAAATCACGGACAATTTTTGGCCCAACCTCTTCGGAACGGACTTTGGCAGCGAACTGTTCGCTCCCTTGATCGAATTGGCAGGCATAGGGTTTATCGTGTTGCTGAAGTTCAAACTCTATAAACGGGCGACCACTTTCACGTTTCGGCTTTTTGCAGGGGGCGTCTAATCCAAATGCAACTTTGAAAACAAATTGATATGAAAGAAGTATATAAAAACATTACTGATGTCCTTCGCTTTAACCGTTTTATTGTGTTGGCAGTCGTCATTCTCTGTCTTTTGACAAGTGGTCTTTCGATAGGGCTGCTGTTTCATTATCAAGAGAAACTGTTGAACGCTGCCTTTGCCATAGGTCCAGAGGGTTCAATATTGCCTTTGCAACTGGTGAGCCAGCAGGAAAAACGGGAGGTCGAGGCCCTGTCACACATTGACCGTTTCCATAGGCTCTTTTATGGCATCGATGATAGCAATTACGGGGACCATATGGATAAGGCCTTGTGGCTAGGGGACGCTTCTGTGGATGCGATTTACCGGCAAAAAAAGTCAGATGGGGTCTATAACCGTCTGTTGCAGTTTTCCTTACGGCAACAGGTTGTACGAGTGGACATTGAACTGGACTTGGATTATGAGCCCTATCGTTTTCAGGCAAGGACTGTGTTTGAGGTGCATCGAGGGACGGTTATTGACCGTTATCAACTGAATACTACTGGGGAGCTGATTGTGGTGGACAGGAACTTTCCGCACAATCCACATGGACTGTTGATTACAGATTTCTTTGAGGATTCCCTTCGCAAATTGGAAACACAAACCAAATAATGCTATGATGAAACTGGACAGAAACAAATTGTTGTTTATAGGGCTGCTTATCAGCATCTGCGGGTTTATTATTCTCTATGCCCTGCAGATGAGCGAAACTTCAAAGGATAAGGAGGTAAGCCAACCTAAAGTGCCAGAACTTACGGAGGAACCAGAGGAATACCGTTCAAAGCTGGAGGCCGTGGACGCCATCAAGGAAGAACGGGACCGAACAAAGCCCAGTCTGTACGGGGAAGAGTATATCGATTCCACCGGGATCTATGACCCGGAATTACATGAGAAACAGCGCCAGCGAATCGTGGACAGCATATACAAGGAGGGACGTATTGATTATGGGGCGGGTACCTACCGTAAGCCTAAATCAAGGACCCAACCAAAATGGGATAACCAAACTAAAAGCCCCGACCCAAAGCCAAAACCAAAACCCGTTGATTTTTCCAAGGCCCATACCGCTTTTTTTGGCTCTGAAGTACTTCAGCGCGACAGCGTCCATCCTCCCGTTGCCATCAGGGCGGTGGTCAATGGTGAGCAAAAGGTCAGGGCAAAAAACCGTCTGGAACTGCGGCTAAAGGAGGACATGGATATCAATGGCAGGCATTTTACACGAAATACGTTACTCTATGGATTTGTGTCCTTTCGGGCCAATCGGGTGTTTGTCGCCATTGACCATATCGGCCAGCACTCGGTCAGCTTGAAGGCCTACGATATAATGGACGGGAAAGAGGGCATCTATGTGGAGAACAGTTATCGCGAAGAAGCAAAACGTGAGGTGCTGGACAATGCCGTTCAGGATATCAGGCTTCCGGGCATGCCCCAATTGGGAGGCATCAAACAGGTATTCCGACGCTCCAATCGTACCGTGCGCGTGACAGTTCATGATGGTTATCAACTCATACTCAAATCAGAAAATCAAAACCTATGAAATTAGTTCAATATCTACCGGTACTTTTTTTTTCCACTACTGTGGCCTATGGGCAATCAGACACTCTATATGTGAACGACACCCATGTGTTGTCCCTGATATTCCCAAAGCCAATATCAAGGGCGGTTACTGGGCATGCCAATTATACGCTGGGATATAATCAAGAAACTCCAGAAAGGGTAGGGCTTTTGCAAGGTAATCAGGGTGATGACAGCAATCTGCTAGTGGTGACAGAGGATGGTCTGGCCTATTCCTATTATCTGGTCTATCGTAAACAGTTCAAGGAAAGCCATAGGTTTGTAGCCATAATTGAAGCTGTTGGCAATGTGCTTCCCGAAAAGCCTAAGGATGAGATGGCCCAAAAGGAAAAAAGAGGTTCTCTAATCGATAGAATGTCAGATAGTCTTCAGTATCGTAAGGCCAGCCAATACTTTTTGGAACGAAATACTACCGTACTGAAGGCCCAACGTAAAGATGGGATGATCCTTCGACTTCGTGGTGTGTCCTATTTTGGCAAGGAAACCTATATCGTTCTTGAAATCGAAAACAGGTCCGATATCGATTTTGAGGTGGATTTTGTCCAGCTGTTCCGGGCACATGGGAATTCAAGAAAGAAGTCTTCTTATCAGAAACTTATCCTAGAACCACTTTACAGTTACAAGGGACCTTCCATGGTTAAGGTGGGTGCAGTGAAACGTTTTGTATATGTCGTACCAAAGTTCACCTTGACTGGCAAGGAACGACTAATGATTGAAATCCATGAAAAGAGAGACAATCGCAAACTGATGCTAAATGGTAAAAGGAACCATGCGCGCATTTGGGATTCTAATACCTCATGGGAAAGCAAGAGACCAAATAGTATATTGGAACCGAATGTTTTTACGCGCCATTAAATCCTTGGATATCGATTTTTCCAAAACACTGGACTTACTACATTTGACTGGACATTGAGATAGGAGCATGTTGACTGTTTGAATTAAC
>NZ_QXFH01000024.1 GCF_003581615.1 Flagellimonas lutimaris
CCTTGTGGGGTCTCCGGGCACTCATCGATATCATCGGACACCCCGTCAGCGTCGGAGTCGAGCTTTTCGAAATTCGCAGTGACATCGCTGTCGGCGTAGATTTCGAAGGTATGGGGGTTCTCAGTGGAGGCCACGTCCCCCGACCATCCCTTGAACACGCGGTGTTCGTCTGGAAAGGCTTTGATCGTTGCCTCTTCCCCTTCGACGAACTCTTCCTCGACAGGGGTGGCGGTCCCGCCCCCGGAGGAACTTAACTTAAGGGTGTAGGAGGGGATATCTTCCTCTTTGCAGCCGGTAAGCAGTATGACCACAGATAGGGCCAACAATAATCTTGATCTCATAATCATGAATTTATATTCGGGTGTTTTAGGAAATGGCGAGGGGCCGCAATGCACCTTGCCATCCTCCTCTTTGTCCATCCCTTGTTTTTCTATACGGTCCCCGGTTCTTTTGAAAAAGAGGGGGGGCTGTTTTCAGGACAAAGGTCGTGACACTGTCGGAACCTATGTTGCCCAAAAGGCCCATTTTTTTTCGCTTTCGGTCCATGGGTTTGCAAGGTCCCGTAAAGAAACACCCCGTAAGCGGGGGGCTTTTATTTTTGGATTTTCCACTATGGCGTGCAACTGCTGAAAATTGGCCTGGGCAGTGCCCAAATCGCAGCTCTATATGAAAAACCCTCACAATATGGACTTACTTCATTTGACTGGACATTGAGATAGGAGCATGTTGACTGTTTGAATTAACTTTGAAAACATGTC
>NZ_QXFH01000025.1 GCF_003581615.1 Flagellimonas lutimaris
AATCTTTGACCGCATGGTTTCAGGTCTTTTAACCTCCCGTTAAGGGTACTTTTCAGTCTTCGCTCACGCTACTACTACACTATCGGACTAGAGACGTATTTAGGGTTGGAAGTGAATGCCTCCCAAATTCACGCGCGATATCCAACGCACGCTACTCGAGAACATCTAAAATCTCCATACTCGCCTTCCTCTAAGGGGCTATCACCCTCTATGGCCTGGTTTTCCAACCAAGTTTGAG
>NZ_QXFH01000001.1 GCF_003581615.1 Flagellimonas lutimaris
ATGTCGAGTGGAGGCTGCAAATGTGGTTCCAGCTGCAGCTGTGGCAGCAATTGCAGCTGTGAGATGTATGCAGATGTGGAGAAGATCGCAAGTGTTATCTCCGTTGAAGGGGTTGCGCCTGCAGTGAAGATGCACGGTGAAGGATCTGAGAAAAGCTCGGGTGCTGAAGGAGGGAACGGCTGCAGCTGCGGTTCCAGCTGCTCCTGCAATCCTTGCAAATGCTGATCAGATATACTGCCTTAACTAGGCCCTGCTGAAACAAGACTGTTTTATAATGCAAAAGTGTGTACGTAATGAAATGTAGAATAAGATAGCCGGTGTATGCAGATTCCTCTGCTGAGTGTCTGGATCATGGCTAATCTCTGTGTGTATTTGTGAACTTTGTTGATCGCATCTATGGCTATGTTTACCGGGGC
>NZ_QXFH01000004.1 GCF_003581615.1 Flagellimonas lutimaris
ACCTTAGCGGCCTTGGCGACGGCACGATCACCCTTAGCGTGACCCTGACCAACGGGAACGGTACAGGTGGTGCGGTCACGGATACTGCGACAAAGGATACGGCTGCACCAGCTGACTATACTGTTTCTATTGATCAATCTTTAATTAACATTACAAATCAAAGCAATGTAAGCTTTACATTTTCTGGTGCTCAGCTTTTATCTACTTATAGTTACACGTTTAGTAGCAGTGGTGGAGTGGGTACAATATCAGATAGTGGTTTAATAATAAGTGCTACACAAAATATTAATAATATAGATTTGAGTAGTTTGCCGGATGGAACAATAGCATTAAGTGTTGTATTAACAGATTTATTCGGTCCTGGTAATCCAGCAACAGATACAGCCATTAAAAATACAGCAGTGCCTTCGGGTTATACGGTGAGTTTTGATCAAGACCCCATAAATCAAACCAACGAAAATAATGTAAGTTTTACAATCACTGGGGCGGAGATTGGAGCCGATTATGAATATTCCATCTCAAGTAGTGGGGGCGGGACTCCTGTTATAAGTACAGGGGTAGTTGGTTCTGCATCAGAACAGATCAACACAGATTTAAGTGGCCTTCCTAATGGAACTCTTACTCTTTCCGTAATTCTTTCCAATGTAAATGGAGATGGTTCGCCGGCAACAAATACAGCGACAAAAGAAACTTGCTTTGCCGGCACAACAGCACCTGCTTTAGATGGTTCTGTAGTCACTACTTTTTGTGATGACTTTAATCAGGATTTGGATCTCTATATTTTAAACACAGCACCGGTGGGTGCGGAATTGAGATGGAGTACAAACTCCGATATTTCGGTAACGGTTGACTATTTGGGGGGTAGTGTCGTGAGCGCTCCAGGCACTTATTATGGGTTCTTTTACGACGCTTTAAATGATTGTTTTAGCAATGCTACGCCGGTAACCTTGACTCAAAGTTTTACACCAACCACTGGGATTGCTTCCAATTTGGGAACATGTAGTGATGCAGGTAATGGGGACACCTTGGTGGATTTGGATGATAGTTTGAGCGGTGCTGATCCAGGCGCTTGGCAGTTAACAACAGCTCCGGTTGGAGCATCCATTTCTATAAATGGCAGCAACATCGTTGATTTTGATGGTCAGCCACAAGGAGATTACATATTTACCTTTACCACTACAGGGGCACAAGGAACATGTGCCAACCAAAGTGTGGATGTTACCGTTACTGTTAACGACTGTTCCGGTCCTTGTGATGCGGGGAATACGGCACCTCAATTTAACGGGGACAATACTACCATTGAATTCTGTGATGTAGTGAATACAGATTTAAACGATTATCTAACGAGTACCACGGCTCCTTCGGGGACGGTGCTTATATGGAGTACCAGTAATGACCCGACCGTAACAGGGGCGCACTTAAATGGAGGTGCAGTTGTGGAACCAGGAACCTATTACGGATTCTTTTACGATGAAACCAACGACTGTGCCAGTCCCATATTACCTATAACCTTGGTTCGCAATTTTACGCCGACCATAGATAGTACAACGGGAGATGCTGGTTGTGGTGCATCCATTTTGACACTTTCAGCCACTGCTTCAGTTACGGATGACAGTAATATTAGTTACACATGGTACGATGCTCCAACAGGAGGAAATATCGTGGGAACAAGTGATACGTTTACATCAAATACCTTATCGGAAACTACTTCATTCTATGTAACGGCTTCGGCCAATGGTTGTGAAACAGAGCGCGTAGAAGTGGTAGCAACTATTAATGCTGCACCCAATGCAGGTACTCCAACGAATGCTGTTGCTTGTAATGTTGTGGGTGATGGCGGACCAAATAGTATAGACTTGGACGATAGGCTTGCTGGAGCAGATTCCGGAACCTGGACCATTATTACCGATCCATCTAACGGAACATTGGTTATTGGTTCGGGTAATACGGTCGATTTTGTTGGATTGCCAAGTGGAAATTATATATTCGAGTATACTACTAATACAGCTGAAGCACCTTGTACAGATCCTTCGGTACAAGTGACTATTTCTGTAAGTGATTGTGTGGTGGATTCGGACGGAGATGGTCTTTCCGATGGTGAAGAAGCCACCTTGGGTACCAACCCTGACAACCCTGACACCGATGGAGATGGTCTTACCGATGGAGAAGAAGTATTGGTGATAGATGATATAAGTACAACGGCAGTTCCAGAAAATGCAACAGATCCTCTAGATGCTTGTGACCCGTTCTTGACCCCGGATTGTAATCCTGAGGACATTGATTTGGCGATTACAAAGGAGCTCCAAGAAAGTGGTCCTTATTTAGAAGGAGATCAAGCGGTATTTGTCATCACAGTGTCAAATAACGATATGACCCGTGTATTGGATATTGTTGTAACTGATGTATTAGATCCATCTTTTCAATATGAAAGCCATCAAGCCTCTATGGGAAATTATGATCCTAATACGGGAGAATGGAGCATAGCGGAAATGACCGCCTCAGACGCCGAAGCTACACTGGAAATATCAGTTACGGTAACCGAGTCGGCAGTTCTACAGAACACCGCTACGTTGACGTCTTCATTCCCTGCGGATAACACTATAACTGAAAACAATACTTCAACGGTAACGATTAATGAAGATATTGATTTAGGTATTGCCAAAACTGTAGAGGATAACAGATCCAAATTAATCGGTGGTGAGGTTACCTTCGAAATCACAGTTTCCAACAACGATTTAACAAGGGTGTTGGATGTCATAGTTTCTGATGTGTTGTCATCTTCTTTCACATATAGCAGCCATAATGCTTCATTGGGAGATTACGATCCAGGGACCGGAGAATGGTCCATTCCGGAAATGGCTGCAAATGTTGAGGAAGCAATACTGACCATTACTGCAACTATTAATGATTTGGAGGATTTGGAGAATACAGCTACTTTGATTTCTTCCTTCCCAGCAGATGCTACTATTACCGAAAACAACTCGGATACCGTGACGGTAAATGCAGAGAGAAGTCAATGCGAAGATCCAGGTACCATATGTAATATCTTTTCGCCCAATGGGGATGGATGGAATGATACACTGACCTTGGTAGGTCACGAACAATATCCAAACAACACATTCGAAGTATTTGATCGCTATGGAAACAGTGTTTTCCAAATGGACGGATATGATAGTTCATGGGATGGAACAGGAAAGAACGGACAGTTGCCCAAGGGTACATATTTCTATATTCTGGACCTTAATGGAGATGGAACGGATGTGGTAAAAGGATGGATTCAAATTGTAAGGAACAACTAAAATGCCAGATACAACAATTTTTTCAAAATACAGAATTGTTCTACTAGTGCTTTTTATGGCCATAGAGCTTGCTCAGGCACAAAAGGAGCCTCAGTATACCCAGTACATGTACAATATAGGGAGTTTTAACCCGGCCTATGTGGGCACGGTAGAAACTCCTGAAATAATTGGCCTGTACCGCGCACAATGGGTGGACATCCCTGGAGCGCCAACCACCATACGTGGAGGGGCCAATATTCCCTTCAATAATGAGAAAATGGGATTGGGTATCAATATTGTGAACGATGTGTTGGGACCCTCCAAGCAAACCTATTTCGATGTGGCCTATTCATATGAAATTCAATTGTCCGACGATACTAAACTTTCTTTTGGATTGAATGCAGGCGGCTCATCTTTAAATGTTGATTATTCGGAAGGTACCTTTGAACAAGGTTCCGACCCTTCACTTTTAGGAGGAAATTATAGTAGTTTTTATCCAACGGTTGGTGCTGGACTTTTTATGTATCACGAAGAAGATTGGTATTTGGGAGCTTCCGTTCCCAATTTTTTGACCGATGAATTATATAATGACGAAGTGGCCACCATTGTGGAGGATTATATGCAACTCAATGTTATTGGAGGATATGTGTTTGAATTGAGCGATCGTACCAAATTTAAACCTGCCTTTTTAATGAATTATCTCCAAGGTTCCCCAGTAACGGTAAACCTATCGGCCAATTTTCAATTTATAGATGCACTGACCATCGGGGCTTCTTACAGGTTTGATAATGCTGTGAGCGGATTGGCAGGATTTCAGATATCCAACGCCATGTTTATAGGGTATTCTTATGACTATAACACCAATGGCCTAGGTGAGTACAGTGGCGGTTCCCATGAAGCTATTTTGAAATTTTATATTGGAAGGGGCGGTTTTGGTTCCGGCAATAGCAAATCAAAGAACAAGAAGTCAAAAAATAAAGGAAAACAGATTGATTCCCCAAGATTTTTCTAACATGAGCAAAGCAAATAAAATACAGATAACACTATGGACATCACTGCTGAGCGTCGTTTTTTGCTTTGCCCAAAAGAAACAAACCGAAGGAGATGTTTTCTTTTTTCAGTACGAATACCAAAAAGCGGTTCAGGCATATGAAAAACAGCTATCCGAAGGAACTTTAACCAAGCAACAGTTCTTGAACTTAGCCGACGCCTATTTCGAAACCAATAATTTTGAAAAGGCCTCCGAAGCATACATAAAGATTTATGATCAGGATACGTTGATGGATAGCCATCATTACAACAAAATGTTGCAAAGCCTTTCCAAATCACCCAATGCAAAGGGAAAAGAAGACTTTTTGGCCAGTATTTCCTCTGGCTTTCCAAAAGAGTTGATTGAGAATATAGAATTCAACAACCAATTAATGCAAAATGGTTCTGGAGTAAATCAATTGGATTACCAAATTTTCAACTTAGAGGCCAATAGCCCCAAAACGGATTTTGCACCAAGTTTCTACAACAATAAACTTTTGTTTTCAAGTGGTCGTCAAGTAAACAAAAAATTACGGTACGAACCCGGTAATGAGGGGTATTTCAATATTTATGAATCGGAGATCCAAACCTCTGGACAAATCATGTCCCTGCATACTTTTGAAGCATTGCAAGACACCGATTATCATAAGGCCACACCTTCATTTTCTTCAGCTTTGAACAGTGTGTTCTATGTAGTGTCCAACACCCAAAATGGAGAACTTTCTTTCGATTCCAACGGAAAAAATGCATTGTCTATCGCAAAGCAAACCATCGGTGGGTCTTATCAGTTGTTGTTAAAAGATTTGAGCACTTCTTTCTACTATCCTTTTTATGATGATGCGAATGGCAAACTATATTTTTCAGCCGATTTTGAAGATGGCTACGGAGGAACCGATATTTACTTCGTGTATACTAATAATGGACAGGTAATGTCCGCACCAATAAATCTCGGACCACGAATAAATTCATCGGGTAACGAGATTGCTCCTTTTATTTTTGAGGACAGTTTTTACTTTGCTTCCGATGTGTTTTATGGACTTGGGGGAATGGATATTTATAAATCCAATATGGAAGGTGAAGACTTTGGTTTTCCCATTAATTTGGGTGATCAAATAAACACCGAATTTGATGACTTTGGATTGATTATTAAAAACCAAGGCGATGGTTTGTTGGGCTATTTTGCATCCAACCGTCCTGGAGGTAAAGGCAAAGATGATATTTATGGTTTTAAGGTAGATGAAAAGCCTGGTCTCAAAACATTGACATTCAAGGGTGAAGTTGTAAACGATCATCGTACCTCCAGCGTAGTTCCAAACACCGTTGTTAGCCTATGGGATATGGATGGTAATATGTTGGCACAGACAACTTCTGATGAAGATGGCCAATATAGATTGGAAATCCCATACGAAACTGAGGTGATAATCGACGCTACAAAAGAAAGGTATTCAAGATACATTAAGCAATTCAAACGAGAAGAATTGGATGCACTACAAAATAGCTCTTTTGATATAGGAATTTCGTTGTACGATGATTTGGTGGAAGAGCGCGAAGGCCAGAAAGTTGTAAAAATGGACGATTTCTATTTTGACACGAGCTCAACGAAGCTAACGGATGAAATCAAGAGCGAGTTGAATAAGGTGGTCGATTTTGTGAAAGCATTTCCTCAGGTTCAACTGCGAATAGAGACCTATACAGACAGTAGAGGAGGTAACAGCACCAATTTTAGGCTTACCCAAGGGCGTTCCGATGCTATTAAGAAATACTTGGTGGAAAACGGTGTTCCTGCCACCAGTATTTTATATTCCATTGGGTATGGAGAGGATAAAATATTGAACAACTGTACTAATGGTGTGTTCTGTTTAGAAGGATTGCACAAACAAAACCAACGTTCCCTGGTGGTGGTGCTCAACGATAATGTTCTTTTTGATTAGATTACATCATCAGTTCCCAGCAATAATACAAGGCAAATAACGATAGAAAGACCATTCCTGAATAGGTAAGAACTTTTAGCCCTATTTTAGGTTGATGTTCCTTTGGAACATCTTTTCCCGTAACCGTTTTTAGGTTCATCCAACCTAAAAGTGGAGCAAAAACGAAAGATACAAAAGTGGCTAGCCCAACCAAATCTCCCATGTTGGCACTAAAAAGGCTGATGACAATAAAATTGATCCAAGCCATCACAATAACCATCAAGGCAAAGGCATGTTTTCTATTGTAGATATTCCTTTTAGGATAAAGCTTTTGGAGCACATCCAAACTTACTCTGGAGATAGCATCGTGTGCCGTCATACAGGTACTGAACATGGTCGCAAATGCAGCAACGGCAATAAAAAAGTAAGCCCAACTGCCAATGTGGGTGGTGAATAAGTTGACCAATTGGTCGGCAAAAACCACAGCGTTGCCACTAAGTTCGGTTCCGGTACCGTATAAGGTCATCCAGCCGATTACCATAAAAAACAAAGCTAAAACTGCCGTCAAAGTATAGCCTACATTGAATTCTTGAAGCGCAAGTTTAAGGGAGGGTTTATTCTTCATGGTCTTTAGATTTTCCATGCCCCAAAGACTCACCCAGCCCGATGCTTCTACCGCAGTGGGCATCCATCCCACAAGACCGATCAAGAATAAAATCCCAACTTCATTAAAAATTTCTGGTCTTTGATACGATGCACTGTCAGGAACAGGACCTTTTTGGAGCACCATCACTGTAGTGACCAACAAGGCAACAAATAGAACGGTAATTACAGCCTTTAAGGAGTTTTCAAGGAATCTGTATTTGCCAATTATCAAAATCAAACTTATAAAAACAAATAATCCTAAGGATATGGTTCCTGCACCTAAAGAAGTCACATCGAAGAGGTTCATGAACAAGCCTGCCGTAACCACATAAAGAGCTGCCAATATCGTAAAGGTGGAAATTAGGGTCACAAATGCGTAAATGTATAAGTAAGTCTTGCCCAAGTTGGTATATCCCTCAATCAGACTTTTTTCTGTAACCGTAGTGTACCGAATACCAAATTCAAAAAAAGGATATTTGAACAGATTGGCCAAAAGAATGGGAATTACCATAATCCATCCATATTGGGCTCCTGCTTTTGTGGATAACACCAAATGTGATGTGCCAATGGCCATACTGGCAAACAATAGGCCGGGGCCGAGTGCTTTCAACAATGCCTTCATGCAGCTTGTTTGTTAATTTTCAGGCAGGAAGATATGTTTTTTTGTTGAAAGTTTTCTCGTTTCCTCTATTTGCGAAACCATTTATTCTATACCTAAAAGTGATTTCTGGAACAGTTTAAAAATACGGGTATACTCGTCCGTCCAGCTACTGGGTTCCACAAAGCCGTGTCGTTCCACAGGATAGACCGCCATTTCCCAATTTTCTTTGCCGAGCTCGATCAAACGTTGGGAAAGTCGAACCATATCCTGAAAATGCACATTGTCGTCCACCATGCCATGAAGAATCAAAAGGTCGCCTTGTAATCCATCCGCAAAATAGATGGGAGAGCTTCGCTTGTAGGCCAAACTATCAGTAGCAGGAGTATTTAAAATTCGGGCTGTATAGCCATGGTTGTATGTGGCCCAGTCACCAACGGAACGTATCGCTCCACCAGTACTAAAAGTCTCAGGTGCGTTAAACATACCCATCAAGGTGATAAACCCGCCGTAGGAGCCTCCGTAAATACCAATTTTATCTGCATCAATGCCGTATTCATCCACTAACATTTTGGCACCATCTACTTGGTCGGATAAATCCTTGCCGCCCATGTGTCGGTAAATGCCTGTGCGCCAATCTCGACCGTAACCAGCACTTCCACGATAATCAATATCGAGTACGGTATAGCCATTATCCACTAAAAGGTTGTGGAACATATACTCCCTAAAATAAGAGCTCCACCATTTGTGGGCATTCTGCAAGTAACCTGCTCCGTGAACAAAAATTACGGCTGCTTTATTCTTCACCGAAGATTCGGGTTGATACAGTCTTGCGTGAACTTCTGCACCATCGGATGCCTTGAACGTAATGATTTCTGGATCCTTCCACTTATACGCATTAAAGTCATCACTGTTCGACTTTGTAATTTGCACCGCTTGCTGATTTCCACCTGTTTCAATGGGATTATTTTGAATAAATAACTCCGTTGGCTTATTGGAGTAGGAATAGAGAATGGCCACTTTCTCCTCATTGGGGGATAGTACTACATCATTTCTACCAATCATATTGGTCAATTTTTCCCATTTGCCTCCTTTTAAGTGCATGGTGTAAAACTGACGGTCGCCCGGATGGGTTTTGTTCGATGTGAAATACCATCTGCTATTATCTTTTGATAACGAAGCACCATAAATTTCAAATTCTCCAGAAGTAAGGGCTTTTGCTTTTTTGCTGTTTAGGCTCATGGTATATAAATGGGAATACCCCGTTTTTTCGGACATGAACCATATGCTTTTATCATCGGGCATCCATCCCAAAGAACCACCGCTCCATCTGCCAATACCGGGCCCTCCAATCCAAGCCTCATCATGTTGGCGGTCCAACTGTTCTACTTTTCCAGTTTTTGGGTCCAGTAATACAATCCACCGATCCTTGTAATCGTTGGCTTGAATATCCAAAATGCCTTTTGAGCCATCGGTGTTCCAAGTTGGACCATTGATAAAACCGATACGGTCTTCGTTTTCATAGGTTTTGTCAGGATAATCTTTGGTGTATTCTGGAACATAATCCAACCCTTCCAGATTATCCAAAACCACAGGATAGTTTTTACGGTTTTTGATATCGTACACAAACATTTCGTATTGCGTTGGCTCGTTACCTACTTTGGAACGGGTGTTTTGATCTTCGGTATATCCAGATTCCGTCACAAAATGAGGTACAATGGTTCCTTTGGATTCTGGACGGTCCATCAAAACGTAGGTAATGTAGGAGCCCGACGGGTCAATTTGAAGACTGATGACCCGTTTTCCTTTGGTTTCAATTTCCAAAGGCTCCAGAGCTTCTAACTTTTTACTGATTTCTTTCCCGGCATCTCTTTTCGCTTTGCGCTCTTGCAATACATCAAAAATTCCCAACTGGTCTTGGTAGAGCCATTCATCTTTAGTGTCGCGTTGTGGTTCCTTTTCCTTGGATTTTACAAATTGTGTTTTTTGCTCCAAGAGTCCGGAAGCAATATTCCATGTAAAAAGTCCCCCATCTTTTTCAAAAGCTATGCTTTTTCCATTATCGGTAAAATGCGGATTGCTTTCCCGGCTCTGGGTTTTGGTTATAGGTTTGGAAGTGTACGTGTCAATATTTAACAAGAAGATGTCTCCGTTTTTGGAGTAAACAGCTTCCGTTTTGGCTTGGTTATAGGTCAATCTAGAAGATGGAAGTGCATTAGCCTCTAAAAATTGTACTTTTTTAATGTCTTTGCTGTTGACGGAATAGGCGTAGATTGAATCACTTAGTGCTCCGTCGGGATTCCAGTCAAAATACAGGGTTTGTCCATCGGTCGACCAATAAGGACTGGACGGCCTGTGACCGACAAAGTCATCTCCTTGCATAATATCCTTTATTTTAAGGGTCGAGTTATTTCCTTTTTGAGCTAAAAGCGAATTAAAGGTGATAAGAAAGAGCACGAGTAGCGTAAAAAATCTTCCCATAGTGATTGTGCGGTTTAAGGTGGTTTGTTCTTCAAATATCGGCTATTTTGATGAGTTTCTAGAATGCAATCCGAAAAGGAAAAGTTGAAAAAGTACCCATATTTGTTATCAGAAAAAGTATCTTTAATACGTACAAGATGTAAATTGAATCAATGCATATCTTTTTATTGTAAGAGTAATGGATTGATTTAGAACCATTTAAAACTAAACCAAACTAATATCAATGCAAATTATTGAAAATTCCACGGTCTATGATGCTATCATAGTTGGCTCTGGAGCGGGAGGTGGTATGTCCGCCAAAGTACTTTCAGAGTCGGGGTTAAAAGTAGCCGTTGTTGAAGCCGGACCATTCTTTGACCCGGCCAAACAAGAACATCAAACGCAATTAAAATGGCCTTACGAAAGTCCACGTAGGGGAGCAAGTACCCGTTATCGCCCTTTTGGTGATTTTGATGCCGCCTATGGAGGATGGGATATAGAAGGTGAACCCTATACCCAAAAAGATGGGACCCAATTCGAGTGGTTCCGATCTAGAATGTTAGGTGGAAGAACCAACCACTGGGGCAGGATTTCCTTGCGGTTTGGACCAAAGGATTTTAAGCATAAAGATGTGGATGGCCATGGGGACAATTGGCCCATAAGTTATGAAGATGTAAAACCTTACTATGATAAGGTAGATAAGATGATCGGAGTTTTTGGAACCAACGAAGGGTTGCCCAATGATCCAGATGGTTTCTTTTTACCACCACCAAAACCTAGGTTGCACGAGCTTTTTTATATTAAGGGAGCACGAAAAAGTAATGTTCCTGTATATCCTTCAAGGATGTCGATGCTCACCAAAAAAATAAACGAGGACCGGGGAGTCTGTTTTTATTGTGGACAGTGTAATCGGGCATGCCAAGTATATGCTGATTTCTCCGCAGGAACCTGTTTAATTTTCCCAGCTCAGAAAAATGGAGGTCAAATTGACCTTTTTGTCAATTGTATGGTTCGCGAAGTGACCACGGACGATGAAGGAAGAGCCACCGGGGTGTCCTATATCAACAAAGAAGATAGAAAAGAATATAAACTGAAAGGAAAAGTAGTGGTTCTAGGAGCTTCGGCCTGTAGTTCGGCGCGAATCCTTTTGAACTCTAAGAGCAAACAACACCCGAATGGATTGGGCAACAGTAGTGATGTTGTTGGAAAGTATTTGCACGATTCCACAGGAGCTGGTAGAGCAGCCTTTGTTCCAAGTTTAATGAACCGGAAAGTTTCCTATAACGAAGACGGGGTAGGAGGTATGCACGTATACTCCCCTTGGTGGGGAGACAACTCCAAGTTGGATTTTCCAAGGGGTTACCACATTGAAGTGTGGGGCGGTATGGGAATGCCCAGTTACGGGTTTGGATTCAATGCCAATGAGTTCAACAAGTTTTTTGGGACCAAGGTTGGTGGCTATGGCGATGTATTGCGCAGTGATGCCAAGAAATATTACGGTGCCGTAGTGGGTATGGCTGGCCGTGGTGAGTCCATTGCACGAAAAGATAACTATTGCGAGATAGACCCGACCACCGTAGATGAATTTGGTATCCCCGTGTTGCGATTCCATTACAAATGGTCACAGTTTGAGATTAACCAAGCCAAACATATGCAAGATACTTTTGAGGAAATCTTGATCAATATGGGCGGTGAACCTTTAGGGGATAAACCAGGCAAGGACACCAATTACGGCTTGCACAACCCAGGTAATATTATTCATGAAGTGGGAACCACTCGAATGGGAGATGATCCCAAGACTTCGGTAACCAACAAATATCAACAGTTGCACGACGTGGACAATGTATTTATTGTTGATGCTGGACCATTTACATCACAGGCAGATAAGAACTGTACTTGGACCATTTTGGCACTCTCCATGAGAGCTTCGGAATACATTGTGGAGCAATTGAAACAACAAAACATTTAAGGACATGGACAGAAGAAAGAGTTTAAAATCGATTATGCTGGGTACCGTGGCCGGTGGATTGGCCGTCCATGGGTGTAAGCCCTCAACAGGAACTGAAGAATTGGTGGAAGCACCAAAAATTACTTATCCGGGCAGGGTTCCCTTGGAAACAGAATTGATCAATGAACTGCAGGATGAGCAATTTTTAAATCCGCACGAGGTAGAAACCCTTACCATATTATGTGACCTTATTTTACCTCCCTCGGAAGAATTCAAAGGCGCATCAGATGCCGATGTCGTTAGCTTTATTGAGTTTATGTGCAAAGACAACGAGTCCTTTCAGCCCGATATTCGTGGTGGAATAATGTGGTTAGATCATAAAAGCAACACCGAGTACGGCGTGGAATTTAAAACAGCCACCGAAGAGCAACAAAAAGCCATTTTGGATGAAATTGCCTTTTATGACCCCGAAGTGCCAGGAAATGAACGACCATTTGAGGTGAATTTCTTCTCCTTGGTTCGTAACCTGACCATGACCGGTTTTTATACTTCTAAAATTGGTATAGAGGAGATAGGATACAAGGGTAATATGCCCAATGTATGGGATGGGGTTCCAGATGATGTATTGGAACAGCATGGCGTATCTTATGATGAGGAATGGCTGGCCAAGTGTGTGGACCAGAGAAAGCGTGGCATTATTGCCGAGTGGGACGAGGATGGGAATCTGTTGACCTAAAATTAATCCCAAGATGTAAAATAGGGCTCAATCTTTAGGGATTGGGCCTTTTTATGTTTTAGATGAAATTTAATAGGACATTTCTAAACACATTTTATTACTTTATTAAAAGACAATTTAATTGAGATGATTGCAAAAACATATTATCCTGAGCATCCCTTGGATGATTTGTATAGAGAATGTTATTATCTTCATGTGGATGATATTGTTGGGATAGGGCGTATTCCAGTGATAGATGATTGTTGTTATGATTTCATCTTTTTTAAAGAGGCTGCAGGTACCTTTTATTATGGGAATGACCAAAAAAGAGTTCCAATTACCAGTAAGGTGTTTACCATTCATGATGTAACTCCTCCATACCGTATAGAAGCAGAGAGTTCCCTCACCTTTTTTACGATTAAGCTGCAACCTTGGGTGAATGCTGGCTTTTTCTCTTCTCTGCAAGAATCTGGTGTAGTGGATGTTGATGGTTTTGACGACCAATTAAGGTTATTTTACCAACAAGTTTTTGAAATGGATGATGCCGCAGGACGTTTTGTTTTGGCGGAAAACTTGATGAGGGATATGCAGTTCAGCTTAACACCTTCCATGGAACTGGTCCGTAAAATCTGTGAATATATTTATGAAGAACAGGGAAAAGTCACGGTGAACGAATTGAGCGACCATTTTAATCGATCAAGACAGTATTTGGGAAAGGTTTTTAAAAAAGAAGTAATGTACACTTTGAAAAAATTTATCATTACCGTTCGCATATTGGATTTGGTCAAGTTTAAGGCCAAACACCCTAATGTTTCACTCACCCAACTCAGTTACGATTACGGCTATTTCGATCAAGCCCATTTTATCAATGATTTTAAAAAGGTGTGCGGGGTAAAGCCGTTGCAGTTTTTTAATAATTTACCCCAGTTCCTGCTCCGTCACCAATAGGTTTCCATTTTTACAATTAATTGTTGGTGTATTATGTCTTCTTTGCATAAAATTTAAATTATGAAATATTGTTGGACGGCTTTGGTGATGTTATTGTGCTTTGGATGTGTGGACAAAAGCAGCGTTGAAAATAAGGAATTGTCACCCAAAATGGAGTCTGTAAAAGACTCCTTGGATACGTATTTTACAAAACTTACGGCCTTGCAAAAATTCAATGGGGTGGTGTTGGCTTATAAAAATGATACCTTACTCTTGGAAAAAGCCTATAATTTGAACCAAGACTCTCAAAGTTCAACTTATGTGAGCGTGGATACCCAGTTCGATATTCATTCCATTTCTAAATTGATGACCTATTTCTTGGTGACCAAATTGGAGCAAGAAGGAAAGCTTTCGATGAGCCAGACCTTGGATATGTTTTTTGAAGGTTTTCCCAAAGGAAAAGATATCACAATGAAGATGCTGTTGGAACATAGTTCAGGACTCCCAAGGGAATTGTCGGGTTTAGAGGGGCAAGAATACGATTTAACTTCAGATGAAATTGTTGTACTGGCCAAACAGGAGAATCTTTTGTTTGAACCAGGTACTGATGCGCAATATTCCAATGTGGGTTATGAGGTTTTATATAACATTGTGTCGAAGGCATACGAAAAATCATTTGCGCAATGTGTGGTAGATGAAATATTTGTACCACTGGGAATGGATAACAGCGGGGCTCACTTCTTTACCAAGGAAGATAGGATAAAAAATATGGCGCAAAACCATGTGCTCAAAGATAGTCTACCGGTTAAGGTGGACAATATTCAGCATGATGAGTTTCGGACTGCCCGGATATTTTCTACGGTGACCGATTTGAAAAAATTTTTGGACCATGTAAAAAATGAACCATATGCTTCTGCTTTAAAAAATGAGAATGCCATCATTGCCAAAGATGGTGGCTCAAAGGGCATTCGTGCTCAAGTGTACACTGATTTGTTGAACGACTTTGATTTTGTGTTGTTGGCCAATTATGATGAAATGCCATTTTTCGACACGATTGACGATATGGTGAAGTTATTGAAGTCTGAACCAGTGGAATATCCAAAGGAAATCAACAGAAAAGCCATTACGTTGGATGAAGAGGTACTTCAACAATATGAAGGCTCCTACGTCTTTGCCGATTTTGATGGTTTGGTTTTGGAGATTAAGGTTGAAAACAACCAGCTTTCCGTATTTCAAGAAGGCGAAAAAATAGGGGAGCTTAAAGCGGAATCTCCCACCGTTTTTTTCGAAAACCCGAAAGAGCCCGAATCTTTTGAATTCATTAAAAATAAATCGGGCACGTACGATGCTTTAATGGGATGGAAAGGGATTGTTGTAGAGGGAAAACGGAATTAAGGCAGGATTTATAGGTTACAAGTCCTTCAATTCGTATTTAACATAGGCAAACTTGGTTCCATCAGGATTCCATGAAGGTACATTTATGGTGCCCTGACCTCCATAAAATGGAGGGGTCAGATCGGAAATTTCCTTGGTGTTCAAATCCAAAAGTCGCAGCTTTACCTGTTTTCCAAAGGGATGTGCTTGTTTTTGGTCCTCCAAATAGGTGATTATAGTTGCAACCTTATTGTTTGGTGCAATATGGGCAAACCAATTGGAGTGTTGATCAAATGTCATTTGTTCCGGGTTGGACCCATCAGGTTCCATCCGCCAAATCTGCATCATTCCCGAACGGTAAGAATTAAAATAGATGTATTTCCCATCTGGTGAATATTCCGGTCCGTCATCCAAACCAGCCGTATCGGTCAATCTTTCTTCTTCACCACCCTGAACATCAATTTTATAGATATCAAAATTATTGTTCCTTTCAGCGCAGTACACTATGTTTTTTCCATCTGGGGAAACTCCGTGCCAGTAAGAAGGGGAATTGGGGGTTATCTGTTTGGGAACACCTCCATTGGCATCAACTTTAAAAATAAAGGATGACCATCCTTCAATTTCAGGTTTGCTACTCGAAATGAATAAAGTTTCACCATCAAAGGAAAATCCATGGTCATTGTTTGCCTGTTGAACTTTACCTGTGTTTAAAATCCCTAGATGTTCTCCGTTTAGGCCTATTTTTTCCAGTTTTCCATCACTATTTATCAAAAGGTATTTTCCGTCCCTTGACCAGTTGGGAGCCTCAAAATGACGTTCTTCTGAGAAAACTAGACGAGAATTTCCAGACTCCATGTCATATATATAAAGGTGACTGATAACTTTTTTTTCATCCGGGATTTGGGCAAACAGAATAAGTGGGGAACATAACATAGCAAAGAATAGTCGGTACATGATAAGTTAAATTTTTAAATCTTATAAACTTAACTATAAATTGAATTATATAGGGGTTAAAAACCATTGGAAGCAAAAAACCCTATAAACATTACGTTTAAAGGGTTTTTCTGTACTCGAGGCGGGAACACTAATTTGCAAAATCACAAATTGTACAAAGGCCTTTGAATATTAGGAAAAACCTTTTAAAAACCAATAAATACAGTAGTTTAAGGAAATTGATGTTCTTGCATTTGTTTGCATGGTTTTGTTTTTGTTTGCAGTTAACCGTACAATTATCGTACAAATTATTCTATATTTGTACTGTATGGCAACAGTAAATTTTTTATACCGATCCAAACGCCCGGAATCCTTTTTAACCATCCGGTTGCTTTATCGCAATCAAAAGGATTATGTAATAGGGGCGAAAACCAAATTGAAAGTCTCAAAGGAATATTGGGAGACTACCCACCAAAGGAACCTAAAGGATATTAGGGACGTGGACCAACGAAATACCTACAATGCGGTCAATACCGAATTGGCCCGAATACAGGCTCACGTATTGGATGAGTTTGACAAAACCGATATAGGCAGCATAAATAAGGATTGGCTGGTCAATACCTTGGAGGGTTTCTACAACCCAGCGGGGGACTCTGAGCGGGGAATACCAAAGGATTTGATCAGTTACATAGATTTCTACAAAGACTACCGCAAGAACGAGCTGGATGCAAAAGCGGTCCGTAGGTTAAACGTTACAAAGCACAAAATGCAGCGGCTCCAAGCTTATTTAAGAAAAACCATATTGATAAAGGAAATTAATGAGGATTTCAAACAGGCATTTCAAGAGTTCAGTCAAAAGGAGAGGTATTCCCAAAACACCCAATCTAGGGAGCTCGTTTCAATCAAAACCCTTTGTTTCCATGCCCATTATTTGGGACTTGAAACGCATCACCAGTTAAATAGCTTACGGCTTAGAAAGCAAGAGGTCAACCACGTTTATTTGACCACGGAGGAGATTGAAAAAATAAAGGGGCTGGAATTGCCAAACGAGCATTTGGACAATGCAAGGGACTGGCTTTTGATCAGTTGCTATACTGGGCAGCGAGTAAGCGATTTTATGAGGTTTACAAGGGATATGATCCGGGTAGAGAATGGAAAACACCTTTTGGAGTTTAGGCAGCAAAAAACAAAAAAGCTG
The DNA here is from genome assembly GCF_003581615.1 of Flagellimonas lutimaris. Classification (GTDB taxonomy): domain Bacteria; phylum Bacteroidota; class Bacteroidia; order Flavobacteriales; family Flavobacteriaceae; genus Flagellimonas; species Flagellimonas lutimaris. Next base: position 17,016 of record NZ_QXFH01000004.1, read on the forward strand.
ATGACCATTCCATTTAGCCGGGATGCTAGGGAGGTCCTTAAAAAAAGAGAGGGAGAATTTCCCCGGCCTATATCAGATCAGAAGTACAACGACTATATAAAGCTTGTTTGCGAAAAGGCCGGGCTAAAAGATGAGGTACAGGGGACCAAAAGGCTAAATATTACCCCGAAAGCTAAAAAGGGGACCTACAGGCACGTGGCGGATACATACGAGAAATGGGAATTGGTCAGCTCCCACATAGGTAGGAGGTCATTTGCTACAAATTACTATGGCAAGGTCCCTACCAGCTACTTAATCAATATAACCGGGCATAGCTCCGAAAAAACATTTTTGAACTACATAAAAAAGAGCAATAAGGATATAGCCCTTGATGCTTACGAATACTTTAATTAAAAACACAAAGCATGGATTTTACTGGACTTAGAATCGAGGAAATGATAACAAGAAAACTGGATGCGGCATTTGCCAGCGAGGAGCGGCCGGGCCTAGATGATGCGATAGAGCTCGCAGTCTTGGAATTTGAGAAAGTGGAGGAGATAAAGCCACTTTTAGAGGTGGTGTTCGATACCTGCCAAGATACGGACGAGGTATTAATAGAATGGTCCAAGATCCTGAAAGATTACGCCAAGGTGGCTTGATGTTGGAGTTGTCAACTGGTCCGGTTGGTAATTAATTAGCAAAAGGAAATTTTCTAGTTGTTAGGCTTTGGATTATAGTGTAATGTTGTCTTTATCAAGCCTCTAGCCAAGGCTTTCTCGCTTTTAATATTTCCCATAAGATTGATTTAAAACCCAGCCTATCCGGTTGGGTTTTTTTATTGGTAGTCATAGTAATGGTATTTCTTTCCCGTATTGGACTTCTAGCCTTTTGAATCCAAATTTTGTTAATCATAGTAGTAGTACTATGACCAAATAATTTTAGAAAATAAATCATAAACAACTGTATGCAAGGTGTTTAATTCTATTTTCCGAGTTAACAACGTCTAATAACTATAGTTTGTTTGCATGACATATGCCAATATACTTGTCTCGTACCAAATCAAGACGGGCAATGCACAATTCAATCATTTTACAAAATCTTACCCAAGAGGAGCTAGAGCAAATAATAAACTCCAAACTAGAGGAGCAATTTACCAAGCTAACCAAACACCTTAAAAACAAAAGTGATGGAGAGGAGCTAATGACTAGGGAGCAAGCTTGCGAGTTTTTGTCAATAAACAGCAGTACGCTTTGGCATTGGTCCAATGCTGGTAAAATTCAAGCCTACGCAATTGGATCCAGGAGGTACTATAAAAAGAGTGAATTATTAAAATCCATAAAACCAGTAAAGCAATGAGTAACTCATTAAAAGACAACGAATTTTTGATTGCAACCCCGGATATACCGGAATTTCTAGGCCGTTCCATGGGCTACGTTAGGAAAATGATTAAAGAGAACGGAATCAACCCGGTAGGGATTGAGGATCGCAAAAAATACTACTATAAAGATGAGCTCAGATATGCGGCCTATTAAAAAAGTTAATAACACTTTATAAAATTAAGCTCGTCTTTGTCATATATAAGTGAGACACAATTAAAACAAATTAGCAATGAACAGACCAAAAACAATTAACACCAATCCAAGAGAAAGACTAAAAGCAATTAAAGATCCAGTAATTGTTCACTTCGCGAGATCTCCTTTCGATGAGCATAGATATAAGGAGGTATGGGGATTGTTCATTTATCACAATGATGAATACCTATCCTTTCAAGTCGATAACCTCGACGATGAGGCAGCTGTAATTTTTGACTTCAAAGCAACCCTTGATGTATTAAGAGCTAAAGGGGGGACCGTAATCCATTGGAATCAGGTAAGCAGCGATTTTGGTCCTAAGTTTATATCCAAAAGATACCGCGACCTTACCGGAAATTATTTGGAATTAGACTACGGTAAAGACTCTGTTAACCTTGCTTATGAACTTATCAAAGCTTACGGGGATGACTACGTGGACCATCCAAGATTAGATAAGCTGGCCCAATTGAATGGCTGGGCATGGGGCCGTGAAAGATCAGAGCCCTGTCCGTTATTCGACCACAACAGAACAGCTCTTATAGTTAAGACTTTCTATGCAACCATAAACGGCACTCTCAAAACTATGGACTCAAAATATAGGGAGAGTTTGCTTCGTACCGAGCTATTAGATCAGATCAAAAGAGAGCTAAGAAATGCAGATGCGGAGGAGAAAGTCCTAACTCGTAAACAAGTCCTTAAAGAGCTGGATATATGCAGTAACACTCTTTCAAACTGGGTCCGGGACAAAAAAATCCCATATACCCGAATAGGCCGACGCCTATATTTTTTTAAATCAGAGATACTTAACCTTAAATTTTAATTATTATGAGCACCGAGAACACAACAGCAAGAGAGCTATTGGCCCAGTACAGGGCAGCGAAAAAAAAGGAGGCCAAGAAAGCCAAGCCTATGGCCTACAGTAAAACCGAGGAGGCCAAAAAGAAAGCCGAGGCCGCAAGGCAAAAGCGAGTAAAGGAGTTGGCAAAGAATCTAACTAAAAATTTGCCAAATGCGGATGATATTAACCCAAATCAGCAGCTTTATGTTTTGAGGGATATTGTTGCGGATGCAGCATTTACCTCAGCGTTAGAGAATGGTGTATTAATCAAGGTAAAGAGCGAAACCACAAACCTATTCGTTTCAAAAGGCAAGGAGACATTAGAAGTGCATCCTAACGAACTAGAAGAACCGGCCAAAATTTTGGTAGACTGGTCAAAATTGCACCGACAATTAAAAGATGAAAAGGATAAGCCCTATGATAAGTATTCCTTGCGCTCGGGCCTATGGAACCATGCTAACAGCTATAGACTTGAGCAAGAGAGACAAAAAAGCTCGGATGAGCATCTTGCGGAGTTGGTTAAGGCCATGGCCTCTGTTGACCTAGATACCACCAAGGCAGGATTCAATAGTACAGAGGCTTTGGAGGAGTTGGTAGCGAAAACAGCGGATACCAGTAAAAAGCAGGGTAAAGAGTTTTCCAAGGATAGGGCCGGAAACCTATACCTAATTTGTGCCGATAGCAGATACGGAGCTGTTAAGTTAGATACTGAAAAATTAAAACCACACTTTCAAAACATTATGGATAACAGCCAGTTAGCTGGCAAATTCAAATCCTCGAATGATGTTGAAAAAGTGATTACAGGATTTACCAACAAGCAGGCAACCCAATAGAACAAACAAAAAAGCCCTTGCTGCGAACAGGGGCTTTTTTTCAATAATTCATTACAAGCGAGACACCTACAATGAACCACCACAAATCTACCAAAAATATTGATGACCTCGAGAGCGAAATAGAAGCATTGACCGAGGACAAACCTAATCAACCTACAGCAAGAGAAATATTAAAAACCATTACCAATGAAGCCAAGCCCGTTGATTTCCAACTCCTAGCCTATCCAAAATTGACTGAATGGAGGGAAGAAATGACTCAATTAGATCAGAACAGAAAAGAGGATCAAGCTAGGTTAATTGAGCTAGGCAAGAAAATCAAGGATTGCAAGGTCAACCAAAAACACTACCTCATCTATTCGATTGTCGAGCTGCAAAGGATAGCTGAGCGCAAAGGCTGGGTTTTCAGCAAAAGAGTGGGGGACCCTTATATTTACAATGGAAGATTTTGGGAGAAATTGGACGGGGAGAAATACAAATATTTCCTTGGTGAATTTTCTGTAAAGATCGGAGTCCCGACAACAATGTCAAAGCACTATACCTTTAGGGATGAACTCTTTAAAGAATTTATGAGTTTGAACTACCTCGATATTGCCGATTCGTTGGACGATCAGGTATTGATCAATCTACAGAATGGATGCTACGAAATAGGAGACCAAGGGGGTAAGCTCCGGGAGTTTAGGCAAGACGACTTTTTAACCTATCAACTATCGTTCGATTACGACCCAAAGGCCAAGGCACCTTTATTCGAGAAATACCTCGAGCGTGTTTTACCATCCCCGGACCTCAGAAAAATATTCTTTGAAACCGTTGCTTACACGCTCACAAAAAACAAGCGTTGCAAGTTTGAAAAGATGGTAATATTCAAAGGAGAGGGAGCAAACGGGAAGTCCGTAGCCTTGGAGCTTATCCAAGAGCTTTTAGGACGTAACAACGTCTCAAACTATAGCCTTGCGAGCTTGACCGATCAAAAAGGGTACCAAAGGGCCAATATTGGAAATAAGCTTGTAAATATTGCTAGCGAGCTATCCGGCTCTTTGGAATCTGACTTTTTTAAACAGTTGGCAAGCGGGGAACCCGTAGAGGCAAGGAAGCCATACATGGAGGCTTTTATTTTGCATGATTACGCCCGGTTCATTTTTGCGTGTAATGTATTGCCGCAAGTTGAGCATACAGAGGGATTTTTCAGGCGGTTCCTTATTATTCCGTTTGACGTTACTATCCCGAGGGAGGAGAGGGACGTCGATTTAGTCAACAAAATAATTAAGGCCGGGGAACTCTCCGGGATTTTCAAACTGGTTCTGGAGGGCTTGGAAAGGATATTGAGACAGAGGGGCTTTTCTCAATGTGCTGAGGTTGATAATATTGGAGAGCGTTACAAAAGGGAGAGTAATTCGGCTCTAATGTTCTTGGATGACGAAGGATATAGCACCTCCGACAAATTTTATACACGCATTACTGAGCTTTACCCTAAATACATGAGCTATTGCAGGGATGCTGGCACAAAGCCATTTTCAAAATTGAATTTTGCCAAACAGCTCGATAAAAATGCAATACTTGTTAAGAGGATGAATGTAGGGAATGTAGCCTATGTAGAACTTAAAAAAGACAAAGAGGCTGAAAAATTTTAGATATATACTAGATAGGTCCTCCAAAAAATTTGTATGCCCCGCTTGCAATAAAAAGCGTTTTGTTCGCTATGTGGACCGTGAGACGGGCAACTATTTGGATGGAGATTACGGGAGGTGCGACCGCTCCGATAACTGCGGATATTTCAAAAGCCCCAAACAGGATGATATTTATTTCGGGATCAAATTCCTGAGCTTGGTAGATTACAATTCCAAGGCCTACAGGCTAACGGATGAAAACTGTAATATACATTTTGTCCCTAAATCCATGGTCCTCGAAACTGAGGGCCGTGAGGTTTGGATCAAAGAGTATTTTTTGAAAAATAGTGATCTCGACTACTCAGCAGCTCAGAGCAAGGCCGTCAATAAGGAGGGCGGCTTTGTTTCCTTGACTGATTTCGAGCCGATCCCGGAACCGGAGCCAAGCTTTCTCCAAAGGGAGGAGGTTGATGAGGTTCTAAATGCTGGGGTGGATTGCAATCTTACCAAATACCTTAAAACAGAATTTGATTCCGAGCTTGTAGATAGGGCCTTTAAAAGATATGGCTCCGGTGCAACCAATCTATTTTGGAATAACAGCACTTGCTTTTTACAGATGGACCGGGGCCAAAATATACGAGCTGGCAAAATAATGCTCTATTCTGAAAATAACGGACGTAGGGTTAAAGAGCCCTATCCACAAATCAATTGGCTACACAACAAAATCGAAAAGGGTGGCGGCTTTAATCTTAACCAATGCCTTTTTGGATTGCACTTACTTGAAAACAAGCCAGTTGCCATAGTTGAATCTGAAAAGACGGCTATCGTAATGAGCATTTTGAGCAATAAGACAACTTGGATGGCCTGCGGGTCCAAAACTGCCATAAATGAGAAAATGCTCGAGCCTTTAAAATCAAATAAGGTAGTATTATTCCCGGACAAAGGGAGTGCCGGGGAATGGCAGCAAAGAGCGGATGAGCTTAGCTCGAAAGGTTTTAATATCCAAGTCAGTAGATTTTTAGAGAATAAGGTAGAATTGGAGAACGGTAAAGATATTGCCGATCTTTATTTAATGTAATTGACAATGAGCACGTATTTTGAGGATTGCGCTAGCATCTCGACCAAGTTTCTAAGATCCAACGGTTTTTTTGAGCCCAACAGAGTAACGGACTGTACCCAAAAATTCATATCCAATAATGAGATCTACAACCTAACAATAGTGGCCTCTACAATGGAGGAGAAACCTTTATTGATATTCCATTACTCCTACAGAGGAGAAAATAAGAGGGTGGAGATAGAGTTGATCCCAAGATATAACCATTTGGGAGGGGTGGGCTATAAATTCAAATGCCCGGAGACTGGCAAAGGCTGTTACAAGCTTTATTTTGTTGATGGAGTTGTTGCTTCAATAGGTCATTTTAAGCTCTTGTATCGTAGCCAAATCAAATCCCAAAGGATCAAGGATATGGATAAGAACTTTGGAATTATATTTAAAGCTGAGCAAGCCCGTAAAGAAATCAATTCCTATCGTTTTAAAAAGTACCACGGGGGCAAAATGACCAAGAAGTACAAACGATGCCTAAAGGCCATAAAAGAGGCTGAGGGGGTTAGTATGAGCGATAATAAAAAATATTTATTTAATAAAAATCATTAATTCCTTTCGCTTTCAAAATACTATCAGTCAAATCTCTAATCTCATCATCTTCCGCATGCATTTTCATTTCATCTTGTCCGTAATTTGGGACATGAAAAATATAACGAGTACTATCTAGGGCTTTTGTTGCTTCATCCGTATAAAATGGCTTTATTATTAAAATTAAATGGTTGGTGTCTCTATTGAAAGCATTATAGTCATTAAAATTAGCTACAATACTATTTTTAACATAGGTTTTGAAATCACCAAGAATATTGCCTAGGAATTTATTTTCGTTTCCATTCTCATATAAAACATAGTACTTGCCATTTTTTTTGCCAATAATCACCAAAATTTTTCTGCTTACGTTGGCAGCTGTTCTATGACCACCATTTCTAACAAAGTAGAATATCTCTAATGCGCCTTCTAAATTGTTTATTGTGTCAAATTTGAACTCAAACTCCTCTGAGGTTATTGATATATTGGGTTTTTCGGAATCAAATTTCATTTCTTCCAAGGAAACTAATTCTTTGGATTTTGAAACTGCCTGATCCATTAAGTCTAATTGTCCAGACATGTCCTCTTTAACTATAGAAATAACACTATCGATAGCGATTATTTCTTCCTTAGCTTCGCCTAAAGTTGTAACACTATTTTCTACAGCTCCAATAATTTGAATTGTTTTGTTATAGGTTTTTTCCGTTTGCTCCAACAATGTTGACTCTCTTTTTTCCTCATTAACCAAATTAATAATGCCAAGAATGAACAAGGAGCCAATGAGAACATAAAAGGTTACTTTTTTATATTGTTCAAAGGCATCAAATATTTTAAGGTTGTCATGCAACAATAATAATAATGTGATTGCTAGAATTAGATATTGAACTACCATTCCTTAAATATAGTGGAACTAATGGAAATGAATAACTAAGTATAAAGGATTTACTCTAAATAGGAGTACTCTTAAAATTTCAAATAACCAATAATCAAAGGTTTGTAGGTAGGGCGTTTTAGAAATTGTACGGTAGTTGTATTTAGCTCTAATAGTGTACCAATTTTAGGAGGGGATATTTTGATACACTCAAAGGCTAGAGTTTGGAAAGTTGGTCCCGGGCTTTGGTGTGCCAGCGTTAAACCATGATCTTATATTGATACAAAAGAAAACCCTCAGAATATCTCCAAGGGTTTAATAGCACAATTATAAAATTACCAGTTTTCAAGCGTGCTAAGATAAAAGTAAGAAATAATTTACAAATGGGACGGGTTGGGACCGGGGGAGGGTGTCAAACGTGGATGGATGCGCCCGGTATAGAATGAATTCAACACTAAATCATTTTATTGGGGTTTTAAGGTCCTGAGAGTAGGGTTTCAAGTGGAAAGTGTCAAAAATAACACTAATCGTGTCGGTACAGTGTCGAAAATTTTCAAAAATGACACTCATATAACCCCTATGGTTACAAGGGTTTCAGCCAAATCGTGTTAAAAGTGTCAAAAATTTTCAAAACTATTCTAGGATATATAGTAGTAGCTTTAATCTAATTATAATTTTCCTCAGAAAAAGTTTGTAAAAAAAGTAACACTTTCGACACTATTCTCTTGAAACGCCTGTGTTTATTGAGTTAATAGAGTGTCATTTTTGAAAAAAAAGTAACACGATTCGTGTTGAAAGTGTTGTTTTGATGGTGTACAAAGTATTTATGAATGCTTTAGATACTCGGCACTTTTAAGATTTGATTTAAGGAGGTCCAAAAGACTCTTAAGCTTTTCAGAATGTTCCAATTCTATAGTTGGATCCGTATCCACGATTTCCTTTATTTCATCGTGATTAGTTTCGTAGTAGTCCAATGCTCGATTGCGTAAATTGGTTCTCAATTTTTTAATTTTTTTCTCTCTCCCATCAAATTCAATTGGATATTCCGCTTTATCCAAATTTCGAAGTTCCATTTCCTGTAATTTTATTTTTGAGTCTTCTTCACTAAAGCTTTTAAGCTTTTTATTAATCTCATCTAACTTGAATTTAATCCAATCTTCCACCAAGAACCCCATATATTTTGATTGTAAAATATGTCTTATTTCGTTATCCTTAAGGTTCTTTAAGTAAATTTCATACTCAAGATTTTCTAAATCTTTGGAGAACGTGTCGTCCGTAAAGTTAGATATAACCTTGTCAAAAATTACTAAAGCGGCGAAAATCAAAAGGCAAAAGGTGACTAAATCAATCTTGAATGGAATATGAAGCTTTACAATTGAGTAGATTGTTGCGATAACTACAAATGATGATACAATGAATATAAAAATTGATATGTTGTCTCTTTCATTTTTATTTATTGCGGTAAACAACTTTTTGTCTTTTTTGAATAAGATGAGGATTATAAAAATTAAGTTGAAAATAGTTAGTATAATCAATGCTACTTCAATTGGAGTATAAATGCGTAGATAGGTGCTTTCATAACCTAATTTAAGCATGAAAAAGGCAGGGATTATTGGCGAAAGAAACATAAATATCCCAATTACATTAACAAAATATGTACCCCGATTTTTAGTTGCCCTAAGAACACGTAACGAGGAATTATTCTTGAATGACTTTACAAAACTAAGATGAATAAAAAATAGCGAAAAAGACAAGCAGAAAGAATACCAAGATAGTTTAGATAGGTTGTAGGCTTCAATACTTGAGAAATTAATGGACTTCAGTAAATCAATTACCTTAAAGGTTATAACGATTATTAAAGAGTAAAGGACATAATTCGTTATACCTGTTGCCTTTTTCCTATTTAAGTTTCTATCATTTAATTTACTTATATACTCTCTCATAAGGATTAATTGGCAGTAATTATATAATTGGGTTGTTATTCTAAAATTAATTTGGAGCTTCCTAATATAATAATTTTAACAGTCTTATTCTTTCTTAGGAGTTTCTTTAGTGTGTTTAGGAGTTATGGGTAGAACTTAATGGGTAAAGTCATAACAATACAAAAACCGTACATAAATAAAATAGAAAATCCGTAAAAAGCTGTTAATTAGCTAAATACGGATTTTAAATGTACTCGAGGCGGGACTTGAACCCGCACGGGCATAATGCCCACAGGATTTTAAGTCCGGCGTGTCTACCAATTCCACCACTCGAGCCTGGACTTGAAACAAAAAAACGCTGCAAGCAGCGTTTCTTGTTCGAGCGAAAAACGGGATTCGAACCCGCGACCTCCACCTTGGCAAGGTGATGCTCTACCAGCTGAGCTATTTTCGCATTTTAAAGAACTCTGCACTTTTACCAAGCGCGGATGCAAATTTATAACATTTCTATTAAAATAAAAGAATTTTTTTAGGAAGAAGCCTTTTTCTTTTTTCCTAACAGTCGTTTGATCTCGTTGAGTTTCATTAGAGCTTCCACAGGGGTCAGTGTATCAATGTCCAAGTGCAATATTTCTTCTTTGATTTCTTCCAACAAGGGGTCGTCCAAATTGAAAAAGCTTAACTGCATCTCGTTTTGGGAGGCCTGAAGTTTGTCGCCTACCTCTTCACTGGAGTGCGATTTTTCCAGTTTTTTGAGGATTTTGTTCGCTTTTTGAATCACCTGTTGGGGCATACCCGCCATTTTGGCCACATGGATTCCAAAACTGTGCTCACTGCCACCCGGCACCAACTTACGTAAGAAAATAACATTGTTCTCCAATTCCTTTACCGAAACATTATAATTTTTGATACGGCCAAATGTATTGGTCATATCGTTGAGTTCGTGGTAATGGGTAGCGAACAGGGTCTTTGCCTTGGCAGGATGCTCGTGCAGATATTCGGAAATGGCCCATGCAATGGAAATTCCATCATAAGTGCTGGTACCACGACCAATCTCGTCCAATAAAACTAAGCTGCGCTCCGAGAGGTTGTTCAAAATGGAAGCGGTCTCGTTCATTTCCACCATAAAGGTCGATTCGCCCATCGAAATGTTGTCGCTCGCCCCAACACGAGTGAATATTTTGTCCACGACACCTAAATTGGCTCCCGATGCGGGCACAAAGCTCCCCATCTGGGCTAACAATACAATAAGTGCGGTTTGCCGCAACAAAGCCGATTTACCACTCATGTTGGGCCCTGTGATCATAATGATTTGCTGTTCCTCACGGTTAAGGAGCACATCGTTGGTCACATACGCATCACCAATGGGTAATTGCTTTTCAATAACGGGGTGTCTTCCTTCCTTGATATCGATGTCGGTGGAGTCGTTGACAACAGGTTCAACATAGTTATTCTCCTTGGCCAGTTGGGCAAAACCGCAAAGGCAGTCCAATTGCGCAATAAGTTGAGCATTTAGCTGCACAGGAGCAATGTATTCCTGCATCCAGACCAACAATTGCTCAAAAAGTTGTTGCTCGAGTTGGTAAATACGTTCTTCAGCGCCTAGAATCTTGGATTCGTATTCCTTCAGCTCCTCCGTAATGTAACGTTCCGCGTTGACCAAGGTCTGTTTGCGTATCCAGCTTTCGGGGACTTTGTCCTTGTGGGTGTTTCTAACCTCGATGTAGTAGCCAAATACGTTGTTGGATGCAATTTTTAGCGAAGTGATTCCTGTTTCCTTGGTCTCGCGCTCCAGCATTTTGTCCAAGTAATCTTTACCGGAAAACGCAAGACCTCGCAGTTCATCCAGTTCTTCGGAATAGCCTTGGGCAATGGTGCTGCCCTTGGCAATGTTCACAGGAGCCTCCTCGTTGAGTACTTCTTTAATTTTTGAACGCAGGGCTTCGCAATCGTTCAAGCGTTCCCCAATATGTTGCAAGGAATCATTATTGGCATTTTGTGCCAATTGTTTAATAGGAACAACGGCTTCCAAGGAATTTTTGAGTTGAATCACTTCTTTAGGATTGATTTTCCCCGTGGCCAATTTGGAAATCAATCGCTCCAAATCTCCCATTTGCTCGATGTAGCCCTGAATTTTATTCAGTTGTTCTTCTTTATCCTTCAAAAAAGAGACCACTTGGTGCCGTTGTTGGATTTTTTCCACATTTTTTAATGGAAGGGCCAACCATCTTTTCAAAAGTCGCCCACCCATTGGGGAAATGGTCTTGTCGATAATGTCCAACAAGGTTACCGCATTTTGGTGCGGAGAATGGTAGAGTTCCAAGTTTCTGATAGTGAAGCGGTCCATCCACACGTACTCCTCCTCGGCAATACGCTGTATTTTATTGATATGCTGTAATCGGCTATGCTGTGTTTCGGACAGATAATGTAAAACCGCACCGGATGCAATAATCCCGTGATTAAGATGGTCTATGCCAAAACCCTTTAGGGTTGTTGTCCCAAAATGATGGTTCAGGCTCTCTTGGGCATAATCTTCCTGAAAAATCCAATCCTCCAGAAAGAAACTATGAAATTGATTGCCGAAACATTCTACAAAATCTTTCTTGTGGCTTTTAGGGACCAAAATTTCGTTTGGTGAAAAATTCTGGAGCAATTTGTCCACCTGTTCCACCGAACCTTCGGAGGTCAGGTATTCCCCTGTGGAAATATCAAGAAAAGAAACCCCCAACTTGTTTCTCCCAAAATGTACAGCACACAAAAAGTTATTGCTCTTTGCGCTCAGAATATCGTCGTTTAGGGCAACGCCGGGTGTAACTAACTCTGTTACCCCTCGTTTTACAATACTTTTGGTCTGTTTAGGGTCTTCCAGCTGGTCGCATATGGCCACGCGCTGCCCAGCTTTTACCAATTTTGGTAAATAGGTGTTTAGCGAATGGTGTGGAAACCCTGCCAATTCAGTTTTATCGCCACCGTTGTTTCTATGGGTAAGGATAATACCCAATATTTTGGCGGCCTTTACCGCATCTTCCCCAAAGGTCTCGTAAAAGTCCCCAACACGAAAGAGTAACAAAGCATCAGGATGTTTCACCTTAATGGTATTGTACTGTTGCATCAACGGGGTTACTTTCTTTGTTTTTTTCTTGGCTGCCAAAGCGATTTAATTCTGTTACTTTTGCCCAAAATTGGGATGGAAACGAATATATTGTTTTCATCAACCATCAAAAATTTTTGTTGATATTTTTACCCCAATGTTTAAAAAATGAGTCGAAAACTGGAAAATAGCGAGCTGGAGCGATTGGATGTGTCCAGTTTTAAGGAGGCAAAAAAATCTCCTATCATCATTGTTTTGGACAATGTCCGTAGTTTGAACAATATCGGTTCCGTGTTCCGAACTGCCGATGCTTTTTTAGTTCAGAAAATCTATCTCTGTGGAATTACGGCGACTCCTCCCCACAAAGACATTCGTAAAACGGCCTTGGGTGCTACCGAAAGTGTGGATTGGGAATACAGAAAAAACACTTTGGAATTGGTTGATGAACTAAAGCAGAGCGGTGTGAGAATTGTGTCAGTGGAACAGGCAGAGAATGCTGTAATGCTCAATGATTATCAAGTAATTGGCGAAGAAACCGTTGCATTGATTTTCGGCAATGAGGTGAAAGGGGTTTCACAAGAAGTGGTTACAGCAAGTGATGTGATTTTGGAGATTCCGCAGTTTGGAACCAAACATTCTTTAAACATTTCTGTAAGTACTGGGGTAGTGGTATGGGATATTTGGTCTAAACAAAGTGCTTTAAAATAAAAGAGGCCCTGAAAAACAGGGCCATATATAAAGTCTGAGTTAGTTAGTTTCTCGATTAGAGGATGCTAATAAAATAAAACCATTCGTTATATCCAAACATTTTCCAAAAATTCTCTTAAATGTTTGATAAAAGTATGTTGTCTTCCAGCTTTTCCAAAATGAATTCGTAATCATCGGGATTGTGTACAAAATCAAGTTCGCCCATGTCCAGAATGATGCTATTTTGGTTAGGGTGGCTTTTAATAAAGTCCAAATATCCCCTATTAATTTTTTCTAGATATTCCGGGTCTATATTTTGCTCATAGTCACGTCCCCTTTTTTTAATGTTGGCCAATAACCGTTCGGTATTTTGATAGAGATAAAGGTAGATCTCTGGCTTTCTTACCTCTTTGTACATAAAATTAAAAACCTTTCGGTATAGGTTGTATTCTTCTTTTTGCAAGGTGACCTTCGCAAATATGAGCGACTTAAAAATATCGTAATCACTCACCATAAAATTCTTGAAGAGATCAAACTGTGAGGTATCGTCCATAAACTGTTGGTACCGATCGGCCAAAAAAGACATTTCCAAAGGAAATGCATAACGAGCTTGGTCTTCATAAAATTTTGGAAGAAAAGGGTTGTCTGCAAAACGCTCCAATACCAATTTGGCATTAAAGTCGTTGGAGATCATCTTGGAAAGGGTGGTTTTGCCGGCCCCAATGTTTCCTTCGATAGCGATCAGCTGTAATTGGGAAAAAAGGCCCGACCTATCCTTAAAAAGCTTGTGCTTGGTCTTGGTAAGTTGGCTTTTGTCCCTGCACTCTTGCAATAGGTTTCGGGTATCCTTGTACAGTACTGGATGATAAAATTGTGGTGCAATGTCACCCAAAGGTTTCAAAACAAAGTTCCTATGCTGCATTTGGGGGTGGGGAATCATCAAATCATCATTGTTAACGATTTCTGAGCCGTAATAAATAATGTCAATATCCAAAGTTCGGGAACTATACCCACCATCTTCGGAACGGATTCTTCCAAAATCCTGTTCTATTTGTAATAATATATTCAGTAATGCATCTGGTGTGTGAGGTGTCAATAATGACACAACAATATTTAGGAATTGATCGCCTTCGAAGCCAATCGCCGGATTTTCGTAAACCGAAGAAATATCCAAGATGGAACCTGCCTTCTGTTGGATACGAAAAATGGCTTTTTGGAGGTTCGCATGACGATTCCCCAAATTACTCCCTAATGAAAGATATACCTTTTGCTTTCTACCCATAATCGAAGAAACAAAGTAAACAAAACAATACTACAATGGTTATATTTGAAGCGTATTAAATTTTACTGAATGAAGTTTTTAAGAAACCTACTTGCCTCAATTTTGGGGAGCTTAGTAGCATTTATGATTGTTGTTGGCATGTTCTTCATCTTTATGGCCCTAATAGGAAGTGCTGATGATGGTGTTGTAGTGAAAAAGAACTCTGTGCTGGAACTTAGCTTTGTTACACCAATATCGGATTATGCAGGCAAAGATGAAACGGATCCTTTTGCTCCGCTATGGGATGCAGAACTTGGCTTGGACGAAATTTTGCATGCAATTGAAGTGGCCAAGAATGATAATAATATTGAAGGGATTAGTCTTACTACCGGGTTTTTACGGGCCGGTATGGCCCAGACCCGGGAAATAAGGAAGGCCTTGTTGGATTTTAGGTCTTCGGGCAAATTTGTCATGGCACATGCCGATGTATATGCACAAAGAGATTACTACTTGGCCAGTGCAGCCGATGAGGTGTATGTTAACCCTGTTGGTGTTTTGGACTTTAAAGGGTTGGCCACCGAAGTGCTTTTTTATAAAGAACTTCAAGAAAAATCAGGGATTAAAATGGAAGTCATCCGACATGGGAAGTACAAAAGTGCCGTAGAGCCTTTTCTTTCCGATTCCATGAGTGATGAAAACCGTACCCAGATCAAAGAATTGATTACTTCAATCTGGAGTGTTATTGTGGACGATATTTCGGAATCCAGAAACATGACGCCTCAAAACTTAAATGTAATTGCGGATACCCTTGGCGGAAGAACCCCGGAGTATGCCGTAGCATCCGGTCTTTTGGATGGGACTTTGTATTTTGATGAATATGAAAACCTTCTAAAGGAAAAGATGGGGGTTGATGAGGATGATAAATTGAATTATGTTGAGCTCATGGACTATGTGCAAAAGGCCAACAAAAAGAAAATCCATAAAGGCTCGGATAAGATTGCGGTGATTTATGCCCAAGGTGAAATTTTGTTTGGAGAAGGCGGGAAGAATTATATTGGACAAGGACTTATTGTGGATGCATTGCACAAAGCCGTTGACAATGAGAGCGTAAAGGCTATTGTACTTCGTGTGAATTCCCCAGGAGGGAGTGCTTTGGTCTCTGATATTATTTGGAGAGAAATGCAATTGGCCAAAAAAGAAAAACCGATGGTGGTTTCCTTTGGAAATGTGGCTGCATCGGGTGGCTACTATATTGGAGTAGGGGGTGACAAGATTTTTGCAGAGCCTACTACCATAACTGGATCTATTGGGGTTTTTGGAACTATACCAAATGTAAATGAACTTGCCGAGAACATTGGTGTGAATGCGGAACAGGTGGGCACCAATAAAAATTCAGTAGACTATTCGTTTTTTGAACCGATGACCGATTCCTTTCGTAGTGTGATGCAAGAGAGCATTGAGGAGACCTATGAGACCTTTTTGGACCGAGTATCACAAGGTCGTAACATACCTGTGGAACGAGTAAATGAAATTGCTCAGGGTAGAGTTTGGAGCGGCGTGGATGCCCAGGCCCTCGGTTTAGTGGATGAATTGGGTACGTTGGATGATGCTATTACCGCAGCTGCTGAAATGGCCGGATTGAAAGATTATGGTATTCGTAAATACCCCAAATACAAATCCGGTTTTGAACGGTTTATGGAGGACTTTGGATCCGTAAAAACAAAAATAGGGGAATCCATCATTCAGGAAGAAATAGGCTCCGAAGCCTACGAAATATTAAAGGAGTTTAAACACTTTACCAAGCAAGAAGGAATCCAGGCCAAGATGCCATTTAGTTTAAATGTAAAATAAGTCGATCATAAATGTTCCCAAGTGGAACTTTTAAATAACATATGACGCAAAAGGACAAGAAGTTAGCATTTTCCATCTATCTGTATTTAGGAGCCTTGTTTATCACCTCCTTGGTCGTATCGAACCTTATTTTTCAAAAGTTTTTTTCGTGGAGTCCGTTTGGTGACGTTACCGTTTTTGGAGCTCCACTTTTTGAACTTTCGGTAGGTATTTTGCCCTATCCCATCACTTTTTTGATTACCGATTTAGTCTCGGAGATTTACGGGCAGAAAAAGGCAAACCAAGTGGTTACCGCTGGGATTTTCGCTTCATTTTTCTCCATGGGGATTATTTTATTGGCCAATTATTCCAGTGCCATTCCATCATCACCGGTGGATGATGCCACATTCACTACTGTGTTTGGTTTATCGCCTCTAGGGGTGTTGGCTTCTATGTTGGCTTATTTGGGTGCTCAGTATATCGATATTACCATTTACCATTTTTGGAAACGGATTACTAAGGGCAGAATGCTTTGGCTCAGAAATAATTTTTCGACCTTTTCATCACAGTTTATTGACACCCTTACCGTGGTAAGCCTTTTGTGCATTTTTGGTGTACTTCCTTGGGACAAGTTCTATGGATTGTTGATTAGCGGAGTGGTTTTTAAAATGATGATTGCCCTGCTCGACACTCCTTTGCTCTATTTCTTCGTATATCTAATGCGAAAAAGATTTAACTTAAAAATAGGGGAAGAAATTTCTTTGGATTGATACTTCTCCTTTAATTTGTTGTAAAACAATCACATATGAAGAAAAAAGTCCTAAAAATTACCGGAATAACCCTACTTATCCTACTAGCAATTATTATTGCGGTCCCGTTGTTTCTTCAAGGTAAAATTGAAGAAATTATCAAGAACAAAGTCAACAATAGCATTAATGCTACTTTGGATTTTGACGACGCCAACCTAAGCCTGCTTAAAAGCTTTCCAAATGCCAATGTGGAGCTCACTAAATTGTCTTTGGTCAATAAGGCTCCTTTTGAGGGTGACACCTTGTTTGCCTCGTCAGAGATAGAACTGGCCATGTCCATAAAAGAATTATTTAAATCAGCCGATGAACCGATTGTCATCAAAACCTTGAACATTGATGGCGCCAAGTTGCACATTAAGGCCGATGCAGAGGGTAATGCGAATTACGACATAGCAAAAGAAAGTGAACCTACACCTTCCACTACATCTGAGGAATCTAGCGACAACTTTACACTGAATATGAACTCCTATGCCATTACCAATTCCGAAATTATTTATGAGGACCTAGGCAGTGGAATGAAATTGGAAATTTCTGAAATGAATCATTCGGGAACGGGTGACCTTTCCTTGGAAAAATCAGAATTAAAAACCCTTACCGACGCTTTGGTGTCCTTTGAAATGGACAGCACCAAATATCTGAACAAAAACAAAATCAATTTGGATGCACTTATCGGAATCGATTTAAGTGAGAACAAATATTCCTTTTTGGAGAACAAGGCCATGATCAATCAATTGCCTTTGGTGTTCGATGGTTTTGTAAAGGTGAACGAAGACAATCAAGAAGTGGACATCACTTTTAAAACACCATCTTCGGACTTTAAAAACTTTTTGGCCGTAATTCCCGAAGCTTATGCCTCAAACATAGAGAATGTTCAGACCACTGGTAATTTTGAAGTAAAGGGCGAATTTAAAGGTGTGGTAGATGATGGGCATATTCCGGCCTTCAAAATTGCCATCAATTCGGAAAATGCATCTTTCAAGTATCCTGATTTGCCCAAATCGGTACGCAATGTGTATATCGATACCGAAATCAACAACGAAACAGGAATCACTGAGGATACTTATGTGAACATTAACAAATTATCCTTTCTAATTGATGAGGATAAGTTCAACCTGAACGCAAAAATCAGGGAATTGATGGGCAATACCAAAGTAAATGCCCATATGGACGGAAGAATCAACTTGGCGAATATTTCGCAGGCTTATCCCGTTCCCGAGGATTACAACCTCAAAGGTATTCTAAATGCAGATGTTACCACTGCCTTTGACATGGCATCCGTGGAGAAAAAGCAATATCAAAATACAAAGACTAGTGGAAAGGCCTCTGTATCTGGGTTTGAATATGCTTCGGAAGAACTCAAAAACCCTGTTGCCATTAATACCGCTGCAGTTACTTTTAACCCCAACACGGTTACTTTGGACTCTTTTAAGGGAAAAACGGGAAGCACCGACTTTGATGCCAAGGGTACGTTGACCAACTTGTTGGGCTTTATGTTCAACAATGAAAATATTGAAGGAAACTTTACACTTGCTTCCAACCAGTTTGCCTTAAACGACTTTATGGTCGAGGAAACTGAGGAAGCATCTGAAACTTCAGAAAACGGAACGGGTTCTACCACAACGGGGGAAGAGCGAATAAAAATACCTTCGTTCTTGGACTGCACGGTAGAGGCATCTGCCAATACGGTGGTTTATGATAACCTAAACTTGAAAAATGTAAAAGGCACCCTCCTTATTAAAGATGAAACCGCTACCGTAAAAAACCTTACTTCAGATTTATTCGGTGGTACTTTGGGAATGTCCGGGTCGGTATCCACCAAGCAAGAAAATTCTACCTTCGATATTGATTTAGGGATGAGCAATTTCAATATTGGTGAATCCTTTGCAGGCTTGGAGCTTTTTAAGGTGTTGACACCTTTGGCCAGTGCACTTCAAGGTAAGTTGAACTCCGATATTAAAATTGCTGGCAATCTTAAGGATGATTTTACTCCGAACTTAGCAACTATATCCGGAAACTTACTGGCAGAACTATTATCTCCAACATTGGATGCCCAAAAGGCGCCTTTGGTTTCTTCATTGGACAGTAAACTGAACTTTTTGGATACCAAGGAAATCAATTTGGATGGCCTAAAAACCGCTTTGAGTTTTGATAATGGTTCCGTTAAGGTTAAGCCGTTCACGCTAAAGTATAAGGATATCAACATTAATGTTGATGGTAGCCATACCTTTGATAAGCAAATGCAGTACAAGGCCACCTTGGACGTGCCAGCCAAATATTTGGGCTCCGAAGTAAATAAATTGATCTCCCAAATGAATGATGAAAGCCTTGGAGAGGTCACCGTGCCCGTAACGGCAAATATTGGGGGAAGTTTTACCAATCCATCTGTGAGTACGGATTTAACTTCCAGTGTAAAGACCCTGACTTCCAAATTGGTGGAGATGCAAAAGAATAAATTGGTGAACCAAGGCAAGGATAAAGCCAAAGACCTGTTGTCCGATGTGTTTAAAAAGAATGAATCAGATAGCACAACTTCTAAGTCAGATGGTGTAAAAGAGGCCATTGGAAATATATTGGGTGGTAAAAAAGACACCACATCCACAGATAGTACAAAAACCGAAAAAGAGGACGAGGTAAAAAATGCCGCAAAATCCATTTTGGGCGGACTGCTCAAGAAAAAAAAGAAAGATACGGTAAACTAAAACGGGGAGGCTGTCTAAAATGTGAATTTTCGTCAACCTGAACTTGATTCAGGTTCTCATAATAATTTGTTTGCCAATATGATGAGATTCTGAAATAAATTCAGAATGACGGGTTTCAATACTTTTTAGACAGCCTCTTTTTATTCCTTTATTTCACTATCCAGTAAACTAAGAATTTCATCCAGACTTTTCATCAATGGATCGTAGTGCTCGTTTTCCGTGGATTGACTGGTGATGATAAATAACAAAATATTGTTCTCGAAAGCAATGGATTTTAAGGCGGATAAGTTGCTGGTTGGTTCATTCTCTTTTTGTATACCCAATTGGGAAGACATTCCGGTATAGTCCAATATGGTACGAATGCTATACCCTGCGGTCCTAAACCAATTCACAATATTGGTCCGTTGTTCGCCAAGAAACTTCTCTTGATTGGTAATATCATCCAAGGTGGCAACCCAATTGGTGAGTCTAATTCTCAAAGTATCATTCGAGATATCCTTGAGGCTGCCAGAATTGATCATTTCAAACAAAAGGGAATTGTTGGGATTGAAGAAAATATCAGAAGCAAAGGCATCAATAAACAATTTGGACAGTTCCTTTTCAGATGGATTTTCCTCATTGTCCATCAGGTGAACAATGTCTTGGGCTGCTTCATAGCTCACTTTATTTACCCTGATGAGTTCCTCTAGCTTTAGCTTGCTTATCCCAAACTCACTTTTAAGTCCAACGAGATAAGCTTGTTCTTTTTTGTTTTTGATGCTGTCTTCATTGGCATTGTTTATGGCAAGCGCAATCAAGATTCCGATAACCACCAAAACAATTTCACCAATGGCATATAATAGATAATTACTGACTTTTTTCTCGGCGATCAATTCCTTCCTGATTTTTCTAAAAAATTTGAGCATGGTTGGTAGTTCAGTTTCGGTATAAACTTAAAATGATTAATTATAGCCTGTAGCTACAGCAAATATAATAGTCAATGCACCAATCAATAGCATGAGCAGGGTAGGTTTTAGGGCAAATTTGAACCATTTGTTATAGGGGATGTTTGCGATGGCGATTACGGCCATCAATGCCCCGTTGGTAGGAACAATCATATCTACCATTATAGCTCCATATTGATAGGCCAACACACAAATTTGTCTTGATAATCCAATTAAATCAGATAGGGGGACCAATATGGGCAGTGTCAAAATTGCCTGCCCGGAATAACTGGGAACGGGAAAATGTAAAAAGACATGTGAGACCATCATGAGCACACCGGATACAGCTGGAGAAAAATTTTGTAAGGGACCAAACAGCCCATAAACAATGGAATCCATAATCATTCCTTCGGTCAATAAAATGGAGATACTGTTGGCCAAACCGATTATGATGCCTGCAAACACCATTTCTTTCATCCCTGCAATATAGGTTTCGCCAGTTTTGTTCCAGCCCATTTTTGCGACCAGTCCACATACAATGCCAAGAGCAAAAAAGCAACCCGACATTTCACTAAAGCCCCATTCAAACTGTATAATTCCAAAAATTACAATGGAAAAAGTTATGCCCAAGAGCAGTAGGATTATTTTGCTGCTTTGGCTAAATGAGGTGCCTTGTGAAGTCATTTTCACTTTTTCTATCCTATTGTTCTTGGCATAATAAAGAAGATAAAGTATCCAAACTATTGAAGCTGTCAAAAGTACAATAAGTCTCAGCGAACTACCGGAAAGTAAGGGTAGTGCAGCCTCTTTCTGTGCCAATATAACTCCAAAGGGATTGGAAGCGCCAAAGGAACTGCCAACGACCGTAGAGCCATAACTGGCAAAGAGCATGGTGAAGGCATTGTATCCCAAACTTTTGCCAAACAAGAGTAAAATAGGGGTCAGGGCGACCACTTCTTCTTGAAGACCTATGGTTGCTCCCCCTGATATAAAAAGTAAAGCTAGTAGTATTAGTGCCAGACTTTCTTTTCCCTTAAGGGAAGAAACCAATCTTATCAATCCCTGGTTAAAGGCTTCTGTTTTTTCAATGAGGTAAAAACAACCCCCTATCAATAATATAAGAATAATGAGGTCGGCTCTTCCGGAAATTCCCTGGGGAATGGAAACAAGAAGATCTAGAACCGATGGACTACTAGCATTTATTTGTTGGTAAGAATCGTTGACCACCCTAGTAACACCAGTTTCTTCGTCAAGTATTCTTTCATAGGATCCTTGGGGAATCAGATAAGTAAATATCCATGCAATAAGTATAACTCCGAGGAGTATAACGAAGGCATTTGGGAATTTTTTCATTTAAGCTGGTTTTAGAAGTTTGGTGGTGGTATAAATGTATAACTTCCTGAAAATAAGCTTTTTTATTGATTTTAGATATGAAAAAAAAAGGCGTAATTATTTGCTCCCTTCCACCCATTTGTAGATATACTCAATTAAAAAACAGCTTCCGATGATAGAGACGGCAACAATAACACCCGTTCTATTTGCTGAAAATTGCTGCTGTAGCAAAACAATGGTAGCAATAATGCATAAGATGAACCCAAGCATGGGAATTATTCTAATGCATTTGATTTCTTCATATAACTTAAAACCAACGAAATTTACCATGGAAAAAATGAGCAAGAAACCTACGCTTCCGGCAGTGGAAATGCTTTCCAACTCTAAGGTGTTCGTTAAAGTAAGAGTTAGAATACCTGTAATCAGTAGGCCGATAGGTTGATTCCATAACTGATAGGTGAATTGGTGGGGGAGTTCGTCATCTTCTGCGATTTCATAACTGACACGGCTACCTCCATAAAGGGATGCATTTATGGCTGAAAACGTAGAAATTAGTGCTGCAATAGTAATTATGGTAAAACCAGTTTGTCCGAGCATCGGTTTTGCTGCTTCGGCAAGTACGTAATCCTCTGCGGTTTTAATTTGATTAAAGGAAAGGGATCCAACTGTTACCACAGCAATGATAATGTAGAGCAAAACCACGAAAATGATTGAAATGTAGTACGCCCTTGGAATATTCTTTTCTGGATTTTTGATATCGGGAGCTGAGTTGGCAATCAACTCGAAACCTTCATAAGCGACAAAAATGACCATACCTCCTGTTAAAAGTTGTAAAGGAGCTTCCCAGTTTTCTGGGGATAACTGTTCCAGATTCGGGTTGCCTATCAATCCATATAGACCAATCCCGATAAATGCTATTAGAATCACAAGCTTTATGACCACTGCATAGGACTCTATCATCCCTACTACCTTAATACTGTAATAATTGATGATGGAAGCCAATACGATAATGGCGCTTGCATAAATATGAAAATCCAGTTCACCTCCTGTTAGCGCAAGTAGATTTGGAGCGTAGGAACCAAATGCCGAAGCGTATAACGACAGCATGATGATATAACTGATCCATAGCAAATTATTGATGCCCCCACTAAAGAGGGTTTTTCCAAACCCTTGGTTGATAAATTTTACCGTTCCACCCCTGTCCGGATACTTTTTGGAAAGCTTCACATAACTGTAAGAGGTTATCAGTGCCAATATTCCCGCTAAAAGGAAAGCTAAGGGTGTTCCACCTTTGGATAAGGTTACGGCCAATCCTAAAACAGCAAAAATGCCTCCACCTACCATACCTCCAATACCAATGGAAATCGCCTCGGTGAGTTTGATTTTTTCGCTCATGATTTGATTGGGTTTTTGGAATGTTGAGTCTAACTTAAACCATTGTAGGTGCTATGAAAAATCAATACCCACAAAATATCCCTCACTGCCTCTAACATTGAATACCGTATTGTCCTCAAAAATGAGGTACTGTCCTTTGATACCTTTCAAAACTCCTTTATAACTAGGAGTTTTATCCAGATTAAGACTTTTTACCATTGCGGGATATTGCAATACGGGAAATTCTAAATGGGTTTCTTCTCGATCATCCAAAAAATATTGGATGGCCTCATCGGGAATGTCCGCTTTTAATTTATTGCGCCATTCCACCAGATCCACATCCTCAATATCGTTTTTGAGCATTTTTTGCCAACTAGTCTTGTCACTAACAAACTCCTTAAGTGCTACTTCGGTAATTCCTGCCAAATAGCGGTTGGGTACCTCCACAATTTCAATGGCCTCATGCGCACCTTGGTCAATCCAACGAGTGGGAATTTGAGCTTTACGGGTAACCCCAACTTTAATGTTGCTGGAGTTTGCCAGGTACACGATATGTGGCTGAAGCTGCATCTTTTTTTCAAACTCAAGGTCACGGTCCTCTTTGTCCAAATGGGCGGTACTCAATTCAGGTTTCATGATCCAATCACCGGCGAGGGGTGTCTCAAAAAAACAAGATTTACAAAATCCCTGACGGTAAATAGGTTTGTCCTCCCCACAGTTCAAACATTGATATTTTATGAAATCTATCTGAAGTTCTTTGTTCAACGCTTGATTCATATTGATAAAGTCATTTTCAAAAACCAAAAAATATTGAATGGGACTTCCAATTTCCGTTCGCATCTTTCTTAGGACTCCTTCGTATAGCATATTAAAATGAATGTGTTTATCTTATTTGAAAATGAGTATTAGAAAAGCTATTTTAGCAGTTACGCCAACCTAATTTTCTTTGGTTAAAGATACCTAAAATGCCAATACCATTATTCAACTCCATTGCTTCTTGGTTATTAAGAAAGCGCTATCATCAGATAGAACTTTTTTTAAAGTATCCCTTGGATGTGCAGGATGAGGTATTGCGTAAGCTCGTGGACTTTTCCAAAGACACCATGATCGGTAAGCAATATGGTTTTCAAGACTTGCCAAAATATGATGAGTTTAGAAATCGAGTTCCCATTGTAACTTACGAAGATATTGCACCGCTTATTGAACGTACTCGTCGCGGTGAACAGAACCTATTCTGGCCTACTTCCATTAAATGGTTTGCAAAAAGTAGCGGAACCACAAATGCAAAGAGCAAGTTTATTCCTGTAAGTACGGAGGCATTGGAGGATTGTCATTATAAATCTAGCAAGGACTTGTTGTGTTTGTATTTGAACAATAATGAGAACTCCCAATTGTTTACGGGTAAAAGTCTTAGGTTGGGAGGCAGTAAAGAACTCTACGAGGACAATGGAACTTTTTTTGGCGATCTCTCTGCCATATTGATCGATAACATGCCATTGTGGGCCGAGTACAGCAGTACGCCAAGCAATAAAGTTTCTTTAATGACCGAATGGGAATCCAAATTAGAGGCCATTATCGAAGAAAGTATTAGAGAGAATGTAACCAGTTTAGCAGGTGTTCCGTCTTGGATGTTGGTATTGCTCAATCAGGTTTTGGAGAAAACAGGAAAGAACCATCTTTTCGAGATTTGGGAAAACTTGGAAGTCTATTTTCATGGAGGGGTAAGTTTTACGCCTTATAAGAATCAGTACAAAAAACTATTGCCCCGTAAGAAATTCAACTATTATGAAACCTACAATGCATCCGAAGGATTTTTTGGTATTCAGGATCAAAATAATTCCGATGAGCTTTTGTTGATGTTGGACTATGGTATTTTTTATGAGTTTATCCCAATAGATGCCAATGGGGAAGGAGATAAGGCCATTCCACTTTGGGAAGTTCAGTTGGGTGTTAACTATGCCATGATTATTACTACCAATGCTGGATTATGGCGGTATAAAATTGGGGATACCATTCGGTTTACTTCCAAAAATCCATATCGAATAAAGATTACCGGCCGCACCAAACACCATATCAATGTTTTTGGTGAAGAGTTGATTATTGAAAATGCAGAGGAAGCTTTAAAACAAATTTGCGAAAAAACCGAGGCGGAAATTATGGATTACACTGCCGCCCCAATTTTTATGACCGGTAAGGAAAAGGGTGCCCATGAATGGATTATAGAATTTAGAAAGCCGCCAGAAGACATGGCATATTTTACTGAAGTATTGGATAACGCTTTAAAGGCCCTTAACTCGGACTACGAGGCCAAACGGTATAACAACATTACTTTAAAAATGCCAAAAGTACATATTGCCCGTAAAAACTTGTTCCATGATTGGCTTAAATCCA
The DNA here is from genome assembly GCF_003581615.1 of Flagellimonas lutimaris. GTDB lineage: Bacteria > Bacteroidota > Bacteroidia > Flavobacteriales > Flavobacteriaceae > Flagellimonas > Flagellimonas lutimaris. The sequence continues at coordinate 42,661 of NZ_QXFH01000004.1, forward strand.
AGAACAAATTAGGAGGGCAACACAAGATTCCAAGGTTGTCCAATGAACGTAACTATATTGAAGAGCTCCTGCAAATGAATTAAATTAGTGTAACCAACCTCAACCCTATGAATTTTCAGCAAATCTTTGATTTTTTTCTGATCATAGGAGCCGTGCATGGTTTTTTGTTTGTGATCGGCACTTTTTTGATTCGGAAAAAGTTTGAGATTCAAGTGATTTTTCTGAATCTTTTTGTTCTCTTTCTTTCGCTCAATAATTTTCAGACTTGGTTGTTGGAGAAAAACTTTTTTTACCAACCCTTTTTAGGAGGGCATTTTATCTTTCCATGGTATTTATTGATTGTGCCTTCGTTTTATGCATTTTTGGTTTATTATCTCGGTATACAAGAGAAACGATGGCCCTTTGTTTGGGTATCCCTGATTCTTTTTGCCGTTGGAATAATGGTTAGACTGTTCATTATATACATGGTTCAAAGGGACATATTCGATGTTTCTGTGGTGCGTAGGTTTAACTTGGCCGAAGATATGGTCGCACTTTCGTATTCTATTTTTCTCTATGTTAAATCCATACGCTTACTATTTCATTACAAGAATTTATATCCAGAAATTTTAAAAATGGATAATCTCAATTGGATTAAATGGTTTTTAAGATTAGGGGGTATAGTGTTCCTGTTCTGGATGTTCACTGTGATTTTGAACACCCTCGCAAAAAATCAAAATCCTTTCTATAGTTATTATCCGCTGCGCTTTTTTTCATCCCTGTTGATTTATTGGGTTGGCTATCAAGGTTTTTTTCAATATGTGGTATTGAAAGATAGGATTGGGCTGCGTTCTATTTTGGCAAAAAGAAAACCTGTACAAAGCGTGGAACAGGAATCAATCCAAAAACAAAGTGTTTTCGCTTCCATCGATGAGTACATAAAAACCAACCAACGGTATCTTGATCCTTTATTTAGTTTAAACGCTCTTGCCGATGAGTTGGAAATGGGAACCAGCAAACTATCCAAGGTTATCAATGAACATGGAGGTGAAAACTTTTCCGACTATATTAATGCCATGCGGGTATCGGAAGCAAAACGTATTTTGGCCGATACTGAGTATAAAGATTATACTATTGTGGCTATAGGACTGGAGTGCGGTTTCAATTCGAAGTCCGCATTCTATTCTTCATTCAAAAAGATTTGCGGTAAGACTCCATTGAGTTATCGTAATCAATAATAGCAACTTGTCCTGATTTTTCCGTAATGGATGTTTTGGGACACCTACTTTTTTATGTGACGCTAGTTTTGGTTTGAAACTAAAATATACCGTCATGAAAAATTTTATCACATTTAGTATTGTACTCTTTTCTGGTTTTGTTTGGGCTCAAGATAATTTGATCTATGGTGAGCTAGGGGGAGCTAGCCCAAAGTTTTCCGTTAATTATGAGCGTCAGTTTTTTGATAATTCACATGTTAATGTTCGAGCAGGTGTTGGTGTTAGTTTTTGGGAAACTTTTGACGATGCCAATGTTACCGCTCCCTTGGGATTATATTATCTCCAAGATGTAAAAAATGGAAATTTTATAGAACTGGGTGTTACCACTACTTTGAATTTAAGTAGTCTATCGTCCAGTAATTTTGGATTTTTATTGCCCAATATTGGTTATCGAAAATATTACGCAAATAAAAAAGGGTTCTTGAAATTGACCTTTTGTCCCATAATTTTTGATAAGGATGAATTCCTGCCTTGGGCAGGTATTTCCGTAGGACAAAGGTTTTAAAACTTCCGAATAAAAATTGACTGAATACACATAAAAATGAACATATTGTATAATAAAAATGAATTTACGAAAACGTTTTCGTAAATTTGAACCATTCGTCGTAAAAACATTTCTTTTGAACAAATAAAAGAGGATTTACAACGTTTAATGATGAAATTCCCCGGAACAAATCTTTTAAATAAACACAAAACCATTAAGGTCATGGCAGAAAAACTCGTTGTAATCTCAGATAAGTGGGGGGCTAAAAAGGGACTATGGATAGCCTCTTATTTTGGATACCTTCAACAGTACTACGATATTGTTTTCCACGATTGTCAACAATTGGGCAATGTGGATGTTTCCATATCATCGGAAGAAAATATTGATAGAGCATTTAATGAAAAAGCTATTGATAGAGCGGTATCCAACTTGATTAAAAAAGAAACCCAGCAAGCACATTATTTGGCATTTGGTACAGGTGCAACGGTAGTTTACAAGGCATCTCTAAAAGGGTTACCTGCTAAAACCATTACCGCGATCTCTGCTTTGGGAATTGAGTTGGAAGAAGAATCACCCAATGCCAATATTAAATTAATTTACGGTGAGTGCGATAAATCCAAGCCTGGTTTAAAGTGGGCCAAAAGTGTAGGGGCGAATCTTAAAATTGTTCCCAATTTTGGACATACTCTTTACTCTGACGAGAAAATAATTTCAGAAATCAGTTTGGAGTTATTGGAAAATATCACCAAAAACTTGGTTTAAGAAACTGCCTTTAGTTTTTTGACCGTTTCGTAGGATAGTTTTTTCTCAGCGTAACCCTTTGTGACCTTGAATTCTGTTTCATCGCTGCTTGGCAGTGTGAACATGGCATCCGTGAACACGGCTTCACATAAAGAGCGAAGACCTCTTGCACCAAGTTTATATTCCACAGCCTTTTCCACAATGTAATCCAATGCCTGATCAGTAATGGTGAATTCAATGTCATCCATGGCAAACAGTTTTTCGTACTGTTTTATGATGGCATTCTTAGGCTCCGTTAGAATGGCGCGAAGCGTTTTGGCATCCAAGGGATTCATATGGGTAAGTACAGGAAGTCTTCCTATAATTTCCGGGATAAGTCCAAATTCCTTTAAGTCCTTTGGTATGATGTACTGAAGGATATTTTCTTGATCCAGGTTTTCTTCGGCTTTGGAAGCACTATAACCCACGGCTTGCATGTTCAAGCGTTTGGTGATGATACGTTCTATGCCATCAAAAGCTCCACCGGCAACAAAAAGAATATTCTCAGTATTGACCTCGATGAATTTTTGGTCAGGGTGTTTACGGCCACCTTTAGGTGGTACATTAACTGTGGTGCCCTCCAAAAGTTTTAAAAGACCTTGTTGAACACCCTCCCCGGAAACATCTCGGGTAATGGATGGATTATCACTTTTTCTGGCGATTTTGTCTATTTCATCAATAAAAACAATACCACGCTCTGCTTTTTCCAAGTTGTAGTCTGCAGCTTGTAACAAACGGGTCAAAATACTTTCGACGTCCTCTCCAACGTAACCAGCTTCTGTTAATACTGTTGCATCAACAATGGCAAGGGGTACATTTAGCATTTTGGCAATGGTCTTGGCGATAAGGGTTTTACCTGTACCGGTTTGCCCAACCATAACTATGTTACTCTTTTGGATTTCGATATCCTCCTCCTTGCCCTTGGTCTGTAACAATCTTTTATAGTGATTGTACACCGCTACGGACATCACCTTTTTTGTTCTTTCCTGTCCAATCACAAATGTGTCCAAGAAATCGTGAATCTCCATAGGTTTTTTTAAAACCAATTCAGAAGATAAATCTTGATTTTTAGTCTGTTTGGACTCTTCGGCTACAATGCTATGAGCTTGTTCTATGCATCTGTCGCAAATATGCGCATCAAGACCGGCTATCAATAAATTGGTTTCCGGCTTTTTTCTACCACAAAAAGAACATTCCAAATTTTCCTTTGCCATATTGTTTTAATCTTCAACCATTAATAACGCAAAAAAATACGATTTGTTCTGCGTTAACCGATTGTTTTTTAATCCATTATAGAGGTTTCTTATTTTTCTCTAACTAATATTTCATCGATCATTCCATATTCTTTGGCCTCTGGTGCCCTCATCCAAAAATCACGATCACTGTCTTCGTAGACTTTATCAAAAGTTTGGCCCGAGTGCTTGGAAATGATTTCATAAAGCTCATCTTTGATTTTGAGTACTTCTTGGGCTGCAATTTCAATGTCGCTGGCCTGACCCTGTGCTCCGGAGAGTGGTTGGTGGATCATTACCCTTGAATGAGGCAATCCACTTCGTTTGCCTTCGTGTCCGGCACAAAGTAGCACGGCTGCCATGGATGCGGCAATCCCAGTACAAATGGTGGCCACATCTGGCTTTATAAATTGCATGGTATCATAAATACCCAATCCTGCATACACACTTCCTCCTGGGGAGTTAATGTATATTTGAATGTCTTTGGAGGCATCGGCACTTTCCAAGAAAAGCAATTGCGCCTGTACAATATTGGCTACCTGATCATTGATTCCGGTTCCCATAAAAATAATCCTGTCCATCATCAATCTGGAGAAAACATCCATGGCAACTGCGTTCAATTGCCTTTCTTCGATGATATTTGGTGTCATGTTCATAGGGTACATGGTACTCATGATTTTATCATAGTACATGCTGTTTATGCCATGGTGTTGGGTAGCGTATTTTTTAAATTCTTTTCCGTAATCCATAGGATTTGACTCGATTTATCTTAAAAAAAAGGTGCCGAAAAATTGGCTTTTCGGCACCGTAAAGATACTTATTTTTCTTTTAGCGAAGCCTTAGCTGTATGCTTCCTTGATGAAGTCGTCATAAGAGACTTCCTTCACCTTAAGGTTGGCCTTTTCTTTATAAAGGTCCAAAAGTTTTTGGCTCATCAGTTGTTCAGATAGTCTTTTTACCTCGTCCTGATTGCTCATTACCCTTGCGGCAACACTTTCCAATTCTTCTTCTTTAGGGTCCATATGGCCATATTGCGCCATCTGTGATTTGATGAATCCTTTAGCGAAATCCTTCAGCTCATCAAACTGAACTTGAAGTTCGTTTTCCTGGATGATCTTACCTTCGATCAATTGGTAACGAAGTCCCTTTTCAGATTTTTCAAACTCCTCTTTGGCTTCATCTTCGGTAAGTGGATTTTCTCCACTGATCTGAATCCATTTTCTCAAGAACTCGGAAGGAAGCTCGAATTTCGTCTCATCAATTAATTTTTCGGTGATATCGTTCAACAACTTTTGATCAGATTGTTGTTCGAACTGTTTTTCCGAATCTTCTTTGATTTTGTCCTTCAATTCTTTTTCTGAGGTCACTTTGCCTTCACCGAACAATTTATCAAAAAGCTCCTGGTCCAAAGCTGCAGGCTCTCTTTCGTTGATTTCTTCAATGGTGAAAGTAACGTTAACTTTTAAGCCGTCTGCTTTGTCCTGTGCAATACCCAAAGCACTGGAAAGGAGGTAGTCTTCTTTAAAAAGTCCTTTGGTTGAAAGTGTAACGGAGTCACCAACTTTTTTGCCAACAAGGGTATCAATAGCTTTTTTGCTCTTGATTTTATCCATTTCAATGGTGGCCTTGTGATCGATTTCTTCCTCTTCATTTGTAAAGAAACCTGTAATCTCATCAGTCTTCCCTACTTCGGTCTTGGAAACCAATTTTCCGTATTGCTTTTGAATACGTTCCACCTGTTCTTTGATCATTTTTTTGTCGGCTACAATTTTATATTGGGTAACCGCTTTTTTGGTCTTCAAGTTAACGTCGAAGCTTGGTGCCAACCCCAATTCAAATTCAAAATCCAAATTGTCCTTGTCCCAATCAAAATCGTCTTGTTGTTTTGGCAGTGGATTACCCAAAACATCCAATTTTTCTTCGGTAAGGTATTTGTTCAGATTGTCTTGAAGCAATTTGTTTACCTCATCTACCAAAACAGCTTTACCATACTGTTTTTTGATAAGTCCCATGGGAACTTGTCCTTTTCTAAAGCCAGGAATATTGGCCTGTTTTCTGTAATCCTTTAGGATTTTCTCTACTTTGTCTTGATAGTCTTCTTTACTTACAGCAACTTTCACAACTGCATTAAGATCGTCAATCTGCTCTTTGGTTATATTCATCTCCTACCTAATTTGCTTTTCAAAAATGGGATGCAAAAGTAACTCTTTTTTGTCTTGTCACCAACTTTTTAAACCGTTGACTTTCAAACCATATGATTTCTATTGGTCTTCTTTTAAAATAGAGTGTAAAATAGCTTGCAAAAATGAGAGCAAAAGACTGAAAATGATGGCCCACCAAAAACTGGTAACTTGAAATCCATCAATAAGATTGGATGTTAAAAGAATAATTATCGCATTGATTACCAGAAGGAAAAGCCCAAGGGTTAGAATGGTAATGGGCAAGGTTAAAATGACTAAAATCGGCTTTACCAAAAAGTTAAGAACACTTAGCACAATGGCAACGATAATAGCTGTAAGCATGGAATCGACTCCTACACCTGGTAGCACGTAAGAAAGTATCACAACAGCCAAGGCGTTCAGCAATAATCTTATAATAAGTTTCATAGATGTGTTTTTAAGGTTTTAATAATAAAAAAAGACACCGATTAACGGTGCCTTTAAGATAAAGAAAATAATGTTTGTTTAGTCAATATATAGTCCAGTGTAATCCAAAGGATTAACACCGGGCAAATTAGAATTGTATTTTGTATTGATAGCTTCAACAAAGGCATTGGCTACAATGGCATAGCCTCTTGGTGCGGGGTGAACTCCATCCAATGAAAACCCTCCTCCTGTAGCAAACTCTGCTGTAACAACACTTCCGTCGCCTAGTTGGACACCGTTAGTGTTAAGGTTGCTCAACAAAGCGTTGGCATCAACAAATGCAAGGTCGTAAGCGGCAGCCAAACCAGCAATGGTTTGGTTATATGAGGTTAAAGCGGTTTCCACTATATCTTGTTCCTCTGGGGTCAAAACCCATTTGTCTGCCAATGGAACTGCAACTCCATTTATAGAGGTTGGGTTGTTTGGGTCTGCAAGCGTACCGATAAAACTTCTTGAAGTAAGTACCATTAAGTCATCTGCAGTGGCTTGTCTCATATTGATCAATGCGGGGTTGAAACCGGTAAGATCAGTAAGGTCTTCGTCCATGATGACAACAGGATTCCCCTCACCAGCATTAAATGTTATAGTTCTTTGTGCCAATTCATCTTCGGTGATTAGGCCAAGTCCCTGCAATTGTGCCAAACCAGCATTGTATGCTCCATAAGCCTCTGCACTGTTCAAGAAGGCAGCGGTGGCTTCATCCAAAGGAATGGGGTTGTGAGGTACTGTGGTAAAATATGGTAAATCTGTTACATTAGGTAAATTGGCGATAACACCTTTGGCCCCATTGGCTGTCAAGGTGCCTAGCACACCGTCGATTACTCCTGCAAAAAGGGTTGGGTCTGTTATGTCTTCTCTGGCATAGGTTGTTGCGTCCAAGTTCCCTGCTTGATTGACACCGGTACCGCCACCTACGGCATAAAGTAGGATGTCATTGGAACCGGCCCACAAAGTGAAAAAAGTAGCACCTTGTGCTGCAGCATCACTGATTACCGTTGCAGTTTCGGAGGATGAAAATCTTGCAAAATATGGATTGGCCGTACCCATGGCAACACCAGTTACACTACCGTATTCAGGTGCCAATAATTCATAACTTTTGGTGCCGGGAACCCCCATATTATTGAAGGGGCCGGTTAACTTGTTCGAAACCTCAGTGGTTCCAGTACCTGAAACTGGTACAGGAGCTGGACTTTCACCAAGAAAGGATAAGATTAATCTATTTTCTGTGATTTGATTTCCGCCGAGTGTCATGCCTCCTAAATTGTCCGCCATAAAAGGAATTTCAAAATCTCCTCCGCCGACAAGTGCGAAATTTTGAGCTAGCATATTTGGGAATGATGCTTCCTGACCTGCAATGAAAAGTGCATTGTCGGAATATCCAGCAGTTAGAGAGCTTCCAACTGCCACATATTTGGTGAAATCTGCAGTTCCTGATGTATATTCTACTGGGGTTGGGTCTGGTGTGTCGATCGGAGTATCATCTTCACATGCAATCAAGAATAAGCCTAGGAATGGGAGTAGGGCATAAAACTTTTTCATATCAAATAATCTGTATCAGTTAGTTTATGTTAATCGTTATGGTAAAACCAGAATTAACCAAATCTATATCAAATTTGTCATACAGACAATTAAATGGGTAAAAAAATTATGCATGCATAATAAAAAGGGGTGAATTTTAAGAATTCAAAAACTTGAAACTCTTTTCAAAAAACTGTTTTGGATTTTCTGCATGCAACCAATGCCCAGCTTTATCAATGGTTTCGATTTTGGCGTTGGGAAAGTGTCTTTTGATTTCGGAAGAGTCGTCGGGTTGTATGTATTCGGAGCGATCTCCTCGCAAAAACAGCGTGGGGCCGTCATAAATTGCGTTTGGAAATATGTTTTCACCGATTTCCTCCATTCGGTCCTTGAGCACGTCAAAATTAAAGCGAAAACCTAGTTTTTCTTTTTCGACCCAATACAGGTTTTTTAACAAGAACTGCCTAATCCCTCTATCCTTTATGTATTTGGAGAGCTTATCATCTGCTTCTCTTCGGTCGGATATTTTATCAAAATCCAAATGGGAAAGTCCATTGAATATAAAATCGTGATGTGGGGGATAAAATTTTGGTGCAATATCGGCAACAATGAGTTTTTTTACCCTATCAGGATGTGAGGTTGCCAGTTGCATAGCTGTTTTGCCTCCCATGGAATGGCCCAAGACTATGGCGGAATCTAGGTTGAGATGATTCATATAATTAATGACATCATCACTCAATAAATCGTAATTGAACTCATCGGAATGAAAACTTTTCCCATGGTTTCGTTGATCTATCAAATGAACTTGAAATCCATTTTCAGCATATTTGGAACCAAGGGTTTTCCAGTTGTCCGACATGCCCAAAAAACCATGTAGGATTATAAAAGGTTGTCCTTTGCCCAATATTTTCGAATGTAATATCTCCATTATTTTAATCGGTGTAAATACATGTTTACCACATTTTCAAGACCCAGATAGAGGGATTCACAGATTAAGGCATGCCCGATGGATACCTCTAAAAGATGTGGAATATGCTCTTTAAAGAATTTGATATTGTCCAAACTAAGGTCGTGCCCAGCGTTGAGCCCTAGCCCAACTTGGTGTGCCATTTTGGCTGCCTCTACAAACGGAGCTACGCCCTTTTCTTTATTGCCTTTGGCAAATTCGTCAGCAAAGCTTTCGGTATAAAGCTCTACTCGGTCTGTACCTGTTGCTGCAGCTCCTTTTACCATCTCTACATCGGGATCAACAAAAATGGAGGTGCGGATACCATTCTCTTTAAACGTCTTGATTACATCAACCAGAAAATCCTTGTGTTTAATGGTGTCCCAACCTGCGTTTGAGGTAATGGCATCTTCTGCATCGGGCACCAACGTGACCTGGGTAGGCTTTACTTCAAGTACCAAATCAATGAATTTCGGAATGGGGTTCCCCTCGATATTAAATTCCGTAGTTACCACTTTTTTAAGGTCTCGCGCATCTTGGTAGCGTATATGGCGCTCATCGGGTCTTGGGTGAATTGTGATGCCTTGTGCGCCAAAAGCTTCGATGTCCTTGGTCGAAGTTATCAGGTTGGGTACATTACCGCCCCTAGAATTTCGTAAAGTAGCCAGTTTATTTATGTTGACACTCAACTTTGTCATGGAGTTCTTTTTTAGATTGTCAAAAATAAGAATTCGGCATGCCTTTTGCTATTTTAAATTAGTATTTTGCACCTAATAGAATTGTTATGAACATTCAAGATAAAATAATCGGTACAGTTCCAGTTTTTAAGGTATCACAAACCTTGAAGGACGTAATCACCTTTTTTGAAGAGACCACGTATTCCCATGTGGGTGTTACTGAAAATGGTGCTTATTTGGGATTGTTGTCGGAAAATGATCTTGCCTGTTTTGAGCCCAAGAAGAAAATTGATGATTTTAGGTTTGAAATGGAAGACTTTTTCGTAACCAAGGAGACTGCTTGGTTGGATGTGCTAGAAATGTTCTCTAGGAACGAAGCCAATATATTGCCGGTTTTGGATGAAGACCGTTTAATTGTTGGTTACTATGATCTTGAAGATGTTGTGGATGTATTTATTGATACTCCTTTCTTCAGGGAACCAGGTGCCATTTTGGTGGTGTCGATTGGAGTGAAAGATTACTCCTTTAGTGAAATTGCCCAAATTGTGGAGGGGAACAATGCCCGTTTATTGGGGGCGTTTATCACCGAGTCCGAGAATGATATTGTTCAAATTACCTTAAAAGTCGGTACGCAGAGTTTAAACGAGGTGGCCCAAACTTTTAGAAGGTATAACTACACCATTGTATTTGGGAACAGCGATGATCAGTTCTTGGAAGATTTGAAACAGCGTTCCGACTATCTAGAAAAATATCTTAACGTTTAGTATGAAAGTAGCCATTTACGGTCAGTCTTTTCAAGAAGAGGACCAGCTTTGTGTAGAGGAACTTTTGGACGAATTGAAGAAGTTGGGTGCATCTGTTTATGTTGAGGAAAACTTCAATGAGCTAGTGGCTACAATCACCAAAGAACAAGTAAAAGGGACATTTACCCAATCTAAGGGATTGGATTCTTCCTTTGATATGTTTGTGAGTTTTGGTGGCGATGGCACCATGTTAAGGGCCGTTACCTATATTAAAGACTACGGAATCCCCATTGTCGGGGTCAATACCGGTCGCTTGGGATTCTTGTCAACCTTTAAAAAAGAAAATGTTCGCAAGCTTGTAACGGAATTTGTTGCAGGACACTATACCATAGAGGAACGTACCTTGGTGGAAGTGGAACTCAATTCCGAATCGGATGAGTTCAATGGGCTCAATTTTGCCCTGAATGAAATCACTGTCAGCCGCAAGGATACGACTTCCATGATTACTGTGGAAACTTGGTTGGACGATGAATATTTGACTTCATACTGGTCCGATGGATTGATTGTTTCCACCCCGACCGGTTCAACTGGGTATTCTTTGAGTTGCGGTGGCCCCGTAATTGCACCTTCTGCAAAATCCTTAGTGTTGACGCCGATTGCTCCGCATAACCTTAATGCCCGTCCATTGGTTATTTCTGATAGTACCCAAATTAGGTTAAAGGTATCGGGTAGGGAACAAACGCATTTGGTTTCTTTGGATTCGCGTATCGCCGATATCCCAAATGATAAGGAAATCCGAATCAAAAAAGCGGACTTTACCATTAAAATGATTGAGTACAAATCCGAAAGCTTTTTGAAAACATTGCGTAACAAATTACTTTGGGGGGAAGATCGACGCAATTGATAACTTCAAAAACAATAAAAGGAGCGAAAAACTGTTTTACAAAGGAGAACAATTCTAAATATAAATCTATTGACCTTCCTTTACTCTTAATTCTTCAAACTTTTTGGATAGTATGCGGATAGTTTTGGCTGTTTTTCTATGCTGTGTGATCAAGGTAAGTGCACAGACCTACGAGATAGGTGTGTTTGCCGGAGGCGCCAACATGATAGGTGATGTGGGAAGGACCAATTACATCTTGCCTTCGGGGCCCGCCTTTGGAGGAATCTTTAAGTGGAACAAAGGGAAACGCTATGCTTGGCGTGCAAGCGTACTTTATGGCGAAGTTACTGCCGATGATACTAAATCCAGCATGGAATCCCGACAACAAAGGGGCTATGTGGCGGATAATTCCATTTTGGAATTTTCCGCTGGACTGGAAATTAACTTTGTGGAATACAATCTTCATAAGCTCGGACCCGCCTTCACACCTTACCTTTACACTGGGTTTACCTACTTTAGGTACGATTTTAATTATATTGATGCCCTTCAAATGCAGGATATTAACCAAAAAGACGGTAGTTTTGCAATTCCAATGACGGTTGGGGCTAAGTATCGTTTAAATCAATTTCTGATTCTTGGAGCCGAAATTGGGGCCAGATATACTTTTACGGACAATTTGGACGCGAGTAACCCAGAAGGTTCCAATTTTGAGCAATTCCGATTCGGGAATATATTGAGCGACGACTGGTACGTTTTTTCAGGTATAACATTGACCTATACCTTTGGACGTAAGCCTTGCCAGGATTGTTTTCAATAAAATGCACACACTAGAGGACGTAGACAAAAATAAACTGCCAAAGCATGTCGCCATAATTATGGACGGTAATGGCAGATGGGCAAAACAACGTGGCAAGCTTCGCATGTTTGGACACGAAAATGGAGTGGAAGCCGTTAACCAAACAGTGGAGAATTGTGCAAAACTCCAGATTCCCTTTTTAACCCTTTATGCCTTCTCAACTGAAAACTGGAAGCGTCCGAAGAATGAGGTAGATACTTTAATGAGGCTTTTGGTAAATGTCCTAAAAAAGGAATTAAAGACCTTGAACAAGCATAATATAAGGTTAAGGGCAATAGGTAAAATAGACACATTACCCCAAAAAGTCCATAAAGAACTAACTGAGGTCATGTCCAAAACGGAAAATAATTCAGGTATGACCTTAACGCTCGCATTGAGCTATGGCTCCCGAGAAGAGATAAAAACCGCGGTTCAAGAGATAGCGACCAAAGTTAAAAATAACATAATTTCCCCCGAAAATATTGATGAAACAGTTATAAATACACATCTTTACGCGCACTTTTTGCCTGATGTAGACCTACTTATACGCACTAGCGGTGAATGTAGGATAAGTAATTTTTTACTTTGGCAGATTGCATACGCCGAATTATATTTTATTGATGTATTTTGGCCCGACTTTAGAGAAAACCATTTGGTAGAGGCCATATTAAGTTACCAAAATAGAGAACGACGATTTGGAAAAACGAGCGAACAACTTAACTAAGGGTATTACAAACTTCATCCTTTCAACCCTTATTATCCCATTATTTTTATTTTCAGCCCACGGTATTGCCCAAGAGACCGACTTTGAAGAAGGCAAGCAGTATATTTTGGGAGGGTTAACCGTAACAGGGTTACAAAGCTATAACGAGCAGACTGTAAAAAGCTATACCGGTTTGCGAGTTGGACAGCCCATCAAGGTGCCGGGAGATGAAATAAGTGCTGTGATTAAAAAGTTGTGGAACTTGGATTTGTTCAGCAACGTTGAGATGTTCTACACGAAAATCGAGGATAATAGGATATTTCTGGAACTCAATATTACAGAACGCCCAACCTTGAATAATGTGATTGTATATGGTGTCAAAAAGCGAAAAGTTGAAGACATCATCGAAGATACGGACCTTAAAAAGGGCAAGAAGATTACAGAAAGTTTAATTGCCAATACCAAAAACTATCTTCAGAACAAGTACAAAAAGCAAGGTTTTCTTAATGCAAAGGTTGCTATTGCCACCTCTACCGATACCACAGGGACAAATGTCCAGAACATGGTAATCAACGTAAACAAAGGTGATAAGGTGAAAATTAAGAGTATCAACTTTGTTGGCAATGAAAAACTGTCTAATAAAAGACTTAAGAAGTCTTTGAAAAACACCAAGAAGAAAAAGTTTTACCGTTTTTGGAAGAAGTCAAAGTACATATCTGCTGATTTTGAAGAAGACCTTTCAAACCTTGTGGATACATATGCAGAAAGAGGTTACAGGGATGCCAGGGTTTTGTCGGACACTTTTGTGAAGTTGGATGAAAAGAATATTGAGCTCACCATCAAAGTAGAGGAAGGTGATAAGTACTACTTTGGTGAAATTAATTTTGTTGGGAACTCTGTTTATACTGATCGGCAATTGAGCCAAGTTTTGGGAATCAAGAAAGGGGATACGTATAATGGAGTATTGCTCAAGGAACGCATTGCGGACGATTCCAAACCAGATGCTGAGGATTTGACCAACCTTTATCAAAATAATGGTTATTTATTCTCCAGTATTAACCCAGTTGAGGTATCTGCCGTCAACGATACTATCGATTTTGAAATAAGAATTATTGAAGGTAAAGAGACCTTTTTGGACCATGTAACCGTATCTGGTAACGATAAAACCAATGATCATGTAATATTCAGGGAGATTCGTACCAGGCCCGGTCAAAAATATAGCAAGCAGAATATTGTAAGGACAATCAGAGAATTGGGTCAGCTTGGATTTTTTGATGCTGAACAAATTGTTCCGGATATTATTAATCCAGACCCAAATGCGGGAACGGTGGATGTTAACTATAGTTTAGTGGAATCCGGTTCTAGTCAAATAGAATTGCAAGGTGGATTTGGTGGCGGAGGCTTTATAGGTACATTGGGACTTTCTTTTAGTAACTTTTCCTTAAAGAACATTTTTAACAAAGAAGCTTATAAGCCTGTTCCTATGGGAGATGGCCAAACTTTTGCTTTGCGTTTGCAGGCCAGTAGGACGTTCCGTGTTTACAGTTTGAATTTCTCGGAACCATGGTTGGGAGGTAAAAAACCGGTAAGATTCAATCTGTCCCTTTCTAGAACGCAACAATTTGCGACCGGTTACAACCAGAATGGTAGATTGGATGTGGATAAATCCCGTGGTTTTGCAATTACAGGAGTTTCTGCAGGTTTGGCAAAACGAGTACAATGGCCCGACGATTTCTTTACCTTGTCACATTCATTGAGCTATCAGTTGTATGATTTTAATGATTACAACAGTGGGCTTTTCAATTTTGGTAACGGTAGTTCCAACTCCTTAAGTTATACTTTTGGAATTTCAAGGAGTTCCCAAGGACCTAGTAGGATATTTCCGTTGTCAGGTTCTAATTTTGAGTTGACTGCCAAGTTCACGCCACCTTACTCTCTTTTCAGTGGAAAAGATTACAAACAATTGAGACAAGATGTCGACGACACTACCCGAAGACTCTTTGAAATTGGGGAACCAGGATCGGCAGAAGAACAGCTTGAGTTTAACCAGCTGAGAGGTGAGTTGGAGGAATTGGAAGAGGAACGATTTAAGTTGTTGGAATACTACAAGATTAAGTTTAAAGGAGATTGGTATACCAGAATTGTGGATAAACTGGTTCTGCGCACCAATGCAGAATTTGGATTTTTGGGAGCTTACAACCACGATATTGGTGATGTTCCCTTTGAGCGTTTTTATGTTGGAGGTGATGGTCTCGGAAACTTTACCTTGGATGGTAGGGATGTTGTGCAGCTTCGTGGATACGAGAACCAGTCACTAACTCCATATATCACAAATGCCATTACAGGTAACTTGGAGCAGGACGGAGGAACTATCTACAATAAGTTTTCTTTGGAAATGCGTTATCCACTTACGTTAAAGCCATCAGCTTCGATTTATGCACTATCTTTTTTAGAGGCAGGTAATGCCTTCAACAATTTTAATGATTATAATCCGTTTGAGTTAAAAAGATCTGCCGGAGTGGGGCTGCGTATATTTATGCCGGCATTCGGACTCTTGGGAATTGATTTTGGTTATGGCTTCGATACAGATGCCCGTCCAGGATCCGTCGGACCAAGTGGCTGGCAAACACACTTCATCATCGGGCAGCAGTTTTAATCAATGGAAAAACGTGTATTACTAATTTATAAATAGCTCATTTTAAATTAAATAGTAATTTTGGCACGATATTTTCTATGTAAAATGCGGAATCAAAGATGAATACCAAAGTTCTTTTAACATTAGTTGTTTTGATGTCTACCCTACATGGGTTCTCCCAAAGGGGAGTGCGCATAGGATATGTGGATATGGAGTATATCCTGGAAAATGTGGAGGAGTACAGGGATGCGACGGAACAATTGAATGCCAAGGCCCAAAAATGGAAGCAAGAAATTGAACTGAAGCAAAGTGTCATTGATCAGATGAAAAAAGATTTGATGGCAGAAAAAGTGCTTCTTACCGATGAGCTGATTTTAGAACGGGAAGAGGAAATCCAGATTTTGGAAAAAGAAATGTTGGATTATCAACAAGACCGTTTTGGGCCACAGGGTGATTTAGTGTTACAAAAACAACTTTTGATACAGCCTATACAAGACCAAGTTTTCAATGAGGTGCAAAAAATAGGAGGTAATAAAAGATACGATTTTATTTTTGATAAATCGGCAGATGTTGTAATGTTGTATTCCGAAAAACGCCACGATATCAGCGACTTGGTTTTAAGGGAAATAGGACGCACGAGAAAAGTGAGTGCTTCCAAGAAAAAACAAGAGGAGCAAAGCCGTTTGGAACAGTTTAAAGAAGAGGAGGGCCAGATTAGTGAGGCCTTGAAAGAAAGGCAGGAAAAAGCGGCGGAAGCCCTAGAGGAAAGAGAGAAGGCGGCCGAAGAAAGAAGGGCGGATAAACTGAAGGAAAGGGAAGACCGAAAAAAAGCATACGAAGCAAGAAGAAAAAAATTATTGGAAGAGCGCGAGGCCAAGCGAAAAGCCAAATTGGAAGAACGAAAAAAAGCGCAAGAACAACAAAAGGATTCAATAGGATAATTATATATTGAAACACTAAATTTAAAGTCAAAAAAGTAACGTAGAGAATCATGAAAAATGTAAAAAGGATTGCTGTAGCGCTAGTATTGTTTGTTGCGGCTACGGGTTTTGTAAATGCACAGAGCAAAGTTGCCCATATTAACGTACAGCAACTATTGTCTGAAATGCCGGAGATGAAGGCTGCACAAGCTGAATTGAAGAAATTACAGGAAACCTACAGAGCAGACATTCAAAGCTCTATGACAGAGCTTCAAAACAAGTATACACAATACCAGAACGAAGCTACTTCTAAAACAAGAGAAGAAAACGAACAAAGAGCTGTAGAGCTTCAAGGGTTCGAAAAGAATATTCAAGAGGCCGAACAAGCTGCAATGCAAGAAATGCAAAAGAAGCAACAAGAGTTGTTCGCTCCAATTTCTGATAAAGCAAAAGCAGCTATCGAAAAAGTTGCAGCAGCACAAGGCTTTGACTATGTAATCGATGCTAGCCCAGGATTGAGCTTGATCGTTGCCAAAGGAAAAGACCTTTTGCCAGAAGTAAAACAAGAATTAGGTTTCTAAACCGAGCCTTTACAATATTTTAAAAAACCGTCCTTATTAAAGGGCGGTTTTTTTATGCTATAATAATTTAAGGGACTATTTTTAGGTATGGCAAAACCTATTGGAATTTTTGATTCAGGGGTGGGAGGCACGTCTATTTGGAAAGAAGTGGCAAAAATGCTTCCTTATGAAAATACTATTTACTTGGCCGATAGTGCCAACGCGCCCTATGGTGAAAAGCCCAAGGAAGAAATTCTACGGCTTAGTATCAAAAACACAGAACTTCTCCTCGATCGTGGCTGTAAAATGATTATAGTGGCCTGCAATACGGCGACAACAAATGCAATAGACTACCTCCGTTCACATTACCCCGTTCCATTTATTGGTATTGAACCTGCGATCAAGCCCGCTGCTTTGCATACCAAGACCAAAAAAGTTGGTGTTTTGGCCACCAAGGGGACCCTATCTAGTAGTTTGTTCCATAATACCTCCAAACTCTTTGCCGAAGGAATCACTGTTTTGGAACAGGAGGGAAAAGGATTGGTTGAACTTATTGAAGCCGGTAAGGTGCAATCCCCGGAGATGAAGAAACTCTTAAATGAATTTTTACAACCTATGCTGGAACAAAATATAGATTGCCTGGTTTTGGGTTGCACCCATTACCCATATTTGATTCCGGTACTAAAGGATATTTTACCGCAAAATATTACCATAATTGATTCAGGGGAAGCGGTGGCACGCCAAACTAAAGCCATTTTGGATCGAAATAATTTACTTTCCACAGCAACGCACCGGCCAGAATATATCTTTCACACCAACGCCAACGTAGAAGTTTTAAAAGATTTGATTGATCGGCCTGCAGCCCAAGTGACTTATTTGGATTTTTAGGTGTTACTTTCTTTTATAAGTAAGATAGGTGAAGTCGTATTTGTGCCTATCATCCTTTGGATGATATTCTTCGTTCACCAACTCCCATTGTTCTTCATCAATCTCTGGAAAAAAAGCATCGGCCTCAAAAGTGCCGTGAACCCTTGTGAGTTCAATATCCGTAGCAATCGCCATGGACTGTTTGTAAATTTTGCCCCCACCAATAATAAAGGCTGTTTCATTGTCCTCCACTAAACCAATGGCCTCGCTAATGGAGTGCGCCACAGTACAAGGAAACTTGGGTGTATAGTCCTCATCCCGGGTAATGGCAATGTGCGTTCTATTGGGAAGGGGTTTTGGAAAACTCTCCAAGGTCTTTCTGCCCATTATAATCTTGTGGCCCGAGGTCAACGCCTTAAATCGTTTAAAATCATCCGGTAGATGCCAAACAAGATCATTGTCCTTGCCCAATGCATTGTTTTCCGCTGCCGCTGCAATAATGATCAATTTCTTCACTGATCTTTTTTTTTATTGATTTTAGAAAGTGGGAAGTCCGTCTCTATTTCTTTCTGTATTTCGCCGATACGTTTTTTTTGAATATTAACTAATCGCTCACGTTGTTGTCGTTCCCAGTTTTGTCCCATAAACTTGTGCGTCACAAAAACATTAAAGGCATGCAGGGCGAACAGAAAGGTCCAGACCAATACAATCCAGATAGACCAATCGTAAGCTTCTCCGTACTTTAAAACCTTATTGGCAAGAATCAAAAATACACTTCCGATCAAAAAAATCACAAAATGGGAGAACAGCCTCTTCTTTTGTTTGATGCGTTTATGGGCATTTTCCAAAAGTTCGTGCTGTTCTAAATCTATTTCGGACTTCTTCTTTTTACCAAATGACAACATGGAATGGCTATCTTTATCAACAAAGATAACTGAATTGTATCCAAAAATACCGACATGCAAAACCTAAGAAAAAAATTCCCCGTTCTTAATCAATGTATTTATGCAAACACGGCTTCCGCAGGTCTATTGAGTGAAGATTTGATGGAGTGGCGCCAAGGGCACGACTTGGATTTCCTTATCGGCGGCAGCGAAATGAAGAACAAGAGTTTTGCACATATGCCCGAAATCAAGAAAACAGTTGGTAAATTTTTTAATTGTAAGGCCGAAAATGTGGCCTTGGTCCCGAATTTTACTTTAGGATTCAATCTGTTGTTGGAAGGGATGTCCAAGGATAAAAAGGTACTGTTGGTCAACAAGGATTACCCAAGTGTCAACTGGCCCTTCGAAACCCGAAACTTTAAGCGGGACTATGTGGATGCGGATGAGCACATGGAAGAAAGTATTCATGCCAAAGTGAAGAAGGGGGATGTTGATATCCTTGCCCTCAGTTTGGTGCAATGGGTGAACGGTGTCCGCATTGATTTTGAATTTTTAAAGGATTTAAAAAAGGAATTCCCCAATTTGATTATTATGGCCGATGGTACCCAATTTTTGGGGACCGAGGCCTTCGATTTTGAAGAATCTGGTATCGATATTTTGGGAGCCAGCGCATATAAATGGTTGCTGGCCGGTTACGGTAATGGATTTTACCTTGTAAAGGATGGGGTAACGGACCAATTTGATTTGAAGGGCATTGGGAACGGCTCTGTGAATAATGATGCTTCCAAACGGAACAGCATAACCTTCTGTAAATTTTTAGAGCCCGGTCATCTGGATTCTTTAAATTTTGGAAGTTTGGAATTTGCAATCAATTTTTTGGATGAAATAGGGATGGAAAATGTGCAGGCCCAATTGGAAAAACTATCAAAAAGAGCGTTGACGGCTTTTTCGGAATTGGATCTTTTGGAGCCGACCATTACAAAGAGAAAACAGCACAGTACCATTTTTAATATAAAGGGAGATGAGAAGCTCTTCAATAAATTAACGGAAGAAAATATAGTGGCATCCCTAAGGGGAGGAGGTATTAGGTTGAGTTTTCATTTTTACAATACCGAAGAAGAGATAGATGTTATTGCAACACTATTAAAGCGTTGGTCGTCAAAGTGATATATGACAAAAAATAGCAACTTTATTTGCTAAAAGTGACCTTGTGGTTAGGCGGATTTTATCAAATTGATAAATCGATTCTAACTTGTTGTAAATAAACAGTTTTATGTATTGTTTTGTGCCGAAATTAAAATTGTAGTACCATGGCAATCAAGAAACAATACTTAAAAAGCAAGCCTGTTTGTAAAGTAACTTTTTCAGTTCCTGCAGAAGAGGCAAAGACTGTTGCAGTAGTGGGAGATTTCAACAAATGGAATCCCAAGAAAAGCAGCTTGAAGAAATTGAAGAACGGAACCTTTAAAGGAACGTTTGATCTACCTGTAGAAAATAGCTACGAGTTTAGATATTTAATCGATGGCAATTATACCAACGATGCTGAGGCAGATCGTTTCCAGTGGAACGACTATGCCGGTGCAGAAAATGCGGTATTGGAAGTGTAAATCATTGTTAAGCCACCATCAAGTTCCCCAAACTGATGGTGGTTTTTCCTTTTTTAATTACCAGAAGGGGCAGCTATTTTTTAAAAATAGAGGTGTCTATTTCCTTAAAAGAGGTGATGACATCATAATTCCATTTGCTATAGTCATTATTGGCCGAGTCCACGATAATAATTTTTTTAGCCCTGGAATTTTCAGCAGCCAATATTCCTGAGGTCGAATCTTCAAAAATCAATGTTTCACTGGCATCGATATTTAAAACATCCATAGCTTTTAAAAAGATTTCAGGGTGGGGTTTACTTTTTATCTTTCCATTGCTGTAAACGATTTGGTTCAAGTCAAAATATTTTTTTAGTTCCAAGTGTTCAAAATAGAACTGCAGATTGTATAGGTCGGAAGCCGTTGCAATGGTAAATGGGATATTGTTTTTGTCCAGATATTCCAAAAAATCCAAAACTCCGGGAGCTAGCTCCATCTTTTCTTTTAAACAGAGCGACTGGTAAATATCCTCTTTTTCTATACTTAAGGTTTTTATGTCGTCTTCTGATAAATCTTTGGAAAACAGGTTGGACATGATTTCGGCATTGTTTTTACCGTGGATTTTAAAGTTTTTTTCTTCGTGGGTAAGCGCTAAGGAATGCTTCTTTAAAAAAACATCCCAAGCCTGATTATGTAAGTGGGTATCAAAAAAAAGGGTGCCATTAAAATCAAATATTACACCTTTTATTTCCATAAAGTTCAAATTTGTTCAATTGTCGATTCTCCAAGGAGGGTTTAGTCTATTTTCTCCACCATGGAAAAGAATGAGTTGGTTTCCATCAAGATCTTTTAACCTTGCTTCTCTCCATAGCCATTTTTGGTCCGTGGGCTCCAAATCAAATTGAATCCCTTTTTGTTTCAAAATTTCAACCTGCTCATCTAAATTTTTGCACTCAAAATAAACGTAAATACCTTCTCCTTTTGGCAACTCCTCTGTTTGGTGCAAAGAAAATGTGGAATCCCCATCTGGACATTCGAATCTTGCGTAATGGGGAAGGGATTTAACGATTAATTTTAACCCTAAGGTTTCATAAAAAGGGATTGATTTTGTTAAATCAAGCGAAGGGACCGTTATCTGGTTTAAATTCATTGAAAGGGTCTATTTGGTCCAATAATCAACCACGAGAACATCCGCTATGTGTGGACCTACAATATCGCCAAAGGCCACATGGTCGGGATGGGTAAGATAGGTGTCTCGGTCAGCTTCACTGCTAAAGGTCAATAAATAGCAATGGGTGAGTTCCTTGTTTAGGTTTTCCGGACTGTTGTTCATGCCCCATTCGTAGCCTTTTATTTCGGAAATTTTTGATGGCAATGCATTAAATGCCTCTTCCACTTGTTGTACCTCTTCAGCGCTCGATGTCTCCTTAAATTTGAACAATACTACGTGGCGCAATTGAGGCCCCGTTACTTCTTCTGTTTTTTCCACAGTTTCTTCTTCTTGTTCTTCGGCGGTTTCTTTTTTGGTTTGATCGCCACAACTGGCAAATAATAGCGCGGCAAAAAGGGTAATAGCGGTGGTTTTCATGGGAATTACTTGTTTATACTGATTTGAATCAAATGTACAATTTTACAGATTAGTACTGTTCCTGGTTGTACATCAACTATTTTACCGTCACCCTGAACTTGTTTCAGGGTCTCATATGCTTTTTTTCATGATTGATGGGATGCTGAAACCAGTTCAGTATGACGCACAAATATTTTTATGTGGAGGAAGGCTCCTTTTCCCAAAGGGAAATTCAAAATGTGGCAGCATCGTTTCGGTTAATCGGTAAGGTTTTGAACAATTGTAGGCTGCAAGAGCCATGAAACTCAGGTTAGCTGAATATGACCATAAATTCCTGGATATTTTTAAAGAACTATCCACTTAATTATCAAAGATTATTGATTTTTTCCTAGTGGAAAATAGAACATGAATCAATTTTGAGCATTGCTGCCAAATGTTTTTATTATCGTTTTGTACTTTACTACCTTTATTTTTCCATTTGTTGGAATCATATTTTGCCACACCCAATTATAATGTTCAATTATCTTTTCTGCACTTAAATGAGGTCTTTCACCCGTAGTATGTCCGTCTGCAACTACAGTTACCTCGTAATCTTTTGTCAAAGCTGATTGTACTGTGGATTCAACACAAAAGTCAGTTGCGCACCCTGTTAGTACCAATTCTTGTACACCCAATTCCGCGAGTTTGTCCTGAAGTTCAGATTTATAGAAAACATCATTGGCATATTTGTCCAGTAGTATATCTGTTGGTTTAATCAGGAGTTCGTTCAATAATTCCCACTCCAATGTGTTTTTTTCAAATTCCCCTGTACCATTTCCATCATGCTGGACAAAAATGACAGGAAATCCTTCTTTACGAAATATATCTGCAAGTCTGTTTATTCTGTTTATTACTCCAATTGCATCAAATCGTGGAGTTTTGGGTGTGAATGAGCCTTTTTGCATATCAATTATAAGGAGGGCTTTATCACTTTCCATTTATTAAATTTTCACCAACTTTTTAAGATTAAAAAAATCCACATACAACCAAAATCATCGTAAAATAATTCCTTTTGCTGCATTTACACTGCCACAACCCCCTTAATATGCGGATGCGGGTCGTAGTTCAAGAGCTCGAAATCATCAAAGGTAAAAGAGAAGATGTCCTTTACTTCAGGGTTGATTTTCATGGTGGGCAAGGAGCGTGGGTCACGGCTCAATTGCAGTTCCACCTGCTCCATATGGTTGTTGTAAATGTGCGCGTCACCAAAGGTGTGGATAAACTCCCCGGGCTGGTAGCCACATACTTGCGCCATCATCATGGTAAACAGAGCGTAGGAGGCAATGTTAAAAGGTACTCCCAAAAAGATGTCCGCACTACGTTGGTACAATTGGCAAGATAGTTTCCCATCGGCCACATAAAACTGGAAAAAAGCATGGCAGGGTGGGAGAGCGGCCTTTCCATTGGCCACATTTTCTGCAAACGAAACCGAGGTGTCAGGCAATACGCTGGGGTTCCATGCAGAAACCAACATTCTACGACTGTTCGGATTGCTTTTCAAGGTATCGACTACTTCCTTGATCTGATCAATTTCTTCGCTGTTCCAATTGCGCCATTGGTGTCCGTAAACTGGGCCCAGATCGCCATTTTCATCGGCCCACTCGTTCCAAATACGCACGCCGTTCTCTTGGAGATATCCAATATTGGTATCCCCTTTTAAAAACCATAACAATTCGTGGACAATGGATTTGAGGTGCAATTTTTTGGTGGTCACCATAGGAAAGCCCTCGGAGAGGTCAAATCGCATTTGATAGCCAAAAACACTCAAGGTTCCTGTTCCTGTGCGGTCCCCTTTTTGGTTTCCGTGCTCCAATACGTGTTTAAGAAGGTCGTGGTATTGTTTCATGCTGTCTGTTCCGTTAATAATGTCATTTCGAACGAATAAAAGAGGAGAAATCCAAGACATCTCGACTACGCTCAAGGTAACTGCTCGATGTGACAAAAAATCAATCCATC
Organism: Flagellimonas lutimaris; assembly: GCF_003581615.1. GTDB lineage: Bacteria > Bacteroidota > Bacteroidia > Flavobacteriales > Flavobacteriaceae > Flagellimonas > Flagellimonas lutimaris. Next base: position 66,374 of record NZ_QXFH01000004.1, read on the forward strand.
GAAATTACTTCAATAATCAAATTTTTTAAATAGAAAATGGAAAGACTTATAAAAACTTTATTAACGGTGAAGTGTTACCCTAAAATCATCCCAGCAATGGTGGCGGACAACAATGAAGCTAATGATCCCCCCAAAACGGCCTTCATTCCAAAGGAGGAAAGTACCTTGCGTTGACCAGGAGCCAAAGAACCAATACCTCCAATTTGAATTCCGATTGAGGCAAAGTTGGCAAAGCCACAGAGCATATAGGTGGCCATAATCACAGACTTATTGTAAGAGAAATGTACGCCGCTTGTTACATCTTTAAGGTCTGCCAGTTGAATATACCCGATAAACTCACTTGCGGCCAATTTTATCCCAAGTAGTTGTCCCATGAGCATAATGTCCTCGTTGGCGACACCAATTAACCACATGAGCGGGGCAAAAACGGTTCCGAGAATGGCTTCGAGAGAGAAATTTTCATAAGGGGAATTGGCGGCAATCCAGCTATTAAAAGTGGTCACGTCACCAATCCATCCCAAAATCCCGTTCATCATGGCAATGAAAGCCACAAATACCAAAAGCATGGCACCAACGTTTAAGGCAAGTTTTAACCCTTCGGTGGTTCCATTGGCAATGGCATCCAAGATGTTGGCCCCAATTTTTTCCGAGGAAACCTCTACCTCGGTGTTTACTTCTTCGGTTTGTGGGTATAATATTTTTGAAATGACTATGGCGCCGGGAGCTGCCATTACCGATGCGGCCAAAAGGTGTTTGGCGAATATTAATCGTAACTCGGGATCATCTCCACCTAAAAATCCAATATATGCGGCCAATACGGCTCCGGCTACGGTGGCCATTCCGCCGATCATCACCAAAAGGATTTCGGATTTGTTCATTTTTTCCAAGTAGGCCTTGATCAACAAAGGAGCCTCGGTTTGCCCCAAAAAGATGTTACCAGCTACGGAAAGGCTTTCTGCTCCAGAAATACCCAATGTTTTGGAAAGTAACCAAGCCATCCATTTTACCACAACCTGGATAACGCCCAAGTAGTAGAGAACAGAGGTCAAGGCTGAGAAAAATATAATCGTAGGTAATACCTGAAAAGCAAAAATATAGCCAAAGGTATCCATATCTACTACAAGCCCTTCAAACAGGAATTGACTGCCTGCACGGGTAAAGTCAAGAATACTAACAAAAATACTTCCTACCTGCTCAAAGATGTATTGAACCAATGGAATCTTTAATACCCCTATGGCAATCAATACTTGTAATGATAAACCAATACCTACCGTTTTCCAGTTGATGGCTTTTCTGTTGGAACTGAAAAAAAATGAAATTAAAATGAGCACTGCCATACCCAATGCACCTCTCAACAAAGTAGTAATGGTAAAACCTTGGTTGGGGATTATTTCTGCCACTTCCTCTTGAGGAATACTCTCTGTAATAGTTGAGCCAATGGCTACATTAAGTGAATCAGCGGGTAACGAACTTTGGCCGAAAGCGACCGAACAAACTAGTAAAAGTAAGAGTAAACTTTGGGTCTTTTTCGCCATGTAAGTTTTTTATTTGCGCTTGGAAATTTCATCCCTCAATTTGGCAGCCTTTTCGTAGTCTTCGCTGGCTACTGCCTTATCCAACTCTTTATGGAGTTCTTTTAGAGACATTTCTCGGTAACCGTGGGTGTCGGAACCGGATTCTATCTCTACTGCTTCGCCTTCTTGAAGGATTTCATCGACCATGATGCTGTCGTCATCGTCTTCACTCTTCTCCTTGGAAGAAAATTTCAAGAAGATTCCTGCTTTGTCCAAAATAGTCTTGTAAGTAAAAATAGGAGCGTTGAACCTAAGGGCCAGTGCAATAGCATCGCTGGTTCTTGCATCAATGATTTCTTCTTCTTCCCCTCGTTCACAAATTAGGCTGGAGTAAAACACGCCATCCACCAATTTATGGATAATCACCTGTTTGACCACAATCTTAAACCTGTCCGCAAAGTTTTTGAACAAATCATGGGTCAAGGGCCTGGGCGGTTTTATCTCTTTCTCCAAAGCAATGGCAATGGACTGTGCCTCAAATGCGCCTATAACAATGGGAAGTTTTCTGTCTCCCTCCTCCTCATTTAAAATAAGGGCATACGCGCCATTTTGTGTTTGGCTGTATGATATCCCCTTTATTTTTAACCGTACTAAACTCATATATCTCCTCCTAAAGCAAAAGGGCCGTTCAAATAAGTGGCTTTGCCAGTTATCTGAACAGCCCCTTGCAATGGGCAAATTAACAAAATTTAAGCGTTTTGGGCTTTAAATTCTTTTAATTTTTCGATGAGTTCGGGCACTACCTCAAAGGCATCCCCAACTATTCCATAATCTGCCGCCTTAAAGAAAGGAGCTTCGGGATCATTATTGATGACCACTTTTACTTTGGATGAACTTACTCCTGCCAAATGCTGGATAGCTCCGGAGATACCAATGGCAATGTAAAGATTACTTGCTACTGGCTTTCCTGTTTGTCCAACATGTTCGCTATGTGGGCGCCATCCCATATCGGATACTGGCTTGGAGCAAGCGGTTGCCGCTCCCAAGACATCGGCCAATTCTTCGACCATGCCCCAGTTTTCGGGTCCTTTAAGTCCTCTACCGCCTGATACAACTATATCTGCATCTGCGATGGTTACTTTACCTGTTACCCTGTCCACTTCTGCGGATTTAACACTAAAGGCATCCTCGTTCAATGATGGGTCAAAGTCCTCAACAGAAGCAGAAACATTATTTTCCATAACCCCGAAGGCATTATTGGATACTCCAATAATCTTGATTTCAGATGAAATTTCGGTAAATGCGAACCCTTTATTACTGAAAGCCGTTCGCTTCACTACGAAGGGCGAAGTACTTTCTGGGGCTTCCACTACATTGGGTACATATCCAGCAGTCAATTTTGCAGTAAGGATAGGGGCCAAAAACTTGGTGTCCGCACTGGAACTTAAGATAATTACTTTGGCATCTTCTGCTTTTGCGGCCTGTGCCAAGGTTTCGGCGTAGGCTTTGGCATTGAACGTCGCCAATGATTCATCGGAAACCTTTAAAACCTTGGAAACTCCATATGTTCCCAAAGAGGCATCATCTTCAGCATTAAAAGAAACTGCGGTAACTGTTGTGCCTAGTTCTTGAGCCACTTTATGTGCGTAAGAGGCTACTTCGAAGGCATTTTTTTTGAATTTTCCCTTAAGGGATTCTGTATATATTAGTACTGACATAATTTCTTAATCTTGTTTAGATAACTTTAGCTTCGTTGTGCAGTAGTTCGACCAATTCACCTACGTTTCCGGCATCGACCAATTTAACGGGGCCTTTAGCCGCAGGTTTTTCAAATTTTTGGTCTTGAGTAGGCTGTGCGGCATCAACAGGTTCGACCACGTTCAAGGCCTTTTTTCGAGCCATCATAATACCTCTCATGTTAGGAATGCGAAGATCACTTTCTTCAACCAATCCTTTTTGACCTCCAATGATTAGGGGAAGCGAAGCGGTTATTTTTTCCTTACCTCCATCAATTTCGCGAACAGCGGTTGCATTCGACCCATCGATTTCCAATCCTATACAGGTGTTTACAAAGTTCATGTCCAATAATGTGGCAAGTATTCCAGGAACCATGCCACCATTGTAGTCGATGGATTCCCGTCCGGCAATTACAAGGTCATAATCACCATTTTTTACCACTTCTGCCAGCTGTTGGGCCACAAAAAAACCATCTTTTGGCTCAGCATTTACCCTAATGGCCTCATCGGCACCAATAGCAAGTGCTTTTCTAATGGTCGGCTCGGTCTGCTGACCTCCAACGGTGACTACATGGACGGTAGCTCCTTGCTTTTCCTTGAACCACATGGCACGGGTTAATCCAAATTCATCATTTGGATTAATAACAAATTGAACCCCGTTTGTGTCAAACTTGGTATCGCCTTCCGTAAAATTGATTTTGGAAGTAGTATCCGGTACGTTGCTTATGCAAACTAAAATCTTCATATATACTTAAGGTTTGTGTGCCCAAATATAGTTATAAAATCCGAAATTTATTATGCATGCATAATAAATTTTGTTCTTTTTTTGGATTTTCCCCAAGCTATTTTCGGGTAGTTTTTGCTATTTTTGCTTGCGTTTTTAAGCAGACTATAAATATTTAGTACGATTTAATGAAAACATTACAGTTTAGGGAGGCAATAGCCGAGGCTATGTCCGAAGAAATGCGAAGAGATGATACCATTTATTTGATGGGCGAGGAGGTAGCTGAGTACAATGGTGCTTATAAGGCTTCCAAGGGCATGTTGGATGAGTTCGGACCAGAGCGGGTTATTGATACCCCGATTTCGGAGCTTGGTTTTTCCGGTATCGGCGTTGGTTCCGCAATGAACGGCAACAGACCTATCATAGAATTTATGACATTCAATTTCTCCTTGGTAGGAATTGACCAAATAATAAACAACGCTGCTAAAATTCGTCAGATGTCTGGCGGGCAGTTCAATTGTCCAATCGTATTTAGGGGGCCTACGGCTTCTGCAGGGCAATTGGCAGCAACGCATTCACAAGCTTTTGAAAGCTGGTTTGCGAATACTCCTGGGTTAAAAGTTGTGGTTCCCTCCAATCCTGCCGATGCCAAAGGATTGTTGAAATCGGCTATCCGTGATGATGATCCCGTAATTTTTATGGAATCTGAACAGATGTATGGTGACAAAGGAGAAGTTCCTGAAGGCGAATACACCATTCCATTGGGTGTTGCCGATATTAAAAGGGAAGGTACTGATGTAACTATTGTTTCCTTTGGTAAAATCATCAAAGAGGCCTATAAAGCTGCAGATGAATTGGAAAAAGATGGCATCAGTTGTGAAATCATTGATTTAAGAACTGTGCGTCCAATGGACCATGAAACAATTCTGAACTCTGTGAAGAAAACCAACAGAATGGTGATTTTGGAAGAAGCATGGCCTTTTGGAAATGTAGCTACTGAAATTATCTATCATGTTCAGGACAAGGCATTTGATTATTTGGATGCGCCCATTGTTAAACTGAACACCGCAGATACGCCAGCACCTTATTCTCCGGTACTTTTAGCAGAGTGGTTGCCAAATCACGAAGACGTTATTAAGGCTGTTAAGAAAGTGTTATATAAGCTATAAAATCATATTTGTACGGTATATTAGCCCTGTCAACTTTGTTGATGGGGCTTTTTTTAGGGAATATTTTTTGATTAGAAATTACTTTAAACCAACTTTGACCTAAGTTTAGTGGGTTAAAACTATTGAGTTTTGCCCATTGTCCCTTATATCTGCCTATGAAAAGATTCTTTTCTGTTTTTTTTCTACTCTTTATTGCTAGTGTTACTGCACAAACTAAAATCGAAGGTGTGGTTACCGATGATGCCGGTATGCCCATTGCCTTTGCCAATATTATTTTCGTTGATTCCTCTGAAGGAACTATCACCAACGATAACGGACATTTTTATCTAGAGTCCGATGAAACCTATAAAACCATTCAGGTATCTTTCATAGGATATGAAACCAAAGAGATACCATTAAATCAGAAAGTGAACTACGGCATGGAAATCGTGTTGATGGAATCCGCCGAGCAACTTCAAGAAGTGGTCATTTATACAGGAAAACAATCCAAAAAGGATAATCCTGCCATTGATATTCTTCGAAAAATATGGTCCAAAAAACGGGAAAACGGTGTTCGTAAGTTCAAGCAGTACCAGTACGATAAGTATGAAAAAATAGAATTTGACCTTAATACCATTGATAGTGCCCTGATCAAAAGCAAACTGTTCAAAGGGCTAGAGTTTATGTTCGAGGATTTGGATACATCGCGAATAACAGGAAAAACCTATTTGCCCATGTTTCTGAACGAAACCTTTTCCAAAGTATATGGTGATAATATTTTGGATAAAGAAAAGGAAGATGTCCTTGGGAATAAAAACTCTGGATTTAGCGGTAACCAATCCATAACCGCTTTCGTGGAAGACCTCTATTCCGATTACGATATTTACGATAATTACCTCAAATTTTTTGATAAGAGTTTCACCAGCCCACTTTCTAAAACAGGGGTTGATGTATATAACTACGTATTGTCCGACAGTACTTTTATTGACAATAAGTGGTGCTACAACATTATTTATTATCCTAGACGGAAGAATGAACTCACTTTTAAAGGTGATTTTTGGGTAAACGACACCACTTATGCCATTAAGAAGATTAACCTGCAGGTCACCAAGAGTGCCAACATCAACTGGGTAAAGGAAATTTATATTGAACAGGATTTTGATGTGGTGAGCGATTCCGTATTTCTGTTGAAACGGGATTATATGTTGAGTGATTTCAGTTTTTCTAAAAAAGAAAAGTCACGCGGAGTGTATGGCAAGCGGACCACGGTTTTTGATAATTATAAATTTGACAATCCCCGTTCTGAAGAATTTTATAAAGCCGTTGCCGACCCTTATGATCCAAGGGTGTTCTCTCAGGATAGCGTTTTCTGGAAAAATGCCAGACTGGAAAGTTTGAACGAGGATGAATCGGGAATCTTTGAATTGCTCGATACCTTAAAGACAGTTCCTAAGTTCCGGACCTATTATGATATTGTTAGTATTCTTGGTTCAGGTTATGTGGAAATTGATAAGTGGAACGTCGATATTGGAGACATATACAGTACTTTTGGATACAATGATGCAGAAGGTATTCGCTTGCGAGCGGGTGCACGGACCTATTTTGGACAGAACGATATGTGGCGTTTGGAAGGCTATATGGCCTACGGTTTCAATGATAAAAAGTTTAAGCATGGATTTTCCGGTAAGTTTTTGCTCGACCGGAAAAATAGGCTCATAGTATCGGGTGGAAATCGCAGGGATATTGAACAGTTGGGCCTTAGTTTAACCAGTACCAATGATGTTATGGGAAGGAGTATAGCTTCTTCCTCCCTAGTAACCGTTGGTTCCAACAACCGACTGACCAACATAAACCTTTCTACCTTAAATGTGGAAATGGAACCTGTGAAGAATTTTAGGATCAACGTAGGGGGCTCATTCCGGACATTGAGCTCTGCCTTACCAGATGCATTTAGTTTGGATTATGTCGACCCGGCTTCGCCAACAGGTGTTGCATCAGAAGTAAAGCAGTTCGACCTCAATACCACATTAATTTATACACCTGGTAAACGTACCATTGGTTATGGTGTGGAACGTTCTAATATCAATGATGATTATAGTACCCTTGTTCTTAAATATACCAAAGGTGTAGATGGATTTTTGGAAAGTGATTTTGATTATGAGAAAATACAATTCTCTTATCGCCAACCATGGCAATTGGGAGGTTTTGGCAGGTTGACCAGTAGTGTGGAATTGGGAAAAACCTTTGGCGCTGTGCCATTGGGGTTATTAAGTGTGATACCGGGTAACCAGACTTTGTTCTCGTTATATAATGCATTTCCCAATTTGGATTTCTACGAGTTTGTAACGGATACTTATGCCACGGTACATTTGGAGCATAACTTCAATGGCCGTTTGTTTTCACGTATCCCATTTTTGCGTAAACTCAATTTAAGGGAAATTGTGGGCGTAAGAGGTGCTTGGGGGCAATTGTCCGAAGAAAATATTGCACTGAGCTCCCCAACCAATATTCCGTTGATAGCTCCAGAGGATCAAGTGTATTGGGAATACTCCTTTGGTGTGGGAAACATATTTAAAATACTTCGGATAGACTTTAACTTTCGAGGAAATTATCTTCAAAATCCAGATGCCCGAGCATTTGGGATAACTGGAACCTTCGGATTTAATTTTTAATTAATACGAAACAGCCAAATTATGGGGGCTATTCCAGTTATACTGGTTATTTTTGCATTATAAATATATCACTAACATGTCTAAAAAACCACGTATTACCTTTGATGTACTGGTAGAAATTCCCAAAGGTAGCAGAAACAAGTACGAATACGATTTTACACTCAACAAAATCCGATTTGACCGAACCTTATTTTCCTCTATGATGTATCCTGGCGATTATGGGTTTATTCCAGAAACCTTGGCATTGGATGGTGATCCATTGGATGTATTGGTTCTTTGTACCGAGCCAACTTATCCTATGGTGGTAGTAGAGGTAAAGCCAGTTGGTGTGTTCCATATGACCGATGAGAAAGGTCCAGATGAAAAAATTATCTGTGTACCGGTTTCTGATCCCATTTGGAGCAAAAGAGACGATATCAGCGAATTGAATCCGCATAGATTAAAAGAGATAGAACACTTCTTTCAAGTGTATAAAGATTTGGAAGAGAAGAAAGTAGATGTTGGCGGTTGGGGCGATGTGAACGAAGCCGTTAAAATCTATAAAGAATGCGTTAAACGTTACGATGAAAGTGACCATAAAAAGAAAAGAACTTTCACGATATAGATTGCATAAGAATTACATTGAAAAAATGCGCTTTTAATAATTAAAGGCGCATTTTTTTTATTACTTCGTATTTTACTACATTAGCTGCCATTGTAAAATACTAAACAAATCAATCTATGGAATTAATCGTAAAATTTTTGCCCGTATTTGGTGTCTTGGGCCTTCTCTATGTGTTTATAAAGAACGTATGGATTTCTAAACAAGAGGTCGGGGACGATAAAATGGCAAGAATTGCCAAGAACATTGCCGATGGGGCAATGTCATTCTTAAAGGCTGAATATAAAATATTGAGCATCTTCGTGGTCTGTGTGGCTGCTTTGCTCTTCTTTAAAGGTAGTAATGAAGCAGGCTCTAATGGCATGGTTGCCGTTTCCTTTGTTGTAGGGGCCATCTGTTCGGCTCTTGCTGGATTTATCGGAATGAAAGTCGCAACCAAGGCTAATGTTAGAACTACCAACGCTGCTCGAACTTCACTGGGTAAAGCTCTAGAAGTTGCATTTGCCGGTGGGGCAGTAATGGGGCTCGGAGTTGTTGGACTTGGTGTTTTGGGACTGAGCGGACTCTTTATGATTTACAGCGGACAAGGCTGGGAACTTGCTGAAGTTTTAAATGTACTTTCAGGTTTCTCGTTGGGAGCATCATCCATAGCACTTTTTGCTCGTGTAGGTGGAGGTATTTATACCAAAGCTGCTGATGTAGGAGCTGATTTGGTGGGTAAAGTCGAAGCAGGAATTCCAGAAGATCACCCATTGAACCCTGCAACCATTGCGGATAATGTTGGGGATAATGTTGGGGATGTGGCAGGAATGGGTGCTGACCTTTTTGAATCGTATGTTGGTTCTATAATCGGTACAATGGTTTTAGGTGCTGTTTTTGCCGGATTACCAGAGTTCCAAGCTGCTTTTGATGGCCTTGGTGCTGTGTATTTACCGTTGGCCTTGGCTGCCATTGGTATCATAATGTCCATCATCGGAACATTTTTTGTTCGTGTAAAAGATGGCGGAAACCCTCAGACAGCTTTAAATATTGGAGAATTTGGATCAGCAGGCTTGATGTTGATTGCTTCATACTTTATAATTAACGCCATGTTACCCGAATCTTGGGTCGAGGGCGGTAAGGAATTTACAGCGATGGGTGTATTCTGGGCAACTATAGCTGGTTTGGTAGCTGGTTTGTTGGTTGGAAAAGTAACAGAATATTATACAGGAACAGGAACAAAACCTGTGAACTCGATTGTTCGTCAATCCGAAACAGGTTCCGCAACCAACATTATTGCTGGTCTTGGAGTTGGAATGATGTCCACTGCAATTCCAATTATATTGATAGCTGCGGCTATTTTGGTATCTCACCATTTTGCGGGATTGTACGGAATCGCAATCGCAGCGGTAGGAATGTTGGCCAATACGGGTATTCAGCTTGCTGTTGATGCTTATGGACCTATATCTGATAATGCTGGTGGTATTGCCGAAATGGCAGAGCTTCCAGGAGAAGTTCGCGAAAGAACAGATAAGTTGGATGCTGTAGGAAACACTACGGCTGCTATAGGTAAAGGTTTTGCTATTGCTTCTGCAGCGTTGACTGCATTGGCTCTTTTTGCTGCTTTTATGAAAACAGCTGGGGTTAAATCTATTGATGTTTCCCAACCTGATATTATGGCGGGACTTTTGGTAGGAGGGATGCTTCCCTTTGTATTTTCAGCCCTTTCCATGAATGCAGTAGGTAGAGCAGCCATGTCCATGATTGAAGAAGTACGTCGTCAGTTTAAGGATATTCCGGAATTGAAAGCTGCTTTGGCCGTTATGCGTAAGTACGATTCGGACCTCTCCAAAGCCAGTAAAGAGGATATGGAGATTTTTGAAGCAGCAGACGGTAAGGCCGAATATCAAAAATGTGTGGAGATTTCCACGCAAGCATCCATTAAAGAAATGGTATTTCCAGGATTGTTGGCCATTGCCGTTCCAGTTGCCGTTGGTTTTATTGGCGGTGCTGAGATGTTAGGTGGACTTTTAGCAGGTGTGACTACTGCTGGGGTTTTAATGGCTATTTTCCAATCCAATGCAGGTGGTGCATGGGACAACGCTAAAAAAACCATTGAAAGTGAAGGGAGAAAAGGTACTGATGCCCATAAAGCTGCTGTAGTAGGTGATACCGTTGGTGATCCTTTTAAGGATACATCGGGTCCTTCTTTAAATATTTTGCTTAAATTGATGTCTGTAGTTGCCTTGGTGATTGCACCTAGTTTGGTAAGTCTTGCTCCTGCTGATGAAGTGGGCATGTTAAAAGAAGATGGTACCATGATTACCATTACCGAAGAAGGGATGAAAGAAACCAAAGCGGTGGAAAAACAAATTCGGGTTGAGGTGAGCAATACGGAGGACAGAGCTTACAAAGCCATTGTCACTTCCAGTACAAGTATAAACGGTGAAATGGTAGAGGAAACCGAAGAGTTTACTGCCGATACCAAAGAAGAATTGGAAAAAATGATACAAGAATATAAGAGTGCTGAGGCAAAGAATTAGCTCTCGCTTTATAGCAAAGCTGGAAAAACCACGCCATTTGGCGTGGTTTTTTTATGCTGTCACATCGAGTGTAGTCGAGATATGAACTAGTTCAATTTAAATGTGATCGGAAGGGAATATGAAACCTTTACTGGGACTCCTCTTTGTTGTCCTGGCTTCATATTGGGTAATTTTGAAATAATGCGAGCTGCTTCTTCCTCTAGGGATTTATGAGGTCCACGAAGCCTGACATTGTCAATACTTCCGTCTTTTTCAATTGTAAACATAATACTTACACGGCCTTGTAGCCCCATTTCTTTTACAGGATCAGGATATCGGAAATTCTTTCTTATATGTTTTTGAACCATTGCTTGAAAACAATCTCTTTTGTCTTCTTCAGTTTCTTCATTTTCGCAGCCAGGAAAAACAGGTGCATTCTCTACTAATACAATAGGAATCTCTTCCGTAATTTCCTCCTCTGCAACGGCCACATCCTCAATATCCGCTACCTTGGTGTCTTGGTCAACATCATTGGGTTCAATAAAGGTTTCCGTAATATCCTCATCGTTCTCTGCGATTTCAATTTTGGGAGGTGCTTGAATTTTAGGTTTGGGAGGATCTGGTAGCTTCAGTTTTAGAATGGTGGCATCTTCCATCAAATCTTCATCCACGGTAAAACTACTGACATCCCATACATCATCGCTGTGGTAGGTTTTCCATTCCAAGGCCAAATAGGCCATCAGAAGTACCAAGGTCATCCCTACAAAAAAGTAGAGCAGACTGTTTCGTTTTAATTCGATTTGCGGATTTTTTTTCGGATCCATAATTTCAAAGTTTTCGCCTAGAGGGCGTAGTTAATAGCTATGGGTTTATCCCAATCCTAAACTACTTTGAAAAAGAACCGAAGTAAACCGCCAATGAGTGAACGGGTTATTTGGTTGAGGGAAATAGAAATAAAAGTTTAATCCACCAAAGCTTGATAGATTAGAGCCCTTAATTTTCCATGATCATCAATGTCTCCTGCAGGAATCAATTGGGTGAAATAAACAACCACCAATTTTTCTTTTGGATCTACCCAATAGGAAGAATGATAGGCGCCGCCCCAGCCATATTCACCGACCGACCCTGGAAGGCCGCGATCGCCCAAGTCCTCCACAACTGAAAATCCAAGACCGAACCCTGTGCCTCCGGACCATGGAAAAGTTGCTTTACCCAAATGATTTACCGTCATGAGCTCAACGGTTTTTGGGGAAAGGATACGTTTTCCGTTAAAAGTTCCTTTGTTCAGCATCATTTGCAGGAATTTCGTGTAGTCCATTGAGGTGCTTAAAAGTCCAGCCCCACCTGAAAAACTTTTTTGAGGTCCGTCCACATAAGCCCCTTGCCCCACCATGCCTCCGGGATTCGGTGCACGTTCCAAACCATCTTCAGTTGAGGAGTACACCACGGCCAAACGCTCTTTTTTGTCCTTGGGCAAGTAAAAATGGGTGTCAGCCATTCCTAAAGGGTCAATAATATTTTCCTTTAAAAAAGTATCTAACGGTTTTCCTGAAATTACTTCTATTAAAGCTCCAAGAATATCCGTGTTGTAGCCATATACAAATCGTTCTCCAGGCTGTGACTCAAATGGAAGGTCGGCCATTCGGGTTACTGTGGCCAATATGGGTTCATCGCGATCGGCAAAATACCATCCCTGGATTTTTGCTTTCTCCCATAGATCCGATGCAGTTCCCTCTCCATAAGATACGCCTGAGGTATGTGTCAAGAGATCACGAATGGTAATAGGTTTGTTGGTCGGTACAATGTCATAAGAACCATCGTCTTTGCCTACAGCTACCGTGGTCTCCATAAAAGCAGGAATGTATTTCCCGACTGGGTCGGTAATCAATAATTTCCCTTGTTCTTGGAGCATCATAATGCCTGTACTTACAATGGCCTTGGTCTGCGAGGCTATTCTAAAAATAGAGGTTTTGGTCATCGGAACATTGTTCTCCAAATCATTTCTCCCGAATGCTTCAAAATAGGCGGTTTTGCCTTTTCGGGCTACTAGTATTGTAGCGCCTGGCAATTCATTTTCATCAATATAATCCTGAAAGGTTTGCGTCAAATATTCCAAACGTTCAGAAGACATGCCCACTTCTTCTGGTGAAACCTTGGTGAGTTCTTGGGCATTATTGGTAAAAAAGAGGAGGAATGCAAACAGTAAAGTTGCATATTTGGTTGGATGCAAAGTTTTCATATAACTGAATATTAGTTTGTTTAGCGTGCAAAAGCATCTAAAGATACCTAATATTTTGTCTGTAAAGAAGAATCGGGAAAAGCAGTCGAGTAAAAGAGCTCCTACTCAAATAACCCGTGAATCTCCCCGTCTATACGGTTGATCACTTCGCCTAAATCCTCTGGGTTGTCCACAAAATCTAGATTGTCCACATCAAAAATGAGCAACTTGCCCTTTTCGTAGGTGTTTACCCAAGCTTCATAACGTTCGTTCAAACGGCTGAGATAATCAATGGAAATGGAGTTTTCATAATCACGTCCACGTTTATGAATCTGGCTTACCAAGTTGGGGATGGAGCTACGTAGATAAATCATCAAATCGGGCGGTTGCACCAAAGTTTCCATCAACTCAAAAAGCCCTTTGTAATTTTCAAAATCACGGTTGGTCATCAACCCCATGGCATGGAGGTTGGGCGCAAAAATATGGGCATCCTCGTAAATGGTCCGATCCTGTATTACACTCTTCCCACTTTCCCTAATTTTCAGGATTTGACGGTACCTGCTGTTCAAAAAGTAAATTTGAAGGTTAAAGCTCCATCGTTCCATTTGAGTGTAAAAATCGTCGAGGTATGGATTGTCCACCACATCCTCAAAATGGGCATCCCATTTATAATGTTTTGCAAGTAAGTTTGTTAAAGTCGTTTTTCCAGCGCCAATATTTCCTGCTACAGCAATATGCATGGGGTGTGATTGTTTTAAGTTGGTGTATGGTAACCAGAGAATTTCTAATCGTCGCAATATACAAAGTATATCCTCTTGAAGAAAAAAAACTGGTTTAAATACCCCATCTTATATTAGGGGAAAACAAAGTTTTAAAATATGTTCCAAATACGTATTTTTGCACTTCAAAAACGAGGAAAGATTTGACTGATTGCAACCTCGGTTACCTTTAAAGGGTATACGAAAAATGCTAAAGCAGTTCTTGTCAGCTTCTGCTGATATCTCTTCAATAAGGGTTTGGGACTTCTTCGCACTTTTGTCAAATCTTCATTTTAAATAAGAGAAATGGCGTATTTATTTACATCAGAATCCGTTAGTGAGGGGCACCCAGATAAGATTGCGGATCAGATTAGTGATGCATTGTTGGATAATTTTTTGGCCTTTGACCCAGAGAGTAAAGTGGCCTGCGAAACTTTAGTGACCACTGGCCAGGTAGTTTTGGCTGGAGAAGTGAAAAGTCATACCTATGTTGACCTGCAAAGTATAGCCCGCGAGGTTATCAATAAAATTGGGTATACCAAAGGAGAGTATAAATTTAGTGGGGATTCCTGTGGGGTAATTTCATTGATTCACGAACAATCACAGGACATCAATCAAGGAGTTGACCGCGGTACCAAGGAGGAACAAGGTGCAGGTGACCAAGGGATGATGTTCGGCTATGCCACCACGGAGACCGATAACTATATGCCTTTGGCGTTGGATATCTCTCACAAGATTTTAGAGGTTCTGGCCCATTTAAGAAGAGAGGGAATCCGAATTCCATATTTACGTCCTGATGCAAAGGCACAGGTGACCATTGAATATTCCGATGATAATATTCCGCAACGGATAGAGACAATTGTAGTTTCTACCCAACACGATGAATTTGATGCCGATGATACCATGTTGGCCAAAATCAAAGATGATATCATCAATATCTTGATTCCAGAAGTAAAGAAGTTGTTGCCTGAGAGCATTCAAAAATTATTTACGGACGATATAAAATATCACATCAACCCAACGGGGAAGTTTGTGATCGGAGGTCCTCACGGTGATGCTGGCCTTACGGGAAGAAAGATTATTGTGGATACCTACGGAGGAAAAGGAGCCCACGGAGGTGGTGCTTTTAGTGGAAAAGACCCGAGCAAAGTGGACCGAAGTGCGGCCTATGCGGCGCGCCACATGGCCAAGAATTTGGTGGCTGCCGGTGTTGCCGGTGAGATTTTGGTACAGGTAAGCTATGCTATCGGAGTGGTGGAGCCCACATCCATTTTTGTGGACACCTATAGTTCTTCCAATGTTGACATGACCGATGGAGAGATTGCCAAAAAGGCATCGGAACTTTTCGATATGCGACCTTTTGCCATTGAAGAACGCTTAAAATTACGTAACCCGATTTATTTGGAGACCGCTGCTTATGGTCATTTGGGCAAAGAACCTAGAACCGTGACCAAGGTTTTTGAATCTCCTTACAACGGTAGAATCGAAAAAGAAGTGGAGTTGTTCACATGGGAAAAACTGGATATGGTGGATAAGGTGAAAGAGACTTTTGGTTTATAACCATTATTTATAAAATAAAGATGAAAAGGGGCTTCGATAGGGCTCCTTTTTTATTGGCATACTCCCGTTAACTTTAGTAGCTTTAGCCTATCAAAAAGAGTACATATGAGAAGTTCCGTTAGAATTCTGTTTCTGAGTATTTTAATGTTGACGGTGACCGTCAGTTGTAAAAAAACAACCAAGACCGAGGTCCAGGAGGTTGACACCTATGTCGCCGACAATTACACTAAGAAGGAAGTCGACATTGAAATGCGGGATGGGATAAAACTGCATACCACCATTTACTCCCCGAAGGATACTTCCAAAGAGTACCCTATCATTATGCAACGGACTCCTTATAGTTCAAGACCTTATGGAGAAGATAATTTCAGAACTAAAATAGGTCCTAATGAGCACTTGATGAAAGAAGGTAATATTATTGTTTATCAAGATGTGCGGGGAAGATGGCTTAGCGAAGGGCATTATGAAAATATGAGGGCTTATATTCCCAATAAAACCTCCGATGACCAAGTGGATGAAAGTTCTGATACTTACGATACCATTGAATGGTTAGTGAACAATGTAGAGAACAATAACGGAAATGTAGGGGTTTGGGGAATATCCTATCCAGGGTTTTATGCCACCTACGCAACGGTGGATGCGCATCCCGCGCTAAAGGCCTCTTCACCACAAGCTTGTATCGGGGATTTCTTTTTTGATGATTTTCACCATAACGGTGCTTATTTGTTAAGTTATTTTAGAGCTACGTCGCTTTTTGGAACGCCAAGACCCAATGGTGACCAACCTATTGATACGGCATGGTACACATTGCCAAAATTACCTACGGAGGACCAATATCAATTCTTTTTGGATGCAGGGCCCCTCAAAAATTTGGATTACTTTTTTGAATACGAAACTGCAGATACTCCCACCATGCGTCCCGAAGGTGTAACGGATGATTTCTTTTGGAACGAATTGAAAGAACACCCTAATTATGACGCCATGTGGCAAAGTAGAGGGTTGATACAACATCTTAAAAATGTGAAAAGTAATGTGGCCACTATGATTGTAGGAGGTTGGTTTGATGCCGAAGATCTTTCAGGACCTCTTGAAACCTACAAAAACATTGAAAAGTATAACGATGGTAATTACAATACCATGGTATTTGGTCCTTGGGATCATGGAGGTTGGGCTAGAGACAGGGAAAGAAATGTAGTGGGCAACTACTATTTTGGGGATTCCATTTCCTTATTTTTTCAAGAAAAAATCGAAACCAAATTCTTCAATCATTTCCTAAAAGGAGAAGGCGATATGGATTCAGGATTGCCAGAAGCTTTTGTATTCGACACAGGAAAAAAAGAATGGAAGCAGTATGGAACTTGGCCGCCAGAAAATGCGACCAAACAAACCATGTATTTATCCGATGACCAAGAACTCACTTCCGAGCAAAAAGAAACCACGGGAATTCAATTTATCAGCAATGTAAAAAAACCTGTTCCATATTCCGAAGATGTGAAGACAGTTTTCACACCGAGAAAATATATGACAGATGATCAGCGTTTCGCTGCCAGACGTTCCGATGTTTTGGTATTCGAAACCGATGTGATGGACGAGGATTTTACCTTGGCTGGAGACATTATGGCAAACCTAAAAGTGGCCACAACGGGAACTGCAGCGGATTGGATCGTAAAGGTAATTGATGTTCACCCTCCGGAAACGGAGACCAACGAGGAAATGCAAGACCACCTTAAAATGAGCAACTACCATTTAATGGTAAGGAGTGAAGTGCTCCGTGGACGTTTTAGGAACAGTTTTTCCGAGCCAGAGCCATTCACGCCAAATCAAAAGACCGATGTGAACATCAAGCTTCAGGATGTGTTCCATACCATTAAAAAAGGACACAAATTGCAAATTCAGGTGCAGAGTACCTGGTTCCCGCTTATCGATTTGAACCCGCAGACATATGTGGAGAATATCTTTAAGGCGGATGAAGATGATTTCAAAACACAAACGCATACTGTTTTTACCGATTCCAATATTGAGTTTACGGTGTCGAAATAGAAAATAGAAGTTCGTGGGGCAAGGTTGTTTGATGAAAATTTTCCAAAAGATTAGGAAAATCAATTTTTCCATCAGTATATTTGTTCCACGAAGTTCAAACACGTATTGTTAGTTATCAAGAAAGGTGGAGGGAATAGACCCGTTGAAGCCTTAGCAACCCTTGACCCTAGTCAAGAAGGTGCTACATTCTATCCCTTTGGGAATAGATAACATCACAGGTGGTTTCTGCCCCTTCTTTCTTATAACCTTTACTATTTATTAATTTTTGACCCTTTTGAGGGTCTATAGTCGTTTATATGGATTTAAGGCATTTGGCCATATCAGATTTTAAAACGTTGAGCGGGTCCGTTCAGGACTTGAAATTGTCCTATCAAGTTTTTGGGAAACCGTTGCATACGGCGCCCATTATTTTGGTGAACCACGCGCTCACGGGGAATTCCAATGTTGCTGGAAAAGATGGGTGGTGGTCCGATTTGATTGGTGACGGAAAATGTATCGATACCGAGAAGTATACCATTTTATCTTTTAATATTCCTGGCAATGGTTTTGATGGTTTCATTATTGAAAACTATAAGGATTTTGTAGCTGGAGATATCGCGAGAATGTTCCTCTGGGGATTGGAGCAATTAAAGATTGATAAACTTTTCACCATTATCGGTGGCTCGTTGGGAGGTGGCATAGCTTGGGAAATGACAGCCCTAAACCCAAATATCACAGAGCATTTGATTCCCGTGGCATCTGATTGGAAATCCACGGATTGGCTGATTGCCAACTGTCAGATTCAAGAGCAGTTTTTGGTAAATTCCAAACAACCCGTGCACGATGCCCGTATGCATGCCATGTTGTGTTACCGCACGCCAGAATCCTTCAAAGAAAGATTTAAAAGAAGCACCAACGAAGAACTACAGGTTTTTAATGTGGAATCTTGGTTAATGCATCACGGTAAAAAGCTGCAGGAACGTTTTCAGCTGTCCGCCTATAAATTGATGAACCAACTGTTGAAGTCCATAGATATCACCCGTAATGGGGAAGAGGCTTTCAAGGCTTTACAGGAAAGTGATACCAAAATCCATATTATTGGGGTTAATTCTGATTTGTTTTTTACGGCGGAAGAGAACAAAGAAACTTTTAAAAGATTGGCTCAGGCCAATACCAATGTCACTTATGGTGAGGTGCAATCGGTACACGGTCACGATGCCTTTTTGATGGAGTTTGAGCAGCTGGAAAAATTGTTGGAGACCGTTTTCCAGACGAACACGGAGCGAATCAAAATCTTAAAATTTGGTGGAAAGTCCTTGGCCAACGGTGAAGGCATCCAACGCGTTTTGAATATCATCAACAAAAGATATGAAGATAAAGAGCACTTCGCAGTTGTAGTTTCCGCCCGGGGTAAGGCCACGGACCAACTGGAAAACTTGTTGGAAAAAGCTGCCAAGGGAGCTGATTTTCAGACTGATTTGAAAAAGTTTGCAGATTATCAGAAAAACAATGTTGAACGTGTTGCCATTGATGATGAATTGGCTGCCATTGAAAAAATATTGAATGGGGTTTCCCTAACAGGGGATTACAGTCTCAAAACCAAGGATGAAGTGTTGTCCTATGGTGAATTGATCTCTGGTAAATATGTGACTGCCGCCTTAAATGCAAAAGGAATCAAGGCAACATTACTCGACTCTCGTCAACTTATTAAAACAGATGATAGTTTTAGCAATGCAGAGGTAGACGAGGGACTTTCCAAAGAAAATGTGATACGTTATTTCCATAATCTGGAATCAGGAACTATTCCTGTGGTTACTGGTTTTATTGCCTCCAATAAGGAAGGGGTTACCACGACATTAGGAAGAAACGGTACCAACTATTCGGCGGCTTTGCTGGCCAATTTCTTGGATGCAGGCGAACTAATCAATTACACACATGTGGACGGTATCTTTACCGCAAACCCGGACTTGGTGCAAGATGCGAAGGTAATCGATGTAATATCGTATAGTGAGGCCAACGAATTGGCGAATTTTGGTGCCAACATTCTTCATGCGAAGACCATAATTCCATTGATTGAGAAAAATATCCCGTTGCGTATCTCTAATACGTTCAATGATGATAGCGAGGGAACTTTAATTGGTCCAAAAAGCGGTAATGGAGGAATTAAATCCCTTTCGGTGTTGGACAATATGGCCCTTATTAATTTAGAGGGTAGGGGTCTGCTTGGTAAAGTTGGAGTTGACATGCGGATTTTTAGAGCTTTAGGCCAAAATGGAATTAGTGTGGGTATTGTTTCCCAAGGTTCTTCCGAGCGTGGTATTGGTTTGGTTGTGGATGAATCCCAAGCGGACAAGGCCAAAAAAGTGCTTGACCAAGAATTTGAGACGGATTACTCTTCCCAGGACATTAACCAGATTTCGGTGGTAAAGGATGTTTCGGTTATTTCCATTGTGGGAATGGATTTAAGCAGCTTCCATAGACCGTTCAATGCCCTGGCTAAAAACCAAATCACGCCCTTACTGTTCAATAACACGGTTACAGGCAAGAATGTGAGTATGGTGGTGAAGAAATCCGATTTGCACAAGGCTATCAATGTGATACATGGGCAAATTTTTGGAATTGCAAAGAAAATCAATTTGGCCTTGTTCGGACATGGTAATGTGGGAGGCACTTTGATAAGTCAGATCTTGGATTCTGATAAAAGTATTGCAGAGCGAAAAAGCATAGATTTAAAAGTGTTTGCCGTGGCAAATTCAAGAAAAGTGCTTTTGGATGCTTCTGGTGTTGGCGCAGATTGGAAAAAACGTTTGGAAAAAGAGGGACAGCCCTATCAAATTGAAGATATTACTGCCTTCGCCAAGCAACATCATTTAGAAAATCTGATTGCTGTAGACAATACGGCGAGCAAAACATTTGTGGAGCAATACGAATCATTGATTGAGCATGGATTTGATTTGGTTTCATCAAACAAAATTGCAAACACACTTAGTTTTGAGAAATATAAATCGGTACGGAAGTGTTTAGATAAAAATCAAAAGCAATACCTCTACGAAACCAATGTGGGGGCAGGGCTTCCGCTGATAGATACCATTAAGTTATTACATTTATCAGGGGAGAACATTACCCGAATCAAAGGGGTGTTCTCTGGGTCGTTGAGCTATATTTTCAATACCTTTTCAGAGAAAGATGTTTCCTTTTCGGAGATTGTGAAGGAGGCGATGGAAAGTGGGTTTACCGAGCCTGACCCAAGGGAGGATTTGTCTGGTAATGATGTGGGAAGGAAATTGTTGATTTTGGCTAGGGAGCTGGACCTTCAAAACGAGTTTTCCGATATTGATGTACAAAACCTGATTCCTGAGGAGCTTCAAACCTTGGATTTTGAGAAATTTATGGGTCGCATCGGAGAGATGGATGACATTTATAGGAAAATTAAGGAGGACCAGAAACAAGGTTATGTTTTGCGCTATGTTGGAGATTTACATGGAGATTTACAGCAAGACAAAGGAGTTTTGGATGTGAAATTGGTTTCCGTACCCAAAGAAAGTGCCTTGGGGCAGGTGAAAGGTTCCGATTCCATAATAGAGATTTACACGGAATCCTACGGAGAGCACCCTTTGGTGATTCAAGGAGCTGGCGCCGGAGCCGCCGTTACGGCAAGAGGAGTATTTGGTGACATTTTAAGAATAGCAGAAAAGATATGAGCAATAAGGGCAAAAAATTCGAAACAGAAGCAATAAGAACCCAAATGGAGCGCAGTCAAAATTTGGAGCATTCCAGCCCCATTTATATGACATCGAGCTTTGTTTTTGAAGACGCGGAGGACATGCGTGCCTCTTTTGCGGAGGAAAAGCAACGCAATATTTATTCGCGGTATTCCAATCCCAATTCGAACGAACTTATTGAAAAAGTGTGCAAGATGGAAGGTGCCGAGAATGGTTTTGCCTATGCTTCGGGTATGGCAGCAGTTTTTTCCACCTTGGCAGCTTTATTGGATGCTGGAGACCATGTGATATCATCCAAGAGTATTTTTGGGTCTACCCATACCTTGTTTACGCAATTTTTTCCCAAATGGAACATTGGCACAAGCTATTTTGATGCCAACGATTTATCAACAATTGAAGGGTTGATTCAACCCAATACCAAAATACTTTATGCTGAAACGCCTACCAACCCAGGGGTAGATGTGCTGGACTTGGAAGTGTTGGGCAAGATTGCCAAAAAACACAACCTCATTTTTATTGTAGACAATTGTTTTGCGACGCCATATTTACAACAACCCATAAAATTTGGAGCGGATTTAGTCATTCACTCTGGTACTAAGTTGATGGACGGACAGGGAAGAGTCTTGGCTGGAATCACGGTAGGTAGTGGTGACTTGATGGATAAAGTATATCGTTTTTCCCGAATTACAGGACCTGCTTTGTCTCCTTTTAATGCATGGGTGTTGTCCCGAAGCCTAGAAACTTTGGCGATTAGAGTGGATAGACATTGTGAAAACGCCTTAAAATTGGCAACCTATTTAGAAAGTCATGATAAAATTGAATGGGTCAAATATCCATTTTTGAAATCGCACCCAAAGCATGAAATTGCCAAAAAACAAATGAAAGCTGGTGGATGTGTTGTGGCATTTCAAGTAAAAGGAGGTCTGGAAGCGGGCAGAGAATTCTTCGATAGTATTCAGTTACTGTCCTTATCCGCCAATTTGGGAGATGCTAGAAGTATTGTAACGCATCCTGCATCTACTACACATAGTAAGTTGACAACAGAAGAACGGGAGGCTGTAGGGATTTCCAATGGTATGGTTCGGGTTTCTGTTGGATTGGAGCATATCGATGACATTATTGCGGATATAAAACAGGCGCTGGGTTAATGCTATGGAAGGCTATTTTTAGGGGGTAGATTGTTAATTTTCCCTATATTCGTGTGATGCTCTCAAAGAAGACAAAATACGGATTAAAGGCACTTACATTTCTTGCCAAAGTAAAGGATAGGGAACCCATTCAAATTGCGGAAATAGCCAAGCACGAGAATATTTCCCAAAAGTTTCTGGAAAGTATTTTGCTCACCCTTCGAAGAAACGGATTGTTAGGGTCCAAAAAAGGAAAAGGGGGAGGCTATTACCTTATCAAGGAGCCGGAAGATATTTTGATGACCACCGTAATGCGCGTTTTGGAAGGACCTATTGCCATGGTGCCCTGCGTTAGCCTTAATTTCTACGAAAAGTGCGATGATTGTCCTAATGAGGAAGAATGTTCCGTGCACAAATTAATGCTTCAGGTAAGAGATAGCGCTCTAGATGTCTACAGAAATAACACATTGGCAGATTTACTGTAGCGTTCCTTAAAATTGAAGCTTATCCAGTAAGATTTTTTAAAAATCCGGTATCCTTTTTACATAATCTACTAAAACTATCGGACAAAAGTAATATTAAGTCATGTTTTACTTTTTCTTTTAAAAATAAATTTTACTTTTGAAATTCCTACTAATCCTATAGGATAATTAATTTAAGTGAAAATGGTTACCGATCAGCTGATTATAAAGAACGAGAAGGAGAAAAGTACTTATACCAAAGACAGTACTTCTGAAAGTCCTAAAAGAAGCATTGCTAAGTCTGTAAGTTGGAGGGTTGTAGGAACATTGGATACCATTTTAATATCATGGCTTGTAACAGGAACACTAAGTTTGGCTTTTTCAATTGGATTGGTTGAGTTGGTCACCAAGATGGTACTTTACTTTTTTCACGAAAGAATATGGAACTCCATTAAATGGGGTAAATAAAATATAGGACAATGGCATTGACTCAAGAAGAAATACAGAATTTGAATCGCCAGTTTAAGGGAATACCACCAGAAGAAATTATCTCATGGGCCATTGGTCATGGCAAAAAATCCGTGGTTACTACCAATTTTAGGCCTTATGAGGTGGCCATTCTTCATGCTGTCACTGGAGTGGATAATAAAATTCCCGTGATTTGGTGCGATACGGGTTACAATACTCCGCAAACGTACAAGCATGCCGAGGAGTTGATAACTCGTTTAGGGCTTAACATAAAACTATACGTTCCAAAGCAGACATCCGCTCATCGTGATGCGGTTATGGGTATTCCAGATATTGACAATCCATTGCACAAAGAGTTCACGGAGCAAGTAAAGTTGGAGCCATTCCGCAGGGCGATGGAAGAGCACAAACCCGATGTTTGGTTTACTAACCTTCGTAAAGGGCAAACAGCACATAGGGATTCATTGGATGTTTTGAGTTTGAGCAAGGACGGAGTGTTAAAAGTAAGTCCGTTCTACCATTGGATCGATACCCAATTGGATGCTTATTTGAAAGAACAGGAATTACCCAACGAACATAAATATTTCGACCCAACTAAAGTATTGGCAAACCGGGAATGTGGTTTGCATACCTAATAAAATATGAATGATCACCTTGAGCATCAGCGAGAGGTAAAAACAAAATAAAACTTTGAGTACACTCACAGAAGAAATTAAAAAACCAGAGACCTTGAACGACGTTGAAAGACCTAGTGCGAATGCTCTGGAACACGAAGCGATTTACATCATGCGCGAAGTGGCAGCACAATTTGAAAAACCTGTCCTGTTATTTTCCGGAGGCAAGGATTCCATCACCTTGGTACGTTTGGCTCAAAAGGCATTTTGGCCGGCCAAGATACCATTCCCATTAATGCATATCGACACTGGTCATAACTTCCCAGAAACAATCGAGTTTAGGGATAGGTTGGTTGAGGAGCTTGGTGTAGAGTTGATTGTGCGAAATGTTCAGGATTCCATCAATGAGGGAAAAGTTGTAGAAGAAACAGGAAAATACGCCAGTAGAAATATGTTGCAGACCACAACTTTATTGGATGCCATTGAGGAATTTAAGTTCGATGCCTGTATCGGTGGAGCCCGCAGAGATGAAGAAAAAGCAAGAGCCAAGGAACGTATTTTTTCCGTGCGTGACGATTTTGGACAATGGGACGAAAAGAATCAACGTCCAGAATTGTTCGATATGCTAAACGGTGAAATTGAAATAGGTCAAAACGTAAGGGTGTTCCCAATCAGCAACTGGACCGAATTGGATGTTTGGAGTTATATCCAAAAGGAAGGTATAGAAATTCCTTCCATTTATTTCGCGCACAAACGAGACACCTTCCTCAGGGATGGATTGATTTGGTCTGCGGAAGATGACGTAGTGTTTAGGGCAGATGATGAGCAAGTAGAAGAAAGAATGGTTCGTTTTAGAACTGTGGGAGATATGAGCTGCACGGCAGCAGTAGAGTCATACGCCGATACCATTGATAAAGTAGTGGCGGAAATTAGGGATTCCAGAATTTCGGAAAGAGGCGCACGGATTGATGACAAACGTTCCGAAGCAGCCATGGAAAAACGTAAACAGCAAGGATATTTCTAAAAATCAAAAGTAATTTCCACGAAAGTGGAAATCTAAAAAATAAAGCATTGGAAGTTTTAAAAATAGCAACAGCAGGTAGTGTAGACGACGGCAAAAGTACCTTGATCGGAAGATTACTGTACGATACAAAATCAATGACCGACGATAAATTGGAGGCCATTGAAAGAACCAGTAAACAAAAAGGATACGATTATCTTGATTTTTCGTTGGCAACCGATGGATTAGTGGCTGAAAGAGAGCAGGGTATCACCATTGACGTGGCCCATATATACTTTTCCACACCGACTAAAAGTTACATTATTGCTGATACCCCTGGTCATGTAGAGTATACTCGAAACATGGTTACAGGAGCATCAACATCGCAAGCATCCATTATTTTGATAGATGCTAGAAAAGGAGTGATTGAGCAAACGCACCGTCATTTTTTCATCAATAACCTCTTGAGGGTAAAAGATGTGATTGTGGCCATCAATAAAATGGACTTGGTGGATTTCTCTGAAGAAATGTACAACAACATCAAAACCGATTTCGAGGAATTGATGGAAAAAAGAGATTATCAAGATCAAAACATAACCTTTATTCCTGTTAGTGCTTTAAAAGGTGACAACGTGGTAAATCGTTCCGAACATACGCCTTGGTACAAAGGGCAAACCTTATTGGAGCATTTAGAGGAATTAGATCAAAAAGATGTTTACAATACAGGGACTCCGCGTTTTCCCGTTCAGTATGTAATCCGTCCAAAGACTGAAGATTTTCACGATTTTCGTGGGTTTGCTGGGAAAGTATATGGTGGAGAGCTTAGTGTGGGTGATGAAGTAGTAGTACTACCCTCTATGACCCGATCCAAAATCAAAGACATTTATTTTTACAATAAAGAATATCAAACAGCACCAAGAAGATCTTCAGTAACAATTACTTTGGAAGACGAGGTAAATGTAAGTAGGGGAGATATGTTGGTGAAAGTTGATGACTTGCCAACCATGGACAAACAATTGACCGCAACCGTATCATGGATGGATAGCGATAACTTTACTCCAGGGGGAAAATACGTGCTTCAACATGGAGTAAATAAGGTGTTGGCAAAGGTGGATGCCATCGAGCATAAAATTAATCCGGATTATTCGGGAATTGAGGAGAATGTAACCTCACTTCAAATGAACGACATTGCCAAAGTGCACTTAAGGCTGAACAAACCTATTTTTTATGATAGGTTCAAGGACCACCGTACCAATGGTTCTTTCATTATAATCGACAGTCGAACCAACACAACAGCAGGCGTAGGATTTATTGAATAGTTTTTCTGCTTCGGCGGAAAGAAAGGGAGTTTATTTGTATTAACTCTATTAAATAGATAGGAAAACTAGATTATGCAAAGTTTTAGAACAGAAATAGAAAACCCAGTTGTAGAAAAGGATATCATTGAATTGGAGAAGAAAATTCGCCAGTTCAAAGGTGGAAATATTGATGAGGAAAAATTCCGAAGTCTACGATTGGCCCGCGGTGTTTACGGTCAGCGTCAGCAAGGTGTGCAGATGATTCGAATCAAGTTGCCGTATGGAAAGGTAAGCTCCAATCAATTGCTCCGAATTGCAGATGTTTCCGACGAATATTCCAGAGGAAGATTGCATATCACAACCCGTCAGGACATTCAGATTCACTATGTGGATTTGGAACGTACGCCTGAGCTTTGGGCACAACTGGAAAAAGACAAGGTTACCCTTCGTGAAGCCTGTGGAAACACGGTTCGTAATGTAACCGCAAGCGAAACCGCTGGGATTGATGTAGATGAGCCTTTCGATGTTTCTCCTTGTGCGCAAGCTGTTTTCGAATACTTTTTAAGAAACCCCATCGGTCAGGAAATGGGACGAAAGTTCAAGGTTTCCTTCTCCGCCAGTGATGCCGATACAGGACTTTCCTATATGCATGATCTTGGTTTTATTGCCAAGGTGAAAGATGGAGAAAGGGGTTTTAAGGTGATGTTGGCCGGTGGATTGGGGTCACAACCACGCCACGCCGATGAACTGTACAGCTTTTTGCCCACCGATAAAATTATTCCTTTAATGGAAGGTGTAATCCGTGTGTTTGATAGATACGGAGAGCGTAAAAGTAGGGCAAAAGCCAGAATGAAGTTTTTGTTAAAGGACATTGGTCTGGATGGCTTCAAAAAATTGCTTGAAGAAGAACAATTGGCCATCCCTCATCAAACCTACCCAATCAATATTGAAGAATATCCTGAAGTAAAAGTAACTGAGGTTGAAACTCCTAAAGCTTCCATAGAGGACCAAGAAGCTTTCGAACAATGGAAGTCCGCCAACTTGGTGCCCCAAAAACAAGAAGGCTATGTCGCCATTGGTATCAAAGTGCTTTTAGGTGATTTCTATACTGACAAAGCTCGTGAGCTAGCAAAATTGGTTCAGGACTATGCAGCCGGGGAGATTCGTTTGTCACTTAGACAAAATATATTGATTCCTTATGTGAAGGAGGAATTGGTTCCTTTCTTTTACCAAGAATTAAAGAAATTGGGCTTTGCCGAAGCAGGGTATAACAAGGCGTTGGATATTACAGCCTGCCCAGGTACGGATACCTGTAACTTAGGTATTGCCAGCAGTACAGGAATCGCCGATGAGCTGGAAAGAGTTATCAAGGCAGAATACCCACATTACATCAAAAATCCAGATGTTGTCATCAAGATTAGTGGATGTATGAATGCGTGCGGACAGCACAATATGGCTCACATCGGGTTCCAAGGAATGTCCGTGAGAACCAAGGATAAATTGGTGGCACCTGCTCTTCAGGTTTTGTTGGGTGGAGGAAATTTTGGTGATGGAAAGGCAAGATTTGCCGATAAAGTTGCCAAGATTCCAAGTAAAAGAGGTCCGCAAGCCTTACGTCTCATTTTGGATGATTTTGAAGCCAATGGAAACGGAGCATCTTTTATCGATTATTATGAGGAAAAAGGGCAACATTATTTCTACGACTTCCTAAAGCCTTTAACGGATGTGGATAATCTAGCCCAAGATGATTTTATCGACTGGGGCAACGAAGAAAAGTATAAAAAAGAAATAGGAATTGGGGAATGTGCTGGTGTTATCGTTGACTTGGTGGCCACATTGTTCTTTGAAAGCCAAGAGAAAATAGAAAATGCCGAAGAAACTATCAACGAAGGAAAATGGGCGGCAAGTATCTACTATTCCTATCAATCCATTGTGAATTCTGCCAAGGCATTATTGACTGCGGAGAAAGTAAAGGTAAATACCCATGCAAGCATTATCAGGGATTTTGATAAGCTGTATGTGGAAGAAGGTAAAATAGCCTTTGAGGGAGGGATTGGGGAAGTAGCCCTTCAATTGAACAAGAACGAACCATCCGAAGCCTTTGCTAAAAGCTACTTGGAAGATGCCAAAACTGTTTTGCAGAAGTTGGAGACGTTTAGAAAATTAGAGTTGGAACATGCGTAAAGGAAAGTTGACAGTGGTGGGTGCAGGCCCAGGTGATGTGGATTTAATAACCCTAAAAGGAATCAAAGCCCTGCAGCGTGCAGACGTGGTTTTGTACGATGCATTGGTGTCCACAGAGTTATTGGAATATGCCACGAATGCCGAAAAAATATTTGTAGGGAAACGCAAAGGATGCTACGCGTATCAACAAGAACAAATTAACGATTTGATTGTTGAAAGAGCCACTCATGGATTACAAGTGGTCCGGTTAAAAGGTGGTGACCCCTTTGTTTTTGGAAGAGGTGCTGAAGAGATGGAGTATGTATCTGGATATGGAATTGATGTGGCCGTAGTGCCTGGAATTTCATCTTCGGTATCCGTTCCAGCATCACAAAATATTCCTGTCACCAAGAGAGGTACAGCCGAAAGTTTTTGGGTAATTACCGGAACTACCAAAGAACACAAACTTTCAACGGATGTGGCATTGGCTGCAAAATCCAATGCAACGGTCATTATTTTGATGGGGATGTCCAAGCTTGGGGAAATCATGGAACTTTTCAAAAGAGAAGGAAAAGAAAATATACCGGTTGCCATTATTCAAAATGGGACAACTGAAAATGAAAAGATTGGAGTTAGCACTGTTGCTTCCATTGAGGACAAGGCAAGGGAGCAGCAGTTATCCAATCCAGCCATTATTATTATAGGAGAAGTGGTGAACCATCGCCAAAAACTCTTGGATATTCAAAATGAATATCAAAATCAGGGAAAAGAATTGCTAGAAAAAATTTAATCAAAATGTCAGGTCGAAGTATGTTACCCTGAGCATAGTCGAAGGGGGCTTCAAGATCATTCAAAAAGGAGAATTATGATAAAAACAGACATCATTATAATCGGTGCAGGGCCAACGGGATTATTCACTGTATTTGAAGCGGGACTGCTCAAACTTAAGTGTCATTTAATCGATGCTTTGCCACAACCCGGAGGGCAATGTTCAGAAATATATCCAAAGAAACCCATATATGATATTCCAGCCTATCCCGAAATTTTAGCGGGTACTTTGGTGGATAACCTTATGGAACAAATCAAACCATTTGAACCTGGCTTTACTTTGGGAGAACGTGCGGAAACTTTGGATAGGCAAGAAGATAGTTCCTATATCGTTATCACCAACAAGGGAACACAACACCACGCACCGGTTGTTGTAATTGCCGGCGGACTTGGTTCTTTTGAACCAAGAAAACCAATGATTCCAAATATTGGACTCTTTGAAAGCAAGGGAGTCGAGTATATGATCAAGGATCCGGAGCAATTTAGGGATAAAAAAGTGGTGATATCGGGTGGCGGAGATTCTGCATTGGATTGGGCCATCTTTTTGGCCGATATAGCCTCCGAAGTTTCCTTGGTACACCGAAGAAATGAATTCCGAGGAGCGCTCGATTCTGTGGAAAAAGCACGTGAATTGGCCGAGTTGGCGAAAATTCAATTGTTCACCAAAGCTGAGGTAAAGGAAATCCATGGTAAGGAAGACCTTCATGCGGTAGTGATCAAGTATAACGATGAAGAGAAGGAACCAACCTACGTGGAAACAGATTACTTTATTCCGTTGTTTGGATTATCTCCCAAACTTGGGCCCATTGGTAATTGGGGCCTGGAGATAGAGAAAAATGCCATCAAAGTAAACAACGCAAAGGATTACCAGACCAATCTTCCGGGAGTATTTGCTATTGGAGATGTCAATACGTATCCAGGTAAGCTGAAGTTGATTCTGTCAGGATTCCACGAAGCAGCTGTGATGTGCCAATTTGCCTATCAAATCATCAATCCAGATAAGCGATTTGTAATGAAGTATACTACGGTGGGTGGTGTGCAAGGATTTGATGGATCTAAAAAAGAAGCCAAAAAAGAAGTAGTACAGAGCATCAATTAAAATCAATTATATAGTTCTCGGAGACACCTTTTGAAAGTGATTTTGGAGGGTGTTTTTGTTTTTGGAAAAAATGGATTTAAAACTACTTATAAGAGATGAACCCATTAAATTTGTTTGAAAATTAAAATCAACGGGGAAATGGCAAATAGTAAAATAGCATTGGTTACCGGCGGAAGCCGCGGATTGGGTGAGGATATTGCTATAAATATTGCTCAAAAAGGTATAGATGTGGTACTGACCTATCACACCAATAAAAAAATGGCTGAAGATGTAGTTTCAAGAATCCAGGAATTGGGACAAAAAGCCTTGGCACTGCAACTGGATACTTCCAATGTTAAAACTTTTGATGCCTTTTACCGACAATTGGAAAGAAGTTTGAAGGAGATTATGGGCGTATCCAAGTTTGATTTTCTCATTAACAATGCGGGAATCGGAATTTATGAGCCTTTTGTGTCAACAACCGAAGAGCAGTTTGATGAATTAGTGAACATTAATTTGAAAGGAGTTTATTTTCTTACCCAAAAGGCTTTGCCTTATCTGAATGATGAAGGAAGGATTATCAATATCTCCTCTGGCTTAGCAAGGTTCAGTCTTCCCAACTCATCGGCCTATGGAGCCATAAAGGGTGGTGTAGAGGTCTTTACAAGATATCTGGCCAAGGAACTCGCGGACAGGAAAATCAGGGCAAATGTCGTAGCTCCAGGTGCCGTGGCAACCGATTTTGGAGGAGGAGAGAACAAGACCAACGAAACCAAACGGGAGGCCATAACTAATTTCACGGCTCTTGGCAGAGTCGGAGAGCCCGACGACATTGGTGGTGTGGTCGCTTTTTTATGCACCCAAGAGGCCAAATGGATCAACGCACAGCGTATCGAAGTTTCAGGTGGCATTATGATTTAAAAAACATCACAAAAACCCAAAAAAACGGGTTGAGCAATCAATCCGTTTTTTATTGTTGGTTTTCTAAAAATTAAAGGGGTTTTTTTGCTTTTCACTAAGGAGTGCCGTTTCTTTGCAGTTCAGTTCATTAATAAGTTGAAAGTGTTATCAAGAAAGGTGGAGGGATTGGACCCTGTGAAGCCTTAGCAACCCTCGACTTCGAGAAGGTGCTACATTCTACCCTTGTCTTGAACTGGTTTCAAGACCTTTAGGAAGTTTAACTAGTAAGGGGAAGGATAACGTAAAGCATACAGCACAGCATCTACGCACTTTTCTTGATCTCACTACATCCTTTTTTGAAGGTAAATTGTACTATGGAAAAAATTGAAGATATATTGAAGAAACGGATTTTAGTGTTGGATGGGGCCATGGGCACCATGTTACAGCGCTATAAATTCCAAGAAGCTGATTTTAGAGCAGAACGTTTCAAGGATTGGCCAAGTGATTTACAGGGAAACAACGATTTGTTGTCCTTGACTCAGCCAGAGGCCGTCAAAGAGGTGCATAGGTCGTTTTTGGAAGCGGGTGCAGACATCATCGAAACCAATACTTTTTCAGGAACAACAATTGCCATGGCCGATTATGGTATGGAAGAATTGGTGTACGAACTGAATTATGAATCTGCAAAGATTGCAAAGCAAGTAGCCCAAGAATTTACGGATAAAGACCCAAGCAAGCCCAGATTTGTGGCGGGAAGTATGGGGCCGACCAACAAAACAGCCAGTATGTCCCCCGATGTCAACGACCCTGGGTATCGTGCAATCTCTTTTGATGAACTCCGAATGGCATATAAACAACAAGTAGAGGCCTTACTCGATGGTGGCGTCGACCTTTTGTTGGTCGAGACCATTTTTGATACCTTGAATGCCAAAGCAGCCCTTTTTGCCATTGAAGAGGTAAAAGAGGAACGTAATATTGAAGTGCCGGTTATGGTTAGTGGAACCATTACGGATGCATCGGGAAGAACATTGTCTGGACAAACCGCAGAGGCCTTTCTGATATCGGTTTCACATATCCCGATTTTATCTGTTGGATTCAATTGTGCGTTGGGAGCTGAACAATTAGTACCTCACTTGGAAGTAATTTCGGCAAAATCAGAATTTGCCACCTCCGCACACCCCAATGCGGGATTGCCCAATGCCTTTGGTGAGTACGATGAAACGCCAGAACAAATGGCCGTTCAAATTAAGGAATATGTGGACAAAGGTCTAGTGAATATTGTGGGAGGTTGTTGCGGAACTACTCCAGAGCACATAAAAGCTATTGCCAATGTGGTAAAGGATTATAAACCGAGAAAACTTTTGACTCCAGCGTAGTTTAGGATTTATGGCAAAATGGAAAGAACAACGATATCTAAAACTAAGTGGCCTTGAACCCTTGGTTGTGACCCCGGAAAGCAATTTCATTAATGTGGGGGAGCGCACCAATGTAGCAGGTTCCAAACGGTTTTTAAGGCTGATCAAGGAAGAAAAATTTGATGAGGCCTTGGACGTTGCCCGAGATCAAGTGGAGGGCGGCGCCCAAATTATTGATGTTAATATGGACGATGGTTTGATCGATGGTAAGAAGGCCATGGTCAAGTTTTTGAACCTAATCGTTTCTGAGCCTGATATTGCACGAGTGCCTATAATGATTGATAGTTCCAAATGGGAAATCATCGAAGCTGGATTGCAGGTGGTACAGGGTAAATGTGTGGTGAATTCTATCAGTTTAAAAGAAGGAGAAGAGGAATTTATTCGCCATGCCAAGTTGATCAAGCGTTACGGGGCTGCCGTAATTGTTATGGCCTTTGACGAAGTGGGGCAGGCAGATAATTTGGAACGTCGTATTGAAATCGCAAAACGATCTTATGATGTGCTGGTCAACAAGGTGAATTTTCCTCCAGAGGATATCATTTTCGACCTGAACATTTTCCCAGTGGCCACGGGAATGGAAGAGCATAGGCGCAATGCCATCGATTTTATTGAAGCAACCCGTTGGGTGAAGGAGAATCTTCCTTATTGTAGCGTTAGTGGTGGGGTAAGTAATGTTTCCTTCTCGTTTAGAGGGAACAATCCTGTCAGGGAGGCTATTAACTCGGCCTTTTTGTTTCATGCCATAAAAGCGGGGATGAATATGGGAATCGTAAACCCAACTATGTTGGAGGTGTATGACGATATCCCTAAAGATTTATTGGAACATGTAGAAGATGTGCTGTTAGATAGACGGGACGATGCCACGGAGCGATTGTTAGAGTTTGCAGAAACTGTTGTAGGCACAAAAAAAGAATCAAAAGTAGATCTCTCTTGGAGAGAAGAACCGCTTCAAGATCGTATTACCCGTGCTCTTGTTAAGGGAATAGATCAATACATCATTGAAGATGTAGAGGAAGCACGCCAACAGGCAGCGAAACCTTTACAGGTAATCGAGGGTAACTTGATGACAGGAATGAATGTGGTTGGAGATCTTTTCGGAAGTGGAAAAATGTTTTTGCCACAAGTGGTGAAATCCGCAAGGGTGATGAAGAAAGCCGTAGCCTATTTGACTCCTTATATTGAAGCATCAAAAGATAAAAATAGCAAGGCGGCGGGCAAAATATTGATGGCCACCGTTAAAGGTGATGTGCACGATATTGGAAAAAACATTGTAAGCGTGGTGCTCGCCTGTAATAATTACCAAATTGTGGATTTGGGAGTGATGGTACCTCCGGAAAAAATCATCAATAAGGCAAAGGAAGAACAAGTTGATATTATTGGTTTGAGCGGCTTGATAACCCCATCATTGGACGAAATGGTGTTTTTGGCCAAGGAAATGGAGCGTCAAAACTTTGATGTTCCCTTATTGATAGGTGGTGCGACCACAAGTAAGGCCCACACGGCAGTAAAAATCGACCCACAATACAGTCAAGCTGTGGTGCATGTTAACGATGCTTCGAGAGCTGTAACAGTGGTGGGTGATTTACTTCAGGATGAGACCTCTGTCAAGTATAAAAAATCCATCAAACTGGATTACGAAAGTTTTAGGGATAAATTTTTAAATCGTTCCAA
Source organism: Flagellimonas lutimaris (assembly GCF_003581615.1). GTDB lineage: Bacteria > Bacteroidota > Bacteroidia > Flavobacteriales > Flavobacteriaceae > Flagellimonas > Flagellimonas lutimaris. The sequence continues at coordinate 100,570 of NZ_QXFH01000004.1, forward strand.
GCAAAAAGAATATCTGACCTTGGAACACGCTAGGCAGAATAAACTTCAAATTGAGTGGAACCCATCAGACATAAAAAAACCGAATCAATTGGGTATTCAAGTTTGGGAGGATTTTGATTTGACCAAATTGGAAGAATTTATCGACTGGACGCCATTTTTCCGTAGTTGGGACCTGCATGGTAAATATCCTGATATTTTAACGGATGATGTAGTGGGAGAGCAAGCCACCGAACTTTTTGAAGATGCCAAATTGCTTTTGAAAAAGGTTCTAGATGAAAAATTATTGAAAGCCAAGGCTATCTTCGGTTTGTTTCTGGCCAATCAAATTAATGAAGACGACATTGAGGTTGTCAGTTCGAGCGGAGTCGAGACCGGGAAAGAAACCTTCATTTTTAGGACCCTTCGTCAACAATTGAAAAAACGCGAAGGAGTTCCCAATATAGCATTGGCGGATTTTATTGCTCCCAAGGATTCTGGAATTAAGGATTACATCGGGTGTTTTTGTGTAAGCACTGGATTTGGTACCCAAGAGTTGGCTATTGAGTTTGAAAAGAATCACGATGATTACAATTCCATCATGATTAAAGCTTTGGCTGATAGATTGGCGGAAGCTTTTGCCGAATATCTTCACAAAGAAGTACGAACAAAATACTGGGGCTATGCGGTGGATGAAAACTTGGACAATACAGAGTTGATCAAAGAAAAATATAGTGGAATACGACCAGCTCCAGGCTACCCTGCTTGTCCTGACCATTTGGAAAAACTCACCATTTGGGATATGATGGACGTAGAAGAAAAAATAGGAGTTAAGCTGACCGATAGTTTAGCCATGTGGCCAGCTGCCAGTGTGAGCGGCTACTATTTTGGGCATCCACAGGCCAAGTATTTTGGATTGGGAAAAATAAAGCAAGATCAAGTTCAGGATTTTGCTGAGCGAAAAAATATTAAATTGGATGAGGCTCAAAAATGGCTGGCTCCTAATATAGTTGACGATTAACCAATGAAAATAACAGAACACATAAAAAAGGCAAAGGGAGAAACGCTGTTTAGTTTTGAGATTGTGCCGCCTGTAAAGGGAAAAAGCATTCAGGAACTGTATAACAATATTGATCCTTTGATGGAGTTTAAACCGCCTTTTATTGATGTGACCACCTCTAGGGAAGAGTATGTTTACAAAGAAAAAGATGGGCTGTTGGACAAAAAACTGACCCGCACTCGTCCCGGAACCTTGGGCATTTGCGCCTCATTAAAACATAAATACGATGTGGATACCGTGCCCCATGTGATTTGTGGTGGTTTCACTAAAGAAGAGACCGAATACCTATTGGTAGATTGCCAGTACTTGGAGATAGAAAATGTAATGGCGCTACGAGGCGATGCCAGAAAAGAGGAAAAATATTTTACGCCTACCAAAGGAGGACATCAATATGCCACCGAATTGGTAGAACAGATTCAAAATATAAATGAGGGTAATTATTTGCACGATACCATTGAATCTAGTGATTTGAGTAGTTTTTGCATTGGTGTGGCAGGTTATCCTGAAAAGCATATGGAAGCACCATCCTTGCAATCTGATTTAAAGCGGTTGAAACAAAAAGTGGATTTGGGTGCGGATTATGTAGTGACCCAAATGTTTTTTGACAACCAAAAATTCTTTGAATTTGTGGAGGCCGCTAGGGAAATGGGAATTAATGTGCCCATTATTCCGGGGATTAAACCCATTGCTGTAAAAAGGCATTTGCATTTATTGCCACAAGTTTTTAGGGTGGATCTTCCTCAAGATTTAATTGATGCCGTTGAGGCCTGCAAAACCAATAAAGAAGTACGTCAAGTTGGGGTGAAATGGGCCATTCAACAATCTAAGGAATTAAGAGATGCTGGAGTGCCCGTATTGCATTATTACTCTATGGGAAAATCAGATAATGTAAAGGCAATTGCAAAGGAACTTTTTTAAAGATGTCATTCTGAGGGAGAATAATGACCGAAGAATCTTTGAAGAGATTAAAAAGATTCTTCACTGCGTTCAGAATGACAAGATTGTCTTTTGAAGTAATTTCCTGTTCGATGAACAAAGGTGTTTTTTTAATTTGCTACTTTAGCGCCCCATGAGGTACCTACTTTGCCTAATCTTATTGTTGATTTCATTTTTTGGAATTTCTCAAACTACCGAAGTTTCAAAGGATTTTGTGTTTGATGCTAACCTGTTCTACGGTTCTATTCTTTTGCACAATCCCGATATTTCCCATTTGATTACCGATCATCCTGGCGGCGTAATTTTGGGTATTAGTAGAAAAACCTATGGACATAAAGAATGGGAGGCTGATTTTGGATATCCTGATACCGGTTACACATTTGTTTATCAAAATACCAATAACCCAACATTAGGTGAACTGTATAGTGTATACGGACATTACAACTTCTATCTTTTAAATAGAAACCTTCAACTTAGAATAGCCCAAGGAATTGCCTATAATACCAACCCCTATAATAAGGATGAAAATTTTAGAAATAACGCTTACGGAAGTCATATTTTAAGTAGCACCTTATTAATGTTGAACTATCATAAGGAAAACCTCTTTGCAGGTTTGGGTGTGAATGCGGGACTTTCCTTTATTCACTATTCCAATGCTAATTTTAAGGCGCCCAATACATCTACCAACACATTTGCATTTAATCTTGGCTTGACTTATAATCTTGATAAGGAAGCAGTATATAATTATTTAAAGCCAGAATCTAAAGTGAAAATTACGGAACCCGTTCGTTATAATTTAGTACTGAGGGGAGGTGCCAACGAAAGTGATGTGATTAATATGGGAAGGTATGGCTTTGCTATTGTTTCTGCTTATGCGGATAAACGTTTGGGCAAGCGAAGTGCCATTCAATTGGGAACCGACGTTTTCTTTTCTAACTTTCTAAAAGAATTGATTCGATATCAATCCATTGCATTTCCCGAACTTAACGTAGACCCTGACACTGATTATAAAAGAGTGGGCTTGTTTGTGGGGCATGAGCTTTTTGTGAATAAAATAAGTGTTGTGGCCCAGTTGGGATATTATATTTATTATCCATTTGATTTTGAGGGAAAGGTTTATAACCGAATTGGGATGAAACGATACTTTGGAGATAAAATCTTTGGCGTCATAACTTTAAAATCACATGGAGCCAAAGCAGAGGCGGTTGAATTTGGAATAGGGGTAAGATTATGAAACGGAGGAAGTATGAAATACAAAATACAAAGTATCTCCTTGAAGGAGCTTTAGGGGTGTATCTGATGCTATTTGCCTTTCTGTTGATTTCCTGCAACGGTGACAACGTACCAGATTGTTTTCAGAATGAAGGAGAGATAGTTCTAGTAACATTGGATGTTCCAGAGTTTAGTACTATAACTGTTTTCGAAAACTTGAATGTAGTTTTAAAACAGGGTACTGAACAACAAGTAGAGGTAGAGACAGGAGAATATCTGTTAAATGATGTTTCTGCCGTTGTAGAAGATGACCGATTGATATTGCGGAACGAAAACAGCTGCAATTATGTTAGGGATTATGGATTGACCACAATTTATGTCACCTCACCTAATATTACAGAAATACGAAGCAGTACAGGCTTGCCCATTTCCAGTGATGGTATATTGAATTATCCAAGTCTTAATTTGGTTGCAGAAAGCTTTAACAATCCTGATGCTGCTACGACGGATGGCTCTTTTGATTTGAATTTAAATGCAACCACAGTTAGAATCGTAGTAAATGGAATAGCCTATTTCAATCTTCAAGGAAATACTGAAAATTTTATTGTGACTGTAGCAGCAGGGGATTCAAGGATTGAGGCGGAAGAATTAGTTGCACAAAGTGTAACCATTAATCACAGAGGTTCCAACGATGTGTTTGTGAATCCGCAACAAAGTTTAAGCGGCGTGATTCGTGGCACAGGTGATGTGATTAGCGTGAATCGACCTACGGAGGTAGATGTTGAGGAATTATTCAATGGTAGATTGATATTCCAAGATTGATATAGCTTCAAACTATGACATAAATCGTCATGGCCTATACTATTTCTCGTTAATTTCGAAGTTTAAATCGAGTACTTGGGAAATCTTTTTACACATATCAAAAACTTGTTCGTTCCGTTTCCAAAGGTGAAATTGATGAAAGGATTACACGGGTTGGAAAAAGCCAATGCTCTTTTCCATAATCTGGTGGCAGAAAAAAAAGTGCCCGGTTTGGCGGTGATCATTTTGGAGAAAGGAGAAATCCAACATCAAAAAGGATATGGTTTTGCCAATTTGGAAAACAGGAAAAAAATTGACCCAAAGCGGACTGTTTTTCGCATCGCCAGTATTTCGAAATGCATCACAGGATTGGCATTGGGCAAAATGATGGAAGATGGCATCGTGGATTTGGATGAATCTTTTTACACCTATGTGCCCTACTACCCCAAAAAGAAATATGATTTTACGCTTCGGCAATTGGCGAGTCATACAGCAGGGATTCGTGGGTATCGGGGCAAAGAATTTGCCTTGAATCAAGATTATTCTATTAAAGAAGGGATAGAGGTCTTTAAAAACGATCCCTTGTTTTTCGAGCCAGGAACTAGTTATCTCTACAATAGTTTCGATTTTGTGTTGTTATCCTTGGCAATGCAAGAAGCGAGTGGGGTATCATTTCAACAATACGTAAAGGAAAATATATTGAAACCCTTGGGTTTAAAAAACACTTTTGCACCGCAAAAAATTGTCAGTTCGGGCGCAGTTGAAAGCATAGCAGAGTTCTATGCCAAAAGGTCGTTATGCTTCAAAAAGGCAGTTGAGGTAAATAATACTTACAAACTGGCTGGTGGAGGATACTTATCAACCTGTAAGGATGCAGCAAAATTAGGACAAGCCATCTTAGTGCAAAAATTGCTCAAAAAAGAAACCTACGACCAGTTATTGAGATCTCAAATTATCGATGGCAACCCCACTTACTACGGTCTCGGATTTCAAGTTAGCCAAGACGCCAAGGGCAGACCATTTGTAGGACACGTTGGAAATAGCGTTGGCGCCTATACCAACCTTTTTGTTTATCCCGAAAAGGAAAAAGTGGTTGCTATTCTCATTAACTGTACAGACCCAAAGGTGCAACCTATTTTGGATGAGGCGATTGATTCAGTTTTGAATTTGTGAACCTCAAGATTTTTACTGAAATTTAATCCAAACACGGTCATTTTGAAATATTTACCACTCCTTTTATTCTTATTAGTGCAGATGTTTACCACAAGCTTGTATGCTAGGGAAAATTTTTCTTTGGAAAAAGTTTTTTTGCAAACCGATAGTCTTGACAGTGGGTTAACCTCGATAGAATGGAAAAAATTTAAAAAATTTGAGCAAGTGCTGCATACTTCAGGGTTAACTGAAAGTGAAAAGGAAGAACAGTTGACGGTTTATGCACGAGATTCACTAAAAATATTGAAGGTAAAGCTCATTGCTATTAAAGTTTTAGAGGAGAAAAGTCTTTTGAACAGGGATATTGCCGATAATCCATCTTACTACGTGTCATTGCTGGGGAAATTAAAAGATAGCAACATTTCTCCCTCCGAATATCTTTTTCTGGAAGAGAAACTGGCGTATATCAACCAAGAGAAGGTAATGGAGAAATTAAAATGGAGTAGGTCGGTGAACATTGGTCTAATTGCACTTATATTATTATTGGCCTATGCGGTGGTAAGGCAAAGAAAGGGACAAAACAAATCAATTCTTCCCAAGTTGAGCAAACAGGAAACATTGGTTCGCAACCTTATCCTTCAAGGCAAAAGCAATAAGGAAATAGCCAACGAACTTTATATTAGTTTAAGCACGGTAAAAAGCCACATCACTAACATTTACAGTAAATTAAATGTGGCCAATAGGCGGGAATTGTTGGAAAATAGTACGGGTGCTAGCACCTAAATCAGACCTGTTAGGCTTTATCTGAGCCAATTTACCCTCGTAATTTGTTTCAAAATCGAACCGTTTTGAAGCAGCTTTCTTTTTTATTTTTTGCATTATACATTTCAAGTTATGGTCAACAACAATTCACTTTTAAGGGAAGTGTTGTTGATGAAAATAATCAGATGGTCTCTATTGGAGATGTCCTTTTGTTTGATTCCAATAAAGAAAATTTAATAGCTTACACTTCCTTGGTGAATGGCGAGTTTTTATTTAATGAGGTAAATGGAGGCAAGTATCTATTAGAAGTATCTGCTTTGGGTTTTAAAAAATATTCCAAGCAGATTATCTTGGGTGAAAATCTTGAATTTTCTATTCAGTTGAAAGATCAATTGACCGAGCTTGAAGCTGTTGAGGTCACTGCCTTGAAAAATCCCATAACCACAGCTAATGGCAATCTTAAGATTGATGTACAAAATCCTGTTTTTGCTTCCGTCGTGGATGCTATGGAAGTCCTTTCAAAAGTTCCCAATATTCAAATTTCACCAGATCGTGAATCCATTTCGGTGATTTCTAAAGGGAGCCCTTTAATTTATTTGGGCAATCAGCGTATCAGTTTGGATGAATTCAAAGGGTTGTCCATAGAAGGGATTGAGAGCATTGAACTTATCAACAATCCATCACCCAAATATGAAGCTGAAGGCCAAGCTGTGCTTTTGATTCATATAAAGACTAGTACGGATAAGGGAGTTACCCTGAGTCTTGGCGAAACGATATCTTTTAGGCAAAATACTAACAATTACCTGAGTTCCAACGGAAGTTTTTCCAATGGAAAATGGAGTGTTCGGGGCAATCTCAATTATAATGTAATTGGGCAATGGGAGAGCAATACTTTTGAATTTGCAATTCCCGAGGAGGACATTTATTCGGATTATTTGGTGCTGATTCCAAATAATAAAAGGGTTCAAATTAATGGTGGTCTTGGATTTTACTACCCTTTTAACGATAGTGATTATGTATCCTTCAATACCACAATGAAGCATCAAATGGACGATGCTGATTTTGAAACAAACACTTTTGTTCGGGATGGAGTCGAAGAGAATCAAATTTTATCCGAACCTAAAAACGATAATCGTCGAGGATACTTTAGTGGCAATTTCAATTACAATAAAAAGATAGATTCCGATTGGAATCTTTTCACGGGAATCCAATATTCTTCCTTCAAGCAAAAGTTGGACACGGATATTTTTAACAATTACAACAATGAAGGTTTTTCCTTGGATGAATCCAGATACCAAGAATACAAAATAGGTTCTTTTGCCGCTAGAGGTGATGTTGAACATGCAATTTCCGATAAATTAAAAAGTGAATTTGGGGTAAGTTGGAACGAAGGACGGGCCAATGCCCATTCCAATGTTCAGCAATTGGATGCCCAAAATGAAGTAAATGCTGATTATGATTATAAAGAACAGCTGTATGCTTCCTATTTGAACTTTAGTTCAAATCTGAATAAGAAACTGGAACTTAACATTGGGGTTAGGGTGGAACACAATAATGTAAATGGTATGCTGAACAACGAAACAAGTCCTCTGGTCAATAGAGAAAGCACTAGAATTTTTCCCAAAGCTGGTCTCAATGTTAAGTTGGACAGTACCAAAACTCTTTCATTGAACTATTCTCGAAATATTGTTAGGCCCAATTTTTCGCAAACTAGCTCCGTTTCGGTATTCATCAATCCTTTTTTGGAAGCTACCAATAATATAAACCTGTTGCCTACTATTTCCCACCGGATTACTTCCAATCTGCAATGGAAGAACAAATCATTTTTTATGGATGTTTACCAAAAGGACAATCCATCGTACTATGCCATAAGTTATGAAACACCGGATGCCACAGCAACCCTTTCGCCTACCAATTTGGAAAAGGAGTCGGGTTTTTACGCAGGGGTTACCCTGCCATTTTCGTACAAAATTTGGACTTCCACGACCTCTGTGAGTTTAAACTATAATAAGATCAAGGATTCTTCAGCGATTTTAGCAACAGCAAAGCCTTATGTGTATGCTTATACCGACCAACAATTTAAAGTTGCCACAGGTACCATTGTTTCTTTTGGCGGATGGATGATGACCGAACGTAACGAAGGAATTTATACTAGGAATGCTATGTTGGTCCTGAACGCCTCTGTGACCAAAACTTTTTTTGAAAAATTCCAATGTGCTATCCGCTTGAATGATATCACCAAAGCCATGAATTTTGAGGAGCGTTATTCCATAAATGGAGTAGAGGCGAACGGAACCTATTTTGTGGATGCCAGGGAAATTGCTGTTGCCGTAAAATATAAGTTTGGTAACAAAACCTCCAAATTCAAGAACAAAGATGTTGATGAAAACCTAAATCGAATCAATTAGACTTTACCTGCCAATTCCTCTTCAATCTCCAACGCATATTTTTTGCAAAGCTCAAAGGTATCCGTAACATCTTTCATAGTGGTTCTTGGATTGATCAAACACATTCGTAGTACAATTTGTCCATTTAAAATAGTGGTGACAAGCAAAGCTTTGCGTGATTCCACTACTTTTTCTGAAATGTACTGGTTGATTTTATCCAACTCCTTCTCCGAGTATTTTTTATTGATAGGGTTGTATCTAAAATTAATAACGGCCAAGGTGGCTGGGAAAACAACTTCCCAACTCTTACTGCCTCTCAACATCGTTTCCACTTCTTCGGCCAAATCAATATTGTAGGTGATAGCATCTCGGAATTCTTTTAAACCAAAGGTTTTTAAAGACATATAAAATTTTAAGGCTCGGAATCTACGGGTCAACTGAATCCCATGGTCATAAAAATTGATTTCGGAGGTATTCCCCTCGATATCCCTTAAATATTCAGGTTTTTCGGTAAATGTATGGCTCAGGTTTTTATGATTTCTTATCAATAGGCAGCCCATTTCATAAGGTTGGAAGAACCATTTATGTGGATCCACGGTTAATGAATCTGCCTTTTCAATCCCTTTCATGGCCTGTCTGCCTTTTTTGGATAAGATAGCCGCTCCACCGTAGGCACCATCAATATGGTACCAAATATCTTCTTTCTTGCAAATGTTCCCCAATTCCACCAAGGGATCCACGGTTCCAGTGTTTGTGGTTCCAGCAGAGGCAATCAAGCAAAATGGCTGAAGTCCTTCTAATCTATCTTTGGCAATGCAGTTCTTCAATTTGTTTACAGAAAACTTGAGTTCATTGTCAGTGGGAATTATCCTAATCTGTTCTTTTTTGAAGCCCAACACCCGAATTGCTTTAATGTTGGAAGAGTGTGCCTGATCGGACAAATAGATGACCGCTTTGGAGAAATCATCGCCACATTTTATTCTGCGAGCGGTAACAACAGCGGTAAGGTTGGCCATGGAACCACCACTGGTAAATATACCTCCACCTTTTTTCTTCGGAAAACCAAAAACCTTTAATAACCATTGAATGGTTACAATCTCTAGTTCAGCTGCAGCAGGACTGGCGGCCCATCCCCCAGAAAAAATATTATAACCTGTGGCCAAGGCATCGGCCATAACACTAATATAATTACTAGGACCAGGAACAAATGAAAATGATCTCGGATGAGCCAAGTTGGCACTGTTGGTCATTACCTTTTCCAAAACAAAGTCGAGTACTTGGGATGGGTCTGAACCTTTTTCTGGGGCCTCTTCCAAAAAAAGCGAATCCATTTCTTTGCGGGACCCAAGTGCTACAGGTAATTTTTGGTCTTGTGTAGCGTGATGTTCCACTATGGCATCCACAATTTGATACCCATAGCTTTTCATTTCTTCTTTGGAAAGTTCCAATCTGGCTTTGTTCTTCTTCATAAGTCCTGTTTCAACTGAACCGCAAAAGTACCATATTTGGAACGGTTTTCCATCCCATTTTGGACGGTTGTCCAATCAATTGGGATAAAAAGAAAGTTAGGAAGTGAGTTCCGTAAAGAGGCTCTCCAAGTTTTTGTTCTTTCTACTGAGTTGGAGGGTCTTTAATTTATTGTCATGGGCAAAATCGAATACCACTGGTCGCATATCCTTTGATGTGCCAAAAGTGATTTCGTAAACAAAGCCTCCCGTGTTTTTTACCTTTGAAACATTGGGCATTTGCTGCAATAGTTGTTCTTCTACGCGATAGTCAAATTCCACTTCAATAATTTGTTCTTCCGCTTCGCGAAGTTCCTCTAGTTTTTTGTCTGCCACCAATTCCCCTTTGTTTATGATGATTACGCGGTCGCAAACAGCTTCCACTTCTTTCATAATATGAGTGGATAGTAGAATGGTTTTCTCTCTCCCAATTTCACGTATCAGTTTTCGGATCTCGATCAATTGGTTGGGGTCTAGTCCTGTGGTGGGCTCATCAAGAATCAAAACTTCTGGGTCGTGCAACAAGGCGGCAGCAAGACCTACGCGTTGGCGGTATCCTTTGGATAACTGACCGATTTTTTTGTGGGCCTCGGGAGATAGCCCGGTTTGTTCAATAACATCATTGATCTTGGACTTGTCTACTTTGTACACATCTGCGTTGAAGGCCAAGTACTCCTTTACATACATTTCCAAATACAGCGGATTATGCTCTGGGAGATAGCCAATACTTTTTTGAACGTCTTTTTCAGCCTCTAAAACATCAAAGCCATTTACGGCTGCTTCACCATTATCAGCTTTATAATATGTGGTGAGAATTCGCATCATGGTAGACTTTCCGGCCCCGTTGGGACCTAAAAAACCTACGACTTCACCTTTGTTGATAGTGAACGAAACGTTGTTCAGTGCTTTTTGCGAACCAAAGGTTTTTGTAATGTTTTGTACGGTGATGGACATTCAAAATAATTTCTTGATTCCAAAAATACACTTTTAGATGTTTTAATCCTTGGGTTTCAAAATCCAGGATGCATGGTTTTTAATCATGGGGAAATAATCATAGGAGTAAGAATTCTTAAAAAAGTATGGTTTCTGTAAAATAATGTGCAGTTAAAATGGCTTTTTTGAGAAATATCAAAAAAAATTTGTGAATACAGGTCCTTTTCGGATTGAATACCTAAATTAGCCTTTAATTAATAACAAGATGACAAACACGTATTTCTGGAACCGTTTTTATTTTTACTTCTTTTTTCAAAGAGGAGCGGGACTATTGTAGATACGTTTAAAGTATAACCAATTTATAAAGTCCCGATACAATCGGGGCTTTTTTTTTGCAATGGAATTAAAAGTCGCCATACAAGGAATAAAAGGATCGAACCACCATCAGGTGGCCACGGATTTTTTCGGAGATAAGATTGATTTGCTCGAATGCAGCTCTTTTGACGCGGTAGTAGATAACCTATTGTTAGGCACTGCTGACAAAGGAATTATGGCCATAGAAAACTCTATCGCAGGATCTATTATCTCTAATTACAATCTGGTATATCACAATAACATTCATGTAATTGGGGAGCACTACCTTAACATCCACCATAACCTTATGGTTATGAAGGGGAAAACTTTTGATGATATCAAAGAGGTACATTCACACCCCATGGCGCTGTTGCAATGTAAAGAGTTTTTTAAGGCACATCCTCAAATTAAATTAGTGGAAAGTGTGGATACGGCCGAAACAGCGAAACGAATCAATGAGGGAAATTTAGAGCATATTGCTGCAATTGCCCCTAAAATGGCGGCTGATTTATACGATTTGGAAATTATTGCGGACAATATCCAGACCATTGTGAACAATTCCACGAGGTTCATCATCCTCAAAAAACAAAATAAAGTACTTCCAGAAGAAGAGATCAATAAGGCATCTTTACGATTTATAACCGATCACAAAAGAGGGAGTTTGGCCACTGTGTTGAACGTGCTGAGCGATTGCAATATGAACCTGACCAAGATTCAGTCTTTGCCCGTAATCGAGACCCCTTGGAAGTATGCTTTTTTTGTCGATGTCACTTTTGATAAATACGAACACTTTGCCAAAACAAAATCTTTATTGCAGATCATGGCCGAAGATTTTAGGGTTTTGGGTGAATATAAAAATGCATTGTTGTAATGGTAACAGCAGATAGGTTAAATAGCGTACAGGAATATTACTTCTCTAAAAAATTAAGGGAAGTAAGGGGGTTGATTGCCCAGGGCAAGCCCATCATCAATATGGGAATTGGTAGTCCGGACTTGGCACCATCGCCGCAGGTGTTGGAAACGCTTCGGGATTCTATAATCGAGGCGGGGGCACACCAATATCAAAGCTACCAAGGATTACCTCAATTGAGGGAGGCCATTGCCGACTTCTATCAGCAAAAGTTTGAAGTATCGGTAGATCCCAATGCGGAGATATTGCCCTTGATGGGTTCCAAGGAAGGAATCATGCATATTAGTATGGCCTTTTTAAATGAGGGAGATGAGGTATTGTTGCCCAATCCGGGTTACCCAACCTATGCCTCTGTCACTAATTTGGTGGGTGGTGTACCCGTCACCTATGATTTGAAAGCGGAAAATGGTTGGTTTCCAGATTTGGAGGAACTTTCCAAGAAAGACTTGTCCAAAGTGAAATTAATGTGGATCAGTTATCCACATATGCCCACTGGCGCTACTGCAAATATGGAACAGTTAAAGTCGCTTGTAGATTTTGCCAATTCCAACCAGATACTTTTGGTGAACGATAACCCTTACAGCTTTGTGCTCTCCAGTAACCCGACCAGTATTTTGTCTATCGAAGGAGCAAAAGATTGCACTTTGGAGCTAAACAGTTTAAGCAAGACCTTTAATATGGCAGGTTGGCGTGTGGGAATGGTACTTGGAAGTGCGGAACACATCAATGCAGTGTTGAAAGTGAAGAGCAATATGGACTCAGGAATGTTCTACGGTATTCAGAAAGGGGCGATTGCTGCCTTGCAAAGTGGTCCCGAATGGTTCGAGGCATTGGATAAGGTCTACACCGAAAGACGGGAACTGATGTTCCAACTGGCAGACAAATTAGGTTGTACTTACGATAAAAATGCGGTGGGAATGTTTGTGTGGTGCAAATTGCCCAAAGGAGCTGAACCATCCGAAGAATTTATAGATAAAGTGTTGTACGATAAAAATATTTTCATTGCGCCGGGAACCATATTCGGAAGCAATGGTGAAGGCTATATTCGTTTTTCCCTTTGTGTAAAAGAGGACAAAATCAAGGAAGCCATAGAAAGATTTTAGATTATGAAAGTAGTCATCATAGGAGTTGGATTAATTGGCGGGTCTTTTGCTAAGGATGTAAAAAAGTTGCATCCCGAAGTAGAAATCATTGGTGTGGATAAAAGTGATGCCCATCTGGATGAAGCCTTACAACTTCAAATCATTGATAAAAAAGGAGATTATTCGACTTTGGCAACGGCAGATTTGGTTTACTTAGGTATTCCGGTGAATGTTTTGGTCACCGAATTGCCCAAAATACTGGATGCTGCAGGAGATGAGACCGTGGTGGTAGATGCAGGTTCCACCAAGCGCTTGATCTGCGAACAAGTTGCCAATCATTCAAAACGAAGAAATTTTATGGCCTGTCACCCTATTGCAGGTACCGAGTTTTCCGGACCAGCAGCAGCATTCGAAGGTCTGTACACGGGCAAGACCATGATTATTTGTGAAGTAGAAAAAACAGCATTCAAGCTTCAAGAAAAAGCATTGGCTATTTTTCAGGAAATAGGCATGCGAATTCGGTATATGAACCCCGAAGCACACGATAAACACATCGCCTACGTATCTCATTTATCACACATCAGCTCTTTTATGTTGGGAAAGACGGTTATTGAGAAAGAAAAAAATGAGCGTGATATTTTTGACATGGCGGGAAGTGGTTTTGAGAGTACGGTTCGCTTGGCAAAAAGTTCACCCGATATGTGGACGCCAATTTTTGAACAGAATAAAGATAATGTTGTAGAAACATTGGAAGAGTACATTCAAAACCTTACCACTTTTAAGCAAATGATTTTGGACAATGATTTTGAGAATGTCCACCTAGAAATGAGTAACACCAATAAAATAAAACAAATACTAAAAGGAATACCACTTACAAAAAAATAGAGAGTATTATGGAAAACAAAAAGGAAATGAGAAAATGGTTGGATGATATGAATTTGGGTCATCCATTGGTAGTTGCAGGTCCGTGCAGTGCGGAAACCGAGGACCAAGTGCTGAAAATAGCCCATGAGCTTAAGGATACCGATGTAAGCTACTACCGTGCCGGAATCTGGAAACCAAGAACTCGTCCAGGAAATTTTGAAGGAGTAGGGGCCATTGGCTTGAAGTGGTTGCAAAAAGTAAAGGAAGAGACCGGTCTAAAAACCGCTACAGAGGTTGCCAATAGGGCACACGTAGACCTAGCCTTGGAACACGATATTGATTTGTTGTGGATTGGTGCACGTTCTACCGTAAGTCCGTTCATTGTTCAAGAAATTGCCGATGCTTTGGAAGGAACCGATAAAATTGTTTTGGTGAAGAATCCAGTAAACCCTGATCTATCCCTTTGGTTGGGAGCTGTGGAACGATTGCATTCTGCCAATATTGAGAAGTTGGGTGTTATCCACAGAGGATTTTCCACTTACGAAAAAACCAAATACCGTAATATTCCAGAATGGCAGTTGGCCATTGAGTTACAGACCAAGTTCCCTGATTTGCCCATCATAAACGATCCAAGTCACATTACAGGAAAACGCGATATGGTTTTTGATGTTTCTCAAACTGCGTTGGATTTGAATTTTGATGGTTTGATGATAGAAACACATTATGATCCGGACAATGCTTGGAGTGATGCCGCTCAGCAGGTAACCCCAAAAACCTTGGTTCAGATGATGAAAGATCTTCGTATTAGAAAAGAGACTGATGAGGAAGCGGAATACAATAACAATTTGAGCAACCTTAGAGCACAGATTGACATACTGGACAATCAATTGATTGATTTAATGGGGAAAAGAATGAAAGTTTCTGATGGAATCGGTGAGCTGAAAAAGCAAAAGAACGTAGCAGTGCTTCAGAGTAACCGTTGGAATGCTATTCTGGGCAATATGATCTTGGAAGGAGAGCAAAGAGGATTGAGCGAGGAATTTGTATTGAAAATGTTCAAGGCAATTCACCAGGAATCAATTAACCACCAAGAAAAAATTATCAATAAATAGACTGGTTTTTTAATCAGGATTTTTGAAGAACTATTTGTAGCTTCGGTAAAGTTCCGTTGTTGCAAATAGTTTTTTTGTTTCAAACTGTAACAATTCAACAAAAACATAATCTTTCAGAAGTAAAAACACACTATCATGAAAAAAATATACACACTAGGTCTTCTTTTACTTCCCTTGGTTATGTTTTCACAACGAATCATTGATACAGAAGTTGGAGAGTTCAACAAGATTAAAGTTTTTGATTTGATCGAGGTCAACTTGATCCAATCCGACGAGAACAAGATTATGATCAAAGGCTGGAATGTCGATGATATTAAATGGACCAACAAAAACGGGGTGCTGAAACTAAGAATGCAGCTGGACAAAAAGTTTCAAGGAGAGGATACCATGATCGAAGTCTACTACACCAATTTGGATGTAATCGATAGTAACGAAGGTGCACAAATTACTTGTAATGAGATGGTCCATAAGAGCAAAATAGAGCTCAGGGCACAAGAAGGAGCCGTGATTCACATTGGAATGGATGTGGATTATGCTGATATACGTGCGGTGACAGGTGGAATTGTTCGAGCTTCCGGATTGGCAAAAAATCAAACGGTTGTTATCAATACAGGCGGTATTTTTGAAGGAAGAGAGCTAAGAACCGCCACAACAGATGTAAAGATTTCAGCAGGAGGTGAGGCAGATGTATTCGCATCGGAACTTGTGGATATTAATGTCAAGGCCGGTGGAGATGTATATGTTTACGGAAACCCACAAACGGTCCATAAAAAAACTTTTGTAGGCGGAAGGGTCTATATTAAGGATTAGTGAAACTTGTAGCTAAAGAAAAAGCCCTCCAAAAAGTTTGGAGGGCTTTTTTATGGGGTTATTTTGGCAATATTACTTTTTGAAAATGTAACGCGTAATAAAGATGCCTTGTCCATCACCTTTACCACCTTCGCTCTCTACTCCACTTACCACAAAAGCCAATTCCCAACCATTGGAAATCATATCATTGATCATGGAAGTAATCAGGGCATCGTTGGCAGCAATGTTCTGAAAACGGATACCACCGATGTTGTAAAAATTCAAAAGTTTGGTTTCCTCAAAATTCTTTACGCGAATTTCATTTCTTTTAGATTTGTTACGGGTATTGTCATCCTCGGTCTGAACGCTTGTAAATTCTTTGTAATCCTTGTCTTCCAAGGCATTTATAATTCTTGATCTTCCAAGCCCATTAGGAACAATGGACTCGACACTGGTTACTACATGGTACTGTTGTGCGCTCACAGTGAATGAGGCTGCAAATAGCACAACTACTGCCAAAATGATTTTTTTCATAATAAATTAAGTTAATGATTGTTAAAACTCTCAATAAAGATATACGACGAAAAAGAAGTAATATTGTTTCTTTGTAGTCAAAATATGAACAATTAGTGAACGGGACTGTTTATAAATCAACTGGAAGCTGGTATACGGTGAAATCTGAAGAGGGAGATTTTTATGAATGCCGTATTAAAGGAAAGTTCCGAACACAAGGTATTAAAAGCACCAATCCGGTAGCGGTTGGCGATCATGTTGGTTTCGATTTGGAAACAATTGGAGATGAGACTGTTGGTATAATTACCGAAATAGGTGAGCGAAAAAACTATATTGTTCGCAAGTCGGTGAAGCTTTCCAAACAGACCCATATTATAGCTTCCAACCTTGATCAGGTTTTTCTTTTGGTTACGCTGAACAATCCGCCCACCTTTACCAGTTTTATAGATCGATTTTTGGTTACGGCCGAAGCCTATGAAATTCCCGTAGTACTTCTTTTTAATAAGATGGATGTTTATAGTGAAGAGGAAAAGTTTGAGGTTGATTACCTGGTAGGCCTGTATACCAAAATTGGATATCAATGTATTCAAATTGAAGCCAAAAAAGGCATAAATGTCGATAAAGTAAAAGAATTGATGTTCGGTAACACTAGCATGTTTGCTGGACATTCTGGAGTGGGAAAATCCACTTTGGTAAACGCATTGGAGCCAGGTCTCAAGTTAAAAACCGCCGAAATTTCAGAGCAGCACATGCAAGGGCAACATACTACCACTTTTGCCGAGATGTACGATCTTTCTTTTGATGCCCGAATCATTGACACTCCAGGGATAAAGGGTTTTGGTATTGTAGATATGGAAAAGCATGAGATTGGTAATTATTTCCCTGAGTTTTTTGCCTTGAAATCCGAGTGTAAGTTCAATAACTGTCTCCATCTGGATGAGCCAAAGTGTGCCGTTAAAGAAGCTTTGGAGAATGATGAAATAGCTGCAAGCCGATACCGAAGCTATGTTCAGATGTTAACCGGTGATGAAGATAATCCATATAGAGAAAGATAAATGAGAACTGTATTACAAAGAGTTTCAAAAGCAAGTGTAACAGTTGAGGACAAGGTAGTTTCATCTATCGGAAATGGTCTGTTGGTATTGTTGGGAGTAGAGGATGCTGATGGTAAAGAGGACATTGATTGGTTGGCGAATAAAATAATAAACCTTCGAATTTTTAGTGATGAAAATGATGTGATGAACCGTTCGGTCGTAGATATCAATGGTGATATTATAGTAGTTAGCCAGTTTACCCTGCATGCACAAACAAAAAAAGGAAATCGCCCGTCGTACATTAAAGCGGCGAAACCTGATGTTGCCATTCCCATGTATGAGGCATTTGTTGAGGTGTTGGAGCAAAGACTGGGAAAAAAAGTCGGCACGGGTATTTTTGGTGCCGACATGAAAGTGGAACTCCTAAATGATGGCCCTGTGACCATTACAATGGATACAAAAAACAAAGAATAATTACTTTATGTCGAAAAAAATATCTTTATTGTAGGAAATTAACCACTTTACCGTTACCTAAATTACCAATTTCTAAACATAAATGCGATTCTATTTTTTATTCCTACTTAGCTTATCTTTTCACTTTTTATTTTCTCAAGACTATAATGTAAACAACATTCCTAAGGGAGTTCGCCAAAATGCAGATGCCGTGGTGCGCTTGGATAAAATGGATGTTGTTATAAGGTCCAAAGACCAGATGGAGGTGAATAGTAAAAGAGTTGTTACCGTGTTCAATGAGGAAGGAAATGAACATGTACAAGCCTATGCCTTCTATGAGAAAAAGGACAAAGTATCAGCTATTGAAGCTATAATATATAATGCCCAGGGCGAAGTAATCAAAAAAATCAAGAAAAGAGATTTCTTGGACCAAAGCGCCATTGGAGGAGGCACCCTTTATTCGGATTCAAGGGTTTTGGTAATGAGGTACACACCAAACCAATATCCCTATACAGTCAAATTCACCAAGGAGTATTCCACACCGAACACTGCATTTGCTCCCAATTGGATGTTCTTGGATGATTATAGGGTTGGAACAGAAAGAAGTGAGTTTTCCTTTACGGTAGAATGTGGCATACCTTTTAGGAATAAAGAGGAGAATTTTGGACCATATCAAATAGAAACCGAGGCAACTACTCAAGGTATAAGTTATAAAGCTAAAAACTTGAAGGCATTGGAACGTGAACCGTTGTCACCAGCGTTTAGGGATTTTGCCCCTCAGGTAAAAATTGCCTTGAACGAATTCCACCTGGAAGGTGTTGATGGCAAAGCCAAATCATGGCAAGAACTTGGTAGATGGATGAATGATGAGCTTCTTCAAGGAAGGGATGATTTGGATGACGGCACCATCCAATATGTTAAAAATTTGGTGAAAGGTGTATCCGACCCCTTAGAGAAAACCAGAATAATTTATAAGTACGTACAGGAAAACACCCGATACATAAGTGTTCAACTGGGCATTGGCGGATGGATGCCTATAAGCGCATTGGATGTTGATCGTGTAAAATATGGGGACTGCAAAGGACTTACCAACTATACAAAGGCTTTGCTGAGAGCTGTTGGAGTGGAGTCCTATTATACGGTGGTGCAGGCAGGCAGGCAAATGAAAAGTCTTGATGAAGATTTTCCATCCATGCAAGGAAACCATGTTTTTTTAAATGTTCCCTTAGAAGAAAAAGAGGTTTGGTTGGAGTGCACAAGCCAAAAGACCCCTGTAAATCACCTAGGTACTTTTACGGACAACAGAAATGTTTTGAAGATTACTCCCAAAGGTGGTGAACTGGTAAGGACTAGGGCCTATTCAGATGAAGAGAACTATCAGTTTACCCAAGGCGAGTTCATTATTAGTGAGGAAAAAGATGTAAAAGGAAAAGTAAAGATTCTTTCCAAAGGATCGCAATACGATCAAAAATATTGGAGGACGGCCAATACCAGATCAGAACAGGAAGAGTTCTATAAATCCTACTGGAACTATGTACAGAACCTATCCCTGGGTCAAGTCAAATATCAAAACGATGTCAAAAACATAGAGTTTGTTGAAGACGTAGAGTTCAGTGTGGAGAATTACCTGACCACCGCAGGGGATAAATTATTGCTTGCCCCTAACTTGTCCAACCGCAATTTGGGAGTGCCGGACAGATGCCGAGATAGAAAAAGGCCCTTAGTGTTAAAACGTGGCTATTTGGATGAGGACGAATTTATAATTCATTTATCGGCGGGTTATACGCCCGAAACCTGGGTAAAGCCTTTTAAGGAAGAAACCAAGTTTGGTTCCTATTCGGTTGCTATTGAACCTAAAGAATCTGGGGTGATTTTGTACAAAAGGAAACTGCTCATTAAGTCGGGAGAATATTCGAAAGAAGACTATAAACTGTATCGAGACTTCAGAAAAAAAGTCGCAAGATATGATAATACCAAAATCGTTTTAAGTAAAAAAGAATCATGAGATTAAGACTGTTTTTTCTGCTTTTGCTTGTACAGCAAACAGTAAGCTCCAACGAAGTGAAATTTGGAAAAGTTTCCAAGGATGAAGTAGCTGCCAAACAACATGCCTCATACCCAGATGCCAACGCGGCCCTACTTTATAAAAAAGAATTGGTGCGATTTAATTACCAGTATGAGACAGGATGGTCTCAGGTCCGAGAGGTTCATTATCGTATAAAGATATATAAGAAAGAGGGTTTTGATTGGGCAACCTTGCAAGTTCCATTATATAAAGCCAGTAGTGATAAGGAGGATATCGGAGCGGTAAAAGGCGTAACATTCAACATGGAAAATGGAAAGGTGGTCAGCCAAAAACTTAAAAATGATGGTGTATTTATTGAAGAAGTAAATAAATATAGGAACAAAGCCTCCATTACGATGCCTGAGGTACGGGAAGGAAGTGTACTTGATATCGAGTACAGGATAACCTCACCTATTTACTGGCATATCGATGAGTTTAAGTTCCAGTACGATATACCGGTGAACAAAGCAGAGGCACGTTTGGATATCCCCGAATACTTCTTCTTTAAACAATACAGTCGAGGTTCCTATCCAGTAAAATTTTCTCAGACCAAGGAAAGCCGTTCCCTCAATGTTTCTTACAGGTCTACTGATAATACAGGGAGGTTGGGAACTACACGTAAAAGTGGCACTTTGAGCTTTTTTGAAAACGTCTATAATATTAGTGTTTCTGACCTTCCAGCGCTATTGGATGAAAAGTATACTAGTAATATTGATAACTTTAGGACCTCCATTAAATTCGAATTGGCATCGACCCGATTCCCCAATAGACCTTATAAAAATTATAGTCTTACCTGGGATGATGTGGCCAAATCCATTTATGATTATGATGATTTCGGAGCTGAATTGAACAAGCATAATTATTTTGATGAAGATGTGGACCAGTTGATATCAGGTTTGTCGACTGATGCTGAAAAGGCAATTGCCATTTTTCAATATGTAAAATCTAAAATGAATTGGGACGGGTATACCGGTGTAGGATGCAGTCAGGGCGTTAGAAAATCATATAAAGAAGGCGTTGGAAATGTAGCCGAAATCAATTTAATGCTTACATCGATGTTCCGATATGCCGGTTTCGATGCAAATCCAGTTTTGGTAAGTACCCGGTTACATGGAATACCTTTGTTCCCAACAAGGAACGGTTTTAATTATGTTATTTCCGGTGTTCAAATGGAAGATGAACTGATACTGTTTGATGCAACGGATAAGAATACCGTTCCCGATGTTTTGCCCATGCGCGCATTGAATTGGATTGGAAGATTAATCCGGGAAGATGGTAGCTCCATTCAGATAGACTTAATGCCCGGTGTTAAATCCATGGATGCCATTATGATGAGTATCGACCTAAACCAAGATGGATCCATAAAAGGAAAATATAGAGAACAATATACGGCCAATAATGCCTTTGTTTTTAGAAATAACTACACTAGTGGTTCCGAAGATTCTTATTTGGACGATTTGGAAAAAAAGCACGGTGATCTTGAAATTTCCGCTTTTGATTTGCAGAATATCGAAGACCTATCTAAGCCAATAGTGCAATCCTTTGAGTTTGAAAAAGAAGCTGCTTTTGAGAATATTTCAGGTAAACTTTATATTTCACCTTTGTTTCACCTTACCACAAGGGAGAATCCCTTTAAAGCTGAAAAAAGAGAATTCCCGGTTGATTATGGGTATCCATGGGAAGATAAGTACATAATTTCAATAAATGTACCCGATGGATATACCGTTGAGTCCATTCCGGAACCTATTGCGGTGGCGTTACCCGAAAATCTGGGTCAATTCAGGTATAATATTTCAGCAAATCAAAACCTAATAAGCGCACAGATAGAAACGTCACTCAATAGCTCAGTTATTCCAGCACATTATTATGCCGACCTCCAAGAGCTTTACAGTCATATTATTAAAAAGGAATCGGAAAAAATCGTTTTGGCAAAAACACAAAAGGGGGATAAATGAAAAAAGTAATAGTACTGTTAGTATTATTTCAGAGTATTTCTGTAATAGGTCAAGAAGTATATTTTGGACAATTGTCCAACTTTGAATCGGAGTTTAAAACTTATGAAAAGGATACTACCGCCCACGCTGTTTACCTCTATGAGAAAGGCGAAAACTATTTTGAGGTAAGGCGAGGGTATGTTCGATTGATAAAAAAGTATCATGCCAGGATTAAAATATTGGACAAGGAGGGCTTTTCGGAAGCAGAAATCACCATTCCATATTACCATTCCGGTGGCAGAACAGAGATAGTCGGTAATATCGAAGGTATAAGCCATACCCAAGGACTCAAATACAATGTGGTGCAAAGCACAATTTATGATGTGGAGGTAAATGAACGCTGGTCGGAAAAAAGATTCACTTTTCCCAATGTACAGGTAGGCTCCATACTGGAGTATACCTATGAAATTCAATCTCCCTTTTTTTACAATTTAAACGGATGGGCGTTTCAAGAACATATACCCAAAATATACACTCAATACAATGCCGAAATTCCGGGAAATTATATATACAACCGGTCATTATTGGGAGAATTTTCTTTGGATGTGAACGAAGCTTCCATCAAATCGGATTGTTTTAGTGTTCCCGGTGTAGGAAAGCAAGCTGATTGTGAAGTTTTAAAATATGCAATGAAAGATGTGCCTGCTTTCAAAAATGATGAGGAATATATGTTGGCTCCTTCCAATTATAGATCTCGATTGGAATTTGAACTTTCAGAATATCAAGGGTTCGACGGAATAACACAGAATTTTACAAAATCCTGGAAAGATGTTGACAAAGAGTTCAGAACCGATGGGGATATTGGAGGGCAACTACGCAAGAAAAATTATTTTGAACGGAATATCCCTTTGGAAATCATTTCTGGAAATGAAGACGATCTTGTCAAGGCCAAAAACTTATACAACTTTGTCAAACTGCATTACACATGGAACGGTAAGTTTGGAATATTTAGGGACAACAATGTAAAAAAAGCCTTTAATGAAGGAACTGGTAATGTTGCGGAGATAAATATTACTTTGATCAACTTGTTGAATGCTTCCGGAATTGATACAGATTTGATGGTGCTCTCCACACGCAAGCATGGTTTGCCCAAAAAATCACATCCGGTAATGTCCGATTTTAACTATGTAGTAGCCAAGGTGGAGATTGAAGGAACTACATATTTGTTGGATGCGACCGAAAAACAATTACCATTTGGTATGTTGCCCTACAGATGTTTAAACTATTATGGCAGGGTAATGGAGTTGGATGGTGACAGCTACTGGTATGATATAGCCCCACAGAAACAAAATAGCCGTGCAATAAGGGTTCAGGTAAAGTTGGACCCAGAGAATGGTTTGGCAAACGGTGTTGTTGATGAAACTTCAAAAGGATACGATGCTTATTTTAAAAGAACCCATATAGCCTCAGTAACGGAGGAGGAATATTTGGAAGATATAGAAAAGGAAAATATTGATGGTTTTTACGTTGACGATTATGAAATCGTCCAAGAAAAATCGGATGAAAAAAACTTAGTGGAGCGGTATTCTTTTGAGGCTGAGGAATTGCAACCCTCCGAAACCATTTATTTTAATCCTTTTTTGGTGCGTTATTTTAAAAATAACCCATTTAAAGCGGAAACCAGAAACTACCCTGTTGATTTCGGATATCTTAGGAAGTTTAACTACATGGCCAACATTGCGATTCCTGAAGGGTATAAGGTAAAGGAGCTTCCCAAACCCATAAATTTGGCGCTCCCAGATGGTAGCGGGGTATTACGCTTTAATACCAGTAAAATGAAAGGGGATGTCATGGTAGTATTTTCATTTCAACTTAGGGCAACACAATATAAAAGTGAAGGATATCAATTTATAAAGGAGTTTTTCGGAAAAGCTGTGGCCACCCAAAACCAAACTTATTTAGTTCTCGAAAGGGAATAGACAGGTTGTGCTTACCTTTGTATCTCAACAATAAAAGTGAAAAGGTGAACATCAAAAATGCACAAAAAGCTGTAGACGAATGGATTAAGAACCATGGGGTCCGTTATTTTAACGAACTCACCAATATGGCCCAACTTACCGAAGAAGTTGGGGAGGTAGCTCGAATAATTGCACGACGCTACGGGGAACAGAGCGAAAAAGAATCCGATAAGGCCAAGGATTTAGGCGAGGAACTCGCCGATGTGGTATTTGTGGTACTCTGTTTGGCCAACCAAACCGGGATAGATTTACAGGAGGCTTTCGATAAAAAACTGGATCTTAAGACCAAACGTGATCACGACCGACATCAAAATAACAAAAAGCTCAAATAAAGTTGCCCTTGTAAAGGGTCTTTAGATGTGTTTTTTCTAGTTTTGACAATTCATCCAAACCCTTAAGAATTGAGACTCCAACTTTTCGCACCACACAATAAAAAGATTCAAAAAACCATTGCAATTACTGGTTCTAAAAGTGAAACGAATCGGTCTTTGTTGCTACAGGCACTTTTTCCAAACATCAAAATTGAGAACCTTTCCAATTCTGATGATGGGGAGGTAATGCAAAGGGGATTGGCCAAATCGTCTGGAGAAGTGGATATTCACCATGCAGGTACCGCTATGCGTTTTTTAACGGCCTATTTTGCTTCGCAAGAAGGAAAACAAGTGGTGCTTACAGGATCCAAACGGATGCAGGAACGACCCATAAAAGTATTGGTAGAAGCACTTCAATCGCTGGGTGCTGATATTCAATATGAAAAAGAAGGGGGGTATCCACCACTAAAAATCATAGGGAAAAAGTTGAAAAAAAGCCAAGTCTCGCTTCCAGCCAATATAAGCAGTCAATATATTTCTGCCTTGTTGTTGATAGCACCCAGCCTGGAAAATGGTCTCGAATTGGAATTGATAGGCAAAATAACGTCGGTTCCCTACATAAAAATGACCTTGGCACTTTTGGAGCAGATCGGTGTCCAAACTTCTTTCGAGGGAAATAAAATCAAAGTAGCCCCCAAACAAAAAGTGGAGGATAATACCTTGGTGGTGGAATCCGATTGGAGTTCAGCTAGTTATTTTTATAGCATTGCCGCCATGTGTGAGGCTGGTACTGAGATTCAACTCTCATCTTACAAACAAAGTTCCTTGCAAGGCGATAGTGTTTTGGCAGAAATCTATAAGGACTTTGGTGTTGAAACCACGTTTTCAAACAATACCATACTTCTTAAAAAAACAACTGAGATCAAATCGGAACATTTAGAATACGACCTTTCTAATGCTCCCGATATTGCTCAGACTATTGCTGTTACTTGCTTAGGTTTGGGCGTTGGGTGCCATCTAACGGGACTGCACACCTTGCCAATCAAAGAAACAGATCGTTTGGCCGCACTACAGATCGAACTTGGTAAGTTTGGGGCTACGGTGGACATCGATTCCGAAAGTTTGACCCTGCAACCCCAATCAAATTTCAATATTGGAGTGGCCGTGGATACCTATAACGACCACAGAATGGCCATGGCCTTTGGCCCCTTGGCACTAAAAGCAGATTTTATGGTTAATGATGCAGAGGTAGTTTCCAAATCCTATCCAGACTTTTGGAACGATCTTAAAACCCTTGGATTCGACATTGTGGAATCGTAAATCACATTTAATCATCAATTTACTTGACATCCGCTATCGCGAGGTTGTATATTTGCCATTCTTTAAAAAAATCGAAAAAAAGTCACATGAAATTATCGAACTTCAGTTTTGAATTGCCTAAAGAATTATTGGCAGAATATCCTGCAGAACACAGGGACGAATCCAAACTCATGGTGGTTCATAGGGATACAGGAAAAATTGAACATAAAATGTTCAAAGACATTGTAGATTACTTTGATGAAGACGATGTAATGGTCTTGAACAATACCAAGGTATTTCCTGCGAGACTTTTTGGTAACAAGGAAAAAACTGGAGCTAGAATTGAAGTTTTCTTACTAAGGGAGCTAAACCAAGAACAACGTCTTTGGGATGTATTGGTAGATCCAGCAAGAAAGATCCGTATCGGAAACAAACTTTATTTTGGTGAAGATGAAAGCTTGGTGGCCGAGGTTATCGATAACACCACCTCAAGAGGGAGAACATTACGTTTTCTTTATGATGGTTCGTATACTGATTTTAGAAGAAAGCTCAGGGAGTTGGGTGAAACTCCACTACCAAAATATATTAAAAGAGAGGTTACACCAGAAGATGAGGAGCGCTACCAGACCATTTATGCAAAACATGAAGGTGCCGTGGCTGCACCAACTGCAGGTTTGCATTTTTCCAAGCATTTATTGAAGCGTTTGGAAATCAAAGGAATCGAGTTTGCCGAGGTAACTTTGCACGTTGGTTTGGGTACCTTTAACCCAGTTGAAGTAGAGGATTTGTCCAAACACAAAATGGACAGCGAAGAGCTTGTTATCGATGAAAAGGCTACTGAAATTGTAAATAATGCTAAAGCCAACAAGAGAAAGGTATGTGCCGTAGGTACAACAGTAATGAGAGGCTTGGAAAGTGCGGTTTCATCCGAACATACATTGAACACGTTTGAAGGTTGGACCAATAAGTTCATATTTCCTCCATACGAATTCAGTATTGCGAACTGTATGATTACAAATTTCCACTTACCAAAATCAACTTTGATGATGATGGTATCTGCATTTGCAGGTCACGACCTTATCAAAAAAGCATATAAACAAGCTATTTTGGAAGGGTATCGCTTTTATTCCTACGGGGATGCAATGTTGATTCTATAAAAACAAAATTTCATAAAAGAAAAATCCCGTTCGCTATATGGCCAGCGGGATTTTTTCTTGCTTATCTTTAAGTAGTGGAAATCAAGAAAAAGGACATACGCGCATTAACCAAGGAGCAGCTTCGCAACTTTTTTGTGGAGCAGGGAGACAAGGCATTTCGTGGCAACCAGGTCTATGAATGGTTATGGCAGAAATCTGCCCACGATTTTGATGCTATGACGAATATTTCCAAGGAAACCCGAAAAATGTTGGAAGATAATTTTGTGATTAACCACATTCGGGTGGACCAAATGCAGCGTAGTTCAGACGGAACCATTAAAAACGCCGTGCGTTTGCACGATGGTTTGATTGTTGAATCCGTTTTGATTCCTACAGAAACCCGGACCACCGCCTGTGTGTCCAGTCAAGTTGGTTGTAGTTTAGATTGCAGGTTTTGTGCCACGGCTAGGTTAAAGCGGATGCGAAACTTAAATCCTGATGAGATCTATGACCAAGTGGTGGCCATAGATAATGAAAGCAGGCTGTACTTCGACCGCCCATTAAGTAACATCGTTTTTATGGGCATGGGCGAACCTTTGATGAACTACAACAATGTCTTGAGGGCCATCGACAAGATAACATCACCCGAAGGATTGGGCATGTCTCCCAAACGGATTGTGGTTTCTACCTCCGGTGTGCCCAAAATGATTAGAAAAATGGCGGACGAAGAAGTAAAGTTCGGTTTGGCCGTTTCTCTACATTCAGCCATTGATGAGGTGCGTACTTCCATAATGCCCTTTAATTCCACATTCCCATTGAAAGATTTAAGGGAGGCTTTGGAATATTGGTACAGCAAGACAAAAAACAGAATTACCTACGAATATGTGGTTTGGAAAGGAATAAACGATACCCAAGAGGCAGTTGATGCCTTGGTCAAGTTTTGCAAGTTTGCACCTTCCAAAGTCAATATCATCGAATATAACCCTATTGATGACGGTGAGTTTCAGCAAGCATCAAACAAAGCTGTGGAAATGTACAAAAATACCTTGGAGCGAAATGGTATTACGGTAACGGTACGTAGGTCGCGAGGTAAGGATATAGATGCCGCCTGTGGACAGCTAGCGAATAAAAGCTAGACTTTTCAATATCGAATTGGCAATAATCAATGCTACAATAAAACCTTTCCCCCCTTTTTTCCTTTCGCCCATCAAACTTTACCCCATGCTCTTGCAAATCATCGATACTTTTAGAACTGTATCTTAAAACTTCGATTTCATTCCAACAACTCTTGCATTTTCCCTACTTTTAGACATTCAAAACCAAACACCACACCGTTACGTTGAAAATCGTTTCGCAGATAAGGGAACCTATAGAGAATGAGATGCAACTTTTTGAGGAAAAATTCCTCAAATCCATGTCCTCTAAAGTGGCATTGTTCAATAGAATTACCTACTACATAGTCAACAGAAAGGGCAAACAAATGCGCCCCATGTTCGTATTTTTGACCGCCAAATTATTGAATGGTGAGGTTAATGAGCGCACTTATACAGGAGCTTCTATAATTGAGTTGATTCATACCGCGAGCTTAGTGCACGATGATGTAGTCGACGATAGTAACAAGCGCCGGGGGTTTTTCTCTATCAATGCTTTGTGGAAAAATAAGATTGCCGTTTTAGTGGGCGACTTCCTTTTTTCCAAAGGCCTATTAGTTTCCTTGGAAAATAAAGATTACGACCTTCTTCAGATTATTTCCAATGCGGTTCGGGATATGAGCGAAGGGGAATTGCTTCAGATTGAAAAAGCACGATTGTTAGATATTACGGAAGATGTTTACTACGACATCATCCGCCAGAAAACCGCAACCTTGATTGCTGCTTGCTGTAGCATGGGAGCTTGCTCAGTTCGACCTGATTCTGAGGAAGTAGAGGCTTTTAGAAAGTTCGGTGAGCTTTGCGGAATGGCCTTTCAAATAAAAGATGACCTTTTTGACTACGGTGCCGAGAAAATCGGAAAACCAACGGGAATCGATATCAAAGAACAAAAAATGACCCTTCCCTTGATTTATGCTTTGAACCATAGCGACAAGGAAAAGAAGAAGTGGTTGATCAATTCCATCAAAAAGCATAACAAGAACAAAAAACGGGTAAAAGAGGTCATTGAGTACGTAAAGGAAAAAGGTGGCCTGGATTATGCCGTTGTAAAAATGTTGGAGTTCAAAGATGAAGCTTTGGCCATTTTGGACAATTATCCCGATTCTGAATACAAAAGTGCCCTCACACTTATGGTAAACTACGTGGTGGACCGTAAAAAATAAAATTTTAAAAACTTGAATATCAATTAAATGCTGAAAATCTTTAGTTTCAGGCAACTATTCATGTTTATATCCCGTCTATTAAAATAGAAGCACTTATATAAACCAAACTTTTGAAGATCATCGCGCTACATAGCAACGAAAAACAATTGATCAAAAAATCAATCAAAGGCGACCAAAAAGCTCAAAAGCTGTTGTACGATAAGTTTTCGCCCAAAATGTTTGGGGTTTGCAGACAATACATCAAAGATCTTCATTTTGCCGAGGATGTTATGATCAATGGCTTTGTAAAGGTTTTTAATCATCTAAGTTCTTTTCAAAATAAAGGAAGCTTTGAAGGTTGGGTCAGAACCATTATGGTTAGGGAAAGTATTTCGTACCTGCGCAAAAGGCAGTTTGTAGTTTATGATGATGATGCTGTCAAGGTGAACGAACAGATTTCGCCAACAAATGAAGGTCTCTTGGATGTAGAATATGTACAGCACCTAATTGATGAACTGCCAGAAGGGTACAAAGCAGTTTTTTTGCTTAATACCATGGAAGGGTATGGCCATACAGAGATTGCGGAAATGCTGGAAATTTCTGAAGGAACCTCAAAATCTCAATTATTCAAGGCTAGAAGGATGCTTCAAGAGAATTTAAATTTAAAAGGAATGTCGCCAAAATCAAGATCGGCGAACAAAAAATAGAGGGTATGGATAAACTGGAGAAACATATCAAGGAGAAGTTGGAGGAGCGAAACATTGCCCCATCAGCAAGTGCTTGGGACAAAATTGCATCGCAAGTGAAGCAGCCATCACAAAGAAAAAAGAATGTGTGGTTCCCATATGCTATAGCCGCAAGTGTTGTAGGTATTGTATTGGTGTCGGTTTTCTTTTTTACACAAGATAATCCTGAAGTGGAACAAATACAGATGGTGGAAACCGAAACTAAAACGGAAGCTGAAACCCAGACTGAGGGTGAGGTTCTGAAAGAGATTGTACCAGAGGAGCAAACCGAGGTTGTTGAGACAAAATCTGAAGCTATTGTGCCAGCAGAAATAAACGAAGAATTAAGTCCAGAACCACCTATTTCCAACACAGCAGTTGCCAAGCACGAAGTGAAACAACCTTTAAAGGATGAGGTCATTATAAATTCGGATAAGTTGATTGCCCAAAAGGTGGAAGAAGTAGTAGCACAGGTAGAGCTAATGGAAACTACTCAGCAAGATGTTTCGGATGCCGAAGTAGATTCCTTGTTGCGGGCAGCGCAACGGCAAATTTTAACCGATAAATTATTCTCCGAAAGTGGTTCTGTAGATGCGATGTCCCTACTTGCCGAGGTAGAGGATGAACTGGACGAATCGTTCCGAGACCAAATTTTTGATGCCTTGAAAACAGGTTATCTTAAACTTCGTACGGCAGTGGCAGACCGAAATCAATAAAATTATTCATCAATCAAGACAAACCTTCAAAAACTTCCTGTCCTACACGGGCGGGAAGGAGGGAGGTTTATAATCAAAATTCAATCATGAAAACAATTACATTTTATTCAGCAGTTTTATTCTTGTTCTTAGTTTCCCAAACTATGTTCGGGCAAGAGGACTATCAAAAGAAAATCGAGGCGTTGAAAATTGAAAAACAGCGCATTATTGAGCAAGAGAAAGATGCCTTAAAGTTTGAGGTGCGAGATATCAACAAACGGTTGGAGAAAGGAGACATCTCCGAAAATGAAGCTAAAACATTAAAAGAAGAAGTTGCGAAACAAAGAGCTCTGAACATTGAAAATAGAGTGGCGATAATCGAAAACAGGATTGCTTTGTTGGAGCGCAACAAAGGAGATGTACTTACATTATCCGAAATAGATACCATTTATGGTGATAGAATGCGGATTGGTCTTCTCCTTGATGGTAAACCTGCCATTACCTTTAATTCTCACAGATGGAAAAAGAAAATAAAATACGATAGACGCACCTACTCCGATTTTGTGATGGCAATAGGTTTTAATAATGCTTTGATCGAAGGTCAGTCGCTCTCCGATTCACCTTATAAAATAGGGGGGAGCCGTTTTTTTGAAATGGGATGGCAATGGCGAACAAGAGTGTTTAAACGTTCCAATTGGTTGCGCTTCAATTATGGCTTTTCTTTTCAATTCAATGGATTGAAGCCAGATGGCAACAGAATATTTGTTCAGGAAGGTGATCAGACTGTTTTGGAAGAATTTGAGTATAATTTGGATAAATCCAAATTCCGAATGGACAACCTCGTCTTCCCTGTTCATTTTGAAGTAGGTCCTTCCCGTTTGCGAAAGTCCGAGCGTAGCATGCGTTATTCCATAAGAGATCAATTCAGATTAGGTTTTGGCGGGTATGGTGGATTTAATCTGGGTACGCGTCAAAAATTAAAGTACAATCGAGATGGAGAGAATGTTAAGGATAAACTCAAGCGAGATTATAACAGCAGTGATCTAATTTATGGGGTGAGTGGCTATATGGGATTTGATGGTGTGCTGCTGTATTTAAAATATGATCTAAATCCAATTTTTAAAGATGCGGATGTAAAGCAAAACAATATATCACTGGGCCTTCGGTTTGATATTTAACCATTTTACGAACCTTAAAACTTACGGTCAGGGATTTTTTTTCTGGCCGTTTTTTATTTTGACAATGCCCGCTCCATTTCTTGGGTAAAATCTTCTTTGTAATATACTTTTTTGCAATGCGAACATTCCGCGTAACGGATATTGTTAATGGTAAAAAGAGGAATCCAGAACAAATGGGCATAGTTGGGTTGGGCCACTGCGGTCAGCGTACCTGTTTGATTGCAGTAAGGGCAGGTAACATCGTTTAGTACTTTGGTTTCTTTTTTACCTGGTCTTGTTCCAAAGAAAAATATCATATAAGAGTTGTATGCTGCAAAGATACTATGTTTGACTTATTCCAAAACCGGAAGATTTTGTTCAAGCATTTTGGTTTTGTTTCTCCAGCTTGCTTTGTACTCCCGGTCCACAAAGAAAACGGTGAAATCTGCTTTGTAATCCCGGTCCACAAAGAAAACTGTGAAATTAGCCTTGAAGTCACCATCTGGGAAAAACCAGAGACCCTCATCACCTTTAGCTTTGTAATCCCGATCAACTATATATACCAAAAGATCAGCCTTATATTCACGATCTACTTCAAAAACTAAGTAATCTGCTTTGAAGTCAGCATTTTCCTTAAAAACAATTTGGCTCCGTATAGTATGGGAAAAGAGGGATATGGTAAGAATTGGAAGTATTTTTCTCATAATAAGTTAGATAAGTCAAAATTTGTGCCATAGCTCTGAAGAGTTTTAAATTAAAAAAATCATTTTACTTTTAAATATTACCTACATTCGCCCACATTTATGAAATATTGAACGCCTACCATGGCTTAGAGGACTGGTTGTCCTGGATGGATGACATCTCCAGTAAGGATTATGTAGTTATTGACCGTTTTCTTCGGGACGAACTATATACTGAAATCAAATCTTTTTTTCTGGGAAAATTGCCCAATTTTAAAGAAGCGGGGATAGGTGCCCATTCCGATAACCAAATCGATAATAAAATACGTGGTGATTTTACCTATTGGTTGGACAGGCAGCGAGATACTGAATTGGAAACCTATTGGAGCCTTTTGGATGAAACCATCCACCTTTTTAACCGATATTGTTATCTCAGTATATCGGGTTTCGAATTTCATTTGGCTCACTACCCGTCCGGAGGGCATTACGATAAACATTTAGATCAGTTCGAAAACCGGAACAACCGAATGATTTCCATGGTCATTTATTTGAATGATGATTGGAAACAGGAAGATGGCGGGGAACTGGAAATTTTTGAAAAGGACAGAACAAGCTTTTTGGTCGAGCCCTTTGCAGCTCGTTGTGTCATGTTCAAAAGTGCAGAGGTGCCCCATGCAGTCTTGGAGGCCCGCAAAAGTAGATTTAGCCTCACTGGTTGGCTGTTGTACCAGCCCTCATCGGTTGGAAAGCTAATTGTTTGATCAGTCCTTTTTGTATGGAATCTGTTGAATCAAGTCTTCATTTTGTGTAGTTGATGCACCGTAGGACATAACCAAGGTGCCCTTGGTACCGTCTTTGGCCTCAATTGTGAATACAACGGATTCATCACTTGGATTTGTCATTCCTTCAAAACGGTAGGAGTTGATAATGACCAAATCCTTGGGTTGGTATTCCTTTTTGGAATACAATGCCTTGATACAGGTTTCCTCTGCTTCAAAATCTTCTTTATAGCCCTCCTCCTGTGTGAGGGTATTTACAGCTTCGGAAAGTGTGCTAAAACTATACTTGTCCATATATTAAATTATGCTTTTAAACTATTTATAAATTGTAAGACTTGTTCTTTCACTTTGGGCCAATCGGTATATTCATGATCTTGGCTAGTATCAACAGAACCGCCTTCTTTTTTGGCAATGGAACGCATGATCAGTTTTTTAAAATAATTATATTCAGTGTATTTTAAAGCTCCTGCGATATGCCATATCGTTTTTGTGTTCCATGCGGTTTCTTTTAAAAAGTCTTCGGCAATCTGTGCAGCTTCCTCGTGTTCTTCTTTAATATCGGATGCCACGGCCATACTTACCGAGAAAAAAGCACTCGGTTTTCCATTTAAGGTATCAATATTTTCTAGAACATAGTCCTTGATCAACGTGTTGTATTTATGAATGTGAATCGAACTACCTACTAGAATTGTATCAAAATCATTGGGAGCAGGAGGGTCTTCAACGGCATTTGCAATAACTACTTGATGACCATTTTCTTGGAGTACATTTTCCATAAATCTGGCGATTTTTCGAGTCTGGCCTTCTACAGTACCATAAATTATCAAAATTTTCATGACTATTGGGTTGATGATTACACAACCCTAAAGTCACGGAATATTTTTGATATTATACATGATTTTGGTCAGTTAGTACCGCCTATAATTTTCCTCCCACTATCGGCAGGGTGAGTACAGTGCCATCTAAATCAACCGTCAATTCGGTTCCTGGTTTTGGCCAAAGAGTGAATTCTTTATCACTAGAAAAAATCATCAATCCGATTTGTTGTCCTTTTGGAATAATTTGATCATCGGGCATCAACTCAAATTCCATTTCATAAAATTTGTTGGGAACCAAAGGTTCACTCTCTGTTAATGAGCTATGATTTTGGGGGTCCGCCCATCCTCGGGTGATAATGTTATCGGTAATCTTGGTATTTAAGGCCTCGGTCCAAGGTAGGGATACCAACCAGACGGATAAATTTGCCGCAGGCTTGCTGCTGCTGAGTTTAATCTTGATTTTTGCCACTCCCGATATATGAACGTCCTCTTTTAAAGGAGCTGTAGTATAAAGAAGTCGGTGTTCTGTGGTCTCAGCTTTTGCCAAACTGGAACCAGAAAAAGAATAATTGTCTACCAACGTCTCGGTTCCTTGCTTTTTTGGTTTGTTAATGGTCAATTCCCCTTTTGCAGGAGCTCCTGAGCTTAGATAAAGCTGAACATCCTTTGCATTTGGATTGGGATAATCCTCGTATGGAGTAGGGTTGTCTTTTTTGTCGTTTTCCCGAACTATCCATACTCTTGGCTCATTTTCCACGCCATTTTCCACACCGTACAGGTAGCGTGTGAACCATCTGTTCATCATGGAGATGGGTGGTGGTCCACCATGCCCGTTCTGATGATAAAAAATCTGTACGGGCAATCCCATTTCTTTGGCTTTTTTATAGATACGGTAGCTGTGCTCTGGCATCACGTTCCAATCATTGAAGCCGTGCGACATCAAAAGGGCTGCTTTCATGGGTTTCATATCATTCAAATAATCCCTTCCGGCCCAAAAATCATTGTAGTCTCCGGTAATGCGGTCTTGACCGTTTTTCATTTCGGTATCACGAACAACTTTGTTGTTCCTAGCTCTTTTGGATTCATCACCACTGTGGATAAAATCGTAGAGCACATCAATATCTTCTCCCAAATAACCGCCTGGTGAACGCACAAGGCCATTCGAGCGGTAATAATGATAGTACGAAGTGTTCGGTGCAATGGGAATTATAGCTTCCAGACCATCAACTCCCGTAGTCGCAGCAGCAAGTGGAATGGTTCCGTTATATGAGGTGCCCGTCATCCCTACCTTTCCTGTGGACCAGTAAGCTTTCACTTCTTTATCACCGTTACGCTCTGTGTATCCTTTGGCTCTTCCGTTGAGCCAATCTATAACCGCTTTTGGGGCCAAGGATTCATTATCGCCACCAACGGTTGGAGCTCCATCGGAAAGTCCTGTGCCAGGAGAGGAGGAGTGGACCACAATATAGCCTCTGGGAACCCATGTTCTCACTTGTGAGTTTGAAATTATGGGCCGTTCCCCTATACGTGTAACACTAGGGTGTTTTCTTGGTTTTCCAAGTTCACCGAGTTCATGCTGTACATCCCAAAATATGCCTTTGCCCAAACCGGCCGTCCCCGCATAGTACGGACTGGATTCATAAATTACTGGAAGTTTCAGGCCTTCTGATTCTGTTTGTTCAGGACGAGTAACATCCACATGCATCCTATCTAATTCACCATCACCATCAGAATCAAATTCCGTTTCTACCCAAAGATCATGGCGTATCCATTTGCTAGGGTCCGAAAAGGCCTCAACTACTTGTGCTTCACCATTTTCAATTATAGGTCCGGCTTTTTCTGCCATTTGACCTTTGGCCACTAAAACAAAGAAAATTAGAAGTGTAGCCAATGCCCAATAACTTTTTGGTTCTCTCTTTATCATAGAATCATTTTTTTATTCTTACATTCTTTAATAAGGTGTTCCCAATATACTAAATCTTAAACAGGGATTTGGTTTTTGAATTCACCAAAACTTTGTTTTTATTTACCTTTAACAGCTATTTTAACAGAACGCCTTGATTTCAAAAACAACCATAGACCAAGTATATGAAACCGCCCGTTTGGAGGAGGTAATCGGCGATTTTGTTCAATTGAAAAAATCAGGTTCCAATTTTAAGGGACTTAGTCCATTTACCGATGAGCGTACACCGAGCTTTATGGTGTCTCCTGTGAAACAGATTTGGAAAGATTTTAGTAGCGGAAAAGGGGGAAACGTGGTTGCTTTTTTGATGGAGCATGAACACTTTACCTATCCAGAGGCGATTAAATATCTGGCCAAGAAATACAATATCGAGGTAGAGGAGACCGAGCAGACGGATGAACAAAAAGAGGAAGCCAATGAGCGGGAAAGTATGTATCTGGTCTCTGAATACGCCCAAAAGTATTTCACGGAAACCCTTTGGGAGAGTGAGCTGGGCAAAGCTATTGGGCTGAGCTATTTTAAAGAGCGAGGATTTACTGATGAGACCATCAAAAAATTTGGTCTAGGGTATAGTTTGGACGAATGGGAGGCTTTTACAAAAGCTGCATTGGACAAAGGATACCAAATGGAGTTCTTGGAAAAAACGGGACTTACCATTGTTAAGGAGCAGGCTGGAGGTGAAACTCGAAGGTTTGACAGGTTCAAGGGAAGGGTTATGTTCCCCATACATTCTATGAGTGGTCGAGTTCTTGGTTTTGGTGGGCGTATATTGACCAATAACAAAAAAGCGGCTAAATATTTAAACTCTCCCGAAAGCGAGATTTACCACAAGAGCAAAGTGCTTTATGGTATCTATTGTGCGAAGCAGGCCATTGCCAAAGAGGATAATTGCTTTTTAGTTGAAGGCTATACGGATGTCATTCAGATGTGCCAGCGAGGGGTGGAGAATGTAGTGTCCTCCAGTGGAACTGCGCTGACCCCAGAGCAGATTCGACTCATTAACAGGCTTACCAAAAATATTACAGTTTTGTTTGATGGTGACGCAGCGGGGTTGCGTGCATCACTACGCGGTATAGACCTTATCTTGGAACAGGGTATGAATGTGAAGGTCTGTACTTTTCCTGAAGGAGAGGATCCCGATAGTTATGCCAAAAACAATACCTACGAGGATATAGTCTCGTATCTCCAAGAAAATTCCAAAGATTTTATTCAGTTCAAAACATCTTTGTTGGCCAAGGAAGCGGCCAACGATCCTATAAAACGTGCTGATACGGTAAGAGATATTGTGAATAGCATCGGAAAGATACCTGATCGTATTCAGCAGGAAATCTATGTTCAGGAATGTGCAAAAATTATGCAGATTTCCGAAGAGGTGCTATACAATACCTTGGCTCAGATTGATAAAAAACATCAAACAGATACCACTAGAAAGGCAAAGCAAGAACAAAAGGCCTTCGAAGTTGTCAAGAACGATGCAGTAGTTGAGAAGGTTGATGTTCAATATGAGCTGGAACGAAAGATTATCGAGGTGCTCTTACTTTACGGCAATCAAAAACAGGAGTTTGAAGATTTGGTGCTTAAAGAAAATGAAGACGGTGAACTGGTGCTGGAACCCGAAATTGTAGAGGCCAAAGTGTATGAAAAAGTATATTTGGACCTTCAGGATGATGAAATTGAATTGACGAACGAACAATTCAAAACCATTTATTATAAGTTGATCGAAAAATTAAATGAGGATACTGATTTTTCCATTAATACTTTTTTATCTGATTTGGACCAAGAAACCGTTTCACAAGTGTCCTCAATTTTGATGGAGGAAGAACAGTATGTTTTGCACGATTGGGAACGAAGGGATATCTATCCAAAAGAGAAAAAAATAGGAGTGGCCCAATTGGTTGGGGAAACTATACTTACACTGCGTTGTAACTTGATTAAAAACCGTATTGAAAAACTACAGGAAAGAACCCAGGATAATATAGGAGACAACACGGAAGTCTTGGAGGAGATAGTGAATTACCTTCAACTTAATAAATTGTTGAATGCAAAACTGAACCGTGTACTCTCTTAAAATATAAAGCCCCTTTCAATTTTAATTGAAAGGGGCTTCCACAATAGTTGGTTTGGTTGGGTATTTCTAATATAGTTCCAAGGCCTTTGCCTGTTGTAGCAAGTCTACCAAATTATCCACGTTCAACTTTTTCATCAAACGGGCTTTATATGTACTTACTGTTTTTTCGTTAAGGTTCAATCCTTCTGCAACCTCTTTGTTTCTTTTTCCGCTGGCCAAAAGTTTGAGTACTTCGACTTCTCTGGAAGAAAGTTTTCTGAAGAATCTTCGAGGTTTTTGTGTGCTTTCATCAAAGGCTAAGCGCTGTGCAAGTTCGTTTGTGATGAACATATTGCCTTCGCTTACTTTTTTTACCGCAGAAACAATGTATTCTAGATCGGCAGTTTTGGATAAGTAACCAAAAGCGCCGGCACGAATAGTGCTCAGGGCATAAACATCTTCGGACTGCCCGCTGTACATCAATGTTTTAATGTCAGGGAACTCCAATTTCATTTTTCTAAGTGTGGCAATTCCGTTTATTTCTGGAATATCCATCTCTAAAATTACTACATCGGGGGTTACAGTTTTCAATGTATTAAAAAGCTCCTCGGTAGTTGAAACATCCGCAATGATTTCAATATCAGAGCTGGATTCAAGTACCTTTTTGATACCAAGCCTTACAACGGGATGGTTATCAGCTATCAATACTTTTATCATTGTGTTAGGTTTAATTTAATGAATGGTTAGTGGCTAAATACCTACAATATATAGCGGGCAAGATAACAATTAATTCATGTAAAACTGTAACTTTTTTCTTAAAACCATAGTTTTTCTATGGTTTTTTTCGTCTTAAACAGGGGTTTTTTGGATGAAGTGTTACTTTAAGCTACTTGGAATTTTACATATTGGGATAGGAACCATCTTATGTTTATTGGCAGAGTTGTATTTTTTAAAGATGGTGAATATCTCTTTTTGTCTGCCCGAAAAGTCATCTGCGATTTTTCCATTATCATCCATTTCCATGGCCCATTCCAACTCGGGGTAAGAGGCGCCAATTTGATCCTCATCGGTTCTGCTATCTCCCCAAAGACCATCGGTTGGAGCGGCCTCCATAATATCTTGGTTTACCCCGAGTACCCTTCCAAGCTCGTACACTTCTGTTTTTAAAAGGTCGGCAATCGGGCTCAGGTCAACACCGCCATCACCGTATTTCGTGTAGAAACCGATGCCGAAATCTTCAACCTTGTTTCCCGTACCAGCTACTAGATAGCCTTTTAGGGCAGCAAAATAGTAAAGGGTGGTCATTCGAAGCCTAGCTCTTGTATTTGCCAAGGACATAAAACGTTCTTCTTCATTGTCCACTTTTGGGAATGCATCGACCAAACTATCAAACACCGGAGTTAAGTTTACAGGCTGTCTGGAAACATTTGAAAAATTTTCAATCAACCAATCAATATGTTTATCCGCGCGCGTAACTTGGTTTTTACCTTGATGAATAGGCATCTCCAAACACAAAAGGTCCAATCCGGTTTTGGCACAGAGTGTGGATGTTACAGCAGAATCAATTCCGCCAGAGACCCCAATTACAAAACCTTTGCATTTTGCATTTTCGGCATACTCTTTTAACCAATCAACAATATGGGTGATAACCTTTTCTGTTTGCATATCTTACTATTTAGATTCTATAAATTACCTTTGTGCCCTGTAAATTTAAACCCTGTGCCCATAAAAATGAAGTGGTTGTTCAAATACTTTAGTGTTCCGGTATTTAGAAGTTTTCTTTTAATAATGGTTTTGCTTCTATCATCCTGTGGGGAAACTGATAAAACGGAGGAGGAAATCGATAAAGTTTCCATTGATTTAAGTATTTCAAGGTTTGATCAAGAATTTGCCAAGGCAACTGCTAGTGATATCCCTAAATTGAAGACGGAGTACCCATATTTGTTCCCAGAGCAGTTTCCGGACAGTGTTTGGGTGGCTAAATTGACGGATACAATCCAAGTTGAACTTTCTGATGAGGTTGCCAAAACTTTTGGTGATTTTGAGCAGGAATCAGCCGATTTAGAGTCACTTTTTAAACATATAAAGTACTATTTTCCCGAGACCGAGATACCCCATGTGGTAACACTAACTTCGGATGTTAAATATGATAATCGTATTATTTTGGCAGATTCACTTTTGTTGATTGGTCTAGACAACTATTTGGGCGAGGACCATCACTTTTATGAAGGTATGCAACGATATATTTCATCTTCTTTGGATAAAAAGTTTTTGACCTCGGATGTTGCAAGCGCTTTTGCCAAAAAAGTACTTTCCTATCCTCGTAACCGAACCCTTCTGTCACGAATGGTGTATTACGGAAAGGAACTTTATCTAAAAGATAAATTGATTCCGTCAGCTACGGATGCCCAAAAAATTGGTTATTCCGAAGAGGGAATGGAATGGGCCGAGGCGAACGAAGAACAAATGTGGAAGTATTTTGTAGAGCGGGAGTTGCTGTACAGTACGGATACGGGTCTGGATAGAAAATTCTTGGACCCAGCACCTTTTTCCAAATTCGGATTGGAATTGGACAACGAATCACCTCCACGTTTGGGCAGGTATATGGGTTGGCAAATTGTAAGGGCCTTTATGGAGAAAACCGACACAGGTCTAAAACAGATGTTGGGGATGCCAGCGGATGAAATTTTAAAACAATCAAATTACAAACCAAAAAGATAAATGGCAGTAGAACACACTTCGGAGATAACATTGACGGTTGGATTGGATGAAAACCGAGTGCCTGAGGAATTGAAATGGTCGGCACAAGATGGTGGAATTAATGAGGAAGAGGCCAAAGCGATGATGTTGTCTGTATGGGACAGTAAAAATCAAGAGTCATTAAAAATAGATCTTTGGACCAAGGATATGCCAGTTGACGAGATGAAGGTGTTTTTTCATCAAACATTGGTAACCATGGCCGATACATTTTTCAAAGCTACGCAGGACGAAAAAATGACTGCTACAATGAAGGACTTTTGCGATTATTTCGCCGAAAAACTAGAGCTAAAAAAATAGGGCTTTAATTCAAGGACTCATATAAATGATCTATTCTTGACTTTCCATTTCCCTTAAGGTTCAATAAATGCCTTTAGCTTTGGTGTTTTTATGGGAAAGATAACTTTCAGGGTGTCGAGAATCAAAATATTAAAATGATATTAGTGAATTAAATAGAAAAGCCCCAATGTCGGGGCTTTTCTATTTAAGGCTGTAAAAGAATTATTGTCCGATTTGCTCAAGACTCATCGGAACCTCCATGAGTAAAACCCTACTGTTAGAAATGGATTTAAAATCGAAGGAATCTGTTTCCCAGATACCATATCCATCTCTTTTTTCCAGTTTCTGCCTGTTTATTTCCACTTCACCCTCCAAGATGAAAGCGTAAACACCATTACCTTCTTTTTTAATCTTATAGGTATCGGTGGTACCGGCTTCAAATTTTCCTAAATGGAACCAAGCATCTTGATGCACCCAAACACCTTCATCTTCAGGATTTGGGGAGAGTACTTGATAAAAGGTATTCTTTTTCTCAATCTCTCGAATGGAGATTTGGTCATATCTAGGCTCTACATTTCGCTTGTTTGGGAAAACCCATACTTGTAGAAACTTTACCTCTTGGTCGTTGTTTTTATTGTATTCACTATGTTGGATGCCGGTTCCTGCACTCATCACCTGTACATCTCCTTCCTTAATGGTAGTAGTATTTCCCATACTGTCCTTGTGTTCCAAATCGCCTTCCAAGGGAATGGAGATAATTTCCATATTATCGTGTGGGTGGGTACCGAAGCCTCGACCTGGAGCCACTTGATCATCATTAAGAACCCGCAAAACCCCAAAATGCATACGCTCAGGGTCGTGATAGCCTGCAAAACTAAAAGTATGATGTGAATTCAACCAACCATGGTTGGCATGGCCACGAGTGGCGGCTTTGTGCAATACAGATTTCATCTTGTCAATCTTTTAGGAGTTAAAATATCAATTTTTAGATATTGGATTAGTCGTACAGATCAACATAATCTTACCGTTTTGGTGAATGAGGAAAATAGGATTTTACTACTATTTATTACTCTGGAAAAACTGCTGGTTGATGCCATCGATAAACTCCAAAAGTTCTTCACGTCCCATTCGGTTGGAGGATGAGGTGGTAAAATGCGGAGGAGCTTCTTCCCACGCCCCTTCCAATAATTTTTGGAGATAGGCATTTGCTTGTTTTTCGATAACAGCAGGTTTTAATTTATCGGCTTTGGTGAAAATTATAGCAAACGGAATCTGGTTAGTGCCCAACCATTCCATAAATTCCAAGTCAACAGGTTGTGGCTCATGACGAATATCCACCAAAACAAAACCACAAACAAGCTGCTTTCTTTTTTGGAAATATTCCGTGATGTACTTCTGAAAGGTTTTTTTATCTTTTTTGGAAACACGGGCGTAACCGTAACCTGGTAAATCCACCAAAAACCAATTGTTGTTGATTTTAAAATGATTAATGAGCTGCGTTTTTCCCGGTCTTCCCGATGTTTTGGCCAACGATTTGCGTTCTACCAACATATTGATCAAGGAAGATTTTCCAACATTCGACCTACCAATAAATGCATATTCGGGTAAGGGCTCATTGGGACATTTGGCAACATTGGTGTTGCTCATCACAAATTCTGCTGAGGTAATTTTCATGCCTAGAAGTTACGCTTTTTCAGCCAAGCTTCAAGAATGCGGTTAAAGTCGTTCGGGTGCTCCATCATTGGGGCATGACCACATTTTTCTATCCAATAAAGGTCAGAATCTGGTAATAATTCATGGAATTCCTTGGCCACGTTTGGTGGGGT
This sequence comes from Flagellimonas lutimaris, assembly GCF_003581615.1. Classification (GTDB taxonomy): domain Bacteria; phylum Bacteroidota; class Bacteroidia; order Flavobacteriales; family Flavobacteriaceae; genus Flagellimonas; species Flagellimonas lutimaris. Next base: position 143,187 of record NZ_QXFH01000004.1, read on the forward strand.
TACGGTATCGTTTTCTCCCCAAATAATACAGGTCGGCGTATTCATGTGGGGTAAATCCTTGGACATGTTATGGCGAATGGCACTTTTGGCGATGGCCAATGTCTTCACCAACTTCATCCTGTCGTTTACAGTTGCAAAAACCTCGTCCACGATTTCCTTGGTGGCCACTTTTGAATCGTAGAAAACATCTTCAGCCTTCTTTTTTATGAACTCATAATCACCACGCTTGGGATATCCATCACCCATGGCGCTTTCGTATAGCCCAGAGCTTCCGGTAATTACCAATGCTTTGACCATTTCCGGAAACATTTTAGTGTGCAAAAGACCAATATGTCCACCAAGGGAGTTTCCTAACAAGATTACATCTTTCAACCCTTTATGTTCAATAAATCCTTCCAAAAATGTGGCAAAGTTTTTTACCGTGGTTTTAAGGATCGGCATATCGTAAATGGGTAATTCGGGAATCAAAACCTTGTATCCTTTAGGTGGAAAATATTCAGATACACCTTGGAAGTTGCTCAAGCCTCCCATCAAACCGTGCAATATAATCATGGGAGTTCCTTCTCCCTTTTCTATATATCGGTATTTGCCATCCTCAATTAAATGCTCTTCCATCTATAGTCAGTTGGTAGTAAGAGGCGCAAATATAGGAATTTCATATCACAAAGATTTTAGGTTTTTATCATAACTGGGGTAAGTATTTTCATTCGTGGTAAAACTTATCGCATATCCGTTCATGTATCGCAAGTTTGATTTTGGGTCCAAACCAGAAAATTTTACCCAAAAGTGGGGAATTTATTAACAAAAGTGGTATTAAGTGGAGAAATGTGGAAATAAAATCTATATATTTGAGTTGTATTAACTAACCAATTGATTTCTAGTGACCCATATCATAGGACAACATGATTGTAAAGCGGACTCCAAAGGAAGGGTATTGTTGCCCATTTCTTTGAAGAACCAGCTTTTGCCTGTTTTAAAGGATGGGTTTGTTATCAAGCGGTCGGTTTTTCAGCAATGTCTGGAGTTGTACCCCAAGGCAGAGTTCGATGTTCTCATGCAGAAAGTGATGAAGAAAAGCAAAATCAATCGAAAGTACGATGCTTTTGTGAGAAATTTTGTGGCGGGCATGAAGGAAGTGGCCATTGACGGGGATTCTGGAAGATTGCAGATTCCAAAAAACTTAGTGGAGTTTGCTGGAATTGAGAAGGAAGTGGTTCTAAATGCGGTTTTTGATAAAATTGAAATTTGGAACAAGGATATGTACGAGAAGGTCTTGGCCGAAGGCGAGAAGGATTATGCTGATTTGGCCGAGGAGATTTTTGATGACGATGAGTAGTGCGTATCACAATCCGGTATTGCTGAAAGAATCGGTAGACGGATTGAATATAAAAGAAGATGGAGTGTATGTGGATGTCACCTTTGGTGGCGGGGGGCACTCCAAAGAAATTTTGAAAAGATTGGGTGATAGCGGCAAGTTGTTCGCGTTTGATCAAGATGAGGATGCCCTTCGGAATACAATAGATGATGATAGGTTTCAATTGATCAACCAGAACTTTCGCTACCTCAAACAGTTTTTAAAGTTCTATGGCATTCGGAAAGTTGATGGAATCTTGGCGGATTTTGGGGTTTCTTCCCATCAGTTCGATGAGGCTGACCGCGGTTTCTCCATTCGGTTCAATGCAGATTTGGATATGCGGATGGACAAAAACAACCAATTGTCGGCCTTCCAGGTGGTGAACACCTATTCCCAAGAGGATTTAGCATCGGTTCTTTTTCAGTATGGCGAATTGCGAAATGCGAATGCCATGGCCAAAACTATTGTTTTGGCACGTACAGAAGAACCCATCAAAACAACTGATGATCTGAAAAAGGTGTTGAGCAGGTTTTTGCCAAAAATGAAAGAGAACAAGATTTTGGCACAAATTTATCAAGCGATCAGGATAGAAGTAAACCAAGAGATTGAAGTGCTCAAGGAATTTTTGGAGCAAGTGCCGGAGATGCTGAATGAAGGTGGTAGGTTGAGCTTGATCAGTTACCATTCCTTGGAGGATAGATTAGCAAAACGCTTCATTCGAGCAGGTAAGTTTGATAGAGAACCGGAAAAGGATTTTTATGGGAACATTAATGTTCCCTTGAAAAGAGTTGGGAAGCTAATCGTGCCATCAGCCGAAGAAATAGCCAATAACAATAGAGCAAGAAGTGCAAAGCTCCGCATCGCGGAAAAAATATAAAGGTGTAGTTGAAATGTCATCTTGAGCGCAATTGACAGATGGGGTGTGGATAGATTACCATCTACACGGGAATGACAAAAGGAATATTGAGAAACAATGAGAAAGGGATTACTGGACATATTAAAAGGAAAGTTTTTGGTGAACGGGGATGCTCCCAAAAACTGGATGTTTTTGTTGTTTGCCTCTTTCTTGGCGGCGCTAATGATTTCCAGTAGCCATAACGCCGATAAAAAAGTATTGGAGATTGCTGAATTGAGCGAGGAGGTTCGGAAACTTAAAAGTGAGTTTTTCGAAGCTCGTTCCAGTGTTCAGCAACTGAAATTAGAATCAACCTTGCGAGAGGTGGTGGCCGAAAAGGGATTAGTGCCATCAGAAAATCCTCCCAGAAAAATAAAAGTTAAATCAGCGGAATAGTGGCCATTACCGAAAAAAATATCATGAACAGACTGTACCTCGTAGCCGGGGGGCTTGTTGTTTTGGCCATAGCCGTAGTGGTGAAATTGGTTGATATTCAAATGGTGCAGGGCGATAAATACAAAGAGCTCGCCTTGAGCAAAACCGAGAAAATGTTCACTATTGAGCCCAATCGTGGTAATCTTTATTCGGAAGATGGGAGTTTGTTAGCGGCATCGGTGCCTAAATATGACATCAGGTTTGACGCCCAGACCGTTTCCAAAGAAAATTTCCAGAACAACGTCACTGCCTTGTCCGATTCTTTGGGCAAGCTTTTCAATAGACCATCTTCGTATTACAGACAATTGTTCAGAAAAGCGAGAGCCAATGGCAATCGTTATAAGTTGGTGGCGCGTAATGTAGGGTATCTGGATTATGTACGTATCAAGCAATTTCCATTGTTCAACCTTGGGCCATACAAAGGTGGATTTATAGAAACCCATCGTGTGGTTCGTGAATATCCTTTGGGTAAAATGGCGGCAAGAAGCATTGGTTACGAGCGCGTGGATGAAAACGGATACTACACAAGAGTGGGGTTGGATGGTGCTTTTGGAGAAACTTATTTGCGCGGCAAGGAAGGTAAGCGATTGAAGCAAAAAATAGCCAAGGGCCAATGGAAGCCTGTTGGGTTGGATAATATTGTGGAGCCTCAAGATGGATTGGATGTGGTATCCACCATCGATATAAACATTCAGGATATAGCGCATCACGAATTGTTGAAGCAGCTCGAAAAATACAAGGCTGACCATGGTTGTGTGGTGGTGATGGAAACCAAGACTGGTGAAATCAAAGCCATTTCTAATTTGGGTATAACTTCCGAAGGAAAATATTATGAGAAACTGAACTACGCCGTTGGTGAGTCCCATGAGCCGGGTTCCACCTTTAAGCTGATGTCCATGGTAGCCGCTTTAGAAGACAAGGTGGTGGATACCAGCACTGTGATTGACACCGAGAAAGGTAGATATCGCATTTATGATGGTGTTGTAAAAGATTCAAAATGGGGTGGATACGGAGAAATTACTGTTTCTAAAGCTTTTGCTGTTTCATCTAATACAGCTTTCGCAAAAATGATCAATGAAAATTATAAGGAGCAGCCTGAAAAATTTGTGAACCGTCTGATGAACATGGGACTTCATAAAAAATTGGGGCTTCCTATAATAGGTGAAGGCGACCCTGTAATCCGATACCCCGGAGATAAGGGATGGTCCGGAATTTCCTTGGGTTGGATGTCTCATGGATACGAAGTGTCCTTGACTCCTATTCAAACACTTGCTTTTTACAATGCCATTGCTAACGATGGCGAGTATGTTAAACCTCGATTGATTCAAGAAGTACGAGAGGGAAATAAAGTTTTGAAACGATTTGATAAGGAAGTCTTGAACTCCTCTATCTGTTCCAAAGAAACGGTGAGAAAGGCACAGCAACTATTAAAAGATGTCGTGGAAAAGAATTACGGTACTGCACATAGACTCTATTCCAAAAACTTTTCCATGGCTGGAAAAACCGGTACCACCCAAAAAAACTATGTGGAAAAGAACCCGGATAAGTTGGCGTATATCTCCTCGTTTGCAGGGTATTTTCCGGCAGATAATCCAAAATATTCCTGTATTGTGGTCATACATGAACCCGATAAAGAGGAAGGGTACTACGGTGCCGATGTTTCTGGTCCGGTATTCAAATCCATGGCACAGAAAATACATGCCATTTCACCCATGGTGGATGAAGTGAACGGCAAAATTATTGAAGATGCTGATTTAGAAAAAGAATATCAACAGTATTACGCTGAAGTACAGAAAAAATATAACACCATACCCAATGTTAAAGGTATGTGTGGTATGGATGCTGTTTCCTTGTTGGAAAATTTAGGAATCGAAGTTGAGGTGCACGGCAATGGCAAAGTAAAAAAACAGTCGGTTGATCAGGGGACTAACATTAAACAGGTCAGAAAAATAATTTTAGAGCTTTCATGAAGTTATTGAAGGACATATTATATGGTGTAAGCCTTTCCGCGGTAAGCGGAGATACCAATGTAATGGTGAACAATGTTCATTTTGATTCCAGAAAAGTCGAGATGGATGATGTTTTTGTAGCTATTCGCGGTACCGTTACCGATGGTCATGATTACATCCAAAATGCTGTCGATTCAGGAGCAAGAGCCATCGTATGCGAAGAACTTCCAGAATTAATGGTCAATGGCGTCACCTATTTGCAAGTGGCCGATTGTAATAGTGCTCTTGCAATAATTGCCTCTAATTTTTATGATAATCCATCCAAGAACCTAAAATTGGTTGGGGTTACGGGAACCAATGGTAAGACCACAGTGACTACACTTTTGTACAATCTGTTTAAAAAAGCAGGGTTTAAAGTGGGTTTAATTTCTACCATCAAGGTACTAGTGAATGATGAGGAGTACAAAACTACCCATACGACTCCAGATGTACTTACCATCAACAATTATCTATCCCAAATGAATGCAGTTGGAGTGGAGTTTTGTTTTATGGAAGTCAGTTCCCATGGGATCCATCAAAAAAGAGCTGAAGGACTACATTTTGAAGGAGCCATATTCACCAACTTGTCTCACGACCATCTGGATTACCACAAAACTTTTGCGGAGTACAGGGACACCAAGAAAAAAATGTTCGATGGTTTGCCAAAAACCGCATTTGCATTGGTCAACATCGATGATAAAAATGGTTTGGTGATGTTGCAGAACACCAAAGCCAAAAAATATACCTACGCCTTAAAATCCTTTGCTGATTACAGGGCTCAGATTTTGGAAAAACAGTTCAATGGTCAATTGTTAAAAGTTGATGACAGTGAATTGTGGTCTAGGCTTATTGGAGATTTTAATGCATACAACTTGTTGGCCATTTACGCCACGGCGGATATTCTGGGACTCGAAAAAATGGAGACCCTCAGATTGATGAGCGAATTGGAAAACGTGGATGGCAGGTTTCAATATTATATATCAAAAGAAAAAATAACGGCTATTGTTGATTATGCCCATACGCCGGATGCACTCAAAAATGTATTGGTTACGATCAATGCATTGAGGACTGGAAATGAAAACGTCATCACCGTAGTGGGGTGTGGTGGTGACCGTGACAAGTCTAAGCGTCCGGTTATGGGTCATATCGCTTCAGAAATGAGCAGTCAGGCCATTTTTACATCAGACAACCCAAGAACAGAGTCGCCTACAGCCATTATTGAAGAAATGGAGGCAGGCGTAGAACCCCAAAACACCAGAAAGGTGTTGTCTATAGAAAATAGAAAGCAGGCCATAAAAACGGCTTGCAAATTGGCTTTGGCCAACGATATCATCCTAGTGGCGGGAAAAGGTCACGAGACCTATCAGGAAACCAACGGTGTCCGGGTCGATTTTGATGATTTTAAAGAAGTTAAAGAGGCTTTGGAGAGCCAAAATAAATAATGTAGTCCATGTTATACTACTTGTTCGAATTTTTAGAGAAACAATACCAACTGCCTGGCGCGGGACTTTTTCAGTTCCTAACCTTTAGGGCTGCCATGTCCGTATTGTTGTCCCTATTGATTGCCATGGTCTACGGAAAACGAATTATTCTCTTCCTTCAGAAAAAGCAGATAGGCGAAAGTATCCGTGATTTAGGTTTGGAAGGACAGAAGCAGAAAGCGGGAACACCAACCATGGGAGGGCTGATTATTATAGTGTCTACCTTATTGCCTGTAATTCTTTTTGCTGATATCAAAAATATTTATGTCATCCTTTTAATTGTGACTACCCTCTGGATGGGTATTATCGGGTTTATTGATGATTATATCAAAATCTTTAAAAAAGACAAGGAAGGACTTAAAGGAAGGTTTAAGGTGATGGGTCAAGTTGGATTGGGGTTGATCGTTGGGTTGACACTTTATTTTCATCCAGCGGTTACAATAAAAGAAAAAGATTCCACCACCATTACCAAAAACTTTAAAGTGGAACAAGTATATGGTGAAGAGACCAAAGCAGTACGAACCAATGTTCCATTCTTTAAAAACAATGAACTCGACTATGCGGATTTTATCTCTTGGATGGGCGAAGGAGCCGAAGATTACGCATGGCTCATTTTTATTCCCGTAGTAATCTTGATTGTTACTGCTGTTTCCAATGGTGCAAACTTAACGGATGGAATTGACGGCCTCGCCGCAGGTTCATCGGCAATAATAGTATTGACCTTGGGAATTTTTGCATGGGTATCTGGTAACATACAATTCTCTGACTATCTCGATATTTTTTACTTGCCCAGAGTGGGTGAGTTAGTGGTCTTTATCGCTGCATTTGTAGGGGCCTTGGTCGGCTTTTTATGGTACAATACCTATCCGGCCCAAGTGTTTATGGGAGATACGGGTAGTTTGACCATTGGAGGTGTTATAGCAGTGATTGCCATTATCGTTAGAAAAGAATTGTTGATTCCCATTTTGTGCGGAATCTTCTTCGCAGAATCATTGTCTGTGATGTTGCAGGTTGGGTATTTCAAGCATACAAAACGGAAATACGGCGAAGGAAGACGCATATTCTTGATGGCGCCATTGCATCATCATTATCAGAAAAAATCATATCACGAAAGCAAAATAGTAACCCGGTTTTGGATTATAGGAATTATGCTGGCCATTATCAGCATCGTTACCCTTAAAATTCGATAAGAATGGGTCGCTTAGTGATACTTGGAGGTGGAGAGAGTGGTGTTGGAACCGCCATTTTAGGGAAGAAAGAAGGATTTGAGGTCTTTGTTTCGGACAAAGGCGAGATTAAAGAGAAGTATAAAGAAGTTCTTGAACATTTTGAGATTGAATGGGAGTCCGGTGAGCATACCGAAGCCAAGATTTTGAACGCCGATTTGGTAATGAAGAGTCCTGGAATACCTGACAATGTGCCCTTGGTAAAGGCGCTTGTCGAAAAAGGTGTTCCGGTGATTTCAGAAATAGAGTTCGCATCAAAATATACGGATGCAATACTGATTGGAATCACGGGAAGCAATGGGAAAACAACGACCACGATGCTTACATACCATCTTTTAAAAGATGGTGGGTTGCACGTTGGTATGGCAGGTAACATTGGTGATAGCTATGCAAAGATGGTGGCGGAACAAGATTTTGACCAGTATGTGTTGGAGATAAGTAGCTTTCAGTTGGATGGTATTGTGGATTTTAAACCACACATCGCTATGATTACCAATATAACACCTGATCATTTGGATAGATACGAGTACAAGTTTGAAAACTATATCGCATCCAAGTTCAGAATAGCAATGAATCAAGATGAAAACGATTATCTGATTTATGACGCCGATGATGAAGTGATTCAGCATTGGTTAAAAGAATACCCCGTTCAATCCAAATTGGTTCCTTTTTCTGTCAAAAGAAAATTAGAAGAAGGAGCTTGGTTGGAGGATAAAACGATAAAAATAAAATTAGAACATAAAACCTTGGAAATGAGTGAAGATATTTTGGCCTTGGAAGGTCAGCACAACGTAAAAAATACAATGGCAGCAAGTATGGCGGCCATGCTGGTTAAGGTCAGAAAGGAGACCATTCGCAATAGTATCCAATCTTTTCAGGGGGTGCCCCATAGATTGGAAAAAGTGTTGAAAATTAATCATGTGGAATACATCAACGATTCCAAAGCAACCAATGTAAATGCGACTTTTTATGCCTTGGATGGCATTAAAAAGCCCATTGTTTGGATTGTTGGAGGCGTGGATAAGGGAAACGATTATTCCGAGTTGATGCCGATGGTGCGGGAGAAGGTAAAGGCTATCATTTGCTTGGGCGTGGACAACTCTAAGTTAATTGATGCTTTTGGAAACGTAATCGACCTTATGGTCGAAACTTATTCCATGGAAGAAGCTGTAAAGGTGGCTTATAAAGTGGCCGATCGCGGAGATGCTGTATTGTTATCACCAGCCTGTGCTAGTTTTGACCTTTTCAAAAACTATGAGGATAGAGGAGATCAATTTAAAACAGCAATTAAAAACTTGTAAAACGTGTTGGGAATATTCAAAAATCTGAAAGGTGATAAAGCCATTTGGGGCGTCGTAGCCCTCTTGGCACTTTTCTCATTTTTGCCGGTGTACAGCGCCAGTACCAATTTGGTGTACGTCAATGGTGACGGGACCACTTTGGGACATTTGGTAAAACATGCTGTACTGCTTTTCTTGGGCTTCGGTATTATTTATGCCGTGCACAGGATTCCTACACATTATTTTAAGGGGCTTTCCATTATTGCGATGCCCATTGTTATCCTGCTTTTGATTTACACCTTGACCGTGGAAACTCGAATTGGCGGGGTGACGGCAAATCGATGGATAAAAATTCCGTTGGTCGGAGTCAATTTTCAGACCTCTACCTTGGCAGCAGTGGTTTTAATGATTTGGATAGCTAGATATCTCACGAAGATAAAGGAAACCAAAATCACTTTTAAGGAGAGTATTTTGCCATTATGGTTACCAGTCGCTTTGGTGGTACTGTTGATTTTGCCTGAAAACTTTTCAACCGCCGCCATCATTTGTTTGATGGTATTGGTATTGTGTTTTTTAGGTGGATATCCTTTAAAATATTTGTTTGCCATGGTGGCAACGGGAATAGTGTTCGCTGGAATGTTCCTGTTTGTGCTGTTCAAAGCACCGGAAGTATTGCCGCAACGAGCGGGAACATGGAAATCAAGGATAGAAACTTTTATTCATCCCGAGCAAGCCGATAAAGATGACTTGCATCAATTGACCTTGGCTCAAATAGCTGTAGCCGAAGGCGGTGTAGTTGGTAAAGGAGCAGGTAAGAGTGTGATGAAGAATATGTTGTCGCAAAGTACATCGGATTTCATTTTTGCCATAATCATTGAAGAATATGGATTGCTGGGAGGGGGAGCTTTGTTGTTTTTCTACCTCTTGTTGCTGTTCCGAATTGTAGTAGTGGCGCACTCGTCCAAAACGGTTTTTTCAAAATTGTTAGTGATAGGGGTTGGTTTACCAATTGTGTTCCAAGCCTTTATCAATATGGCGGTAGTGGTACAGTTGTTTCCGGTTACGGGTCAGCCGTTGCCCTTGATCAGTATGGGTGGAACATCTATTTGGATGACCTGTATGGCTATTGGAATTGTTTTGAGCGCGAGCAATAAAAAAGAAAATTTGGAGGAGCAATCCGATGGAATAGATGAAACAAATCCTTTAGAAGTATTAAGTGGACAGATATAGGTTTATACTTTCTGGAGGAGGAACGGGAGGACACATTTATCCCGCGGTGGCCATAGCGAACGAGTTGAAGAGGAGATATCCTGATGCAGAATTTCTGTTCGTTGGAGCCAAGGATAAAATGGAAATGGAAAAAGTACCGCAGGCCGGGTATGAAATAAAAGGCTTATGGATAAGTGGAATACAACGGAAACTGACATTAAAAAATCTCATGTTTCCATTTAAACTGATAAGTAGTTTGTTAGAAGCACGCAAAATAGTGAAACAGTTCAAACCCCATGTGGCCATTGGCACGGGAGGTTTTGCGAGTGGACCATTGTTGCAAATGGCCGAAAGCTCGGGTGTTCCCTGTGTGTTACAAGAGCAGAATTCCTTTGCGGGAATCACCAACAAACTATTGGCGGGAAAAGCGGAGAAGATTTGTGTGGCCTATGATGGTATGGAGCGCTTTTTTCCAAAGGAAAAGATTGTAAAAACAGGAAACCCCATCCGTACCGATTTGGTGGATGCGAAAGCAGGAAAGCAAGAGTCGACTACATTTTTTGGTTTAGATGGCGATAAGAAAACCGTACTGGTTTTAGGCGGAAGTCTCGGAGCTCGAAGAATAAATCAATTGATTGAAAAAGAGCTTGGTTTTTTTGAAGAGCAAGGATTACAGGTGCTTTGGCAATGTGGTAAACTGTATCACGATGAATACAAAAAATACGATTCTGATGCAGTAAAGGTGTTGGCTTTTGTCAACCGAATGGATTTGGCCTATGCCGCAGCAGATGTAATCATATCAAGAGCGGGAGCTGGTTCGGTTTCCGAACTCTGTTTAGTGGGAAAACCGGTGATTTTTATCCCATCACCGAATGTGGCCGAAGATCATCAAACCCAAAACGCAAAAGCTTTGGTGGCCAAAGATGCGGCCATAATGTTACGGGAGAGTGAGCTTGATGCTGCGTTTGAAAAAAGTTTTACGGATGTAATGGATTCAGAAGAGGTTCGAGAAAAATTAGGAAAGAACATCAAAAAAATGGCCATGCCCAAGGCCACGGAACATATTGTGGATGAAATTGAAAAGTTGTTGAAGTGAATTTGAAAGATATACATAGCGTTTATTTTATTGGTATCGGAGGCATAGGTATGTCTGCCTTGGCGCGCTATTTCAAATTTGTGGGCAAAGAGGTGGCAGGATATGACCGAACACCGACGCCTATTACTGATGGGTTGATAGAAAAAGGTATTTCTGTGCATTTTGAGGACAATGTCGATTTGATTTCTGAGACTTTCAAGAATCCAAATACGTTGGTGGTGTATACACCGGCCGTACCCTCTTCGCATTCAGAACTTCAATTTTACCAGAATACAGGATTCGATATTAAAAAGCGCTCGGAAGTCTTGGGAATTATAACCAAGGATTCTTTTTGCTTGGCCGTAGCAGGTACGCACGGTAAAACCACCACTACCTGCATCTTGGCACATTTGTTAAATGAATGTGATTTGCCGTTGACTGCTTTTTTGGGTGGAATTTCGGAAGACTTCAACAGCAACTTTGTATTAGAGGGTACTGAATATTCGGTTGTGGAAGCTGATGAATTTGATCGATCATTTCTGCGATTGACTCCTACGGTTGCTTGCGTAACATCGATGGATGCCGACCATTTGGATATTTACGGAACCAAAGAGGAATTGGAGCATTCTTTTAGAGAGTTTGTGAGTAGAATCAAACCTAATGGAAAATTGTTCGTGCGCAAGGGGCTTCCTTTGGAAGGCATCACCTTTGGTATTGAAGATGGAGCCGATTACTGCATAGAAAATATAAAAATTGAACATGGAGCCTACATATTTGATCTTGTAACGCCTTCGGAGGTTATAAAGAGCGTAAAGTTCAACAAACCCGGAAGACACAATTTGCTCAATGGATTAGCTGCTTTTGCGATGGCGGTGCAAACCGGTTCCCCACCACACCGCCTTGCCAAAGCTTTAGAGACTTTTAAAGGAGTTCAGCGTAGGTTCTCTTACCAGATAAAGGAAAAAGACTTTGTGTTTATCGATGATTACGCTCACCACCCCACAGAAATCAGTGCGGTGCATCAGGCGATTCGGGAAATGCATCCAGGAGATAAAATTACTGTGATCTTTCAACCCCATCTTTTTTCACGAACCAAGGATTTTGCGGATGATTTTGCCAAAAGTCTCTCGGATTTTGATGAGATCATTCTATTGGATATTTACCCGGCACGGGAAGAGCCTATCGAGGGAGTCACCTCTCAATGGTTATTGGATAAAATAGACAACCCTAATAAAAAACTGATTTCAAAATCAGCATTATTGGAAGAGGTGAAGCGCTGTGCATCTGGAGTGTTGGTTGCTATGGGCGCAGGGGATATTGGACTGGAAGTACCAAAAATCAAAAAAGAATTGAGTTATGCGCATTAATTGGGATTACATAAAGTTGGCATTTTTGTCGGTCGCCGTAGTTGCGCTTTACGGTTTTGCCGACCAGCGAAACCAAAAAAGAATGGTTGATAATGTCTCTGTAAAATTTGTTGGGGACAACAATTTGTATTTGACTGAGGATGCGGTTAATAAATTGTTAATACAAAATTACGGACCCCTAAAGAATACGCCTAAAGAACAGTTAGTTTTGAATACCATAGAGGAAGTTATACTATCCAATGATATGGTCAAAAATGCCCAGGTCTATCTTACTGTAAACGGGGAGCTTGTATCCAAGATTGTCCAGCGTAAACCGATTGGAAGAATAGAAGGTGTCTCCAAGTTTTATTTGGATGATAAGGGTGAACGTATGCCTTTGTCAAAACACCATTCGGCAAGGGTACCCATAATTACAGGGAAAATTACTGGGAAAAGTCTTGAGGATGCCTATGTGATTTTGGACTATATCAACAAAGATGATTTTCTGAGGAAGAATGTCATTGGGATACATATTGAGGACGAAGGAAAATATCAGCTCAAGTTCCGCATGGAAAATTTTGTAGTGAATTTGGGTGGAGTGGATAATCTGAACAAGAAGTTCAGCAATTTTATGGCCTTTTATGCAAAGGCGGCCAAGGACAATTCCTTGGAAGAATATACAGCAGTTAGTTTGGAATTCAACAATCAAGTGGTTTGCACCAAAATTTAAAGTATGGAACAAGGTAATTATTCAGTTGGTTTGGATATTGGAACTACCAAGATCGTAGCAATCATCGGTAGGGAAAATGAGTATGGCAAAATAGAGGTTTTGGGCACCGGACGATCTAAAAGTTTGGGTGTTCACCGTGGAGTGGTCAACAATATTACCCAGACCATTTCTTCTATTCAACAGGCGGTGGAACAGGCCGAGTTGAATTCAGGTCTTAAAATTGGCTCTGTTGTGGTGGGTATTGCTGGTCAGCATATCCGGAGCTTGCACCACAGCGATTACATTACCCGACCCAATTCCGAAGAGGTTATAGATAACGAAGACTTGGATAAATTGTGCAATCAGGTGTACAAATTAGTGATGCTTCCTGGTGAAGAAATCATCCATGTGTTGCCACAGGAGTATAAGGTGGATGGCCAATCCGAGATAAAAGAACCTGTAGGAATGTACGGAGGTCGATTGGAAGCCAACTTTCATGTAGTGGTAGGTCAGGTATCATCCATAAAAAACATTGGAAGATGTATTAAAAGTGCTGGACTGGATTTGGGGAACATCACCCTGGAACCTCTGGCATCTGCAGATGCGGTTTTAAGTCAGGAAGAAAAAGAAGCAGGTGTTGCTTTAATCGATATAGGTGGTGGTACTACGGACCTTGCCATTTTTAAAGATGGCATCATCCGTCATACTTCCGTTATCCCATTTGGGGGTAATGTGATTACAGAAGACATTAAAGAAGGTTGCTCCATTATTGAGAAGCAAGCTGAGTTATTGAAGATAAAATTTGGCTCTGCTTGGCCTGGAGAGAACAAGGACAACGAGATTGTTTCCATTCCTGGTTTAAGGGGTCGTGAGCCCAAGGAAATCACTTTGAAAAACCTTTCCAAGATTATTCACGCTCGTGTAGTGGAGATTGTGGAACAGGTGTATGTGGAGATAAAAAATTATGGCCACGAGGAACAAAAGAAAAAATTGATCGCGGGAATTGTACTTACCGGTGGAGGCAGCCAGTTGAAGCATTTGAAGCAATTGGTGGAATACATTACTGGCATGGATACAAGAATAGGTTATCCCAATGAGCATCTTGCAGGTGACTCTGATGAGGAGGTTGCTAGCCCATTGTATGCAACAGCTGTTGGGTTGCTAATGAATTCCCTAGAGGCCAACAAGAAAAACCATGTCGTGGATCAGGAAGAGATGCACGAAGAAGAGGTTTTGGTAGGCCAAGAACACGATATGGGAGCCAAGACAAATGTGGCTTCACATACTGAGAGAAAATCCATTTTTGACAAATGGTCAGAAAAGTTGAAGGACTTTTTGGACAATGCAGAATAATAACCCCATAAGAGAAACACAACTGTCATGAGTAAGAACACTGAATTTGACAACATCGCTTTTGATTTGCCCAAGAACAAAAGCAACGTAATTAAAGTTATCGGAGTAGGCGGTGGCGGAAGTAACGCTATCAACCACATGTTTCAGGCCGGTATTAATGGTGTGGATTTTGTAATCTGCAACACCGATGCGCAGGCATTGCAAAACAGTTCAGTACCCAACAAAATCCAATTAGGGGTCTCCCTTACCGAAGGTTTGGGTGCAGGAGCCAACCCTGAAGTTGGAGAGCAAGCCGCTTTGGAGAGCATGGAAGATTTAAAGGCCATGTTGGAGCATAATACAAAAATGGCATTCATTACCGCAGGAATGGGTGGTGGTACCGGTACCGGAGCAGCTCCCGTTATTGCGAAGATTGCCAAAGAAATGGATGTTCTTACGGTAGGTATTGTTACCATGCCGTTCCAGTTCGAAGGTGCTATGCGTAACAAGCAAGCGCAGCTTGGGATTGAGAAACTACGTGCCAACGTAGATTCCTTGATTGTAATCAACAACAATAAACTTAGAGAAGTATACGGTAATCTTGGGTTTAAGGCCGGTTTCTCAAAAGCGGATGAGGTTTTAGCCACTGCGGCAAGGGGTATCGCAGAGGTAATTACCCACCACTATACACAAAACATTGACCTTAGAGATGCCAAGACGGTACTTTCCAATAGTGGTACGGCCATTATGGGGTCGGCGGCAGCGTCTGGTTCTGCAAGGGCTACCGAGGCTATCATGAAAGCCTTGGATTCACCATTGTTGAACGATAACAAAATCAGCGGGGCCAAAAACGTATTGTTGCTCATTGTTTCCGGTTCACAAGAAATCACTATTGATGAAATTGGCGAGATCAACGATCATATCCAAATTGAAGCAGGTCACGGAGCCAACATTATTATGGGGGTCGGGGAAGATGAAAGCTTAGGTGAAGCCATTGCGGTAACCGTAATTGCAACGGGTTTCAATGTAGATCAGCAAGACAACATTGTGAATACCGAGTCCAAAAAGGTGTTTTATACCTTGGAAGATGAGCAAACTGCGGAACAGGACCTTACTCCAGAAGCCACATCGGTACAGGAAGTTAAAGTGGAGAAAACGCCAACTCCTGAGCCTCAACCGGAAATAATCCCTGAGCCAGAATCAGAACCAACTGTGGTGAAGCACACTTTGGAGATGGAGGAGGAAAAGGAAGAGGAAGAGGTGGCTCCCAAAATGGAAACTAAAGACCCAGACTTGATTCCGACCACCAATTACATCAGGAACTTTAATGTGTTTTACGAAGAAGTTGTGGCCGAGAGCGTTGAGGATGATTTTGTAATCATTGAAGCTAAGAATGTAATCAACAATATTGATGTTGTTGATGCGGAAGAAGTCTCATCTAAGGAGAATGAAGATCAATTTGCCTTAAGTTTTGATATGCCATTGAACAGTCAGGCTGAAGAAGAGGATGAGCAAGAACATACGGTAACTTTTAATTTAGATGACGGGGTAGGAGAGGTTGAAGTGAACGATTATGTTGAGGTTAAGCCTGTTTTGGAATACAAAAAGGAAGGCGAGACCCGATACGATTTACAAGAGTACATGGAGTTGGAAAACAAGTTGACCGGTGCAAAGTCAAAAGCAGAAACCCATGAACCAAAATTGGTTGAGAATGAACTTGTTTTTGAGAAGAAGACCGTAAAGGTTGAAGAAAAAAGTGAAGGTTCAAGGCAAAACGAAGAGACTACGAATAGTCTTGATCCAATGAACAGTTCTATCAGCGATATATTAAAAGATCGGGCCGATGAACGCAGAAGAAAACTGAAGAACTTCAACTACAAGTTCCAGAATAACCGCAATAGTATAGATGATATTGAAAAAGAGCCCGCTTATAAACGTCAGGGAGTTGACCTAAATGATGTTCCGAAGGAACAAAAAGTGTCCAGAACTTCTTTGGGCGAGGATAGCAACGATGATTTGCAGTTGCGTTCCAACAACTCTTTTTTGCACGATAATGTTGATTAGTAGTGTTTAAATTAACATCCATTTTAATGGAGAGCATAAACCCGGAAGTAACGTAACTTTCGGGTTTATTTTTTATCTTCGCGAACTAAATCAGAACACATGGGTTTGCAAGAAAAGGTGATGACAGAAATGAAGGCCGCAATGAAGGCAAAAGATACCATTGCCTTGGAATCATTGCGAGCTGTTAAATCTGCTATTTTACTGGCCAAGACCGATAAAGGTGGCGGTGCTGAATTGTCTGAAGAGGACGAGATTAAATTGGTTCAAAAATTGGTAAAACAACGTAAGGATAGTGCAGCCATTTACCAAGAGCAAGGTAGAGAAGATTTGGCCGAGCCAGAATTGGCGCAAGTAGCGGTTATTGAAAAGTTTTTGCCAGAGCAACTTACCGAAGAGGAAATAGAAAAAGTGGTTGTTATGACCATTGATTCTGTTGGGGCTTCGGGTATGCAAGACATGGGCAAGGTAATGGGGATTGTTTCCAAAGAATTGGCCGGACAGGCTGATGGAAAAACCATTTCTGCTATTGTAAAGGCTAAATTAAGTTCTTAAACCTATAAAATAAGGCCGCGTAGTTCAACTGGATAGAATATCAGATTTCGGCTCTGAGGGTTGAGGGTTCGAATCCTTCCGCGGTCACGGATAAATAAAAAAGCACGCTGAAAAGCGTGCTTTTTTATTGCACAACCTTTATCAAGCAACTTTGCTGATTGTTTTGGTTGATACTATCTTGTTCATTTTAGAAAAGAGTAGGGGACCATTTACTGGTTTAGTTACTAGATCGTTGGCACCCAATTCAAAAATCTTTTTTCTTGTTTGGCTCGTATTGTCAGCAGTAAGTACAATTATAGGAATCTGAGCGTCACAATTAGCTTCCCCGTTTCTGATTATGGATGTTGTTTCGAATCCGTCCATTTCAGGCATTTGCAAATCCATCAGAACAAAATCAAAGCTCTTTTTCTTCATGATTTCCAGAGCTTCTTTACCATGGTTGGCTATCGTAAGCGTTGCGTTGCTCCAATTCTTTTTGAACAATAATTTTACAACGGTCTGATTCATTTTGTTGTCTTCCACATAAAGTATATTTCCAGTTTTCAACTGGATATTTGAGGAAACTGTTTTTGATTCATCAGTAGTTATTGTTTGATCTTCGTCAATCTCAAAACTTAGACTTATTTCACAGATAGTACCTTGG
The DNA here is from genome assembly GCF_003581615.1 of Flagellimonas lutimaris. Lineage (GTDB taxonomy): Bacteria > Bacteroidota > Bacteroidia > Flavobacteriales > Flavobacteriaceae > Flagellimonas > Flagellimonas lutimaris. Next base: position 160,776 of record NZ_QXFH01000004.1, read on the forward strand.
TTTATATTGTCTCGAAGGTCGATTGTTCCTTTTTGAAGATCCACATAGGTTTTTACGATATATAGACCTAACCCCAAACCACTGAATTCTCGTTTATCCATAAAGGATTTTTTAGTAAAGGATTCATATATGGTACTCATCTTTTCTTTGGAAATACCAATACCAGTATCTTTTAACGTAATATTTAAGGTGGCATGGTCATTTTCTTTTTTACACTTGACATCTATGGCCACACTTCCTTCATTAGTAAACTTAATTGCGTTGTCCAAAGTGTGGTTAAGGATTTGGACGAGTTTTCCCTTGTCTCCTACAATTCTATCGGGTAAAGTATTTGAAATTGATACATTGAACTCCAAACCTTTGACGGTCGCCTTTTTCTCTTGAAGTTTGATGACCTTTGATAAGGTTGATTTTAAATCGAAAGGAACCTCTTTCAACTCTTGGTCTCCTTTTTCGATTACGGTAAAATCTAAAATATCCTCTATGTAACCCAATAAATTTTTCGAGGAGTTGAGTAGCATCTTGCATTTCTCTTCCAGATTGTCTTCCTTTTTGTTTTCTTGCAGTGAAGTGGCTACACCCATTATCAAGTTGAGTGGTGTTCTCAGTTCATGACTGATGTTGGAAAGAAAGGACGATTTGATTTCGTTCATATCTTCTGCCCTTTGCAAGGCCAACAATTGATTTTTTTCATTCTGCATGCGAAGGTCTCGTATCCTATTGCTCATTGAGATGGATAGGAAGATGATTTCCAATCCAATGCCAAATTTTGTCCCATTGCTAGTGAAGAAGGAATTTTCAATGGTATTGAAGTTGTTTAGGATGAAGACCACAAACCCAGAGACCAAAAATGAAATACCAATCACAAAGTAAGGATCTATCTTTTCTTTTTTCAATTTCAAAGCAATCAGGGAGGTAATCATGTGAACCAATACCAAAATACCAATGGCATTGGCCAGCGGATAGCAATACTTAAAAAGACTTGGTACCAAAGCCAATATCAAAACTCCTATGATTATTCCCGAGCTAATGGCTTTATTTGCTACATGTAAAACAGGACTGTTTCTTTTCAGGTCAAGAATGATATCACCATATTTACCAAAAAAGAAAAGAGAGATAAAAGCGGTAAGCAATACAGCTCTATCGGAAAGCCATCCACCTTGGGGGGTAAAATATTGATGAAAAAAACCATCCAACGAAAACTGCATCAGTGCTATAAAAAGCACGTAGAGTGCATAGTAGATAAACGCTCTGTCTTTTAAAGCGAAAAAGAAAAACAGATAGATGATGCAGGCTAAGATCAAAATCCCATAAAAGAAACCATAAAAAACCTGTTCTTTATAGGTAAGATTGAAAAATTTATCCTCTTGGTATAAGCGCATAGGAAGCATTACTACTTCTCCATCACTTTTAAGATGGATGTAAGCTTGTAGTTTTTGAAATGGCTCCAGTTCTATGTCAAAAATTGATTTTCTATGCTGGATTGTCTTCTTTGAAAAAGGTATTTTATCGCCACTGTATTGTTCTTGTACGTTACCTTCATTGTCTACAAGGTACAGGTTAACAATGTCTGTTATGGGTCTGGCAGTTTCTAAATAGTATTGGGCAAACTCAGAGGTTTGGTTCTCTAAGGTAAAGGACATCCAGTAATTGTCACTGGAAAAACCTAGGTTCTCCTTTAAACTGGAAAGTGGAACAAACTCTAGATTTGGGTTATTTCTAATTTCATCAAAACTATAATCCCTTTGTCCAGCCATTAAAACGGAAGTTTCAGGACGTAATGAGATGGCTTCGATGTCAGTAAGTTTATCTCCAAACTGAGCATTGGAAATAATCGTGAAAAGAAGGAAAAGTATAATGGGCCATGTTGATGGCTTTCGGGGAATTGTGTTACGCATTAAGTAGGCTTTGTAGATACCGCTTTTTTGGGGAAGCGGATATCACATGTTTGTTGGTTTGAGTTTTTAACGTTTATGATTGACGATTAGTACTTCAAACAGTGTGGAACTGACAATGATTAGATGTAACCCAAAAAAATATCGATGAATGACAATAAAAATTGAAAGGAATCTACTTTACTATGGACTAAACTATGCATATTGGGTGATTTACATCTTTGTCTTTGGTAGATGAAAGTCCTTAAAAGTCAAGAATTATGCGCAAGATTATATGGATTCTTTTTTTGGTGATGGGAGCTTTAGGCTATTCCCAAAGTATAGATTACAATACCAAAAAAGGATATGCAGTCAATGGCTATGATGTAGTTTCTTATTTTAATAAGAAACCCCTGGAGGGTAAAAAAGAATTCATCACAACATATGATGGTGTGAACTACAAGTTTTTTAGTAAGGGGAATATGGAAAAGTTCATTGCGAAGCCCAAAGTATATTTACCAAAATATGGTGGATACTGTGCATATGCAGTTGCGGTAAACGGGAAGAAAGTAAATGTGGACCCAGAGACTTATGAAATTAGGAATGGAGAACTTTACCTGTTCTATAATAAGGGGAAAAACAACACATTGCAGTTTTGGTTGAAGGAATCCCCAACTGATCTTAAATCAAAGGCAGATAAAAACTGGGAGAAAATAAAGAATTGAATATTCTTTATATCTTATACTCAAATTCGTCAAAAAACAATCAAAACAAAACCAATAATTAAACAATCATGTTCAAATCTTCCTTGGAAACTTTGGAGCAGTTCAAACAAGTGCTATCGGAGCTACCCAAAGATTGTTATTCACAGTCGTGCAGTATACTTTCCAACGCCAGCATAGGTCAACATACGAGGCATGTAATAGAACTGTATCTTTGTCTAATCAAGGGTTACGATGTTGCTGATGTTTCTTATGATAGAAGAAAACGAGACCTTAAAATCGAAAAGGATTTGGCATTTGCCTTGGAGCAATTGGCGTACATTCAAAAGCATTTGGAAAAACCCAATAAGTCCATAAAAGTTAAGTACGAATTGGCTGGAGAGGAAAACTGTTTGGATTCCAATTATTTTAGGGAGGTCATGTACAATTTGGAACATACCATTCATCATCAGGCTTTGATTAAGGTCGGTATTGAGCATTTTTCAAATCAGAAGGTTCCAGAATCTTTTGGAGTGGCACCATCTACCATACAATATAGAAGGGCATGTGCACAGTAAGTTTTATTTCTTCAAGAGGCCAATACCTTATCACATCCAATAGGGATGAGCATGTTTCAAGGCCGTTGGCTTTGGAGCCACAGGAAAAAACCATAGGTTCGGTAAAAGTCCTTTTTCCAAAGGATCCCAAAGCAGGAGGTACTTGGTTTGCCCTTAACGAGAATGGCTCGGTCGCCGTACTGCTTAATGGAGGTTTTGTAAACCACAATCCAACTGGAAATTATATGCGAAGCCGTGGATTGGTACTTCTGGATGTCATTGCATCGAAAAACCCTTTTGAGCTACTTCAAGAAATGGAGTTGTACCAAATTGAACCATTTACCTTGGTCTTGTTCAATGGCAAATTATTGGAGTTTAGGTGGGATGGTCATCAAAAGTATTTTAGACCATTGGACAAGGCTAAAAATCATATTTGGTCCTCTCCTACACTTTATAAAGATGAAGTGGTCGATCACAGAAGAAAACTGTTCCGAAAGTTTATTGATGGTAATCCACGAATATCGGCTCATGAGGTAGTAGATTTTCATTCCAACAACCACAATGATTTTGAGAATGGATTTATTATTGATAGGGACTCTGGGCTAAAAACCTTTAGTGTTACTCAAGTAATCATAGGTCAGAATGATGACATGGTTATGCGACACTTGGATTTATTGAACGATAAGTTTTTCGAGGTACCTTTTTCTACTACTCAACTTACCATGTAAAAATTATGGATTCCCTTAAATTGATATGGCATAAAATCACACATTGGGAATATTGGCCCTTTTGGCTGATTTATTATCCCATGGCCCCTGTTTGGCTATATTATTCAATTAAAGCACGTTCCCTTTTCTTTTTTAATGCTGCGAACCCGGGAATGAAGAATGGAGGTATGGCCATGATATCCAAAATGGATATTTATAATATGATTCCTGCCCAGTTTATTCCCAAAACACTGTATATTAAAAAGGATGAGGCACCTGAATTGGCCTTGGAGCGTATTTTGGACATGGATATCAGTTTTCCCTTTATTGCTAAGCCCGATATTGGTATGAAGGCCTTTGGGGTGGAAAAAATCCATAATAAAGATGAATTCCAGAAATATGTACATTGGAGCCCTTCCGATTTTTTGGTGCAGGAATTAATTCCGTATCAAAAGGAAGTGGGTATATTTTATGTAAGAAAATCTGGGGAAGCCCATGGTAAAATTACCGGTGTTGTTTCCAAGGAGTTTTTGACTATTACTGGTGATGGCGAAAGTACTATGGTGGAACTCATTAAAAAGAATCCAAGAAGCCATTTGCAGTTAAAGGTATTGGAGCAAAAGTTTGGAGACCAACTTCGGAAGGTTTTGGATGAAGGTGAAGAATTTATTTTGGTTCCCTACGGAAGCCATACCAGAGGTGCAAAGTTTGTTGATATTAGCCATAGTATCAACGATGATTTGGTCCAAACAATTGATGGTATCTGCTCTCAGATAAAGGGGTTCCATTATGGTCGATTGGATGTGCTTTACAACACCTACGAAGAACTTTGTGCGGGAAAAAATTTCAGTATCATCGAAATAAATGGGGCAGGGGGAGAGGCTACCCATATTTACGACCCCAAACACTCCTTATTATGGGCTTGGCGAGAGGTGGCGCGCCATTGGGGGATGCTGTGCGAGATTAGTGTACTAAACAATCAAAAGGGACACTCTTATTTAAGTTTTAGGGACGGTAGGGCCATGCTAAAACAGAATGGTGCTTTGCAAGCGCAATTGAAGTTTCAGTAATTCTCTTTAAAGAATTCTTTCAATATAACTATCCATGCCACTAGGTTCTGTTGTCGGAGCAAAACGTTTTACGGGTTTACCGGTTTTGTCGATTACAAATTTGGTAAAGTTCCATTTGATTTTTCCGCCCAACAGGCCACTCAATTCTGATTTAAGATATTTGAAAATAGGATGGGCATCGCTGCCGTTGACATCAATTTTTGCAAATATGGGAAAACTTACACCATAATTTGTTTGGCAAAATTCTTCAATATCATCGGCACTGCCAGGCTCTTGGTTTCCAAATTGATTGCAGGGAAATCCCAAAACCACTAATCCTTGATCTTTATATTTTTCATAAAGAGCTTCTAAACCTTTGTACTGAGGGGTTAATCCGCATTTACTTGCAGTATTCACCACAACTATAGTTTTGCCCTTGTATTTTTCCATGGATTCCGGGGTGCCATCAAGTCGCTCTGCTTCAAACTCGTAAAATTCCATATTTACTTTTTTTGCTTGTTCATTAGGTATTTTAATGCTCCAGTCGACCAAAGTGCCCAGAGTATTAACACGGGCTGAAAAAACAGGCGGACGAATCTTTTAAGATCCGTATTCAGTCCAAAAGCATCAATGCCATTGGTGTATTGTGAAATGTTTCCAGGGAAAATCAAAACGTAGAATATGGCCAACACGATTCCCACTTTGACTTTGTGTTTCACCAAAAGTACCATTGTAAGACCTAAAAGAATTTCGACCACTCCAGAGGAAACTACAATAAAATCCATAAAAGCATCGCTAGCTGGCAACCATCTGGGGACTTGGGCCTGGAATTCTTCACGTTGAAAAGTGAGGTGACCAACACCTGCCATAATCATTAATAGTCCTAATACAACCCTAAAAACATTTTGGGTCAGACTTGTAGTTGTGTTCATTTGAAAGTTTTTGGAGTTCTCTTAAATATAACCATATCTCTATAGGGAGTACCTTTCCCGAAAGCAACAAATGTTAACTCAAATCAAGACTTTTCTGCTGCCAAATGCATTTTGTGCTTAATGGTATTCATAATAATCGGAGCGTGAACACGCGAGTTTTCGATGAACCATTTATGGGTTTCCATACCACCACAGATGACACCAGCCAAAAATAGACCATCAACATTGGTCTCCATGGTTTCTGGATCATACTTGGGAAGTCTTTTAGGGTCATCGGATAGTTGTATGCCAAGTTTTTTCAAAAAGGCGAAATTTGGCTTGTATCCCGTTAAGGCCAGCACAAAATCGTTCTCCAGCGTTACTTCCCCTTCTGGCGAATTGATGATAATTTCATGGGGTTTTATTTCCTTGACGGTGGAATTGTAATACGCTTTAATGCTTCCTTCTTCAATTCGGTTGATGATATCGGGACGTACCCAATATTTTACACGTGGGCCAACTTCTGGACCTCGAATCACCAAGGTTACCTCGGCACCTTTTCTCCAACATTCCAAAGCCGCATCTATGGCAGAGTTGCTGGCGCCGACAACCGCTAATTTTTGACTGGCGTAAAAATGTGGGTCGTTATAGTAATGGGATACTTTTGGCAAATTTTCACCAGGAACATTCATGGTGTTTGGCAAATCGTAAAAACCGGTAGCTACTACTACGTTTTTGGTTAGATACTCATCTTTGTCGGTCTTTACCAAGAAAGTTTCTCGTTGCTTTTCAGTATCCAGAACTTTTTCGAAAAGATGGATGTTGAGCTTATTGGATGTTACGATCCTTCTATAATATTCCAAGGCTTCGTTTCTTTTGGGCTTGGCCTCTTTACTGATAAAAGGGATTTCGTCAATTTCCAGTTTTTCCGAAGAGGAGAAAAACTGCATATTCACAGGGTAGTTGAACAACGAATTTACAATCGGTCCCTTTTCAATTATGATATATGTAATACCTTGTTTTTTAGCTTCCAAACCGCAAGCAATCCCAATGGGACCACCTCCTATGATGACAACATCAAATTCCTGCATTATGCTATTTCTTCTTTTAATTTTTTAATGGTTTCGGTTGGGTTCTCACTTTTAAAAACAAAATTTCCTGCAACCAAAACGTCCGCACCATGATCAATCAATTTTTTAGCATTTCCTGCATTTACACCCCCATCAATCTCGATTAAGGTTTTTGCATTCTTACGGTTGATCAGTTCCTTGAGGTCGGCCACCTTTTGGTAGGTGTTTTCAATAAAGGATTGTCCACCGAAACCTGGATTCACACTCATGACAAGCACAATGTCGATATCTTGAATAGTGTCCTCCAATAATTTTATGGAGGTATGCGGATTTATGGCCACTCCCGCTTTCATTCCTTCTGTTTTTATCGCCTGTAGGGTTCTGTGCAAATGGGGACATGCTTCGTAATGAACGGTTAAATGGTCTACTCCTAAATCCCCAAAAGTTTTGATGTACCTGTCGGGGTCAACAATCATCAAGTGCGTGTCCAACGGTTTTTTTGCATGTTTGGCAATGGCATGTATTACCGGCATTCCAAAAGAAATGTTGGGTACGAACATACCGTCCATAACATCTAAATGGAACCAATCGGCATCACTTTGGTTCACCATTTCTATTTCGCGTTGCAAATTGGCAAAATCCGAAGCCAACAAGGAAGGTGCAATAATTTTTTTGCTCATGTAAGAATCAACTCGTTCCTCACAAAGATAGTGAAATGTTAAACCAATACCGTATTCAGTTTATGCCTATTGCTGGCTTTTTGGCAATACGATTGGGCCGTACACTGCATCTCTGAATCGTTTATGAAGCGAACCATTGTAAGGAAGAATCTGAACAAAGAACACTGCCGTGAGTTCATTCACTGGATCGACCCAAAACAAAGTACTGGCCGCACCATCCCAAAAGAATTCTCCAACAACACCATTGTTTTCTTGGACTGATGCAGGAGGTCGTAGACGCACGGCAAAATCAATCCCAAAACCTACCTGTCCCTTGCTGGGCAACCATGACCGTTCCTCAATACTTTCATCCAAATGGTTGGTGCTCATCAGTTTTACTGTGCTTGAGTCAAGGACCTGGATGCCTTCCAAAGTACCTTTATTGATTAGCATTTGCGCAAACCGCATATAATCGTCAAGCGTCGAGGTCAAGCCCCAACCGCCGGGCGTCAGTGGCCATTTTGTATAGTTGTAGGCATGAGCCTCTTCATTGGGCAATTGAACTAGGGAATTACCTTCGTGCCGGTAGGCTGATGACATCCTTTTTCTATCCGATTCGGGAACAAAGTATCGCGTATTATTCATTTTTAAGGGGTCCAAAACGTGCTCCTGTACATATTCGGCGTAGGGCTGACCTGAAAGAAGCTCCACCAAGTACGCCTGCACATCCACGGAAATTCCATATTCCCAGTGCTCTCCCGGTTGATATCCTAAAGGAACAGTGCTTAATTTTTTAGCCATTTCGGAGAGGGTGTTCCCACGGTTCAAGGCGTCTGCCTCGGCTATGGCTTCTCCCAATCCTGGAAGATCTCTTCGGCCCGAAAAACCAGCAGTATGCCTTGTAATGTCACGGATGGTAATAGGTCGTTTTGCAGGTTCCAAGATCATTTCGCCAGCAATGGAATCGTAACCTGTGTAGACCTGCATATTGGCAAATTCAGGAGCATATTTTTCCAACGGGTCATCCAATTTAAACTTTCCCTCTTCATACAAGGTCATCAACGCCGTACCAGTAATGGGTTTGGTCATGGAATAAATCTGAACCAGAGTATTGCGCTTCATGGGTATTTCATTTTCCATATCGGCATAACCAAACGTATTGAAATACACCTCTTTTCCATTTTCATAAATCAAAGCTGATGCTCCAGCCACTTCACCATTTTTTACAAAGCTTTGCAAAGTGGAATCCAATCTGGCCTTTGCTGCTTGCTGAATTATTTTTTTAGAATTTTCCTGACTTATACCCACTGATATAAAGCTAGTTATCGTAAAAATGCAGAGAAATGTTTTTTTCATGTTAGGTTGAATGTATTTCTTGAATATCAAATCCGTTCATTGCAAGAAAGTTAGCCAATTTATTGATATACCCTTACTGTATTAAACTTAAAAGAATAGATGTTTTAAATTTTACAATACTTTTTTGTGAAAAATATATTATCTCTTCACTGGTGATGGTAAAATTTATTATTTTCACCGCAATCGATTGCGTTTATAGATATATGATGAAAAAAAATAAGAATGACCTTCGGAGCAAAGAATGGTTTGGTACCAACGACAAAATGGGTTTTGTGCATCGCTCCTGGCTTCGTAACCAAGGGTATCCCAACGATATGTTCCAAGGGAAACCCGTTATAGGCATCTGCAATACCTGGTCGGAACTCACCCCTTGTAACGGTCACTTGCGCGAGTTTGCCGAAATCGTAAAAAAAGGAGTGCTGGAAGCAGGCGGATTTCCCCTGGAATTCCCGGTGATGTCCCTTGGCGAAACCATTATGAGGCCTACAACCATGCTTTTTAGGAACTTGGCCAGTATGGATGTTGAGGAATCCATACGCGCAAACCCATTGGACGGTATTGTTTTGCTTACAGGATGTGATAAAACGACCCCTTCGACCATTATGGGTGCCTGTAGTGTGGACCTTCCTACCATTGTAGTACCTGGCGGACCCATGTTGAACGGAAAATTCCGTGGAGGGGAGATAGGTTCCGGTTCCTTTAATTGGATGATCAAGGAGAAGCAGAAAAAAGACAATTTTACAGAGGAAGACTTTTTAGAGGCCGAAATATGCGCTGCACGAAGTGCGGGGCATTGCAACACCATGGGAACCGCCTCTTCCATGGCCACCATGGCCGAGGCCTTGGGATTGACGTTACCGGGAGCATCGGCAATACCTGCAGTAGATGCCCGGAAAAAGGTAATGGCACAACTTTCTGGGAGAAAAATCGTGGAAATGGTCAATCAAGACCTAAAGCTGTCCAAAATATTGACCCGGGAGGCTTTTGAAAATGCGATAGTGGTGAACGCAGCCGTTGGAGGTTCCACCAATTTGATAGTTCATTTGCTTGCCATTGCTGGCAGGATAGGAGTTCCTTTAAAACTGGAAGATTTTGATGAAATTGGAAGCAAAATTCCATTGCTGCTCAACCTTATGCCCTCCGGCAAACATTTGATGGAAGATTATTTTTATGCGGGCGGTCTTCCTGTGGTGTTAAAGGAGTTGAAATCAAAATTACATCAAACCATTACGGTCAACGGAAAGAGCCATCATGAGAATTGCGAAAAATCCATTTGCTACAATGAGGAGGTCATTGCGAAAATCGATACTCCCTTTCAAAAAGATGCAGGAATTGCAGTTTTAAAAGGAAATCTGTGTGAAAATGGAGCTGTTATAAAACCTTCTGCTGCAACTCCTAAATTGATGAAGCATAAGGGCAAAGCTGTTGTCTTTAACGGTATGGACGATTACCATGCCCGTGTGGACGACCCAGATTTAGATATAGATGGGGATAGTGTAATCGTTCTCCAAAATGTAGGGCCAAAAGGTTACCCAGGTATGCCGGAGGTAGGCAATGTGGACCTTCCTGAAAAATTGATTATGCAGGGAGTGAAGGATATGGTCCGAATTTCCGATGGGCGGATGAGTGGAACTGCCTACGGTACTGTGGTGCTTCACGTATCGCCCGAAGCAGCCGTCGGCGGCACCTTGGCTTTGGTGAAAAATGGAGATTACATTGAATTGGACGTTGAAAACAGAAAATTGCATTTGGATGTAACAGCAGAAGAACTGGCTAAAAGAAGAGCAGCTTGGAAACCACCCCAGCCACATACCGATAGAGGTTACGTGAAAATTTATCTGAACCATGTAGAGCAAGCCGACAAGGGTGCGGATTTTGATATTTTGGTGGGAGGTTCTGGCAGTGAGGTAAAGGGAGATTTACATTGACCATCATAATCTAAAGAACCAATCATGTTAGTAGTTTATTTGTTGTTGAGCATCGCCCTAATTATCGGTTTGATCAATTACCTACGTCTACATCCTTTTTTAGCCCTTTTTATGGTGGCCATATTTTTTGGTTTAGCAGCAGGAATGGACTATCAAATTATTTTACAGACGATAAACGATGGATTTGGGGGAACGCTTGGCAAAATTGGATTGGTCATCATCTTCGGGGTAATCATCGGGGCATTCTTGGAAAATACAGGTGGTGCCTATGCACTGGCCGAAGCGGTCCTTAAAGTTGTGGGAAAGAAGCGAGTGCCTACGGCCATGGGAATTTTGGGGTACTTTGTATCCATTCCCGTTTTTGCCGATAGTGGTTTCATCTTGCTTTCCCCATTGAATAAAAGTCTGTCAAAAAAAGCGGGAATCAGTTTGGCAGGTTCGGCCATCGCATTGGCCATGGGCCTTACCATTGCCCACAATCTAGTACCTCCAACTCCCGGGCCCATAGCAGCGGCAGGTATTCTAAACGCTGATTTAGGGCTGGTATTGGCCTTGGCCATTCCCATAAGTATGGTTGCGCTCATTATGGCATTGCTCTTTGCCACCAAATTTGCAGCGCGTACCTATATTGACCCAAATCCGGAAATTTCTCAGGAAAATATTGACCTTCGAATGAAAACTGCACCTTCAGCATTTAAAGCATCGTTGCCAATCGTGGTTCCCATTATTTTGATCATGGTCAATTCCAGATTACGATTGATTCCCTCGCAGGAAATAGCATCTTGGCAATCATTTCTTATGTTTTTGGGAGAACCGGTCATTGCCCTGGTCATTGGAATGCTTCTGGCTTTTGCCCTGCCCAAAAAATTGAACAGGGAGTTGATTTCAACGGATGGATGGGTCGGTAAGGCCTTAAAGGATTCTGCCAATATTTTGTTGATCACCGGAGCAGGGGGTGTTTTTGGAAAGATGCTTCAAAATTCTGGAATAGCAGAAGTTATGGGAGATGCATTGAGCGATTTGAACCTTAGTTTTTTTCTGCCCTTTTTAATTGCATCGGCCATAAAATTGGCACAGGGTTCGTCCACTGTGGCTTTGATTACAGCGGCTTCCATTGTATTTCCTATGATGGGAAGCCTAGGGTTTGTCACCGAAATGGATAAAGCCTTGTTGGTGATTTCAATAGGGGCGGGGTCCATGGTGGTCTCTCATGCAAATGACAGTTTTTTTTGGGTGGTCACCCAAATGAGCGGAATGAACATTGGCAAGGGATATAAACTTCACAGTTTGGGAACCTTGGTCATCGGGCTAACTTCTATTATTTCAGTATTGATTATCAGTCTATTTGTAAATTAAGTTTATGAAACTTTACAGAACTTCCAAAGGTGTGTTATTGGAATTTGAGGATACATTTTACTTGGTCCATTCGGATTGGAGTGATTTGATAAATAGTGATTCGTTGTACCAAGAATGTGAATCCATCATAAAAGGTGGTGAGGAAATTAAAAATGGAAAGGAGTGGATTACTGATTTTTTAATGAAACCTATCGAAGGCCAAGAAATCTGGGCTACAGGCGTCACCTATTTTAATAGTAAAATGGGACGCCAAGAGGAAGCTGAGGCTACGGGTGGAGGAGATTTTTATGAAAGGGTATACCATGCGGATAGACCGGAACTCTTTTTTAAGTCGACCGCCGAACGTGCCGTAGGCCATCAGGAGAAAGTAGCCATTAGAAAAGACTCCACATGGGATGTTCCAGAACCGGAATTGACGCTCTGCATAAGTCCATCAGGAAAAATTGTGGGATATACCATTGGCAATGACATGAGCAGTAGGAGCATAGAAGGGGAAAATCCCTTATACCTGCCACAAGCCAAAACGTACGACCGCAGTGCTGCAATAGGTCCTTGTATTTTTGTCACTGATAAACCATTTCCGTCGGATGCCAAGATCTATTTGGAGATTTCCAGAGACGGGCAGCAAGTTTTTGAGGGGAGTGTGGGGGTAGATCAGATTGTAAGGAAGTTTGAGGATATCGTAGCCTACCTTTACAGTCACAGCACATATCCCAAAGGTTGTTTTTTAATGACAGGTACAGGCATTGTCCCGATTCAACCTTTACGCTGAATATTGGAGATGAAATCCATATTACCATAGATTATATTGGAACACTGACCAATACGGTCGGATAAATTGAAGTTGAAAAATGCAATTACAAGGAAAGAATTATGTTGGTAATGATAAATCTGCACTGGGGTCGGACACGTTTTACGGAGTGAAAGCAACCACTGGAGAAAACCTTGAGCCTCCTTTTAGAGAGGCTGTTGAAGATGAGGTGAATGCAGCTGTGGAAAAGGCGAAAAAAGCGTTTAGAATCTACAAAAACAAATCAGGTAGGGAAAAAGCGGACTTTTTGGACGCCATTGCTGATGAATTATTGGGATTGGGTGATCAATTGATAAAAAGGGCGAGTGTAGAAACCGCATTGCCCGAAGGTAGAATCACTGGCGAAAGGGGCAGGACCATGGGGCAGATGAAGTTATTTGCAAACCTGTTGCGGGATGGCTCTTGGGTAAATGCCCGAATCGATGAAGCCATACCGGATAGGGAGCCCTTGGCAAGGGTGGATATCCGAAGCATGTTGCGTCCATTGGGTCCCGTTGCTGTTTTCGGGGCGAGCAATTTCCCACTGGCATTTTCCGTTGCCGGGGGAGATACTGCCAGTGCCTTGGCGGCAGGCTGTCCGGTTGTGGTAAAAGCACACCCTGCACATCCCGGAACTTGTGAATTGGTTGCTAAAGCCATCATATCCGCGGCAAAAGAAACAGGAATGCCCGATGGGGTATTTTCCATGTTGCACGGTGTTTCCCACGAAGTGGGAATGGCTTTGGTGGGGCATGAATCCATTAAGGCCGTCGGTTTTACCGGGTCATTGCAAGGCGGTCGAGCGTTGTTCGATGCCGCTTCAAAAAGAGAAAATCCGATTCCAGTGTATGCAGAAATGGGAAGTACAAATCCTGTTTTTATTTTACCAGGGGCAATGAAGGAAAAAGGGGAGGAGCTTGGTAAACAGCTTTATGGTTCGGTAACACTGGGGGTAGGTCAGTTTTGTACCAATCCGGGCTTAGTTGTGGCCCAAGACTCCGAGGACACAAAAGTATTTAAGGATACCATTTCCAATTTGGTCAATGAATCCGATGTAGGTACCATGCTCACAGAGGGCATTTCCAAAGCTTATGATAATGACTTGAAAGAATTGTCATCCCAAAAAGGAGTTCAAGTCCTGGGCAAAGCGAAAGTAGAAGGCCGCAGCGAGGGTGAAGCGTGTGTTTTTACTACGGATGCTCAAAACTTTTTGTCCAATCGTGTTTTAGAGGAAGAGGTTTTTGGCCCTTCAACATTGTTGGTGAACACTTTCAATATTGATGACATGCTCAAAATCGCCGAAAATCTTCACGGACATTTAACGGCAACGGTACTTGGAACTGAAGAGGATTTAACGAACAGTGGGGAACTCATCGATATTTTAGAAGAAAAAGTGGGAAGAGTATTGATCAATGGTTTTCCAACGGGAGTTGAAGTGTGTCATGCGATGGTGCACGGAGGACCTTATCCTGCTTCAACCAATTCGCGTTCTACATCTGTAGGGACAAAAGCGATTGAACGCTTTTCACGTCAGGTTTGTTACCAGAACTTTTCGAATGCTTTACTGCCCGATGAGCTGCAACAGGAAAATCCGTTAGGGATATGTCGCATGGTAAATGGGGAGGTTCAACTCAAATAATTGAGAGAGATACAACGTGTTTTTAAAACGAAAAAAACTCCGGTAATCAGCCGGAGTTTATTCATCAATCAAAAAACGAACAGTCATGATAAACTGTTATATCTTACTAAATTACAACTTTCCTGCCAAAAATCAAATTTAAGGATAGTTTAACTGTAATTTATGGGGTAATTTTCACACTTTATCCCAAATAAGTTTTCAAAATCTTACTTCTGGAGGTGTGTTTTAGCCTACGGATAGCTTTTTCCTTGATCTGACGAACTCTTTCTCTGGTAAGATCAAAAGTTTCGCCGATTTCCTCCAATGTCATGGAATGTTGTCCTGCCAAACCAAAGTAAAGTCTGATTACATCAGCTTCACGAGGGGTAAGGGTTTCCAAAGCACGTTCTATTTCAGTACGAAGTGAATCGTGCAAAAGCTCCTTATCTGGGTTTGGAGATTCACCACTACGCAATACATCGTAAAGGTTGGAATCCTCTCCATCAATCAACGGGGCATCCATAGATACATGGCGACCTGAGTTTTTCAAGGATTGCTTCACATCTTCCACGGTCATGTCCAATTCTTTGGCAATTTCCTCTGCAGATGGTGGGCGCTCATGCGCTTGCTCCAAGAATGCAAATGTTTTGTTGATCTTGTTGATGGAACCAATCTTGTTCAGTGGTAAACGAACAATACGGGATTGTTCTGCCAATGCTTGAAGAATGGATTGACGAATCCACCAAACAGCGTAAGAAATAAATTTAAATCCACGAGTTTCATCAAAACGTTGTGCCGCTTTGATAAGCCCCAAGTTTCCTTCATTGATCAAATCAGGAAGTGTCAACCCTTGATTTTGATACTGTTTTGCAACAGATACAACAAACCTAAGGTTGGCTTTAGTTAATTTTTCCAAGGCTATTTGGTCTCCCGCTTTAATTCGCTGTGCCAACTCTACTTCCTCATCGGCGGTAATCAAATCTACCTTGCCAATTTCCTGCAAATACTTGTCCAACGACGCGGTTTCCCTATTGGTAACCTGTTTTGTAATCTTTAACTGTCTCATCTAAAATATCCCTTCAAATTAAATTTGTGAACCGGAGCTCATTAGGTTATACGTTGAAAAAACTAAAAAGTTACATTTTGATTGTATTTTTTTTAAAAAAAAGAAGCCCCGAGCAACTGCTCGGGGCTTTTATATGCTAACAAAGAAGTTTTAATCTCTATCCCTTCTTGGTTTTCTATCCCGGTTGCCGCCTCTGCGGTCACCACCACCTCTACGGTCACCACCTCTATCATTACGAGGAGGTCTTTCTACATATCCTTCAGGTTTTGGCAACAAGGCTTTTCTTGAAACCTTTTCCTTTCTGGTTCTTGGGTCGATACCAAAGTATTTTACATCAAAAACATCACCCATGTTCACAACATCGGATACATTTTCGGTGCGTTCCCATGCCAATTCAGAAACGTGAAGCAATACTTCGTTTCCTGGTGCATCCATGTATTCCACAACGGCACCAAAGTCTAGCATTTTTATCACTTTTACCTCATAAACACTTCCAACCTCTGGCTTGAACATCAACGCATCGATTTTTGCCAATACGGCATCGATACCTTCTTGTCCTGTACCCAAGATTTCCACAATACCTTCTTCGGTATCTGGATCTTCGTTGATTACAATCGTAGTGTTAGTAGTTTTTTGAAGTTCTTGAATTACTTCACCACCTTTACCGATAAGTGCACCAATATATTCACCTGGAATAATTTTGGTCACAATTTTAGGAGCGTAAGATTTAACCTCTTCTCTTGGCTCGGCGATAGTATCGGTAAGTTTGCCCAAAATGTGCATTCTTCCGTCTTTGGCCTGAATCAAAGCATTCACTAAAATCTCGTAGGACAATCCTTTTACTTTAATATCCATTTGGCAAGCAGTAATACCATCTGCGGTACCAGTTACCTTAAAGTCCATATCTCCCAAATGATCTTCATCACCTAAAATATCGGAAAGCACGGCGTATTTACCAGTTTCAGTATCAGTAATCAATCCCATGGCAATACCGGAAACAGGTTTTTTCAACTGAACCCCTGCATCCATCAATGCCATTGTTCCTGAACATACAGTAGCCATGGAAGAGGAACCATTGGATTCCAATACTTCTGAAACTACACGAACAGTATAAGGACAATCTTCTGGAATCATTCCTTTAAGTGCACGTTGTGCCAAGTTACCGTGTCCAACCTCTCTACGCGATGTGCCACGAATTGGTCGTGCTTCACCAGTTGAGAAAGGAGGGAAGTTATAATGTAAATAGAATGTTTCTTCACCTTCGAAAGATGGCATATCAATTTGATTGGCCTCTCTGGAAGTACCCAAAGTAACGGTTGCCAATGCCTGAGTTTCACCACGTGTAAAAATGGCAGAACCGTGTACAGATGGCAAATAATCAGTTTCACACCAGATTGGTCTTACATCTGTAGTTTTACGCCCGTCTAAGCGAAGGCCTTCTTCCAAAGTAAGATTTCTAACAGCTTCTTTTTCAGCCTTGTGGTAGTATTTGGAAATCAAATCACCGATTTCCTCCAATTCTTCTTCGGAAAAAGACGCTTTGATTTCTTCTTTAATTGCGGAAAATGCCTCGCTACGTTCTTTTTTGGAGGAACCAGCTTTGGCCACTTCATAAACCTTATCGTAGGCCATGTCGTGTACTTTTTTCTGAAGATCTTCATCTTCAGCTTCTGACTCGTATTCACGAACCTCTTTTTTACCGAATGCTTCGGCCAATTTTTCCTGTGCAGCACATTGTACTTTAATGGCTTCGTGGGCAAATTTGATGGCTTCTACCATTTCCTCTTCGGAAATTTCGTCCATCTCACCTTCGACCATCATCACAGAATCTGCAGAAGCACCAATCATCATGTCGATGTCGGACTCCAGAAGTTGCGCTCTAGTTGGGTTGATGATGAATTCACCATTTACCCTACCTACACGAACCTCGGATATGGCACATTCGAATGGGAAATCCGAAAGTTGAATGGCCGCGGAAGCAGCCAATCCAGCCATGGCATCTGGCATAACATCTTCGTCATGCGACATTAGCTGAATCATCACCTGTGTTTCGGAGTGATAATCTTTTGGGAACAATGGCCTCAATACCCTGTCCACCAAACGCATGGTCAATACTTCGCCATCACTTGGTCTGGCTTCTCTTTTAAAGAAACCTCCAGGATAACGTCCTGCAGCAGCAAATTTTTCGCGATAATCTACGGTAAGTGGCAAAAAGTCCACGTCCGAAGCTTTGTAATTGGAGACAACTGTACACAATAGCATACACTTGCCAGATTGGACAACAACAGAGCCATGGGCCTGTTTTGCCAGTTTTCCGGTTTCGATAGAAATCTCTCTACCGTCACCTAGGTCTATGACCTCTTTGAATGTCTTTGGAATCATAAAATTAATCTTACCCTACCATCGTGGCGGGGTCGTTAAACATTTGGTCTACCGCCATCCGGGCGGTCGGGTTGTGTTGTTGTTGTGTGTGCTTGGAAGCACTTGACCAATGAAAAACTATTTGTAGCTTTTTGTGTTTGCCCAGTGTTATGCTGGGACTTTATATTGTTGAAACTTGTTCAACTAAAAACAAAGGGGAAGCCAATGCCTCCCCTTTTTGTTTTTATTTTCTGATACCTAATTCCTTAATTAGGGAACGGTATTTTTCAATATCTTTTTTCTTTAGGTAATCCAAAAGACTACGTCTTTTACCTACCAATGCCACCAAAGAACGCTCGGTGTTATAATCTTTGTGGTTCTTTTTAAGGTGTCCTGTTAAATGGTTGATACGGTGTGTGAACAAAGCAATTTGTCCTTCCGTAGAACCTGTGTTGCTCTCAGAGCCGCCGTGTTTTTTGAAAATCTCGGCTTTTACTTCTTTTGTTAAATACATTCCAATATTATTTAAATGATTTTTATGTATTGATTGGCTTTCAATCAGCGTGCAAAGATATGCGTTTTTTTGAATTTAAAATACTTATTGAATATAAACTTTTAAGGTTGGTACGCAGCAGACTTTCTCTTTCTAAAACAAAAAAGCCCCGAACTCGGGGCTTTTTTTAATTTCTTACAGGTTGATTGGTAATCAAATCGATATAGAGATTGATTTTCTTCTTCAGATCCCTACGGTGTGTGATGAAATCCAAGAAACCATGTTCTTTAAGGAATTCCGATGTTTGGAAGCCTTCTGGCAGGTCTTTTCCTGTAGTGTCTTTTACTACCCTTGGTCCAGCAAATCCAATCAATGCACCAGGTTCCGCAATGTTGATGTCTCCCAACATGGCGTAGGAAGCTGTAGTTCCTCCTGTTGTAGGGTCGGTACATAGCGAAATGTATGGGATTTTTGCTTCTGCCAATTGTGCCAATTTAGCGGATGTTTTTGCCAATTGCATCAGGGACAGTGCAGCTTCCATCATACGGGCACCACCTGATTTGGAAATCATAACAAATGGCACTTTTTTCCTTTTGGCTACATCTATGGCGCGGGATATTTTCTCTCCTACCACGCTTCCCATTGAGCCTCCGATAAAGCCAAAGTCCATACAGGCTACAACAATATCTTTTCCTTGAGATTTTCCAACTGCTGTCCTAACGGCATCTTTTAATCCAGTTTTCTTCTGGGCAGCTTTCAGCCGGTCAGAATATTTTTTGGTGTCCTCAAACTTTAATGGGTCTTTGGATGCCATTTTTGTATCGAGCTCACGGAACTTGTTATCATCAAAAAGAATTTCAAAATATTCTTTACTTCCTATTCGAACATGATAATCATCTTCTGGACTTACATAGAAGTTTTTGGCCAAATCTTCAGCCTCAACAATTTTACCAGTAGGGGATTTGTACCATAAACCCTTGGGGGTGTCTTTTTTCTCCTCGGTAGCTGTTTGTATTCCTTTTTCCTTTCTTTTAAACCAAGACGACATGCGATCAATATTTAGTTAGACAAAGGCTTACAAAGTGTTTACGTTGTTCAAGTCCTCGAAGGCTTTTTTCAAACGAGTAATCAAAGTTTTTTCACCTTCTCTTAGCCAAACTCGGGGATCATAGAATTTCTTGTTGGGTTGGTCATCACCATCAGGGTTTCCAATTTGTGTTTGAAGGTAATCCGCCTTTCCTTGAATGTAATCCCTAACACCTTCCAAGAATGCGTATTGCAAATCGGTATCGATGTTCATTTTGATTACACCATAACCAATAGCTTCTCTAATTTCCTCCAAAGTGGAACCAGAACCTCCGTGAAATACAAAATCGATGTGATTGTGCTCAACTCCATATTTTTCGGTAATATATTCTTGAGAGTTCTTTAGAATTTTTGGAGTCAGTTTTACGTTACCTGGCTTGTATACCCCGTGTACGTTCCCAAATGCTGCAGCAATGGTGAATTTTGGGCTTATTTTTGAAAGCTCTTCGTAAGCAAAGGCCACTTCTTCTGGCTGGGTGTACAATTTGGAGTCGTCAACGTCGGTGTTGTCCACACCATCTTCTTCACCTCCTGTAATTCCCAATTCAATCTCCAAAGTCATATCCATTTTGCTCATGCGCTCAAGGTATCCTTTGCAGATTTCAATATTTTCTTCGATGGGTTCTTCGGAAAGGTCGATCATGTGCGAACTGAACAATGATTTGCCAGTTTCTTTGTAATGCTCTTCACTGGCGTCCAATAATCCATCGATCCAAGGCAATAATTTTTTGGCACAGTGGTCTGTATGAAGGATTACCGTTGCTCCGTAGGCCTTTGCCAATTGGTGAACGTGCTTAGCACCTGCAACAGCTCCTAGAATAGCTGCTTTTTGACCATCATTGGAAAGTCCTTTACCTGCATTGAACTGGGCTCCTCCGTTAGAGAATTGAATAATTACGGGAGAATTCAATGTTGCAGCGGTTTCCATCACGGCATTGATGCTGTCCGATCCGATAACATTTACGGCAGGAAGTGCATATCCGTTTTCTTTTGCATGGTTGAAAATTGCTTGTACTTCATCACCAGTTGCAACACCGGGCTTTATATTGTGGGACATAGTTATATTGGTTTAGAATTCAATAGGAGACAAAAGTAATAAAATATTTGCTCTAGAAAGGATAATTGATCCCTATGTTGAAGACGGCTTTCTTGAGGTTGTAGCCATCGAACCAACGATCAGACCCAACTTTAGCGGGATTATAGGTCTTGAAGCCTACATCCAACCTGAAAACAAAATATGTGAAATCGTACCGGAGTCCAAGTCCAGTGCCCAATGCAATGTCGCCCAGCGAGGAGAATCCTTTGAAAATGGCATCGGGGTTGGTTTCATTGTCAAATACGTTCCAAATATTACCCGCGTCCGCAAAAAGTGCACCTTTTACATCACCAGCTATTGGAAATCTGTACTCAAGGTTTAATGCAAGTTTAAGGTTGGCCTCATTAAAATCGTTGATATTGTCGGTGCTGCCCGGTCCAAGTTCATAAGCGTTCCAGGCCCTGTTGTCGTTTGAACCTCCTGCAAAATAACTCCTCACAAAAGGCACGTTGTCCGAATTTCCGTAGGGAATGGCCAAGCCTGAGAAACTTCTAAAGGCAATTACTTGGGAACCGCCTATTTCCCAATGCTTGATGTAATCTAATTCGGCTTTCACATATTGAGAAAAAGGAACATTGAAAACAAGGCTTTGTCCGTTGTCATTTTTGTTATAAGGTAATATATTGGAAAGCAGAGATAGCATACCCCCAGCACTTTCCAGCTTTATGCGGTACTGATAAAAATCAAGATCGTTTATTCCAGACTTACTGTTTTTGGTATGGGTAAAATTACTGGCAAAAATAAGGTTGTTCTCTGTTAGCCTTCGGCGTCTTTCCTCTATACTGTTTACTTCTTCGAAGTCTTCGGTGCTAACAGGAATTTCACCGTTCAATATGGAACGTGCAAAACTATTGGCACCTTCTGGAATGTTTAAGCTGGGTTCTTCTCCTTCGTCCTCTACTGGGTCAAAAAAAGATGCGTATTGAGGGTCGTCTTGAAAACCATCCGCAATCTCGTCCAAATTGGAAAACGTATTTCTATAAACGTTATAGAAATTATCAGGGTTCACATTACGTACAAACTCCACATTCAGTAGTTCAAAATTGTTTTTGAGGCGGTCGGTGGGCGACCAGTTGTAGGATAGGATAGCATTCAGGGATTGTTTGTCCAAACCAATGTTTTGCTGAAAATTGGTACCCGCCGACAATCTACTTTGGGGCAACATATAATAGGGTATTATTTTTTCAGTATTAAACGGTAACCAAATCCGGGGAAATGTTATAGTTACATCACCTCCTAGCTCTGAAGTAATATTTTCATTGGATAAGGATGCGTCGCTTAACAAACCAATAGACCCCCTGGCAGAAACGTTCAAGGTTTCGGCGCCTCCAAAAACATTTCTTGTAATTACAGATGCACTGAAGGCAGTTCCTACTTGTTGAATGTTGGAATGGGTTACATCAAAATTTAGATTAAGGGAATACTTTGGCTTGGCTGCCAAGTAAATGTTCGATTCCAGTTGCGTTTGGGTGGAATCGGGAATAAATTCAATGTTCGGATATTTAAATGTGTTTAGGTTGGTGATTTGTCTATAAGTCCTTATCCTGTCCAAATCACGGTAAACACTATCTTTTTCAAAAAAAATAGCGTCGGTAAGTGCTTTGGGCCTGTATCTAAGTTCACCGCTATAATATATATTATAGTTTTCGTGTTCTATCCTTTTTAAAGTATCGGTGGCCCCATTGATATCATAATCTGCATAAATGTTGATTTTTCTATGTCGCGCAACCTTATAAGGAGTATTGGTGTCCGTACTGTCGGTAGAACTTCTGAATTTATTGATGTTCAATTTTACATCCATTGATTGGTCATCGGAAGCTATTGTTGTATCCCTGAGGATGTCGTAGTTGATAGAACTTTCTTGAAAATTATAGACTCCGGAATTACGGAACAGGGTGGTCAAGCGTTCTCGTTCCAAAGTGAATTTATCCAAATCGAATTGTTCCCCTTTTTTGATCAAACTTTGTTGGGCGGTTTTTATGTAAATGGAATCCAGTTCAGGAGAGGTAATGTTTTTTTGAACCGTATCCACTATATAAGGTTTGTTCAAAGTGATATTGTAGTCAATCTGAGCTCTTTTTTTCTTATTGCTTTCCACTATCTCATAGTCGCCCGTACTGTTGAAGTATCCCTTGCTGTTGTAATAAGATTTTAGTTTGTTAATGGATTTGTTGGTTTCCGCTGTGTCGATTATTACAGGTGGTTCGCCAATTCTTTTTAAAAATTCACTGGCTCCTTTTACCATAAAGGATTCACGCAAGCGGTTAACCTGCTTCTTGGAGAGTAGATTGTTCAGGTGTTTTTCTCTCTTTTCTTTGCGATGCAACCAGTCTTGGAAAGAAGAATCTGGGTTTTCCTTTGCAAGATTATAAAGGTTCAATTTTAGAGGGTAACCAAGAACACTACTGTTAGGTTTTTGAGCTATAAGCCCTTTTATTTCACTGCTATTGACTTTTTGGTCATCAACCAGAATGTTGTTTTTAGTGAGCAATAATTCATCCTCCCCAACTTTTTTTAAGGTATTGCAACCCGAAATGCTTAGCAAAAGCAACAATAACCCTATTTTTGCCCAGTTGCACATTAGACCTAAAGAACCCCTCATAGAAGCCAAAAATACACGATTTAGATGGTTACAAAAAACCAAATTAAACTAGTTGTTAGCCTAAAGCAAAAAAAGTACCGATCTCAACATGGGCTCTTTGTTGTTGAAGGGGAAAAAGTGGTCAACGAGTTACTAAAAGCGGGAGTAAGGCCATTTAAAATTTTTGTTGATGATGCCGACAAGGTTCAAAAATTCAGAGAAGCGGAAATGGTCCCCAAAAAGGACTTGAAGCAAATGAGCAGTTTAACGCACCCGAACGGTATATTGGGTGTTTTTTATATGATCGAGGGAGAAGGTAATCTCAATCCTGATTGGGTCGTGGTGCTTGATTCAGTTAGAGACCCTGGTAATCTGGGAACCATTATCCGACTTTGCGATTGGTTTGGGATAAAATATTTGGTCTGTTCAAAAGATACCGTAGATTGTTACAACCCAAAAGTGTTGCAGGCTACCATGGGTTCCATTGCTAGAGTAAATATTGCCTATGTTGATTTGGAAGAATATTTGGGCAAGACAAATCTTCCCGTTTATGGTGCTTATATGGATGGGGAATCGGTTTATAGTTCTGATTTGGCCGAAAAAGGGATTTTGGTGATGGGCAACGAGGCCAATGGAATTTCTGATGAGGTTGGCAAGTTTATTGCCAAAAGAATTTCAATTCCTCAATTTGGGTCTCTTAGTACAGAAAGTTTGAATGTAGCCACGGCAACAGCTATTCTGTTAAGTGAAATACGGAGAGGATAGTTTATTCAAAGGTGAAATTGATGAAAATACCTCGGGTTCGCATTGCATTGATGTTTCCGGTCCATGGACTGTTGGGGTCTTCATCTGGGACCAGTTCGTCCGTAAGGGCGAAAACCCCACGAATGGAAGGTGTGAACTTAAAGTACTCGGTATAGAAATCAATACCAAAACCTAATTCATACCCATATACATTTTGTTTCATCCTGAATTGACCGGTACTGTTGTCATCCAAGCTATCTTCATTGCTGCCCAAATTAATCGAGGTGTATACCCCACCGACTATAAATGGCCTCCAGTTTCCAATTCTGCGGGTGCTGGCTTTTAACAATAAGGGAAACCTAATGTAAGTTGACCGTACCTCACGAATAGCATCTGCTGCCGAAGTAAATCCAGGGAATCCCAAAGTTCTAGAAGTGTAAAGCAAACCTGGTTCAAAACGTGCATCCAGAAATTCATTGATCCTAAGTTCACCTATCAATCCAACATTGAATCCAAAGCTTTTATCCACCAAAATATCCCTTCCAATATCATCTTTGTACTCAAATTGAAAGTCATATTGGTTAAAGCCAAGGTAATAGCCCCAGTTCAAGAATTTCTTGTCCTCGTTTTGAAGATTTAATATGGGTTCACCTCCAAATTGGCCAATGGCCGTGTGGTTCGACAATACAATCAGTCCAAAAAGGATAAGGAGATTTTTCATTAATCTATTTTGAAGCGACATAAATGGATGCTACACCCATGGTCTGTGGTTTGTTCTCTACACCTATAAACCCAATTTTCTTCAAAATATTGTTGAAAGCTTCCCCATGAGGGAAAACAGACGCCGATTCACTCAAGTAAGTATAGGCGGATCTGTCCTTGGAAAATATCTTACCAATGATAGGCATTATGTGCTTGGTATAGATTTTATACCCTTGTTTAAAGGGAGTTTTGGTAGGAACCGAGGTTTCTAAAACCAAAAAATGGCCTTCAGGCTTTAATACACGATAAATTTCTTCCAGTCCTTTTTCCAGGTTTTCAAAATTTCTTACTCCAAAAGCTACCGTAACGGCATCAAATGAATTGTCTTCGAAGGGGAGGTTTTCACTATCACCGACCACCATTTCAATTATATCCTGTAATTTTTTGTTGTTGACCTTAGTTTTTCCTACTTCCAACATTCCAGGGGAAAGGTCTAGGCCTACTATTTTTTCGGCACCTGTTTGTGTCATGGCAATGGCGAGGTCACCAGTACCTGTAGCAATGTCCAA
Organism: Flagellimonas lutimaris; assembly: GCF_003581615.1. GTDB lineage: Bacteria > Bacteroidota > Bacteroidia > Flavobacteriales > Flavobacteriaceae > Flagellimonas > Flagellimonas lutimaris. The sequence continues at coordinate 186,050 of NZ_QXFH01000004.1, forward strand.
TATGGAATTCGGGGATTTATCTTTTAGAAAAGACACGATACGCTTGCGCCATTTTACATCCGTTCCAAATGAAATTACACGGTTAAGACCATCGTAATTTCCTGATATATTATCGAACATCTGTTTTACCTGCTCTTTTTTACCGAGCTCAGATTCTTTGTAGGGTGTCACCTTTTTCGACATCACTTTAATTTGCTGGCAAATATACAACTTAGCATAAGGGATGTAGACAAAAATATTTGTGTAATTTTGCCCATCAAAGGGATTTAATTTCCGTATTTGGTTAAAAGTATGCGGTTTACGTAACGCATACCATTCTTAGTATCATTTGTAGCGTACAAATTGAATTTATTTAAGAACACATCCTATTCTAATCAATGAGAATCATTATTGCAGGTGCTGGTGAAGTGGGATTTCATTTGGCGAAATTATTGTCCTACGAAGCACAGGAAATCACTTTGATTGATACCGACAAGGAAAGACTATCCTATGCCGATAACCATTTGGATATTCGTGTACTTCGGGGCGATGCAACATCCATTCAAGTTTTACAGGACGCCCAAGTGGGTGGTTCCGACCTTGTGATTGGCGTTACCGCTTCGGAAACTACCAATTTGACCCTTTGTGTTCTTGCCAAGCAATTGGGATGCAAACGTACCATGGCCAGAATTTCCAATACGGAGTTTATGGATAATCGAGAGCTTATCAAGTTTGAAGAGCTGGGTATTGATGAGCTTATATCCCCAGAGCGTTTGGCCGCTATGGAAATCCAATTGATGCTCAATCAATCCGCCTTTAATGATACCTACCAATTTGAAGAAGGGCTGTTGACCATGTTCGGGGTAATTCTACCCAAAACGGCACCCTTTGTAGGAAAGATGGTAAAGGAGGCGGCTAGAATTTTTCCTGAGCTTAATTTTATGCCCATCGCACTGCAACGAACAGGAACCCAATTTACTTTAATCCCAAGAGGAGACACTATTTTTAAAGAAGGTGATCAAGTGTACTTTATTACTTCGGATAAAGGTGTAGAGGAATTGTACAAGCTTTCTGGAATGCAAAAGCAGGAAATTAAAAACGTTATGATTCTTGGAGGGAGCAAGGTAGGTTACAAAACGGCGCGAGACCTTTGCAATAAAAAGTTCAACGTGAAACTTATTGAAAAGAACAAGGAAAAGGCTTTTGATATTGCCGATGAACTACCCCATGCTCTTGTAATTAATGGTGATGGTCGAAATGTGGAGTTGTTGGACGAAGAGAACTTGGAATCCATGGATGCTTTTATTGCTGTAACGGGCAATTCTGAGACTAATATTATGTCCTGTTTGGTTGCCAAGAGCAAAAAGATTAAAAAAACAATTGCCTTGGTAGAGAACATGGACTATTTTCAATTGTCCCATTCTATCGGGGTGGATACGCTCATAAATAAAAAACTCCTTGCTGCGAATAGCATATTTAGATATATCCGAAAAGGGGAGGTGCTTGCCCTTACCCGTTTGAACAATTTAAACGCTGAAATTTTGGAGTTCGAGGTAAAAGCATCTTCATTAGTGAATGGTGAGATTATCAGAGAGTTGAACTTTCCGAGAGAAGCCAGTATAGGAGGAGTCATAAGAAATGGAAAAGGAATTATTGCCTTGGGTGACTTTAGAATTGCCGAAGGGGATAAGGTAGTGGTCTGCTGCTTGCCAAAGGCCATACCAAGGATAGAAAAGCTGTTCTTATAATGAAGCTCAACACAAGAATCATTATTCACATCATGGGGCTTTTGTTGCTTTGCAATGGGTCCTTTATGCTTTTAGCGGCAATTGCCAGTGGTATTTATAAAGATGGAGCTACCATGGATATTATGTTGGCTGCCATTGTCACCATGCTTTTCGGAATTATGGCCATGTTCTACACTCGGGGTCATAAAAAGGAGGTCAAAAAGAAAGAAGGGTATATCGTAGTGACTTTTGGATGGATTGTGATGTCCATATCAGGAATGTTGCCCTATCTCTTTTCAGGTTCCATACCTTCGATAACCGATGCCTTTTTTGAAACCATGTCGGGCTACACTACAACGGGAGCATCAATTTTGGATGACATTGAATCCCTTCCTGCAGGGATTTTGTTATGGCGAAGCCTTACCCATTGGATTGGAGGAATGGGGATTATTGTACTGGCCATTGCCATTTTACCGCTATTGGGTATTGGTGGTATGCAGTTGTTCGCGGCGGAAGCGCCTGGTCCCGGAGGGGATAAGCTTCATCCAAGAATTACGGATACTGCCAAAAGATTGTGGCTCATCTATTTTGGCTATACGGTTTTGGAGACCTTTTTGTTGAAATTTGCCGGTATGTCGTTTTTTGATGCCATCAACCATGCCTTGGCAACGATGTCGACAGGAGGGTTCTCTACAAAAAATGCGAGTCTAGCATTTTGGAACGATCAACCTTTGGTTCAATACATCATCATTTTGTTCATGTTTTTGGCAGGGAGCAATTTTGTACTTAGTTACTTTGCGTTAACGGGTCGTGTGCAGCGCATTCTCCGAGATGAAGAGTTTAAATATTACTTTGGATTTATAGTGATATTTACCATTATTGCTGCGTTAGGCGTATATTTTAGAGCAGATGTCCCTGTTTCTGACTTTCACCCAATGGTCTTGGGTAAAGCGGAAAGTGCCTTTAGGCATACCTTGTTTCAGGTAGTCGCGGTAATTACTACCACTGGGTTTGTGTCCGCAGATTTTACTTCTTGGACGCCATTTTTGACCGTATTCTTTTTTGGTTTGATGTTCCTTGGCGGTTCTGCAGGTTCCACCGCGGGTGGGATCAAGGTAATGCGCCACCTGTTGATTATTAAAAATGGTATTTTGGAGTTTAAGCGAACATTGCATCCCAATGCAGTAATTCCCGTTCGATACAATCAAAAAACCGTTACAGAGCATATAGTGTACAATGTAGTGGCCTTTTTTGTGCTATATATGTTACTATTTATAATCGGCTCGCTGGTCCTTGGTTTCTTGGGCTTGGATTTTGTATCTGCCGTTGGAGGCTCGGCTTCTTCTTTGGGTAATGTAGGTCCTGCTTTAGGTAGTTTGAATCCTGTGAGTAATTATAATAGTTTGCCACCAGCAGGAAAGTGGTGGTGTGGTTTTTTAATGCTTTTAGGTAGATTGGAATTATTTACCGTACTGATTGTACTTACCCCTTATTTCTGGAAGAAGACCTAATAAAAAACCTCTCGAAGTTAAACTGCAAGAGGTTTTTAAAATTGATAATGAGCTGCTGAATCATCAAGTTCAGCATGAATCTTAATATGTTTAAAGTACTGCCTTAATTCGAGCAATGGCTTCTTTCAATTCTTTTTCTGATGCTGCGTACGATATACGGATGCAGTTTGGGTTTCCAAAAGCTTCACCAGTTACCGTGGCCACGTTGGCATGCTCCAATAAATACAGTGAAAAATCTGAAGCATTGTTTATAGTAAAGCCGTTCAAGGTTTTTCCAAAAAATGCGGAGATATCAGGGAACACATAAAATGCTCCTTCTGGCACGTTGAGGTTAAAGCCTTCTATTTCCCCCAAAAGGCCAAGAACAAGGTCTCTTCTTTCGTGGAACTTGTCGATCATAAATTGGATTTTGCTCACAGGGGCCTCTAACGCAGTAATAACCGCACGTTGTGCAATAGCATTGGCACCGCTGGTTACCTGTCCTTGCAGTTTGGTACATCCTTTGGCGATCCATTCGGGTGCTCCAATATAACCGATACGCCATCCAGTCATGGCGAAGGCTTTGGATACCCCATTCACAGTAATAGTTCTGTCGTACATGCCATCAATACCAGCAATACTTACGTGTCCGCCTGCAAAGTTGATGTGCTCATAGATTTCATCCGATACTACATAAATATCCGGATATTTTTTGAGCACTTCGGCCAAACCTTCCAATTCTTCTTTGCTGTACACCGAACCACTAGGGTTGCATGGTGAACTGAACCAAAGCATTTTGGTTTTTGGAGTAATGGCAGCTTCCAACTGTTCGGGGGTCATTTTAAAATCGGTATCGATTTGTGTGAGAACCTCTACGGGGACTCCTTCTGCCAATTTTACAATATCGCTATAACTTACCCAATACGGAGCGGGCAGGATTACTTCATCACCTGGATTAAGAACCACCATGGCCACATTAAAGAGCGATTGCTTCGCTCCTGTGGAAACCACGATTTGGTTCAATCCATAATCAAGGTCATTGTCTCTTTTGAACTTGTTGGAGATAGCAGTTTTTAAGTCTGCGTATCCATCAACAGGCGTATAACTGCTATAATTATCGTCAATGGCCTGCTTTGCGGCATCTTTGATAAAATCAGGAATATTGAAGTCGGGTTCCCCCAAACTCAAACCGATGATATCTTTTCCTTCATTTCGTAATTCCCGTGCTTTGGCGGCCATGGCCAAAGTTGCTGACGTGGACATGTTCTGGACCCTGTCAGATAAATGGTTGCTCATTGGTACTTCGTTTTTTACTGATATTGAAGCGAAGGTTTTTTACCTAGCTCCTTTAAGTGTTTGAAGTGCGAAATTATAGCTTTTCTGGTAGTTTTATATTCGTGGTACGGTAAATTGAACTCCTGAGCAGTCTGTTTCACAATTTTGGAAATATTTGTGTAATGTATGTGACTGATGTTCGGGAATATGTGATGTTCTACCTGGTGGTTCAACCCACCAGTAAACCAGTTTACAATTTTGTTTTTGGTTCCAAAATTCACTGTAGTGAACAATTGGTGAATGGCCCAAGTGTTTTTCATGTTTCCTTCCTCATCTGGTAGTGGAGTTTCGGCATGATCAACAATGTGTGCCAACTGGAATACAACACTAAGGATCACTCCAGCTACATAATGCATGATAAAGAATCCAAGTAGCACCTGCCACCAAGCAATATCAACAAAAATCAATGGAAGCACGATCCAAATGGTTATATAAATCACTTTGGTAATAACCAATGTGCTCCAGTTGATTACTGGGTTAGGTAGTTTTCCGTAGCTCAATTTCCTCTTCATGTAACGGTACATTTGCTGGAAATCTGTAGTAATGGCCCAGTTAAAGGTCAATAGACCATATAGTAAAATGGAATAGTAATGTTGAAATTTATGGTGTTTTCTCCACTCAGCGTGTTTTGAGAATCGAAGTATTCTTCCGGCTTCCATATCCTCATCATGTTCGTGGATGTTTGTGTAGGTGTGGTGCAGTACATTGTGCTGAACTTGCCAGTTGTATACATTTCCTGCCAAGATATAGATGCTGCTTCCCATGAGTTTATTCACCCATTTTTTGTTGGAATAGGCCCCGTGATTACCATCGTGCATCACGTTCATTCCAACTCCGGCCATCCCAACTCCCATGGTAATGGAAAGTAGCAGGTAGCCCCAGAAAGGCAGGTTTAAGGTTAACATTAAAAAATAGGGGGTCAAAAAAATGGCAAACATCACTATGGTTTTCAAGTGAAGTTTCCAGTTCCCGGTTTTCTTGAGGTTATTTTCTTTAAAGTATTCGTTTACTCGCTTGTTCAGTGTTCTGAAAAATTGTGCCGAATCCTTTCTTGAAAACCGGATGGTATTCTTATCCATATAATAAATTTTTACAAAGGTAACTAAAATGCTTCTCTACAGTTAGCTAGTTTTGTTAGAACGGTGTTAAGGTTATTAAAAGTATTAGCTTTGCTAAAATTAAGGGTTAAGTTATGAAAGCTGATCTAATTTTCAAATATTTTACGACGCTCAACGAGGAACAAAAGGTGCAATTTTTCAAATTAGAGGCGTTGTACCAAGATTGGAACCAAAAAATAAATGTGGTCTCCAGAAAGGATATCGACGAGCTATACCTAAGGCATGTACTTCATTCTCTGGGGATTGCCAAGATTCAAGTTTTTAATGAAGGGGCAAGTATTTTGGATGTGGGAACAGGGGGAGGATTTCCTGGTATCCCGTTGGCCATTTTATTTCCAAACGTGAAATTTACACTTGTTGATGCCATTGGAAAAAAAATAAAGGTGGTGAATGAGGTGGTGGAAGGACTTGGGTTGGAAAATGTCGAAACCCATCATTCCCGTGTTGAGGATATTCCCGGACAGTTTGATTTTATTGTGAGTAGGGCTGTGGCTGCTATGCCCACTTTTGTACACTGGACGAAAGGAAAAATTAAAAAAGACTCTGCGCATCAGCGCAAAAATGGCATACTTTACCTTAAAGGCGGAGACCTTACGGAAGAACTCGAAGGGTATGAAACCGTTCAAGTCTTTGATTTGAATGAATATTTCGAAGAAGATTTCTTCGAGACCAAAAAAGTGGTGTACTTGCCTCAGAAGTTTAAAGGCTGATTATATACTGTACATCCGTTTATACACCAATCTACATTTTCTGGCGTAGTCCTTGGCGGACTGCCATAATTGCTGATATTTTTTAATCATCAATCTCCCCCATGCATTGATTCTAGCTGTCATAACTAATTGATTTAGGAATACTAATTTAGTTTAATTACGTTTAATTTACAATTAGTTAACGTTAAATTTACATATAAATTGTGTATCGATTCTCTTTTAAGTCGTTCTTAGGGTTGTTAATGTGTTGATATATAGATGGATATGTCTTATTTGTATAGGGTGTTTTTATCAGCCTGAGCAATATCTACAAAAAGCTGCCCCATTTTTGCACAAACTAGATTAAAGAACACTTCTCCTTTTTCTTTAGAAGCTTTGCTAGGATCGCCCACTCCGGTGTCTTCGCTAATTTTGGACCAAGGTCGCTCTGTCCAAGCCCATCCTTCGGAAAAGGCTTTGACTTTGTTTTTAAGCTCTTTTCCATCTCCCCATTCATCTCTGGGTAATACTAATTCCGGTGTTAGATGGAGTATAAGACTGGTTTCCATCTCATCGGCATGGTCGCCAGGAAGCTCAAAAATGCCTGATTCGCTACCTAGTTTGAACCAATTGGTGACGCAAAGGAACATATCAGGAAAAAGGAGTCCCAATTCTCGGACAATGGCTTTCCAATTGTTGCCTCCATGACTGTTCAAAATCATGAATTTGTGCACACCTTGACGGTTCAATACCGTAAGGATATCTTTTAGAACCGCAAATTGTGTGCTTGGATTTAGGTTCATGTCCAAATAAATATCGGATTGACCTGTATTAACTCCAAATGGGATAGTCGGGAGTACGACGACCTTGCTTCCCTTTTCCCAAGCTATTCTGGCTGATTCTTCTGCAATGGAAGTACCCTCGATAACATCGGTAGCGTAGGGTAGGTGGTAGTTGTGTGCTTCGGTTGCGCCCCAGGGCAGTATGGCCAAGTCAAATGATTCGTCTTTTAGGTGTTTCCAATTGGTTTCGGCTAAAATATAGGGTCTGGGCATATTTCTATGGGTTAGATTAAATAAAAAAGGCCATCATTATATAATGATGGCCTTTAAATTAGGTGTTTTTGGTTTTATCCCAAAAATGGATATCTATAATCTTCAGGAGTCACAAAAGTTTCCTTGATCAATCTAGGCGATACCCAACGTAAGAGGTTCTGCATGGAGCCTGCTTTATCGTTGGTTCCCGATGCTCTGGCACCACCAAAGGGTTGTTGTCCCACAACCGCCCCGGTAGGCTTGTCATTGATGTAGAAGTTACCGGCACAGTTTTGCAATGCCCTTGTAGCTTCGTCAATGGAGTATCTATCTCCTGATAATACTGCTCCTGTTAATCCATACTCGGATGTGCCGTCCACCAGCTTCAATGTTTCGCTCCAATCTTTATCCTCGTATACATAAATGGTCACTACTGGACCAAATAACTCGGTGTACATGGTCTCGTACTTTGGATTGGTAGTCAATATCACCGTTGGTTCAATAAAGTATCCTTTGGATTTATCGTAATTACCACCAGCGATTACTTCGGCATCATCATCTGCCTTGGCCTGATCAATATATTTGGCCAGTTTGTCAAAAGCACCTTCATGTATTACCGCTGTGATAAAATTGCTCATGTCCTCTGGCGAACCAGGTTTGTTGAAAGAGGCAATGTCTTTTTTGACCAATTCCAAAATCTCATCGGAGGTGGACTTGGGCAAGTAAACCCTTGATGCGGCACTACATTTTTGTCCTTGGAACTCAAAAGCGCCCCTGCTGATGGCTGTGGCCACCTGTTGAGGTTTGGCTGTTGGGTGGGCGATGATGAAATCCTTACCGCCTGTTTCCCCTACAATTCTAGGATATGTTTTATAGTTATGGATGTTGTTTCCAATTTGTTTCCAAAGCGATTTGAATACATCGGTGGAACCTGTGAAATGGATTCCGGAGAAATCAGGACTTGATAAAACGGTATCCGAAATCATTACCGGGTCTCCATACACCACATTGATAACACCATCTGGAAGTCCAGCTTCCTTGAAAACGTCTACAATTACCTTGGCAGAATATACTTGACTGTCACTAGGTTTCCATACCACTACATTCCCCATCATTGCGGCACTAGCGGGAAGGTTCCCTGCAATGGCTGTAAAGTTGAACGGGGTAATGGCGTATACAAAACCTTCCAAAGGACGATACTCCACTCGGTTCCAGACACCTTCGGAGGATTCCGGTTGTTCACCATAAATTTGCGACATGTACTCTACATTGAATCGCAGAAAGTCTATGATCTCACAAGCCGAATCAATCTCGGCTTGGTAAATGTTCTTGGATTGTGCGATCATGGTCGCAGCGTTCATCTTGGCACGGTAAGGTCCTGCAATGAGTTCAGCAGCTTTCAAGAAAATCGCTGCACGTTGTTCCCAAGTTAAATTGGCCCAAGCATCCCTAGCTTCCAAACAATTGGAAATGGCTTTTTCCACATGTTCTTTTTCTGCCAAATGGTAATGGCCAACAATGTGCTTGTGGTCGTGCGGGGGAGACATAGGCTTCGTATTGCCTGTTTTTATCTCTTCGCTTCCAATATAAAGTGGTACATCCACTTTATCGTTGTAAAACGCTTTATATTGTTTTAGTACTTCTTCTCGTTCGGGGGAACCTGGAGCATAGCTCAGAACAGGTTCATTGTATGCGGTCGGAACTTGAAAAAATCCTTTTCCCATAAAAATATTTTTAAAGATTAACAATTCTATCAAAGGTAGTGAAACCTATAACGAATATAAAATGATGCTGGTTAGTTTATGGCGAAGGGAGCAGCGAACTTAAATGTTGGGATTTCAACCTGAAACTCTTCTGCATTGGTGAAGTTGACCATGTCATAATGTCCACGCATAGCGCCTACAGGTGAAGCTAATAGGCATCCGGAGCTATAGGTGTGCGATTTACCTGGTTTTATCACTGGCTTTCTGCCAATTACACCTTCTCCATCTACGGTTTCCATTTCTTTGAGGGCGTCAAATACATCCCAATGCCTTGCCGTAAGCTGTACGGTATCCTTACTAAGGTTTTCGATGGATATGGTATAGCCGAACGCATAGTGCACTTTATAGTTTTTGAAGAAAGTACCTTCAAAAGAGGTGCTAACCGATACTTTAATTCCTTTAGTTACCTGTGTAAACATATCAATTATAGGTAAAGACACTTCCCGTAAACGTAGCTATGATCGTGAGAAAGGCCAAAATCATAAATATGGTGTTCAGAAAGATGTATTTCACAATAGTTTTAAATCTTCCTTGTCCATAAAATTTTCGCATTGCCTTATATAGGTAAAAGCCGAAAATCAGCAGAAAGATTCCTGAGCTGTTTGCATCGAATAGGGTATCCAATGTAAAGCTAAGGATCAGCAATATAAATAAGAGTGATTGATTGTGAAAGCTAAAAATAAGATGATCGGTGTAGGTATAATTATTTCTGATGTAAACCAGCGAAATGAATACTGTGAACACTGGTAAAAAGAAAAATATGATAAAAGGGAGCTTGGATATGGTGTCATTGATCCATGTTCCAGGTTGGCTCAATACTTTCAAGACGCTGTTGGAAAAATTGAAAGCCATCTTATTGGTGGTGCTTTCGTCTATATTGTATTTAGCTTGTGCCTGTCCAAAGTTGTAAAGGGTGTCTTTTTTGATGGCATATCCAAAAAATTCAGCTTTTCTAGAAAATGCGCCCATGCCTGATTCTTTTTCAAGACTTTTAAAATAGCCTGCTGGATTGGCATTCATAAAAGAATCTTTTTGCTTTTTCTTTTCATTTGCTCCTTGCATAAAAACTCCCAAGGAATCCAAATACTTCAATTGTGATGACATTTCTGGGTCATCGGTATTAATGGAGTCGAACTTTTGCAGGCCTGCCAAAATCTCGGGGTTCCTTTTTTTTATTGAATCCAACTTTTTCATGGCTTTTTCGGATTGCTCTTTCATGGCAACACTGTCCACTTCCAAATCACCCGAACCCAAGTCAAAGCTAATGGGACCATTATATATGGTGCCATCAAAATCTTTGGCGGCTTCATCTAAATTGGCGAACTGGTTATTGTAGGTAACCATCAAAAAATATAGGAAGGCCAAACTCAATAAAAACCGGAATGGATTGGTGTAGGTAATTCTTTTGCCATTTACATAATCCTTAGTTATTCTTCCTGGCCTTAACAATAGGGCGTAAAGTGTGGTTAAAAGCTTGGAATCGTAATTGATCAAGCTGGAGAAAAACTCATCAAAAAAATCTTTGAGCGTGAGTTTTTTGGTGCTATTGGCTTGGGAGCAGTTAGGGCAATACTTGTCGCTTATATCCAGTGGGTGTCCACAGTTCAGGCATTTTACACCCCTAAACTTGAGTTCGTAGCGACCTTTGGTGATCAAACCATCTTTTTTCCCCATGCCTTTTCTTTAGGATTTGGGTCTAAAGATAATTAATTGCTGATATTTCTAGAGTTTACGGAGCCGATACCTATTATACTATCGTACATATCCCCAAAATCACGGTAATAAACTAAAATGAGATAGTTGTTTTCGGTAAAGTGGAAGTTGCCGCTGACAATATTGGGTTCAATGGTTCCATTTTCCCTTTGCACAACGTATTTATAATTGTAGAAACCTTGCTTTATCATAAGGGTCGCCTCAAACTTTCCGGTTTCTTCGTTGAAAATCATTTTGTTTTCCTCGCCCAAATCATAGTTGTTGAACTTTCCGATTACATATACACTGTCCAATCCAATTTGATTGGTGTAGGGCAAGCTAAAATGTACTTTGGAATATTCCGCTTCTCTAGAAACATCATCCCCTTGGAGTGTGCGTACCACAAAATCCCCATTAATGTCGGGGAAGTAGGTGTACTCCTTGTCGTACCGATATTCATTGGTAAATAAATAATGGTGGTACACATCTCTCATCTCGATGTTGGATATGGCAAAAGTTGGGGAGCGAAGGTCTTTGGTGTCAAAGTTCAAATATTCGTTTCCACCAAAAAAGCTGGTTTCCTCATTGTATTTGTAAACAAGCTCGGTGCCAATAGTGAATTGGGGTTTTATATTGTATAGTGCTGTGGGCCAATGATGATTTTGTATGATGGCAACCTTTACTTCTTTTTTTGGGTTGACAATTCTAAAAGAAGCCGTGTTAATGTTAAACTGCACTACTTGCTTTGTATTGATGAAGTTGAAGTCTCGCGACCTTTTTACAACGCCTGCAATGGAAACGGCATCTCGGAATACAACAAACCTTCTTGAAAATTGGAGGTCGCCGTAACTATTGTAGATTTCCAGTACATAGTTGCCCGTAACCTTTAATTTAACATTTTCGTTCGGGATTGTGAGCCGATAATTGGAGTAAGGCTGTAGGGTGGTGTAGCTGTTTTCGTAGTCTATAATGCGTTGGTTGTCGGCTCCGTCCAAATATTGTGATTTTAGCAATTGCGATGGGGTCCAATCGTAATCACAATGGATAATTTTGTAGTAGTAATCTTGCTCATTGGCTGTTAGGTCATCAAACTCCAAAGTCATGGATTCCCCAAGTTGTATTACGGGAAATTGGTCTTCTGTAGGACCTTTAAAAACTACGGTTTTGATGTTTTCCGGCGGATTCACCTCTTTTACAACTTGTCCAAAAGTAGAAGTGGTAATAAAAACCGATAGGGAGAGAATGTAGGTAAAGCGCATCAAGGACAAAAATTTGGAGTAAAGGTAAACAAAAAGTATGCCCAGTGAATTAAGCTCGGTATAATCCCAATTTTATGGTTAATTATTATGAAAACAATCCTTTTAGTGCTATTTTTGCGTCCGATTTTGATAATAAAAGGTCTACAACAATATGTCTAAAGACATCCGGATTAGAAAGGGGTTGAACATCAACCTCGTCGGGGCTGCAAAGCAGACTGTTTCCAAAGCCGTTACTAGTAACGTGTATGCCCTGAACCTAGATGATTTCCACGGAATCACTCCAAAAATGTTGATAAAACAAGGAGAAGAAGTAAAAGCGGGCGAACCCCTCTTTTACAACAAGAACAACGAAGAAATGCACTTCGTTTCTCCAGTTAGTGGAGAGCTTGTGGAAATTGTCAGGGGAGCAAGGAGAAAAATCTTAACACTTAAGATTCTTGCCGATAAAGAACAAAATTACATGATCAATAAGGTGCCGGATTTGGATACGGCGGATGGAGAAGCCATTAAATCCTACCTCTTACATTGTGGTGGCTGGCCCTTTATCAAACAAAGACCTTATGATGTGATCGCTGATCCCAGTGTGACCCCAAAAGCAATTTTTGTTTCGGGATACGCCACGGCACCATTGGCGGCTGACCCTGACTTTGTTTTAAAAGACAAAGAGCAGGAGATTCAAGCAGCAATAATGGGTCTAAGCAAACTTACACCTGGAAAAATCCATGTTTCCATTGGAAAATCCAGCAGGTCGCCTTTCAATGATATTAAAGGAATAGAGCTTCACAAGGTTTCTGGGCCTCATCCAGCAGGTTTGGTAGGTACGCAGATCAACAAAATCGATCCCGTTAACAAAGGTGAAACGGTTTGGACTTTGTCCCCACAAGACCTTGTTATGGTTGGTGAACTTTTGCTGACCGGTAAGTTCAATGCAGAAAGAATTGTGGCCCTGGCTGGTTCTGTGATAAAGGAGCCAAAATACTATACAACAAAAATCGGAGCCGAAATCTCTACCTTTTTATACGCAAGTGGTGTAAATGAGGATAGATTTAGATTGATAAACGGAGATGTGCTAACGGGAACCAAAACAAACACCGAAGGGCATCTTGGATTTTATAACAATACGGTAACCGCTATTCCGGAAGGTGATGACTACGAATTTTTCGGATGGAACAAGCCAGTATTTGATAAAATTTCTACTACAAGAGCATTGACCTTTTCTTGGTTGTTGCCTAAAAAGAAATATGATTTGGATACCAATACCAATGGAGAGCATAGAGCTTTTGTGGTAACTGGGCAATACGAACAAGTTTTTCCAATGGATATTTACCCTCTTCAATTGTTGAAGGCTTGTATGGTAAAAGATTTGGACGAGATGGAGCAATTGGGTCTCTATGAGGTGGCTCCGGAGGATTTCTCTTTGACAGAATTCATATGCATATCAAAACAACCACACCAACAAATAATCAGGGAAGGATTGGATTTGTTGCAAAAAGAACTTGGATAATATGGGAATGAAAGAAAAATTACATCAGTTAAAACTAAAGTATCAGGGCAAAAAAATGGCTCCGGCCTTTAATGCACTGCATACGTTTCTTTATACACCAAACGAAACCACACATTCTGGTGCTCACGTTCGCGGTGCGGATGACTTGAAGCGTACCATGAACACCGTAATTTTGGCCTTGGTGCCATGCCTGTTGTTCGGTATGTTCAACGCAGGATATCAACATTACTCTGCAATCAATGGTTTTCCAGAGAGCTTCTCTTTGTTTGATCATTTCTTGACATGGGATAACTTCTTGGTGGGAATCACTACGGTTTTGCCTTTAGTGATAGTTTCTTATGGAATTGGACTTGGTATTGAATTTTTGTTCGCTGTGATCAAAGGTCATGAGGTTGAAGAGGGATACTTGGTAACAGGAATGTTGGTTCCTTTGATTGTTCCTGTAGACACACCACTTTGGATGTTGGCCATTGCGGTAGCCTTTGGTGTAGTAATCGGTAAAGAAGTTTTCGGCGGTACCGGAATGAATATATTAAACCCTGCGTTGACCATACGTGCATTTTTATTTTTCGCTTATCCAACTTGGATGAGTGGTGATAAAGTTTGGGTACATGGAGCGGTTGAGAGAGCAGGGACGGCGGATGCCATTTCTGGTGAAACCGTTTTGGGTTCATTGGCACAAGGTTCGGATTATAGTTATTCTTTGGCCGATATGTTCTACGGATTTATACCGGGTTCTGTTGGTGAAACATCAACCTTGTTGATAATATTAGGAGGTCTTTTCTTGGTCTTCTCAAAAATAGCCTCTTGGAGAATTATGGTGAGCGCCGTAGTTGGAGCTTTGGCCATGGGACTCATATTTAATGGAATTGTAGATGCTGGTTGGTTACCGGAGTATAGCAAGTTCTATACCCTAATGAGTTTTCCTTACTGGCAACACTTGTTAGTGGGAGGCTTGGCCTTCGGTATTGTATTTATGGCTACTGACCCTGTTACCGGTTCTCAGACCAATAAAGGTAAATGGTACTATGGATTTTTTATAGGGTTCCTATCGGTAATGATTAGGGTTTTCAACCCTGGATACCCAGAAGGTGTATTCTTGGCCATCTTATTGATGAACGTATTTGCACCTACCATCGACCATTATGTGGTAAGAGGTAACATTAAAAAGAGATTGAAACGATTTAAGACAGCAACCATATATCCAAACGCTTCGGATGAGGTTGATTCACTAAAAACGGAAACAGCTTAATTATGGCAATCAATACTGATAAAAATAGCTACACTGTAATATTTGCAGTCTTAATGGTTGTTGTTGTGGGGTCGCTACTAGCTTTTGTTGCATCTGGCCTTAAGCCAAAGATTGATGAGAACGAACGCTTCGAAAAGCAACAGAACATCCTATATGCCATGGGGGTAAACAATAATGAAGGTGAAGGCGATGTTTCTTTCATTCCTACTACAGAGGTAGAAGATGAATTTTCAAAATATATAACCGAGCAATTGGTTTTAGAAGGTTCGGAAGCTGTTGAAAAGGAGAACGCTTACCTTATTGATGTACAAAAGGAGTTGGCCAAAATCAAAAAAGGAGAAAAGGCTGAACTTCCATTGCTTATCGGTGAAAAGGATGGAGAAAAATTCTATATCATCCCTATGTACGGAAAAGGACTTTGGGATGCCATTTGGGGTTACCTTTCTGTGGATGAAAATATGGAAATAAAAGGTGTTTATTTTGATCACCGAGGGGAAACTCCTGGACTGGGAGCGAATATCAAGCAACGCTTTTTTATGGATGACTTTAAAGGGGAATCCATTATGGATGGCAATACTTACGCAGGTGTTAATGTTGCAAAAGGCAACAACGATCCTTTGAACCAGGATAAAGAAGATAACGCTGTGGATGCATTGGCAGGTGCTACCATTACAGGTAATGGAGTAAGTGCAATGATCAAAGAAAGCCTTAAGCTTTATAAACCTTATTTACAAACTATCAGAACCAATTAATATGGCGCTACTATCAAAAAAAGATGCAAATCTTATAAAGGACCCATTAGCGGATAATAACCCGATTACCATTCAGGTATTGGGTATCTGTTCTGCATTGGCAATTACTGCTGAGCTTAAAGCTTCTGTGGTAATGGCAATATCTGTGTTGTTTGTACTGGGTGTTGGTAACGTGGTAATATCGCTCATACGTAATATTATCCCCGCAAAAATTAGAATTATTGTTCAGCTGGTTGTGGTTGCCGCATTGGTAATCATTGTAGATCAGGTGTTGAAGGCGTTTGCTTACGAACTTAGTAAAACCCTCTCTGTATTCGTTGGACTTATTATCACCAACTGTATTATTATGGGACGTTTTGAAGCTTTTGCTTTGGGCAACGGTCCATGGAAAGCATTTTTGGATGGTATCGGTAACGCATTGGGTTATGGAATAATTTTAGTAATCGTTGGTTTCTTTAGGGAACTATTGGGGTCTGGAACGCTTTTCGGAATGAAGGTTTTGGGAGACCCTGTCGCTAAAACAGGCTTGTACTCCATAGGCTATGAGAACAATGGTTTTATGATTATTCCACCAGCAGCATTGATTGTTGTGGGAATCATAATCTGGGTACAACGCTCTAAGAACAGAGCATTAATTGAAGAAGCATAAACTAAGGAAGCATGTTAGAGCATTTAGAACTATTTTTTAGATCAATCTTCGTAGACAATATGGTGTTTGCGGTCTTTTTGGGGATGTGTTCCTATTTGGCCGTATCCAAAAAAGTATCCACTGCCGTTGGATTGGGTGCTGCCGTAATCTTCGTTTTGGGAGTTACCGTTCCTTTGAACTGGTTGTTGGATAAATATTTATTGCAAGATGGAGCCTTGGTTTGGTTAGGTCCAGAGTATGCGGATTACGACCTTAGTTTCCTATCATTCATCCTATTTATTGCAACCATCGCGACCATGGTTCAGTTAGTAGAGATTGTGGTCGAGAAGTTTTCTCCATCATTGTATAACTCATTGGGTATTTTCTTGCCTTTGATTGCAGTAAACTGTGCAATCTTGGGAGGTTCTTTATTTATGCAGACGCGTGAGATTCCAAATATTGGGTTGGCCTTAAATTATGGCATAAGTTCCGGTATTGGATGGTTCCTTGCCATTTTGGCGATAGCTGCCATTCGTGAAAAAATTAGATACTCCAATGTGCCAGCGCCTTTGCGTGGTTTGGGAATTACGTTTATAATCACAGGTTTAATGGGAATTGGTTTCCAAAGTTTTGGTGGTATGCTTACGGGAGATAATGAGCCGCCAGAGGAAACTCAAAGCACAACCGTTGAAACTAAGGAAGAAAAAGAAATTAAAAAGGAGATTGAGGACAAGGAAGAAGCAATCTCTTATAACGAAGCCTTAAACAAATAAAGATGATATTAGCCGCAAGTACCGGAGGTACTATCTTAATTACCGTAGTAGCATTTCTTGTTTTGTTGTTATTGCTAGTGGCACTTTTGCTGTTCACTAAAGAAAAACTATCTCCATCAGGTCCAGTGACGATTACCATTAATGGTGAAAAGGAATTGGAAGTTGGTTCAGGAGGATCTTTGCTTTCTACTTTGGGTAACCAAAAAATATTTTTACCATCCGCTTGTGGTGGTGGTGGAACTTGTATCCAGTGCGAATGTCACGTACTTTCGGGTGGTGGTGAAGCATTGCCAACTGAAACTCCTCACTTTTCAAAGAAGGAACTGCAAGAAGGTGCACGTTTGGCCTGTCAGGTTAAGGTAAAACAGGACATGGATATTACCATTCCGGAAGAGGTGTTTGGTATCAAAAAATGGGATGCTAAAGTGGTACGTAACTATAACGTGGCCTCTTTCATTAAGGAGTTTGTTGTGGAGATTCCAGAAGAAATGAATTACAAGGCAGGCGGTTATATCCAGATCGAGATTCCACCATGTGAAGTAAAATATTCAGATATAGATATTACGGCTCACCCAGAGGAGCACGAAACTCCGGACAAATTCCAAGCGGAGTGGGATAAATTCAACTTGTGGCCATTGGTCATGAAGAATCCAGAAACTGAGGAAAGAGCCTACTCCATGGCATCTTACCCAGCAGAAGGAAGAGAGATTATGTTGAACGTTCGTATTGCGACCCCACCGTGGGATCGTAGCAAAAACGGATGGATGGACGTGAACCCAGGTATTGCTTCATCTTATATTTTTAGTTTGAAGGAAGGTGACCCTGTAACCATTTCAGGTCCATTTGGTGAATTCTTCATCAATGAGTCAGATGCGGAAATGCTTTACGTAGGTGGTGGTGCTGGTATGGCCCCTATGCGTTCTCACCTGTATCATTTGTTCAAAACATTGAAAACAGATAGAAAAGTGACCTATTGGTACGGTGGACGTTCCAAAAGAGAGTTGTTCTATATTGACCATTTTAAGCAATTGGAGAAGGATTTCCCTAACTTCAAGTTCTATATGGCACTTTCTGAACCAATGGAAGAAGATAATTGGAAGGTCAAGAAGGATATTAATGATGAAGAAGGAGATGGTTTTGTTGGATTCATCCATAATTGTGTTATTGATAACTACTTGAACCATCACGAAACGCCCGAAGATATTGAACTTTATTTTTGTGGACCACCATTGATGAACAAAGCTGTTCAAAAAATGGGTGAAGATTTCGGTATTCCAGATGAGAATATCAGGTTCGATGACTTTGGAGGATAAAACCAAGATTATTAGCACCTCGAGCATTGTCGAGAGGTATAAATAAAACCAAACCGATGCTCCAAGCATCGGTTTTTTTGTTACCTATGGGAAGAGAATTAACAGAACAAGAACTACATAATTTGGCAATGAATATCGTTGGGCGAGAACTCGAGGACAATGGTTTTGAGTTTATGGCCATTAATAGTAAGCCTAAGAAAAACCCACAGTATGTATGTCTTAAGGAAAAGGTACTGCACTTTATAGTGGTGCGTAATGTGGAATTTCCACTAGACCCACGAGAATATGATGAGGAGTTGATGCAGACAGTAAAGGCACATGCGGAAAAGTTTGAGGCAAGAACCTATTTTGCTGGGGTAGGGCTTTCCAATGCAGCCGACAGAACCGAGCCCCTGTATCTGGATGAAGAATATGTTGTCGATTATCAAGGTTTAATTGAGATATAAATGAAGAGCAAAATATTGTTTTTAGGATTGGTGGTACTTTTTTTCAACTGTGCACCAAAGGAAAAGGTTAAGAATCGAACATGGGGAAATGCCCTCGGAACTACCTATTCCATTATTTATATAGCGGATGAAGAGTTGGACTATCAAAAGGAAATTGATTCTGTTTTTCAAGTACTGAATCAATCCATGTCCACCTATATTCCTTCTTCTGATATCTCTAAAATCAATGAAGGGGATTCCACGATTGTCGTGGATGGTATGTTTAAAGAAGTTTTTGATGTTTCCAGTAAAGTTCATGAAGCTTCCAATGGCTATTTTGACCCTACTATTGGGGTTTTGGCAAATGCGTGGGGATTTGGTCCGGGAGAACAAATAGAGCTCGATAGCCTTCGTGTGGATAGCTTGTTAGGTTATGTGGGATGGGATAAAGTACAATTGAATCAAGATAACACCATAACCAAGTCACATCCATCTATCCGTTTTGATTTTAATGCGGTAGCGAAGGGGTATGCCATAGACCGATTGGGAGCCATGCTGGATGAAAAGGGCATCAAAAATTACTTGGTGGAAGTGGGTGGCGAAGTGTTGGCCAAAGGAACAAATATCGATTCTGGTAAACAATGGACCGTTGGGATAGACGACCCAGAGGTGGAAACAGGTCGTCAGCTAAAACAGATTGTTTCTCTGAAAGATGTGGCCATGGCCTCATCCGGCAACTATCGAAAATTTCGAGTAGACCCTGAAACCGGAGAAAAGTATGTACATACCATTAACCCAAAAACGGGATATACTAAAAACTCCAGTGTTTTGGCAACAAGCGTAGTGGCTAAGACATGTGCAGTTGCCGATGCTTTTGCCACAACCTTTATGGCGATGGATTTGGAAGATTCCAAACAGTTGCTTAAAAACCATGATGAGTTGGAGGCTTACATTATTTATTTGGATGAAAATGGGGAGACCCAAGAATTTTTTACGTCTGGTTTTGAAGCCTTGATCAAGAATTGATTATTTCCGCACCAGGGGAATGATTTCACCCTTTGCCAAACGATATTTTTCGACTTCTTCCTTTGGAAGAGTGTGGGTGTAATCCGCTTCTTCGACTGTGAAGCCTATACTCCGAAGTTTGTCAAAATAGTCTCTTCCGTAAATGCGAACATGATCATACTGGCCAAAAATACGAGCTCGCTCTTTTTTATCAATGATAGTGTCATCCTCAAATGTTTCTTCCCTTTTCAAATCTTGTGGGATTTGAAAGATGCCCCATCCGCCCGGTTTCATAACACGGTAGAGCTCTTGCATGGCTTTGGTGTCATCAGGAATATGTTCCAAAACATGATTGCATAGAATTACATCAAAAGAATCATCCTGAAAGGGTAGATTGCAGATATCTGCTTTTACATCCGCCAAGGGAGAATTGAGGTCGGTGGTCGTATATTCCAAATTGTCCAGCTTTTTAAAGCGATTGAAAAAAGCTTGTTCTGGGGCAAAATGAAGCAACTTTAATGGTTTGCTAAAGAAATCTGTTTCGTTTTTTAGGTAAAGCCAAAGTAAACGGTGTCTTTCCAAGGATAGGGTGGAGGGAGAGAGTACATTCTCTCTGGGATTTTCATAACCGTATGGTAAAAAACTTCTGAAACTTTTTCCATCAATGGGGTCGGTGAACCTGTTTCCCTTTAGCGAAAAAGCAATTAACGGACGTACCCAATAACTCATCTTAATGAGCAAGGGCCTTGGGATAAGATTTAGAAAGAACTTAAAGAGTCGTTTCATTTATTAGCTGCTTTGAACAGCTTTCGAAATTATCAAAGTACCAACTTCTTACTACGGAATTCATCTTCTTCGTTGCTGGTAATCCCTAAAGCTTCGTAAATATATTGGAAAGTGGACAACAGTTCCGGTTTTCCATCCACTAAGGCCACATCATGCTCAAAGTGTGCACTAGGTTTGCCATCGGCAGTAAGTATGGTCCAACCATCCTTAAGTTGTTTTATTCGCTTGGTTCCCATATTGATCATAGGCTCAATGGCCACCACCATTCCATTGACAAACTTTTTACCACGTCCTCTTTTGCCGTAGTTGGGCATTTGTGGGTCCTCGTGCAGTTCTCTTCCTAGGCCATGGCCTACCAATTCACGGACCACACCGTAACCATGGTCTTCCGTGTATTTCTGAATGGCATAACCAACATCACCGACTCGGTTGCCCAGTTTAAACTCCCTGATTCCGATATAAAGAGATTCTTTGGTGACCTTTAGTAGTTTTTTGGTTTCCTCCTCGACTTCGCCAACCTCAAAAGTGTAAGCATGGTCCCCGTGGAATCCATTTTTAACCGCTCCACAATCCACAGAAATAATATCACCTTCTTTTAAAGGTTCGTTTCCAGGTATTCCGTGAACCACTTGTGCGTTTGGACTCCAATTTAGGGTGTTCGGAAAGTCATACATGCCCAAAAAACCTGGTACGGCTCCTTGTTCTCGAATAAACTCCTCGGCCATTTTATCCAATTTTAATGGATTGGCTCCCGGCTTTATTTCCTTGGCCAACATGCCCAAAGTTTTGGATACTACCAAAGCGCTTTCGCGCATCAACTCAATTTCCTCTGCTGTTTTTACTTGAATCATAGCCGCAAAGATAATTTGATTCTATGGATTTTAAAGAATCTTTGTCTAGACCAATGGCTTTTGAGTCATTAATTCAGGTTGTGGAACTCCCAATAATTTAAGAATGGTAGGGGCAATATCACCCAAAACACCGCTTTTGACTTCTTTTATATCATTATCGACCAAAATAAGAGGAACAGGATTTGTAGTATGTGCCGTATTAGGGCTTCCATCTGGATTTACCATGGTATCGCAGTTTCCATGGTCTGCAATTACGATAGTGGAATACCCATTTTCCAATCCAGCGGTAATGACGTCCTTGGCACATTCATCAACGGTTTCACAGGCTTTGATTGCTGCTTCCATTACTCCGGTATGGCCTACCATATCCGGGTTGGCGAAATTAAGGCAGACAAAGTCCACTTCACCTTTTTGAAGCTCGGGCACAATGGCATCACGAATATCGTACGCACTCATTTCGGGTTGAAGGTCGTAGGTGGCCACTTTGGGTGATGGGCAAAGAATACGTTGTTCCCCTTCAAAAGGTTCTTCTCGACCTCCATTAAAGAAAAAGGTAACGTGCGGATATTTTTCAGTTTCCGCAATACGTATTTGTTTCTTGCCATTTTTAGCAAGGGTCTCACCAAGGGTATCCTTAATATTGTCTTTATTAAATATGATTTTGATTCCTTTAAAAGAATCATCATAATTGGTCATGGTAACGTAATACAGGTCCAGTTTGTGCATGTTCTGCTCATGGAAATCCTGCTGGCTCAAGGCTTGGGTCAGTTCTCTGCCACGGTCTGTCCTAAAGTTGAAGAAAACAATAACATCCCCATCTTTGATTTTGGCGATTGGTTCATTATCAGTATCCGTTAAAACCAAAGGTTTTATGAATTCATCCGTAACGCCATCATCATAACTTTTTTGCATGGCTTCGCCAATATCCTGTGTTTTTTCTCCCTCAGCATTGACCAATACATCGTAGGCCATTTTAACGCGCTCCCAACGTTTGTCTCGGTCCATGGCATAATATCTACCAACAACGGTGGCCAATTCGGTATTTTTATCGGAGCAATAATTGGTAAGGTCCACCAAGAATCCTTTACCACTTTTAGGGTCTACATCCCGACCATCGGTAAAGGCATGCACAAAGGATTTCTCCACCCCAATATCATCGGCTGCTTTAATCAGGGCCTTTAATTGGTCAATATGACTGTGCACCCCTCCATCGCTCAACAAACCTAAAAAGTGGACGGGTTTATTGTTTACTTTGGCATATTCAAATGCCTCTTTGAGCACTTTTTCGTTTTTTAAGGTATCTTCTTTTACCGCCTTATTGATTTTGGCCAAGTCTTGATACACAATTCTTCCAGCACCAAGGTTCATGTGTCCCACCTCACTATTTCCCATTTGCCCTTCGGGAAGACCAACATTCATTCCATCGGTATGAAGGTCTGCATCAGGATATTTGGTATAAAGTGAATCAATAAATGGTGTATTTGCTTTTGCAATGGCCGAAACTTTTGGATCGGGAGATTTTCCCCAGCCATCCAAAATCATTAGAATAACCTTTTTGTTCATAGTGTAAAATTGTACTACAAAAGTAAAATGATCTGGTTGGATGCCCTAGTTTTTTCTTTAGTTTTCTGATTATTAATTTGTTAATTGTTTTGTGATTTTATTGAATCATTGTTAAAATTTAGTTATTTAACTGTTAATCCTGTAACATCCTTGATTTAAAGAAGTCTATTTTTATAACAAGTAAATTCATTAATCAAAAACAATTCATCATGAAAAAAACAATCTTTACAGTGGCCGCAGTATGCTTGTTGGCCCTAAGCGGTATTTCTGCCAATGAGCTGAAAACCACAAACACCGAAGCAGACATTACAATAGTGTCACCAGATGACCTTAGCGCTTTTTGTAAAGCGGTAATGCAAGGTGATGTGGAAACTGTAAAAAAGTTTATTGAGCTTGGAGAGGATGTCAACCAAAAATCTTTGGGAAAAGCACCTATCCACTATGCGGCTAGGTACAATAAGGCTGAAGTATTGAAGGTGCTTATTGAAAATGGCGCAAATCTTAAAAAACGTTGCGACGGAGGTATGACAGCAATGAAATATGCCAAACTATCCCACGCTACAGAAGCAATGGCTGTATTGGAAGCTGCTATGAAAAAATAGAAAAGGAGTTTATTCGTCTTACAAAAAAGGCCCATCCGATCGGATGGGCCTTTTTTCTCATTTACATATCTAGTGTTCTTGCAAAAGAGTGTGTCTCGTGACTTAGAATTCAAAGCCAGTAAAAGCTCTATACAAAAATGCGTATAAGGCCAATAAAAACATGACCGCGCAAAATATCGAGTACCCTTTCAAAAAAAGTACTACAAAGCTTGGTTTACAATCATCAAATGCCTCTAAATAGAGATCTTTAAAATGTAATAGTGTTCCCATATGTTCTCTCTTTTTACAGCATAAAAAGATCAAGAGAACTGTAGTAGGATTTGGGGTTCGTTCAAAGGTACAGAAATATAGTCAACTGCATCGTTTTATCGATTAACAGTCAATTCTATCGACCTGAATATTTTTCTATGGCTTCTTTTATTTTTTCAATTCGGTTTTCGGGGTCTGGGTGGGTACTTTGAAATTCAGGAACCCTGTTTGGGCCGGCCGCAGCTTTTAAAACTTTCATCACTTCTATCATCTCATTTGCCTCGTATCCGGATTGAATCATAAATAAAACACCGAGTTCATCACTTTCCAATTCATCTCCTCTTCCATTTTTTAGTAAAGTGTTCTGGCCAATACCGGCTACCACGCTGCCCATATCGCCTCCTACCGAAGCACCTGTTGCCAGGGTTTGCCAAAAATTGCTTTCAGCAATACGTTCTGCCGAATGCCTTCCTATAACATGGCCGATTTCGTGCCCCAAAACACCAGCTAGCTGTGGTTCGTTGAGTTGGGAGAAGAGTGCATAGGTGATAAAAATTTGTCCTCCGGGGAGGGCAAATGCATTTATGGTTTGATCATCTGCCAACAGGTGAAATTCATATTGATAAGGAGTTTCCCGCGCTACACTGCTTTGCACCAATTTGTTGCCCACAGCATCCACCAAAGCTTGCATACGCTCATCAGGATAGAGGCCACCGTGCTGTTGGGCCATTTCGGGAGCACTTTGCAGCCCAATCGCAATCTCTTGATCGGCGGTCATGTTTATATTTTGGGTTCTGCCCGTATATGGATTTTCTTCTTGATTGTTGCATCTACGAACAAAGGCAAAGGCTACAATGGCCAAACCGATAAGGATACGAATCCTCCAACTTCCTCTTCTCATGGCTAAGTGTTCTTGTTAGTTGAAGATACAAAAAAACCGTTTATAGCAGCGTTGGGTTAATGTCCAAAATATTGTCTTGCAAATAGGTCTTGACAAAACCAGTGGTAAAGTGTTCACTACCGAAAAAATCTTCTTTTTTCAATAATTTCAAGACATTTAATTTACGGTAGGCCGTTAACATGGGTATGGATAAGGGGGCATAGCTGTAGTGCCATGGTTCATATTTAAAACCTCTTCTTCTGGGGTTATCGGTATACACAAGATAGAACCCATACTTCACTGAATTTTCATCCATCCATAGTTTAAGACCCTCATAAGGACCACCTGCTTCAAACTTTTCGGTTACCAAAACATCACCTGTAATTTTGGGGTATCCATCAATAATATCGATATCGGTGCCCCAATGATGCCTGCTGGTTCCAGGTATGGTGGAGTATTCAATAATTTTGTCGATAGCGTCCAAAGGAGTCATATTGTCCTCTTCGGTAAACCTTAGGTATTTCCGTTCCCAAATGCCTCTTTGTCTATAAAAATCTCTATAACTCGAGGCAATTTTGATGTCAAAACCATCAGAATAGGCGGCTTTTTTCATTGCTAAAAAGGACGTGTAAGCTTCTTCCCTTAGGTTGATGCCTTCACCAAAAAGTTCAATTTCTTCCTTGCCCATAAGCTCTTCGGTTGAGTAATCAGCATTGAAAAAGCTTGGAAAAATGGGGGGGATGGTGCAGGCCAATCCTGATGCGGAAGCCGTTTTTATAAAGGTCCTTCTTTTCATGAAACAAATTTTGTCCCAAGTTAAGAAGTATTTTTAATTCCTTCTTTTGAAAAATACGCTTCGGAAATATGATTGATTTTACCGGTCCAAGAAAAGAAAGCCGGTGTATTCCAGCTCCAGGTCGTCCAAGGTGACCAGATAAAAATAAACACCTTCGGGCAAACCGGCACTTTGGTTTGTAATGAGGGTTCCCGTATTGGCGATTCCCCTGAACTCGTTGGTGTAATTGATTTTTTCAAAAACTTGTTGTCCGTATCGGTTAAAAATACGCACACTGTTATTAGGCGACTCTTCCAGACCGTCAATAATCCAAAAATCGTTGGTGCCATCCCCATTCGGACTCAAAAAATAATTACCCAAGGTGGGGTTATTAACCGCAAACGTATCGGTGGGCAATGGAATGGTGCCAAAAGTAATGGCGGCATAATCACTTGGTAAAAAGGTTTCTGAGATAATAAATCCCTGCGTTAAATCACCACTAATGGCCGAATTGCCAATAATCACCCATTGGTTGGACGATTTGCTCCATCCTACCACAATAATGGATTCCGCTGTGGCATTGGGTATGGCTCCCAAAGCACTCCGGGAGTTCCAAGAAATGGTGACTTGGGCCGGTACATCACTCTGAACAATCCAGAATTCACGATCGGTAATGGAACCAATGTCCTGTACTTTTTCCTCCCTATCAAAGCTTTCCAAAATGGAGGAAGGGCTGGACGGGTCTTCATAAAAGTAAGCACAGATGGCCAAAGGCGTGGTACTTTGGGAATTCAATGTTAATGGCCTAAGTTGTTGGCGATCGCCCACGGGGAACGAAAACACATCACGGTTGTTCACTGCCGCAAAGCCCGTTACTTTGGAGGCATCGCTTTCACCGGTAAAAAAACCTTGGTCCATAAAATTGAGGTATACCATTTGCCTGTTTGTAGGTGTTAGGAAATTACCGTAGATAAAATTTACGTTGTTCCGCACCATGATGGAGTTTTGTAGAAAAACATTGCCAACAGCCATAATCTCCGTGTCCCAAAGCGTAGGAGGGATGCTCCCCGAAACCAGTATCACATTATTGCCGTAAAATCCAACCAATCCTGTGGTTTGGTCAAAGTTGGCGTCGTTGATAAAGTTGGTGTGCAAACCGAGGTTCGCATTGTGGTGCACCTGCAGATTACCACTGTTATACAACCCACTTTGGGCCACAGCAAAGCTGACCGACAACAAAAACGCTATGTGGAGGAGGGTTTTCAAGTTTATGGATTGTAGATAGTAAAAGACCAGATCTTATCAATTAATATTTTGTTTTGGACTGGAACTGTTACTGTTCCCCCACCTCCACCTATTACGGTAAAGGGTGTATCTGATGTAGTCAATTCTTTTATTTCAACTGTGAAACTATCACTAGCAACACTGTTAATATTTATAATTACATCGTTGGTTCCGTTACTTTCAACACTTGTGTTTATCACATAATTTGTGGTTCCTAAATCTGCAAAGTTAACAGTATATATGCCGCTACCATCGGTATGAGTAACTGAAGTAATATTAAAATTACTTAAAGGTGTTGTTCCGGTAGCATCTATTTTTCCTGCTATGGAAGGGGAAAGAATATTGGAAATAGCGGTTGTGTTTGCCGCATTGCTTGCTGCGAGCTCATCGATTGCCGCTTGTGCCTCGGTAGCGGTAAGCCCCGATGTGGTGTTGTC
>NZ_QXFH01000026.1 GCF_003581615.1 Flagellimonas lutimaris
TCGCTACACAAGCCTCCGTCACCATTCTCCGGCCGTCCTCGTCGAAAACCAAGTTCCTAACCGGCTCCTCCGGGAAGTTGAACCGGGAAGTGTCGGTTAGGCAGGCGGTTACATCCTACAGCTCCTTCAAGGTTGAGGCCAAGAAAGGGGAATGGCTCCCCGGTCTTCCCTCCCCTGCCTATCTTGACGGCAGCCTTGCAGGAGACAATGGATTCGACCCGTTGGGACTAGCCGAGGACCCGGAGAACCTGAAATGGTTCGTCCAGGCGGAGCTCGTGAACGGGCGGTGGGCCATGCTAGGCGTCGCCGGCATGCTGCTGCCGGAGGTCCTGACATCAATCGGACTCATCAACGTTCCGAAGTGGTACGATGCAGGAAAGGCGGAGTACTTCGCCTCATCATCGACATTGTTCGTGATCGAGTTCATCCTCTTCCACTACGTCGAGATCAGGAGGTGGCAAGACATCAAGAACCCTGGCAGTGTGAACCAGGACCCCATCTTCAAGAGCTACAGCTTACCTCCAAATGAAGTTGGCTACCCAGGGGGCATTTTCAACCCCCTCAACTTCGCCCCCACTCCGGAGGCCAAGGAGAAGGAGATTGCCAACGGGAGACTGGCAATGCTGGCATTCTTGGGATTTGTGATTCAGCACAACGTCACCGGAAAAGGCCCCTTCGACAACCTGTTGCAGCACCTGTCCGATCCATGGCACAACACCATTATTCAGACATTCAAGGGTTGATTTTGCATATACAGAATGTAATGAGAGATGATGTCTGTTTTTATGAAATCTGAAGTTTCATGTTTTGGACTTTGATTTGAGTCACTGTTCGTAAACAAATGGG
>NZ_QXFH01000027.1 GCF_003581615.1 Flagellimonas lutimaris
CCACCTTTTTTTTCTGCATCTTGCTCCAACTTGTATATAAACCAAAGCACTTGGGTTGTTGAAAAACCTCTATCCACAAAATCCCCTACCAACACCAGATGCCCATCATCAAATATCCAGTTTAGGTCTTGATCGATGACCTTGTTGTTGATCAGAAAATCACGAAAAGCCCGATAGCCACTTTCAAGATCGGAAATCGCTAAGATCCTGCCGTTATCATCATAGGTGTCCAATGGCCTATTGATGTCCGTATC
>NZ_QXFH01000028.1 GCF_003581615.1 Flagellimonas lutimaris
ATGGGTGCTTCAATGATGGCGGCGGCTTGCGCGGCGGCGATGTCGAGCCCGGCGGCGATGGCCCTGGTGGATGAGAGAATGAGCACAGAGGGAACCGGGCTGCCATTCGGGCTGAGCAACAACCTTCTCGGTTGGATCTTGTTTGGTGTGTTTGGTTTGATTTGGGCACTCTACTTTGTGTATGTCTCCAATCTTGAAGAGGATGAGGAATCGGGCTTATCTCTTTGAAACCC
>NZ_QXFH01000029.1 GCF_003581615.1 Flagellimonas lutimaris
CCGGCGTTGACCTTCTCCGGGTAGACCCCGTCTTTGGGGTGCAGGTACTGCACCTCACCGTTGGGGAATACCCGGTAGAATTGGTAGTTGATCTTGTACTTGGACCGGAGCCGGGTTCCGAGGGCCAGGCACTGCTCCTTTCGGGCCAGCTTCAGCAGGTTCGGGCCCTGCCGCATGATGGCGGCGCCGCCGGTCACCATCTCGAACACCTGCTCCTTGGGCGACTCCCACGTGATGACGTAGAACTCCTCCACCTGGGCTTTGCGGAGGAGGCCGCCGGTGCTGCC
>NZ_QXFH01000030.1 GCF_003581615.1 Flagellimonas lutimaris
ATCCACTCTTCTTGCATCCACACATCACTAAATTAGGGCATGAGCTTATGATCCAGGGGCAAACTTGGTGGCGTAAACCCAGGCATTGTTAGCAACAGGGTTGTCAAGGTGATCCAAGAGGTTCTCGAGGGGGCCTTTTCCGGTGACGATCGCCTGAACGAAGAACCCGAACATAGAAAACATGGCCAATCTTCCATTCTTGATCTCCTTCACCTTGAGCTCAGCAAAGGTGACTGGGTCATCGGCCAGGCCAAGAGGGTCAAAGTACTGCCCGCCCGGGTAGAGGTCATTGCCCTCTCCGACTCCATCGAGGCCGTTGATTCTGAATCCTTCAACAAGTCCCATGAGCACAACTTGGAATCCAAGAACTGCTAGAATGCTCTGAGCATGGACCAAGTTCGGGTTGCCCAAGTAGTCGAGCCCCCCTTCGGAGAAGATCTGTGAACCAGCCTTGAACCACACTGGCTCCTTGAACTCCACACTCAACCATTTTCCAAGAACTTCTGGTGTGATGCATCCTAGAGCTCCAAGCATGGCCCATCTCCCGTGAATAACCTCAAGAGCCCTGTTCTTGGCGAAGGCCTCGGGATCAGCGGACAAACCAGCAGTGTCCCAGCCGTAGTCGCCGGGGAATTCTCC
>NZ_QXFH01000005.1 GCF_003581615.1 Flagellimonas lutimaris
ATGCATGCTTAGTAGCCTGGGGGCCTGTGGGCGATGACACTGGTGACCTGCACTTGGCGGATGTTGTTGAACCCAACGATTCTCACGAACGCGTTCGGGTGGAGGTCGATGATCTCGTCGAGCTCCTTCAGCACCTGCACGGGGTCCGTGCACCCGAACATGGGCAGCTTCCACATTGTCCAGTACCTTCCGTCGTAGTATCCGGGCGAGGCGTGGTGCTCACGGTGCACGAATCCGTTCCCCAACTCGAACTCTAGGCAAGGAATGAGCTTCTCGCGGATCAGGAA
>NZ_QXFH01000031.1 GCF_003581615.1 Flagellimonas lutimaris
AATGGATTCTCACCATTCTTTGCTTCTACTACTGCCAAAATTTTCATTCCTATACGGTCCACAGGAGCTTACGCACCTGCTTCTGTCCATACAGGACGCCTCTCTACTCGATCACGCATATAGCGTGCGCCATGGTATCTGCAGTAGGCTTGAGCCCCGTCCATTTTCTGCGCCCTAAATCTTGACTGGTAAGCTGTTACGCACTTTTTAAAGGATAGCTGCTTCTGAGCTCACCTTCCAGTTGTCTTTGACCTAGGACTTCATTCAGTGTTGACACTTAGCCTACATTGGGGGGCATTAACCATGGGCTGGGTTGTCTCCCTTACGGATTACAAGCTTACCCCGCAATCCGGACTGCCCGACGTCTACGAAGATAGGGAGTTTGGAGTTTTACAC
>NZ_QXFH01000032.1 GCF_003581615.1 Flagellimonas lutimaris
GCTGTAGCCCTTGACAAACATTCCCTTCTTGGCTTCCTCAGATTCTCCCTCAGCGGTGTATTTCCCGAGCTGAGCCAGAGAGTTGGCCTTGGCACGGATGAGCAGAGTCTCCTGAGCAGCCTGCACGTTCTCAGGGAGACCTCCCCAAGTCTTGAGGCAGGTGTTCTGGAGAGCTCTGGCATAGGAGAATGACACGTGCCACGGGTTCGGAGCTTGGTTCATGGCATTCAAGTTCAAGGTAGCTTCAACCTCAGATTGCCCACCAGACAAGAACATGATTCCGGGGACAGCTGGGGGGATTCTGCGACGGAGGAGATTGAGAGTGTAGGTGGCGACCTGCTCGGGTGTGGCCCTGTCCTTGCACTCTGCACCAGGAGTGACCATGCTAGGCTTGAGGAGAATGCCCTCAAACAACACATTGTTCTCAGCCAAGTAGAAGAAAACCTCTGCCCAAACCTTTTGGGCTACCTCGAATGTCCTGTCAATCCCATGCTCTCCATCCAACAATATTTCTGGTTCCACAATTGGGACCAAACCATTGTCCTGAGAAATGGCGGCGTAACGAGCCAACCC
>NZ_QXFH01000033.1 GCF_003581615.1 Flagellimonas lutimaris
TCAACCCCACAGACAAGAAATCCATCACAGATTATGGCTCCCCTGAAGAATTCCTTTCCCAAGTTGACTACCTGCTGGGAAAGCAAGCCTACTTTGGCAAAACTGATTCAGAGGGTGGATTCGACTCCGGGGCAGTGGCAACTGCCAACATTCTGGAGACTGCAACCCCCGTGGTCGACGGAGCCAAGTACTACTTCTTGTCGGTGCTGACTAGGACAGCCGACGGAGACGAGGGCGGCAAGCACCAGCTCATCTCAGCCACCGTCAAGGGCGGCAAGCTCTACATCTGCAAAGCACAAGCTGGAGACAAAAGATGGTTCAAGGGTGCAAAGAAGTTTGTTGAAAATGCAGCAACTTCTTTCAGTGTTGCCTAAACAAG
>NZ_QXFH01000034.1 GCF_003581615.1 Flagellimonas lutimaris
GGGACAGCCGGAGGGATTCTTCTCTTGAGAAGCTTGAGAGTGTAGTCAGAAACTTGTTCTGGTGTTGCTCTGTCTTTGCACTCTGCTCCAGGTGTGACCATGCTAGGTTTCAACAGAATTCCTTCAAACAACACATTGTTCTCAGCTAAGTAGAAGAAAACCTCAGCCCACACCTTCAAAGCAACCTCGAATGTTCTGTCGATTCCGTGTTCACCGTCTAGCAAGATCTCCGGCTCA
>NZ_QXFH01000035.1 GCF_003581615.1 Flagellimonas lutimaris
ATCCGCCAAGTGCAGGTCACCAGTGTCATCGCCCACAGGCCCCCAGGCTACTAAGCATGCATATCATCGATCACGATCACGACCATGAATTTACTTTCATGGCTAGCTGATCTGATCTGATTGACTGCTGCTTGCTCCTCTGTTAGGCCTTTCAATTTCAATTTTGTATTTGTTTTGTATCCAAACTCATTCTGTGAATTTCCGATGGAATACGATTGGAATGTA
>NZ_QXFH01000036.1 GCF_003581615.1 Flagellimonas lutimaris
CTGTTCGGTTACGGTCACTGTTGCCGTTGCGTCGGTTGTGCACGGTGCTGTTGCGGCCACGGTATAGGTGTATGTTCCGGCCCCGGCGAACAAGGGGCTCCAGGTCCCTCCGGCATCGGGGGTCCCCCCGAGCTCAGCGAAAAGGTCCGCATCGCTCAGTACGGTGCCCTCACAGATGTTTATGCTGGCGTCGTTCCCTGCATCGGG
>NZ_QXFH01000037.1 GCF_003581615.1 Flagellimonas lutimaris
CAACATTCAGAAACCACCACGGAGACGGAGGACAAGGTGAAGGGTGGACTCCTTCTGGATGTTATAGTCGGCAAGGGTCCTTCCATCCTCCAACTGCTTTCCAGCGAAGATCAACCTCTGCTGGTCCGGTGGGATTCCCTCCTTGTCCTGGATCTTAGCCTTCACATTGTCGATCGTGTCCGAGCTCTCCACCTCCAAGGTGATGGTCTTCCCGGTCAGGGTCTTCACAAAGATCTG
>NZ_QXFH01000038.1 GCF_003581615.1 Flagellimonas lutimaris
AGGCCATACACTACATGTCCCCGAAGGGATTCAGTTTTGACTGTTACGGGTTCGATCGCCTCTACTAACGTAATCTCTCTTGATTTCTCTTCCTCCCCCTACTGAGATGTTTCACTTCGGGGGGTTCCCTATCCTTACGGATTGACTAAAGTCAGGATGTCCTATTAGGGGACCTGCGGATCATAGAGTCCTTGCGTCTTCCCGCAGATTTTCGCAGCTTGGCACGCCCTTCGTCGGCTCTCAAACCGAACCATCCACT
>NZ_QXFH01000006.1 GCF_003581615.1 Flagellimonas lutimaris
TGCACGAATCCGTTCCCCAACTCGAACTCTAGGCAAGGAATGAGCTTCTCGCGGATCAGGAATTCCACTTCCTTGTAGAGCTGCTCCCTGGTTAGTGGGGGCAGGTACGACAATGTCTCGAACTTCTTCAAACCAGTCGTGGGCCACACCTTCATGCAGCTGACTCTTCCGCCGTTGCTGGCAATGGTGGTGATGTCAGC
>NZ_QXFH01000040.1 GCF_003581615.1 Flagellimonas lutimaris
GTCGTCCTAGGAGAAGATGGCTATCGCCTTTCTTGGGATATCGCGCTCTATCTCCACGTCCCTGAGTTTTTTCTTGAGCTCGGCTATCTCCCTTTGTTCATCGGTAAGCTTAGGATTGCCCTTCCCGGGAAAACTGTTCTCCCCGTATTTTTTGGCCTCCCTGCGCCAGCGGCCCAATACCGAGGGGTTCAGTCCCAATTCCCTACATACCTCTGCGGCGTTGCCCCTGGCATAGCTCAGTTCGACAGCCTTTTGCTTGAACTCCGTTGTGTACTCTCTTTT
>NZ_QXFH01000007.1 GCF_003581615.1 Flagellimonas lutimaris
GGTGTTGATAAGAAAAAAGTGGCATACATAGTAAAATTACAGAGTTGGGGCTCTTTCAGCTGTTCCAGAAATAACAGTGAGCAAGTTGTTGCCAAAAGGATCGCTCAAGTGTGCTGCAAGGTTCTCGACTGGTCCTTCCCCGGTGACATACGCTTGGATGAAGAAAGCGAACATGGAGAACATAGCTAGCCGCCCGTTCTTGATCTCCTTCACCTTCAACAATGCAGCTTGGTCCGGGTCGTTAGCCAGACCCAATGGGTCAAAAGGACCACCGGGGTGAAGCTTGTCCTCCAGATCCAATCCATTTGTAATTCTGTAATACTCTGCACCACCGACCAGTACAACCTCAGCAACAACAGCAAGAATAAGGTTGATGGGGATGTTCTTGCCGAAATAGTTGAGTGTGTTGCCGTCTAGAAGCAGAGCACCGGTCTTGAACCAAACAGCCTCAGGGCCACAGTTGGCTCCAAATTTGTTGAATGCCTCAGGAATGATACAACCAGCAGCACCAAGCATGGCCCATCGAGCGTGGATCAGCTCAAAGGCTTGATATTTCTCAAAGTCTTCGGGTTTCTTGCCGAGGCCAAAGGGATCATATCCATAGTCTCCAGGAACTTCTCCTGTGAGGTACTCAGGGATTTCAGACTTGGCCAATAGCCCCT
>NZ_QXFH01000041.1 GCF_003581615.1 Flagellimonas lutimaris
GGAAAAAATAGCTCGGGGGGTTGTGCCGCTTGCGGTACTGGCCGAGCGGCCGCAGGCATTTTCCCAACGGTCTCGGCTATGAGTAGTTTCGTGGGTTAGGACTCAACCTCACAAGTACACACCAAGTTGGAAATTCTGCAGGAATTTCCAAAGTAGACGAGAACGAGCAATTACTTATAGCCATTGTTGTAACCAGTTTTTATTCAATTTCTAATTCACACACTTTTCCATTTTCGGTTGAGAAGTGAATTTTTATTTTTCTTTTCTTGTAATGATGAACTTTTGCATAAACAACATTGTCCCAAACCCAAGTTATAGAATCATTACTAATTCTGTTTGGTTTTCCAATTAATTTTTCCACGTAATCTTTGTCAAATCCGTTCAGTTTTGTGATTCCGTTTTCTT
Organism: Flagellimonas lutimaris; assembly: GCF_003581615.1. Taxonomy (GTDB): domain Bacteria; phylum Bacteroidota; class Bacteroidia; order Flavobacteriales; family Flavobacteriaceae; genus Flagellimonas; species Flagellimonas lutimaris. Next base: position 406 of record NZ_QXFH01000041.1, read on the forward strand.
TCACACGAATCATTTTCACGATTCCATTTTTCAGCACGTATTGGATTCCGTTCTTTGTCAAAATCCAGCCATTTTTAATGTCAGTATTTTGGCTTTTATCTTCTTTGTCATAAAATTCAGAAACACTTTCAGTCGGTAATAGACTTAAATCTTGTCCAATTCCGATTCCGTTAAACTCTAACAAATCAGAATCGAATTCCGATTGGAAAATTACTTCTGGATTATATGTGAATTCGGTTTTTCTCAAATTGGTTACAACGGCCACGCGGCTATGGCGAGTAGTGTTGCGAGCTTGCTCGCATTAGCTACGGGGAG
>NZ_QXFH01000042.1 GCF_003581615.1 Flagellimonas lutimaris
CCAGTGTTCTTGGATGGAGGCGTTCGCCGTGGAACGGATGTCTTCAAGGCATTGGCACTAGGAGCCGCCGGCATCTTTGTTGGGCGGCCGGTGGTGTTCTCGTTGGCGGTGGACGGAGAAGCAGGGATCCGGAAGATGCTGCAAATGTTGCGCGATGAGTTTGAGCTGACGATGGCATTGAGTGGATGCCGTTCACTGAGTGAGATCACGCGCAACCACATTCAGACGGAGTGGGACGC
>NZ_QXFH01000043.1 GCF_003581615.1 Flagellimonas lutimaris
CCGTGTTTCAAGACGGGTCGGGTGGGTAGCCGACATCGCCGCCGACCCCGTGCGCTCGCTTTGGGCCCCCCGCCCTCTCCCCGCGAGAGAGAGAGGGAGGGAGGGCCCCCTCGCGTGACCGGAGAAACACCCCCCGCGCCCGACGGCGCGACACGCCCGGGGCGCACTGGGGACAGTCCGCCCCGCCCCGCGACCCCCCCGCGAGAGAGGGAAGGGGGCTGGGAGAGCGGTCGCGCCGTGGGAGGGGCGGCCCGGCCCCCCCGGCACCGGCGCCCGTGACCCC
>NZ_QXFH01000044.1 GCF_003581615.1 Flagellimonas lutimaris
CCCAACAACAAGCTTACTGGAACAGATGTTGGCTACCCTGGTGGGCTGTGGTTCGACCCACTCGGGTGGGGGTCCGGATCACCAGCCAAAATCAAGGAGTTGAGAACAAAGGAAATCAAGAATGGAAGGCTGGCAATGTTGGCAGTCATGGGAGCATGGTTCCAACATATCTACACTGGAACAGGACCCATTGATAACCTCTTCGCTCACCTTGCTGATCCTGGTCATGCCACCATATTTGCTACTTTCAGCCCTAAGTAAGAGAAGCAACAAAGTCGACAGCACAAGT
>NZ_QXFH01000045.1 GCF_003581615.1 Flagellimonas lutimaris
ATGAAAATTTCGTGCTACACTATGTCTAATGAGCTTCACTTTCCGGGGACAAAGTTGGTGGCGAAGGCCCATGCGTTGTTGTTTACGGGGTCGGCAAGGTGGTCGGCGAGGTTCTCCAACGGCCCTTTTCCGGTGACGATGGCCTGAACAAAGAATCCGAACATTGAAAACATGGCAAGTCTACCATTCTTTAGCTCCTTCACCTTCAGCTCGGCAAATGCTTCCGGGTCCTCAGCTAGGCCCAATGGGTCGAAGCTACCGCCCGGGTACAATGGGTCGGTAACTTCCCCGAGTGGCCCACCACCAATGCGGTAGCCCTCAACAGCTCCCATCAACAGGACTTGGGTAGCCCAGATGGCCAAGATGCTCTGAGCATGTACCAAACCCGGGTTGCCCAAATAATCGAGTCCACCCTCGCTGAAGATTTGAGAGCCTGCCTTGAACCAGACGGCCTCTCC
>NZ_QXFH01000046.1 GCF_003581615.1 Flagellimonas lutimaris
GGGTTCCTCCTGGTGGGCCCGTTCGTGAAGACGGGCCCACTCCGGAACACGGAGATTGCAGGCCCAGCAGGCTCATTGGCTGCAGCTGGCCTAGTTGTGATCCTGAGCATCACCCTCACCATCTACGGGATTGCATCGTTTAAGGAAGGCGAGCCGTCGACGGCGCCGTCGCTGACGTTGACGGGCAGGAAGAAGGTGCCGGATCAGCTGCAGACGGCTGAGGG
>NZ_QXFH01000047.1 GCF_003581615.1 Flagellimonas lutimaris
CCGGGTGGGGCATTCGACCCGCTGGGCTACTCCAAGGACCCGAAGAAGTTCCAAGAATACAAAGTCAAGGAGATCAAGAATGGTCGTCTTGCGCTGTTGGCGTTTGTGGGATTCTGTGTTCAGCAATCAGCCTACCCAGGAACTGGGCCTTTGGAGAATTTGGCCACTCATTTGGCTGACCCGTGGCACAACAACATTGGCGACGTCCTAATTCCTTCCCCTTGAGATCAATTCTTCTTCATAAACATTAAAC
>NZ_QXFH01000048.1 GCF_003581615.1 Flagellimonas lutimaris
GGAGGGTCGACCGGGTACGACAACGCGGTGGCGTTGCCGGCCGGAGGGCGTGGGGATGAGGAGGAGCTGGCGAAGGAGAACAACAAGAACGTGGCCTCTTCGACGGGGAAGATAACGTTGAGTGTGACCAACAGTAAGCCGGAGACCGGAGAGGTCATCGGAGTTTTCGAGAGCATTCAGCCGTCTGATACTGATCTGGGATCCAAGGCTCCCAAAGATGTTAAGATCACCGGCGTCTGGTATGCTCAGCTTGAGTAGATTTAATCAT
>NZ_QXFH01000049.1 GCF_003581615.1 Flagellimonas lutimaris
TCACAGATCTTCAGCGAGGGCGGTTTGGACTACTTGGGCAACCCAAGCTTGGTCCACGCACAGAGCATTCTAGCTATCTGGGCTACTCAGGTTGTGTTGATGGGAGCCATCGAGGGCTACCGTATTGCCGGCGGCCCACTCGGTGAGGTGACCGACCCCATCTACCCCGGAGGGAGCTTCGACCCATTGGGCCTAGCTGAAGACCCAGAAGCCTTCGCTGAGTTGAAGGTTAAGGAGCTCAAGAACGGGAGACTAGCCATGTTTTCGATGTTCGGATTCTTCGTTCAGGCCATCGTCACCGGAAAGGGCCCGTTGGAGAACCTCGCCGACCACCTTGCTGACCCGGTTAACAACAATGCTTGGTCCTACGCTACTAACTTTACACCCGGAAAGTGAAGTTTGTGAGTGAGGGTAGCCCACAGTTATGTAGTGGGTTGAGTTGATTTGTTGTGTAAA
>NZ_QXFH01000050.1 GCF_003581615.1 Flagellimonas lutimaris
AAAGTATACAAGAGCTAAAGGGGAACAGAGTTCCAAAGAGCGAGTGCATACAAACTAGAGAAGAATATATATAGATTTGGATTACTGAGCCAAAGCACTGGTGTTGTAGACCAGAAGTGCACCACCGGCGAGTATGCCGGCGAGGGTGACTGCCCATATGGCTAAGCCGGTGGTGCCGCCGACGTACACATCGCCGCTTGGAGCCCACTCATCCTCGTTGTAGATGGGGCTGTATCCATCCACGTTAGCACCGTATTTGTCCACGTACTGGTACACACCCTTTCCCTTAGGCTTCCTGCCAGAGGCGTCGACACCATTTCTCAAGTCCATGCCGCCGCCAGTTCCATAAGGTGTGTCGGTCTTGATCTTCTTGCCGCCACTGGCTTCAACTCTCAAAGGAGTGGCGGTTCTGGCGAGCGACGGCAGCCCTCTCGCGGCGGACTTCTCGGCGGTGAAGGCGGCGGGCTTGAGAGCGAGTG
>NZ_QXFH01000051.1 GCF_003581615.1 Flagellimonas lutimaris
CACAGCAACAATCTTCACTCATCAATGGCGGCCTCCACCATGGCTCTCTCCTCCCCCTCCTTCTCCGGCCAGGCGGTCAAGCTCAACCCCTCCACCTCCCAAATCTCCGGCAACGGCCGCTTCTCCATGAGGAAGACCGCCGGCAAGCCCAAGACCGTCTCCTCCGGCAGCCCCTGGTACGGCCCCGACCGCGTCAAGTACTTGGGCCCATTCTCC
>NZ_QXFH01000052.1 GCF_003581615.1 Flagellimonas lutimaris
GAAGATCGTGTTCAAGAACAACGCCGGCTTCCCCCACAACGTTGTTTTCGACGAGGACGAGGTTCCCGCCGGCGTCGACGTCGCCAAGATTTCGATGTCGGAGGAAGACCTCCTCAACGCCAAGGGAGAGACCTACGCCGTCACCTTGACTGCTCCGGGCACTTACTCTTTCTACTGCTCTCCTCACCAAGGAGCTGGCATGGTCGGAAAAGTAACTGTCAAATAGACTCTCTC
>NZ_QXFH01000053.1 GCF_003581615.1 Flagellimonas lutimaris
TAGATCAGAAGAAGCTGGGGTTGTAGCCATTGCTGGAGGTAGCAAGAATGTAGTAGGCGACGATGTGGCCGATGGAACCCCAGGCCAGAACGTCGACGATGTTGAACCCCACGGGGTCGTTGGATTTCAGCAGGCTCACGTATTCCTTCGCCCTCACGTCGCCGGCTTCGAAGTGCGAGATCCCGTTCTGCTCCGGCACCTGCTTCGCCACGTTCTCTCTCTGGAAGTTGAAGAACACGAACCGCCCCAGGAACAGAGACAGCCCCGTGCTCAGGCTGATCACCACCGACGGGTTCAGCTCCGCCTTCACTACGAGCCTGCCGCCCCGCGACTTCCTCGTGCTCAGGGGCCGGCAGAATGCGCCCTTCAAGGACTCGCCGGAGGCCTTGTTCACTGCTCGGAGACCTTGGAAGCTTGGGG
>NZ_QXFH01000054.1 GCF_003581615.1 Flagellimonas lutimaris
AACGCCCTGCTAAACGCAGTGACGTTCTGGGTTTTAAATTATGTGAATTTATTCACAAATAATTTGAAAGACAATAAGAACGTTTCCAAATTGCTTTTAGGAGATGTTGGTACGGGTTTTTACTGTTTTCAATAGTGGGGCCGAGGGCTTCCTGTCCCGACCGTTTTGGCAATTTGGTTTAGCAGGGCGTTGGGACGGATGTCCAAGGGGCGTGAATTGCGCAGCAATGGAGCAACTTGGTTGAGGCCGAAGGCTTTCAAATCCGTCCCAAC
>NZ_QXFH01000055.1 GCF_003581615.1 Flagellimonas lutimaris
TGTGATACTGCAACTGTGACTGTTGAGGTAATGCAGGGAGCTGGCAATGTGGTCGATGCTGTGGATGATGCCTATACGGCAGAGACTGGAGAAGGTGGAATTGTACCTGACAGCAATGTATTGTCCAACGACACTTATAATGGTGAACCTGTTGCTCCTGAAGACGTTATCTTGACTTCTACACCAACGGACCAACTTATCATCAATGAAGATGGAAGCGTAACCGTAGTGCCGGGAACCGAAGCAGGAACGTACACCATCGATTATACCATTTGTGATTCAGCTG
>NZ_QXFH01000056.1 GCF_003581615.1 Flagellimonas lutimaris
GCCCATGCATTGTTGGCTACTGGATCAGCCACGTGATCATAGAGGTTCTCAATTGGGCCTTTCCCAGTAACAATGGCCTGCACGAAGAAGCCAAACATTGAAAACATTGCCAACCTTCCATTCTTGAGCTCCTTCACCTTGAGCTCAGCAAATGCTTCTGGGTCTTCTGCCAAGCCCAATGGGTCGAAGGCCCCCCCGGGGTAGACCTTGTCGAGGCCCTCTCCGAGCGGGCCTCCTCCGACTCTGTAACCCTCGATCAACCCCATCAGGACAACTTGGCTAGCCCAGATAGCCAAGATGCTCTGAGCATGGATCAAGTTCGGGTTGCCCAAGTAGTCGAGGCCGCCCTCGGAGAAGATTTGGGATCCGGCCTTGAACCACACGGCCTCTCCGAACTTGACCCCGTTCTTGGAGAGGATCTCGGGGAAGACGCAGCCCAATGCACCGAGCATGGCCCAACGGGAGTGGATCACCTCCAGCTCGCGGTTCCTTGCGAACGTCTCGGGATCAGCCGAGAGCCCAGCAGTGTCCCAACCATAGTCACCGGGGAATTCCCCGGTGAGGTATGATGGGGTCTGCTCGGAGAATGGGCCCAAGTATTTGGGCCTGTCCTCTCCGTACCAGATGCTCTGGGGAGTGCTCTTGACTGTACGCCTCATGGTGA
>NZ_QXFH01000057.1 GCF_003581615.1 Flagellimonas lutimaris
ACTGCATTGTCCCGGCATTTCCCTTTTCTGCTCATTGATTGTACCACTGGACCATTATGTCCTTTAAGGATATCGGTGAACTCGTAACTGGCATATTGTGAACCCCTATCGGAATGGAAAACAAACCTGTACGTGATATTGTTCGACCTTACCGCCATCTTCCAAGCGGGTATTATGGCTTCTGCCGTCCCCAAGGTCTTGCCCATAGATCATCCAACGACCTTTCGATGGAACAGGTCCATGATCACCGTCAGGTACATCCATCCCTCAACGTTCCTTATATAGGTCATGTCGGATACCCAAACCTGGTTTTTCCTGTGTACCGTAAAGTCACGGTCCAATATATTGGGGGCTAT
>NZ_QXFH01000058.1 GCF_003581615.1 Flagellimonas lutimaris
GGGACGTGGAGATAGAGCGCGATATCCCAAGAAAGGCGATAGCCATCTTCTCCTAGGACGACAGGAAAAATATAGGTTCATAAAACACCACAGGTTCAAATTCCCTACCTCCGAAGAGGTGCAAAATGTTCAGGGGTAAGCAAAAATGGGTATTACAATTGGTCGGACCGGGGGCCTTCCAAAAGGTGGTCAGAGAACGAGGCCCTGACGGTGGCCATACATGGTATTTTCAAGGACAGCTTTGGGAGTTACGGGGCACCAAGGATCCGGGAGGGCCTCTTGAAAAGGGG
>NZ_QXFH01000059.1 GCF_003581615.1 Flagellimonas lutimaris
GGGGGGAGAGCGCGGCGACACAGGTCTCGCTCCCTCGGCCCCGGGATTCGGCGAGCTGCTGCTGCCGGGGCGGGGCTGTAACACCCGGGGCGGGCTGGCTCCCGCCGCGCGGGGAGCGCGGCGGGGCCCCCCCGGGCCACCTTCCCCGCCGAGGCCTTCCCAGCCGTCCCGGAGCCGGTCGCGGCGCACCACCGCGGCGGAAATGCGCCCGGCGGCGGCCGGTCGCCGGCCGGGGGGCGGTCCCCC
>NZ_QXFH01000060.1 GCF_003581615.1 Flagellimonas lutimaris
AGGAATTTGAAAACGAAATGTATGACCAAAAATCAGCGGCATGACTCTTATCTAATTGTCCATTTTTTTGTTGCAAGTCCATGCACTGTATTAGCAATAAATTGAACCTTTTGGGTCATTGTATCACTTCTAAACAACCTAAACTTGCAATCAGCAAGTAAAAAGGAACAGTAAGTTTAAAACATAATAACAGGAACGAACGATGAGATGGATCGAGGAAACCAAGAAACTACTCTATAACGCCTACAAGCAAGACATATTGAAAAGACCGCAAAAAGGATATACCTATATCCGAATGGTATGGTCCGGTGATAAATTTGGATTGTGTTTGGCTCAGACACGTAAAGATAATTGGGATTTCCTACCCGTTGAAGGATGGGATAAATTTGAAAACTCCATTGAGTCCACCATTAGGGAAATTGAAAGCATTCCATCGGACGAATTCGACGAAGAGGATGATTGCTATTATGAAGTAGAGTTCAGCAGAAAGGAATGGCCGTTTACTCAATTGGACTGTTTTGAACTGGAACGATTTTTAATGTCCGTCGTCTTGGGGCTGACTTATCTGGAGCTAAAAAATGAAAAAAAACTCTCCGCATATTTGGCGGCTATTGAAACTGTGGAAATTTATTCGGTAAGTCAACAACTCGCGGCATTTTCCAATTTCTTTCCCGATGAAAGCGTTAGGAAAGATGTGATTGGACTATTGTCGGACCATCCCAACAATCAAAAATTGATTTTTGACTTATGGGCGGATCAACTAAAAAAAGAAGGGGCCTCCTTTCTCCAAAAATTGACCTCTCGTGATCAAGAAAACGCCGCTAGTCTCCTTGAACTCAAGTTGGAGAAGGCATTCCAAAAAGCAGAAGAACTTTACAAAAAGGGGGGAAAACAAATGGCATTGGATTTATTACTGCCCCAACTGGAACCCATATTGGACCAGCGAGACAGCATAGATTGGGGACTGATTGAAAAGTCGTGTAACCTTGTTGGGAACTGCTACAGATTTAAGTCCAAGAATAATTTTGATAAAGCTGCAATGTGGTTCCAAAAGGGAGTGGAATATTTACCCTATGGTGCAAGCGCTTTGAATTTATTGAGCCTATACAAATTTTCGCTCAAGGATTTTGAGGCCCTAGTACATTTTGGTGAAAAACATTTGGAGCACGCCACCAAAAACGACAAGGATTACACCTACCATTCCTACAATTATTTGGCCTATGGCTACACCCAAACCGGAAAAGATGTGAAAGCCCATGAACTTTACAAAAAAATACACAAGATGTTCAAACATGATATAAGTAAAATGCGAAAGACTATATCACAGTTGGATGATATTCAAAACACCAATACAATGGCAAAGAAAATATTGAAAGGGTTTAATAATCATTAAGTATTTTCAATCATACGTGCAAAATGTTGGCTCGCATATTACAAAGGACCAATGATGGACGGCATCTATTTCCAAAAACCTCAAAACATAAGCAACTAAGGTACGCTCGTGAACCCATTTATAAAGACCATATGTTCATAACTGATTTGATGGGTTGGATGATTTTAAAAGTGACAAATGCTGTTACTGCTAATTATTAAATTTTATACCATAATGGAATTCAACATAAACCCATTTGCAGCAACCATTCTATCCATATTCTTTACTTGCTGTACTTTTATGGCAATAGGATGGTTTCTATTACTTAATGGAATCGTTATACTGATATGCCTGATATTGCAATTGGTTCTCATATGGAAACTTCATATGATGGAGGGACTTGCAAAGATATATTTGTTCGCCACACTAATAAGTTTTATAATTTTATGTTTGTTCAGGGAAGATTTTGGGGATACGAGTAACAGTGCGATAAGTCCCTTAAGTATCATTTCCAAACTTATTGGATTGAGGGATTCCGCCAGATACCATGAAGTATCAATTTTTGGATCGGTGGTTAATTTTTTGTGGTTCGGACAATTGATTGGTCAGATAGCTGGGCTAATCAAATTCAGATAAGCCCAAACACGTCCATAATTCATAAAGGAAAAAAATTCTAGATACCATTATGTGAAATGAATTTGTAACCATGTTATCAAGACCAAAATATTGAAAACCAACATTGTCGCCATTAGGACCATATTTTTAAATTCTACTTCTCCTAGGTTAACCGATCTTGGCCCCAGAACCGCATCAATATCATCGAGGCTCGAATATCGATTCTTCACGGTTTATTGTTTTGCCCAATTTTGGAAAGACCGTGAATTATAAACAAACATTGATATTATGGGATTAGTTGAAAAACTAACAAAGCGAGCTGAAAAAACACCTTATTATGGAGGCTTATTAGAAACAAGTATTTTTTAATTAATTATTTAAGATTCCGCGAGAACAAAGAGATGATAAATGGAATGCTAAATTCTTAGAGAATGTTGCTGAAGCAAGTTTTGTTTGCTGTAATCCACAAGTGATTGACGGACCAGGTGGATATCCTTATTGTAAACTTGCTATTCTTTATCCGGACAATTAAAATTTAAGGTTAGAAAATTCTAGTTTTAATCTGTACTATTTTTAAGGAAGGCTACACCCTTATCTTAAAATGATCCTTAAATCCATTTTAGAATTCAACCCAAGTTAAATCGCAAAGGGAAAAATCTTCACATCCCTGTCAATGGACAATCTTCTTAAAAAGGGTTTGTTGCCCAAATCGTAACTTCAGGAACAAAGCCTTTTTCCCGAAGTTCCAAACCGGTAACAATAGTGTGCGATATATCTTTAGGACCTAATTTATTGGTTTCTTCTTTTCGTTCCTTCCTCGTAATATCGGCAAAGGCCGTTGTTACTTCACTGGGATTGACCAAGGAGACCCTTATATTGAATTTACGCAGTTCAGCCTGCCATGATTGTGTCATTCCACGCAAAGCAAATTTGGAAGCAGCATAAACCGAACCCCTAGAAAATCCTTTCAAGCTTGCGGTAGAACCAATGTTAACAATATCCCCATAACCTTGTTTCTTGAAATAAGGAATGACTTCCTGCGTCAATAAAGCCAAACCAAAGACGTTGGTGTGGTAAACTTCCTCCAAGTCCTCTTGGGTAATTTCTCCAAGCATTGGAAATTTGCCAATACCCGCATTATTGATCAATACATCTATGTTGCCGTTAAGTAGCCGAATGGCTTGATTGGTCTTTTCTGGGATGGATGCAAGCTCGCTGATATCAAACAAAAGGGGGATAGCCCCTATTTGAGCAGCTACATCTTTTAGCTTATTTTCATCTCTACCAGTTATCACGACCTGTGCACCTTTTTCAATTAGCTTTTTTGCAGTCTCCTTACCAATTCCCGAACTGCCACCAGTGACTATTATTTTTTTGTTCTTCATCATTGCCTCTTGCCTTTTATGATTACAATTTACCTATTAAATGAATTCAATAATTATTATTAATGGGCAGCAGATGAACTGCTGCCCAAAACAAAATACTACACCAATTTTTGGCCACCATCAATGTCAAGAACAGCTCCTGTTACATAATCACTTTCCAAAAAGAAGAGTACTCCTTTGGTTACGTCCTTTGCCACCCCTATTTTTTTTACCGGAATGGTTTCCGAGAACCCTTTAAAAAATTCTTCCTGTTGGGCAGCGGGCATGAAAGTATCCCATGCTGATGTATGAATAAATCCAGGTGTAATCACATTGACACGAATTGGAGCCAATTCCAATGCCAACATTTTCCCCAATGACTCTACCGCTCCACCAACACCAGTGTATGGCATTTGTCCAGCCATTGCCTTTTTGCTGACGATTCCCGAAAACAAAACTATAGACCCCCCCTTATCCATTTTGGGGCTTGCATGCTTTACGGCATGCATTTGTACCCAAAGCTTCGAGTCAAAGAGTTCCTTTGCCGCTTTCATATCAAGTTCCTTGATCGAACCACCGTATCCGCCGGAAGAGGAAACGACCAAATGGTCGATTTTGTCGAACGTATCAAAAAAAGACTTTACATCCTCTTCTATACTCCCATCCAATTGATAAGTGCTAACTTTTCCTTCCAAATATTCCTCTGCCCTCTCCAGCTTATCCATAGATCGGCTTGCAATGGTTACATCGGCCCCCTTCGCAATTGCTTCTTTAGCTGTTTCTAAGCCAATCCCCTGACTTCCTCCGATAATTACTACTTTCTGCTTTTCCAATGTTTTCATTTGATTTGTTTTAAAAATTGATTTGATTGTTGTTATCACTTGATTATTATTAAAATTCACTATTGAGGATTTCTTCTATCTAGATGAAATCTTTGTTTAATAGCTTCAAAGCTTTTAATTTTATTATTAGACCAGTCTACTATATATTATAGTATAAAAAATATTACAATACGTAATCATCTAAAAAGTTGATGAATGTTTCAATTGGATCAGCATTCTTTGCCACCTTCATGCGCAACAATGCTCCCTCCCAGCTCATCAGAATAAGACTACTTAAAACTTGGGCGGATTCAAGGCTTTTAATATTTCCCCTCTCCTGACCTTCTCGTATACAGTTTTCAATGACGTCTTCCCATTTTCCAAACTCAATCATTATCGCTTTCCGAAATCCTTCCGAAAAATCAGATAGTTCAAGACTGCAATTTCCAAGTAAACATCCTTCCTTGTAGCCCTTCTTTTGATACACGGATTTCATATGGCCAAAAAAAGAAATGATTCTTTCCCTAGGGTCCTTTGTTTCATCATTCAAACAATTATTAAGTAGAGCTAGGCTTTTAATGGAGTAATGCTGCACCACCTGTATTCCGAAATCCTCCTTACTATTGAAATAGTAATAAAACGAGCCTTTAGGTATATTGGCTTCATCCAATATTTTATTCAATCCCACACCGTGATATCCATGTTCAAGAATCAGTTCGGTACCCACTTCCAATATGTTTTTAACAACCTCATCTTTCATGCTTAAAAAATTACATTAGACATCTGTAAAAATACTATTCCTTTTAAACCAAATCACATCAAACCCTGTACCTTTAAAAATTAGCTTTAACACATATCCGCTCCCAATCCCAATAGTTAATTACAATACATATATCAGGATACAGGATAAGACCGTGTACAATGACATCTTTTTCAAACATTTGCAATTATTCCTAGTATTAAAATAACTGACCCATATGGTTTACCAATCTCTTGGTATCGTTTTCAATATCCGGATTCTTGAGGACATCATATGAATGAAACCCATTTAAAATTTCAAAACCGGAGAATTTATATACCGCGGATAAATTATGTAAAACTTCATCCGCTGTTTTACCCTTGAACAAAATCTGATCATTATCACTGAACGCAGTTTTTGGCGCATTCCAGGTGGCGGACAACATATATTTCTTACCTTGGGAAACCCCTCCTGTCCCGTACTGTTTGGACCTATCCCCAAGCTGACGACCATCCGAGACAACAATTTTTTGATGCATCAATGCTTCGGTAAACACCTCATCTATATATTTTTTGTGAATCCAGGGCGTATTAAACCAAAAAACAGGTGTTTGGGTAATGACCAAATCCGCTACCTCATGTTTTTCAATTTCCTCATTGACTTTATACCCAGTTGCTATCTTTGTGGTAATCACTTTGATATTCTTGCCTACCAGATAATCGATTATGCTTTGTTCAAAGAACTCATTTAATTTACCCTCAGACATTTTTTCCCATTTCTGATGGGCGTTGATGATCAAAGCTGTTTTCATTAACTCGTTTATTTTATTTATTTAAACATTAGTTTATCCAACCACAAAAAACACAATGATCGCATTGAAACCACAATTTTATTAGACCAGTCTACTACAAAAGTAGTATAAATAATAAAACCTGCAAATTCTATGTTATATTTATTTAAATAGAAATGAATTTATTCTGGTTATGGATCGATGATGCACCAATCATCAGCAATTCTGAAGGGCATCCTAGAAAAACCTATTTAACATGAGGCACTTCTCATAATCATTAATGATTGTTTTCATCAGCTAATCACTAACTGTTAGAAGTACATCGTAGTCTTTCTGAAAATAAAATGCCTTATTCCAAAGTAATGGTTGCAATTTTAAAGCATCACGATATAAGCTGGGAATACGGCTCGACTTTTCCCTCTGATATGGCCAAAGGTACTTGCAAACCCAGGCGCTTTTATCAAGGAATCAAATTTTTCCAAATTATTGAAAATATGCCCTCTGACCTTTTCAATTTCGCCAGTAGACAGAACATAACAGCCACTAAGCACCCGCATTGCCTGCCCTGAGATTTCCACATATATACCTGGAGTGGTTTTATTCTTCCTCCCTCCTGGACTTATCATTGCGGAAACATGGTTTTTACAAGGTGTCTTGTCCATACCGAATCGAACATCCCTATAAATTCGGAAAATACAATCTTTCGCTACTACATTCGAATTAGGGATATATGGTTTCAATTCTATTATTAAATCTGTCGTAAAGGTGTTAAATGGAATTTCTACCTCTTTTTTGAAACGATTCTTATTTTCCAGAAACCATACCCTGTTATTGTTTAAACGGAGTTCATTTAAAAACTCTATGGTTCGTTCATTGAAACACCTCATTACTATAGTCTAAAAAAAAGGTGCCAACTGGATAGTTGGCACCTATCAATTAATTACGCAATTAGTTACAATGTCCCCTCACCAATGAAGAAATACAAGTTTTTGAGCGACGCATCCCTTTTCGGAAACAATGCTTTCATTCTTTCGTCTGATCCCATTTGCTGTAATCCCTCCATAGAATCGAAATAAAAACGGTGAATTTCATCTGGTCGTTCCAAATTCCCCTTGTACTGAAAGGGAACAATAAAACGCTTGAATTGCATACCAAATTCCGGCATTATGGCACACGCACTATCATGGTACTCTGAGAACTGTTCCTCATATTGTTTTCCATCGTTAAAATACACAAGAGCAATCCCAAAGGTTTAGGTTATATCCCCTTTTTCACTTTTAAATTCAAAATCTGTATTATAACAAGTAAAAACAGAAATGTCCTTTAAAGCTGGCACTGCATACTCATTTCTAATCTTTATGAATTCTTCGTCTTGATTGAATTTATTAAAAACTTCTAGGCTTGGATAAGGAGCAAAATGAATTTCGCTAGGTAATTCCATCTCACCTTTAGCCAACATTTTAGGCTCGACGATTCGCTCTATCTTACCACCGTATTTCTCAAGGATAGCCCCACCCTTTCGTTTATATTCTTCAAAGCGCTCCTCTTCACCTTCCTTAATGCACATCAAAGCAACGTTTTTGATTTCTTTGTTTTCTATCTCCATTTTTTCATTTTTGTTTTTTACCTCTATCTTTTCTTCAATACTCTCAGACTTTTTTTGTTCGTTACAGGACAAGAATGCCAAGCCCAAAGTAGCAAACCAGATGTGAACAGTTAATTTCATTGGTTCCTATTATTTATAAAATTTTCCATTTCTTCCAATCCCATGGCCCAAAGGTTTAGGAAAGCTTCCTTGGCAATAGTTGCATTCTCATTGGTTGCCTCAATACTAGCTGACCAATCAATAATCGCTTTTCCATTTTCATTATTCGTTACCATAATTGTTTCAATGATGTTTTCAACTGGGAGCATTTCTTGTTTGGGAATTCCGAATCTAAAGGTTTTGGTCTCGTTGTCAACTTCGAGGATTTGTTCTTCCAAGACAACACCATCTTTAGTCGTACAAAAACGTTTTCCGTCGACAACATCGCACGTCTTTATAATGGAACCAAACCATTTATCAACACCCTCAACAGCAGCAATAACGTCCCAGGCCTGCTCTGGTGAAACATTAAGCTCTCTTGAAATTTTCACTTGGTTTGGTTTCATGATATTTGAGATTTAATTTGATCACAAAGCTTATGGAATACCTCTCAAAATCATTTTAAGGTCAGTTCAAAGATTTGTCAAAATGGGTCATTCTATATTGTGTGGGAGAAACCCCAAACCGTAACTTAAAAGTTTTTGAATAGTGAGAATCATCTGCAAAGCCGCAGTTATAGGCAATGTCGGCCATTCGCATATCTGTGGATACGATTAATTCAATTGATTTCTGAAGTTTTTTATCTCTCAAATAGGTGGCGGGAGAGGCGTTGTATATTTTTTTAAATTCTCTTTTAAAAGTCGATAGGCTCTGGTTGTTCAATTTAGTCAACTGTTCCATTGTTATATTGGAATAATAATGTACCTCTATAATTTCCCTAAAAGAATAGGTTGTAGGATGGAACATGTTTGATAGTACCGCACGAATAGCAGATGCGTTCTTGGTCTGGCTCAAGAGTAATATGATTTCCTTTAGTTTTAATCTTAATATGTCCTCGTTGACTAAGTTGGGATTTTCAAAATAGAACAGAATACTATCAATATATTTCTTAATTAAAATGTCACTATTGAGTTAACACATACCAATTGCTGAAGTATTTTTCTGTTTAAGAAAAGAGGGCAACTTGTTCTCATAAATTTTGATTAACACATCAGGATGAAAATGAACGGCAACCGCTTTATAATTGTCAGAGTTTTTTGCTTTGGGCATTGATGAAAGATAGTTTCCACATTTCATAAGTACAGACTCATCAGTCTGAACCGTCAATTTCTCCGTTTCAGAAATAGAATCGTATTCGCCCTCAATGACATAAAGAAAACAAGCTTCGTTTCTCATTGGATTACTTTTATTATATGGCGGTTTAAGAATTACCGTCTCAAATAACATTTTATCATACAGCTCCAATGTTTTATATTCAAGTATCATAATTCCCTTTTTGAAACTACATAAATAATCTTACTTCACCTTTATTTATATTTATCATTTTTATCACAAGAGCTGGTAGCCTAACAAATTTTAGGACATCACTATCTTCATAAAATTAGTGTTAATATTCTCCTGTTCAATGTGAGTAGACCAGGCTCGCTTACATCCATCTTACACTTCATACCCGATGAATTCTGGTCCTCGTCTCCACCTATCCGATGGCAAACACAATACATGATTCAGAATTCTTTAATCTTTTTATAAACAAATAGTTGCTTAACACTACCCATTGATTCACCATTTTTCCGAGGTACTGCCTATCCTATTTTATTGTATGTTATCAGCCCTTAATCGGAAGGGACTAGTTTATCAATAGAAGCTGCTGAATCGGATATGACCACTCTTATTATTTCCTAAGCCCTTCCATTTCTTTTATAGTTGCCTCCAAATTGTCAAATATTCTACCATAAACAATTCTGACATCCCATCTATAGATTTTACGTGAGAAAATAAATATTAGTAATGTTCCAATTGCGATAATTATCAAAACAATTAAAGGGATGTCGCCTCTAAAAATAAGGTTGGGATATTTTTGTGCTATTTTGGCGATAAGATTTTCCTGTTTGCTCCATACCGTTAAAATAGCAATCATAGCGAATAGGAAATACAATGAATAAGAAAATCTAAATATGTTTTCATTTTTTATAAGGACGTTTTTCAGCCATTGATTAAACGACTTTAGATAATCATAGCTGGTTGCGCCATAATTCAATGCGGTAAGACTTCTCACCTGATGGACACTATACCATGCACTGAAAGCCATAAGTAAGGCTATTCCAACAGCACCTATGAAATAATAGAAATTGGTATTATTAAAGCTGAAATCAGGGTGAGCATAATATTGAAGACACTATCCCAATAAGTGTGTAAGTTGAAAATAACGGGGGTTGGACTTTATTAGAGTCTGACCCTTTTTTCATAGATCGTAAGGAACTGGTTTAAAATGATGCCCCAGTTCCTGATGGGCATGGACCATTTCTTGGTCGCTTCCCTTGTTGCCAAATATACGGATTTCATCACCGCATCGTCGGTCGGGAAGGAAAGCTTGTTCTTGGTGTACTTCCTGATCTTCCCGTTCAGGTTCTCGATAAGGTTTGTGGTGTGGTCTTTGTCAAAAAATGGATTGGAAAAAAGGGACTCCTCCTCTGGAATTTCGTTTGTCTGGGGCTTCTGATAAATATCCTGACCATAGCCTTTTTAAGTGCAGAGACACCAATCCAGAAACTGGCCCTGGAACAGCCCAATATCGGAGTGGCCTATTTCCCTTTTGTCTGGCTACCGGCCATTATCGTCCCTATTGTGCTGTATTCACACCTAGCCAGTATTAGACTTTTGATGAAATCCAGATCGTAAACATTACAGGCATGAAAACATTGGAGACCCCAATCTCATATCGATAACCCGTATAGAATTGGACAAATGCCTCATTGATAGGTATAAAAAGAACCGGCCTGTAAAAATATGGTTGATCCTGTGAAATAGAGAGCCAAATGAACAACCAGAAATTGCACATCATAATGCCATTGAGCTTTATCATCTTTTTGATTTTATTAAAACCGACGGTTTCAATTGGTCAGAAAAACTTTGTTTCAAATCATAAACGTACCGTTCTCATGAAGCGTCAAATCAGATCAATACCTTTTTATCAAAAAGAAGCATCGAACGATACCAAAATAAAAATGAGATGCAATTCTGCATTGTGGGACCAACCAACCAACGGGCCAAGATCAAGACTTTTTACACAATGGGTTTGGGAATGGAAGAACTGAGGCCATTTACAGACCGTCAAGACTATAGCGGGATAATGCTTGATTTGTCCGACAGTAATTACCAGCTGGGATTTACCCGATACAGAAACAAACTGAAGCTGCATTAACCAATAAAAAACATCTTTTGGTTCCAAATTTTTATGGCAAAAAGATACCTAAAGGCAACTGGGGCTTCTAAGAACATGGGCGTTCAAGCAATGCAGTTTCATTCCCTATGCGACTTCATCCATGGGGGGATGGAAATTGACCAGCCCCCCTGAACCTATCCTAATAATAATTGCTCCATCCATTGTCGAACCGGACTTGTCCTATCCAGATAGAGAAAGGTAAGACCCCAGGTATCCACCAAACCATGTGTCAGTATCAAAATCCAAAGATTATCCCGATACTTGGCAAAGACCAATGACATAACAAAGGTTCCTATTGCGATGGTGATCATACCAGTGGGGCCCTGATAATAATGTGAAAGACCGAACAACAGGGAAGTTATCGCTGCGGAGGCAATCCACGCCCGGTTGGAGTCGCCCAACAATTCGGCCAACCATTTCATATAATAACCGCGGTACAACAACTCTTCCCCAAAGGAGACCAAGGTCCAAACAATCAATAGGATAATGACAAAATTGGTCGTATTGTGCTTGATATCATCCAAGGAACTTAAATTGGCCTCCCCAAAAAATTGACGGACAATCAACTCCACAAAATTATCAAAGAAGATCATAAAGACCGTCAGTACCAAACTATATAAAACCGTTTTGAGGTTTAATTTCTTCCCCAGCCCAAAAAGTGACCATTTGTAGCGTGTTGCCCAAAGGATCAGCCAAACGATGCCCAGTCCAAAGAAAAAACTGAAATTACGGTCAAAAAATTTAAGTAAAGGCGCGAACAACATGACCGCTACCACCATATAGGGTTTTGTCAGGATTTGGTTTATTCTATTTCTCATAGTCATAGTTAAAATTGATTCATTAAGATTTTATAGTTATCAGAGTTCAATGGGCGTTCCGTCAAAGAGCAATCTAAAATATTGACCATCTTGGATGAGGAGCCCTTCGGAAGCTTTAAAAGGAAAGCTGTCCATATAATCTTTCGGATGAAGTACGTCAATGCCAAATACCAAACCGTCATAGAGCTTACTGACCTTTCGTTGTGGTGTATGGCCCACTATCACTGCTTCGGCTCCGAACATGTCCAATCCTTTGTTAACATCGACTTCCGAAAGTTCTCCATTAAAATAGCCGCGATACCATGCCGGGCCCTTCCGTATATCAATTAAAAGTTGGGTATCCGTCCTGTCCGGCCTAGGATAATAGGGGTGACGATATTTAGACCGTATCAATGCATTGATCACGTCCAAAGAGAGTTTTGTTTTGGCCACTTCTGGATGAATGCCCCCATGGACAAAAAGATGGCCATTGATCATTTCCATGGTGTTCTTGCTCGACATCCAATTTCCCAAAAACGATTCCGGGCCATAGAGTTCCGATAGCGGTCTTTCCAGAATATCAGCAACGGCGTGGTATTTAAAAGCCGCCTTACGGAAATTGTCCTGGAGGTTCTTGATTTCGTGGTTGCCCAGAATGAAGTGCACTTGTCCACCCTGTTTCAGGGCCTCTTGCTCCAATTTGTAGATGAACCAAAGTACTTGGGTCGTTGAAAAACCACGATCTACAAAATCCCCCACCAACACCAGATGTCCTTTACCGAAAGTCCATTCCAATTGCTTGTCGATCACCTTGTTGTTGATCAAAAAATCCCTGAAGGTTCGAAAACCACTCTCGATATCCGATACGGCGATAATCCTCTGCTCATCCTCATAGATCGATTTCGGAGGCTTGATTTCCGTGTGAAGTTCAAAATCAAATCTCGAACCTTCCAAAGCAAAATAACTATATGTTTCAGGAGTTATTTCTTTACCAAAGAATTTACGGTCCACATAAAATCCATCGTTCTTATTGCCTTTTATAAAATTGATGCTCATCAAGCTATCATTTTCATGAAATACAAAGGGTCCCTCATTATCCAAATCGAACCGTTTATCATGATGACCGTAATTGAAGTTTCCGTTCAAGGCGATAAGCACAATACTTCCCAACAATGACACTATCAAAAGAGTTCCAAAAACATTCTTGAAATAGGTTACCAAACGTTTTTTCATAATACTGGATTTGTTTGTCGCAAACCTAAAACCGTTGCCCCTATTCCGAGAATAAGTGGGATAAACCCTGTGGAAAGGACATAAAAAGCAATGGGAACGGTGTTGAACGGGATTCATAACAACATTTACGGACTTCGTCACGCTATATCGTGGTTTTGTCCCTACCCCTTCATTGCCTTTTGGATTTGAATTACCTTTGATGTAATGGCAAGGCGATTTAGAAAAATAGTGTTGGTAACTTTCTTTGTGTCCACCGTGACACCCGTGATCGTGCTTATCTATGCATTGGAGCGGACCGGTCAGGACACACTGAAACTAAACCTCGATATCACTTGGGCCAAGATACTGGCCTTCTACTACAGCCTACTGATTCTAGCTATCGTTTATATTGGAGTGAGGTGGGGTGTCCAACAGATCAAGGACATATTGAGTTTGAAAAAGGAGCGGACCAATGCGGAACTTCGGTTCCTTCAGACCGAGGTCAGCCCTCATTTTTTCTTCAATATGTTGAACAATCTGTATGGACTTATAGCATTGGATCCCAAACGCGCCCGAAAACTGGTCCTGTCAATTTCGAATATGATGCGCTATAGTCTCTATGATGCCAAGAGACCACAAGTAACCTTGAGTGAAGAAGTTGCATGCATCCATGATTTCATTGACCTACAGAAAGTGCGTAGCCTTAAAAAAGTGAACACCGTATTCAAGGTCGAGATTGAAGATTTGGAATTACAGATAGCCCCATTACTCTTTTTAGTCCTGGTCGAGAATGCTTTCAAGCACGGAGTGGATACAATGACCGAGAATGCTTACGTCCATATGCATTTAAGTTCCGCCCAAGGAACGGTAGTCTTTGAGGTCATTAACAATTTTGGGAATGGGGAACGAACCACCGGAGGAATAGGACTAAAAAATCTGCAACGTAGGTTGGCATTGCTCTATCCATCGCGGTATGAGTTCCATACCGAGATGGAAAAAGGGGTCTATGCCGCAAAATTAAAAATCCTTCCACAATGAAATACATGATCGTTGATGACGAGCCCATAGCCCATGAAATAATAAAGGAGTATGCTTCGGCCCTATCCCATCTTGAGCTGGTCTCACAGTGTTATGATCCCATCGAGGCACTGAAAAAGTTGAGGACCCTAGAGGTGGATTTTCTCTTTCTGGATATCCATATGCCAAAGATGAAGGGGTTTGAACTTTTGAGGACCTTGAAAAATCCCCCTAAGGTCATCGTTACCACGGCCTACGACAAATTTGCCGTGGAGGGTTATGAACTCGATATCGTGGACTATTTAATGAAGCCCTTTGATTTTGAACGTTTTGTGAAGGCCATCAACAAATTAACGGAAAACCGAAATTACGGGATGCCCATGGCATCTAAAGAATTAATACAGGAAAATCGCCGCATCTTTTTACGCAGCAACAGAATGCACGTGCAAGTGGACCTGGACAATATAATTTTCATTGAGTCCATCGGAAATTATTGCAATATCTTACTTGAGGGCGAAAAGATCAAGGTACGTGAAAAGATCTCCGATCTTCTAAGGGTATTACCTGAAAAGGAGTTTCTACAAGTTCATAAATCCTTTATTGTTGCCATAAAGCGGATCCGATCCATCGAGGGCAATAGGATACATATTGGTGATCATATCGTTCCCATTGGTCAGCTCTACAAGGGAAATGTGAATAAATTGATTCAATAAAACATGGGTATTGGAACATTTGGGTATTGAAATTATACCTTAAAAAGGTTCGTTGGCTGGGCAAATACCTTGCTCAACGATGTTTTTAATACATATTACCGCAAACAAGGGCTTCCGGCAAACTATCGGAGGTCTTCGGTTGTGATTGGAAATCCAATTCCAGGAGAAAAGAAAACCCAATACGTCCAATTTTAGTTATACGAAAACATGGACCATTGAATCATTGCCGCACGATCGATACCCAAAATTCCATTCCAAAACCCATGATACATCAATCAAACTATAAAAATTCAAATAGCTTTGGCGAAACTCAAAATTGTTTTAGAAAACTGAGCTTGATTATACCTTGACTCTCAATACTACTGATCGTTTCGGACGCGATTTTATTTGAATTCAACACAACATAGAAATAGGATAATGGACCGTATTCCCATGCTAACCTTAAGTTATAGAAATCTGAACCTGTCCTATTATTTTTCTGATAGAGACCACTTAAGGCGATACGTGGATTTACAAACACCTTTCCTTCCAATGTGAGCAAGTTTACACTTCTAGATGCCTGCATTGAACCGAGTGAACTGTACGAATTATTATTTAACGATGCCCTTATGGAAATATTGGGCAAAGGAATGGCGGATATGGACAGGTCGATGGTTTCCAACGAACCGTTATAGAATTTACCAAATCCATAGTTAACGCCGGTCGATATTTTACTGGAAGGATCCGTACCCAATCCAAAACTATATCTATTATATTGAAATGAACCTGTGTCTATCTCTTCATTCAAAAGAAAAAATCCTTCGTAGATATTTTGATTTATAAACCTAGCGGAAAAGCTAAAGTATGCGCCATTC
This sequence comes from Flagellimonas lutimaris, assembly GCF_003581615.1. Lineage (GTDB taxonomy): Bacteria > Bacteroidota > Bacteroidia > Flavobacteriales > Flavobacteriaceae > Flagellimonas > Flagellimonas lutimaris. The sequence goes on from NZ_QXFH01000060.1 coordinate 15,322, forward strand.
TGCGCCTCAATCCAGAAAGGACTTACAGTGATTTCCCTTTCTGTCAACCTTCCAGTTGAAGACTCCAAGTACCAATTACCCACGACTCTGGGCCTAAAAGCTCTCAAAATATTTGGTAAAGGCAATTTATCCCCCCTATAATTAAGAATAAGCCCGGTGGATGTGGCCATCACATCCTCCCTTGATATAAAGCCTAAGGCCGGGTTGAATTCTTTGGTCAGCATGGATTGTGTAACCCAGCCATTTAATAAATTGGAATCATAGCGGTATTGGATATAGCCACCAAATCCAGAATCATCACGTGTGGTGTCGTGTGACCCCAACATTTGAAAACCGATACTGTTTGATTTATCCAAACGAAAGAAACCATCCATACCACTGACAATATTAGTACCATCATCCGTACTTTTCAGAGTTCCGATTACTCCAATTCTATTCTGCTTACCAAAGTTGCCAATATATCTTCCCACAAAATTGTAAGCGGAACCATTACCAGTGGTTTCCCTTTCCTTCACTCCCATTACACCCAGGCTCCGTTTATTGGATTGATGTACCAGTCTGCCCCCCATATCTATTGGGATTTGACTACCATCATTGGACAGACCAATTCTCCTACTGAAAAAGGGAACGATGGTCAAATTGCCTGAAAGGCCCTGGTCATTGTACAATCCTTGACCAAAAAGAGATGCATTCTCAAGAAAGAATTGCCTCCTTTCAGGAAAAAAAACCGTAAACCTGCTTATATTGTTTACCTGTCTATCAGCCTCGGCCTGCGCAAAATCCGTATTGATGGTAAAATCGAACAGTGTATTGGAATTTATGGCCCATTTTAAATCACCTCCGATTCTTACATCATTTTGATCTATTTCCGTTACGCCGTTGGTTTCCATTCTTTTGAACTCCATAAGCGTATAGGGGTTGACCTGTAAATTGGTGGTCGGTTTGGGAGCTTTCACTTTAACCAGCCTACCGAAATATTCAGCTCTATTAAAACCAAAAGCTCTCGGATACGGGGACCATGCGGAAATCTCATTGCTTTTCCTACGTTGTCGGACAAAATTTATGCCCCATATCGATTCGGACTTTTCAGTTTTTCCGTATCTAATGGTTTTCCATGGAATTCTGAACTCAGCATACCAACCCTTGTCAGTAATACTGGTCCGTACTTTCCAAAGCCCATTCCATTCACTATCAAAATACGTATCATCAAAAGAAAGATAGTCCTTTTGTGTCCCATAAGGATTTGTGGCAAAAGTCACCGTATTCCTCTGGTTATGAAACCCATCAATACCAACCGCGAAGGTGTCATTTGACCTAAACGAAAAATCTCTTCCCAAATCAGGAACCCGTAATCCCTTTTTTCCCTCCAGGTCCTCACAAAAAGCACCTATATATAGATATTTATCATCATAGACCACCTGAACATAGGTATTGAATTTGGAAGGTTCGCCCTGATTGGGCTCAATCTGTGTGAAATTTGCCAATCTTGCAGTGTTCTGCCAAATAGCCTCATCCAACTTGCCATCCACCTTAATAGGCTCTGAAGAAAGAACAGCCTCAATGGATTTAGGATCACTTGAAGGACTGAATATATTTTGTGAATTCATGCTGGTTAACACAAACAAGCACATTAAAAGACATATCTGTTTCATCTTGAACGGTATTTAAATTCAGGGCAAATCAAGTCCATACACCGGGAGCCTAAAACCTGATTCTTGCGGAATTTCAAACACATCAATTGTCCATATGGAAGAGAGCGGTCTTACCGATCAACAGCACAAAATAGCGGTTTCGAAACCCTGTTTTTTTCAGTTCCGTTATCGTTTGCTCCTTTGAGGTATATCGGTGTTCAAGCAGTTGCCCCGTTGCTTTGGAAAATGTGATCAACGTTAAAGTGTCACCCACCTTTAGTTTTGCCATTTCATCAACCATATCAGTGGGATGTTCAAGGAATATGGCATCCTCTATCAATTGTAGTTCTTCAACATCAGGTAATTGAGACCGTACTGGAGATAAAAAAAGTAGAAACAAGAGAAAAGCCAAGTGATTTTTTGCAGTCATAATATTAGTTTTAAAAGATGTAAAACTGACAACCCTTACTTGACTTTAAAACCCGTTTCTTGCTCATGTTGAAGTCTTATTCACTTTCTGATTTCATTAGGCTTTTGAAGCCAATGGCCACAAGGGCGAAACTCTTTTATGATTACTTGGCAATCCTATGCAAAGCGAAGCTTTGACCTTGGTCTTGGGTGTTTTTGTATTCCCATAACCGTGTGATATGTTTTTTTATGGACCAATGCTCATCCCACTGTACGCGGCCACTTTAAAATAAGACGACGACGTTTTGTGATGTATTGAGCCACAACAAGAAACGAGTAATTTGGTGGCATCGCGAAGGTTTCGGTCCGAAGACGAGCTTTCCTGACTTTACAAATCCAATGTTTTAAGATTATTATAAAGTAGCCATACTCCCGATACCAACAAAAAATAAAGGGGAACCCTAACGTGCCCCCTTTTATCCATTTCAGACGGTTGCCTTTGACCGCTCTCCTTCGGGCTTGCTGCATCAATATGAACCCTACCCTCAATAAGCTTTTGAAAATAACTTTTCCTTATTTGACAAAACATCAAATGAAAATGTTGTGCGCACAGATCCAAAACTTCAAGCATGTGGACATCAAGAAAAATGTTATTTCGTCTGGGAGAATTCCCAACCCAGTATTGCTTTTTTCCGTGTTTCGTTCCAACGGTAACCTCCGAGTTCACCTGTAGACTTGATTACCCTATGACAGGGTATTAGATAAGCTATTGGATTCTTCCCAATTGCACTGCCAACTGCCCTGGACGCTTTTGGTTTATTTATATTCTGGGCTATCGTCGTGTAGCTGGCTAAGCGACCCTTTGGTACTTTAAGGAGTGATTCCCAAACTTTGAGCTGAAAATCCGTGCCTTTTAGATGTAATTTAACCTCTGAAATATCAGACCAGTCATTGGCAAAAAACTTCAGCGCATTAACTTGAATTTGGTCTACTCTTTGTTTGTAAGCGGCTTTGGGAAAACTTGACCTTAATTCGAAAAGTCCTTTTTCTTCATCATCACAGAATGCTACATGGCACAATCCCTTTTTTGTGGATGCAATTGTCACCATTCCAAAAGGGCTTTCCGCATAACTGTAATTAATATGCAATAACTCTCCACCGTTTTTGAACTCACCTGGGGTCATTCCCTCAATGTTCACAAATAGATCATGTAATCGACTTGTACCGGATAGCCCTGTTTCCATGGCTGTTTCGAACAAGGTTGCCCCCTTTTCACCCAGTAGGCTCTTAGCGTGTTGTATACTAATGAATTGGAGAAATTTTTTAGGTGTTATACCTGCCCATTCCTTAAACAATCTTTGAAAGTGAAAAGGACTAAGATGTACGATTTCCGCCAAATCATTTAGCGAGGGCTGTTGCTTATGGTGCTTTTCTATATATTCAATGGTTTTGGCTATCCTTTCATAATTGACGTCCTCATGTACTTCCATAACTGTTAATTTCAGATGATTGCTCTATAAAACTATCATGACGCTATCAAAGGGAAAACCCGATTATTGCGCAATATTGAAAAATTGAAGCCACATCTTAATCCAGGTTCGCAATACAATGGTAAATTTAGCATTATAAATTGATTCAATCCATACATTTCACCTCATTTAAGAAGTGTTGGGATGGAATCAAAGACCTGAGTAAACCGACATTATAAGGAAAACAAACATAGGACACTTTAAATAGGTATACCTGGAATTCACCATTTGCAAACCGGACATCCCCTATGGAGTTCAACAAGGTATGACCTGCTACTTGAAAACAAAAAGCACCTGTTTTTCAAAGAGCGTCAAGATCTCAAACGGAACCTAATGAATGAAAGGAGCATAAACAATGAAGAACCCTATTGGCAGGCGTTTACGAGTGGGAAGCCTGGTTATGGATAAAATGGGCTGGTCAAGATAGCACAATGGAACTGGAATAACGATTGCTTTGAACCATATTGGAATCATGTTCCGGGCCAATGAAGTATATGTTGCAATTGGTATGTATACCATTGCATCCCAAGAAAATTTTGAAACCAACGAAAAAAATATCGGATATTTGAAAAATCGTACGGTATTTTTCAAAACCATCATACTTCCAACAGACCACTAAATCATAAAAAATCATTTCCGAACAGACCGATCGAATTAAAGGGGTTTCCACGATTCCAACACGATAACGAAATTTGTAAACCCAACAACGAATCGACTAACATTCAAAAAGAAAATATGACAACGCTCTTTATCAAAAATATGGTATGCAATCGATGTATCATGGTCGTACAAAAAGAATTGGACGCATTGGGTCTGGATGTCAACAATATCAAACTGGGAGAGGTTGTATTAACTAATGGATGTTCGGCCAAAGAAAAGAGAAAATTGGAAGAGGTCCTGAACACTTTGGGTTTTGAGCTCATTAACGACAAGAAAGGCCGTACCATTGAAAAAATAAAGAATGTAGTTATCGACCTTGTACATTATCAGGACAATGAGGTAAAGACCAATCTCTCAGAAGTGTTGCGCAGTAAATTGCATCATGACTATAATTATTTGTCCAACCTGTTTTCGGAAGTGGAAGGGACCACTATTGAAAAATATTTCATTGCCCAAAAAATTGAAAAGGTCAAAGAACTGTTGGTGTACGATGAATTATCCTTAAGTGAGATTGCCTTTCGCTTGAATTATTCCAGTGTCGGTTATTTGAGCAATCAATTCAAAAAAGTGACCGGGCTTTCGCCCAGCCATTTCAAAAAGATACGCGAAGATAGAAGAAAACCGTTGGACGAGGTATGAGTAAATCTTATAAACCATTTCCAAAATTCCATAAAAACATATAGCCATAATATGCCAATCTTGCATCGTAAAAAGAAAACGATCAAAATATGGCATCAACAAACGATACTACAATTACCCAGACTTTACCTGTATTGGGTATGACATGTGCTTCGTGTGCTAGCAGTGCTGAAAACATTGTGAAATTCCAGGAAGGTGTACTACATGCTTCTGTAAACTACGCAACAGGAAACCTAACGGTCGAATACTTGACCCAGACCACCGATACCGTCCAACTAAAAAAAGCGGTACAAAACGGTGGTTATGACCTATTGATTGAAGATGAGTCCAAACAGCAGGAAACCTTGGAAGGCATCCATAAAACCAAATTCAAACAGCTGAAGGCCAAAACCATGTGGTCAGTTATCTTGTCCCTACCCATTATGGTGATAGGAATGTTCTTTATGAATATGCCCTATGCGGAACCCATTATGTGGGCGCTCTCCACACCGGTCGTATTCTGGTTGGGCAAGGACTTCTTCATCAATGCCTGGAAACACGCAAGGAATCGTTCTGCCAATATGGATACCCTGGTCGCATTGAGTACGGGAATCGCCTATTTGTTCAGTGTGTTCAATATGGTCCTTGCCGATTTTTGGCACCAGCGGAATCTGCATGCCCACGTTTATTTTGAAGCGGCATCGGTTATTATTGCCTTCATTTTGTTGGGAAAATTGCTGGAAGAAAAAGCCAAAGGGAATACATCAAACGCGATCAAAAAACTGATGGGTTTACAACCTAAGACCGTAACGATAATACAAGCCAATGGATTGGAGAAACAAACGGCAATTGCAGAGGTGGAGACAGGCGATATCATCCTGGTCAAGCCCGGTGAGAAAATTGCGGTCGATGGTTTGGTCACCACGGGGAGTTCTTATGTGGATGAAAGTATGTTGAGCGGAGAGCCCATGCCCATTCCCAAAGAAGAAAACGAAAAAGTGTTTGCAGGAACCATCAACCAAAAAGGCAGTTTTCAATTCAAAGCCGAAAAAGTAGGTAAGGATACAATGCTTGCCCAAATCATTCGAATGGTACAGGACGCACAGGGAAGCAAAGCACCTGTCCAAAAGTTAGTGGATAAAATTGCAGGTGTTTTTGTGCCCGTGGTCATATCCATTGCGGTGCTCACCTATATTTTATGGCTCACCTTGGGTGGTGACAACAGCGTGGTCCAAGGTTTGATGGCGTCAGTCACTGTTTTGATCATTGCCTGTCCTTGTGCTTTGGGGTTGGCCACACCTACGGCAATCATGGTGGGTGTCGGAAAGGGTGCGGAGCAAGGTATCCTGATCAAGGATGCGGAAAGTTTAGAGATGGCGAAAAAGGTCAATGCCATTGTGTTGGATAAAACAGGAACGATTACAGCGGGCAGCCCCCAGGTAACAGATATCCAATGGCTCAACAATGATGATAAGGCCAAAACGATCTTAACAAGCATGGAACGGCAGTCAGAACATCCATTGGCTGAGGCCGTAGTAAAACATTTTAATGTAAAAACTACCCTGGCCTTGTCCAACTTTGACAGTATTACCGGTAAAGGTGCCAAAGCGGACCACAAAAAAGAAACCTACTATGTTGGCAATAAAAAGCTATTGACGGAGAACAATGTCAGCATTCCGGAACCCTTACAACGAAAAGCAGATCAATGGAGCAGATCGTCCAAAACCGTTATTTGGTTTTCGAACAGCGAACATGCACTTTCGGCAATTGCCATTTCCGATGAGATCAAAGAAACGTCCATACAGGCCATCAAAGAAATGCAGGAAATGGGAATTGATCTGTACATGCTGACAGGGGATAATAAAGCAACTGCCAAAGCGATTGCCGAGCAAACGGGAATTAAAAATTACCAGGCTGAGGTGTTGCCACAGGATAAAGCGAATTTCATAAAGGAACTACAACAAGATGGAAAGGTTGTCGCCATGGTCGGTGATGGTATAAACGACAGTACCGCTTTAGCAACAGCGGACGTCAGCATAGCCATGGGCAAAGGTTCGGACATTGCCATGGACGTTGCGAAAATGACGATCATCTCATCAGACCTGACCAAAATACCACTGGCGATAAGACTTTCAAAACAAACCGTGGCAACGATAAAGCAGAACCTGTTCTGGGCCTTTATCTATAACCTAATCGGTATTCCGATAGCTGCAGGTATTCTTTATCCGATAAACAATTTCCTCCTTAATCCAATGATTGCAGGAGCGGCCATGGCAATGAGCAGTGTGAGTGTGGTAAGCAATAGTTTGCGGTTAAAATGGAAAAAGTAAAACAGTAAATCTCACAAATCAAATAAGAAATAACATAATAATATCTCGGGGTATTGTTACGAAATATGCATTAACAAATAATACTTAAATTTTATAGCATGGAACATAAAGAATTTCAGTTCAAAACAAATCTCAATTGCGGGGGATGTGTATCCAAAGTAAAGTCAGATTTGGATAACCAGGAAGGTATCGTGCAGTGGCACGTGGATACGGATAACGCCAATAAAATCCTTACGGTCAAGTCCAAGGGCATTACGAAAGATGAAATAGCCGACATCGTCAAACAGAAAGGTTTTCAAATTGAGACCCTAGTGGCTTAAATCCACTATAAGGTTAAAAAAACAGGCACTACATATCATTGACTTTATCGATATGTTTGCAGCCAAGACAGTGTCATCATAGACGTGACAGAGCCCTTAACTTTAGAGTCGAGGGCTTTTTTGCCAATAACCTGTAGAGGTGTGAGTGCCATCCCTTTGGCCAACCTGAATAAAAATCATTCAGCTTGATAAAAAAGAGGATGTTCATCTCGAACGGCAATTAACGGACCAAGGAGGTAATCATTGAGCAGCGCTACGTTCCAATCTCCTTGCCACGTTGATGCCCATCGGGAAACAATGGTATTTCTGGAAAAGGAAAATACCATCCATCCTTGAATCCAGTACATAAAAGGTCAAAAGTGTTTTAACTGTCCATGGAAGAAGTGTTCATTTTTGAATGATTGATTTCCAAAACATTGTTGAAAGAATATCCAATAGTTGGGGATAGCATCCAGTACTATTTCCCAACATGTATCCGTTAGTTAGCATAGAAAATCAAAAAGAATGAGGGTATTTCAAAAAAATTGGAGCTGGTCTTGGAGTCCAAGACCCAAGTCCCACTTTTTAATTGCAATGACCTTGACCATAGTGGCCACTGTGCTTTGTATTCTTTCATTTTTGTATTCTATAAGGGAAATTGAAAAAAGCCCCATTGTCAAAGGGGTTGTGGTACAAAGCGAAATAAGCAGCGGTGGAAAGCACATCCCTATCATTGCATACAATTTACCGACAGGAGGGACCAAAAGGTTCAGGTCAAGATTTTCTTCCAGACCCCAGTTCTATTTTGTTGGCGACACGGTAGAAGTCCTATTGGTAGGAGAGGATTTTTAACCAAAACTGAAAAACTTTTTCAGTTTATATGGTTTGAGTGCCTTTCTTTTGCTTTTCGCGACCATATCGGCAATAGGTTCAATAACCATTTACCATACCAGGGTAAAACAGACCTCAACCTAAAAGGGTTTTTTCAACAAGATGTAGCTAGAAAGATCCTTTACCCTATGGACTTTCGCATATCCATCGAATCGGGGTCTGACTTTTTTTTAGTATATTAGTAAACAGCTTAAACCGTAAATTATACCGCATACTCTCCTAATATAGCCCATGCTTCACAAATCTTTGCTTTGAATATTGTCGAATACATACAGAAGCATATCGACGACTCCTTTTGTGAGGAAGAGCTACCATTTAAAGTATCTAAAAGAACATTGAAAAAAGGGGAAATCATCTGTGACTACAATCAAATTGAGAATAACGTATATTTTCTTCAAAAGGGCATTATACAAGCGAACATAGAAAACTCCAACGGTGATATTAGGATCGTTGACTTTTTTTTCCAGGAAGATTTTGTCTGTTCCTACACCTCTCTATTGAATTCAGCGCCTTCCGACGTACAAATGATCGCCACTACGGACTGCGATGTGGAAATAGTAAGCGCGATGGAATTGGCACAAGCTTACGAGCATTCTTTGCTGGCCAATCAGCTCGGGCGCAAGGAAACCGAAAAGCTCTACCTACGCAAAGTAAGGCGCGAGAAAGAGCTATTGACCCTCACTGGGGAGGAAAGATACCTCAGGTTGATAACACTTCACCCAGAAATTACCAACCAGGTAAGCATCGGGTCCATAGCGAAGTATCTTGGAATCCATCCGGAAAGTCTCAGTAGGATACGGAGAAATTTGGTTAAACCAAGCAATGAACAATAAACTAACCTAGGTCAAGGGGATGTTATAACACCATTGCGTATTTTCATTTTTATGTCAAAAGTGGATATGAACATATGATGTACAAGATTCTAAAAATGCCGTTTTTTGGAAGGTTCATGGTCAAATGGAGAAACCCCTTGTCCATGGAGCAACGAAAAAAATGGTCCGTTATACAGGTCGATAGCAAATCAGGAGTGAACATCAAAGGGCTATTTGCCCAAACCGGTCAGAACATGCCAAAGGCCACCATAGTGCTTGGGCACCCCATGGGAAAGGAAGCAAAGGGTTTCTTCCTCAAAAATGGATATGCGGATTTCCTACTTGGGAACGGTTTCAATGTAGTGGTGTTCGACATCAACGGTTTTGGAGAGAGTGATTGTGGGAACTTTGCGTATTATGAAGACATCCTTGCCATGGGACATAAAACCAAGGAATTGTGCAATGACCTACCCATCGGATACCATGGGGTTTCTTTGGGCGGCCAGTGGGCAACCATTGCTTTTGCAGATGCTTCAAACCCTTATGAATTTGCAATTATTGAAAGTGCGGCAACAACGCTGGACGAGTTTTGGATACATTACCCCTTGGCCTATAAAATTTTGAGGATGTTAAATCTTCTCATGCCCAAGTTCAGAAAAAAAATCAACATGCTCGAGCGTATCAAGGAGGCCAAAAACATAAAATCCATTCTTTATATATATTCCGAATCCGATCAATGGACCCCGGTTTCCATGGGAAAACGATTCATGCAAAATACACCGGTCAACACAGCGCTTTGGACGGTGAAGAGGGCTGATCATGCCAAGATCATTAGATCTGAACACTCCGATATCTACAAGGAAAAGGCATTGGACTTCTTCCATGAAAACTTGAATTGAATCCCTTGTAGCCCTATAAAGAGAGATTGAGATTGGCACATTCATCCTGAAATGCGGTGGGAATATGTTAATTTTCAAAGGTAAACTCCAAAGCAATGTTTTTGGACATTTTGGCAAGAAGCAGCGCCAATTCCCGTTTCTCCTTTTCATTGAACATTTCAATGGCGTCGGCGGCCTCTTCAAAACGAACCACGATGACCTCATCGATCAAGTCTTTTCCCTTTTCCGTTAGACACGCCAAGGTACTACGCCTATCCTTGGCATCGGGCATTCTATAAATCAATCCTAATTTGACAAGTCTATTGAGCAAAGCGGTCATTGCCCCCGAAGTAATCAATACGGATTCCATAAGTTCCTTGGGGGACAAGGCATAGGGACTTCCAGATCTTCGTAACGTTGCCAGCACATCCAAATCGGAATAATGTATCCCATGGGATTGGAGCACCTTCCCGATTCTTTTTTCAAGGATACGTCCCAAACTCAATATCCTTCCCACGATTTTCATTGGTGAAACATCCAATCCCGGACGTTCCCTTTCCCATTCCTCAGCCAACTGTTGCACTATATCATGTGACTGTTCATCCATACCATATAATTTTAATTAACATATGCATATCTTTATATAAAGATATTTGTTGTATTCTTGCAAAAGAATCTTAATGTAAAGATAAATTAAAAATCCAATTATGAAATTTTACAAGTTCTTGTGCATATCCATTGTCACCCTTGGTCTGGCCTGTGCACCTCACCAGTCACCAAAACAGGAACAGATCTCGCATTTCATCAAAGCGGCCATGGACAGTGTCCAAGTGGTTCCTGGGGTGGCCATAGCCATCGTGGATAGCAGCGGCATCCTATTGGCCAAAGGATTCGGTTATTCCGATTTAGAAAACAATATTAAAGTATCCGAGGAAACCAACTTTTATATTGCCTCCTCAACAAAGCCATTTGTGGGGCTGCTCGGCAACATACTACACGAGGAAGGTCTTCTTGATCTGGATGAAGAGATCACACAATATGAACCATTCAAGAATTTTGAGAACCATACGGTTTTCCAAAACATCACGATCAGGGACCTATTGTCACACCAAAGTGGGATCGACAACCCTTATCTATCCTTTAGACTGGCCTATAGCGGTAGGTATACAAAAACGGAGATCCTTCGCATCATTGAAGAGGATACATTTCAAAAGGACACGGGTAAAACCTTTCAATATACCAATTTTGGTTATTACCTGTTCAGTGTGCTCTTGGAGGAACACTTGGGATCCAAATGGCAAGATCTTCTCGACGAAAAGGTGTTCGCCCCACTAAAAATGGAGCATGCCACTGCCTATATATCAAAAAACGATCCAACTGCATTGGCACAACCTTTTTCCGGGACCTGGCCAACTTCTTTGGGACCAACGGACACCAAAAAGACAGATGCCACCATGCACGCCGCCGGTGGTCTGGTTATGAACGCCAAAGACGTTGCCCGGTTTATGCAGTTTTATCTCAACAAAGGTATTTTGGATGGCAAACAGATCTATACAGAGGAACTAGTCGAGACCAGTTATTCCAAAATGGCACCCACCGGAGATGCCATCGGTGCCTTTAACGCCCATGGCTATGGGCTGGGTTGGCTTCTTGGTTCGGTTAAGGGACATGACATAAGAAACCACCAAGGAGGGTATATCGGCTTTAAGTCCAGTATCACCCTATTTCCCGACAAAAAGCTGGGTGTTGCGATATTTACCAATCACCATGAATTGGGAAGGCCCCTACTCAATGCGGTAAGCAACTATGTATTCGAGCACTATTTGGACGACAGTACTGATCTCGAGCACCATGGGGATAGTCTTCTCACTGATTTGGGCCACCGTTTAAAAAAGGCACAAAAAACGGAAAAGCAGAACGAAGAAAAATGGGGAAATCCAGATTGGAACCTTAGCCTGCCGAAGGAATCCTATGTGGGAACTTTTTACAACAAACATGATGGAAGGGTTCGTATTTCATATGCAGCGGGAGAATTTCAAATATCGAGCGGCAACCTCAGCTGTGTGGCCTCACCTGCCAAAGACAGGGATTGTTTCTTGGTGGAACTCATTACCACTTCAAAAAAGACAATTTGTTTCAATTTGGAAAAGGATATGGTCCAGAGCATCCATTTTAGGGACAAGGTATTCGTTAAACTGGAGGGCCCACAACCAATGGACAAAGGTTTGACCAACAAATAAAGCGCATCCTATTTTTTTAACCATCAACTTAACACATCAATTATATATACATGAAAGAGACATCCTTTAATACGGTACCCTCCAAGACGATTTTTTATTTCATTGAAAGCGCCATAAAAAGCTATAGGAGGTTTGCCCAATCCAAAATTTCAATGATTCATGAAGATCTGACGGTGGACCAGGCATTGATACTTCAGTTCCTTCACCATGAAAACAATATCCCACAAGTGGAGTTGGCCAAATTGTTGTTCAAGAAAGAAGCATCCATAACAAGGATGGTGGACGCACTGGTACAAAAGAACTATCTAACGAGAAGCAGTGACAACACCGATAGACGAAAGTTCAGGTTAGAGCTTACCAAAAAGGGAACTTCAAGTATGGAAGAAATCGGAGCAGTGGTCACATCCAATAGAAAAAAAGCGCTCTCCGGCATTTCAAAAAGTGAACAGGAAATCTTGGAACAACTACTTAAAAAAATCATCGACAATTGTCAAAAATAATTCACACATCCAAAATGAACACAATTTTTAAAAAGGGGCTCCCCCTATTCCAAAAACCATTATATCTATTACTTACTACCTTGTGCGTTTCCTCTTGTAAAAACTTGGGAGTAACACCCCAACATGAAAGGGTCACCTATAAGGTCACAGCGAAGACCGAACGACTTTCGAAATTCGTGGCATCATCCAAGGATGCAATCGCTATAATACCAGGGGTCAGTGTTGCCGTGGTGGATGAAAACGGTCCACTTTTCATGAAATCCATAGGGTATGCCGATATGGAAAAAGAAACACGGGTCAATGATCAAACGGCTTTTTATATAGCTTCCTGTACCAAATCCTTCAATGGGCTTCTTGCCAACCTATTGGAAGAGGAGGGTATTCTCAAGCTATCAGAAAACATCACGGTGTATGCCCCTTTTAAGAATTTCAACGACAAAACTGTCTTTGAGGAAGTCACCATTATGGATCTTCTTTCCCATCAAAGTGGTTTGAGCAATCCTTATCTGACCTTCAGGCTCGCCTATTCCGGTCAATATGATGCAAGCACGATACTGTCATTGATCGAAGATGAAACGGTCAAGAGCGAAGAGGGTAAAATTTTCAGCTATACCAATCTCGGGTATTACTTTCTCGATGCCATTATGAAGGCGGAAACAGGAAAAAGTTGGAAAGAGCTATTGGAAGAAAAAGTGCTCAAGCCATTGGAAATGGACAACACCACCGCCTACATGTCAGCTCTCGATAAGGAAAACTATGCATTTCCCCATTTAGGGGGACATCCCGATAGTATTTACCGGGCACCGATATTAAAGACAGATGAGACGATGCATCCTGCCGGGGGATTGGTAAGCAACGTGGAGGACGTCTCCAAATTCCTGACCATTTACATCAACAAAGGAAGTCATCAAGGGAGCCAAATCTTTTCCCAAGAGCTGATAGAACGGACCTACAAAAAACAAGTAGATACAAAAAACACGATCGGTAACGCTTTTGATGCCCACGGATATGGTTCCGGTTGGCTTTTGGGCAAACACATGAACGAGGATCTTGTAGTTCATTACGGTGCCTATGAAGGTTATCGGGCACATATTTCATTTATTCCGGAGAAAAAGATCGGCGTTGTTGTATTTATCAACCATGAACTTGCAATGCAGTTCATCAATCAAATTGTCAAGTTCACCTACCATCTGTATTTAGACAACGAAATGGATACCTTTGACCAAGAGGCCAAAATAAACGAAGAACTTACGGACCTATTGCATCGATACCAGAAGTACCTTGGCGAAAGAAAACAAAAATTGTCCGAGGCAGCTTGGAACCTATCTCGACCGAAAAGTGACTATACCGGTGTATTCACCAATGAGAACCTGGGTACTTTGGAGATTAAACAACATCAAGACAAGCTTGTGATCAGCTGTGGTAATTTAAAGGGAAATGCCATTCCCCACCCTGATAGTGATTGTACGTATGTTCAGCTGGCTTCCCAATCGGGGGAATCGATTTGTTTTCAAAAAAAGGACAACAGGATCACCGGACTCCAGTACAGAGGGGAGGACTTTACCAAAACCACAATGGTCAACGAGAGATAGGACAGGGAGCATCAGAAAGGACTTCCACGCTATCTTCACCACATAAACAGTGTAGAAAAATAAGGGGACCCAGGTATTGGAAAATCAGCATCCATATCCGTGTCCCTTCATTAATGTAAAACTACAGTGCCCCATTACAAAGGGATTCAGATTCAGGTTCAGGTCCGGTTCCATACATAACTCTACGGTATTGACCCTTTCATAGCTCAATTCGATATCCTTTTGCGCGAACTCAGTTATTTACTCTCTTTTTGGTTTTGACATGTTTTCAAAACTAATTCAAACAGTAAACATGCTTTTTTTGCAATGTCATATCAAATGGAGTAAATCCCGGATAAAAGCTTCTCAGGTAACCGAAAACTATAAAATCGTGATAATTGGGAGTCCCATTTACCCTCAGTTAAACACCACGCTTTCTAAAATAAACAGGTTCAAATCTTTTTTTGATGTAATTAGCTGCTTCCGATAACTTCACATATTTCGCAATATAGGAGAAAAACGTATCGCAATACTGGCTCACAGCAAATGAGGCAAATCTAAGATTGAGACCAATTTTACAAATGAAAGCCAATTATCTCCAAAGAATAAATTTCAGAAATTATATGAACCTTACTAATTGGTAATTCGAATAAATCGGTTCATGAAAATTTGAAGATAAGGGAGATTAAATTTCATAGAAAAAAACAAGCTGCTTTTGGAAGTTATTGATAAACTCGTATGTAATCCACCAACAAAGAACTTTCATCAAATGAAGGATCGATGATAGACTCTATGGCAATATTCAAGATCAGATAATAATCGGAATCGTACGGCCAGGTCTCAGCATTTTTTACTTTGGGTTCATATACGAGATGTTCCTTCCCATCAACCCCAAAAACCATCTTGTCCTTGGTCCATTCCAAGGTATAAACATGAAACTTCTCCGAAACGTCCACTACATGTTGACCTCCCACGTTGATTACTTCATCGCCATAACTCGAAGCATTATGTAAAGCACTTGAAACATAATCTTGGTTTTTGCCCCAATGTTCCACAATATCTATCTCACCACATTTAGGCCATTTCACCTCGCCATACCCCTGGTTGTCCCAATAGGCCCCATCTTCATCAATATTCTTGCTCAACAGCCAAATCGCTGGCCATGTACCCTTGCCTTTTGGCATTTTGGCCCGAATTTCCACCCTGCCATAGGTAAAGGCAAATTTTGAATTCAACCGCACCGATGTGTATTGTTTTTGAATACCCTGATCCGTAAAAGGTTCTTTCTTTGCCACTAGATTCAAGTAACCATCCGCAACAAATGAATTGTCAATGCGATCGGTATAATGTTGCACGAGTCCGCCCCACCAATTCCCTCCTGGGGGCAGTTGGGTCTGATGGTGCCATTTTTCCGAATCAATGGGTCCATCTTCATTGAATTCGTCATGCCAAATCAAACTGTCCTGACTTTTATCATGCTGTTGTGCACTAACCCTATAATTATTCCCGGACAAAGCCACTGCCATAACTAGCAATAAATACATTGCCGATGTTCTCGTCATCACATAAAAACCAATTTTCCTCATTTTAAATCCAATTATGTTTTACATTAATCATTTACATATATACTAAAGGGCTACCCCCATCCATTCCCTGATACTCCAATACCCATGTGCGTTACTATAAAGGTGTAAATATTTCCCACAAAAATTGGGTTAAGGGTATCATTCATTGCAAATCTTCTTCTGCATTGTTCAACGCCCAACATCTGTCCCTATCAACTTTAGCCTGTTCGCTCATGAAATACCATAACCCAACATTACTATCATAACCACGTAATCATTCACCTATTTTGTCGTACCCTTTTCTTGTTCAAATTGCAGTTGGCCCTGATTTACTATTTTAAAATTATCAAAATGATTGATCAAGAAACAGCAAGGTTTTGAAATCAACAAAAGGACAAGTTAAACAAGGGAGCCGATCATTTGCCATCGGACAATGGATTCTTCTTCCATGCCTTTGAAAAAAGCACGTTTACATAAAAGTAACGGTTATACGCTTCATATGGATTGGCTATATCGGTCAATCCATAGTGGTATCTGCCCTCAATCGAGATTCGCGATCTATTTTTCAACTTGAATTCCTTCCCCAACCCCATTTGGATGCCTAGGTCCCACCTCTTAAATGCATTGGGCGAACCATCAAACCTTAACTTCATGCTACGTTCTTGGGCCAAATCATTATCCTTCCATTCCATTTTACCGGAAACATTCACCGCGAAAGAGGGACCAGCATTCAGAAAAAATCCAAGAAAATGATATCTCAAAAGAACGGGAAGCTCTATCGTGTTCAGTTTCACCTTCGTTTCGTTGGCCGTCAAGGGGTTTCCATCCTCCAATTCCACTCCCTTTCTAAAATAATACAACTCGGGAACCAATGAAAGATGTCGGTTCACTCCCAATTGAAAACTGAACCCTCCTTGAAAACCACGCAGACCATTACGAAAATCCTTTACACTCGAATTGTCCTTCCCAAAATTGAATTTAGTCGGCGTATAATTGAGAAGTAGGTTCATGTAGGATTCTTGGGAATAGGTACTCCAGCTTATTCCGATGACGAATATGGCAAGAATTAATTTTTTCATGACGATGTTGTTCTTTGATTTGATGATTAATTGGATTTCCCAAAACGGTATCTGTTTTGGAAATGCTTGAACCCTGTTGAACCTTTAATAACAACGCCTAAAGATGCAATAGATTAGAATTCAAGGTGTTTGGTGGACAACCCGTGATTTTTTTATTGGCAAAATTAATGCGCGTTTCATCCTCCAACCACATCAAAAAAGTTCAGATTTCTTTGAAATTGGTCCAATTTTCCCAAAAGAATCCTGAACATCCCTGGTAAAGTTTCCAGGGGAACTATAGAAGACCAAGTCCCATGAATCCATAAAGTACCAATAACCGGCTTTTCAGATCCATTGCAATCGTTCGATGAAATTGAATATCATTTCAGGGCACCAATGCCTATTTCTTCTCAAACAGTTGTTTAAGCTTTAAAATCCCCACATTGGCACGCTCTGCTATGATGCTTTTGAAGTTGGGCAATTGCTCTTCAAGGAAATCGGGGTCATTGTTCCTACTGTGCATTTTCCAATTGACACTGGTTACATCCATTTTACTCATCAATGTAATTGTCATCCTGGGCAACAACGGTTCATATTTGCTTTCAGTCATATATAGAACAGGTGGGGCGACTTTTTTGACCTCGATTTTGAGACGTTGCTCTCCATTTGGTGGCAGATACACTTTCTCAACATATGTCTTTCCTACCGTTCCGTGCTCCATATCATTATCTGATGCAATATCCGACACTTCCGGAAACCAAAGTTTGAAATTCTCCATATTTGAAATAAACCCATAAACTGATTCGATATCTGCATTAATGGCCATTTCCTGTTCCGTTAGTAGCGTTGCCATATCTATTTTGTTTTCCATTCTTATTGATTTTTTGTTACAAGGCACAAAACAAGGAAAAAGTAAAGAACGAGGAGGTGGACATTTGTCCATTAATCAAGAATCCTCCTGATCCGACTCAAATGTCTTGGGGTTATTCCCAAATAGGAAGCAAGTAACTTAAGAGGTATATGCCGTATAAACTCAGGATGTTCATTTAAAAGTTCATTGTACCTTGTTTTAGCATAATCCTTTTGAAATTGAAAGAACCTGTTCTCTAATTTTACCAGATAGGCCTCTGTCAAGGAATGGAACATATTTTTGAGATTCGGTCTAGTTTCCATTAACCTTAACAAATCAACTTTAGATATCACATTCAATGAAACTTGGTTCAGTGCACGAACATAAATATTGGAATGCTGACCTGTCAAAAAAGAGGAATATGCCGTTACAAACTCAGATGGAAAAACCAAACAGTAGGTCTTTTCCTCTTGGTTATGGTCCAAATAGTAGCTATGAAGAAATCCGTCGACCACAAAACCAATTTCATCGACAATTTGAGATTCCCTTATCAAATAGGCTCCCTTTTCAAGAAATCTGGGTTTTGCAATTTGCACAAGGGCATCTATATCCGAATCGTCCAATAAGGTCGACGAAGCTAGATAAAGTTGAAATTTGTTATCTTTCATATTTGACATGTTCATCGTTGTCCGCGTTCAAGACAACATTATCCATCGCAATATTGATGACAGTATTGATTTTTTGTCCAAAAATAACATAACCGTCCTAATAAATATCATAAGAGGCAATATGGGAATTAAACAATTATTCCAATCCTAGAGATCGTAATCCAAAATGACCCATAGGAACACTTATTCTCTCTTTAAAACAATCCGGTTTATTCCGCTCAGAAAGAAAAAGCATACATTCGCACACAGATTTCAATTTACCATGTCGACCCAATTGATTAAGTATTTAAGTGCCTTCCATGAGGCCCCAGAGGGTATTGTCCAAAAATATGCAGCCAAATGGAAACCCTACAACGCATCAAAAAAACAGACCTTGACCGTTCCGGGCCAGACAGAGAAGTATTTATATTTTGTCCTTGAAGGTGTCCAAAAGTCCTATTTTTTGCACAATGGAAAGGAACATGTCATTGCATTTGCCCATGGACCTTCCATAAGTGGCATTCCAGAGTCCTTTTTCTTACAACGCCCTTCCAGATACTATCTAGAAACCGTTACGGACAGTAACATGGTTCGGATTCCCTTCGACCTGCATTATGGGTTTCTTCAAGAACACCGCGAAATTGAAACGCTTTTTCGAAAAATCCTCGAAATCTTTCTTGATGGTGTAATACAAAGGCAACATGAAATCATGGCCCTAAGCATGGAAGAACGTTTTAGGGCATTTACTTCCAGAAGCTCTCGCCTATTGAATCTAATCCCTCACAAGGATATTGCATCTTACCTTCGAATAGACCCCACCAACTTTAGTAAACTCATGAACTCTATAAAGGTTTAAGCGATTGGTTTCTTGGTATACACCAAGATAGGTTACAATGATTCCACTGAATTTTGTAAAATAAATTGTAACACATGAGAAAATTAAAAATCGCCCTAATGTTGACAGTGGGTGTATTATCAAGCATGACCTATGCCCAAAAATCAAAAATCATGACAAAAACGGAAACAGTCAGAACCTTTTTAAATGGCTTTAACGACACTGCGGCCATTCAACAGTCCATGGAACTACTGGCAGATGATTACAAGTTCTCAAACCCTATGGTAGAATTGAACTCAAAATCGGATTTCATTGAACTCGCCCAACAAATAGGACAAGTCCTGACCGGAGTTGAAGTTCTTGAGGTCGCCGAAAACGGGGATTGGGTTGCAGCTCTATATATTTTCAAATCGGAAATGCCGGGATTGGAGCAAAATATAGCAACCGAATGGTTCAAAATAGAAAAAGGTAAGATTGTCGCATCAAAATTGATCTATGATGCGACCAAATGGAGGGCCCTTTATGAAAACAGTGAGAATTGAAACAATTTTTCATTGACCCCAAGCTACAAGAAGTCCGGCAAAATACCGGGCTTCTTCTATTACAACCATAATTCAATTACCTGTGATCAAATGCAAATGTGATTCAATGGGCCAAATTGAACTTCGCGGGTACTTTTTGAACCAAATTCCGCCCACTGATTCATTCAAAGCATTTATTTAATACATTGAATATCCATTGTTTGCCTTCCTCTTCCGTAAGGAGTAGGACATGTTATTGATGGTACAACGTAACAAATAACACCATCGCTCGTCTGACTAAAAAACAATCATATGGAAACCACAATACAAGTGAAATCAAGAAAGAAAACAGCTCGGTTGGCCGGTCTCTATTATTTGTTCAATGTACTATTGAGCATCTATTACATGCAATACCTTCCCGGTAAGATAGCGGCCTGGGACGATCCACAGGCCACCATGGAAAACTTCTTGGACAACGAAATGCCCTTTAGGCTGTACATATTGGCAGGGGTCGCCGTACATATCAGTTTTATACTCCTTCCACTGACACTGCATAAGCTACTGGGGCACATCAACAAGCACTATGCGATGCTCATGGTGGTATTCGCCCTTGTCAGCGTCCCGATTTCCTTCACCATTCTCTTGGACCAGTATGAACTAATCTCACTCTTCAAGGATTATGCGGCCTTGGATAGCGCCCAACAGGCAGCAATGGATCTTCGCGTACTGGGTTCTTTTGAAAGCCTGTACAATGGTTTCTTCCTTTGTCAGACCTATTGGGGCCTTTGGCTGTTCCCTTTTGGGCTATTGGCCTTTAAGTCCGGTTTTCTTCCTAAATTTCTGGGCGTGGCCCTCATGTTGGGGTGCATCACCTATGTATTGGATATCATCGGGGGAACCCTGTTCCAGAATTATTACGATTTCGTGGACACCAACCTTCTTATACTCCCCGCCGCCATCGGGGAAATAGGCATGTGCATTTGGCTGTTGACATTCGGAACAAAGGAAAACATCAAGTTTTAAG
>NZ_QXFH01000008.1 GCF_003581615.1 Flagellimonas lutimaris
CACGAACAGTCCCAGATGCCAAAGCACCAACCACAACCAGAATGGGGAAGTGAGGGCCGGGCCGGTGGGGAAGTGGGAGAGCTCGGTGCCAATGCTCGAGAAGAAAAGCCCGGTTAAGCTGTCGCCGTTGATGACCGGAATGCTTGATGGCGCAATCCACCCGATCAAACCGAACCCGATCACGTTTAGGTCTCTTCTCAGCCAGTCTCTTTCGAAGCATGTAAATTTTCCTCCCGAGGCTTGTGCTA
>NZ_QXFH01000061.1 GCF_003581615.1 Flagellimonas lutimaris
GCTCAGGTCCACCGTAACATCCGTGGTGCCCTCGCTGATGGTCAGCACGTTGCTCGGCCCATGAAGGGAGGCCCCTGTAATATCGTCGTCGGACACACTGTCCACATAAGCCTTGGTGGCAGCATCCTGTGCTACTGTAGGATTAGCCAGATTGGTTATCGCCGAACCTCCAGCATCGTTACCTTGAACCAAAACTTCATTAAGTGTTTGATTATCCGTATTTATCAAAGCGGCAAGATCAGCCAATGCTACAGCATAAGAATTGGCATCAGAATCGGTTATTACCAAATTGGTGTTTGTACCATCAATATCAAATGAAGTTACCGTTGTATTTGAATCTGCAAGAACATCGCTCAAACTACTTAAATCAACATTTACATTTCCTCCATCTTCTAAAGAAAGGGACAAAATATTTGTAACATCATTAAAAGTAAAACCAGTCAATTGCTGATCATCTGAGGCTGTAAGCTCCCATGAATTACCGTCCCAGAAGTATATGGTTCCCGTATTGGTATTTACATATATGTCTCCCAAATCTGCTCCTGTGGGGGTTATTGCCCCAGAGCTAGAAACATCTGTTCCTTTTAGAACTTCACAATTGCATTGGTCCTGAAGGGTTACTGTGGTTTGAGAAAAGGCAATTCCTGAAAAAAGCAGGAACATTAGTGAAAATATGCTCTTTTTCATGAGGTTACTATTAGTTGAGGTTCTATGCTGTAATTTTGTTGATTCTTTAAACTTCCGGTTCTTAAATTCCTTTGTGATTCAACACACCGAATTTTAAACCGACTACAAAATTACCCTCGCTATTAAGCATAGAAAATAATTGTTGTGAACACATGAAATCCAACTGTATAGCATTCAAATTATGAGGTGAGCCTGTTATTTTTTTACCATTTTTTTAAGACTGTTCATCGATAAGGCCCAAATTGGACAAGGGTTTTGCACGGTTTAATCTTCCTATATCAAATTATTCGTTAGATGAAGAACACATTTGAAAACAACCCTACCACAACAAAATTTCAGGCAAAAAAAAAAGACCCCAAAAGGGGTCATTTTAAAACTATAAATTCTTGCTAGCTGTTTATTCAAATATGATAAACTCAGATCTTCTGTTAAGCTGATGTTGTTCCTCCGAACATTGAACACCGTTAACACAATCATTGACCAGTCTAGTCTCACCAAACCCTTCACCCTCTAACCTATTAGGGGATATTCCCTTGGAAATCATATAATTTACCGTGGACTCAGCTCTTTTTTGCGACAGCCAAAGATTGTAAGCATCAACACCGCGACTATCGGTGTGCGAGTTTACCTTAATTTTTAAACTTGGGTATTTTTCCATGGCCACAATGACTTTCTGAATCTCTATTTCCGCATCAGGTCTGATGTTGAACTTGTTCAAATCGAAATAAATAGTACTCAACTGCAGAAGCTTTGCCAAGTCGTCGCCAAAACCTCCAGTGACCACATCTCGTTCCAAATAGAAGTCCACGATTCTAGGTTTTCCATCAGAAATAGGCAAGTATTCCTCGGCAGGCACATAACCGTCTCTAGATGCCCTTACGAAATTACCTTTTGAGCAATCCAATTGTAGTATATAGTTACCATCAGAATCAGTTATGGTAGATGAAATCTCGTTATTTTCTTCGTCTATAATCTTTACGGTAGCTCCTGCTAAAACTTCGTTTGATATACGGTCCCTAACCGTTCCCATTACTTCTTGAATACAGTCCAATGTGAGTGGTTCATTTTCTACGAACTCATATATATCATCGTCTCCCATTCCTCCATCCCTGTTGGATGAGAAGTATCCGGTTTTGTTTCCTGAGTCGAAAATATAAGAGAAGTCATCCTTAGGTGTGTTAACCGGCCTACCCACGTTTACTACTGGTTGAGTATAATCGTTATAGGCAATCTTTGTTGCAAAAACATCCAATCCTCCTAATCCTTGGTAACCATCAGAAGAAAAATACAATACTCCATCTTTGGTGATGAAAGGGAAGGTTTCCCTTGCCATTGTATTTATGTTACCACCCAAGTTTTTAATAGGACCATAGGTGCCATCACCAATAATATCGGTTGCAAAAATATCCGACTCTCCCAAACTACCTGGCATATCGGAAACAAAGTAAAGTTTTTTACCATCAGGACTTAACATGGGATGTGCCACAGAATAAGAGTCACTATTGAACGGAAGCTCTGTAATATTGGTCCATTCTCCATTAATATTTTCTGCACTATAAATTTTTAATCGAATGATTCCTTCCTCATCCTTTTTCTTTCTACCATCGAAGAAATTATTTCTGGTAAAATACATGGTAGTACCATCTTTGGTCACTACTGAAGTAGATTCGTGAAGTCTTGTATTGACCTCACCCTCCAATTTAACAACATTATTGTTGGATACACTATCCGCGTTGACCTTGTATAAATCTAAAAAGTCTCTTGCGTTCCACGTGTGGCGATACCGAGCAAAATTTCCTGTGTCGCGATCAGAGGCAAAAATGAGTCCTTTCTCATAATAAGCAGCGGCAAAATCCGAATATTTACTGTTATATGGGAAGGGTTTTACGGTATACCTACCAGAATTCTCTTCAATTTTTGCCATGTAATCGTCATCAAAATCCACCATGGAAGAAGTCATCTCTCTAAAACTCTCCATGACACGTGTAGCCTGATCATAGTTTCCAACCGACTTTAAACTCTGCGCATATCGAAAAACATCCTCAACGGACATTTCATCTGGATAGGTTTGCTCCAATTTTTTATAGGTATCGGCCGCCTCTTGGTACTTGGCATTAAAATAGTAGGAGTTTCCAAGTCTTTTCAACAAATCGGGAGAGCTATACCCTTTGTCCAATACTTTTTTATAAATATCAATTGCAGGACTAAAAGAATACTGTTTGTATTTTTCATCGGCCCTTTCCATTACCCTAGTAATCTGCTTATCGGGAATACTATCCTTTTGTGCGGTTACTTTTACTATGCATCCGCTAACGATAATCAATAATGTGAGTATTCTTTTCAGCATTCTAAACTATATTAAAAGAATCTTGGTGATATGGTTCTTTGGAAGGATTTTAGCAATTCCAGCCTTAGGAACACCTCAAAAGAGCCATCGTTGAATTGTGTTCCTCCCAATTCCGTTGTTTCACGATCATAGGCCAATCCCAACATAATCTGCTCGGATACTTGAAACCCGACCAAACCACTAACCGCAGCATCCCATCGATACGCTGCTCCAAAACTAAATTTATTTGCAAACAGGAAGCTTGCGGAAAGGTCTACTTGCAATGGTGCCCCGCCAACAGCTTTTGTTAACAAGGCTGGCTTAAACTGTAAATCTGCTCCTATATCGAACACATAACCTGTGATCAAATAAATATTCATGCGATCTGCCGATAGAAAGTTGACACCATTGTCCGAGTTGTCATTATCAAAATATTCCGATTCCAAAACATTGGGTGCAGAAACTCCAGCATAAAATTTATCTGTATGATAATAGATTCCAAGACCAAAATTAGGCGTGAACCTATTATCAATATTATTTTGATTGACTACTTCTTGGTCAAAATTCCTAAGTCCGTTGAAGTCTAAACTCAACATATTTCCTCCGGCCTTTAAACCAAAAGATAATTTGGCATCCATAGAAACGTCAATAGTGTAAGAGATAACTGCATCAAGATAAGTCTCCTGTACAACACCGTCCCCGATATTGTCATTTACGATTGATATACCATATCCCAATCTACTATTTTGTATAGGAGAGTGTAGATTTAAGGTGAAGGTTTCAGGAGCTCCGTCAAGACCTACCCATTGCGATCTGTACAAGCCTGCAAAACTTAGTTGCCCTCTTGATCCAGCATATGCAGGATTAACACTCAATGTATTGTACATGTATTGTGTGTACTGGGCATCCTGCTGGGCCATTACACCCGTGGATACAATTCCAATAAACAACAACGTAGTTAAAAAATGCTTTTTTATCATTCTATCAATATTGTTATCTGCTTATATAAATGTATTCGGAGTCCGTGAAGCTTCCCTGCTCGGTTTCGTAATTAAATATATAAAAATAAACCCCTGCAGGTAGGTAATCGTTTACACTCAGAGCTGATTTACCTCTAACACGTCCATCAAAAACATTGCTCACATTATCGTAGTTGTTTCCTTCAAATACAAGGGTTCCCCAGCGATTAAATATTTTGATGGTACTGGATTTGATATATTCCACACCTCTTATAAACAGAAAATCATTTTTTAAATCGCCATTTGGCGTCAACATTTGGTTTACTTCAATATCTTCAACTCTTACTGTTACCGTAGCCGAATCGCAATTGTCTGGATTTGCTGCTTCACAAATAGTATAATCAATAGTGTAAGTACCAGCAGGCGTTCCTGGATTAACCCTTACACTACCATCTTCGTTGATGACAAGTTCATTTGTCGGCGTTGATGTCAATATGACGTCAATCAAGGATACGGCTTCATCATTTAGGGTATCGTTGAACAATACATCACTATCTGCAATAATACCACCTCCTGAGCCTGCGTTGTAACCATCATCTACAGCATCGATAATATTATCTGCTCCTTGCATTACCTCAACCGTTACTGTAGCTGTATCGCAATTGTTGCCATCCATAATATCACAAATCGTATAATCGATGGTGTACGTTCCTGCTTCGGTTCCCGGCACTACGCTTAAACTTCCATCCTCGTTGATGACAAGTTCATCTGTTGGTGTGGAGGTCAGGATAACATCTTCCAAGGTCAATGCCCCACCGTTGTAGGTATCATTGTCCAATACATTACTATCCGGGATCAAACCTACATCTGTGATTTCCGCTGTGTATGAATCATCCACAGCATTTATTGTATTTCCCATGCCTTCCATTACTTCCACAGTTACCGTAGCAGTATCGCAATTGTTCACATCCATGACATCGCAAATCGTATAATCTATGGTGTACGTACCTATTCCGGTTCCTGACACAACACTCACACTTCCATCTTCATTGATGACAAGTTCATCCGTTGGTGTGGAACTCAAGATAACATCGATCAAGGTTACTGGTCCTCCGTTATAGGTGTCGTTGGACAATACATTGCTATCAGGTATAACTCCACCGTCTCCAGTCTCTGCTGCATAGGCATCATCAACAGCATCGACCACATTGCCAGCTCCCTGCATTACCTCAACAGTCACAGTT
The DNA here is from genome assembly GCF_003581615.1 of Flagellimonas lutimaris. Taxonomy (GTDB): domain Bacteria; phylum Bacteroidota; class Bacteroidia; order Flavobacteriales; family Flavobacteriaceae; genus Flagellimonas; species Flagellimonas lutimaris. The sequence goes on from NZ_QXFH01000061.1 coordinate 5,217, forward strand.
GCAGTATCACAATTTCCAGAATCAGCTGAATCACAAATGGTATAATCGATAGTGTACGTTCCTGCTTCGGTTCCCGGCACTACGCTAACACTTCCATCCTCGTTGATAATTAGCTCGTCCGTCGGGGTGGAGGTCAAAATGACATCGGCTAAGGTTACTGGTCCTCCGTTATAGGTGTCGTTGGACAATACATTGCTGTCCGCGATAACCCCATCTTCTCCTACACTCGCTGTATAACCATCATCTACAGCATCGATGACATTGCCTGCTCCCTGCATTACCTCAACGGTTACCGTAGCTGTATCGCAATTTCCAGAATCAGCTGAATCACAAATGGTATAATCGATGGTGTACGTTCCTGCTTCGGT
>NZ_QXFH01000062.1 GCF_003581615.1 Flagellimonas lutimaris
CGATGATATCGATGAGTGCCCGGAGACCCCACAAGGAGATACAGTGGACGAAAAGGGCTGTACTAGTGCAGTGTACCTTGACCCGAACGGTATCACCATAAAAGCCGTGGAAGGCGCAAAGCCAGGGGACACGGGGGAGATCAACGGAACAATCTATACCGTGGTGGACCAAGCCGGCCTAAGGACCATGGTCTCCAATGGAGACGATGTCAGTGTGGTCGTGACCACATTGGTCACATTCATGAACGGACTTTTTTATGAGGAATACGGATTCAACCAGGACATTAGCAGTTGGGATGTCAGCAATGTCACCGATATGAGGGCAATGTTCTATGCTGCGGAATCATTCAACCAGGATATCGGTCATTGGGACGTGAGTAGTACCAACAATATGTCATCAATGTTCAATGCTGCTATTTCATTTAATCAGGATATTGGTGATTGGGATGTCGGTAGTGTTATTGATATGAGTCGTATGTTCGAAAAGGCGCAGTCATTCAACCAGGATATTGGTGGTTGGGATGTGAACAAGGTCACAAATATGTTTCTCATGTTTTTTGGAGCGGAAGAGTTCAACCATGAGATCGGTGCTTGGGATGTGAGCAGCGTCACTGATATGTCATCAATGTTCTCTGGCACAACTTCGTTCAACCAGGATATCGGTACTTGGGTTGTGAGCAATGTAACAAAAATGAATGGGATGTTCGTTAACGCTATTTCATTCAATCAGGATATTGGTAATTGGGATGTGAGTAGTGTCGGCAATATGGGATATATGTTTTTTGGTGCAACCTCGTTTAACCAGAGCCTCAGTGGTTGGGATGTGAGCAAAGTAACCAGTATGGGATCTATGTTCTTAGGCGCAACCTCGTTCAACCAGGATATCGGTGGTTGGGATGTGAGCAAGGTGACCAGTATGGGATCTATGTTTTCAGATGCAACCTCGTTCAACCAGGATATCAGTGGTTGGGATGTGAGCAATGTCAAAAATATGTTGTATATGTTCTCTGGCGCAAGCTCGTTCAACCATGGTATCGGTGGCTGGGATGTCAGCAATGTCACCGATATGAGAAATATGTTCCGTCTTGCAGACTCATTCAACCAGGACCTCAGTGGCTGGGACGTGGACAAGGTTATGAAATGTTTGGGTTTTTCCATTGGAGCTGCGAATTGGGCACTGCCCAAGCCAATTTTTACCAATTGCACGCCATAGTCGAAAATCCAAAAAAAAGAATGAGGACACCCCTGAAGTGGGGTGTCTTTTTATGGGATCTTGTTGCAGGCCCATGGACCGAAAGGGAAAACAATTGGACCTTTTGGGCAACATAGATGCCGATAGTGACACGATCTTTTTCCTGAAAACAGGTCCCCTTTCCTAAAGGAACCAGGACACCTATGAAAAAAACGGATGCTAATTGATTTAAAAGAACATATAAATTTAAAAATTCCAATGATTAATAAAACGTTAAAACCTGTTATCTTTTTTACATTGCTGATATTTACTTCTTGTTCAGATGATGATTGTACAGAAGCACCAACGGAGCCTGTGGCTGAGCAATGTGATATCCCAAATGCTAGCTTTGACAATTTTAGCACGATAACAGAGGGGTCTGTTACATATGATTTACCGGACGAATGGACTGAGAGTAATGCTTTGGCATTTTTAAGGGGATCTACCGGAAATGGCTTTTTTAATAAGTATGAAGGTAGTGATGCTTCTAATGGATTAGCTTTAAAATTAAAAAGATCTCACCATCCAGATGGCAATACAATAGAATCTTTTCAGAAAGGCTACATACATTATGCATGTAACCAAATACCAAAGAAATTAAAAGGCAGATATAAGTTTAGGGGAGCAGGTGATTTTGGTACCTATCCAGAAATTACAGATACGTTAAGAGTAGTAGTAAAATTTAGTTCCTCTACTAATCAGGTGTCGATGAGAGAGCTTGAGTTAAGTGATGGACGATCCGAAGAAATGTCAGGAAATGTAAAAATTTTAGATATCACATCTGAAACGGATATTTTTCAAGATTTCGAATTAGATTTTACAGAATTTATAGATCAATCTTCAGACTTGGTATCAATACACCTAATTCTCAAGCAGGGCAGATTCGCCGATGCAGGAATACCTTTAAGTTTTAATTTCGCAAACGCGGTTATAGATGATTTAGAGTTTGAGTATTAAATACCGATATTGTTTGGGACTTATTGTATGATACACTTACTAGGGTTCAATGGTGGTATCAAACCTGTTGAGCAGTGAAGGGAAACTGTCCATCCAAGCATTGGTGCATTGGTGCGCTCTATGGCGTATCTTTTGTCATATAGTTCCTGGTCAAAATATTCATCCCTGTCCACATTGCCGCTTCTTTTGTTGAAGCAGACATTGGCATTGATGTCCCAAAGGGCGAGCGAATGTCCTTGGAATCGAACCCCACATCGGCATTGAGGAAGAGGCCCTCCGTTTTTATGTCCGCCCTGTCAAGAGAGGTGGGGTGACCACCTCGAACTGTACCTCGATGTCAAAAAGGTGATTGTGGTTCTCGGATACCGGTTCCGACATGGCTGAGGCCAGTCCCTGCCTATCTGTAAGGAAGAGGGCATTGGTGGACCTGCCCTTTTTGCAGCCTTGGTATTCCACGGCCTCGACTCCCCTGGTGGCGGATGTGTGGCTGCCGTCAAGATTGACACTGGAGAGGTCGAACATGTCACTGTATGTACCGTTTTAAAATGCCGGTCCAACAATCCAGAAATGTCCCCTAACGACACCATATGCGATAATGGAGGTAGACCAATTGCCAGCTAAGGACCTTTTGGGAGAACAGCGAGCTCGAGGGCAGGTACTCCCATTGCACACCCGTCTTCAACTTGTAGAGTATCGCATTGACAATCTCGTACAAGGGAGCCGTTGGGGCAAAACCCCTTTTCGGTAAAGGTATGTACGGAACTATCTCCATTTCTATGGTATCCTTGTCGAGTAATTTGTACATGGCCTATGGTATTTGCGTGTGGAAACACAAATGTCCGTAACCCTATCTTTCGATCCAAAAAAAGTTTAAATCACTTCATAATGATACCATGAAATTTGTAGCAACCTTTGGGGAGAAAAGACTAACTGAATTTGACTCTGAAAACTCAACAATATTTAAACGTGAAAAATAAAAACGTTTTACAACACTGCTAACCGTTGTTAGATGTAGTTTTTTTATTCGGGTATTCTGTTTTTCAAGTCCATTTGACCGTTTAATATCCTTGTAATTTCAATCGGATAGTCAATTCTTTTTCGATAAAATATTACGTGTCGATTTGCTTTTAATCCGAAAAGTCAGTTTTGATTCCATCATAGTTTTTTCCCAATTCCGGATTATCTGCTATGTCTTGGCAAAAATCAAGAAGCATTTCGTAATATTTGTCAGCTTGATTCTCCGACCAATTTTCGAGCGTGTATTCCCAAATTCCGTTTAAATCCGCTACGGCTTTGTTGGTCAGTTCGTATTTGGCCATTCTTTTTGCGTTTAGCTTTTAATTCCTCAAGATTTTTTTTAGTATCGAAATCGTGAGCAATTCCGCTATCAATTCCTTCTTGAATAGCATTTCTTAACGCAATTACTTTATTTTCCTCATTTTCTAAAAGTCGAAGTCCAGCTCTGATTACTTCGCTTACATTTTTGTATCGTCCAGCAGAAACTTGGGTTTATACAAACTGGTCAAAATAATTTCCGAGCGATATTGATGTATTATTCATTTTTATTAAATATACCAATTTTTGGTAAAAAATCAAATTTGTAGGTTTTAGCTCAATTTACACCCAACATCTATTGTATAATTTGTTTCAATGCATTATACTTTTTATAGATTCTCCTAATAGTTCAGTAGGAATATAAGGATTGTCTATGTTAAACTGAATTTTTTTCTGTAAGCTAAATTCAAAATTGCAAGATTGGTTGCAGAGATTAGACCAAACCAATTAAATCTCATATTTCTAGCGTCATTATTATACATTTTTCTATGAGCCATTAAATTATTATTCATTTCTATATTTAATTGGTCAACGCTTTGATTCTTTACAGCTAAAAGAATATTGCATTTTCAGGGAAGAATACACGTTGCCCGAGCCTTTCCCAATCTGGACTTGGAAAATTTTTATCTTCAAATTTTGGATTCCACCAATTTTAAAGTGGTTTGCATCAAAAAAAAATGAAGTCGATAATCTATTGAATGAGCTACAGGAAAAAGGAATTGTTCCCTCCAAAATATCAATAGGAATTTCAGAATTGTCCTATACGTTGCCCTATTTGGATATCCCACATGGGTCCACCTTTTCTATCACACAAGGTAATGGTAAAGTATTGGAAGTTGAAAGTCGAGATACCATTAATAATGGTACCATTCATATAAACGGATTGAGGTTGCCCAGCTCAAGTTTGCTGTCATTTTCCAATATCTTAGGAGAAGTTGAACAGGTTCAAGGACAGTCCAATCTGTTGAACTTGAACCAACCTCTTGAATACACGTTTAAAAACAAGCGATTATTTAACATAGGGCTGCAAGTTGGGCTTAGTACATTGTTGGTTCTTCTTCTCTTAAACTTTATTTTATTTTCACATTATCGTTCCAAGTCTATGATCACCGAAGACACGATTGCCCCAGAGCAACGGGCCAGTATGATACAGGGTATCCAGAAAAGCGTGGACGCCAAGAAAAATAAGCTTCAGGCTCTTCTGGGATTTTCCCATACCCAGACCACCTATCATCTGGATAGGATCGTGGAAAGCCTCCCCCAAAGTATCCTCTTGGACCTATTGACCTACCAACCATTGGTTCGACCCGTACGGCCGGACAAACCCATTGGCACCGAGACCGACCATATTATGGTTTCGGGCCAGACCAACCACAAGGAGGAGCTTGCCACATAGACGGCCCAGCTTGAATCCATGGACTGGGTAGAACAGGTTGAAATCGAGCATTATGAATATACCGCTCCCACTTTAGACAGCTTTACCTTAAAAATCCTATGTGATGCGACTGGACAATAGAAACAAAATGCTTGTCGGCGGGTTTATCCTTAGCTTGGCAGTAAGCTATCAACTGGCCATCAAAAAGATCTTGGCATTGAGATCGGCCCATTTGAAGAACACCGAGCTTCGTGAGCGGGCGAAGGATATGCCAAGAAAACTTGCAGCGCTCAGACAGCAGGAGATGCAATTGGATGCCCAGTTCAAGAAGTTGTATTTGGAGTCTTCCAATTTTCAGAATGAACTACTCCGGTTTCTCAATGAACAAGGTAGCGGACATTCCGTAAAAATCATGGATTTCAAGGCACTCCATGTGATTATCGAGGGCAATACCACCACAAGGACCTATCAGTTTATCCTAGAAGGTAATTTCACGGACATCCTCAAAGTTGTTCATGCCCTCGAGACCCAAGGCAGTTTTGGTGGTGTCACCCATATGGCCTTTGAAAAACAAAAGGACCCTCGACAAAGAAAAAGTTACCTACAAGCCTCCCTTCATTTACAACAAATTGAATAAGGCCCATCAGCCCCCACATTTCCATGACAAGTGAAACCAAGTTTCACGCCACAGTTACCAAGGTGCTATCCAACCAACAGTTTATAGAGCATTGTAAGACTACTTCTTAAGTACAACCTTTACGATTTTTAAAAATAATTACCGGTAATCCTCCATATGCCCAATGGATGGGGGACGTATATTGACCATTGGGACCTGATAATATTTTCCTTTTATATTTTGTGCTGCTTCCATGGCATATGAACTTCCCAGGTTTCGTTTTTGGTTTCCCCACTTGAACTCACTGCCTCTCCTTTTTTTGTCGGCAAAACAACATCATTCCTTATTGTGGCCGGCATAAAGCCAGACCCAACTTCGGTGGGGTTTCTTCTTTATACGGCCTGCACAAGAAGGGATGATGTACCTCGATAAGCATCAAAAAAAGGTGACAGCGATGGCACTACTGGAAGTAAATCAAATACCACAAACCATGAAATCGTACACATCCCATATCTCGGAAGCAGCACAAAACCATCAAAAAAAGGAAGACGCTCCAGATACCATAAGTAAATCAGTTGCTTACGGCTTTTGTTTTATCACTGCTGGGGATGTGGTTTGGTATTTCACTAATAAGTTCAATTATTTTCTAACCGCCCTATTCGGGCATAAATCTTTTCAATCATGAGCAATTTCAGAAATCATGTACAGTTAATCGGAAATGTGGGGGAAGACCCCAAGATCACCCTCCTCGATGGAGGCCGTAAAGTGGCCCGTTTTCCCATGGCCACCAATGAGTACTACACCAACAACCAAGGGGAAAAAATCCAGAACACCGACTGGCACCAGGTCGTGGCCTGGGGCAAGACTGCCGATATCCTCGAAAAGTACACCGCCAAGGGCAGCGAGATCGGCGTGCAAGGGAAGATCAAGACCCGTTCCTATACCACAGAGGACGGCAACCAGCGCTATGTGACCGAAATCGTGGCCGATGAAGTGCTGCTATTGGGCTCCAAGGCTGCCCAAGAGGCCGGCGAACCAAAGACCCCTAGGTCCAAGACCTCCAAAAAGACATCCGCCAAAAAGGATGCCTAGCAACCATGGGGTGCCTCCTAGGGCATCCCTTCCTTTCTTTTTTGTTCAATTCAAATTCAATTCCCATGGAAACAAACATCCATCAACTCAAAGAACAGCTAAGCCAGTTTTGCGGTTCACAACAGATTTTTACCCTTCCCCTCTGCCGGACACGGTACACCGAGGGCATCCAATACCTCGCCCAGACCGCCAGCGCCTTTTGGCTGCTGACAGATGTCTCCGTAATGGGCAAGAGCCTTAGGGACAAAAGCCGATTTATCACTATCGACTTTAGACGCTATACCCCATCCGAAGTGGAGACCCACGGCTATGATGCCGCGATCACCTATACCGATGGCAATGGTAACATACTTGCCCTACAGCAATACCATTTCACGGATTTTCCCTTGGAACAGATCCGTCTCTTTTTTGTGGACAATACCCTCCTATTGCCTTCCGAATACTAAAATGGTCGAGGGGATGCACCAATAACCCCTAGTACATCCCCTCTATCATTTCTCCAACCCTTTAATTCTAGAAAAATGACTTTTAAAGTTAATGAAATAAAAATCAGTTACCGAGAACATGTGGATGTGGCCAACGCTCCACAACTGACCTCCTCCCGGGATGTGGCCCACATATTGCGCGCCAACTGGGACCCCGATACCCTGGCCCTCAAAGAGTCCTTTAAAATTCTATTGCTCAATAATGCCAATCGGGTCAAAGGTACCTATCAAGTCTCCGATGGAGGCATCACGGGTACCATTGTAGATCTACGCATTCTCTTTGGTGTGGTGCTCAAGACTCTGAGCGTGGCCATTATCTTGGCCCATAACCACCCCTCGGGCAACCTTAAACCCAGCCAAGCGGATAAACAGTTGACACAGAAAATCCGTCAGGCTGCCCGACTCTTTGACATCAAAGTCCTCGACCACCTCATCATCGTGCCCAACGGGGACTACTTCAGTTTTGCGGATAACGGCCTACTTTGAATTGTCCATTAACCCATACCCATCAAATCAGCTGCAAAAATTGTGAGCCATCCCATCGGGGTGGCTTTTTTTGGTCCATGAATTAGTATTTATCACTCGCATTCAACTTGTTTTTGTAGTGCCTCTTCTCTGAGTTTTTCAAATTCTGCCGATGGTTTGGTGAGATGGGATACCTACCTAAATCATCCCTTTCATTTTTAAAGAAATCCACCATATTCCGCTATTTGTTGCAAACTCCATAATTCCATACGCTTCCGCTTCTTAAAATTTTGTCCGCTTTTCGTTCAATGGCATACACAAAATACCTTGAACCAGGCGATGCATTTTATGCTGTGCACAATAAGGAAGAGCAAGAGGGCAACACGGCCAGCCGGTGTTGCATGTATTCATTTTCAAATAACCCACTGTTTTACAGTGGGTTATTGTTCAAAAAGTCTTTATACAAAGGGCTTTGAAGGCCCCAATTTGCGGCAATTGCCCCACAAACCCCTATAAACAGGCACGGATTTGCGGCAAATCCAAATCAAAAACAACTATGGGAACTGATAGTTTTAGTAACATACGCTTCAAGAAAGACACCGCCAAACGGTTCCAGTCCTTCTCGCGTATGTACTACAAGACCCATACCCTGGCACTAGCTGGGATGCTCGATTTCTTCAAGTACAATGAAATCTCCCCTCACGAAAGCTTAGGCAAGCGCATGGGGCTGATCATGGATTTCCTCCAAAAGTTCCGCGACTTTACTGCCAAACGCAACAATGCCACCATCGCCATCATCAAGGACCTCGAAAAGCATGGGGTGCTCCCTACCAAGGCCATGATGGAACTCCTCTTTGAAGGGGATGCTACATCAACTACGAAAAAGAGCAAGGGTGGAGAAATTGAGGAACTGGTCATCCCCGAAATCCAAGGCATGGACCTCGATACCGAATTTGCCCTGCTCGAGGAGCGTAAACAGCGCCAACTACTCGAACAGGAATTGGCCCAGCTTAAAACAATGATCAACGAACAGCTCCTTAATCGGGTCAAGGTCATTCGTCCGGCACTCGGTACTCCCCGCCTTCAATTGGAGATGACCCTATCCGAATGGAAAGACTTTCAAGAACATTTTAAAACACCATAGCTATGTACATCACCATTGCACGACAACATCTCGGGGAAACCTTTTCCCAAAGTGCTGCAGATTTCGTGGACTATCTGGAAAAGGAAAACAAAGCACTCGCTCCCGAACAGCAGGAACCCTTTTTCAACCAACAACAAGACCATATCGATCCCAAGACCGTGGTCCAGGAAATCGACGCCAATACGGACCGACTCAAACAAAGCGAGCCAAAGTTCTATTCCCTGACCATCAATCCCAGTCAGCGGGAACTGGCCGCCATCCAAAATGACCCCGAAAAGCTAAAAGCCTATGTTCAGGAGGTGATGAAGGATTATGCAGCTTCCTTCTACCGTAAGGAACCCGTTCAAGTGGAACAGCTGAAGTATTTTGCAAAGATCGAAAAGGAACGGACCTATTCCGGACGGGACCGAGAGATTCGGGAAAACCGTCCCTATCGCGCGCAGATCGCCAAACTCCAGAACGACCTGGCCAAGGTCAACCGTGGGGCACTTCAAGGGAATCCCAAACACATCCAACGGGATATTGACCGACTTTACAAACGGATGCCCCATAAATTGGATGGAAAGCCCATCACAGCCGGGATGCAAAAACCGGGTTCCCAAACCCATGTGCATATCGTGATGAGCCGTAAGGATGTCACCAACACCTACAGTCTATCCCCCGGGAGCAGCTATCGGGAATCGGAGGCCAAACTCCATGGCCAGACAGTGAAACGGGGATTCCGAAGGGATGAGTTTTTCGAAAAGGCCGAAAAAACCTTTGACCGGATGTTCAAATACAACCGGAACTATGTGGAATCCTACAATGCCCGGAAGACCCTGGACAAAGACCCGAAGGCCTATTTTTCCAAAATCATGGGATTGCCCGCCTCTAAGCGGGCCATGGCCCTCAAACTATTGTCCAAGACTGGAGCAAAAATACCGCTGCCCAACATTCCAACCAGTAAGGTGGCCGTGGCCCGAAAAACCATCGCCCGTTTGCAAAAGGCCGCCGCCCTCGCCCGAAAGGCCAGTTCTATTGAAATCTGACCACTATGGCAATGGAATTCCTTGACCATCTTGAAACCTTTTTCACCGACTTTTGGTGGCTACTTTACCTTCCATTGGGATTGGGCATGCTATTGTTCCAATATGTTCAACGATGGGGGGTGCTGATAGTTTCCGGACTGTTTGTTTTAGATGGTGGCCTATTTGTTTACTTTTTGGGTTGGAACATTATAGGGCCTTTATTATTGTATGGCCTGCTGCCTTCCCACTTCTTGAATATGCTTATCGGATTGTTGATTTATATACGTAAGGACGAAGCCACCATACCCCCGAAATACCAAGCTCGGCTTCCTCTACGAAGCGGTAACCTTAAACTTAAAAACATCCGGCGGGGGATTTCCATCATCGGCTCTGCAGGAAGTGGAAAAACAGAATCCGTGGTATATGCGTTATTGCAACACTTTCAGAAACATGGCTTTTGCGGGGTTATCCACGATTACAAACATTTTGAAATTACAGAGCTGGCCTATCCCCTTTTCCATGAACAAGGGATTCCATTCCATATCGTATCTTTTGATATCATCCATAAACGGGTCAATCCCATTGCGCCCCGATACCTGCCCGATGAGGAAAGTGTGAACGAAGTTTCCCGGGTCCTGCTGGAAAACCTGCTGGAACAAAGGGAGTCCGTGGCCCAGGGTTCCTCCAAATTCTTCAACGATGCCGTCGAGGGACTGTTGGGCGGGTTGATCTGGATGCTTCGCAGCCATCACCCAAAATACTGCACCCTCCCCCACCTGATTGCAGTGTACCAACTATTGGAACCGGACCATCTGATTCAATGGCTGAGTCAAGATATTGTTGCCAAGGCCATGGCCGATGCCTTTATCGCAGGTAGGGCCTCCGAACGCCAGACCGCAGGGGTGCTGTCCACACTCGCCAATGCCTTAAAAAAGATATCGACCCAACGGATATTTATGGCGCTATCCGCCGATCAAGTGGACCTCGATATCAATAATCCCGACCACCCTGCTGTACTCTCCATCGTCAACCATCCCAAATTTGAAACCGCCTATTCCCCCATCATCGCTACTATTTTGCATACCGTCATCAAACAAATGAGCCTTCGGGGGCAACGTTCGTCTTTCGTATTGATGGAAGAGGCCCCGACCATTCGTCTGCTCAACATGCACCGTATCCCGGCCACGCTTCGGAGTTATGACATCACTACGGTCTATGTGATGCAGGACAAGGCCCAGAACGATATGATGTACGGCGATAAGGCCAGCAGGGCCATACTCTCCAATCTATCCTATCAGTTTTTTGGGAAGGCCAATGACCCTGATACCGCTTACTATTATGAACGCTTTTTCGAACTGGTCAAAAAGCCTATACGGAGCGTGAGCAAGAAAACGGATTTTATGGCTTCCGATACTCGGATCACCAACATCGAACGGGAAGTGGGCAAAGTGCGGTCCGAGGAGTTCTTTCGGTTGCGGCAGGGGGAGTTTATTGCCTTTTCAGATGGGAAGGATAGAAAGGTGTTGTTTCCGGTGCCTAAGGCCATTAGAGATTTGCCAAAGCCCACATACCCTCCAAACAGCCCTGAAATAGCCGCGAATTTTCAGCGGATACATTTGGAGGTGAAGGGACTGTTTCAAAAACAATGAACCATAAGGATCCTTATTTCTTTACGAAAGCACAAATGGTCTTTAGTAAAACCAAAAAATTAGCCAAGGTCAAACAAAAGAACTTTGATGCTGTTTTTTACCCAGATGGTCATGGCCCTTTATGGGATTTGTCCACAGATAAAAAATCAATAAAACTGATTGAATCCTGTTATAAAAACAATAAGCCAATTGCATTTGTATGTCATGCACCTGCGGCACTAAAAAACGTAAAAAATGAAAGCGGTCAACCGCTTGTAAAGGGTAAAAAAGTGACAGGGTTTACCAATGGAGAGGAAGCTGCAGTGCAGCTAACAAATGTAGTGCCATTTTTAATTGAGGATATGTTGAAGGAGAATCGAGCCCTTTATAAAAAGGGAGCGGACTAGTCTTCTTTTGCAATAGGAGATGGCTTGCTGATATCAGGACAAAATCATCAATCGGAAAAACTGGTTAGTGAATTATTCGCAGATAAATTAAAATAACAATAACCATGTATGACAAACTTTCAAATGAGATAAAAACTGTAGTATCCCATTACTTTCAGGGCATATATAATGGAGATATTGATAAGTTAAAAAATGTTTTCCATCTACAGACTTTGCTGTTTGGAGATATCAAAGGAGAGCCTTATTTCAAAACAGTAACCGATTATATCGAGGGAGTGAAAAGCAGAAAAAGCCCAGCTGATTTAGGAGAAGAGTTTAAAATGGAAATTCCATCAATAGAGATCATGGGCGATATGGCAACTGTTAAGGCTCATGTGCCCATGTTGGGCTTTAACTACCACGACTTTTTATCTCTAAGTTTGGTACCTGGGGAATGGAAAATTGTAAATAAGTTGTTTACTCATGTGTAATAAAACACCTGCAACCGAACTTCTTAAGATCAAGTATCCAATTGTTCAAGGACCATTTGGCGGAAGAAAAATTTCCGCCAAATTGGTTTCCACTGTTTCGAACTTGGGTGGAATGGGGTCCTTTGGGTTAAACTCATACGCACCGGAAGATATTTTAAGAATTGACAAGGAGATAAAGAACCTGACTAAAAAGCCTTATGCGCTCAATCTATGGGTGCCATTGAATGATGATCCCCTAGATCATTACAAAGAGGAGGATTTTGAAGTATTGAGAAAAGTATTCAAACCGTATTTCGAAGAATTGCAAGCTCCCATTCCCGATTTTCCAAACAAAGGAATGCAAAATTTTGAATTACAGATGGAAGCTATCTCTGAAGCCAAACCTCCAGTGGCAAGCTTCATTTATGACATACCCGCGAGAGAAATAATTGATGAATTGAGAAAAAGAGGGATTCTCAGTATGGCCACCTCAACTATAGTGGAAGAAGCTATCATGATAGAAGAGGGAGGTGTGGACTTGGTAGTAGCTTCAGGCGCGGCTGCGGGAGGACATCGAGCTTCCTTTTTAAGGCCCCCAGAGGAATCGTTGATCAACACACATCTTTTGACTCGTCAGATTGTTGAAGAAATTAGTATCCCAGTGATTGCTGCTCGAGGTATTTCCAATGGCAAAGACATTGCCGACATCCTAAAGATAGGAGCGGCAGCAGTTCAAATGGGGACTGCTTTCTAGGCTACCAATGAATCCAATGCAACCGAGATGCATAAATCCAAGCTGCTCTTCACACGACCCATAAAAACAGACCTCACAAAGGTCTATACAGGAAGGTTAGCTAGGGTACTATCAAATCCTCTTATTGATAGTTTTAAAGATTCAACCAACGATAATTTTGCTTCATACCCTATTCAAAGTAACTTTTTGTAATCTTTTAGAAGCGCTTGTATGGAACAAAAAAGAATGGATTACTTGGCTTTTTGATCTGGTCAACCTTCCACAATACTAAAGCACAGGTCTCCTGAAAAGTTATTCGTCTCTTTATTGAAAGAGGCTTCAAAAGTTGAAGCTATGAATTAACTTTCGACCAGGCCAGTCCTAATTCGCTTGAAGACGTAAAGATTCTAAACTTCAACTTAATTGTTCAAGTTAAAATCAATTAATATGGAACTATGGATATCTTTGTTGTTTTCAACGGTCAAAAGTTTTGTCCTTGATGTTCCTATAACTGCAATATTCTTGAAACCTGTAGGGAATCACTTATTGACTTCATTGTCTTAATCATCCCCCTCAGAAGCTTCCAATGGTTTTAGGATAGCGAACATAGCTGTACCGACCATGGTCAATGCAATACTCATCATAATGGGACGAAGGCCTTCCATACCATAGTTGAATATCAACATCTTTCCGAAATAGTACAGACTAATGCCAATACTGAGATATACAAAAAGGGGTGAGGCCTTGGAAAGAAAATAAATCAATTTCAACCTTTCCTCCCCTGAGCTTTTTCCCATTTTCCCCAACAATGAAATCAATGTATAGGCCAGATAGCCGTTGACACCGACAAATACGGCCATTTTCAGCAATTGGGGACCAAAACCTCCATCCCAATCAATCAGGGACTTGATGAGAAAAGCCAAAAACAACAAAACGGCAATACCGATGGCACTAGGAGAAACAAAACCAAATATGGTAGCATCGGCCCTATCGACATTTCGCCCAGGACTGGCATCATCAAGCATCCGTCTGCTAATGATTACAGGCAATACCTGTAAAAGAAAATATAAACCAATGGTCAGCAAGGTCATTCGCACCGACAAAGAATCTGATACCGACAGTACTAAGGCCATAACCAAAAATCCGACCCACAAATTCATCTTGTTCAACAAAAGAAACTTTCGTATCAAGACCTTATGATCTTGTGACAATCTCCCATTCCTTTCAAGTGCCATAACCAGGCGTTTGGGAAAAAAGTGCGACAGCAAGAGAATTTGTATTACGAATAGTGGTGCAAAAGCGAGGGTATAGTAATCGATCATATATAAAGCTTTATGGATTCCAAGAAATTATTGACTACAGATTTTGATTCTTCATTGATCTTCCAACGCCAAATGGGCAAGACCATGGTTAGAGCAAAAGCATCCTGACGGGTCCCAAAACTATTGGACAAAACAACGCTAATTACCTGATGGTCAAAAAATAGAGCAAAAAAGGTACTTGTTCCAGGTTGGGCTCCAC
>NZ_QXFH01000063.1 GCF_003581615.1 Flagellimonas lutimaris
TTCCATCCTCGGTCTCATCTCCGTTGGTGACCCCATCGCCATCACAGTCGGAACTGTTCCAGGTCGAATCAGGATCAACCGTTTGGCTATCCAGTACAAAATCACATGGGTCTTGTGGATCGGTGCCATCCTCATTCTCTTTTTCATTGGTCACACCATCGCCATCACAATCTGCTTCGAGATAATCGCCACTTTGCGGCAAGGTTATACTCTCCGGATTGTAGTCGCATGGATCCAATGGGTCCGTTCCATCCTCGGTCTCATCTCCGTTGGTGACCCCATCGCCATCACAGTCGGAACTGTTCCAGTTCGAATCGGGATCAACCGTTTGGCTATCCAGTACAAAATCACATGGATCCAATGGGTCGGTGCCATCTTCTTTCTCAACACCATTGGTGACACCATCGCCGTCACAATCTGCTTCGAGATAGTCGCCACTTTGTGGCAAGGTTATACTCTCCAGATTGTAGTCACATGGATCCAATGGATCTGTTCCATCCTCGGTCTCATCCCCATTGGTAACTCCATCCCCATCACAATCGTCTTTCTTCCATTCTTCTGATGCTGAACAATCCTGATTCTCGGATACAAAATCACAAGGATCGAGTGGGTCCGTTCCATCTTCATTCTCTTGTCCATTGCTCACACCGTCTCCGTCGCAATCGTCTTTCTTC
Organism: Flagellimonas lutimaris; assembly: GCF_003581615.1. Taxonomy (GTDB): domain Bacteria; phylum Bacteroidota; class Bacteroidia; order Flavobacteriales; family Flavobacteriaceae; genus Flagellimonas; species Flagellimonas lutimaris. The sequence continues at coordinate 675 of NZ_QXFH01000063.1, forward strand.
CATTCTTCTGATGGTGAACAATCCTGATTCTCCAATACAAAATCACAAGGATCCAGTGGGTCCGTTCCATCTTCTTTTTCTTGTCCATTGCTTACACCATCACCATCGCAATCGTCTTTTTTCCATTCGTCGGATACTGAACAATCTTGGTGTTCCAGCACAAAATCACATGGGTCCAAGGGGTCAGTTCCATCTTCTTTTTCTCGTCCATTGCTTACGCCATCACCATCACAATCGTCTTTTTTCCATTCGTTGGATACCGAGCAATCCTGATGTTCAAGCACAAAATCACATGGGTCCAATGGGTCCGTCCCATCTTCTTTCTCCTGTCCATTGCTTACGCCATCGCCATCACAATCGTCTTTTTTCCATTCGTTAGATACTGAACAACCCTGGTGCTCCACTACAAAATCACAAGGATTCAATGGATCTGTTCCATCTACTTTCTCCTGTCCATTCTCTATACCATCACCGTCACAATCGTCTTTTTTCCAAGTTTCAGATGGCGAACAATTCTGATGCTCGAATATAAAATCACAAGGGTCATTAGGGTCTGTACCATCCTCATTTTCTTGTTCACAGGTAACCCCATCACCATCACAGTCCTCATTTGATAATTCGGCCATCAAGGGATGCCACAAACTAGCAGTACTCAATACAGAGGTGGTTCCCTGAGCAAAATCGCCAGGAACAACAGAATTATTGAAAAAGGAAGATGTATATAAATGGTCGACACTAAAGGACGAAGTAAGCCCAAATATCAAAATCAACACCATAAAGGTGAATTTTTGAGCTACGTAATTCCTTAGTCTCACAAAAGTAAAGTTCTCCATAAATGATAAGTTTTGGTCAACTAATCACCATGGCAAAAGCAGTTTTAGTAATTGTAAGAAAATTGGGGTTCTCTCGTTTGTTCTAATGTCACTGGTCCTTACGACACACATTGACTCAATTACGTCACATAATTAAACTATTTGACAATTACCTCCTATTTTAATCGATAAAAGGCGATTTCCTCATCATTATTTACCTCATCTACCTGTTTTGCAAATGGATAATTCCCAAGTAGGATGTACAGTGAAATTAAAACAGGCGAAAATTACTTTTCTTTTTGGTTTTGGCTAGTTTAAATCCTTTATTTTTTTTCTAATTATATTAACAATCCCGAATCCTTCTAAAAATGACTGGCAAGACATATAAATCCACTATTTTTGCCGAAATTTTTGTTGATGGAATTTGAAAAGGAAATAGCAAAACGAAGAACTTTTGGCATTATCTCTCACCCTGATGCCGGAAAAACAACCTTGACCGAAAAATTACTCTTGTTCGGTGGTGCAATCCAGGAAGCTGGTGCCGTAAAAAGCAATAAAATTAAGAAATCGGCCACAAGTGATTTTATGGAAATTGAGCGCCAAAGAGGTATTTCCGTAGCTACTTCCGTATTGGCTTTTATTTATAAAGACAAAAAAATCAATATCCTAGATACACCGGGACACAAGGATTTTGCAGAGGATACTTTTCGCACCCTCACTGCTGTTGACAGTGTTATTGTAGTAATTGATGTGGCCAAAGGTGTCGAGGAACAGACTGAGAAACTGGTAGAAGTTTGCCGTATGCGGAATATTCCGATGATCGTATTTATCAACAAATTGGACCGCGAAGGTAAAGATGCTTTTGATCTTTTGGATGAAGTGGAACAAAAACTAGGGTTGAAAGTAACTCCCCTTAGTTTTCCCATCGGAATGGGATATGATTTCAAGGGCATTTACAACATCTACGAAAAAAACATCAACTTATTCAGCGGTAATAGCAAAAAGAACATTGAAGAAACCATTGCCTTTGATGACTTGGATAATCCAGAGCTTGAAGAAATCATCGGGACTGATGCGGCCAATGAATTGCGAGATAATTTGGAACTTGTAGCTGGAGTTTACCCGGATTTTGATAAGGAGGCTTATTTAAAAGGTGAGTTGCAACCTGTTTTTTTTGGTTCTGCCTTGAATAATTTTGGAGTACGAGAACTTTTGGATTGCTTTGTGAACATTGCCCCATCTCCGCGACCTAAAAAAGCAGAGGAACGTTTGGTAAATGCCAATGAAAAGGATTTTTCTGGTTTTGTTTTTAAAATTCACGCCAACATGGACCCCAAACACCGGGATCGCTTAGCATTTATAAAAATTGTATCGGGTACTTTTGAAAGAAACACTCCGTATTTACATGTTAGACAAGGGAAAAAACTAAAATTTTCCAGTCCCAATGCCTTTTTTGCCGAGAAAAAAGAGATTGTGGATATTTCCTATCCTGGAGATATTGTTGGTCTTCATGATACTGGAAACTTTAAGATCGGAGACACATTGACCAGTGGCGAAGAATTGCATTACAAAGGGATTCCAAGCTTTTCTCCTGAACACTTTAGGTATATCAACAATGCCGACCCTATGAAGGCAAAACAATTGTACAAAGGAATCGATCAACTCATGGACGAAGGTGTTGCGCAATTGTTTACTTTGGAATTGAATGGACGTAAAGTGATTGGCACTGTTGGAGCTTTGCAATATGAAGTAATCCAATATAGATTAGAGCATGAATACGGTGCTAAATGCACCTATGAGAACTTTCCTGTACATAAAGCTTGTTGGGTAGAAGCCGAAGATGAAAACAATGAAGAATTCAAAGAGTTTAAACGCGTAAAGCAAAAGTTTTTAGCTACCGATAAAAGAGGTCAATTAGTATTTTTGGCAGACTCCCCCTTCTCTTTACAAATGACACAACAAAAATATCCTTCGGTAAAACTGCATTACACTTCGGAGTTCGAGTAAAATTCAAAACTCTATAGCTCACAGCATTCTGAATATGAGTGTATTGAAGATTTCATATGTCTTTTTTTTGTACATTGGATAGCATAACCAATTAAATAAAGGATATTATGACGACTTCAGTAAAACCACCAACTTGGTTCTGGGTGGTGAGCGTTATCGCTCTTCTATGGAATTTAGTAGGTGTTTTTAATTATCTCAACCAAGCTTTTAACCAACAGGCCATTTTAGAAACTTTGGATCAAGCCCAGCGTGAAGCTTTTGAAGGCATCCCATCTTGGGCCACAGCAGCTTTTGCTATTGCCGTATTTTCTGGAACTATTGCATCAATTGGCCTTTTGGTTCGTAAAAAATGGGCGAAACCACTTTTTATTATCTCATTGATTGCGGCCGTGGCACAATTTATCCACTGGCTATTCATTTCGAACGCAGTGGAAGCATTTGGACCCTCTACTTACGCCATGCCTGTAATCATTATCGTTATCGGGCTCTACCTGATCTCTCTTTCGAAAAAAGGCATTCAGAAAGGTTGGTTAAAATAAATTACAATAAAAAAGCCCCGAAGAATCATCGGGGCTTTTTTTATGCTTCTCCAGTAGGTCCAAAATTTAATGGAATTGCTGGTTGTTCGTAGTCTTGTATCGGTCCGTGTGCCTTTTCAAACCTGCTTACATTATCATTTAATGCCTTAAGCAGTTTTTTGGCATGCTGTGGCGTTAAAATTACCCTGCTCTTTACCTTCGCCTTCGGGGCACCTGGCATTAAGCTTATAAAATCCACAACAAATTCGGATACGGAGTGATTGATGATCGCAAGATTGGAATAAGTTCCCTCTGCAGTTTTTTCATCCAACTCTATATTGATCTGCTTCTGTTTTTTCTTTTCTTCAGCCATACTATTACTTATCTTAAAAAGAAAAACCCCGACCTAAAGGCCAGGGTTTGTTTTTATTTAGAATTTGAATTCCTCTTTTCGGGCCATGATTTCATCGTACTCCTCTTTGGAACCTACGATAATACTGTCATAATCCCTCATACCGGTACCGGCTGGAATCTTATGTCCTACAATTACATTTTCTTTCAATCCTTCCAAAGTATCTATTTTACCACTTACAGCGGCTTCGTTCAATACTTTAGTAGTTTCCTGGAACGATGCAGCCGAGATAAAGGACTTGGTCTGCAATGAAGCTCTTGTAATACCTTGCAAGATTGGCGTAGCAGTTGCTGCCACAGCATCTCTCGCAGTTACCAAGGTCTTGTCCTCTCTTCTAAGAATTGAGTTCTCGTCCCTAAGCTCTCGTATAGTCAAAATCTGTCCTGGCTTCAACCTTTCGGAATCACCGGCATCTTCAACAACTTTTTTACCGAAAATCTCATCATTCTCATTGATAAAGTCGTCTTTATGTGCCAACTGATTCTCTAAGAAGATAGTATCTCCTGGATCTTGGATTTTTACCTTACGCATCATTTGTCTTACAACAACCTCAAAGTGCTTATCATTGATTTTTACACCCTGTAAACGGTACACTTCCTGTACTTCGTTCACCAAGTACTGCTGTACTGCAGATGGCCCTTTGATAGACAAGATGTCTTCCGGAGTAATGGAACCATCGGACAATGGCATACCTGCACGTACGTAGTCATTTTCCTGAACCAGAATCTGGTTGGACAATTTAACCAAGTACTTTTTGATATCACCTGTCTTAGATTCAATAATAATCTCACGGTTACCACGCTTAATCTTACCGAAGGATACAACACCATCAATCTCGGACACAACGGCCGGATTGGATGGGTTACGTGCTTCAAATAGCTCGGTCACCCTTGGAAGACCACCGGTAATATCACCTGCTTTAGCAGATTTACGTGGAATTTTCACCAAGATCTTTCCTTCTTTAACCTTGTCACCATCATCGATCATCAAGTGGGAACCAACTGGTAAGTTGTAAGAACGCAATGTTTCACCTTTACCATCCTTGATCAACAAGGTTGGAATAAGTTTTTTGTTTCTGGATTCAGAAATTACTTTTTCTTGGAAACCGGTTTGTTCATCGATTTCAACTTGGTATGTAACCCCTTGCTCAATGTTCTCGTAGGCAATTTGCCCAGCGAACTCAGAAACAATCACACCATTGTATGGATCCCATTCACAAATTACAGTTCCTTTGGTAATCTTCTCACCATTCTTGATGAACAATTGAGAACCGTAAGGAATGTTGTTTGTACTCAATGTGATTCCTGTTTTTGGATCAACTATCTTAACTTCAGAAGTTCTGGAGATTACAATGTTGGTTTTACCACCTTCACTGTTTTCTCCTGCTACAAGTCTTAAATCTTCAATCTCTGCAACACCGTCAAACTTGGACTCCAACTTGTTGTCCTCAGAAATGTTACCTGCAATACCACCCACGTGGAAGGTACGCAACGTCAACTGTGTACCAGGCTCACCAATGGACTGTGCAGCAACAACACCTACAGCTTCACCTCGTTGTACCATTTTATTGGTGGCAAGGTTTCTACCGTAACATTTGGCACAGATTCCCTGTGGAGCCTCACAAGTCAATGGAGACCTTACTTCTACTTTCTCGATTGGAGCAGCTTCTACCCTTTTTACATCGGCTTCATTGATTTCCTGTCCTGCTTTCAGCACAAGTTCTTCGGTCAATGGGTTGTACACATCGTGCAACGATACCCTACCCAAGATTCTTTCACCCAAGGTTTCAACAATCTCCTCGTTTTTCTTCAATGGTTCTACCTCGATACCTCTCAAGGTTTCACAATCTTCGCTATTAACGATTACATCTTGTGAAACATCCACCAAACGTCTGGTCAAGTAACCCGCATCCGCTGTTTTCAAAGCGGTATCCGCAAGACCTTTACGTGCGCCGTGAGTAGAGATAAAGTATTCCAAAATCGACAATCCTTCCTTAAAGTTCGAAAGAATCGGGTTTTCGATAATTTCTCCACCACCTGCGGTAGATTTTTTAGGCTTGGCCATCAATCCACGCATACCGGTCAACTGACGAATCTGCTCTTTGGAACCCCTTGCACCGGAATCCAACATCATATATACAGAGTTGAATCCTTGCTTGTCTTCACGAATTCGCTTCATGGCCAATTCGGTCAACATAGCATTGGTAGATGTCCAAACATCAATAACCTGGTTATATCGCTCATTGTTGGTGATAAGACCCATGTTATAGTTCATCATAATACCATCGACCTGCTCGTTTGCCTCGCCGATCATATCCTGCTTTTCTGCAGGGATGATAATATCACCCAAACTAAAGGATAGACCACCTTTGAAGGCGAAATCGTATCCCATGGCTTTAATCTTATCCAAGAATGCGGCAGTCGTCGGCACATCAGTAACGGCAAGAATGTCCCCAATAATATTTCTTAGGGCTTTCTTGTTCAATACCTGGTTGATGAATCCTGCTTGTTCTGGCACTTCCGTGTTGAACAATACACGACCTACCGTGGTTTCAATAATTTGATAGACCAATTCACCTTCCTCGTTAAAGTCTTTTGCTCTTACCTTGATTCCGGCGTTAAGTGAAACTTTTTTCTCGTTGAAAGCAATCTCTACCTCTTCAGAAGAATAGAAGGTAAGTCCTTCACCCAAAACAGGCTCTTCTTTGGTAGACTTCTTATGCTTGGTCATATAGTACAACCCTAATACCATATCCTGTGACGGTACGGTAATCGGAGAACCGTTGGCTGGGTTAAGGATGTTCTGTGAAGCCAACATCAATAATTGTGCTTCCAAAATGGCCTCTGGCCCCAATGGCAAGTGAACTGCCATCTGATCCCCATCAAAATCCGCGTTAAATGCGGTACATGCCAATGGGTGCAAACGAATTGCCTTACCTTCTATAAGTTTAGGCTGGAACGCTTGTATACCCAATCTGTGCAATGTGGGGGCACGGTTCAATAATACCGGATGTCCTTTAAGGACGTTTTCAAGAATATCCCAAACTACGGGCTCTTTCTTGTCTATAATCTTTTTGGCAGATTTAACCGTCTTTACAATACCTCTTTCAATCAATTTACGGATGATGAATGGCTTGTAAAGCTCGGCCGCCATATCTTTAGGTAGACCACATTCGTACAAGTTCAATTCCGGTCCAACAACAATTACGGAACGAGCGGAGTAATCCACACGTTTACCCAATAGGTTTTGACGGAAACGACCTTGTTTACCTTTCAAGGAATCAGAAAGGGATTTCAATGGTCTGTTAGATTCTGTTTTTACCGCAGATGCCTTTCTTGTGTTATCAAAAAGGGAATCCACAGCTTCTTGAAGCATACGTTTTTCGTTCCTCAAAATCACCTCTGGTGCTTTGATTTCCATCAAACGCTTCAAACGGTTGTTACGGATAATTACCCTACGGTACAAGTCGTTCAAATCGGAAGTGGCAAAACGACCACCATCCAATGGTACCAACGGACGCAATTCTGGTGGAATCACTGGAATCACTTTCATGATCATCCACTCAGGGTTGTTCTCCCTATTGTTTTGCGACTCACGCAAAGCTTCCACAACCTGAAGACGTTTCAAGGCTTCAGTTTTACGTTGTTTTGAGGTTTCTGTGTTCGCCTTGTGGCGTAGTTCGTAAGACAATTGCTCCAAATCGATTCTGGACAATATGTCAATCAAACATTCGGCACCCATTTTAGCGATGAACTTGTTTGGATCATTATCCTCCAAGTATTGGTTCTCGGTAGGGATGGATTCCAAAATGTTTAAGTATTCTTCCTCGGTCAAGAAATCCATTTTATTGATTTCCTCACCTTCTGGACCTTTGGCAATACCCGGCTGGATAACCACATACCTCTCGTAATATATGATCATATCCAACTTTTTGGAAGGCAATCCCAAAAGGTACCCTATTTTGTTTGGCAGCGAACGGAAGTACCAGATGTGTGCCACAGGAACCACAAGGTTAATGTGCCCTACACGATCTCTACGTACTTTTTTCTCCGTCACTTCAACACCACAACGGTCACAAACGATTCCACGGTAACGGATTCTCTTGTATTTACCACAGGCACATTCGTAATCCTTTACAGGACCGAAAATACGCTCGCAGAACAACCCATCACGCTCTGGTTTGTGCGTTCTATAGTTAATGGTTTCAGGTTTCAACACTTCGCCACGGGACTCGGCCAAGATAGACTCCGGAGAGGCCAATCCTATGGAAATTTTGTTGAACCTTTTTTGTGCGTTATTATCTTTTATTCTAGCCATAACAATATGGTGATGATATAGTTAATGTATATAGTATTCTATTCTTCCAATCTGATATCCAAGCCCAAACCTTTAAGTTCGTGCATCAATACGTTGAAAGATTCTGGCAATCCAGGTTCTGGCATGGTCTCACCTTTTACGATGGTCTCATAGGTCTTGGCCCTTCCGATAACATCATCCGACTTAACGGTCAATATCTCTCTAAGGGTAGATGATGCGCCATAGGCTTCCAATGCCCAAACTTCCATCTCTCCAAAACGCTGACCACCAAACTGTGCCTTACCACCCAATGGTTGCTGAGTAATCAATGAGTATGGTCCAATAGATCTTGCGTGCATCTTGTCGTCTACCATGTGACCTAGTTTCAACATGTAGATAACACCAACAGTTGCACGTTGGTCGAAACGCTGACCAGTTCCACCGTCATATAGATAGGTGTGTCCAAATCTTGGAACTCCTGCTTCATCTGTAATCTCGTTGATTTGATCCAATGAGGCTCCATCGAAAATTGGTGTCGCATATTTCTGACCCAATTTTTGTCCGGCCCATCCCAATACGGTTTCATATATCTGACCAATGTTCATCCTTGATGGTACACCAAGTGGGTTCAATACAATGTCCACTGGGGTTCCGTCTTCCAAGAATGGCATATCCTCTTGACGAACGATACGGGCAACGATACCTTTGTTACCGTGACGACCTGCCATTTTATCACCAACTTTAAGCTTACGCTTTTTGGCGATGTAAACTTTTGCCAACTTCATGATACCTGCAGGAAGTTCATCCCCAACGGAGATGGTAAACTTGTCCCTTCTTAGGTTACCTTGAATATCGTTCAATTTGATTTTGTAGTTGTGCAACAAGTCCGCAACCAAAGCATTAGTAGCGTCATCTGTTGTCCAGCTTCCTCCAACCAAGTGAGCGAAATCGTCAACAGCATTCAACATTTTGATGGTGTATTTCTTTCCTTTTGGAAGTACTTCTTCACCCAAATCGTTGATTACGCCTTGTGATGTTTTTCCGCTGATCAAACTGAACAATTTCTCGATCAATTCATCTTTCAGTTGTTGGAACTTCACCTCGTAGTCCATTTCCAATCTGGCAATGGCTTCTTTATCTTCGGAACGCTTTCTCTTATCCTTAATGGAACGGGAGAACAATTTCTTGTCGATTACCACACCTCTCAACGATGGAGAAGCTTTCAATGAAGCATCCTTAACGTCACCTGCTTTGTCACCAAAGATGGCACGCAACAATTTTTCTTCAGGAGTTGGGTCTGATTCTCCTTTTGGAGTAATCTTACCAATCAAAATATCTCCTGGCTTTACTTCGGCACCGATACGGATCATACCGTATTCATCCAAATCTTTTGTTGCTTCCTCGGATACGTTAGGAATATCATTTGTTAATTCCTCCGCACCCAACTTAGTATCCCTTACTTCAAGAGAGTACTCGTCAACGTGAATAGAGGTAAAGATATCCTCACGAACAACTTTTTCGGAAATCACGATCGCATCCTCAAAGTTGTATCCTTTCCAAGGCATAAAGGCAACCTTCATGTTTCTACCCAAGGCCAATTCACCTTTTTCGGTAGCATAACCTTCACAAAGCACCTGACCTTTTTTCACTTTGTCGCCCTTTCTTACGATTGGCTTCAAATTGATGCTGGTTCCCTGGTTTGTTTTTCTAAACTTCACCAATTGATATGTCTTTGAGTCATCGTCAAAGCTTACCAAGCGCTCTTCTTCGGTCCTTATATATTTTATTGTGATTTTCTGAGAATCCACATATTCCACAACTCCATCTCCCTCTGCATTGATCAATACTCGAGAATCTGTAGCTACTTGTCTTTCCAGACCTGTACCCACAATTGGAGAATCCGGTCTCAACAATGGAACTGCTTGACGCATCATGTTTGACCCCATCAAGGCACGGTTCGCATCATCGTGCTCCAAGAAAGGAATCAAGGATGCAGAAATGGATGCAATCTGGTTTGGTGCAACGTCTGTGTACTTTACCTCTGTTGGATCCACTACTGGGAAATCACCTTCTTCACGGGCAATTACCTTTTCTCTTTCAATGGTGCCATCTTCCGCCAATGGAATATTGGCTTGGGCGATCTTCATTCCCTCTTCCTCTTCTGCACTAAGGTAGATATGGTTTTTCGTATCTACTTTTCCGTCTTCCACTTTACGGTAAGGGGTTTCCAAGAAGCCCATATTGTTCACCTTGGCAAATACGGACAAAGAAGAAATCAAACCAATGTTCGGTCCTTCAGGTGTCTCAATCGGACACAATCTTCCGTAGTGTGTATAGTGAACGTCACGCACCTCGAAACCTGCTCTTTCACGGGAAAGACCACCTGGCCCCAGTGCGGACAATCTTCTTTTGTGTGTAATCTCGGCCAACGGGTTGGTCTGGTCCATGAACTGGGACAACTGGTTGGTTCCGAAGAAGGAGTTGATCACGGACGACAAAGTCTTCGCATTGATCAAATCGATCGGGGTAAACACCTCGTTGTCACGAACGTTCATACGCTCACGGATGGTACGTGCCATACGTGCCAAACCTACACCAAATTGTGAGGATAATTGCTCACCTACGGTTCTTACACGACGGTTGGACAAGTGATCAATATCATCAATCTCTGCTTTGGAGTTGATCAACTCGATCAAATACTTGATGATAGTGATGATATCTTCCTTGGTCAACACTTGTTTGTCCATTCCGATATCCAAGCCCAATTTCTTGTTCATTCTGTAACGACCTACTTCACCTAAGTTGTAACGTTGGTCGGAGAAGAACAATTTGTCGATAATACCACGAGCTGTTTCCTCATCTGGCGGCTCTGCATTACGCAATTGTCTATAAATGTGCTCTACCGCTTCTTTTTCGGAGTTGGTAGGGTCTTTTTGCAAAGTGTTGTGGATGATGGCATAATCGGATTGTGCATTGTTCTCCTTGTGTAGAAGAATAGTTTTCACATCAGCATCAATGATTTCATCGATATGCTCTTTTTCCAAAACGGTATCACGATCAAGTACAATTTCGTTACGTTCGATGGAAACTACTTCTCCTGTATCCTCGTCCACGAAATCCTCATGCCATGTGTTCAACACCCTTGCGGCCAATTTACGGCCCAATACTTTTTTAAGTCCGGTCTTGGAAACTTTTACTTCTTCCGAAAGGTCGAAGATTTCCAAAATATCCTTGTCCCTTTCAAAGCCGATGGCACGGAACAAAGTGGTTACCGGTAATTTTTTCTTCCTATCGATATAGGCATACATCACCGAGTTGATATCGGTGGCGAATTCAATCCAAGATCCTTTGAAAGGAATTACCCTGGCTGAATACAATTTTGTTCCATTTGCGTGGAAAGATTGTCCAAAGAAAACCCCTGGAGATCTGTGCAACTGGGAAACTACAACTCGCTCTGCTCCGTTGATCACAAAGGTTCCACTAGGAGTCATGTAAGGGATAGTACCCAAATACACATCCTGTACAATGGTTTCAAAATCCTCGTGCTCTGGATCGGTACAGTATAATTTTAAACGTGCCTTTAAGGGTACGCTATAAGTAAGTCCACGCTCAATACATTCTTGGATGGAATATCTTGGTGGATCTATGAAGTAATCCAAAAACTCAAGTACAAACTGGTTTCTGGTATCTGTGATTGGAAAATTCTCCATGAAGGTGTTGTAGAGACCTTCGTTTCCTCTTTCGTCAGATTTAGTTTCAAGCTGGAAAAAGTCTTGGAACGATTTTATCTGAATGTCCAAGAAATCCGGATATTCCGGTATGTTCTTAGCGGATGCGAAATTAACTCTTTCAATAGTGTTTGTGAACATCTATGGACAAATTTTGATCGTGAATACTAAGTGGGTTCGTGTACGGCTTTATACACTCCTTATATAAATAGGCTAAGGTCTAACCAAAAAATGGAAAGACCTTAACCAAGTTCTTATGGGAAAAGCGATTATTTAAGCTCAACTTCTGCTCCTGCTTCTTCCAATGATTTTTTGATGCCTTCTGCTTCATCTTTAGCAACACCTTCTTTAACAGCTTTTGGTGCGCTGTCAACGATTTCTTTAGCGTCTTTTAGTCCAAGACCGGTCAATTCCTTAACCAATTTTACGACTGCCAATTTAGAACCACCAGCAGCTGTAAGGATTACATCAAATTCTGATTTTTCCTCAGCAGCTTCTGCTTCACCACCACCGGCAGCACCACCAGCAACAGCTACTGCAGCAGCAGCAGGCTCAATACCATATTCTTCTTTTAAAATGTCGGCCAACTCATTTACCTCTTTTACCGTAAGGTTTACCAACTGTTCTGCAAAATCTTTTAAATCTGCCATTTTTCTATCGTTTAATAAAAATTTTTAAAAATATACTTAGTTTATTGTGCGCGAATTATTCTTTCTCAGATAAGGTTTTAAGGATACCTGCCAATTTACCGCCTCCAGACTTAAGTCCAGAAATAACATTTTTGGCTGGTGATTGTAACAATCCGATGATATCCCCGATAACTTCCTCTTTGGACTTGATATTAACAAGTGCGTCAAGGTTTTCATCCCCAATGTAAACCGCCTCTTCAATAAAGGCACCTTTCAATACGGGCTTTTCTGATTTTTTTCTAAAGTTCTTGATAAGTTTCGCAGGTGCATTCCCAGTTTCGGACAACATCAAAGATGTATTTCCTTTTAATACATCGGGAAGTTCACCAAATTCCTTATCAGAAGCTTCCATTGCTTTTGCAAGCAATGTGTTCTTTACGACCGCTAGCTTAATGTTAGCCTTAAAACACGCTCTTCTCAAATTAGAGGTGTCTACAGCGTTCAATCCTGATATATCCGCCAAATAAATGTTTGGATTATCAGCCAACTGTGCAGTCAAGTCTTCTATTACTGTTGCTTTTTCTTCTCTTGTCATAGTTATAAAATTGAACTACCAGTTATTGAACTGCTTTTGGATCTAATTGAATACTAGGACTCATGGTACTTGACAAGTAAATACTTCTCATGTACACACCTTTAGAAGCGGAAGGCTTCATTTTCACTAGGGTGTCTATCAACTCCCTAGCATTTCCTGCTATTTTGTCCGCAGAGAAAGAAGCTTTTCCGATTGCAGCGTGTACAATACCTGTTTTATCCACTTTAAAGTCAATCTTACCGGCCTTAACATCAGATACTGCTTTAGCAACATCCATAGTTACGGTACCAGTTTTTGGATTGGGCATTAACCCTCTAGGACCCAAAATTCTACCTAATGGACCTAGTTTACCCATAACGCTTGGCATAGTGATGATTACATCAACATCGGTCCAACCGCCTTTAATTTTCTCCAAATATTCGTCCAACCCAACAAAATCCGCACCTGCTTCTTTAGCTTCTGCTTCTTTGTCTGGTGTCACCAATGCTAAAACTTTAACGTCTTTACCTGTTCCATGAGGAAGTGTAACAACGCCACGTACCATTTGATTGGCTTTTCTTGGATCTACACCCAAACGAACTGCCAAGTCAATGGAAGCATCAAATTTTACATTGGTTATTTCTTTTACTAAAGCTGATGCCTCTTCCAAAGAATAGAGTTTGTTCTTATCTATTTTGGACTGGGCGTCTTTCTGCTTTTTAGTCAACTTTGCCATTTAGTTACTGCTTTTTAAGATTTTAAAAAGGTCTTTTTCCGGCTATTTTCAGTCCCATTGATCTAGCGGTACCTGCAACCATACTCATTGCAGACTCCACTGTAAAAGCATTAAGATCGACCATTTTGTCTTCGGCGATTGCTTTTACTTGATCCCATGATACTGAACCGTTTTTAACCCTGTTAGGTTCGCCAGATCCTTTTTTAATCTTAGCTGCTTCCATCAATTGAACTGCCGCGGGTGGTGTTTTTACAACAAAATCGAAAGATTTATCCTTGTAAACGGTGATAACAACCGGCAATACTTTGCCTGGCTTGTCCTGCGTACGAGCATTAAACTGCTTACAGAACTCCATGATGTTAACACCAGCAGCACCTAAGGCGGGTCCAACCGGTGGCGATGGGTTCGCAGCACCTCCCCTAACTTGTAATTTAACTACCTTATCTACTTCTTTTGCCATTGTTTCTAATTAAATTTAAAGTGTGTCAATTGGAAGCAACACAGCTTTATATATGTAACAGCTCTAATTATACTTTTTCTACTTGCATATAGCTGAGTTCCAATGGTGTTTTTCTTCCGAAAATTTTCACCATCACTTCTAGCTTACGCTTTTCTTCATTGATTTTTTCAACAGTTCCATTGAAGCCGTTGAAAGGTCCATCAATAACCTTAACCGTTTCACCCAACACAAATGGAATTGCAACATTGTCTGTATTGACAGCCAACTCGTCCACTTTTCCTAGCATACGGTTTACTTCGGATTTTCTTAAAGGAATTGGATCACCACCTTTAACTTCGCCCAAGAAACCAATAACATTGGTTATTGAACGAATAATGTGAACCATTTCTCCTCCAAGATTGGCCTTTATCATAATATATCCAGGAAAGTAAACACGCTCTTTGTTGATTTTCTTTCCGTTTCTGATCTGAACAACTTTTTCGGTAGGCACCAGAACCTCTTCAAGATAGTCGCCAAAACCTGCACGCTCTACCTCACTTTCAATATAGCCCTTGATCTTGTTCTCTTGACCACTGACCGCCCTAACTACATACCATTTTTTCTCCAGAACCTCAGACATATCGACCGATCTTTACCCTATTAATTTTTCAAAATACAATGTAATCAAGTTACTGAACAAGGAATCTACACCCCATGTTGCCAAGGCAAATAAAATGGAGAAAACCGCCACAATAACCATTAGGTTAGAAGCTTTACTTCTTTCCAACCAAGTAACATTGTTTTTAAGTTCTTCTAATGATTCCTTTATGTAAGTGACCATGATATTATTTATTTTGCTTGCACGGGAGGAGAGGCTCGAACTCCCGACACCTGGTTTTGGAGACCAGTGCTCTACCAACTGAGCTACACCCGTTTATAATTACACTGAAAGGTATCCCGAGAAAATCGGGACACCCTTAAGTGCAATTTTATTCTAAAATGATTAATCTAAAATCTCAGTAACCTGACCGGCACCTACGGTTCTACCACCCTCACGGATAGCGAAACGCAAACCTACGTTACAAGCTACAGGCTGAATAAGATCAACAGTAATTGTCAAGTTATCACCAGGCATTACCATTTCAACTCCGTCAGGCAAGTTAATATTACCTGTTACGTCTGTGGTTCTCAAATAGAACTGTGGACGGTAGTTGTTGTGGAATGGAGTGTGACGACCACCTTCTTCTTTTTTAAGGATATAAACCTCAGCTTTAAATTTAGCGTGAGGAGTTACAGAACCTGGTTTACAGATAACCATACCTCTTTTGATATCAGATTTCTCGATACCTCTCAAAAGAATACCTACGTTATCACCGGCTTCACCTCTATCCAAAATCTTACGGAACATCTCAACCCCTGTAATTGTAGAAGTCAATTTTTCAGCACCCATACCGATAATATCAACAGCATCACCTGTGTTGGCAACACCAGTTTCGATACGACCAGTAGCAACGGTACCACGACCTGTAATAGTGAATACATCTTCAATTGGCATAAGGAAGTCTTTGTCAACTTCACGCTCTGGCTCTTCGATCCACTCATCAACAGCATTCATCAACTCCATAACAGTGTCAACCCATTTTTGCTCACCGTTCAAAGCACCAAGTGCAGAACCAGCAATAACAGGACCATTGTCTCCGTCATACTCATAGAAAGAAAGCAATTCTCTGACTTCCATTTCAACAAGCTCTAAAAGCTCTTCATCATCCACCATGTCAACTTTGTTCAAGAAAACAACGATACGTGGAATACCTACCTGACGTCCCAAAAGGATATGCTCACGTGTTTGTGGCATTGGACCATCCGTAGCAGCAACAACCAAGATAGCACCGTCCATCTGAGCAGCACCAGTAACCATGTTCTTTACGTAATCCGCGTGACCAGGACAGTCAACGTGAGCGTAGTGACGGTTTTCTGTTTGGTACTCAACGTGTGAAGTGTTGATTGTAATACCTCTTTCTTTTTCTTCAGGAGCATTGTCAATAGAATCAAAGCTTCTTGTTTCAGACAAACCTGCGTTGGCCAATACAGTGGTGATAGCAGCGGTCAATGTAGTTTTACCGTGATCCACGTGTCCAATGGTACCAATATTTAAGTGCGGTTTGGAACGATCAAAAGTTTCCTTTGCCATTTTAAATAATTTTAATCTTAGTTTATATTAGTGTACAAATCGTTTTGAGCCAATGACGGGATTTGAACCCGTGACCTCTTCCTTACCAAGGAAACGCTCTACCCCTGAGCTACACCGGCCTATGGGTTATCAGGTTTAGAGTTTAAAGTTACAAGTCTAGCTCGTCAAAACTTCAACCTTCGTCTTGAAACCAAAGTTTCAAGTTTAGAGCGGGAGACCGGGTTCGAACCGGCGACATTCAGCTTGGAAGGCTGACGCTCTACCAACTGAGCTACTCCCGCATTTTTCTGGACTTTCATCCAAAGATTCCAATATTTCAAAAAAACCTTCTTCCCAGTTGTTCCGCTGAACAACTTTTGTGGGGGGAGCAGGATTCGAACCTGCGAAGGTAAAAACCAACAGATTTACAGTCTGTCCTCGTTGGCCGCTTGAGTATCCCCCCGCCTTAATTTTCAATAACTTACGAGCCGATAGAGGGACTCGAACCCACGACCTGCTGATTACAAATCAGCTGCTCTAGCCAGCTGAGCTATATCGGCATTTCACCGCTTTTTAATCACTAAAAAAGCCCGCTATTTCTAACGGACTGCAAATGTATATATTTATATTTTAATTCAAAATAAATTTTGAAAAATTTTCATTAAGCTTTTGCCCTCTGTTTTTCCTTCTTTTTTACCAACTGTCTTTCTAAAGAACTACAGGCCGAATCCACAGCCTCCTCAAAAGTCTTACATTGCTTTTTAACCATGATTTTATCCCTAGGCACAAATACCATGATTTCCACTATCTTATTTTCTTTAGCACTTGTGTTCTCAACTTTTAAATAAACATCCGATTCGATGACCTTGTCGTAGAACACTTCCAACTTATCCATTCGTTTTTGGACAAAGTCGATGAGTTTACCATCAGCTGTGAAATTTACCGATTGTGCGTTTACTTTCATAAGACGAAGTTTTTAATACTGTCCGTGACAGTGAAGTTAAACAATACAAGAATTTTATTTCTTGTTTCTTGGATGGGCTTTTTGATGTACTTTTTTCAGTTCGGCAATACTATTGTGCGTGTACACTTGTGTGGACGCCAAACTGGAATGACCCAATAATTCCTTTACGGAATTTAAATCTGCCCCCCGGTTGAGCAAGTGCGTTGCAAAGGTATGCCTGAGTATATGTGGGCTCTTTTTTACCTTAGGGGACACCAAACTAAAATACTTATTTATAGTTCGATAAACAAGTGTTTCATAAATTTTAAGACCATCTTTTGTTAATAATAAATAAGAGGAATCCAATGCCTTTTTAAATCCGGAACGCTTGATCAAATACTTCTTAATCTGTTCTGTGGTATATGGCAACAAAGGAAGAATACGTTCTTTGTTTCTTTTACCCAATACTTTTAGGACATGTCCGGACAAGTCCACATCTGATATTTTTAAATTAACCAATTCGGCCCTTCGCATCCCCGTGGTATACAATAATTCAATGATAAGTTTATCTCGCTCACCTTCAAAATCATCACCAAAAGGGATTTTGGACAAAATGGCTTCCATTTCAGTTTCCGAAAAAGGAACCTCTACCTTTTTACTGGTTTTGAGCGCCCTGTGCTTCACCAAGGGTGAAATAGTTATATCACCAACCTTCAGCAAAAATTTATAATAAGCCTGCAGAGAAGATATTTTTCTGTTGATGGTTCTATTGGAAACTCCTTGATCGGACAATGCAACAATCCAATTTCGTATTAATGGATAAGAAACCTTTTTCAGGTTTCGCTCGTCATAATTCCCTTTGCAGAAGTTAGCAAAGGTCTCAATATCCTTTTTATATGCCTTTATGGTATGCTCGGAGTAATTCTTCTCCAACCTTAAATAGGATATAAAAGCTGATACGGACATATATCAAAGGTAATAATTACAATTGCGGTATAGCCAAAACGAAAAATCCCGCTCCAATATTGGAACGGGATTGATATATTTTGTTAAAGCGATAGCCCTATACTTCTTCTTGGTCTCTTAGGCCTTGAATGTATTGTGCTTTTTGAATTTGCGCTCTACGCTCTACAGAAGGTTTAGTAAACTGCTGTCTTGTTCTTAACTGACGCATGGTACCTGTTCTGTCGAACTTACGTTTGAAACGCTTTAAAGCTCTATCGATGTTTTCTCCTTCTTTTACTGGTATAATTAACATGGGCTACAACCTCCTTTCTTTTAGATTTTTGGAGTGCAAATATACGAATGATCTTTAACCGTTAAAGAAATATTTTATTTTTTTAATAATTATCTACGTAGTAGGCTTTTTGTATTCCTTTTTATCTACAATAATCTTGGCCAAAATTTCCTTTAAAATTTCCGAGGTGCCACCTCCTATTGGGCCAAGTCTACTATCCCTGCTCATTCTTGCCATTGGATAATCTTCGATATAACCATATCCACCCAAAAACTGAAGACAATTGTAGATTACCTCATCGGCCATTTTGGTAGATTTAAGTTTGGAAATAGTCGCTTCTTTGACCACATAAGCCCCTTTGTCCATTTGCGCAACAGTAGCATAATTAAATTGCTTGCACAACAACATATCCGAATAAAGGTCAACCAACCTATGTCGTAACGCTTGGAATTGATCAATGCTTTTGCCAAACGCCTCACGTTCGGACATGTATTGCAATGCATAGTCCAATGCAAACTCCGCTCTTGCATGGGCATTTATACCCATTACCAAACGTTCCAAAGAAAATGCTTCCATTATATAGGCAAAGCCTTCGTTCTCTACTCCCAATAAATTGGTCGCTGGGACTTCAACATTATCAAAGGCCAGTTCTGCAGTATCGGAAGCACGCCAGCCCAATTTGTTTAATTTACTTGCAGACACACCCTTGGCCTTTGTATCCATTACAAACATGCTGATTCCTTTATGGCCAGCATTTTTATCGGTTTTTGCTGCCAATATAATATAGTCCCCATAAACCCCATTGGTAATAAAAGTTTTGGAACCATTTACAATATATACATCGCCCTTCTTTTCCGCTGTGGTCCGCATAGCGGCTACATCACTGCCACCAAATGGCTCCGACACTCCCAAGCAACCAATCTTATCTCCAAGTACACTGGGTCCCAGATAGGCTCGCTTTTGGTCGTTGTTGGCCAACTTGTTTAAATACGTCATGGCCAAGTACTGATGGGCCCACATGGCTGCCGCAAAACCACCGGAATTGATCTTTTGCAATTCTTCGAGAAAAATCACCGTGTAAAAAAGATCCAAGCCCAAACCAGAATATTCCTCTGGGGTCATTAGCCCAAAATACCCCATCTCACCGAACTTCCTCCAAATAAATCTTTCTATATTTCCAGATTCTTCCCATTTCTCAATGTGGGGGACAACTTCTTTTTGTAAAAAATCCTTTAAACTCTCCCGGAACAAATTGTGCTCTTCCGTGAAGTACATATCGATCATACCACCTTTTTTATAGAGACAAATATAAGGCTATTCTATCTAGTTTTTCTGTAGGAAATTTATCGATATAACTCAATTCTTGAAATGATGCAAATGAACCATTTTCATCTCTGTATTCAATAATATTGGAAGCCAACGACCTGTTTATATAGATCAATTGGGATAGCTCCTCAATACCAACCTTATTAATATTGATTTTATTCAAGGTGGGAACTTCCATCACCTGAAATTTGAGCAATGCCTTTTCCGCTACTTCAGGTTTCAACCCATAAACATCATAGAGTTGGTCGTTCACCAAGAAACCGCCCAACCTATCCCTAAACTTGACGATTCTTTCGGAAAGTGTTTCTCCAATACCGTATACTTCCATCAAATCTTCGGCGGAGGCCGAGTTAAGGTCTTTTGCCATCTCTTCCTTTTTCACAAAGGATATTTTCTTTTTTGATGATTGATTTTTTCCAACCCAATCTGGAAATTTAAAATATGGCGAGACTTCATTGAGTAAAGAATCTGATATCTGGGTAACCGTTTGGAACTCCTCGACGGAATTCACAAACCTGCCCTGCACTCTAAAAGCAAACAATCTATCCAACTCAGAAATGGACAATCCCAAAATATACCCTTTATAATCTGTAATGTAATTTGGATTGAAGGGATATATTTTTATTGATGCTTCAGACCGGTAAATTTTTAAACTATCAATCCTATGCTGCTCACGAGCATTGAGAGCAAAACTGGTCTCTGTTTGGGATGGATTGGCTTTTACATAGTAATACCACCTTGCAGCACAATCACTAACACCAAGAAAAAGAAAATCCCACTCCGTTCTTGTTTATTGAACCTGAAGTGGGATTTTAATCTCATCAAGATATTGACTTTTACAATTTATCCACCAAATCTTCTGCACCGTCTTCCAATGCATCCTCTTTTTTGTTGATGGCGTTCATGTATTTCTTTAATTCTTTTCTAACTACCGGAGTCAGCAGTATTACACCAATAATATTAGGTACAACCATGGCAAAAATCATGGCATCTGAGAAGTCGATCACAGAACCAAGACTTATGGAAGCTCCAACTACAACAAAGAACAAGAATAATATTTTGTAAGCAAGGTCACTTGTTTTGCTTTTCCCGAAAAGGTACATCCACCCTTGCATTCCGTAGTAAGACCAAGAAATCATAGTAGAAAAAGCGAACAATATAACTGCGATGGTCAACACTATGGAGAAATGAGGAATTACCGTATCAAAAGCTGTTGCGGTAATCTCTACTCCTTCCGTAATCTCTGTACCGTACTGCAAGAAACCTGCCTCGTAGTTGGTAATGATGATTACCAAAGCGGTCATGGTACAGATTACAACGGTATCCACAAAAGGCTCCAAAAGAGCAACAATACCTTCACTCGCAGGATACTTGGTACGTACCGCGGAGTGAGCAATAGCTGCCGAACCTACACCAGCTTCGTTAGAGAAGGCTCCCCTACGAATACCTTGGATCATTACACCGATAAGTCCACCTGCAATTCCCAGTCCGGAAAAGGCTCCTTCGAAAATTAATCCGAAAGCATCATCAATGGAAGAGAAATTTGCTCCTAAAATAATTAAGGCTGCCAAAACATAAACACCAGCCATGAAAGGGACAATTTTTTCTGTTACGGAAGCAATCCTTTTGATTCCTCCAATAATTACGATGGCTACCAATACGGCCATGATAATACCGAAATACAATCCTGCATTGTCGTTTTCAAGGTTGAACAAATCCACAAACTGGGCAGCTGCCTGGTTGGCCTGGAACATGTTTCCTCCACCAAAAGAACCTCCAATAACAAAAATGGCGAACAATACGGCAAGTACTTTTCCCAGTCCTTTGGCATTTTTCTCTTTAAGACCTTTGGTCAAATAGTACATAGGACCACCGTAAACGGTTCCATCCTCACCTACATCCCTATATTTCACACCCAAGGTACATTCTGCAAACTTTGAGGCCATACCCAAAAGCCCTGCCAAAATCATCCAAAAAGTAGCTCCAGGACCACCAATGGATAAAGCAACGGCCACACCTGCTATGTTACCCAATCCAACAGTTGCGGATAGGGCAGCCGTAAGTGCTTGAAAGTGAGAAACCTCTCCATGGGCAGATTCATCCCTAATGGTATCTGGCAAATCATGTTCCTCTGCCGTATCGCCATATAAGTGGTCTACTCCATGCTTTTCAATATCTTCATACTTACCTTGAACCACCTTTATCGCAGTCCAAAAGCCAGTAAAGTTGATCAGCTTAAAATAAATGGTAAAGTACAATGCACCTCCTACCAAGACAATTAAAACCCAAGGAATCTGAAATTCTTCGGAAAAAGGAATCTCGTAGAATATGGCATCGACGAACCAACTCGTGTATTTGGAGAATACAGCATCAATTTTATCCGATGTACTTTCTTCCTGCGCAAAAGAAAGAGCTGGCAACATTAAACTTAATAAGGAAAGAAGTCTATACTTCATCATAATGTTTTGGTTATGTTAGTTTTTTGTAAAGGCCCCAATATCCTAAAAAATTTCTACGCAAAAAAATTAAAGGGTGTTAAACTAGCCTATCTGAAACATTTGGTTGAGCTTCCTGATCTGCTCCGGCCTTCCTAAAACAATAACCTTACTATTGGGTTGTAAAACCATATCCGCTTCTGGGTTAATGATATATTTCCCATCTGGGTCAATGTAACCTATTATGGTACAACCTGTTTTTCTTCTTAAGTCCAAATCTCGTAAGGAATTACAATCCATCTGATCGGTGAAATCCTCTATACTAACTTCTTCCAAGTTCGTGGTATGCTCGCCTTCTATGGAGAGTTGATCCAAGAAGGTAATCAAATCCGGCATCACCACTAAAGAAGCCATATGGTCACCACCAATTTTATCGGGCATTATGACCTTGTTCGCCCCAGCGAATTCCAACTTTTTTACGGAAGTAATTTGCGAAGCTCTACTTATAATGAATAAGTTTTTGTTGAGTTGCCTTGCGGAAAGTACTATAAATAGGTTGGCGGCATCATCAGGCACGGCAGTGATCAAATATTGGGCACGGTCAATTCCAGCTTGGCGCAATACCTCATCCTCATTGGCATCCCCTTCTATAAACAAAACATCCTCTTCATGCCGCTCAATGATTTCCTTATCCCTTTCTATCACCACAAAAGGTTTTTTATAGGCTATCAATTTTTCGGCGGCCTGCATACCATTTCTACCAAAACCGCAGACCACAACATGGTTTGACAGACTGTCTATTTGTTTTTTCACTTTTTTCTTTTTTAGCATGTCCAGTGAATTTCTTCCTAAAATATATTCCGAGACCACGGAAATGGCAAAACCAAATATAAAAACACTGGTGACGATTAAAAATACGGTAAAAATCTTTGCATTGGCATCCAAGGGCCTTACTTCCGAAAAGCCCACAGTGGTAACCGTAATAATGGTCATGTAAATAGCCTCTATCCATGTAAAATCGGACAGCATCTTGTAACCCACCACCCCTATCAATAATACCATTATCATTAGGGTAAGTGCCACAAGTATTTTGGAGCGCATTAATTTAATCATGATCAGAGGTCAAATACCGAGGTTCTTTTTGTGTAAATCAAGTCTTTAATCCGAAGCCAGAATGCAATAAAAAGGTAAAGGGCAAATCCAAAGCCCAAGGTTACAAATGTCAAATAGATGAAACTGGTACGTACCACACGGGCTCTGATACCAAGTCTTTCAGCTATCCGCCTACACACCTCGAAGCCTCTTTTTTGAAAGTAGTAAAGCGTATTATAAAATAAAGACATGGTTAAAATTATGTATTTCTATTCAATAATTGTGTACCAATGGCGCATTGCATGCATTTATTTTTAGAACAATAATTATTATAGAGCTCCAACTTTGCCTGACTTTCCAAGGCATTTTGTGTTTTTGATCTTATTTGCTTAAAGTTTTTGATGATGGAATTCTCTTCCCTTCCTTCCTATCTGGGAAACCAACTCAATCAACTCCTCGTTCCAATCCTTTCCTACATGCTTTGCATAGCAAAACCTGAGGGGAACCAAGGTATTGATGATGACTAGGTCGATAAATTTCTTGGATATTTTTTTTACCCGCTTATTGGAGATCTTACCAAAGGTATAGTGATCCTCCCAATACGATCCTGCGCAAACTTCAAAAACTTGGTAAATATCCCCAAGTTTGTTCAAATCCATCAATTTGGAAAAAATATTGTGATTACCTAAGTACAGACTAACTAATTGCGAAATCCTGATAGTGGGGAAATTTGGAGGCCTTAATCCGAAAAAATCCGGTTTTGACGGACTCTCGGTCAACTCAAACTTTTGGGTCAGGTATTTATACTCTTTTTTGAGTTGTAAATAATAGGTATCCGTTCAATCGGAAACATTCAAAAGTCCAAAATGGCCAAAAAGCAAAGCTTCCAATTGAAATGGTTCGTTACTAGTTTTGCGAGCAATCGAAAAATCCAATTGCTTGGCCCGTTCCAAAAAGTATGGTCCATTGACCTTAGAACCAAAATTCTTGGCCAACAATTTAAAAAGGACTGCTTCCCAATCATTTTTGGATGTTTCCAATAAATCCATGATTAATTTGGATTTATGTTCCAACCGCTCAATGTATAATCGATGCAACCAGTTTTCAACCAAAAATAAATCCAATTCCTTTAAATCCTTTTCACAGTTAATGAAAGAAGAACAGGAGTTTTCCAACAGATTTCGATAACGGTTCAAAAGTTCTTCGGAAACATAGTGCTTCACCTCCAAAGTTGGAATTTGTGAACTGTCTTTTCTAAAAACAGCAATGTCATCCTCCCAAACTACATGAAGAATGACATTGTCGTAATTTTCATCTGTTTCGTGATGATGCGCATACCAATCCGAAGATCTTAGGTGCATTTCCACATTACCGGCCCACAGCTGACCATCGATTTCAACTTTTGCGTTAAAAAAATCGGGGCCCGCGACCCTGTTTTGGATTCCGGTCGCCTTGACCAAAACGGTTTTGTTGTTGCTAGTACATAGTTGTTTGGTTGGAAGCTTGTTGTGCTTCCAAATAAAATAAAGTAGGTCTTCTCGCATTGATTTGGGATAAATGGAGGTCTACTCTGTCCGCTCGCCTTCCCAATTCATAAAGCCGCCCTCCAAGTTATATGCATTTTCTATTCCTATACTGTTCATAATGGCACAAGCTTGGCCGCTGCGGGCTCCAGACCTACAATAGACATAGTAATTCTTAGACTTGTCCAATTTTCCAAGTTCCTCCAGAAAGCCTTGTCCCAAATAAATATCAATATTCACTGCACCAGGAATATATCCTTCCTCAAATTCTTGGGGGGTACGAACATCCAACATTAAGGCATTGTCGTCATTTTTCATTTGTTCTTCCCATTCTTCTTGTGATAAATCTGCCATTTTTCTCAATTTAAGTTCTGCAAAAATAAAAATCCGGAGCATTACTCCAGATTTCTACTTGTTTTATTTTTGTTGCGTGCTATTTTATACAACACCTAATGGTAAAAGCTGCTACAAAAATCAACAGCAAAGCTGACCATCCTAAAATCTTTGTTTTTTTCATAGTTGATTATTCTATGAATTTATTCAACTCTTCGTTCAGTTCTTCGTACGTGAAACCACGCTCATAAAAAGTTCGTTTGTCCTTATTATATATTAAGGTAGCAGGAATTGCCCCGCCCCACGCTTCAGAAACTTTTGGAATCCAATCATTCTGCTTTGGATCGTCCAATATCACAACCTTAGCTTGTATGTCTTTCTTTTCCACATAGGGTTCCAATTGGGTCTTCCACATATTGGGCATATCCAAGCTTACGAATATCACCTCAACATCGTTGTCCTTTTGTTCAGCATAAACTCTCTCAAAATAGGGCATTTCTTGAATACAAGGTTTACACCAGGTCGCCCAAAAGTTAATGATGTAGGTCTTGTCGTCTTCCTTGTTCAACAAAGGCTCTAGACCTTCAAAATCATAAATGGGAAACTTAACTTCTGCAGTTGAATTGTCTTCCTGCGCAATCACTTCTTTATCAGCGGTTTGTGCAACCTCTTTGTTTTCCCTCTTCTTTTCGGCGCAACTCAAGAAAATGGCGACTACTAGTCCAAAAATTAATAACCTATTCATTATCCGATTTTTACATCTCCTAAAATACGCACCGAACATACCACATTCCAGTCTTTAACAAAAATTTATCAATCAAATATTTGGTGCAACATGCAAAATCTACATACATTTGTATATACAAATATTGTTTATACATGAATGTTGAAGAAATAATAAAAACCTCAAAAAAAATTCCTTTGGAACCCAGGACCCTAATTCACATGGAATTGGTACATAATAAAATCAATGAAATTATGTACGGGGCTCTGAAACCATTTGAGGTCTCTTTACAACAATTCAATGTATTGCGAATTTTAAGAGGGCAGCAAGGTAAACCCGCCAACCTTTCAACTCTTAATGATCGTATGGTGACCAAAATGAGCAACACAACACGATTAGTGGATAAACTTTTGTCCAAAGGTTTCGTGAACAGAACCGTTTGTCCATCTAATAGAAGAAAAGTAGAGATAGTAATCACTGATTCAGGTCTCAAGGCTTTGAGACAAATGGATGAATCATTGGAAGACGCTCACAAGGTCATCTATCAAAATTTTAAAAAAGAAGATTTAGAACAATTAAACTATTTACTGGATAAATTTTAAATATAGCATGAGTACAGTTATTGAAAATAGAACATGGCGCTACGCCACCAAAAAATTTGATGCCAACAAAAGGGTGTCAGAGGAAGATTTACAAACACTTTTGGAAGCTACACGCCTGAGTGCTTCTTCTTACGGACTACAACCCTATCACGTAATTGTGGTTTCTGACCAAAAAGTTAAAGAGCAGTTGAAACCTGCTTCTTGGGGTCAGTCTCAAATTACCGATGCGTCACACATTATCGTATTTGCTAACGCTACGGATTTTGGTGAAGAATTGGTAGATGATTTCCTGGAAAATGTAAGCAACACCAGAAACATTCCTATGGAAGGCCTTAAAGGGTACTCCGACTTTATGAAGTCGAAACTTATGGATCTCCCCGCAGATACCAAAGGTACCTGGACAGCAAAACAGGCTTATATCGCTTTCGGAAATTTAATGCAAGCGGCAGCTGAATTAAAAATTGACACCTGCCCTATGGAAGGTTTCGAATCTGACAAATACAATGAAATTCTAGGTCTTAACGGCAAAAACCTAAATGCGGCAGTTGTTTTGGCTGTCGGGTACCGCTCCGAAGAGGACGAAACCCAGCATTTGGCCAAAGTAAGAAAATCAAAAGAAGAATTATTTACTCATATATAATTATTGAACCCTTAACAATTAAAAACAGAAATTTAAAGCAATCATGAAAAAGACAATTTTAAGTTTAACATTGATCACCCTATTTGCATCCGCTGCAGTAGCAAACCCAGTTGAAAAAGAAACCAAAGAAGTAAAAACTTCTGAAAGCCAAGTAACCTGGAAAGGGTATAAAGTGGGAGGTTCTCACACAGGAACCATCTCTCTTAAATCCGGAGCTTTGGAATTTGATGGTGAAAAATTGGTCGGTGGAAGCTTTGTTGTGGATATGACAAGCATCAACACTACTGATTTGGAAGGTGAATACAAAGACAAATTGGACGGACACCTAAAATCTGATGACTTTTTTGGTACGGCCGATCACCCAACAGCCAAATTGGTTTTCACTAAAGTTAAATCAACAGGGAAAAATTCATACGAAGTAAAAGGAAACCTTACTATTAAAGCTACCACCGAACCTATATCTTTCGATGTTTCCGTTTATGGAGATAAAGCAACAGCTACAGTGAAAGTTGATAGAACAAAATACGACGTTAAGTACGGATCAGGAATCATTGGTACGGCCAAAGATAAATTGATCTATGACGAATTTGATTTGGTAGTTGATTTACAGATGTAATCAGTACCTGTTTAGTGTGTGAAAATCCCGTCCAAGAATTTCTCGGACGGGATTTTTTATTTTAAACAAAACATTGTTGTGCCGTTAAAAATTCCTCCCTATATTTGAAGCAATGATTAACAGAACAATAAATAACTGGTGGTGGATTAACTTACGGAAAACATCGTGAGCTAAGTCCCCATTATAACCATATAAAAGGCTTGTCATCACGACAAGCCTTTTTCATTTTATAGAGCTAATATGAAATACGAATTA
This sequence comes from Flagellimonas lutimaris, assembly GCF_003581615.1. Classification (GTDB taxonomy): domain Bacteria; phylum Bacteroidota; class Bacteroidia; order Flavobacteriales; family Flavobacteriaceae; genus Flagellimonas; species Flagellimonas lutimaris. The sequence continues at coordinate 28,722 of NZ_QXFH01000063.1, forward strand.
AAAACACATTACAAAAAAATACTTGCGGACACCATTACGCCCGTAAGTGTTTATCTAAAAATTCGGGACAAGTTCCCCAATAGTATCCTTTTGGAAAGTAGCGACTACCACGCCAACGACAACAGTTTTTCGTACATCTGCTGCAATCCCATTGCATCGATTGAGGTAGTGAACGAAACCATTACCCAAAGGTTTCCTGATGGCACCAAAGAAATCACCGAAATCACACCGGATACCGATGTTACCGAGGTCATTCACAACTTTAGCAAGAAATTTACGGTAGCTCAAAACAACTTCAAGTTCATCAACAACGGACTGTTCGGATATATGGCCTACGATGCTGTTCGTTACTTTGAAGATGTACAGATTTCAAAAAAGGAAGATTCTGTCAATATTCCGGATATTTACTATGCGGTATACAAGAATATTATTGCCATCAATCATTTTAAGAACGAGGCCTATTTGTTCGCACATTGTTATGATTCCGAAAGCAATGTGGATGAGATTGAACAGCTTTTCAACGTTCGTACCTTCTCATCCTACAACTTTAATAAAGAAGGTGAGCCAGAATCCAACCTTAAAGATGAAGACTATAAAGAACAAGTAGAGTTGGCCAAAAAGCATTGCCAGCGAGGTGATGTTTTTCAATTGGTACTATCCAGAAGGTTCAAACAAAAATTTAAGGGAGACGAGTTCAATGTGTACCGAGCGCTTCGCTCCATCAATCCCTCCCCTTACCTATTCTATTTTGATTACGGCGACTTTAAAATATTCGGAAGTTCTCCCGAAGCACAACTGATCGTAAAAGAAGGCAAAGCAGAGATTCACCCTATTGCTGGGACCTATAAACGTACAGGGAACGATGAAAAAGATGCCGAATTGGCCAAAAAACTGGCACAGGACGAAAAAGAAAACAGCGAACACGTTATGTTGGTCGACCTTGCCCGAAACGATTTGAGCCGCAATGGAAATACCGTAAACGTGGAGACCTATCGAGAGGTGCAATATTTCTCACACGTTATCCACTTGGTGTCCAAAGTAACCGGACAAAAGAAAAACGAAAGCACCACTATGAAAGTCGTCGCCGACACCTTCCCTGCAGGAACATTGAGCGGAGCGCCAAAACATATGGCCATGCAACTCATTGAAAAATACGAGAAAACAAGTCGTTCTTATTATGGCGGAGCCATCGGGTTTATGGATTTTGAAGGCAACTTCAACCATGCCATTATGATCCGAACATTTTTGAGCAAGAATCACGAACTGTATTATCAAGCAGGAGCAGGTTTAGTGGCAGCCTCCAACCCCGATGATGAACTCCAAGAAACCTACAATAAATTGGGCGCATTGAACAAAGCACTCGAAATTGCCGAAACAATCTAAGCATGGGACGAAAGATTTTAATGATAGACAACTACGATAGTTTCACTTACAACTTGGTGCACTATTTGGAAGATTTGGATTGTGATGTTACCGTAAAACGGAACGACCAACTCACTTTGGACGAAGTGGAACCCTTTGAATACATAGTGCTTTCCCCTGGACCCGGAATCCCGGATGAAGCGGGGCTTTTAAAGGAAATCATAAAAACCTACGCACCTACCAAACGTATTTTTGGAGTTTGTTTGGGATTACAGGCAATCGGAGAGGTCTTCGGTGGGACCTTGATCAACCTCGACCAAGTATATCATGGAGTGGATACCACCATTATGGTAACCAAAGACGATCCAATTTATAAGGACATGCCGAAAACCCTTCAGGTGGGACGATACCATTCTTGGGTAGTGGACCCCGATTTACCAGAAGCCTTGGAAATCACCGCGGTGGACGAAAACGGACAAGTAATGTCACTTCGACATAAAGAATATGATATTACCGCAGTACAGTTTCACCCGGAATCCGTTTTGACACCCGAAGGAAAACAAATGCTGAAAAATTGGCTTAATAGAAAATAAAAACGAGATATGAGAATTGAGAATTCTCTAAAATCTAACATCTAATCTCTCACATCTAAAAAAAATGAAAGAGACATTAAATAAACTGATCAATCACGAGATACTCCCCAAGGAAGAAGCCAAACAGATTTTGGTAAACATTGCCAATGGGGCGTACAATACCTCACAAATTGCCGCATTTTTAACCGTTTACATGATGCGTAGCGTGACCATTGAAGAATTGGAGGGCTTTCGAGATGCCCTATTGGAACTTTGCCTGGCCGTAGACCTTGCCGAATACGACCCCATTGACCTTTGTGGAACAGGGGGAGATGGAAAAGATACCTTCAATATTTCCACCTTGGCCTCTTTTGTGACAGCAGGAGCGGGAATCCACGTAACCAAACATGGAAATTATGGGGTTTCCTCAAAATGTGGCAGCAGCAATGTGATGGAGTTTTTGGGCATCAAATTCAGTAATGAGGCTGATTTTCTAAAGAAAACTATAGAGGAAGCCGGTATTTGTGTGCTTCACGCACCCTTGTTTCACCCCGCTATGAAGAACGTTGCTCCCATCCGAAGAGAATTAGCAGTAAAAACATTTTTCAATATGTTGGGACCTATGGTAAATCCGGCGTTTCCAAAAAACCAAATGGTAGGTGTGTTCAGCTTGGAATTGGCAAGAATGTATGGATACCTATATCAAAATACAGATAAAAAGTTTACCATTTTAAATGCTTTGGACGGCTATGACGAAATCTCTTTGACAGGGGACACCAAAACCATATCCAATAACTCCGAAGCCATGTTGAGACCTGCTGATTTTGGCGTAGAAAAAGTTTTACAGCAAGAGATCGTTGGCGGCGAAGACGTAGCAGAATCCGCCCAGATATTCATGAATATTTTACAAGGAAAAGGTACCGAAGCCCAAAACAACGTGGTTTGTGCCAATGCTGGAGTCGCTATTGCCACGGTACAAAGCATCACGCCCATGGAGGGATTTGAAAAAGCTAAAGAGTCGTTATTTAGTGGCAAAGGTTTACAAGCTTTAAAAAAAATACAGGAATTAAGTAAAAACTAGTGTTATCTCGAATGCAGTTGGGAAATTGCTTAAGATTCTTCACTACGTTTAGAATGACAAAAACAGCATGAACATACTAGAGAAAATAGTAGCCGATAAACGCAAAGAAGTCGATTTAAAAAAATCGCTGATCACCCTGCCCCAATTGGAAGCCTCAGTGATGATGGAGCGTACCTCTGTCTCTTTGGCGGAAGTATTGCGAAATAGCAATTCGGGCATTATAGCAGAACATAAAAGACGTTCCCCATCCAAATCGGTTATCAACCAAAGTTTGAATGTGCAGGATGTGGCCAAAGGTTATGCCGACGCAGGTGTCTGTGGCATGTCCGTGCTTACTGACGGGAAATACTTTGGGGGTTCCTTGGATGATTTGGTACTCGCAAGGGCATCCACCAACATTCCCATTTTACGAAAAGAGTTCATTATTGATGAATATCAAATCGTGGAAGCCAAAGCCTATGGTGCCGATGTCATATTGTTGATTGCTGCCATTCTGACCAGGGAAGAAATCAAAACCTTATCTGAATTGGCCAAAGATTTGGGCTTGGATGTACTGCTGGAGGTTCATAACGAGGAGGAACTGAAAAAATCCCTCATGCCCAGTTTGGATATGTTGGGGGTAAACAATCGTAATCTTAAATCTTTTGAAGTGGATTTGGAAATCAGCAAGTCGCTATCCAAAAAAATACCTGATGATTTTGTAAAGGTTTCTGAAAGCGGGATTAGTTCCGTGGAAGCTATTCGTGATTTAAAGGAATTTGACTATCAGGGATTTTTGATCGGAGAAAATTTTATGAAGACGGACGAACCAGGTAAAAGCGCTAAAAAATTCATTGATAAAATAATCGCTTAATCATTACCATGAAACTAAAAATCTGCGGCATGAACCATAACCCAACCGAGGTTGCAGCATTGCAACCCGATTATTTGGGTTTCATTTTTTGGGAGCCTTCTTCTAGATATTTTTTTGGAGATATGCCCAAATTGCCCAGTTCCATCAAAAAAGTGGGTGTTTTTGTGGACGCACCTTTGGAAGAACTTATGGAAAAAGTGGAGCAGTATCAATTAAATGCAGTTCAACTCCACGGAAAGGAAAGTGCCGAGTATTGTAACGCTCTTCGTCATGTTGAACTTCATTCAGCATCTCAGAAGGATGAGACCTCAGAACCAGTTAGGAGTGACCAATTTGACATCATCAAAGTGTTCTCCATCAAAGATGATTTTGATTTTGATGTGCTCAAAGATTATGAGGATGTTTGCGATTATTTCCTTTTTGACACCAAAGGAAAACTCCCAGGTGGCAACGGCTATACTTTTGATTGGTCCGTTTTGGAAAAGTATCCATCAAACAAACCATACTTTTTAAGTGGTGGAATTGGATTGGATTCCTCAGAAAAATTAAAGAGTTTTTTAAACAGTCCCGCTTCCAAAAACTGTTTTGCCATCGATGTGAACAGTAAATTTGAAAGAGCGCCCGGATTAAAAAATATAGAAGACTTAAAAATATTCATCGAATCGCTTGAGAGCGATATTAACTAAAAAAGAAACCTATGAAGAGCTATCATGCAGATGAACGGGGGTATTACGGGGAGTTCGGGGGAGCATTCATCCCCGAAATGCTGTATCCCAATTGCGAAGAGCTTCGGCAGAACTACTTGAACATTATGGAAGAACCTTCTTTTAAAGAAGAGTTTCATCAATTGCTCAAAGATTATGTTGGTAGACCTACGCCCCTTTATTTCGCTAACCGTTTATCAGAAAAATATAACACAAAAATCTACCTCAAACGGGAAGATTTATGCCATACCGGTGCTCATAAGGTCAATAATACCATCGGACAGATTTTGATGGCCAAAAAATTGGGTAAAAACCGAATCATTGCAGAAACTGGCGCAGGTCAGCATGGTGTGGCCACAGCTACTGTTTGTGCGCTCATGGGAATTGAGTGCATTGTGTACATGGGAGAGATTGACATTGCCCGTCAAGCCCCAAATGTAGCTCGTATGAAAATGTTGGGTGCTGAGGTAAGACCTGCCACATCGGGCAGTAAAACATTGAAAGATGCCACGAACGAGGCAATTCGCGACTGGATCAACAACCCAGTGGACACACATTACATTATTGGTTCTGTTGTTGGCCCCCACCCCTACCCGGATATGGTGGCTAGATTTCAATCGGTTATCTCGGAAGAAATTAAAAATCAACTTCAGGAAAAAGAAGGTCGTGAAGACCCAGATTATGTGGTGGCTTGTGTAGGTGGCGGAAGTAATGCCGCAGGAGCATACTATCATTATTTAGATACTCCCGAAGTAGGCATAATTGCTGTGGAAGCAGCAGGAAAAGGGATACATTCTGGTGAAAGTGCTGCTACTTCAGCCCTTGGAAAAGTGGGTATTATACACGGTAGCAAGACCTTGTTGATGCAGACACAGGATGGACAAATTACAGAACCTTATTCCATTTCGGCAGGTCTGGATTATCCTGGTGTTGGTCCCATGCATGCGCACTTGTACGCCTCGGGCCGCGGGGAGTTTATTTCCATTACCGATGATGATGCCATGAAAGCCGGTTTGGAACTTTGCAAACTGGAAGGTATTATCCCAGCTATCGAGACATCTCATGCCCTTGCCATTTTTGAGGAAAGGAAATTCAACCCGGATGATGTAGTGGTGGTGAACCTATCCGGACGTGGCGACAAAGATTTACAGAACTATATCGATTATTTTAAATTATAGATGCCAGATATCAGATATAGGACCTTAGTCTCAACACTCATATCACACATCTCAAATCTTGATTTATGAACAGAATCAAACAAAAATTACAAGAGGACAAAAAAATCCTTTCCATATACTTTTCCGCTGGTTATCCAAATTTGAATGACACGGTACAGATTATTCAAGATTTGGAGAAAAGCGGAGTAGACCTCATCGAAATAGGGCTTCCATTTAGCGATCCTTTGGCAGATGGCCCTACTATTCAGGCCAGTTCCACTGCTGCTCTTAAAAACGGAATGAACACAGCTTTGCTCTTTGAGCAGTTAAAAGCGATTCGAAAAACGGTTTCCATTCCCCTTATTTTGATGGGATACTTTAATCCCGTGCTTCAATATGGAGTGGAGGAATTTTGTGCCAAATGTGAAGAAATTGGTATTGATGGACTAATTCTGCCCGACCTTCCATTGGATGTCTACAAAGAGGAATACGAAACTATTTTCAAAAAACACGGATTGATCAATGTATTTTTGATCACTCCGCAAACCAGTGATGAACGTATCAAAGCCATTGACAATGCTTCCGAAGGATTTATTTACATGGTGAGTTCGGCGAGCACCACAGGGGCCAAACAAGGATTTGGAGCGGAACAATCAGATTATTTTGAGCGTATTGCCAACATGCAATTGAAAAATCCTCAAATCGTTGGATTTGGCATCAGTAATGCAGAAACTTTTGGACAAGCGACTCAAAAAGCCAAAGGCGCCATCATTGGTTCGGCCTTCATCAAACATTTAACAGAAAATGGTGTAGATGGAATTAGTGACTTTGTGAAGCAAATTCGTTAAATTTCGGCTTTTAAAATCAACACTGATTTGTCTCATGAAGAAAACGCTATCCCTTGTTTCCCTATTCCTTACTTTTTCCCTTTTTGCACAAGATGATGTTGCTGTAAAATCTCAAGTGGCCGATGCCATTAACGAGATTCGAGAATTTATTGCCATTCCCAACGATGCCTTGGATGCAGCCGATATCGACCGAAACATTATGTGGTTGAAGCGCAAATTCGGTGATAGAGGTTTTAACACCGCTGTTTTGGACACAGAAGGGCTTCCCTTGTTTTTTGCCGCCACGCCTGTTAGTGAGGACAAACCAACCGTTCTTATTTACATGCATTTTGATGGCCAATCTGTCGATCCATCCAAATGGGACCAACCTAATCCCTACCAAGTGGTTTTAAAAGCACCAAAAGATGAAGGTTTTGAGACGGTTTCCTTTGATGAGTTGGGAGATGATATTAACTATGATTGGCGGTTGTTCGGAAGATCAACTTCTGATGATAAATCACCTATTGTGATGCTCTTGAACGCTATGGATTTGTTAAAGAAAGATCGCAAGGAAATTCCTTTCAATGTGAAGGTGATTTTGGATAGCGAAGAAGAAAAAAGCAGTAAACCTTTACCTGCCGCCGTAAAACAATATCGCGAACTATTGGAGTCCGATTTTTTGATGATTGTTGACGGACCTGTTCACGCTTCGGAAAACCCAACTGTCGTTTATGGTTGTCGCGGTATTACAACCCTTACCCTGACGACTTATGGTCCTATTAAACCACAACACAGTGGACACTATGGTAATTATGCGCCTAACCCTGGATTCCAATTGGCACAATTACTGGCCACCATGAAAGATGCCGAAGGTAGAGTGACCATTCCGGGATATTATGATGGTATTTCCATTGACGAAAGCACGGATTCCATTTTAAAAAGTGTTCCAGACAGTGACGAGGCCATAGCGGAGAAGCTACAGTTTAAAACGGCAGAAAAAGTAGGGGGCTATTATCAAGAAGCCTTACAATACCCATCCTTGAACATTCGCGGATTAGGCTCTGGCTGGGTTGGCGACAAGGCACGAACCATTGTTCCCGAAAGTGCCACAGCCGAACTGGATTTACGTTTAGTTGTAGAAAGCGATGGTAATCGTTTAAAGAAATTGGTAAAGGAATACATTGCAAAACAAGGATACAACGTTTTAGATCATGTCCCTTCCAAAGAAGAGCGTATGCGGTTTGATAAAATTGTAACTGTCGAGGAAGGCAGCGTTACCGATGCCTTTCGTACCGACTTGGACAATCCCTACGGTAAATTTATTGTCAACACCTTGAATCAAAGCTTTGGTGAAGAGGTAATTCAGATACGCACCATGGGTGGCACCGTACCGATTTCACCTTTTATAAACGAATTAAAGATTCCTGCATTTATTGTTCCTGTGGTAAATCCAGACAACAACCAGCATAGCCCCAACGAGAACATAAAAATTGGCCAGTTGGCCTATGGAATTAAGGCTTTTTATGGGGTTCTTTCTTCTGAAATGAACTAAAAAAACTCCCGATACTGCATTACCCTGAAGTCAACCGTATTGAAATCAGGGTTTTTGCTTTTTAAATCTTTATAGGCTTGTAAACTACCCACAGCTCTATTGGCTGCTCCCGAGGGAGCGGTTAAAGAAACGGTTTTGACTGTTCTAAACTTCTCGACTCCGCTCGAAGTGACAGGCAACTCCAAATGATGGATTCGTGGCACCTCGTTAGAAACGACCTCTAATTTTAATCCGTGCTCTTTAAGTTGTTTTCGAAAGAAGTATTCTGGACCATTTTTACTGTTACCGCCAGTGAACAAAAGAGTCTCGATATTAGGGTATTTTTGGAGGTACCCTACTAAATCCCGAAGCACCACATTTTGCATTCCCAAATCCGAGGCATCAATTTTTTCTCGCTCCGCACTTTGGACAATATCGCAGACCCCAATTTTGTTTTCAATCAAAAAACACTTTCGTTGTTCTACCGCTTCCTTTGCGGTTTCATATTTCAATCCCAAATCGAAGATTCTATCTAAAATGGGCCAAAGTTGTCCATTACAACTTCCGTAACAGAAATCTACGTCCTGTGGCTTTAGCTCTCCCGTGGTAAAACGGGGTGGCGGCAAAGTGCCCACAATTAATTTTGTGGCCTTGTGCAACAAAAAAGGTTCGTATGGATGAGTATGCTTAAATAGTTTTGACCCCAAAGTCTTTTTCCTATGCCGAATTCCTACTAGCGTTGATGTTTCCGTACAATGAACGGGTAACAATCTTTTCGTAGAGTTCTTTGTATTCCGAATTTTGGGTGATGTGGTACAGCGCGTTTTGCTGAATCACCAACAACGGCAACACAATCTTTTCCCTGATTTTCACCGACTCCCTAGAAACGGCTTCGTCCTCCATCAAAATTTTAAGACCCGAAATCTGCAACAACATCTTTTTGGACAATTGGAATTCATCGTGCAGAATATTCCAGAAATCACCAAACTCGGGATCATCCTTCATGTAATTGGTCAAGTCAAAATTGGATTTTGCCAAGGACATCATACTATTCAACATCAAAGCTTTAAAGAAAGGGACCTCTTTATAAAGTTTTTTCACCTCATTTAATCGTCCTTCTTCTTTCATTTGCTGAATAGCAGAACCCAACCCAAAATAACCGGGGACATTTTGTTTCAACTGGCTCCAAGAACCTACAAACGAAATGGCACGAAGGTCCGACAATGTCAATTGTTTTTTGTTGCCACGTTTTCCCGGCCTACTACCAATATTTGCTTTAGTATAATATTTTAGGGTACTCCTATTTTCCAAGTATGGGATAAATTTCTCATGCTGTTTTAGGGCATCATATTTATCAAAACTGAGTTCAGAGAGTTCTTCAATCAGTTTTCGCTGGGAGGCAGAAATCGTATGTTCCTTACCAAAAAGATTATTGCTTAGCCCCGCAGTGAGCAACTGCTCGGAATTATGAATAAACTGCTCCTTGGTGCCATAGGTACTGGTAATCGTCTGCCCCTGAATGGTAAGCTGTATCTCATGATTGGCCACATCTTTTGTCTGGGCAGCATAGAATTTGTGGGTTTTACCTCCACCCCTTGCCGGCGGCCCTCCTCTACCGTCAAAGAAAATAGCGCTAACGCCATTTTTCTTGCAGACTTTGCTCAACGTTTCTTTGGTCTTTAATATGGACCAGTTGGCTTTTAGGTAACCACCATCTTTGGTACCGTCAGAAAAGCCAAGCATTATGGTGTGAATATCCCTTCTTCGTTCAAGGTGTTGTCTATACTGTGGAATATCGAACAAGGTTTGCATCACTTCTTCCGAAGCGTCCATACCGTTCATGGTCTCGAATAAGGGAACAATATCAAAAGTAATTTCTTTCTCGTCCCAACCACACCATCTGAACAATCCGAACACAAACAATACGGAAAAAATATCTTCAGAATTACTGATGATATAGCGATTACATCCATCTTCTCCGTTCTTCTCCTGTACTGCCTTTAAATTTTGAATGTTGACAATGGTATCTTTTACAATTTCATCATCAAAATCCTTTGGATTTAATTTAAAGTCTTCCCTAAGCAGCAAGTTGACCAACTCTTTTTCCTTGAGCTCCTTAATACTTTCTTTGATGACTCCTTGTTTTTTCAATACCGTTTCCACTACCAATGCATGCTTGCTATGGTCTTGGCGAATATCCAAGGTGGCAAAATGTGTTTTGAAGATATGTACCTTATCAATAAACTGATCCAGTTCATCCAAATACAACCCGTGATAATACTCAATCAAATTTTCCCGAACCGAACTCAAATGCTCAACAATTCCTTCATAGGAAATCGGTGCATTGGGGTCGAACATAGCTTGATACAATTTACCGCTCAACTCATTAAGCTCTCCTTGCATTCCTTTAAAGGTCAATTTTTTACGGAGGTTCTTCAATTCATTATAGTAGCACTTCATTAGGGTCAACCTTAATTCATCGGCTACTTGTTTGGTAATGTCCGCTGTTACAAACGGGTTTCCGTCACGGTCACCCCCTGGCCAGAATCCCAGTTTCATAAGGTCGTAGTTCTCAAACTTATCGTCCCTAATATTGCTTTTTACATACTGGTACAATTCTCCAACAGCATCATAATACGTGTTACGAAGAATATAGATAATGTTTTTCGCCTCATCCAAGGGCGTTGGTTTTTTTGCATTGATCAAGGATGTCAATCCCAATTGTTGAAGAGTAACATCAATATCATGAATTCTATCTTCATCAATCAACGAGCGTAGTTCTGCGATAATATCCAAAACAGCTGGCGTGTAGAACTGCGTAGGGTGAGCCGTTAAAACAATGCGCGCACTAAAAGTTGACAATTTTTTGGAGACCTTGTCCCAATTTTTGGTACGGTTCACCAGTTCAAAATAATCCTTGATGGTCAACGAACTACTGTATTCTTGCAGTTTGGGAAAGGCAGAATCTTCCACACTATCGTACAACACCACTTGGCGTTCTACATACTGCACAATTCTGAACATAAAATCCAATCGTTCCCGCTCATCTTGAATATCTACAAAATTGGAAAAGAACACCTCTAATATCTCTTGTGGCTCTTTACCCTCCTTAAGTCCTTTTTCGCACTGATCGAGTAAAAGCGGGATGAGAATCCCAACATTTTCGACATTCTTGTAGGGCAAGCTCAAGAAAAGGCTATTATAGATATTGAATTTATTGGTTACCGATTTTTTAAATTCTTCTAACCGTTTAGTCTGCTGCTGCATGAATATGTTTTATGTTAGTTTAAAAATAGACAAACACTCAAAGGTCGTGAATAATGTATAACCTCAGGGTTAATTTTAAGTGTATCACAATTTAAGGCATGTGCACTTTAATCGTAACAACATGCCTTGTCGACTATAACTTAAAGATTACTTCGGATTTTACCAAAGTTTTTATCGGATGAATACGGGTTCGTTTTTCTTTACCGTATGTTCTTCGCTGTACAGATATCCGTCGTAGTCAAAATTTTTGATATCGTCCAATGTTTCGGCCCCAGTATCCAAAATGTATCTCACCATGGAACCTCGTGCTTTTTTGGCATAAAAACTAATGACTTTGAGTTTGTCATTTTTCCAATCCTTAAACACTGGAGCAATTACTGGCACCTTAAGATTTTTATCATCTACAGCGCCGAAGTATTCGTTGCTGGCCAGATTTACAAACAATTCGTCATCCTTTAATTCATTGTTCAAGGATTCGGTGATTTGGCCTTTCCAAAACTCGTACAGGTTCTTTTTACGACCCACTTTCAGTTGTGTACCCATTTCCAATCGGTAAGGCTGCATCAAATCCAAAGGTTTTAAAACACCGTACAGACCAGACAGGATTCGCAAGGTGTCTTGCAAGCGGTCCAATTTGTCTTCTGGGATGGTGTAAGCATCCAACCCTTGATACACATCACCATTAAATGCATAAATGGCTGGTCGGGCATTATCTTCGGTGAAAGGCAATGAAAATTGTTGGTTACGCTCCCAATTCAGATCTGCCAGTTTATCCGAAATGGACATCAGTTCCGACAACGCCTTTGGCTTTTTCTTTCTCAAAACGGAGTTCAATTTTTCCGCTTGTTCCAAAAATTGGGGCTGACTATATTTTGATGTGGGCAAAGCCGTATCATAATCAAGCGACTTTGCTGGAGATATCACAATTTTCATCTTATTCTAATTTTTGTAAAAATAACGAGGATTTTACTTTTTTGGAAGGGTATTCCAAAGGTGTTTTCAATCTTAAGATTGAAGAAAACTATGATTCGTGATGTTTGGAATATCCTCGCCACTTTTCAATGCAGTTCACCATATCCTCGGGCAGTTCAGAATTAAAACGCATAAAATCACCCGTAACAGGATGCTCAAAACCAAGGGTTTTGGCATGCAAAGCTTGCCTAGGCAACACTTTAAAGGCATTCTCCACAAACTGTTTGTATTTGGTAAAAGTGGTGCCCTTTAAAATCTTGTCGCCACCATAACGTTCATCATTGAACAAAGTGTGGCCAATATATTTCATGTGAACCCTAATTTGATGGGTTCTTCCAGTTTCCAACTTACAGGAAATTAAGGTAACATAGCCAAAACGTTCCAATACTTTGTAGTGGGTAACCGCTTCTTTGCCCTCGTCGCCATCGGGAAATACCATCATCTGGAGACGATTTTTGGGATTCCGGGCGATATGTCCTTCAACGGTTCCTTCGTCTTCTTCCACATTGCCCCAAACCAAGGCCACGTATTCCCGCTCACTACTCTTATCGAAAAACTGCTGTGCCAAATGGGTCATTGCCGACTCTGTTTTGGCGATTACTAATAATCCTGATGTATCCTTATCTATCCGGTGCACCAAACCGGGTCTGTCCGAACTGTTATTGGGCAAGTTTTCAAAATGGTAAACAAGTGCATTGATCAAGGTTCCCGAATAATTCCCGTGGCCAGGATGCACCACCATGCCGGCTGGTTTATTAACAACCAGAAGCACATCATCCTCATAAACAATATCCAAAGGAATGTCTTCCGGAGTCAGTAAAAACTCATAAGGTGGATGTTCGAACATCACCTTTACCTCATCCCCGGCTTTTACCTTGTAATTTTGTTTTACAATGGAACCGTTTACCCAAATATGCCCCTTTTTAGCGGCTTGTTGAATTTTATTCCGGGTGGCGTTCTCTATAAAGTTCATCAAGAATTTATCCACGCGCAAGGGCTCTTGGCCTTTCGAGGCCACAAAAGCATGATGCTCATAGAGGTCATCCTGAGATAGTTCATCTTGATTATCTGATGTATCCATGATTAATTGGAGTCTGCCTTCACCCTAGCGCTGCCGGGAATAGTTCCGTTTCCACATATCAGCTCCACTTTGGAGGTTTTGGGCAATTTATCTCCGGGCTTTATATACTTCCCTTTGTATTTCATTCTGTAGACCATGTCCTTGCCCAGTTCATCTATGTAAGTTACACGTTCCACTTCCAAGCCTACGGCTTTTAGCATGGATGATGCATTACGTTGGGTTACTTGGACAATATCCGGCACGGTCACCTTTTTGTATCCCGATGGGTTTACCGTAAAATATATTTTACGGTTGGTCTTTACCTTATTCCCCGCTGGCGGGTTTTGGTCCAATATGGAAAATCTTGGATAATCTGGATTAAAATCTGAGGAGTCCAACACTTGATATCGTAAACCGGCTTCCTCAACTGCCTCTCGCATCTCCATTACCGACATCTTCGAAAAATTGGGCACTTCCACAAATTCACCATGGTTAGTTGTACCCTTGAGCCATTGCAAGGCAACAAATACCAAAACCAGAACTGCCACTGCGGCTAATCCAAGCTGGATTAAAAAAGTCTTACTTTTTAAAAAGTTGAAAAAATTTTTCATGTAGTTCACCTTAACGGGACAAATATAGGAAAGCCAACCCTTTTTTCTTTATTTTGGCTTTGCGATATTTTACAAGTCAATGAAAAAGAACATTGCCATCATAATGGGCGGCTATTCCAGCGAGCATAATATTTCCATTAAAAGCGGAAATGTAGTATTCAAATATCTGGATGCAAAAAAATACAGTGCATACCGAATCGTCATAACCAAAGAAAAATGGTTTTATCTAGATGATGAGAATCAAGAGCATCCTGTTGAGAAATCTGATTTCAGTATCCATGTTGATGGTGTAAAGATTCAATTTGATTGTGTTTTCAATGCCATACACGGAACACCAGGAGAAGATGGCTTAATGCAAGCTTACTTTGAACTGTTGGGGATTCCACAAACTTCCTGCAACCATTATGAGGCAGCGCTCACTTTTAATAAACGTGACTTGTTAAGTACACTCAAACCTTATGGAGTGCCTTGTGCCACTTCTTATTTTTTGAATAAAGGCCAATCGGTTGACGAGAATGCCATCGCGGACAAAGTAGGGCTTCCTTGTTTTGTAAAGGCCAACAGGGCCGGTAGTAGCTACGGGGTTTCCAAAGTGCACAAAAAAGAAGATCTGGGCAATGCTATCGAAAGCGCATTTAAAGAGGATACCCAAATCATTATCGAATCTTTTCTGGACGGTACGGAAGTTTCTGTCGGCGTTATCACCTACAATAATGAAGTTACTGTTCTGCCAGCGACCGAAATCATCTCAGAAAACGATTTTTTTGATTTTGAGGCCAAATACATGGGCAAATCAAAAGAAATTACTCCTGCTCGAATAACCGCGACACAGGAATCGAATGTCAAAAAGTTAGCAGAGCACATCTATAAAATGTTAGGATTAAAAGGATTTACCCGAAGTGAGTTTATTTTTATTGGTGATGAGCCACATCTTCTGGAAGTAAACACTACCCCTGGACTTACCGAGGAGAGCCTTCTGCCTCAACAGGCAAAAACAGCAGGAATTTCCCTCGAGGAGCTTTTTGATAGTGCGATTGTTGAAGCTTTGCGATAGAAACCTTATTTTTAAAAAACTTTATTCCACAACATGAGACGTGCACTGTTCCCCGGGTCCTTTGACCCACTTACTTTAGGACATTATGATATTATAAAAAGAGGTGTCACTCTTTTTGATGAATTGGTCATAGCCATTGGAATAAACGCAGATAAAAAATATATGTTCTCATTGGAGGAACGTGTTAAGTTTATTGAAGAGGCTTTTAAAGACGAGCCAAAAATAAAAGTGACCACCTATAAGGGAATGACAGTTGACTTTTGCAAAAAAATAGATGCCAATTTTATTTTGAGGGGATTAAGGAATCCAGCGGATTTCGAATTTGAAAAAGCCATTGCTCATACCAATCGAAAACTTTCTGAAATTGAGACTGTTTTTCTATTGACTTCCTCTGGCAAATCCTACATCAGTTCTTCTATAGTACGAGATGTTATTAGAAATGGAGGTGACTACACCGGATTGGTTCCGGATACCGTTTTCGTCAAATAAGAACACGGTAAAATCACGTCGGTCAAAACTATTGGTAAGTAATTTCTTTCATTTATATTTTAGCATAACATGCCTTAATTGAGCGAATACCACATTAATAAGTGTTTTCACAACAATAAATCTTACAAAATAACCAATAATTATACTTTGGTCAGAAATTTCTTAGAGAAATAACGTTTTTAAACATCCCCCTAGTTTTGAAAGCAGTTAAAAAAGTTGACCAATTTTATTTACTTAAACAATTGCCCAAGGCAACAGCCCTTCTTTGTAAGAAAGGAATCTTGCTCGATGCATCCTGCTCTTGGCTCGACATTTTTGGTTTGCCTCCACAAGATGAAACTACCAAAACTAAAGTTTCCTTATTGTACTCAGAAATTCCAGATCTAAAAAGAAGACTTAAAGAAAATAAGTCGTTCTCTCTTCAACATAAAATAGAAAATACCGATGGTACCCGCTATTTGAAAAGTTATTTTGCTCCTTGGTTCGATGAAAAAGAAAATGTAATTGGAACCATCATCCAGACCGACGACATTACCCCTGAAGTTCAAAAAGAACAACAAATTGACTGGTTGAACAATATTTTGGAAACTAAGGTCGAAGTATCTGAAACTGGGTGGTGGGAATTTAACGTGCAAACAGAAGAACTTTCTTGGTGCAAGGAAACAAAACGAATACACCAAGTTCCCGACTGCTTTGAACCCACTACGATAGAAGCCATTAACTTTTTTAAACCAGGATATAGTCAGAATAAGGTTTCCATGCTTTTTCACAAAGCGATTGCCAGCAACCAATCATACAACACGAAATTAATGATTGTAACCTTTAATGGTGAAGAAAGATGGGTGCGAATAACTGGAAAACCTTTTGTAAAAGATGGAAAAGTCATAAAAGTATTCGGGACAATCAAAGATATTCACGATCAAGAAATAGCCGAGACCAGGATAAAAGAACACCAGCAATTACTTTCTACATTGGTAGATAGTCTTCCATTGAACGTTTATGTAAAAGACCTAGAGTCCAGAAAGGTATTGGTAAACAAAGGTGAGTGCAACTACTTCGATAAAAGGGTTGAAGAACTCATAGGCAAGACCGATTTTGACCTCTATGGAGAGAAAGATGCACAAATATCAAGAGAAGAAGATATCCAAGTCATGAAAAACCTTACCCCAATTATAGGTAAGGAAACCGTTAGTACGCTTAATGGCAAAACCACACATTTCTTGACCTCTAAAATCCCGCATTTTGACTTAGAAGGCAAGGTTTGCGGACTCATAGGCATGAGTTTGGACATCACCGCCATGAAAAAGAAGCAGGAGGAACTGTGCAACTTGATCAACATAACCTCCATGCAGAACCAAAAACTTATCAGTTTTGCACATATCGTTTCGCACAATTTAAGGTCGCATTCCGCTAATTTCTCCATGCTTTTAGGATTCTTAAACTCCGAAAAAGATCCACAAGAAAGAAAACGTATTATTGATATGCTTACCCAGGCTTCTGACAATTTATTGGAAACCTTGGGCAACCTTAATCAAGTAGTAGATATAAACACCAAGACAGCGGAGACAAAAAAGCCACTTAACCTACAAAATAATATTGTTAAGGTACTTGAAAATTTTTCAGCCTTATTGGACAAGGACGATTCTCAAATCATAAATAATGTTGAAGAAAATATTGAAGTATCCTGTATTCCCGCTTACCTAGACAGCATAATATTAAACCTTGTCTCCAATGCTGTCAAATATAAAAGCCCAAACAGAACGCTCTTGATTACCATAAATGCCGTAAAATCCACTGAAGGAGTTTTATTGAGCATTTCTGATAATGGAATGGGAATAGATTTGGATAAGTACAGAGACAAAATTTTTGGTATGTACAAAACATTCCACAACAGAAAGGATGCCAAAGGCTTTGGTCTATACCTTGTAAAGAACCAAATTGAAGCCATGGGCGGAAGTATAACAGTGCAGAGCGAAGTTGACAAAGGCACTACATTTAATGTGTATTTTAATGAAGAAAGTTAGTTGTATTTTTATCGTGGATGATGACCCCATTACAGTATTTGGCATCAAAAAAATGTTGAAGTCTGTTGCAAGTTGTGACGACATACAAATTTTTCAAAATGGACATGAGGCTCACGAGGCAATCAAAGAAAGGCTGAAAGAAGGAAAAATAATTCCCGAGGTCGTTTTCTTAGATATAAACATGCCCATAATGGATGGTTGGGAATTTCTTGATGAATTGATTGCATTAGATATAAAAGAACATATCACAATCAATATGATCACCTCCTCGATTGACCCGTTGGACTACAAAAAGTGGAATGGCTTTAAAAATAGGTGTCCTTATACACTCAACTTTAAGAACAAACCCATTTTTAAAATCGAGGCCAACGACCTTGGCTGTATGGATATAGCCTCTTAAATTATAATATTCTGTATTTTTGAAGCCGCCAAGCACATGTTTTTGTGCGAATCAAAGTTCCCGAAGTATTTTGAAGTATATAGTTTTTTTAGCGGCCCTTTTCCTTTTTATATCCTGTGAATCCGAGACCCAGGATGAAAAATCCTCCTATCCAACCCATTATGAATCCTCTGATGGCATGGAAACGGCTACCTATCAACAAACCATCGATTATTATATTACCCTTGCACGTGATTTTCCGGAAATAAACATTCACACCATCGGCAAAACGGACAGTGGCTATCCTTTGCACACGGTGACATTTAATCCTGATGGAGATTTTAACTACGAAAATATTCGCAAGGAAAAATCCATTATCCTAATCAATAACGGGATACACCCTGGTGAGAGCGATGGTATAGACGCCACAATGATGCTCTATAGAGATTTGGCCACCAAAAAATTGGCCATGCCCAAAAATACAGTATTGGTCACCATACCCATCTACAACATAGGAGGTTCGCTTAATAGAAACTCCACCACAAGGGCCAACCAAAACGGCCCTTTGGAATATGGTTTCCGAGGAAATGCGCGCAATTATGATTTAAATAGGGATTTCATTAAAATGGACACCCAAAATGCCCAGACGTTCGCTCAAATATTTCATATGGTAAAACCCGATGTTTTTATCGACAACCATGTAAGCAACGGAGCAGATTACCAATACACCTTGACCCACCTTTTTACCCAGCACAACAAACTTGGAGGTGAAATGGGAGAATACCTGCACGACACTCTAATGCCCAGCCTTGAAAATTCCTTGGCCGAGAAGGAGTGGGACATTACCCCTTACGTCAATGTTTTTAATACACCGCCAGAAATGGGATTCAGTCAATTTATGGATCACCCAAGATATTCCACAGGATACACAACACTTTGGAGCACCTTGGGCCTAATGGTGGAGACCCATATGCTAAAGCCATACAAACAACGTGTTGAAGGCACATATGATTTAATGCAGAGCCTGATCGAAGTAGTTGAAGTAGAACACAAGAACATTAAAGTGCTTCGCAAGAAAACCTTGGAAAACAACTTGGACCTTTCAGAATATTACTTTAACTGGCAAGTAGACACCACACAAAGTTCCATTCTTAAATTTAAGGGTTACGAAGCGGAACAATTTACAAGCGAAGTAACCGGGCTTCCCAGATTAAAATATAACCGGGACAAACCGTTTACCAAGGAGACAGTTTACCAAGATTATTTTTACCCATTAGATACCGTTGAAGTGCCCGATGCCTACATTGTAAAAAGAAGCTGGAAAAAAGTAATTGAACGATTGGATGCAAATAAAATTCAATATTCACCCATAAAAAAAGACACTGCGCTTTCCGTAGAAGCCTATAAAATAAGGAATTACGATACTCGGAATGCTCCATACGAAGGTCATTACCTCCACTCTAATACCCAGGTGGACAAAGGCATTAAAAAAGTTCATTTTAGAGAAGGTGATTTATTGGTACCAACCCGTCAGCCGGGGATTCGCTATCTTATGGAAACCTTGGAACCTCAAGGTGCAGATTCATTTTTTAACTGGAACTTTTTTGATACCGTACTGCAGCGCAAAGAGGGTTTCTCCCCTTACGTTTTTGAAGATGTTGCGCTGGAAATGTTGCAAAAAGATTCTTTATTATTACGGGAATTCGAGGCAAAAAAAGAAGCTGAACTCAATTTTGCCAACAATTGGTACGCGCAATTAAATTGGATTTTTGAACGCTCCGAGCATTTTGAGGAAGCTTACCTTACCTACCCCATTTTTAGGATAGCAAAAAACATTGATGCCTCTGGATTACTCTCTAACTAAAAGGCCAATCCTCGAACAATATCTTAATGTTGTGGTAAGAATTTTTTAATGCTTTTTTGGTCTTTTTGGGGCCTTTCCACTTTACTCTTTTAATACCTTCTGATTTTTCCGGCACCAATTTTCCTTTGTAATCAGTGGACATAATGAACCAATGCGTTTGCTTCAATCGGTACTCCCCGTTTCTTTTAAATACATGAAAAGTAGTATGGAGAAATTTTTCAATCTTAAGGTTTTTTACCCCAGTTTCCTCCTCTACTTCGCGAATTGCTGCGCGTTCTATGGACTCTCCCTTATCTACTTTTCCTTTGGGCAGATCCCATTTTCCATTTCGGTAAATAAACAGAACTTTTCCCTTTTTGTTTACTACAAATCCGCCACCTGCAACTACTACGGGAATTTTATGCATAAAAAGCTTCAGGATTTTCTGTTCATCAGGATGGTACAGATAAGCTTTTTTAATTTTCTTTTTGGACAAAAGTCGAATAGCCTCAACAATGGAATCACCATCCAAAGAAAACAAATTACCGTTGGAATCCTGGGGGCGCTCGTTTGTTAAAATCAGTGGAGCCTCATTAACAAAAACTTCATACATTTGCGCAATGGTTTTAGATAAGGGTATCGCAAAAAAAACAGCCGAGCTGTTATTACAAATTAATGCAATAAAGTTGGAACCTGAAAATCCTTTTACATGGGCTTCAGGTTGGAAATCGCCTATTTATTGCGATAATAGGGTCATGCTCTCCTACCCCATGGTCAGGAATTTTGTAAGGGAAGAAATCGCAAAGCAAGTTGAAAAACTCTACGGAAAGCCTGATGTAATTGCCGGAGTAGCTACGGGGGCCATTGGAGTAGGCATTTTAGTCGCCGAAGCACTTGGACTTCCATTTGTTTATGTTAGACCCAAACCGAAAGAGCACGGAAGGCAAAACCAGATTGAAGGGTATTTTGAAGCAGGGCAAAGTGTGGTTGTCATTGAAGATTTGATCAGCACGGGCAACAGCAGCCTTAACGCAGTAAAAGCACTTAAAGAGCAAAAAGCCGATATTAAAGGAATGATTGCCATTTTTACCTACGGGTTTCCCGTTTCCACGGAAAATTTTGAAAAAGAAGGTGTGGAACTCCATACCCTATCCGATTACGAAAACCTTATTGAGCAAGCTTCGGAAACCAACCATATTCAAGAAAACCAATTACAGACATTATTAGAGTGGAGATCAAATCCACAAGAATGGAAATAAAATTTTACAATGCATATTGAAGCCTCAAAAAAGAAAGTAGCCAAAAGCGATAAAGAAGTATTTGAGTTCTTGACAGACATCAAAAACTTTGAAACCTTAATGCCGGATAATATTGACAAATTTGAAGTCTTGGACGAAAACACATTCAAATTTGCATTAAAAGGTATGCCCGAAATTGTGCTTAGGTTGAAAGAGCAAAACCCAAATGACAAAGTGATTCTGGGTGCCGCAAGCGATAAACTTCCGTTTACCTTAACCGCAGATATCACTTCTTTAGGAGAGAATGAAAGCGAGGTAGCGTTAAGTTTTGAAGGTCAATTCAATGCCATGATGGCCATGATGATCAAGGCACCTATCACTAATTTTATGGGAACGCTGTCCAACAATATGGATAAAATAGGTCAGTAAAGCAGGCTTACTTCCTTTAAGTCAAATTCTTTAAAAACCCTATCCTCCAATTCGAGTACCAATTTGCCCGATGGTGACACCTTACGGATATACCCCATAAACATTTCATCTTGCTCATTTGTAAAGGTCGATGGTTTATCTTTTCTAAAAAGCATCTTTTCGTAGGCAGGCAATAATTGAGGTACCGTTTTTGCCTCGATTCCCTCAAAATAAAACCTGATACGTTCCAATATCATAAGAAGAAGCTCATCAAGATTAAAATTACGGCCCGTTATCGCTTTTAAGGAAGATGCTTTATCCAAATTCGCAAAATCAGTTTGGTTCACATTTAAGCCAATTCCGATAATGGAATGACCTACCTTGTCGCCTTTCAAGACATTTTCAATCAAAATACCACAAATTTTCTTGGAACCTGACATAATGTCGTTGGGCCATTTAACTTTGACTTTGGGAACCGAAAGTTCACTCAATGTATCAATAACAGCCAAAGAAACTGCAATGTTCAAAACAAATTGGTATTGGACATTCAGCGAATCAAATTTTTTTAACACACTGAAGGTAAGGTTTTTACCTCCTTCTGACTGCCAAGAAGTTCCCATTTGCCCCCTACCCTTAAGTTGATTCTTAGTAACAACAACAGTGTAATCAGATAGATTTTCAGAACGCAACAAATCCTTTAAATATAAATTTGTGGACTCCGTGGCATCAAGTTTGAGTATTTGAAAATGTTTTCCCAATATGGCAAGCCTTTATGATTTGTTAAAAACTAGGGCTAAGAAAACAAAAAAAACATAACTTTGTAAAAACTAAAATTTTTGAATGCAGAAAACGAAAGCTAGCGCAGATGAATTGATTGCCTTAATCTTAGAAGGAATAGAAGATGTTAAAGGAGTTGATATAAATCTACTTGACCTGAGGGAAATCGAAAATACAGTTTGCGACTACTTTATCATCTGCAATGGTACTTCCAACACGCATGTAAATGCAATTGTTTCCTCTATCCAAAAAAAGGTCAGTAAAGCCATTCACGACAAGCCATGGCATGTCGAAGGCTCTGAAAATGCCGAATGGGTGCTGATGGATTATGTCAATGTTGTAGTGCATGTATTTCAAAAACATATTAGGGAATTTTATGACATTGAGGGACTTTGGGGAGATGCCAAAGTTACTATGGTGGAAAGCAGTTACAATTCTTAAAAAAAAATGGCAAAAGAAAACAATCCAAATAATACCCCGAAAAAACCACGTCTTAGTTCGTGGTGGATATATGGTGTGGTAATCGCCTTGATCATTGGCTTCCAATTTTTTGGAGGAAGCAGTTTTTCGAGTACAGAAAAAACCACAACATCAGAATTACAGGAATTTTTACGCAACGGTGACATTTCCAAAATCGTTATCATTACCAATACACGTCAAGCCAAGGTTTTCCTCACCGAGGAAGCTTTAAAGAAAGATGTGCATAAAGGTGTGGCCGAAAAACCACTATTACCTTCATCTGGACTGGTACCCCAATATGTTCTCGATTATGGTGATCTTCAGATTTTCCAAAATGAAATCACTGAAATCAAAAAGGAAAACAATCTGGATACCATTGTTGAGTTCGATACAGAATCCAACGTGCTCGGTGAAATATTCTTAACCCTGTTGCCATTTGCACTGATTATCGGTATCTGGATTTACCTGATGCGAAGGATGTCAGGCGGTGCCGGAGGTGGTGCAGGCGGACAGATTTTCAACATTGGAAAATCGAAAGCCAAACTATTTGACGAAAAAACAGATACCCGCACATCATTTAAAGATGTTGCCGGTTTGGAAGGAGCCAAAGAAGAGGTCCAGGAAATCGTAGAATTCCTTAAAAATCCAGATAAATACACTTCCTTAGGTGGTAAAATACCCAAAGGAGCCCTTTTGGTAGGCCCTCCTGGAACAGGTAAAACATTATTGGCGAAAGCTGTGGCAGGAGAAGCTAAAGTGCCATTCTTCTCGCTATCAGGTTCCGACTTTGTAGAAATGTTCGTAGGGGTTGGCGCATCAAGGGTGCGCGATTTGTTCAAACAAGCAAAGGACAAATCTCCTGCTATCATTTTTATTGATGAAATTGATGCCATCGGACGTGCAAGGGGTAAAAATAACTTTACAGGTTCCAATGATGAACGGGAAAACACCCTTAACCAATTATTGACCGAAATGGATGGTTTTGGAACCAACACCAATGTAATCGTATTGGCTGCGACCAACCGTGCCGATGTATTGGATAAAGCATTGATGCGTGCAGGACGTTTTGACCGTCAAATTTATGTTGACCTACCCGACCTGAACGAAAGAAAAGAGATATTCGAAGTACACCTGCGTCCCATTAAGACTGCCGAAACCTTGGATTTGGACTTTTTGGCCAAACAAACACCTGGATTCTCGGGAGCTGACATTGCCAACGTTTGTAACGAAGCGGCACTTATCGCTGCCCGTAAAGAGAAAAAAGCGGTGACCAAGGAAGATTTCTTGGATGCCGTGGATAGAATTGTAGGTGGTCTGGAAAAGAAAAATAAAATCATCACCCCCAATGAAAAGAAAACCATTGCATTCCACGAAGCAGGCCACGCCACTGTAAGCTGGATGTTGGAACATGCTGCACCTTTGGTAAAAGTAACCATTGTTCCTCGTGGACAGTCGCTGGGAGCTGCATGGTATTTGCCCGAAGAACGTTTAATTGTTCGTCCAGAACAAATGCTGGATGAGATGTGCGCCACAATGGGTGGTAGAGCTGCAGAAAAAGTAATGTTTGATCAAATATCCACCGGGGCCCTGAGCGATTTGGAAAAAGTTACCAAACAGGCTCGTGCCATGGTAACGATATATGGGCTAAATGAGGAATTGGGTAACATTACCTATTACGATTCATCAGGTCAGAACGAATACGGGTTCACCAAGCCCTATAGTGAGGAAACAGCCCAGAAAATTGACCAAGAGATTTCCAAAATGATTGAAAAGCAATATCAACGGGCTATCCAATTGCTAGATGATAATAAAGACAAGCTTACTGAACTTGCAGAAAGACTTTTGGACAAAGAGGTTATTTTCAAAGATGATTTGGAGAAGATTTTCGGCCAAAGACCTTTTGAAAAAGAGGAAGAGGAACTTGAGCCTGCCAAATAAAATTATTGCGTAAAGTCTAATCAAAAGAATTATATTGATTCAGTAGAAAAGAACAAAACCATTAATGGGAGTTTTTAAAAAACTTTTCGGAGGAGGAAAAAAGGTTTCCAAGGAAACCACGGAAACCCGTGGTGACCATATGCCCGATTTAAAAATTCCTGTGGATGAAAAATTCACCATCTACTTTAAAAAGAATGGTGGAAAGTTTATTTACTGTGAAGACTTTGCCGAAGTCTCCGAGGCACTCAAAAACATTATTTCGGAAAACGATTGGCAAAACCATCTTTTCTTCTCGATGGACCCAAGGCTGGAAACCCGTTTTGCGTCAGAAAACTTGGAGTTTACGGGAAATCGTGGCGAAAGTGATATTTTCTTTACCACATGTGAACACTTAGTTGCCCATAATGGTTCCATTTTGGTATGTTCCAATCAAATCAAAGAAAAAAAATTAGACGAATTACCCTCTAATCTAGTGGTTTTCGCTACCACCAGTCAGTTGGTGGACTCTATTAGTGAAGCACTTAAAATTATTAAAGAACGCTATCAAAAAAATATTCCCAATAACATTACCACTTTAAAGCACTTTCAGCAAACGCCCGAAAATAAAGATGACTTTCTTTCTTACGGAAGTGCCTCAAAAAATGTATATCTTTTACTCCTAGAAGATTTCTAAATACATGAGAGAAATTTTAAGACGCTCCATTACCGGGGTTATTTATGTGGTACTTCTCCTGGGTGCGGTATTTTTGAGCTCGGATGCCTTCGACTTCCTTTTCATGGCATTTGGTCTTGCTTGCCTGTACGAATTTAAAAGAATTGTACACCTTAAAGGATATTACATTTTTGTGGCCTATCTCGCCCTCTGGTGGGTTTTCATTTATTTGACCAACGATACTACCGCAGTCAACTTACTAATGCTATGTACGGTTGCTGTAAATCTTGCCCTACTGATGTTCCTCTTTTCAAAAAAGCCAAGGAAGTTCACCAACTTTCAAAAATTTATCATCGGCCTTTTTTATATAGGAGGAGGTTGTATTTTTCTAACAATGATTCCTTACAAACATGAAAGTTTTGCCCAATTTTTAATTATGGGCATCTTTATCTTGATATGGGTCAATGATACATTTGCCTACTTAATGGGAAGAACTTTGGGCCGTACAAAGCTATTTCCTGCAGTTTCTCCAAAAAAAACCATTGAAGGTTCTGCAGGAGGTCTTATTTTTGCACTGGTAGCTGCCTATTTTTTATCGTGGTACGAAACAAGACTTACGGTAACGGAGTGGATGGCTATGGCCTGTTTAATAGTGGTTGCAGGGAGTTTGGGCGATTTATTGGAATCAAAGTTCAAGCGTATGGCCGGAGTAAAAGATAGCGGAGCTATTTTACCGGGGCATGGCGGAATTTGGGACCGACTGGATAGCTTGGTGTTTGCTGCACCTTTTGCGTATTTGATCTTAAATATATTCTCCTATGTTTCATAAAGAGGGGCAAAAAATTATAATTACCACTTTTTTTCTAGTGGTAGCTGCCGTTTTGGCTGCACAATACTACATTGATGTGGAATGGGTTCGGATGGCCGTTCAAATTGCTGCACTTTTGGTTTTGATAGCCATTCTGCAGTTTTTTAGAAACCCGAAAAGATTGGTTACCCCAAATTTTGATGAAATTTTGGCCCCCGTTGATGGCAAAGTTGTTGTAATCGAAGAGGTTGATGAACCAGAGTATTTCAAAGAAAAAAGAAAACAAGTATCCATATTCATGTCGCCCACCAATGTGCATGTGACCCGTTATCCTGCCAGTGGTACGGTAACCTATTCAAAATATCACCCTGGTAAGTATTTGGTGGCCTGGCACCCAAAATCCAGTACGGAAAACGAACGCACAACAATTATACTCCACACCCCTAAGTTTGGCGAAATAGGTTATAGACAAATAGCTGGTGCCATGGCACGCAGAATCGTAAACTATGCCGAAGAGGGTGAACAGGTAACTCAAGGGGAAGATGCTGGCTTCATTAAATTTGGCTCCAGAGTAGATCTATTGTTGCCCCTGGACTGTGACATTACCGTTGAATTGAACCAAAAAGTAGTTGGGGCACGTACTTGTATTGCCTCTGTAAGACCATTGGATGATTAGTGAAGATCTACATAAGAGATTTAACGATGCCGTTGACTTTGTTAACGACTATACGGATCCTTTGCCTGCGGATTTGTTATTAAAGCTATATGCTTATTTTAAAATTGCCAACAAGAACTTTGACAATCCAGGAAGTAGAACACCGCTCATCAATGCATTCAAAGCAAACGCTCTGTTTCAAGCGAAAAGAATAAGCGTCGAGGAAGCGATGGAAAAATATGTTGCCTTGGTGGAGAAGGAGCTAAAATCACTCTAAGAAGCCAAATCTGGCGTCGCTAACGACTTTTCAAAATACGTAAAGTAAATACCTCCAAAAATCGTAACTAAGAAATAGAGGGCCACTACATAGCTCCCTATAGATAAGTACGCATTGATTCCGAACCAATCGTTTGTAAAATATATCAAGGCCATTCCCCCTACTCCCCGAATCACTTCGATCCAAACTGCATAACTTTTACCATCCATTAAAGTGGTATATCCATAAATACCTACAAAAATGAAAGCTCCGAACAATAATAGCCCATCAAAACCAATCTCTGAATAACTGTAGAACATAAACAGCATTAAAAAAGTAGTAACAATCAATTGAAAAAGGACATAGGCCTTAAGCAAAGAGGAGGTTTTGGGCTGATATTTCCTAAAATTGTATACATTTTCAATAATGGCAACCGGATATTTCTCTTTTACATCTTGTGGTCGCCAACCCGTAGGCATAAACCAAATGCGCAATTTGTCCCAATAACTTTTAGTGCGCCATGCATCTTGGATCAATCGCCATAAATGTTGAAAATTTATAATAATGGGGTTCCATGTGTTTGCTGGTTTCAGTACACCATACTGCGGGGGCACATCATCCAATTCCTCCTGAAAGGTTCCAAACATCCTGTCCCAAACACAAAAAATTTGTCCAAGGTTCTTATCTATATACTCCTTATTTATAGCATGGTGCACCCGATGTTGTGATGGGGTAACGATTACATATTCCAAAACCCCCATTTTACCAATATGCTGGGTGTGGTACCAGAACTGGGCAAACAGATGTATTGGTGCTAAAATAGCTATCACTTGGTTTGGAACCCCCAACAGGGCGGCGGGCACCAATAAAAGTGCATAATAACCCAATAAATTGGAAATAGGTTGACGAAGCGCACAGGCCAAATTGAACTCTTCACTACTGTGATGAATCACATGCTGGTTCCAAAAAAAGTTGATATGGTGGCTCAATCTATGGTTCCAATAGCCTGCAAAGTCCAAAACTATAAAAGCCACCACCCAAACCAACCAAGTTGCCTTGATTTCAATCAATGCGAGATGTTCCAATAAAAAAGGATAGCTCACCAGAATAAGCACAAGCCCTAAAGAATCTTTCACCACATTGGTTAAGCCGGAGCTAAGACTGCTCACGGTATCCATGAGGTTGTGTTTTTGATCTTTTACAAAACGGCCGTAAAGTATTTCAACAAGTACTAGGCCAATAAAAAAAGGTGTAGCATATAACAATGCCGTTGCATACGATTCCATTTCAAAAATTTAAGCTTTGCTCGATGCAAGAATGGGATTATACGCTATTAAGTTACTCCAAATTTTTAAATAATTGAATATCGTTGGCATCCGTTAGATCTGGAATGTGCTCGGAGCGTGGTATGCAAAAAACGCTTCGTGGTTGTTCACCCACCAAAATTGCAACAGCTTTGGGCAATTCTTTTTCATTTCGAACAGGGTCCATAGGACAATTCTTTAAATATGGATAAATTTCCGCTCCGGAAAAACTAAAAATGTTCATGCTCACTCGAAGCTCACCTGAAGCTTCTTTATATTTGGGAACATCTTCCACATTTGGTTTTTCAATGATTTGTTGTAGAAATCCATCCGAAGAAATATCCATAACAGCAAACTTTGCAATTCGATCTTCAGTGTAATCAAATCCGGAGCTTCCATAACTGATTAAGGCATGGAGGGCCTTTCTGTTCTTCCGTAAATCCTCCAGAGCACCAACAGAGTATAAATTATCCCCATTACAAACGGTAAAAGTAGTCTGTTTCAGCTCTGGATATTGGTCTAGACATTGTTGTAAGGCATCTGCTGTACCCAATGGTTTTGCTCTTCCGTCTGGCACGGTTTGAATGGCAAGAAACACTTCCATTCCAGATGGAAGCCCATCATTATCCTTCAAATTTTGAAAGGCTTGGTTTTCTGGACTGGTGATCAGATACAATTTGGTGTAACCCGCTTCAACTGCATTCCTAACTAAATAGTACAAGAACGGTCTCTCATTTTTCCCTACGGGAATTAAACTTTTATGGGGAATATTGTCCATAATCCCCTTTTTATCTTCCTTGGCTTTCAGGCTCTTTTTCATTCGGGAAGAAGCACCACCTACCATAATGATCAAACTCGTATTCTCCATTGCCATCAACTTGTTAATTCTACGGTATACACCGCTTTGGCACCTTTATCCAAAAATGCCTGTTTTACTTGGTCCTCTGCATCATCAGTTACCATTGCCACCATACAACCTCCACCTCCAGAACCGATTATTTTTGTTCCGATAGCTCCAGCATTGCGTGCAGCCTTCATCATCTCTACCATTTTCAGGGGCGTGTTTTTGATTTCATTTTGAAGAATTATTTGGTGTTGGTTCATTAATTCTCCCAATGCTTGGATATTTGGATTAGGATTCAGCAGCTCTTTTTTTGCTTTTAACGTAATGTGATAGTTATAAATAGTGGAGTACCAATACCCCTGAAGCTCCTCCGGAACCAAGTCGATATATTTTTCATAGTCATCCAATGTCGCATGTTTCAATTCAAACTCAGGGTTGGCATTTTTAACCACATCCACCGCATTTTGCGCATACACTCTAGCATTTTTCAACACTTCCAAGGTTTTTTTGGGCACACCCGACTCAGCAACCAAAAGTTTTCCCAGATTTGCGCTCAAGCGCGTGCTCTCCCCACTTTGGGTATCAATATAAATAAGTCCCTTTTGGGCAATGGTGTACTGATCCATTAAACCACCGGGCTGATTAAAAAACAACACTTCGGCTTCATAGGCCCACCTTCCAATTTGATAATCACTTATTTCTTCCGATTTCCCCTGTGTTGCCACCAAAAATCGAATCCAGGCCACCACCAAAGCGGAAGAACTGGACAATCCAGCATTCACGGGAATGTTTCCTGAGATTTCGACATCATAACCTTGTTCAAATTCAAAACCCTGTCCTTTCAAAACTGACATCACGGACCTAAAGTAATCATCAGCTTGGATATGCTTTAAATCATCGTCTAACGAAATAGAGGATTCTTTCTTTAGATCCAACAACCTTAAGAGATAATTTCTATCAGAATTGGGGATTGCTTTTAAATTGATGTATCGGTCAATGGTTCCTGCTATCACAGGCAATCCCAAATAATCTTGATGGTCCCCGTAAAAGCAAATTCGGGCCGGAACTTTTATTTCAATCATTAATCTAGACTGCTTAACTTATTATTTCCAGTGGTGCTGTTTCTTTCCAGTTTCCTCTAGTAAAATCCGGAAAAGGCTGTGGCGCACCCCCACTTGCTACTGAGCGTTCACTTAAAGGGGAAACGGCGCTCCACAAACATCCTTCATATACATTTTGGTCCAACGGGAGCCCTTTTTGCAGGCATTCCATTATGCGGTACACCATGATTCCGTCCATCCCTCCATGCCCACTTCCTTTGGCAGCTTCGTTCAATCGTTTGTAGAGTGGATGGTCATATTTTTCATATAATTTTTCGAGTTGTTCCCCTTGCACCCAAGAATGGTGGTCTTCCGTAAGCCCTTCTACTCCACCTTCCAGTGCTACGCGAGTTGGAAACCCTGCTAAAATTCCCTTAGTTCCCTGAACCAAATTCAATCGGGAATAAGGTCGTGGACTGGTCTCGTCCCACTGTACCATAATAGTCTTACCCATGGTTGTTTTTATGATGGAAGTATTTAAATCTCCACCTTTAAAATCCAATTGATTCCATTTATGATTGGTGGGATAATTTTTTTCCGCATAGAGTTCGCGACCTCTTGCAGGCGTCGAAAAAGAAACCAAGCTTCCAAATGTATCCTCTTTTCTGGCCAAGCTCATGTATTGGGCAACAGGACCCAAACCATGGGTAGGGTACAAATTTCCATTTCGTTTGGCGTAATGATGTGTTCTCCAAGAACCCGTACCTCGCTCCTGCTCTTCCATCTGCCAACGCAGTTCGTGAATGTAGGCTGCTTCGCCATGCAAGATTTCACCAACTACTCCTTGTCTGCACATATTTAGGAACATCAACTCATCACGGCTGTAGTTTACGTTTTCCAACATCATACAATGTTTTTGGGTGCGTTCGCTGGTATCCACGATATCCCACATATCTTGAATCGTAATGGCAATAGGCACTTCAACAAAGGCATGGGCTCCGTGTTCCATGGCCCCAATCGCCATCGGTGCGTGGTTCACCCAGTTTGTGGCAATAAACACCACATCGGGTTTTACTTCTTTGAGCATAGTACGCCACTTGTCCTCATCACCCCAGTATTGGGCTATATTTTTGTGTCGATTTGGCCCACTGGCCTCTTTGACCCATTGTGTCTTTTCTTGCACCAAATCCTCATAGAGATCGCAGATAGCAACCACTTCGGTTCCTTCCAAAGCGGCAAAAAACCTAGCATGCGTTCCTCCCCTAGCTCCCACTCCTATAAAAGCAGCACGTACCTTTTCCAGTTTTGGTGCTGCAAATCCGCCCATGTATGTTGATGACAGGGGTCTTTCTGAATTTGCTTTTAAATAACTAGGTGCGATGGAAACTGCGGCGGCGGTCAATGA
This sequence comes from Flagellimonas lutimaris, assembly GCF_003581615.1. Classification (GTDB taxonomy): domain Bacteria; phylum Bacteroidota; class Bacteroidia; order Flavobacteriales; family Flavobacteriaceae; genus Flagellimonas; species Flagellimonas lutimaris. The sequence continues at coordinate 60,292 of NZ_QXFH01000063.1, forward strand.
AGTCTTTTGGATAAAACTTCTTCTATTGAGGTTTTTCATGAGTCCTAAAGTCAATTGGTTTTTATCCCTCCCAAAGTATAAAAAATAAAAAGAAAAGGGAAGCGAGCTTCCCTTTTCAAAATCAATATACTATGTATTTCTCTGCTATTGCAAACTGGCCAAGCTCTTTTCCAAAGTTTCGATCTTGGCTTCGGCATCGGCCGCTTTTTTACGCTCCATGGACACCACTTGTTCAGGGGCATTGTTCACAAAACGTTCGTTGCTCAACTTCTTTTCCACCGATTTCAAAAATCCTTTGGTATAATTCAGCTCTTCCGTGATTTTGGCAATTTCCGCTTCAACATCAATGGCGCCACTGATCGGAATAAAATATTCGTTACTCTTCACCCTAAAGGTAAGGGCGCCTTCCAGACTGGCATCTACCACTTCTATTTTTGATAGGTTGCCCAATTTTAATATGATAGCATCCATTTGGGAGCCTACTCCTTCAGCATTCAACATAAAAAGCTCCAATGCATCCTTTTGAGGGATGTTTTTCTCTTTTCTAATGGTTCTGATACCTGAAATTACCTCGGAGGCAAATTCAAATTCAATAATTAAGGCTGAATCCACTTCCTTTGCTTCTGGCCATTGTGCTACGATCAAAGCATCCTCTGGAGTACGTTCGGCGATATGTTGCCAAACTTCTTCCGTTAAGAAGGGCATAAATGGATGTAACAATTTCAAGTTTTCTTCAAAAAGACCTAGTACTTCATTATAGGTAGCCTCATCGATTGGTTTTTGATATTCAGGCTTTACAATCTCCAGCAACCAAGAGCAGAAATCATCCCAAACCAATTTATATGTTGCCATCAAGGCATCGGAAATACGGTATTTGGAGAAATGGTCTTCAATCTCAACCAAGGTCTGATTGAATTTTGCTTTGTACCACTCGATTCCTTTTTGCGCTGCTTCGGGTTGTGATATATCGGCAACTTCCCATCCTTTTATCAATCGGAAGGCATTCCATATTTTATTGGCAAAGTTGGCTCCTTGCTGGCAAAGGGTTTCATCAAACATTATATCGTTACCGGCTGATGAACTCAGTAATAACCCTACACGAACCCCATCTGCCCCAAAATCTTCTATAAGTTTAAGCGCATCGGGTGAATTGCCCAATTGCTTGGACATTTTTCTACGCTGCTTATCGCGAACCAAACCAGTCAAGTATACATTTTCAAAAGGTCGTTTTCCTCTGTATTCGTAACCCGCCATAATCATTCGTGCTACCCAGAAGAACAAAATATCGGGTCCAGTCACTAAATCATTGGTTGGATAATAATAGTTTACCTCTTCGTTCTCTGGTTCCAAAATTCCACCGAACACGCTCATTGGCCACAACCACGAAGAAAACCAGGTATCCAAAACATCAGAATCCTGACGAAGGTCGGATGCTTGGAGGTTTGGGTTATTAGCTTTTGCTAATTCCAATGCTTCTTCTAGCGTTTCGGCAACCACATAATCCTCTTTTCCATCACCATAATAGTAGGCGGGGATTTGTTGACCCCACCACAGCTGACGGGAAATGTTCCAATCGCGGATGTTTTCCATCCAATGTCGATACGTGTTTTCAAACTTGGAAGGATACAATTTTACGTCTTTGGTCTCCAAAACACCTTCTATAGCGGGTTTGGCCAAGTTTTCCATTTTCAGGAACCATTGGTCGGATAGTCTCGGTTCGATTACCGCTTTGGTTCTTTCGGATGTACCCACTTTGTTAGTGTGCTGCTCTGTTTTAACCAAATACCCTTTCTCTTCCAATTCCTTGGAAATTTCTTTACGCACTACAAAACGGTCCTTTCCTTCGTAATGAAGTCCGAAAGAATTTAGGGTTGCATCTTCATTGAAGATATCAACCACTTCAAGGTTATGTTTATCTCCAAGGTTTTTATCGTTTTCGTCGTGCGCAGGGGTCACTTTTAGACATCCTGTACCGAATTCAACATCTACATATTCGTCTTCAATAATCGGAATCACCCTATCACAAATAGGCACAATGGCCTTTTTACCTCTTAAATGATGATATCTTTCATCATTTGGGTTGATACAAATAGCAGTATCTCCCAAAATGGTCTCTGGACGGGTGGTAGCAATCGTTACTTTTTCATCAGAATCTTCAATGGCATAGGACAAATAATATAGATTGCCTTGTCGTTCCTCATAAATCACCTCTTCGTCAGAGAGTGTGGTTTTAGCTTCAGGATCCCAATTCACCATTCGATACCCTCTGTATATCAAACCCTTATTGTATAAATCAACAAAAACTTTGATTACGGAAGCTGACATATCGTCGTCCATGGTAAACTTAGTACGGTTCCAATCACAGGAACAGCCCAACTTCTTAAGCTGTTGCAAAATGACACCTCCATATTCGTTGGTCCAATCCCAAGCATGCTTTAGAAATTCATCGCGGGACAATTTTGACTTATCGACACCATCTGCTTTTAGCTTAGCAACCACTTTAGCCTCGGTGGCGATAGAGGCGTGGTCCATTCCTGGGACCCAACAGGCATTTTTTCCCAAGAGCCTTGCTCTTCGAATGAGAACGTCTTGTAAGGTATTATTGAGCATATGCCCCATATGAAGCACCCCAGTAACGTTTGGAGGGGGAATTACTATGGTGTACGGCTCCCTTTCATCTGGCTTAGAACTGAAATAATCATGCTCGGACCAGTAAGCATACCAGTGTTCTTCAACCCTTTTCGGGTCATATTTTGATGGAATCTCCATTTTTCGGTACAGTTTTTGTTTAATTGGACTGTGATTGGTTTTATGAAGGGAAAGCTAAATGTTAATTTTTCGCTATTCTTCGGATGAGAGCCAATCCAGAAATACGAAACAAAAATAAGTAACGTTATTCTATAACAAAAGAATTTTGGATGCAGGTATCAAAACATCTACATTTGAAGTTCACCCAAAAACCAAAAATGATGAAAAAAACTGTACTCATGCTGTTTGTAGGGCTTTTATCCTTAGGGATATACGCTCAAGAAACTGCTAAAATCGAATTTAAGAGCGAGACCATTGATTACGGAGAAATCGAAAGAGGTAGTGATGGTGTTCGTGTATTTGAATTTACCAATACCGGTAATGTACCTTTGGTAATCAGCAATGTAAGATCTAGCTGCGGATGTACCATCCCAAAAAAGCCCGAAGAGCCTATTATGCCTGGTAAAGTTGGTAAAATCGAAGTGAAATACGATACAAACAGAGTTGGACCTATTAGAAAGGCAATTACTGTTACCTCCAATGCGGATACACCTACAAAAGTTCTAAAAATTAAAGGAACTGTAAAAAATCCCGGAGCAAAGTAAGCAAAAAGAAAATTATAGTTAAAAGCCCCAAAACCAATTGGTTTTGGGGCTTTTACTTTTTATTAATCGTCATCAAAGACCTTTTTGAGCACAAAAGAGAACAATAAATCCCTATTATATCTTTCAATAAGCAATTTGATACGTTTTCCTTCTTTATCATTAATCATTTTAAGAATTTCCTGAAGCTTATATTGGTGAACCCTCTTGCCATTAACCGCTAAAATAACATCACCTTCGCGCAAACCTGCCTCTGCAGCAGGACTTCCTGCTCGAATACCGGAAACAACTATTTCGGGCACTAAGCTTAACTTTGTTCTGTTCTCGAGTAAAATTTTGACATTCCCAAATGTATCCTCCCCCTCGCTTTTGACAACTCCATTGACATCGGCAATACTTTCTGCTATGTAGCGGAGCCCATTGTGTTGAAGATCTATACCTGCCAAATTATATTGAAAAGGATCTTTGAAATTTCCGTTCTTTTTTAATGTAACCAGCCCTCGTCCATAATCAAAAATCATATTGAAACGCTTGAGCACCTCACCACCCAAACTGCCATTACGATCACCTAAACTATCCATACCTTGAAAAGATTCACGGTCAGGAAAAGCAACTTTTGCCTCTTCCAATTCATAATTGCCTATTCGAACTCCATTAATTTTGCTTCGTTTTCCAAAAATATCACCGCTCAGACCTCGTCCCAAATGATCATCATAATTTTTCTCCGGGATTTCCAGTCCTTTTTCGGGTTCGGGAAACAACCATAGCGCATCGCTGCTGCCCGTATCCACAAGTAACTTCACCGGTATGTTGGCTGTGTCTTTCATTAGAACGGTACCTTCAACGTAGGCCTTCCGTTTTTCCACAAGTAAGGGAATAGTATGTGTATTTCTTTTATTTTTATATGTATAATGTTCTGGATTATGGAGTTTTAATCTTTTTGAGCCATAATTTACCTCTACAATAAAATCCCTAAAGAGATCATACCCCATGATTCCATGAACGGGAATACCTAAAGATGTTGAAAAGTTTATTTCTCTGTCCATAACCACATAAAGATCTTGAGAGTAGTTTCTTGCATGCCCTATCTTGAAGGCATTCCCTTTGGAACTCAAAGCTTTCATGGGTTCGCCGTCGCCTAGACCACGAATTGTAACTTCGGAAACATTGTTGATCGGCACAGAATCAGAATCAGAAAGGTTGAAAAGGATTGGCTTACTTACACCAGAATCCAAAATAAAGGTGAGTTCCGTCCCATTTATCTCAACTGGAATTATGATTAGGTTGTTGATAAGTTCAAACTTGATTTTTTGAAATTTTTCACTCTCGGGCAACCTAAACCCTTGCGCTACCATAAAAAGAGGCACAAACAATAAAAGCGCAAAATAAATAATATTTTTCCTCAACATCTTTAATATCAACTGGTCATACTTATTAAATATACAAATTTAGATTCAATGATTACCTTAATTTAACATTTCAATAACCGGGTAATTAATCTTTAAAGTTGTTGTTTTCGATAATTGGTTTTCTCATTTTTGTCAAAATTTTAGCTCATGCCAAGTATCTCCAACAAAGGGAAACAAATGCCCGCATCTCCCATCCGTAAATTAGTACCTTATGCGGAAGCCGCAAAAAAGCGAGGTGTCCATGTCATCCACCTTAATATTGGACAGCCTGACATTAAAACCCCAAAAGTCGCTTTGGATGCTGTACGAAACCATAATATTGAAGTACTTGAGTATAGTATGACACAAGGTTCTGAGGCATATCGGCAAAAAATTGCAGCCTACTATGCCAAACAGGATATTTTTGTTGATGCTGAAGATATTATTGTGACCACAGGGGGTTCCGAAGCTTTGTCTTTTGCTATGGGAACCATTATGGACAATGGGGATGAAATAATTATTCCCGAACCATTTTATGCCAACTACAATGGTTTTGCCACGGCAGCAGGAGTAAACGTGAAACCTATCGCTTCCTCTATTGAAAATAATTTTGCATTACCCCCTATTTCCAAATTTGAAGAGCTTATTACTCCAAAAACAAAGGCCATTCTTATTTGTAATCCCGGGAACCCGACGGGATACTTGTATAGCAAAGAAGAAATAGAGCAATTGGCCGAATTGGTCAAAAAACACAACCTTTTCCTTATTGCTGATGAAGTATATCGGGAATTCACCTACGATGGAAGGGAACACTACTCCATACTTCAAGTTGAAGGATTGGAGGAGTATGCCATTGTTGTAGATTCCGTATCTAAACGATATAGTATGTGCGGCGCACGAATTGGTTGTTTGATTTCCAAAAACACCGAAGTGATAAGCACTGCCATGAAATTTGCACAAGCCCGCTTGTCGCCACCAACTTTCGCACAGATTGCCAGTGAGGCTGCCTTGGAAACTCCACAGGAATATTTTGATAATGTTATTGAAGAATATGTTTCCAGAAGGAATCTGTTAATTACAGAGCTAAATAAGTTGGAAGGTGTAAAGGTAGCTACTCCACAAGGCGCGTTTTACTGCGTTGTAGAGTTACCCATAGCAGATGCGGACCATTTTGCACAATGGTTGCTCGAAAGTTTTGTACTAGATGGAAATACAGTGATGGTAGCCCCTGCCGCAGGCTTTTACGCCACGCCAGGATTAGGAAAAAATCAGATAAGAATTGCCTATGTGCTCGAAAAAGAGCAACTTGTGAAGGCTGTCCAAATTTTGGGCAAGGCCTTAACCGAGTACAACGCCAAGTGAACATTCAGGAAAACATATCCTTAAAAAGCTACAATACCTTTGGTATTGATGTAAAAGCCAAGTTCTTTGTTGAGATAACCGGATTGGTTCAACTCCAAAAAGCATTGGAACTTAAAGCATACCCCAAAAGGTTTATAATCAGTGGTGGAAGTAATATGCTGCTCACTAACGATATTGATGCTTTGGTCATGCATATTAACCTCAAAGGAATCACCGTTGTTGAGGAAGACGAGAAAACAGTAGAGGTTAAAGCGATGGCCGGTGAGAACTGGCACGAGTTGGTAATATGGAGTTTGAAACAAGGATACGGTGGGTTGGAAAACCTTTCGTTGATTCCAGGCAATGTAGGCACCGCCCCCATACAGAATATTGGTGCATATGGTGTAGAACTGAAAGATGTTTTTGTGAGCTGTGCCGCAATGGACGTTAAAACCGGTGAGCTAGAAGGTTTTGATAACGAAGCATGCAAATTTGGATACAGGGATTCCATTTTTAAAAATGAGGCCAAGGACAACTATATCATCACTTCGGTGGTGCTCAAGCTCACAAAAAAAGACCATGTACTTCACACAGGGTATGGTTCCATTGAGAATGAACTGAAGAATAATGGCATTGTTCATCCGACAATACAAGACATTTCCGATGCAGTAATTGCCATTCGAAAAAGTAAACTGCCCGACCCGAAAGAAATTGGAAACAGTGGCAGTTTCTTCAAAAACCCCATTGTTTCAAAAAAAGCTTTTGACAAATTTAGTAAGTCACATCCAGATGCTCCCTTTTATGAGGTTGATGAAAATCAATATAAAATTCCAGCCGGTTGGCTTATTGAACAATGCGGATTTAAGGGAAAAAGGATCGGAGATGCTGGGGTGCACGATAAACAAGCCTTGGTTTTGGTAAATTACGGTAATGCAACAGGGAAGGAAATCTTAAATCTATCCAAAAAAATTCAAGAGGAGGTCAAAAAGAAATTCAAGCTAAAAATACAACCAGAGGTAAACATAATAAAATAACCCTCGCATTGAAATCAATAACGAGGGTTATACCAAACCAAACTAACCAAATTTATATATGCTGTCAGGGCTATACACCCTTTATTCTTTTATTAAGCAAAGTCAAAAATGCTTTTTCTGTCTTAGCTTTGTTTTATATACGAGATAAATCCTATTTTAGATTTTGGCCCCTAAAAAATTTTACCAAAAGCATCATAAATGAGCACATTGATCGAGAGACATATTGTTTCACTCCTAGCGGAAAAAGACGATAAGGCTATTTCCCTACTATATGAAAACTACGGTGATACACTCTTCGGTATTGCTTATAAAGTGGTAAAAGATGAGGATTTGGCACAAGATATACTCCAAGAAAGTTTCATCAAAATTTGGAAAAAAGCAGATACCTACGATGCCTCTAAAGCCAAACTTTTCACCTGGTTGTTCCGAATTGTACGAAATACCGCCATTGATAAGTTACGAAGTGTGACCAATAAATCGGATAAGGAAATCCAAATAGACGTTTCGGACGTATATAATGTAGGAGTGAAGGGTATAAATCCCGAGCATTTGGACATCCAAGAAAACTTGGATAAAATTGAAGATAAATACAGAATTGTTCTGGAAGCCCTATTTTTTGAGGGAATGACGCAGCAAGAGGCAAGTGACGAATTGGAAATTCCTTTAGGAACCATAAAGTCCAGATTAAAAATAGGCCTTCGAGAACTCGGAAAGATTTATGGGACCACGATGTCTTTACTCCTCATCTTAAATCTATTGTCATGAAGGAAAAAGTTAAAATATTTTTAGAATCCGACATTTTGGAAAAGTACCTTTTGGGCGATACAACAAAAGAAGAAACCCAAAAGGCAGAAAGGTATATTGCCATGTATCCCGAAGTAAGGGAAACATATGATGTGCTCCAAAAGAACTTGGAGACTTTTGCCAATTTGTACGCCAAAAAGACACCGGAAGGCCTTAAGGAAATTATACTTTCCAGCGCCAAGAAAGAGACAATGGCAAGTAAAAGGTTCATACGTTATGCCATTGCAGCCAGTGTGGCCATTATGATTTTTGCCGGCTCTTCGATTTTCTTCTGGAATCAGAACAAAACACTTCAAGAGGAAAATACCATGGTCACCAACCAAATCAAGTATTTGGAGAACAACATGAAAGATCAATTGGCAGATATGAGAAACCAATTTATTGTTCTTAACAATCCGGCCACTAAAAAATACCAAGTAAAAGGAGAAAAAGAAGGTAAAGAACTCAAGGCCATTGCTTATATCAATCCCGTCAAAAAACTTTCTTACATCAATGTTAGCAATGTCCCTGAACTTCCAGAGGACAAATGTTTCCAAATGTGGGCCGAAGTCAACGGTGAATTGGTGAACTTGGGTGTGATCAAGGATTTTGATGAAAAAGACAAGCTTCTTGCAATACCTTATGCCGATAACGCAGTGGGCTACATTACCATTGAGCCCAAAGGTGGAAACAATGCTCCATCAGTAGACAATATTGTGGCCAACATTAAATACTAAGGGCTAAGTTTAAAGAAACCTTAAACTTCCTAACCTTTAGCAAGGTATTTTGTACCTTTGCCCAAAAGTTGGATTATGAAGTTAGCATTAGTTACCATCGGATTATTGGCACTTGCATTTGCAGGAATAGCTATTAAAATCTGGGGGAAAAAGAACGGTGAGTTTGCCGGCACATGCGCAAGTCAAAGTCCGTTTTTGAACAAGGACGGACAAGCTTGTGGGTTTTGTGGAAAACTTCCAGAGGAACAAGATTGTAAAAAAGACACTATTACCAACACGCATTAACCTGCAATATTCTAGGTAAGCTTCAAATTTTTGGAAAAAACCGACGATTCCATCAAAGAAATTATACAAAAGGCAAAAAAAGGAAACCAAATTGCCTTTAGTACACTCTTGGATACTTTTTGGAACGATGTTTATGGTTTTCAGATACTTCGCACCAAAAATGAAAATGACGCAGAGGATATTACCATAAGAACATTTTCCAAGGCTTTCGATAAAATTGACACTTACGATGAAACGTATGAGTTCAAAACCTGGCTTATCACCATCTCCAAAAACCTTCATGTAGACCTTCTTAGAAAACGTAAAAGAAGCCTGTTGAACGAGATGGATTCCCGAGGGGACGAAGTAAAAAAGGTTTTGGACGAAACACCATCCGTAGAAGACCGATTGATTACCGAGCAAAACTTGGCCAACCTACTTAGGGATATCAAAAAATTAAAACCTCATTACCAAAGGGTCATTAACCTGCGCTATTTTCACGAAATGAGTTATGCCGACATCGCCAAAGAACTCAACGAACCCGTAAACAATGTGAAGGTAAAGTTGCTTAGGGCAAAGAAGCTTTTGGCCGAAATCATCAAAAAAAAGTGAGCCACCTCAGTTCACAAATTTTCCTTCCCAGTTTTGTATCTTTGTAAACCAAATTTATTTGTATGAGTACAAGTGTAGCAGAAAATGTTCTTCCACCCAAAGGAAAGCCAAAATGGCTAAGGGTTAAGCTCCCAACAGGTAAAAAATACACTCAGCTAAGAGGCCTAGTGGACAAGTACGACCTACATACCATTTGCACCTCTGGAAGTTGCCCAAATATGGGCGAATGTTGGGGAGAAGGCACAGCTACCTTTATGATTTTGGGCAACATTTGTACCCGCTCCTGTGGGTTTTGCGGCGTAAAAACAGGCCGACCCGAAACAGTGGATTGGGCAGAACCTGAAAAAGTGGCCCGTTCCATAAAAATCATGAACATTCAGCATGCCGTACTTACATCTGTGGATCGTGACGACCTTAAGGATATGGGATCCATTATTTGGGCCGAAACAGTAAAAGCTGTCAGGAGAATGAACCCGGAGACTACTATGGAAACACTTATTCCAGACTTTCAAGGAATCTCCACACACTTGGATAGAATACTGAACGTAGCTCCAGAAGTCATCTCCCATAACATGGAAACTGTAAAACGTTTGACTAGAGAAGTTAGGATACAGGCCAAATACGAACGAAGCCTCGAAGTGCTGGACTATTTGAAGAAAAACGGTGCAAAAAGAACTAAATCGGGTATTATGCTCGGTCTAGGAGAAGAGGAAAATGAAGTTATCACAACTATGGAAGACCTTAGAAAGGCTGATGTTGATGTAATTACTATTGGCCAATACCTTCAACCTTCAAAAAAACACCTGCCCGTAAAGCAGTTTATTTTACCAGAGCAGTTCAAAAAATATGAGGAAGTAGGGTTGGAAATGGGCTTTAGGCATGTGGAAAGTGGAGCCTTGGTTCGCTCATCTTACAAGGCACACAAACACATTCACTAGCACAACCTCCCTTCCCTCCCAATCATGAAAAATATCACTGTTGGCATCAATGGCTTTGGCCGTATCGGCAGAACCCTTTTTAGGCTTTTACTGAACCATCCAAACATCAAAGTAGTGGCCATAAACGATTTGGCCAATGCCGAAACCCTTGCTCATTTATTAAAGTACGATAGCATTCATGGGGTGTTGAATGCAGATGTGTCACACAAGGACAATTGTATTCTAGTCGAAGGAAGGGAAATCCCTGTACTTAATTGCAATCATCCCAAAGAAATCGATTGGAAATCTCATCAGGTTGATATTGTTGTTGAATCCACCGGGAAATTCAAAACAAGTGAAGATTTGGGATTTCATGTGAAAAATGGGGCCAAAAAAGTGATTCTTTCTGTTCCTCCGCTGGATGAATCGATTAAAATGGTGGTTTTAGGGGTCAATGAGGAAATTATCAATGCTGAGGACGAAATTATTTCCAATGCCTCTTGCACTACCAACAATGCAGCCCCCATGATCAAGGTAATTAATGGGTTATGTGGCATAGAGCAGGCATATATCACCACGATACACTCCTATACCTCAGACCAAAGTTTGCACGATAGTCCCCACCGAGACCTCAGAAGATCTAGGGCCGCCGGACAATCCATAATACCTACCACAACAGGGGCCGCCAAAGCCTTGACAAGTATTTTTCCTGAACTATCCGATGTAATAGGTGGATGTGGCATACGTGTTCCGGTTCCTAACGGTTCACTAACTGATATTACCTTCAATGTAATAAAAGAAACTTCCATTGAAGAAATAAACGCTACCTTTAAAAAACAAGCAGAAAACAGCCTAAAAGGCATACTCAATTATACAGAAGACCCTATCGTTTCTATCGATATAAACAATAGTTATTACTCTTGTACGTTTGATTCTTTGATGACCTCAGTGATTGGCAAAATGGTAAAAATCATTGGATGGTACGATAATGAAACTGGATATTGCTCCAGAATAATTGATTTAATAGCTTTGCTCATTAAGAAAAACTACGTTTGAACTTCAACCTAGTAAACAAAAAAATAGGCGAAAAATCGCTGCTTCTATTGTGTATATTACTATGCGCACAATTCTCTTTTGCCCAAAGTGAAAGTAATTCTGCTTCAGATGTAAAGTCTATTTTTGATGAGTTTATGGGCTATCGCCATGAAAACAAAATAGACAAGGCCTTGGAAACCTTGGACAACGCTGCCAACATTGCAGAGAACAATGAAGACGCTAAACTTTTGGTGGACACCTATCATCAATATGCAAGATTGTTTTTGGAAGAAGGCGATATAGATACTGCAATTTTTTATTTAGAACGGGCGGGAGACTTCTTAAAGGACACTTCCTATTCATATGGGCAAGCATTCCATTTATATTTGGATGGAGCTCTTAGATATGGAGAAGGCAATAATTTTCAAGCCTTGAAACAGCTAGAGGAATCCAGAAAACTTAGCAACAATAGAAATCTTACCAATAATATACTTTTACTTGAGGCCTATATTTACACCAATATTGAAAAATATGATGACGCCATTAAAAACCTGCATGCGTTAATCGTTAACTCAGATGATAAAGAGCGTGCTTATTTGGCAACAAAAGCTAACCTACAATTGGCCAACATAAGCATTACCTTAAATGACCTTGAAGAAGCCATTATTCATTCCAAAGCAGCTTTGGAGTTGGCTCAAAAGCATGGTTTTGCCAAGGAAATTAAAAACGCTTACGAGCAATTGTCCAATATCTATGAGATAAATGGCAACTATGAAGAGTCATTGATGTACACCAAAGAATTGGCTCAAATCAAGGATTCCATATTTAATACAGAGAAAGCTAAACTGGATGCGGATACAGCGGATAAAATCCGGTTCGACCACCAAATGAACGAGCTTAATAAGCTCCAGGCCAAGAACGAAGAGCTGAGTGAATCGAAGAACCGTTCAGAAATAACGGCCATATTAACTTCTGCTTTTTTGACCATTATTTCTCTTTTGGCAGTTTCATTGTTCAGAAACAACCAGATCAAACTAAAAACAAACGATCTTCTTTATACCAAAAACAAGGAGCTGGAGTTGGCTAGGGATGCGGCGGTTTCTGCTATGGAAGCCAAAACCAATTTCCTATCAACAGTTACGCATGAGCTTAGGACACCTTTATATGCTGTTACAGGGCTCACCCATCTTTTATTGGAGGAAAACCCGTCTGAACATCAAAAAGAACATTTAAAATCATTAAAATTCTCAGGAGAATACCTGCTTAATTTTATAAATGACATCCTTCAAATAAATAAAATTGATGCGGACAAACTTGAACCGCTAAGTATAGAGTTCAAACTTGAAAAAGTACTTAGGGATGTTGTGGAATCACTACAACAAAATGCGAATGAAAAGAATACTGAGCTCATTCTGGATTATGATAACAAAATCCCAAAAAAATTATTGGGAGACCCCATAAAGCTATCCCAAATTTTCATGAACCTTGTTGGCAACGCCCTCAAATTCACCAAAAATGGCAAAGTTGAGGTCATAGCCAAAATGCTGAAAAAAGAAGAAGACCAAGTAAAACTATATTTTGAAGTAAGAGATAACGGAATAGGCATTTCGGAGGACCAGCAGAAAAATATCTTTGAAAGTTTTGAGCAAGGGTCTATACAAATCAACAGAGAATATGGAGGTACTGGTCTTGGATTGACCATTGTTAAGAGTCTTTTGGGCTTGTTTGGTAGCACAATCAACCTGGAGAGTGAACTTGGCCACGGAAGTTCCTTCTATTTTGAAATGGATGTGGATTACGAAAGTAAAGAAGGAGAAGAAGTTGCCTTTGAACTGAATCCCGAAGAGTTCCAATTTAAAGGGTTGCATGTTCTTGTGGTTGAAGACAACAAAATCAATCAGGTGATCACCAAAAAAATGCTCACCAAAAAAGAAATCACCTGCGATATCGCCAATAATGGTAACGAAGCCATTGACCTAGCCAAAAGCAACACCTACGATGCTATTTTAATGGACATCCATATGCCGGGTATTAGTGGGGAAGAAGCTACCCGACAAATACGTAAGTTTGATACAGTTATTCCAATTATTGCACTTACAGCCATTTCTTTGGACGATAGTTTGGACAGTTTCTATGAGGCAGGCTGCAATGATGTGGTCACAAAACCGTTTAAGCCCGAAGTGTTCTACCAAAAAATTGGTGAGAATATCTTTAGAAGCAAAATGGAAGGTTCCGTTTAGAACAAGCCCTGAACTGCTTTTTTCAAAACTTCCGCGTCTGTAGAAGAAAAGTTATGAGTTATTTCCAAATAATACAGATTTTCCAACCTCCCCTTTAACCGGACAAAGTCTTTCTCTGTGGTCAATACCATTTCGTATCCTTCAAACTGTTCAATTTCCTTGTTCGTAAAATGGTGATGATCACCAAATTTGAAGTGTTTAAAATTGATTCCATGAGAATTTAAATATTCAACCAAGGGTTTGGGTGATGCGATACCTGTCACCAATGCTAATTGCTTAGCTTTCAATTGGGATAATTGGATGTTGTCTTTTCCCCCATCAGTTACAAAATCATTATACTTCAAAGTAGCAAATAACACTTTTTGACGGGATTTTGGCTTAAGCTTTCCAATAACCCTATTCTTATCTTCTAAGTCAATAGAATTAGGGCATTTGGTTACAATAATCAAATCTGCACGTTTGGCTTCTTTTTTTGCATCCCGAAGGTTACCCGTTGGCAAATACCAATCATTAACATATAAATTATGATAAGTCGTGAGCAAGATAGAGAGAGTTGGCTTCACCCTTCTATGCTGAAAGGCATCATCCAAAACAATAATATCTGGATTGAGTAAGCTTTCCAGTTTTTCAATACCATTCCGTCTATCTGCATCCACCGCAACCGTTACCTCAGGGAATTTTTGATGGATTTGATAAGGCTCATCGCCCAGTTCCAAAACAGTACTTTCCGAATCCCCCATATAAAACCCGTTGGATTTACGCTTGTATCCCCGGCTTAGAACAGCAGTTTTTCGATTGCTCAATATCCGAAGCAAATATTCCGTCATCGGGGTTTTGCCCGTTCCACCAACACTCAAGTTGCCCACACAAATGGTCGTGGTTTTGTACGATTTGGATGAAAAGACACCCACATCAAACAAGAAGTTTCGAACATAAACCACCAGGGCGTAGATCAACGAAATGGGGAACGCTATTTTCCGAAGCAATTGAAGCATTGAACGAAAATATAATATTTTATCTTTAGCCCACTTAACAATTTTAAAATGACCGTTAACGAGATAGCAAAAGTGCTGGAAGAATTGGCGCCTTTGGCACACGCCGAAGATTTTGACAACGTAGGTTTATTGGTAGGAGACCCTAAAATGAAGGTTGAAGGTGTTTTGGTGACCTTGGACACCTTGGAAAACGTTGTGGAAGAAGCCATTGAAAAAAAGTGCAACCTAATCGTGAGCTTTCATCCCATCATCTTTAAAGGGTTAAAAAGATTGACGGGAAGCAACTACGTAGAGCGTGTAGTGCTCAAAGCCATTGCCAACAATATTGCCATTTACAGCATGCACACCGCGCTGGACAACAGCAAAATGGGCGTCAACGCTAAAATTTGTGAGGTTCTTGGGTTAAAAAATCCCGAAATCCTGATTCCACGGGCCAAAAGCATAAAAAAATTAATCACCTACGCACCAATGGCGGATGCAAAACAAATAAAATTGGCATTGTTCAAAGCTGGTGCCGGAGATATTGGAAAATACAGCAATTGCAGCTATAGTTTGGAAGGCATTGGAAGCTATAAAGCGGAAAATGGAGCTAATCCAACCATAGGAAAAATTGGCGAAGTCCACTTTGAAAAAGAAACTCAAATCAATGTTATTTATTCTTTTGAGAAGGAAAAATCAATTCTGAAAGCGCTTTTTGATGCCCATCCGTACGAAGAGGTGGCCTACGAAGTCCTAACTTTGGAGAATACCAATCAAGATTTGGGTATGGGAATGGTAGGAACCCTCGATTCCGAAATGGATGAAAAAGCGTTCTTGCTATCGGTCAAGGAACGGATGAATGCTTCTGTGGTACGGCATTCTAAGTTGTTAGGGAAAAAGGTTAAAAAAATAGCTGTTTTAGGGGGGAGCGGGGCATTTGCCATCAGTGCTTCCAAGAAAGCCGGAGCCGATATTTTAGTGACCGCAGACCTTAAATATCACGATTTTTACCAAGCCGAAAACCAATTGGTAGTCGCCGATATTGGGCACTTTGAAACTGAGCAGTTTACAAAAGATTTATTGGTTGATTATCTTACGAAAAAAATTCCTAATTTTGCAGTCTCTTTATCGGAGAGTATAACGAATCCCATCAAGTATTTATAAAATATATGGCGAACAAGAAAGAAAGCACTGTAGAGGATAAATTGAGAGCACTGTACGATTTACAGCTTATCGACTCTAGAGTGGATGAAATCCGCAATGTTAGAGGCGAATTGCCTTTGGAAGTACAAGACTTGGAAGACGAAGTTCTTGGTCTTAAGACGCGAATGGACAAATTGAAAACGGATGTTGAAACCGTTAACTTTGAGATTACTGCCAAAAAGAATCTTATTGATGAGTCCAAGGCACTCATGAAAAAGTATAGCGAGCAACAAAAAAATGTAAGGAACAGCCGTGAGTTCAATTCATTGAGCAAAGAGGTAGAGTTCCAAGAGTTGGAGATTCAATTGGCCGAAAAGAACATTAAAGAGTTCAAAGCCCAGATTGAGCAGAAAAAAGAAGTAATTGCTGCTACTAAGGAGAAGTTATCCGAGCGCGAAAGCCACCTTAAACATAAAAAAGGAGAGTTGGATGCCATTCTTGCTGAAACTGAGAAAGAAGAAAAAGCGCTTTTAAAGAAATCTGAAGAGTACGAAGATAAAATTGAAGATCGCTTGATCAAGGCTTACAAAAGAATCCGTCATAATGTAAAGAACGGTTTGGCCGTAGTTCCCGTAGAACGTGGAGCTTCAGGTGGTTCTTTCTTCACTATTCCACCTCAGGTTCAGGTAGAGATTGCATCTCGCAAAAAAATCATTACCGACGAGCACAGTGGTAGAATTTTGGTAGACCCTCTTTTGGCTGAAGAAGAGCAGGACAGAATGGAAAAGCTTTTTGCTAAGCTTTAACCCAACCGGCAAAAAAATATTAAGCCACCTTTTTAGGTGGCTTTTTTGTTTTATAAAGTTATCATTTCGAAATGAGCAAAGTGATTGAGAAATCTATAAAGGTAATACCTAACGGCTGCTAAAGGTAGTCGAAGTACCATGTGATACCTTCAGTCTATTTTTGCTTCGAAACAATTCGTGAAATTCGTGTCAAACAAAAGAGATTTTTCGCTATGCTCAAAATGACAAGCTAATGGGCTTATTGGTCAGTTAAGAGTTCCAAGATTTTATCTTCCACTTCTTTGGAATCCCATCGCTCTTCAATATTAGGAAGTTGCATTACCTTTTTCATAATGCCTTCTTGCATATCACCAATGGCCAAAGCCTCTGCATACGGTCTGTCTGAAAAAGTGACACGACTATACACCGGAACCCACTTCTCAGGATGCCTAGCGGCAAAATGTTTTTCAATTTTCTTTTGTAATATGAACTTTGGATCTGCCGTCTTACTACTCATTTCCACAAAGTTCCTGTAACTCAATTCAGCAATGGCATCGGCATTAGGCTTCCGCTCTTCCTGGTATTCAGAAAAAATAGTTTCCCAATCGTCACCATGCTTTTCCATTAATTGATTCAATATGTAGATATCCTCAAAACCTGCATTCATGCCTTGTCCATAAAATGGAACAATGGCATGGGCGGAATCACCGACCAAGGCGACTTTGTCCCAATAGGTCCACGGATAACATTTCATGGTTACCATGGCACTGGTCGGATTAATGAAAAAGTCCTTGGTAAGATCTTCAATCTCCTTGCGCACATTAGGGAAGTATTTTTTAAAAAACTCCCTAGCCTGATCTTCGGTTTTGATACTTTCAAAAGAGACTTCTCCTTCAAAAGGCAAAAATAAAGAACAGGTAAAGCTCCCATCGATATTGGGCATGGCAATAAGCATAAATTCTCCCCTTGGCCAAATGTGGAATGAATTTTTATCCAATTTGTGAGTCCCGTCTTCATTGGCGGGAATGGTAAGTTCTTTGTAGCCTACATCTATAAAGTTTTGGGAATAGTTGAATCGACTACGGCGTTGCATTTTGTGACGCACTCGAGAAAAAGCACCATCACAACCGAATATTTTATCAAATTGATATTCCTTCCATTCGCTTTTCTCGGTTTCACCTGTATAAATTTTAGCTTCAGGTAAATCTACATCCCAGACCTTTTCATTGAATCGAAACACAGCACCTTCTTCCTCTGCCAAATCAATCATCCGCTTGTTGAGAATCCCTCTGGAAATAGACCAAATAGCTTCGCCATCCTTTCCATATTTCTGAAAATACATGGGTTTATCGTTCACGTGCATAGCACGCTTGTCCAACGGAATCGCCAAATCTTTGATTCTATCCCCTATTCCTACCTCATCCAGTGAACGCCATCCTCTATTGCTCATGGCAAGGTTGATGGAACGTCCTGAAAATTTAATGGTCCGAATATCTGATCTTCTATCAAAAACGGTAATCTGGTGACCAATTCTTCGAAGATATATTGCTAAAAGGGAACCCACCAATCCGGAACCGATGATGGCTATGTTTTTTGGAGTCTGTGCCATAAATGCCCAAAGGGCTTATTCTGATTAAAACAATAAAAATACGCATTTTGCTCGGTAAACTATTCTGATTCCAAGGTTTCAACCTTCCTACCTATTTTTGTTTAATTTTTTATTATTTTTATTAAACAATAAATTTGGATTGGCTCACAAGAAATCGCATTTACCCACAAAAATATGTCCAGTATGCCAGCGTCCCTTTGCATGGCGAAAAAAATGGGCGAAAGATTGGGACCAAGTAGTTTATTGTAGCGAACGATGCAGAAAAAACAAAAACAAGTATGGAGACTAGCCTCATTTGGTTTGGGAACAATCTAAGGGTACACGACAACGAAGCTTTACACTCAGCAGCAAAGGCCAAGAGGGTCATTGCCGTTTACTTTTTTGACCCAAGACATTTCCAAATCAATCCCTTTGGCTTCAAAAAAACGGAACGTTTCAGGGCCAAATTCTTGCAGGAAACAGTGCTTCAACTCAAAACGGATTTGGAGAAGCTTAACATCACCCTGCTCGTCTATCATGAAAAACCTGAGAACAAAATCCCAGAATTGGTGAAACAGTTCAACATTAACCATGTTTTTCTTCAAAATGAATGGACTTCTGAAGAAGAGCATGTGATAAAAACCGTTGAAAATCGTGTATCCAAAGCAGTTACTTTTCACAAAACCTTTGACCAGTTTTTATTTCATCCTGATGATATTCCCTTTGATGCCCATTCTCAGATTCCACAGGTATTTACGGTTTTCCGTAAAAAGTGCGAGAAACATTGTCCAGTGAGGCCCTGTTTTGACAAACCAGCGCTAAAACCCACCGAAAACAGAATAGAATCAACAACTGAAATACCAACATTGGAAAACCTAGGCTTTTCCAGTTTTGAAACGGACCATAGGTCTGCCTTTCCTTTTGAGGGTGGCGAGAAAATTGCGCTACAACGTGTACAGCATTATTTTTGGGATTCGAAGAAGCTCGCTTACTATAAAAAGACCAGAAATGGATTGGTGGGCACCGATTACAGTTCCAAATTCTCCGCATGGTTGGCCAATGGCAGTATTTCCGCTCGCACCATTTATTGGGAAGTGAAGCGTTTTGAAGATGAAATCAAAAAAAATCAAGATACCTATTGGTTGATCTTTGAACTGATTTGGCGAGATTACTTCAAATATGTTTCGCTAAAACATGGCAACCAAATCTTTAAGATTGATGGCATCCTTCAAAAAGATTACGATTGGCAAACCAACAAGACTGCAAAGGAAGACTGGGTTAATGGCGAAACGGCTGATGATTTCGTAAACGCCAATATGATCGAACTCAAACAAACAGGCTGGATGAGCAATCGCGGCCGCCAGAACGTGGCCAGTTATTGGTCCAAACATTTAGAACAGGATTGGCGGATCGGCGCCTCCTATTTTGAAGCTATGCTGATTGACTACGATGTGCACAGCAACTGGGGCAACTGGATGTACAATAGCGGCGTAGGGAACGACCCTAGGAACAGAACTTTTAACACCAAAAGGCAGGCGGAGATGTACGATCCCAATAAAAAATTTCAAAGCCTTTGGCTGCAACCTACTTTATTTTAATTCATGAAAACGCTTAAACTTATCCTTGGCGATCAGCTCAACCTTTCCCATAGCTGGTTTCACCACGTAAATGATGACAACCTATATATGATGGCGGAAATGCGCCAAGAAACGGATTATGTAAAGCACCATATCCAAAAAGTGGTTGGTTTTTTTCTTTCCATGCGGAATTTTGCAAATACCTTGGAAGATAAAGGGCACAATGTGCTGTACTTTAAAATTGGTAACGAAAACAATCCTCAAAACTTGCCAGACCTCATCAAAAAAACCATTTCGGAACACCAAATTGAAAAGTTTGAATACCAATTGCCTGATGAATATCGATTGGATGAACAGCTCAAAGAAATTTGCGAATCTATTTCCATCCCCTCCGTGGCTTTTGATACGGAACACTTTTACACTAGTCGAGATGAACTGAAAAACCACTTTAAAGGGAAAAAACAATTGTTAATGGAAAGTTTCTATCGCATGATGCGCAAGAAACACAACATTTTGATGGCCAACGAGCAACCGGAAGGCGGCAAATGGAACTTCGACCAGAGTAATCGTAAAAAATGGGATGGATCTCCCAGCATTCCCAAGGAACTTACATTCAAAAAAGATGTAAGCAAGCTGTTGGAAGAAATCCAAAGTGCCGAAGTGAATACTTTTGGGAATATTGATGCTAAAGACTTTCCTTGGCCCACCTCTTACCAAGAATGCAAAGAACTATTAGAATTTTTCTGTTCCAATCTATTGAAATATTTCGGGGATTACCAAGATGCTTTGCATACAGAACAAAAATACCTGTTCCATTCTCGCTTGTCCTTTGCCATGAACAGCAAAATGCTTTCACCGAAAGAGGTCATTGATACCGTGGTGGATTATTACTACAAAAACAAAGATGACATCCATATTTCTCAGGTGGAGGGATTCATTCGGCAAATATTGGGTTGGCGGGAATATATGCGTGGCGTGTATTGGAAAGAGATGCCAGGTTATGCGAAATTGAACAAACTGGAAAACCATAATCCCCTACCCAATTTCTTTTGGACGGGAAAAACAAAAATGAACTGCCTTCACAAAGCCATCACACAAAGTTTGGACGATGCCTACGCCCACCACATTCAGCGCTTAATGGTCATTGGCAACTATGCTTTGCTCACACAAGTGGACCCAAACCAGGTGGATGCTTGGTATTTGGGAGTTTACATTGATGCCATTGAATGGGTAGAAATCACCAACACCCGAGGGATGAGCCAATTTGCCGACGGAGGTCTTGTGGCCACCAAACCCTATGTGAGCAGTGCCAATTACATCAATAAAATGGGCAACTATTGTAAGGAATGCTCCTATAGTCATACTGTTAAGTCCGGAGAGAAATCCTGTCCGTTCAATTCGCTTTACTGGAATTTTTTGGAAGAAAAGAAAGCACATTTTAAAAACAATCAACGGATGTCGATGATGTTGAGCTTGCTGGAAAAGAAAAGCAAGGAAGAGTTAAACGAGTTGCAAGAACGAGCCCGCAACATAATAGAACAGCCTGATCAATTTTAATTTTTAACATTACTACGTAATCCCAAGACTCAAATTTCGACGTATATATTTTAGAATATTCCGCTACGGCGCCTATATATAAAAAGTCCTTCACAATACGTTGCGAAGGACTTTTCACTTTTTTATAAGGATGTTGTCTTATTTCAAGATTTCGTCCACAATACCGTATTCCAAAGATTCTTCGGCACCCATCCAATAATCACGATCAAAATCTTTCATGACCTTCTCATAAGTTTGTCCACAATTATCTGATAAAATTTTGGCGCCAAGTTCTTTTGTTTTGATGATTTCCCTAGCCTGGATTTCAATATTGGAAGCTTGTCCTCTTGCTCCCCCACTAGGCTGGTGGATCATTACACGGGCGTGCGGCTGAATAAACCTTCTGCCCTTTTCCCCTACCGATAAAAGAATGGAGCCCATTGAGGCCGCCAAACCAGAACATACGGTGGATACCGGGCTTTTTATCTGTTTAATGGTATCGTAAATAGCAAAACCAGAGGTTACATACCCGCCTGGGCTATTGATAATCAATTGAATCTCTTTATTGTTCAACATATCCAAATACAGTAACCTGTCGATAACGTGCTTCGCAGAATCATCATCTACTTGGCCCCACAAAAATACTTTGCGGTCTTCTAACAGTTTTTCTTGGATCAATTCCTGAACTTTTCCTTTTTTTGAACTCATTTTTTACGTGTTGTAAGACTTCAAAAATAATCAAATTCCAAGGAAGTTTCCGCACTTGTTTTTCACAATAGCAGTATTATGATTTTATCTGCACTTTTTGCGACACCACATCCTTGATCGGAATCACAAATTTACCTTCTTGGGTTTCCAAAGTAAGACTATTATTATCTATGACCTTAATGGTTCCTTCATCTCCGTCGATAACTATTTTATCGCCCACCACATAGGTTTTTCGGGTATAGAAAGACCTGAGAAGGTCGGCAACAATCTCACGCGACCCCAAACCAACACCCAAGGCGAATGCCAAAAGGAACGATCCCAGGATCAATGTAATATTATTTGTAATGATTGTAGTGTCGACTCCTGCCTGATTCAATGCGGTGATGGACATAAAAATGACAATCACGTAAAAGAATAGGTTGCTCACAATATTGGAACCGCCAAATTCCAAGGAATCAAAAAGTCGCTTAATGGTATTTTTTACAAAATTACCAATATAGAAACCTAACATAAGTAACACGAGAGCACTGAAGAATCGTGGTAAATAATTCAAGAGGTTACCAATTTCTTTGGATATAATATGCCAATCCAGAATATCGGCGGCAACAATTAAAAATACCAAAATCATAAACCACCGAACAAAGCCCAATATTATTTTGGTAAGGTCAATCTTGAGGTCGCCTTTACCTGTTACGTCCATACCATTTACCTTATCGTTCAGTACATCGATCTTGGCCAGTTTAAGGATTTTCTTTAATAAGAAAAGTATAATTCTGATGACGATCCATCCTAAGAATAAAATCACGATCGCTCCCAAAATCTTGGGAAAGGCCAACGCTATCTCTTTACCCATACCGGATAGGGAATCAAGGGTCACATTTTTCCATTCATTAATAGTCTCCATAGTTGCTGTTTATTTATAGTGTTCTGTTCGTTGATTAGTTTTCCCCCAAGGTTCTGAATAGTTTACGCAAAGCTCCTCCCAAATTGATTGAGAACAACGAAGCCATGTCCATAACCAACTTTGCCGCAGCAATATCGTTCATGACTTTTTGCTTCATTTCGGGCGGGGCCTCGTGCAAGGAAGCCTCCAACTCTTTAAATGGGTTTTTGTGTTTCTTTGCCATCTATTCCAGGGTATTATAGATTTCCAATAGTCTTTCTTTCGCTCTTTTAAGCCGCATTTTCACCGCACTCTCCCCAATATCCATTAAACTGACCAGCTCTTTAATGCTGGCTCCATCTTGATATTTCAACAACAAGATGGACTTGTCCTCCGCAGAAATGATTTCCAAGCATTTTTTCAGTTTATCGGCCTTCATTTCAAATAAACTCTCATCGGGCACTTCCTCGGTAAGTTTATGTTCGGAAGTTTCAACCTGTACGGATTGATCCCGTATTTTTAGTTGCTTGTCCCGGTTTACATAGTTCACACAAAAATTATAGGTAAAAGAATACAACCAAGTAG
This sequence comes from Flagellimonas lutimaris, assembly GCF_003581615.1. Classification (GTDB taxonomy): domain Bacteria; phylum Bacteroidota; class Bacteroidia; order Flavobacteriales; family Flavobacteriaceae; genus Flagellimonas; species Flagellimonas lutimaris. The sequence continues at coordinate 83,772 of NZ_QXFH01000063.1, forward strand.
AAAACTTCGATTTCCCTTTAAAGGTTCGAAGTTTGATAAAAAGCTGGAGGAACACATCCTGTGTTAAATCCTCCGCCTCATCCGCAGATTTTGCGAATCCGTAACATTTGTTATAGACCATTTTAGCATAGCGGTCGTACAACTTCCCAAAAAGTAAAGGGTCATTGTTCGCAACAATCTGTTTCACTAATTCCTCATCAGAAAGATGTACGTATAAGTCTTCCGTTTCCAAAAACGCTTTGTCGGGGTTACTTACAAGTATTAGAAACAGGTTTTTTAAAAAAGTCACTCTGGCGTTGAATTAATTTTGCTTGGCTTTTCCAAAATGGGGCGCAAAATAACGGATTTTCATGGTATATTTGGTTAAAAACCAGATATGAAGACCAAATACCTCGTTGCACTGTTCGCTATTTTATTTTTTGCTGCTTGTAAAACGGAACCAAAAAAATCCGAAGAAACCGCTGAAACCACCAAGCCCGAAAAAACAATTCCTGAACGTATCGCAGAAGCGCACGGGTTTAACCACTGGAAAGATGTTAAGGAAATCACCTTTACCTTTAATGTGGACAGGGATTCCATGCATTTTGAGCGCAAATGGGACTGGAAACCAAAAACGAACATGGTAACTGCCATTTCTGGTGCCGACACCTTAACTTATGATCGCGCAGATATGGATAGTATTGCCCTCAAAACCAATAGTGGTTTTATCAATGATAGATATTGGTTGATGGCACCCTTTAATTTGATGTGGGACGCCAGCAACTACACTTACGAGCATACGGCAGAGGCTACCGCTCCTATAAGCGAAGAGCCAATGCAAAAACTCACTATTGTATATGCCAATGAAGGCGGCTATACTCCTGGAGATGCGTATGACTTCTATTTTAGAGATGATTTCATTGTTAGAGAATGGGCGTATCGCAAATCCAACCAAAAAGAACCGAACTTGGTGTCCACTTGGGAAGATTATGTGGATGTGGAAGGTATACAACTGGCCAAACAACACAACCGCCCCGAAGGTGGTATGAGTCTTTATTTTACAGGACTTTCGGTAAGTAAGGAATAGAACACTAAAAGCATTGTGCTAAAAATACGTTTACAAGTTCTCCCATTAAATAGCTAAAGGATGATTCCTTACATCGATTTTACACCAATCTGGGAGTGTAACGATGTAAAATACATCTCTATAAACAAGTTAGCCTTCATTTCAAAAACAATGGAATATGAAACAAATATTATTATTGACTTTATCCGTATTGCTATTGGGAACAAGTTGCCAAAACGAAAAGGCAGTTTCCAATAAATCCTCTTTAGAAATATACGCAGACTCACTATTTCAAGAAAGTGTTGATAGTTCTCAAATTGCCGGAGGAGCAATCTTGGTTTTTCAAAATGGGGAAAAACTGTTGAAAAAATCATATGGCTATGCTAGTATAGAATTAACCGTGCCAATGCCTGAGAATGCACAATTTGAAATTGGCTCTGTAACGAAACAATTTACGGCTGCTGCCATCTTAAAATTAGTAGAAACAAAAAAGCTCTCTTTAGAAGATGATTTTACAGATTATATTCCATTTGATACCAAAGGAAGAAAAATTACCATCAATAATTTACTGAATCACACTTCTGGAATTCCTAGTTATACTGAAATTGGAGAGTTTTGGGATTTATCTATTCAGGAACACCCAAGAGATTCTCTGGTACGATTAGTAGAGCGAAATGATTTTTTATTTGAACCAAATGAAGCATTAATTTATAATAACTCTGCTTACTTTTTTCTTGGATTAATTATAGAAAAGGTTACCGAACAAAGTTATGAGGAATTTCTAAAGCAAGAATTCTTTGAGCCTTTGGTAATGAATAGTACAAACTATTGCTCCAATAGTAAAGTAGTTAAGAATAAAGTTTATGGCTACAATTATTCCCCAAATGGTCTTCAGCAAAAACCGTACTTAAATCACACTTGGCCATATTCAGCAGGCTCACTTTGTAGCACAACTGAAGATTTACTCATTTGGATGAGAGCTTTACATACAGGAAAAGTATTGACAGAACCTATGTATCAAACAATGATTAGTCCAGACAATTTAAATGATGGGACTTCTGTTAGTTATGCGAAAGGACTTGTCAATTTTTCAAATTTTGGACATAACGAAATAGCTCATGGAGGAGGAATCCATGGCTTCCTTTCTGATACACGATATTTTCCTGAAGAGGATTTATACATCATATGTTTGATAAACACAACAGGACCTAGAGGTGGGAGTTTCTTTGCGGAGGAAATTACTTGGAAACTACTAGATAAAAAAGAATACAAACAGGTAGAATTGGATAGCGATTTTACAAATATTCAAGGAACTTATACTGGAGCCGTGAGAGGTGCGAATGTATCATTAGAAGTTAAATCGATAAAAAATGGCATAACACTGCAAGCTGTGGGGAACGACCAAATTGATACTTTGAAAGTTTATATTGGCAACAATACTTGGATGGACGGAAACGATAAGATAACCATAGAAAATAATGAGTTTCGTAAAAATAATATTTATAACTACTACATTTTAGAAAAGGAAAAATAAACAACGAAGGTTAACACGGTATATGAAATCATCATACCCACGGGGGATGCTGTGCTTCAAACACTATACCATTCCACTTCATTTTAATGCGTTCTAAATACGGGCTTTTTGATACAAAATATTTGAACATTTAAGAATAACTAAAACCAATATCATGACAACTAAACAAAACATTCAAATCATTGACACATTGTACAAGGCTTTTTCAACTGGCGATATGCCAACGGTTCTAGGATTAATGCACCCTGATATCGAATGGAACGAAGCTGAAAGTAATTCGCTTGCAGATGGCAATCCCTATATTGGTCCAAATGCAATTTTAGAAGGCGTTTTTGCGCGTATTGGTGCTAGTCATGAATACTTTGGATTACAGGATGTAAAAATCCATGGTATGGATGACAACATGATCTTGGCCACCCTGCGATATGATGCCAAAGTAAATGCAACAGGAAAGAGCTACAATGCGCAAGTAGCACATCTATGGACGTTTAATGATGAAGGAAAAATTATTGCCTTTCAGCAATATGTTGATACCAAGAAGTTAGCGGACGCAGAAAATTAATTTCAATTATATAAACTGAATTGGAAAAAGTTGACCAATTTCTGGAGGAACATTTTAAATATCTGAACGAGTAATATGAATTAGGATATTTTCTTGCTTCTGGACTAAAATTACCAAGAACAGGTGGAATAATATTATTCAATCTCGAATCAAAAATAGAATCAAAATAAATCTTAAACGATTTAATATCTTATAAAAGTTAAGTATCTTATAGGTGACATACAGCACTTATATAATTCCAAAAATAGAAGACCTATGGGCTATTATTTTAGTACAATATTAAACGAGAAAGATTTCGAGAAGGCTATTGAAAAAGTAACTCTTGAATTAAAAAATGAAGGATTTGGAATCCTTACCGAAATAGATATCGCCCAAACCTTAAAGAATAAACTGGGAGTTGATTTTAAAAAATATAGAATCTTGGGCGCATGCAATCCGCCTGCTGCCTATGAAGCACTAACCCATGAAGAAAAAATTGGCCTCTTTTTACCCTGTAATGTAGTTGTTCTAGAAAACGAAAATGGTGAAATTGAAGTAGCCGCTGTAGACCCCGTAGCTTCGATGATTGCCGTTAAAAATGAAAAGTTGGCTTCCGTTGCCCAAGAAATACAGCAAAAGCTTAAAAATGCGATTGAAAAACTCGGTTAAGCAAGATCTACAGTTCTATTTGAAAGCTTGTAAAACATTCATATCTTGTTAACTAAACATCCGAACTTTATAAGACTACTTAAAAGCAATGTTATTCTAGGTTCCCGAAGGACGAATTAGAAACATCTTTCGGTATGATGAGTTCGATTGTTGAATTTCACCAACCAAATAATCAATGATAGAACTAATTGAAAGAGCCACTGATTTTGCTGGACGAACGGCAATCAAGAGTGAGGGTCAGAGTTATACCTATGATAAACTCTTAGAAGAATCAAAAAACGTTGCACTTACATTACTAAACGGGCAAAAAGACTTGAATGGAGCACGGATAGCCTTTCTTGTACCCGCTAGTTTTGAATACGCAAAAATCCAATGGGGAATATGGAGAGCCGGTGGCATTGCCGTACCACTCTGCGAAAAACACCCTTTGCCTTCCATTGAATATGTTCTTAATGATACGAAAGCGTCGACCCTTATTTTTTCAGAAGAATTTAGACCGCTGTTGGCCCCACTTTTTAATACCAGTGAAATCAATTTTATACCCCTATCTGAAATAACATTCCAAGAAGGGCAATTACCAGATGTTCAGACGCACCGTAGCGCCCTGATTCTCTACACCAGTGGAACAACTGGTGCGCCAAAGGGAGTAGTGACCACGCACGACAACATCGAAGCTCAAATAACCACATTGGTCGATTCTTGGAAATGGAATAAAGATGATCATGTTCTCAATGTACTCCCGCTACACCATGTGCATGGTATTATCAATATGCTGAGTTGTGCACTATGGAGCGGAGCCTGTTGTGAATTTCTTCCTAAATTCAATCCCGAAGAGGTCTATGATGTATTTAATAAAGGAGAGGTAAATGTTTTTATGGCCGTACCCACTATTTATTTTAAATTGATTGCCCACTTCAAGAAATTAACACCATCAGAGCAAGAATCAATTTCGAACAACCTTAAAAAGTTTAGACTTATGGTCTCCGGCTCCGCTGCTCTTCCCATTAGTGTTTTAGAGCAATGGAAAGAAATCAGTGGTCATATTTTACTGGAAAGATATGGGATGACCGAAATGGGCATGGCCATCAGCAACCCATATGAAGGTATTCGAAAGCCAGGCCATATTGGACAACCCCTACCCGGGGTTGAAATTCGATTAGGCGACGCGAACCACAAGCCTGTCCAAAATAATGAACCCGGAGAAATTCTGATTAAAGGACCCAATGTTTTTAAGGAATACTGGAACAAGCCCAAAGCAACACAAGAGGCGTTTACTCCAGAGGGATGGTTTAAATCCGGTGACATTGCAGTTTTGGATGGTGACAGCATTAAAATTCTTGGGAGAAATTCGGTAGATATTATAAAATCCGGAGGGTATAAAATCTCTGCATTGGAAATAGAAGAAGTTCTCCGCAAACATCCCAAAATAAAGGACTGTGGTGTCGTTGGCATTCCAGACTTGGAATGGGGAGAAATAATTGGAGCCGCTATTGTCACCGAGACGGATAATTTTGACACTGAAGAGCTAAAATCTTGGTTGCACAAAAAATTACCAGGCTATAAAACACCAAGAAAATATATGGTTATGTCCGATTTACCCAGAAATGTTATGGGCAAGGTCACCAAGAATAATATCAAGGAACTATTTACCACTAATCAATAAAACAAATGAAAATCTACGGAGTTGCACTGTTGGCCGCATGTTTTCTAATGGGAAAACTGCTGGGCCGCCTATTGGGCCACCTCATCAATATTGACAGTGATATTGGCGGCGTGGGTTTTGCCATGTTCCTGTTGATGACTTCCAGCATTTATCTCCGAAAAAAGAAGTGGTTGGTTTTAGAAACGGAAAAAGGTATTTGGTTTTGGAGTTCGATGTACATCCCAATTATTGTGGCAATGACCTCCACGTTGAATGTAAAGGCTGCACTTTCCGGAGGATTTTTGGCCATTATTCTGGGGATTAGCGCCACTGCAGTATGCATGTTAATGGTTCCCTTGCTTTCCAAGATTGGGAGAGGAAAGAGTATAGACTCCCCGAAAAAATAACACATGGAAATCATCAATACCATCATTGGAAAAAATGGGTTAGTATTTGCATTTCTTTGTGTAGGGATCATCATGCTGTTTTCCTCCTGGGTTTCAAAATACATTACCAACAAAAAAATCCCTGGGGTTGCCATAGCGATTATTATAGGGCTATCACTTGCTTTTTTGGGTGACGAGAAAGGTATATCAAACATTCCTCTTTTTGCGGGGATGGCATTACTAGGGGGACCGATGCTTCGCGATTTTGCTGTTGTGGCAACTGCCATGAGCGCCGATCTTTCAAAAATAAGGCAAGCAGGGTTGGCCGGACTTGTCTCTTTGCTCATTGGTGTTTTTATATCATTTACCATGGGGGTTTTGATTGGGTTGAGCATGGGCTATACCAATATCGAGAGTCTTACCACCATTGGGGCCGGGGCCTGCACCTATATAGTAGGTCCGGTAACGGGTACAGCCATTGGGGCAAGTTCAGATGTAATTGCCATTAGTGTGGCAACAGGGGTGGTAAAGACCATTTTTGCAACCATTGGTACACCTTTGATTGCCCAGAAAATAAAATTGGACAATCCACATGCAGCCATTGTTTTTGGCGGGTTGGTCGGAACAACCAGTGGTGTAGTGGCAGGACTTGCGGCCACAGATGAAGAGTTGGTTCCCTATGGGGCGTTGACCTCTACTTTTTATACAGGAATAGGATGCCTATTATGTCCATCCTTATTTTATGTTATTTTGCGATTCTTGAATATTTAAGACAAATCCAGTTGAAGTTTAAATAAAGGATGATCTATCACATCGATTTTATGCCATTTTGGATGTATGTCAATGTATTTTATAACCTTATAGCATAACTTAGTTAGTAGAAATTTACAAGGGAATGAAAAATAGATCAACCAATAATCGAACTAGGTGGATTAAAGTAATTGCATTTATTAATGGTATCGCAGCCATATTTCATTTACTCTTTTGGATTGCCGCCTTCATTAAACTGCCCGCCATCACCTCAACAAAAAATATTGCGGATCAGATAAATCTTTCCACAACGTATGGATTTGGAATCGCTGATTTTTTATGGTCGGTTCCTCTTCTGATAATTGGATCAATAGGACTTTGGAAAAAAACCGGAATTGGTTGGTTAGCTGCACTTTTGGCCAATTCGCTATATTGGTACTCGCTCACGGTTGTAATAATTAGGGATTTATTCTCGAATTCAATTTCACCCGGAACAATTTTATTTTTGCCTTTTGCACTAGCTTCATTCTGGATATCCTATTTTTTATGGAAGAGCCGAAGTGTTTTCTTGAACAAAGAAAAATGAAATGGATAAATAACCTCAAACCAAAAAGAACTGAGTAAAACATAAGTTCAAATAAACGATAGTTTATTTATCCCTCCTACGCAAGAAAAACGTAATCCCAAAAACCAAGAAGGCCATACACAATAGCAAGATAAAACTATAGTTGAGCGAAGCACTTTCGGCTATAAACCCAAGAATAACGGGACCTAACAAAAAACCGATGTATCCTGAACCTGCAATAAAGGCCACTCCTTGCGAAGAATCCACTCCCTTGACATTGCCCCCGATACGGAACAGTTCGGGCACAATGACCGAAAAACCAAGCCCATTAAAGGCAAACCCAATAATGGACCATGTGGTTTGTTGTGTCAATACCAAAAAATAGCCCAAAGCTGCGATAAGGGCACCTAGTCCTACCAACTTTATGGGCCCAATTCGAGCACTGATGCCATCACCAAGAAACCGGCCAAGCGTCATGGTGGTGGAAAATGCCAAAAAGCCAGCTCCAATAAGCAATTCCGGAGCCATGGTCATTTCTTTGAGGTAGAGTCCGCTCCAGTCGATAATGGCTCCTTCACTACCAAAGGAACCAAAGCCGATAATACCCAACAACAACAAGGGCTTGAACAATTTTAGGCTGAAAGGTTCCTTTTCCACAGGTGCGGCAACGATATGGATGTAATGTTTTCTAAAAAACAGATTGATGATAAATACCAACACCACTGTAATACCCATATGCAAAACAGGATTACCGATTACTGGAATCAAGAAACTTCCCAGCCCCACCAAAATGCCGCCCAAACTAAAAAAACCGTGGGCCGCGGACATAAAGTTTTGCTTGTCTTCCTTTTCAATCTCGGTGACCAGGGTGTTTATGGCAATATCGATGAAACCGTTCCCTGCCCCAAACAGGTAGAGCGCCGCCATCAATACATAATAATTCGGAGCCATTAAGGGAAGCATTGCCGTTGCCGAAACAACAACTACCCCAATCCACGATGCCCTTCCAACCCCAATACGGTTGATTAGCTTGGATGACATAGGAATGATGGTAAAAACCCCAAGGGACAAACAAAATAGGGCAATGCCCAAATCAGCTTTGTCAATGCCCAGCTTTTCCTTAACGGTGGGGATATAAATGGCCCAGGTACCAAACCAAATATTAATACTGGTAAACACCCATGCCGCTCCAAAATATCTTGGATTGGACAGAATCAGTTTTAGGGATTTCATAAATGGTTTTGGTTGGTCGGGTTCATGAAATACGCAATCTTATTTGTTTTGTATTCCTGCTTTCAAGATTTGTCCAAAGCGGTACATATCCTCATAAGAGCAATACAAAGGTGCCGGGGCCAATCGTATAACGTTGGGCTCCCGCCAATCGGTAATGACACCGTTTTTCATTAAGTAATCAAAAATAGCCTTGCCCTCCCCGTGCAAAAACACGGAAAGTTGGCAACCTCTGTCATCAGGGGTAATGATTTCAAAAGTGCTGTCCACTTCCTTATCAATTTCATGAAGCACAAACTCCAAATAGGCCACAATGGTCTTTTGTTTTTCGATAAGGGCATCCATCCCAACCTCATCAAATATTTCCAGAGAGGCCAAATAGGGCGCAATGGAAAGTATGGGCGGATTGCTTACCTGCCAAGCATCGGCGGTTTCTATGGGGTCGAACTCGGGCTTCATTAAAAAGCGGGTCTCCTTTTTGGTGCCCCACCAGCCTTCAAAACGGGGAATATCTTCTCTTCCCAAATACTGTTCATGAACAAAGATTCCCGATGCATTGCCAGGACCACTATTCATGTATTTGTAACTGCACCATGCAGCAAAATCAGCGCCCCAATCGTGCAGGTTCAATTTTATATTTCCAACCCCGTGGGCTAAATCCCAACCCACAAAGGCACCTACATCTTTTCCTGCTTTAGTAATGGCTTCCATATCCAATACCTGACCATTGTAATAATTCACACCGCCCATCAACACCAAGGCCAGCTCGTCCCCTACTTCATTAATTTTTTGGATGATGTCTTCCGTGCGCCAGGCATGTTCGCCATCACGCTTTTTCACCTCAACAATGACATCTTTAGGGTCCAATCCATGAAAACGCACCTGGCTTTGCAACATATATTGGTCGGATGGAAATGCTTTTTCCTCACAAATGATTTTGAATCGCTTTTCTGTAGGTCGATAAAAAGACACCATCAACAAATGAAGGTTGACCGTTAGCGTGTTCATTACCGATATCTCTTCGGGTTTGGCACCGACCACTTTGCCCAGACCTTCGGCTAGCCTTTCATGGTAATCCCACCAAGGTTTATCGGCGTAAAAATGACCTTCCACGGCCAATTCCCGCCAGTCATTCATTACATCATCCACAAATTTTTGGGTCCGTTTGGGTTGAAGCCCTAGGGAGTTTCCTGTAAAATAGATAACATCCTTGTCATTTACTTGGGGATAGTGAAACTCATTTCTATAGGGTGCAAGGGCATCCGAAGCATCAAGCTCCTTGGCAAATGCAAGCGTATTTTGGAACGTCATTCTTTTTTGGTTTTCCTCAAAAATACGATTTGTGGAAGTAATCTGAAGAAAAGAAAATTACACCAATCGCATTTCGATGATGTGTTTTTTAAAGCCTACTTTTTCATAGGCTTTAATGGCTGCTAGATTTTCGTTGTATACCGTCAATCTAATTTCTTTTAAACCATTGGTATTGGACCAGTTTTTTAATTCTTCTACAATTAAAGCGTTGATTCCCATGCCGCGAAAATCTTCGTCGGTGTACATAAAACCGAGGTAGGCATAAAATTCATGATCTAAATAATGCCTTGCCTTTTTGGGAATGGCATAGCCCGAGGCCACAACTTTATCTTTCGACTCCGCTACAACCACATGAGCTTTAGAGTCTTGAATCATTTCGCCGATATCGTAATAACTAACAGGTCCCTCTTTAATAGTGACATCGAACGGACGTTCGGCTTTTATGATTTCTTGTTCAAAATTTAGCAGCACGGGAAGATCGTCCAATGTTGCTGTTCGTATATTTACCTTTGGTAACGTCATGGAATGCTTTTGCTTTAACAGATATTCCAATGTAGTTCTTTTCTATATTTTTGCGAAAAATAAATCATGCATTTCCTATCACCCATTTTGGAGAGTTACATTGCCAACAGTTCGGAAAACGAACCGGAATTGTTACGGGAACTTACCCGCGAAACCCATTTGAAGGTCATTCAACCCCGAATGATCACAGGTCATTTTCAAGGTCGGGTATTGAGTATGTTGTCCAAAATCATCAACCCCAACTATATTTTGGAGATAGGCACCTACACAGGCTATTCTGCTTTATGTTTGGCAGAGGGGCTCCAAAAAGAAGGTGAACTGCATACGATTGAGGTAAACGAAGAGCTCCATCAAATGCAACGAAAGTATTTTGATAAAAGTGGATTTTGTTCTCAAATCAAACAACATATTGGAGATGCCCTGGACATTGTCCCAAGCTTGAACCAGACCTTTGACCTTGTTTTTATTGATGCTCAAAAGGTCAACTACGATGCTTATTTTGAGGCGGTGGTACAAAAAACAAAACCTGGCAGCGTTATTCTATCGGACAATGTACTTTGGTCTGGAAAAGTGGTCGAGCCCTTACAGAAATCGGACAAGGCCACAGAGGCCCTTTTGGAATACAATCAAAAATTGAAAGAAGACCCTCGGGTAGAAACGGTTTTGCTGCCCATTAGGGATGGACTGACGTTGAGTAGGGTGCGATAAAGCGTTGGTGCAACCAATAGAAAAGCCATCCGGACAATAAACCTACCACCATTCCAACAATAATGTCAATCGGGAAATGTACCCCCACATAAATTCGGCTCATGGCAAACAATATGGGCCATATAAAAAAGAGTATCGCCCATTTTACTTTTTGTCTCAAAAAAAGGAACACCAGCATGGTAATGGAGAACGAACTGGATGCATGACCAGAGAAAAAACTATAATCCGTTGGCGTTTTTAGAATACGTATCAGGGTATTGATTTCTTCTGTATTGTTTGGCCGTAACCTTGCTACCGAAATTTTGGTCAAATGGGTAATGACCGTTATAAAAATGGCCAATCCAAGAACCGTCAAAAATTTATAGAAGGCCTCTTTTTTTGAAAATTTCAGGTAAAACAAGACGAGAAATAGGATAAAGAGGGGAATCCAAGTAGAAATATTGGTCACGGTGGCCCAAAAAAAATCATACTTCTCTATGCCCAAGCCATTGAGATAAACAAAAGTGTCTCTATCCCATTTGAGCATTTTTTCCAACATAGGAATTTACTTGTTGAGGTCTCTTTTGATGGAGCCGGAAACTTCGTTTACATTCTTCTTAACATCATCGATTTCCTTACGAATATCCTTGGTGAAGTCGGTGTCAATATCCGTGCTATTTTGGATTTCACGCTTAATATCGTCCGTGGCATCCTTTAATTGGCGCATTCCTTTACCAAGCCCTTTGGCTATTCCAGGAATTTTGTCCGCACCAAACACCATCACCACTATAAATAGGATGAAAAAAATCTCAGCTCCGCTAATGAATAGAAATTGCATGCCACAAATATAATCAGAACTTAGGTTCAAAATAAAAAAAGCCCCGTGAAATCACGAGGCTCTTAACATAGTTTTTTCTTTTACTATTTTCCTTTGATATTTTCTTTGAACTTATCAAAGTCTGACTTCTCTTCTTTCTTAGGCCAAGAGTTATTGGTAGTGTCGATATCGGCAGTTTCCAATTTTGGATCTACTACGATTCCCACCAATTCTTTTTCTGTTGCCATTACTCTTTTCACTTCAGCATCATTCTTTCTCCAAATTTCTGGAGGATAGGTAACGCTTTCGGTTGTACCATCGGCATAGGTATATTCCACAATCAATGGCATTGGAATGCCTCCTGGTTTGTCAAAAGTGATTTCGTAGAAATACTTAGGCTCTTCAACCTGAGCTCTTTCAGCCTCGGTCATATTGTCCATCATGAATTCCTTCAAGTTTTGGGAAGTCTCTGTTGGAGATTTTCCTTTAAGTTCTGGAGCAAAGTCCTCGCTATCCTCTTCTGCCAAGTAAACCAATGGAGGAAGATCGGCCTCGGTAAGGTTTCTATCGGCCATGTATTTTTCCATTTCCTTGGTCGGCTTGTTGGACACGTAGTATTTTTTAACTCCTTTTACACCTATGTCAACATAATCGGTTGTATAGAACCATCCTCTCCAGTACCAATCCAAATCCACTGCAGAAGCATCTTCCATAGTACGGAAGAAATCCTCTGGGGTTGGGTGTTTAAACATCCAACGTTGTGCATAGGTTTTAAAGGCATGATCGAACAATTCCTCACCCATTACGGTTTCCCTTAAAATATTCAGGGCAGTTGCAGGTTTACCGTAGGCGTTTGGGCCAAGTTGGTATACATTTTCTGGATTGGACATAATGGGCGAAATAAAACTTTGATCTCCGCTCATATAAGGAACAATTTTCGATGGCTCACCTCTTCTTGAAGGGTATTTTTCGTTCGGAGCAATAACTTCTGGATTGTTTTTTCCAAAATCCTGCTCTGCCAAATACTGCATAAAGGTATCCAAACCTTCATCCATCCATCCCCACTGACGCTCATCGGAATTAACGATCATTGGGAAGAAGTTGTGTCCTACTTCGTGGATAATCACACTGATCATACCATATTTTGTTCTGTCGGAATAGGTACCGTCTTCGTTAGGACGACCATAGTTCCAGCAAATCATAGGGTATTCCATACCTTGGTTTTTTGCGTGTACCGAAATAGCTTTATGGTATGGGTAATCAAAAGTGTGCTTAGAGTATGTTTTTAAGGTTTGTGCCACGGCTTTGGTAGACTGCTCTTCCCAAAGTGGGTTACCTTCTTTTGGATATAGCGATACCGCCATAACATCCTTACTACCTATTTTAACGGCCTGCATGTCCCAGATAAATTTTCTGGATGTTGCAAATCCGTAATCCCTAACATTGGTCGCTTTGAACTTCCAAGTTTTGGTATCCGTAGCGAAACCTTTTTCAGCAGCTTCTGCTTCTTCTTGGGTTACAATAACTACAGGCTTGTCGTACGACTTTTTGGCCTGCTTGTAACGCTTCATCATATCTTTCGAGAAAACATCGTCTCTGTTTTGAAGTACACCTGTAGCATCCAAAACGTGATCTGCAGGAACGGTAATGCTCACATCGTAGTTACCAAATGGCAATGCGAACTCTCCACTACCCCAGAACTGATGGTTTTGCCATCCTTCCACATCACTGTAAACAGCCATTCTTGGGAAGAACTGGGCAATTACGTAAGCACGGTTTCCATCTTTTGGAAAGTACTCATATCCCGAACGTGCTCTGTTTACGGTATGGTCTGGTATGTTATACCACCATTTTATCGAGAAAGAAATTTTCTCTCCACTTTTAAGTGGTTCAGCAATGTTAATACGCATCATGGTTTGGTTGATGGTATAAGACAATGGTTTTCCGCTATCATCTTTTACCGACTCAATATTGAAACCACCATCGAACGGCTCGTTAATGTATGTTTCGGCAAAGTTACCTGCTGTATAAGCAATATTTACACCGTTTCCATTACGTAGTGGTGACTTGGAATCCTTTGCACGTACATTTTGGTCCAATTGCACCCAAAGAAATTCTAAATCATCTGGTGAATTGTTATGGTAAGTAATGGTTTCCTCACCATTAATTTTGGCATTTTTATCATCTAGGTAGATATCCATTACATAATCCGCCTGTTGTTGATAATAATCTGGACCGGGGGCACCAGAAGCTGACCTGTAAGTGTTTGGAGAGGAAAATTCCTCATACAATTGTTTAAATTTACTTTGGTTGTAGTGACCGGGATCCCGTTCTTCTTTAACGTCTCCCTCTTCTTGCGCCATAACCACGGCTCCAAAAAGGAACAATAGGGAAGCGAAGCAATACTTGAATCTGTTCATTTTCTATCTGATTTTATAACGGTGAAAAATAACATATTTTAACCAAATGTTAAGAATACGTCATAAGTTTAACATTCCTTTATTGTTCTCCCTGATCAACACAAAACTTTTTTTGTTCCCGTTCCACTTTACATGGACCACATTTTGCTGCTCATCAAACAAATCGGTCAGCACCTCATTCTGCACTGACATGGTTTTTACTTCGGATAATGTTACGTTGGGAATTTCCAGGTAGCAGATAACCACATCGGCATCATACCTTTTTCCAAGGAAGTTATATGGTACAACATTCCCGTCCAATTCGACCACGAATTTTGACCTAAAATATTTTTCGATATACTCATCGGCTATTTTGGATTCTTTGGGAGTGGCCAGTTTGGCCTCGATGCCATAACGTTCTTGAAGAAGTTTATCGAGGTCATCTATAAAAATTCGACTGGTAACCTGGAAAGCGTTGTTCTCTTCTGCATATTCGATATTGGTGACGCTTACGTAGAATTTATGTGCGGACGAGAAAGACAAAAATAGAAGCATTGCCAAAGGCAAAACCAAGATTTTTGCTTTTTTCAGTTTCATCATGTGTTATTAGACTTTAATTGTGCAACAATGTTACAGTTTTATGATTCGTTCTGCAATTTACCTGCCAAACTATTTTTTCGGACATCAGATATCTAAAAAAATCAATCCAAGTCGTTGCTTTTGCGGTAGGCTCTACTTTTGTTAATCATTACGTCCCATATCCTTAATCTATCTTGCGATTCCACTGCAGCCTGAAAAGCTTCGTCCACCTCACAGAAATACATGAAATCATCAATTTTGTCCATGGGAATTTTCAAGGTGGTTACAAAAAGTGAATCAGCATAATATCCCTGAACGCGTTGTGTCTGTGCGTAGCTCTTGTCAACTTTTACCCTATTTTTTAGCATTTTGGTGCGACCGGTAATCGCATTGATAATAGGATCTAAAGGAGGGGTTAATATCATTCCCAAATTAAACTTTCCATAGGTAGCTTGTTTTAACCTTCGCTCGCTTTGTGTAGGTACGCGTTGATGGGCATTGGGCAGGTTCAAGGCTTCAGCGCTAACATCTTTTTCCAAAACGACCCGATCAATATCCTTGGTTAGGTCACCTGTTAAATTGTATGGAGTCACCACCACTTCCCTAAGCTGGTTCACAAATTCCTGCATGGGCACTTCAACAAAATTGGATTGAAACAATCCTTCGGTAACTGGTATGGATTTCCTTAAAAAATGTACTGCGGAGAACACCAAGGTATCATTTAACCGAACTCGAATAGAGAAGTTACCTTCAAAATCGGTGATAACGGCATCTTTTGTAGTGATGTTCTGCACTACTACACCAATCACATCCTTGTCCACACTGGTAACCCTTCCCTGAAGCAATTTAGTATCACCCTCTTGAGCAAAAAGCCCTTGGACGATAAAAAAAATGACGAATGCGAGAAAGCATTTTTTCATTCCTCATTCAAGGTTGCCAAATATTCTTTGCTTTGGGTAACCAGAAAATCGATCAATTGAAATTCGTTCTCTTTTCTAAGCAAGGTCTGTGAAGGTATCTTGTCGTCGCAATACAATAAAAAAGCGTCTATTTTGTCTTGCGGTAATTTAAGGTCTACCACAAAAAACTCATCGTCGTAAACATGTCGAAGCACTTCGCTAACTTTTAGCGGTGCTCTTTGCTGACCGTTGACTTCTTGCGATTTGAACAAGGCCTTGAAGATGTTCACAAAGTTGATTCCATCCTTCATGCCCCGCGTAATTCTGGAACTTGCTACGTTCTCCACTTCGGTCCCTCGATCGATCTCGTAGTCGAACTGCTTAAAATCTTCGTTCTTCACCTGAAGAAAACGTTCCTGATTCTCCGGGGTCACTACTACCTCGTCCAATTCCCGCACCTTTTCGGTCACTTCCACCACTAAGCGATTGTTCGCCAATATTTCAGGAGTAATGGTAACCACCTCCAATTGGTAATTTACAGCGGTAAATACCAATTGATCTCCATCCTGAACGGCTATCACAAACTCTCCATTATCGTTGGTAATCGTAGCATGTCCACTAGTGGAATTGATAACATTCTCATTAGGAACATTTGAACTCCTATACAGCACCTTGCCCCTGAGCATTTGGCGTGAATCCTGTGCCAAGGACCAACCCGACACAAGTAAAGAGAACAATATCAAAAAAGTATTTTTCATTTCAATGTATTTAGCACAAGTTAAAGAAAACCCTTGGAGCTCATAAAAAAAATTAAGCCGTTCTAAACTTTTGTTAATTCTAATCCTACAAATATACCAAAGGGAATTCCATTCACCCTTGAATTACGTGTTTTAGCGGTATTTATTAAAAAAATTAAAACATAAGGTTAGTTTTGTTTTTTACGTTTGGAAATCCTCAAATAACAAACACTGTGAAAACTTCAATTGTCTACACGATCATTGGCCTACTTATGATCAACACCTTGAGCGGACAGGTAAAGATTGGTAATAACCCACAGAACCTGGACCCCGCCTCTGTACTTGAACTGGAAAGCACTACCCGTGTATTGGTAATTACCAGGGTCACCGACGCCCAAATGAGCGTAATCAACCCATTGCCCGGCGCCATGGTCTACAACACGGATCAGGAGTGTTTGCACTATTATAATGGTACAGCATGGATCAACATTTGTGAAGAACTGGACAATTCCTTTACGGTAACCACTAGAGCAGATTATTTGAGTCTACTCAACCCACAAGCAAGGGATAGCACCGTTGTTATTACCCAAACCAACAATCCGGATGGCAGCATCAATTACAATTATGAAGTTGGACAGATTACTGGGGCAAATATTGTAACCCAGTCTATAAATGCCGATTCAAAAATCCAACCTACATCGATTACCACTGGGCTTTTGGCTCCCAAATCGGTGACCATTGGCAAATTAGCCGATGCTACAGGTGGTCAACCTGGAGACATTTTCCAATGGAACGGAAGCCAATGGACCTTGGTGAACGAATCTGTATTGGGGATTACTGAAAAAGATAGTATTGTAGGGAATGAAGTGGTAGGACCCACAGATACTACGTTACTTTTAGATGGCGATGGAACCGAGGCCGTACCTTTTACGCTTGATGTTGCACCTTTTGGTATTGACACCCCTGAATTAGCAGATGATGCGGTGACAACGCTAAAAATCTCAGATGGAAATGTCACTAATGACAAACTTGACAAGATAAACATCCCGTTAAGCGGGTTCGGGGCTGCGGGAGCCAATGTTGATTTAGGCAACCAAAATCTAGTTAATGTAGCCGACCCCACCAATCCTTTGGATGCGGTAAACCTTCAGTATTTAGATGTTGCAATCGCTACTTCTGAAGCAGCAGATTTGGACACCGACCCGAACAACGAGTACAACACGGGAAGCGGCATTGCGGCAGGAACCCTGTCAAT
>NZ_QXFH01000064.1:0-202500 GCF_003581615.1 Flagellimonas lutimaris
CGCTTGCGGTACTGGCCGAGCGGCCGCAGGCATTTTTCCCAACGGTTGTTCAACTAAAATAGTAGATTTTAGTTTTTATAACCCTACGTAGCCAAAGTTCTTTTATGCTTTTTAGAGTAAATTGTAATAACCCAAATTTACTGAGTTATTTTCTACTCCTATCCTTGTTGGCTATGGAACACCTAAAGAAATTAAAGGACTTAATGGAACTAAAGTTTAAAGATTATGACTCGTTTTAAACGAATTATACCGACCAATAAATGGAGCCACTGGAGTCCAGATAAAAAAATATAACGTAATTGACGAGCTCAAACTTGAAGATGTTTTTCTAATAGTTACCGATTAAACCAATAAGTAAACTTCAACGTCAAGGACCATAAATTGCCCTCGAGTGGTGATAATTGTTCATTGTTATTAAAAACCAGAAACAGGTCGGAGGCAGGGGCGTAGCGCCATTGCAACCTGGAGTTGATACCAAAATTGTTGCTCTGTTCGTTGTACTGAAACAAGGTGTTCCAAAACAGTTTATTGGTAAAGGTAATGTCCGCCTCGGTGCCCACCAACCAAAAATCGGTAGTGTACCATGGGTCGGGCAAATCCAAATTGTTGTAGCTAAGGTTGGCACCCAAACTCACGTAGGGTTGAAAACGATAGCCCAATTGTGCATTTATATTGGTTCGGTAGCCTCCAGAAAAGTAGCGTCCCAAACGGGTTGTCATATTATACGTAAACAGACTTTTAGGACGGGAATTGTATTGCAAATAAACCCCGTTCCAATGGTGTCGTGTACCGGCAGCCAATTCTTCCTTGCCCGTATTGGTAGGGTCAAAAGGGGCTAAAAGTTGTACATATTCGTTAAATACATCAACTCCTAAAGAACTTCGATTTATAAAGTTTAGCTCGTAGCCCAAAATAGATACATAATCCGTGGAGTTCATGCTTGGGTCAAAGTAGTAAAAACCTCTATATTTTGGGCCATGACTCACCACCTTTTCACTTGCGGGAAGAAACAGATGTCCTATGGAACCTTCTAACTTAATATAGTTGTTACGTGGTACAAAACCCACTTCGGAGGTGAAGTTTTCTGAGATATATTCCTGTTGTGCCCGCCAATTCCATCTTCTGCTCCTATATTCCAAATGGGCTCCTTGTGCAAAGCCGTTGTATGATGAATCGGGACCAAAGGATTTGAGCATAAACACCTTACCATTATACTTGTTGTCTGCGGAGGCTAAATTGTATTCTAACCCAAGGTTTCGGTTGAATTTGGTGTATTCCGTTTTAAGGCTATCGGCCAAGGCATTATAGTCCAACGATTCCTTGTTCACGAACATTAACCCAATATTGGAACGCGAGAACACCTTTTGTTGTAACGAGAGCACTGCAAAGTTTTGACTGGGCAAGCCAGTTTCGTCCACTTTTTCGGTCTGCATATCCATCACCCCCAAACGAAGGTTGCGATTCAGGTTACCGCTCACACGGGCACCTGCAATAATGGGTACGCCCAAACCAATTCGTCGTGAAAAGAACGGACGTATCTCATCGTATCCAAAACTGGCAAAGAGGTCGGCATTTTCAAGGAAAAACTGTCGTCTTTCAGGAAAAAAGAGCTCAAACCGGGTTAAGTTGGCCACTTGTCTGTCTGCTTCAACCTGTGAAAAATCGGGATTTAAGGTCAAATCTAAATTCAAAGATGAGGTAAGTCCCAATTTTACATCACCTCCCACCTTAAATTCATTATCATAGGTAATATCATCAATACTCGAATTGCCCACCGTACCCAACACATAGGGAATAAGAGAGTAGTTGAGCCCCTGTTTGGGTGGAGGATTGTCCCAAACCATTGTTCCCGTGTAAGCCAAGGATGCCGTAGGAAACTGTCTTGGAATAGGGGTCCAGCTCGATTTTTCGTTCGTGCTCAGGTCCAATCTCGAAAAATTGACGCCCCACTCGGTCACATCTTTTTCGTATCGGATGGATTTAAAGGGAATCGCCATTTCCACGACCCATTTGTCTTCATGGTTCTGAACCTCCGAAACCCATTTACTGTCCCAATTAAGGTCTATGCTGCCCCCATTGGACATGGTGCCATCCCACTGCGCGCCATACGCATTGGCCCCAAAGCTAAAACCCGTGGTCTGGTTATTGAACGGGTCCATGAACAAAAGAAAATTATCGTTCCCTCCAAAGGAGAAATCCCTTCGTAGCGATTCCACGACATAGGTGTTTCCGGGCGTTTTAAAAAAGGTGGCCAAAAGGTAAAGCCGTTTGTCATCATAGGCCATTTTCACCTCGGAGGGCTGGGTGGCCTTGCGGTCGTCCATGGGCAATACCATAAAAAAGTCATTGGCAGCTTCTGCTTTTTGCCATGTTGCCTCGTCTCCCTTACCATCTATGGTAAAGGTTTCACTGGTTTTGAACAGATGGATTTTGTAATCGGCATTTTTCTTTTGGGCATACGAAAATGCGCAAAAGAACATAGCAAAAGCTATGAGAACGGGGGTTGAAAAGGCTCGGATAATCATTGTTTGTTTAGTGCAGCAAAAGTAATGATTTACTTTCATTTTTAACAATGAATCAAAAACTGGATATGTAAAAGAATGTATATTTAGATTATGATATAGTTAGCGTTTTTTAGTCTTTTGACTTACAAACAAAAGTGGAGTGAAATGTTTTTGATTTTGCACTTATCGATTGGAATATGAAATCTGGTTTGGCCATAGGACTGATAACTTACATTATCCTATTACAAAGGCACCATAGCTTCCATGATGGGTCAAACTGACATTGAGCCGGTCTTTTCCATTGGTCAAAATGGGAACACCCATTTCATTCTTTTTTAACTGATATGATCCAGAAACAAAATGAAGCAGCCTTCGTTTTAGTTCTTCACTTTGGTCTTGTTGATCTATGTTCTTAAATCTTACCACTTTGGAACTCCATTTTTGTGTATGCAGTCTTGCTTCGGAGATGATATAATTTGAGGTCTCCCTGGTTTCTACAAAACACCGGAAATCGCTGAATTTTACAATTGCTGAAGAATTTTCAATAGCACATTCAAATGCCTTGGGATTATAAAAACGAGCAGGGTTTAGTTGTGTGTATAGTTTGTAAGATGCCTCCTTTATGCTCCATAATCGCCAGACCATCCGAAATGGATTTGCGGCATCTTGGATACACCCTTGTTCCGATTCCGAAAAAAGTTTGTTTAAGAACCGTGGCCGTTGCCAATTTGAAGCATGTCTCGCTTCGGCAAGATCAACAATGTCATTACCGACCATTAATTTTTAAATTTGGAAGTGACGATGTTCATGGCGGATTTCACATCCAGCATTTGCTCCATATCCTCATTCTCCAATCGGATATCAAATTCGTCCTCAATATCTAAAATAATGTCCACAAGATTTGCAGAGTTTATTTGTAGATCCTTCACAAAATCTGTGTCTTCGGATAAATTTTTGAAAGCTTCCTCATCTTGAACATAAGGTTCAATTATAGGTTTTAATTTGGCGATCAATTGTTCTTTCTTCATTTTTTTTAAAATGTAAGTTACGGTATAAATCGCTTAAATAAAACACAGGCATTTACATCTCCAAAACCAAAACTTGCTTTCGCTACTACATCAACATTGTAATTTAGGGATTGGGTCGGGACTTTGGAAATGGATATCAATTCCTTGATGTCGTCATGAAAATCTTCGCAATTGATGCTTGGTGCTATAAATTGTTCATTAATTTGAATGACACTTGCAATACATTCAATTGATCCCGCAGCGGCCAAACAATGTCCTATCAATGATTTGGTTGAATTGATGAAAGGAAAATCTTCACCACTTCTTCCCAATGCCTTGGTCCAGTTTTCAATTTCCAAAGTATCTTTGGAGGTGGCCGTAAGGTGCCCATTGATGGCATCTATTTCATCGGGGCTCATCGATGAATTCTTTAGGGCATTCGTTATGCATCGTTGTACAGCTTCCGGATTTGGTGCAGTTAAGGTACCTCCCTGACGTTGGCCGCCGGAATTGATTTCACCGCCCAGAACCTCAGCATAAATCGTTGCCCCACGTTTCGTTGCAGATTCCAAAGATTCCAAAACCATGGCTCCCGCACCACTTCCGGGCACAAAACCGGATGCCCTGGCACTCATGGGCCTAGAGCCTTTTTCTGGTTCGTCGTTGTGTTTGTAGGTCATAACGCGCATGGCGTCAAAGCCTCCCCAAACGTAGGGCCCGTGATCGCTACAACTACCTACGAGCATACGTTTTGCCTTTCCGTGGGCAATACGGTCGTATCCCATTAAAACGGCTTCAGTGCCTGTTGTGCAGGCCGATGAATTTGTAGTGACCTGATTGCCTAGCCCAAGCATACCGCTTAAATAGGCACTTATGCCACTGGACATGGTCTGTAAAACAACCGTGCTGCCCAACCGCCTTACATCTCCGTCATCGAGCTTGTAAATGGCTTCCCTAAATTTTTCGACCCCTGATGTTCCCGTTCCAAAAATAAGCCCTGAGTCGTAATCCAGCTGGCTCTCTGGATTCATATCAAATCCGGCATCTTTCCACGCATCAATACCAGCAATACAACCATATAATATACCGGAACTATTAAAGCCTCTTAATTGCAATTGCGTAAAATAGTTGGATTGCAATTCATCCGTTATGGTTGGCGTACCACCTATTTGGCAAGAAAAGTTGAGTTCCTTTAATTGCGGATGGAACGAGATACCAGAAGCCCCATTTTTCAAAGCTTCCGTGAATTGTGCAATGCCCACACCGTTTGGTGCAACTACTCCCATTCCTGTGATGACTACCCTGTTCTTCATTTTTGAAAATTGATTCGGATTAGACAAGCTCAGTGGAACTTTTAGTCGAGCAATTGCCTATAATTTAGGCCTCAAGCTACGATTTAAAAATGTCTTGATTTCGAAATTGATACTATTTACCAAAATCCAAATCAATAAAAAATGTTTCCTCGATTGGTTTTTAAGGTATGGTCAGGGTCGTGGAAATCAATGTCCCGTTTTTCCCCATGCCTTCGATGAACAGTGTTATCCCTTGGGCATCGGTTTTTGGAACTTTAAATGTCTTGGATTCGTTGCCCCTCAAAGACATGCTCGAAACCCAATGGACCACTCCAAAATTCTGGAATGTATTTCCAGAGGTCCCATATTTTGGGGAATAATAGCTTTTTACAGACTCAAACCCCAGTGGAGTATTGTAAACAAGTATTCTATCCTTGGGGGTTTTGGCAGCGCTAGTGTCCTCCAGCTGATCACTTTCCTTTGTGTATATTCTGATTACACCTCCTGCAGCACCACTTTCCCCATCGCCTGATCTACTGATATAATAGCTGTCCAAACGTGACAAGGGGTAATCATACAGTAATCTGTCCAAATCCATAAGCCGCACGTCATCTATATAAATTACTGGATATTTTCTGTTTCGGAGTGATTTTATCTGTACCCTATCGAACTTAGGTTCGTAACTTATAATAACTGAAAAACCATTATTCCGCAGCAAATCCAGCACACCGGGATACATTTTTGCGGTTTTATCGGTAACTTTTGTAAGCTTATTTTCGAACACAAAGGGCGTGGTAAACCTTCTTTTATTTTTTTCGGCAGAAACGGTTACTTCGTCCAGTTCAACTGGTTCATCATCCTGAAATAAATTGATGGGTTGTGATGTCCCTACATTGTTATCCGCCCAATTGTTAGGTCTTACTTCGCCCGGTATATTCGCCAGCCTGTCCGTAACCATATTGCTTCTAGCGGAGAGATACATCTTTGGTTTTTTTATACTGCCCCTATCGTCCAATATTGAAAGCCTAATAGCCTGCCCCTTTGTCGGGAATAGTCCTTTGATGCTAAATTCAGTTGAATCGGCATGAAGAGCAATCGCTGACCCTTGAAAATCTTCAAATGGATACACCATAAGCTTATCCCCACTTTTTATCTCGGACTGTATTTTTCCGAAAAGTTCGATACCCCTCTCAAACGGAAATTCAATTTGAATCGGCCCACCATACAATTCCTCCCAATCATATTTGCTCCATCCTTGGGTCAGTAGCAATACATCAAGTTCCTTTATTTTACTTTTAGTCACTTCCTTAAAGTAATAGGAAGGATTTTCTATGTGACCTTTGAGATACGGACTAAGGAGAAATGTACTAAGTATGTTTTGATCATGATCGTAGGCCATGGTTGCTTTGGGAAGTACCGATATACTGAGTTGTATATGCTTGCTTTTATCAAATTTACCTTTCAAGGTGATTGCTATCGAATCCTTTAGAATTTCAGCATCACTGATTTCAATGGTTCCTGAACTTACGGTTTTGTGGTTGAAGTAAAGTCGTTCGAGTATAGGTCTCCCATGCTGATCGAGCAACGTCAATACGTTCATTCCTTTGAATAGGCTTTCCTTATCAATTGTTACCAGACTGTAATCTTCACCTTTGGCAAATTGGATATCGAGCTTTTTTACAAGTCCGTCCTTTGATACCCATAGGATTAAATCCTCTTGAGCTTTTTCAAGTTTGGTTGTACTGCCCCGTCCAAAGGTCAATTGGAGGTTGGTTGAGTCCCTATCAACCAAATTAACATTGTAGCCTTCATCTGTGCTTAAAGGTAAAGGGAAGGTTTTTACGCTTCCGTTTTCAAAAGTTATTTCCGCAGAATACGTTAAACCATTTTTCGGTTCCAAAACAAAACTGGTCATACCTGAAGCAGTAGGTTCGATTATGTTCACCAACTTATTCTCTGAGTCTTTGACAATGCCCTTAATGAATTTTGCTCCGTAACCATCAATGTCTACGCATTTGACACCAATATTGTTTTTAATGCCCGAAATCAGCCTGCCCCCCTCTGGCAAAAACTGTAGATCGTAATCACTTTTTCCAGAAATCCGAGGGGAAATGGATTCTCCCTGTTGATATATTTTTATGTTCTGGACATAGGCACCGTCATCCTTAAAGTTTCGCATCCAATTGGTACTTGCCTTTATGTAATAATTTCCTGAATTCAACGTAGAATCTAACTCAATGTGTCCATCGGCATACCCTTTTGACGCTCTGAAGATTTTCTTTGTCAACTGCCTGCCAATACTATCATAGAGTCCAACATATAGATTGGTAGTTTCTTCGAATGGAAGCTTTTCCCGCTTATTGTATATATAGGCTTTGAACCAAATTTCCTCTCCCGTTACATATGTGCTCTTATTCAAGTGTAAAAAGAGGGTTTCTCTTTGTAAGTCGAAATATTCTTGAAAAGCTTTGGTGGCCTTTTTTTCTGCTGGACTTACTTGTCCATAGCACTTTAAGCAAAAAAATGAAGTTGAAATCAAGAATATCGCTAGCCGAATTCGTGATGTATCAATACTAAAAAGTAGCAAGCGCACTGATTTTTTTTAGGTTAAATACTTTGTTTAAAAATGTTTTTTTGAACATTTTATAAATGTAGGAATTTTCTATTAATTCGGTTGCTTGGAAATTACCCGCTGCGCTAAATTTTCAACATTCCCGAAATCGTCCCTCTTGCCACAAGCTGTTCCTTTTCGTTGAGCATTTTTACCTTACATTTCAATTTATTAAATCGAAATACCTCCTTTTCGGAATGCACAATGACTTTTTGGCTGGGCAAAACCGGCAAGTAAAAATCCATTTGATGGGAGGTCAAAGCTATTTGTGGTTTTTGGGACTTCGTTAATTCGTCTTTCACCAGATAAACCCCTAAACAGACCAAGCCTATTTGTGCCATACATTCCGTAAGTATGACTCCTGGAGTAACCGGGTTATCCTTAAAATGGCCTTGATAGAAAAACTCATCGCTTTTAAATGTATAGTGCCCTATAATCTTGTTTTCAGTAACTGAATCAATATCATCAACGAACAAAAATGGTCTTTGATAAGGTAATAGCGCTATGATTTCCGATGCCTTCATTTTAAACCAAATGTTCTCCCCCATCCACCGGAATCACAGTTCCCGTTATCCATGAGGCTTCGTCCTTTGTTAACAAATAAACCACGTTGGCCACGTCCTCTGGAGTGGTCAATCGTTTATTTGGATTTCGTTTTAATGTGTGTTTTATAATTTGTTCGCTACCGGGAATCATGCGCAATGATGCGGTATCCGTTACCCCAGCTTGAATGCAATTGGCCTTGATTCCATATGGTGCAAATTCCAATGCCATGTTTCTGCTAATGGCCTCTAGCGTTACCTTGGCTGCCGAAACGGCGGCATAACTCTGCCATGCTTTGGAATTGCCTTCGCTGGTAAAACTTAGTATTCGTGCATCTTCTGCAAACAGTTTTGCTTCAAAAATTGATTTGGTCCAGTCGTACAAACTAATCCCCATGGCCTGTATGGTCAATATGAAATCATCGTGCTTTAGTTCAGTTTTTCCGTCTGAAACCATAGGTTTGAGATTGCCTTTCGCAACGCTGTGTACCAATGTTCGTATTTTTTGATGAGTCCCTAAAATTAATTTTAACTCTTGTATTATGGCCTCTCTTTTCTGATGTTTGAATGCATCGCTGTTAAAAGCCTTGAATTGTACACCTTCTTGCGCTATCGTTTTAAATTCCTTGGATATAGCTTCTTCTTGCATTCTAGGATTGCGATGTACAATACAAATGTTCATGCCATGTTTGGCCAATTTTTTTGCTGTTGCCAAACCTAGACCACTGCTGCCACCAAGTACCAAGGCCCAATAATTTTTATCTTCAAATTCTTTCATATTACCACTCCAATAATATTCTCTGAGCAGAAAAACCAGGACCAAAACTGAGCATAATGCCTTTATCCCCTTTTGGTAATTTCCGGTCCATAAATCGTTCTAAAACATAAAGTACTGTGGCACTGCTCATATTGCCGTATAGCCTCAAGACCTCTTTTGTATCGTTTATATTTTTACCAAGAGCACCAAATAGATCCTCAACCGTTTGGACAATTTTCTTGCCTCCTGGATGAAACACTAAATGATCAACATCTTCAATGGTGAGACCATTTTTTTCTAAAAAAGGATGGATAATATCAGGAAAGTGATCAGCAATGGTCTGCGGAACGGATTGGTCCAAAACCATTTGCAGTCCCGTATTCCTTAATTTAAATCCCATCATATGCTCTGCATCATAGAAATGATACATGGCTTCGTCCTTAATTTCCGGACCAGTTTCATCTTCGTAAGATGATAGGATGACACTGGCGCAACCATCCCCGAAAATCGCAGCACTCACTATATTGACCATCGAGTAATCATCGAGCTGAAACGTTGCTGTCGGTGATTCTACAGCGATAACAACTGCGCGTTTATTAGGGTTTGCCTTTAAAAAATTCTTTGCATATAATATTCCCGAAACTCCTGCTGCACATCCCATCTCGGTTACTGGCAACCGAACAATATCCCGTTTTAACTTTAGACTGTTGATCAAATAAGCATCCAAAGAAGGTATCATGATACCGGTACAACTCACCGTGATGATGTAGTCCAAATCCGTTGGTTCCAAATTGGCTTTATCCAAAGCTTTCAACAAGCTTTTTTCTGCCAGTTTTATGGATTCTTTGGCGTAGATGTCATTTTTTTCTTCGAAAGAGGTTTTTAAAAACACCTCTTCGGGGCTCATTATGGAATAGCGTTTGTCAACAGCCGCATTCTCGAAAATCTTGAGGACTTTACGCTTAAAACGTTCTTCTTGCCCATCGAGCCAAAGCGCTACGTAGGGTAAAATGTCTTTGGTCTCTCTGGTATATTTTGGAAGTTGCTTTGCAACTGATGTTATCCGTACTGCCATATTAATTTCCTGCGTAGGCAGGAATCTTTTTTATTTCCTATTTCGAGACGCTTCGACAAGCTCAGCGTGACATTTTTTTCTAAATCAAATCCTTATTAGCCATTGGTAGCGGAATGCCCATTTCCAATTAATTTGTGATTTAAGGTTGAGTTGTTTGGAAACGCCGTCCAATTCTTTTCGCTTAAATGCCCTTAATATAGAGGTCAATCCATCTTGAACTATCATATGATTGGAAATGACCAGTCCCAACAATCTAAACAATCCATAAGCCATCCTGCTACGGTGTAAATCATTAATGACCATGCCCAGCTTTGCTTTTGAAACTATGGTCGTTAAAAGAGTATGAATTTCATCTTGATTCAAATGATGTAAAAACAAAGTTGAAAGTACAATATCGTATTCTAGATTTTGAAATTCTTGGGAAAAGACATCCAGCCTTTTAAATGTCAATTCATCATAATTTTCGGATAGCTCTACGGCATAGTCAATAGCATCTTGGTTCGCATCGATGCCGATAAGGTTAAAGGAATAGTTTTTTTTTCTTCCAAAATCCGCAATCAACCTTAAGATATCTCCATGGCCACAACCTAAATCCACAATGGTATACGCTTTATCCTTGGGTTGATTTTTTAGCAATTGGCGCAGGCCATCCAAGGTCACGTGATTTCCACCAAGCCACTTGTTTATTTTACCTAGTTTATCCAAGGCGTCCCTAAGTAATTCGCCCTTCATGGAAAAATCATCCATTAGTTCCATAGCATTACTTCTATATGTGGTGTTTACAAATAAACTCATTAAATTTTCATGGGTTTACCGTGGGTCATTCTAATGATTAATGGAATTAAAAAAGGAATCTTCCTTAAAACTACCAGTAATTTTGGTGCCAACCAATCTTGCCGGAATAAATAGGCAATGCCATGGCCTACCTTTAATCTAAGGCTGAAGGTTTTGTTCCAAGCTTTGGCATACTTTCGCTCCAATTCCGCTCGTGTATGTATTTTGTTTTGAAGATAGTCAATAATAAGTCCTGATGCTAATTGGGCACTTCTTATGGCCATAGCCATTCCGTTTCCGCATAAGGGATGAATCATTCCTGCCGAATCACCGCTCATGATCATATGGTTTTCAACTGGATTTTTGGTCGCAAACGAAATTTGACTGATGGTCAGTGGTTTATCAAACTCAGCATTGGATTTTTTAAACAACTCCCTTAAAGCAGAATTTTTGAAAAGCACCTCATTTTGAAAGGCATCAATGTCCTTATAGCGTTTAAATGCATTATAATTGGTGATGTAACATAAATTAATGTGGTTGTTCTCAACCTTGGACGCACCGCAATATCCCCCTTTAAAATTGTGAAGAGCGACCTTGTTTTGAGGAAAATCACCTGACATATGTACTTTTACACCTAGGTAAGGAGACTTTTTGGTGATAAACGAACGCTGCAACGTAGTGTCCAAATTAGATCGTTTCCCAAAGGCACCCATAGTGATTTTTGAAGTAAAGCTTTGACCTGATTTGGTTTGAACGTGAAAAACATCTTGCTTAAATGATACATCAACAACAGTATCCTTAATTATTGAAACACCATTGCTTAATGCCAACTTATAGAGTTGAAAGTCCATTTCGTAGCGGCTAATCCCGAATCCGCCCAGCG
The DNA here is from genome assembly GCF_003581615.1 of Flagellimonas lutimaris. GTDB lineage: Bacteria > Bacteroidota > Bacteroidia > Flavobacteriales > Flavobacteriaceae > Flagellimonas > Flagellimonas lutimaris. Next base: position 11,446 of record NZ_QXFH01000064.1, read on the forward strand.
GTAATTTGGCCCTAATGGTTTTGTTGTTGTGTGTAGTAAGTTCAAAATTGGAGATTCGCTTTGCTCCAAATTCAAAAGGATCAAATCCCAAGTAATTCAAATAAGGTAAAACTTCGTTTGAGACATATTCACCACAGACCTTGTGTTTGGGAAAGCTGTTTTTTTCAATGAGGAGCACGCAGAAATGGTTTTGTGCCAAATCAATGGCACTGGTCAAACCGGACAAACCACCGCCGATAATTATCACATCAAATTGTTGGCTCGTCATTTATAAATATTGATAATGAACTACTCCACTAGTGAATATGAAGTATTTATGGTTCTTGAGGTTTAGATACTCTTTTTATAAAAGATGCTTGTCTCTGATATCTATTCCTGTTGCAATTAAAGTTACTGTTAATTTTGCAAGAAATGGATTTGGACCAGGTGTTCGAACCTAGTTTTTTTTTGAAATATATCAATTTGGAAGAAATATACTTCCATGACATTATGGATTCATTTTTTGAGATAAGGCAGAATACTCTTTTCAAAAATCAATTCGGGTTGTTGTGTTTTTCCGTTCCTAAAGTTTCCGGAGGTTATAACCGCCACCGTTTTTAACTCAGGAACCACAAAAATGTATTGCCCGCCAGCCCCTCTGGCCTCAATGGAATTTATGCTTTCACCATTGACTTGATAGGTATGGTGCCACCACAAATAACCATATCCATTTTTATCTGGCACATTTTCTAAATGGCGATATTCCTTAAACGAGTTGGCAACCCATTTTTTGGAAACAATACGTCTTCCTTTCCATTTTCCCTTGGCAAGATATAGTTCGCCAAATTTCAACATGTCTTTTGGTGTCAAATACATTCCGCCGCCAAAATAGGGGGTGCCTTGCAAATCTGTTTGTATGATGTAATTTGAGACGTCAAGTTTTTGAAAAAGATGTTGGTCCATAAACAGTTCCAAGGGGCCAGAAACAACAGAATCCATCGCAATGCCAAGTAAAAATGGATTCGCCGAACCATAATTGGCCTCTGTATTTGGGGTGTTCATCATAGGGGCTTCTAACACTGTTTTCACCCAATCACCGGTCGGCTGATAATGGTTCTCAGATGCCAATGAGGTTCTTTCTCGGGTATAATCATCGGCATCTAATCCGGAGCTCATTGTTAAAAGGCTTTGAATATCTATTTTGGATTTTAAACTGTCTTTTAGATACTGATATTTTTCAGGTAGAAAATCGAAGATGGATTGCTCTACGGTCGCAAATAACAATTCATCCTTTGCGATTCCTACTATGGCAGATGAAATGCTCTTGGATGCGGAACGCATATCGTGCGGAATATTCTCGTTGTAACCGTGAAAATAGTTTTCATAAACCAGTTTTCCTTCTTTTGAAATTAAAACGGAATGGGTGTTCGGGAATGAGTCCTTAGCAATATGTTTTTCCATTTCGGTAAGCTCTAGGGTGGAAGCTTTCTTCGGACTGACAAAGCCACCCATGTTCCAATCGGTTGTAGATTTTTGGAGGACTATCTCAGTGAGCAAATTCTCCCCTAAAAGAACCTCTAAGCGAATACCATTTTCAAATAGCTCTCCTTTAAACTGAAGTCCGGTTTTAAAATCGTTAAAAGAAATAACATCATTCTCTTTTTTAAAATTAGAACACCAAGTTCCCGTAAAACGATTGTCACCAAAAAATGGATACGCTTGATAATCATTACCTTTTCCATTTTCCACACTCAAATAGAAATCGAGTGATTTCAATTCATCCACCATCAATGGATTCCAAATTCCCGTAAACGTATTGCCCTTCGATTTGACAAGTTTTATGTGATAAAGAAGTAACCCGGACTTAATAAAGCCATTGATTTCCTTTCCGTTTTCCGATACTGTACCTTCAAAAAAATGATTCCCCGAAAAAGAGATTTTTAATTCTGGGTTACTTGTTTTTTCAAACGTTTGATCAACAATATTTCTGTTGTTGTAAATTTTGAAAACGGGATTTTCAGAATCCAGATTTTCTATAGCAACCTTAAGGTTGAATACCTTTGGAGTATTGAGTTTTCCTTCCCAACCTCCAGTATAATCGGCCATGTTTTGGCTAAAAAGGGTAAATGAAATAAGTGCGAAAAATAGGGTGGTGATGCTTTTAATTTTCATTTTTTGATTGATTTTTGATGAAGAAGCAAAGATGAAATTATATATAGCTGCAAAATTGTATAAAATTAACATCAGCTAATTTTTCTCAACAACGCTGTTGGGGTGGAGCGATAAACCCGTTTAAAGTTTGAGATGAAATGGCTCTGGTCGTAGAAACCACATTGATAACAAATTTCTGTCATTGAAAACTTGTTTGAAGCAAGCAGGCAAAATGCTTTGTTCAGTTTTACCAATCGAATGTAGTTGCCAAGACTTGTTCCAAAATACCGGTTAAATTCCCTTGAAAGATGCACTGGATGAATCTCCAACTTTGAACTTAAACTTTTTAAGGAATGATCAATTTGTTCCTCAAGCAACAATTCTTTTAATCGATTTACCCAAGCAGGTTTTTGTAAACTTTCTTCTTTTCCACTTTTTATAGCGTTGAAAATGGCAATCAAATGACTGTCAATACTCAAATTTGAATAGGGGTCGTTTATTTTACTCTCAATGAAAATTTGGTTCATTGAGTTTTTGATTATGGGGTTCTTTAAGTTGAGACTCCCTTCAAAATTGGTTATTTCAATGTCAAAGTTTGAAAACCAATCTTCGTTCATTTCAATATGAAAACCTCGTGTAAATTCGGCGGGTTTTATATTATAATGTGCATCTTGCCAGTTATGGAACAACAAATTTCCAGGTGCTAAATAATAGGATTCTTTTTTATTGGATTCAAACAATTTGCCCTGGAGCAGATACGTGAAATATGGATTCTCGTGATAATGCCAATCAACCTTCTCCTCGGTATACTCGGTATCGGTAACAATAAAGTTATTGAAAGCCGATTTTTGGTAATGTGTTCCGTAATACTCGCCGGGTTCTAGCTTGTCCATTATTTATTCAGCTTACAATTTACCCATATCCTCGAACAACGTCCATTCGTTCGGGTCCAAAACAATGGAATCGGGTTGGTCCTTGGTTTCGATTGCGATATTTTGGTTACGCTGGGTCACCTCGATTGTTTTGATGGTCATTTTACCATCTTTCACTAGACCTATTTCCAAAGGAAATTCAAATACGTGATGGTCTTGTAGTTGTTGTACTTTTAGGTTGACCTTTCCGTAGCTATAATCCCAGTTCCATTTCAATTGCGGATGTCCCTTTACAAACAGCCATTGTTGAAAAAATGATTCCAAATCCTCTCCTGAGACCTGTTCCATCACATGCCGAAAATCATCGGTAAGTACATTGCTGTTTTGATACGTAGCGTAATAGTTTCGGATGCCTTCCCAAAACACACCATCACCCAATTTGTAACGAAGCATGTTCAATACCCATCCTCCTTTTTGGTAGGTGTTGGTGCTTAACACCTTCATGGGGTCTTTTATATTGAGATCCACAATGGGGGCAGGATTTTTTCGGTAATAGTCAAATATTTGCTGTTTGTCGATGGCCAGTTCCTCTTTTCTGCGCTCATCGCCATACACACTTTCCAAATACAAAATACAGAAATAGGTGGCGAAGCCTTCACTGAGCCAAACATGGTTCCAACTTTTCTCTGTGGCAGAATTTCCGAACCATTGGTGGGCAATTTCGTGGGCAATCAAGGGCTCTACGGTTTTGTTGCCTGTAACTGAATTTTCAAAATAGGCTATAGTACCCGCATTTTCCAGTCCGCCCCATTGGGTTTTGGCCTGCATATTGGCCAGTTTGGCATAGGAATACGGCCCAATATGATCAATAAAATATTCGAGCACATTTCCAGCTACCGTATAATCTCCAAATCCGTCCAAACGGTTTTGTGGATACACCCATGCGGAAACCTCGATGCCGTCAATGTTGTCCACCAATCGCGAAGCAAACTCGGTAACCCCAATGGTCATCACTTTAGTGGCTACCGGAGCAGGTTCTTTGTAAATGGTAAGTTTATAACCGTTTTCCAGATTGCTTTCTTCTACTTTTTTGCCTGTTGCTACCACATCATACTGATCTGGAGCGGTGATTTGAAACTCCACGCTCGCCTTATCATAGGGATGATCCACAGTTGGAAGCCAATGTCTCGCCAAGTTGGGCCAATTGTCACCAAAAAAGGAGCGTTTGCCAAATTTTGTGGTATCAATGACCAAGCCTCTTTTTGGAACACCTTGATATTTGATAGTATAGGTTTGGATGGAATCTGAAGATGTCTTTGGAATAATATTGATTTTGTTGTTGATATAGGTGTAGTTGGCCTGAGCATCGTTTTCCAACACCTCGGTCACTTCCATGCCAAATTTGCCAGATTTTTGGATGAGGTCCAAGGAAAAAGGAACTACATTTTCTTTAAACTGAACGGTAATTTGGGCTTCTCCTTTAATTTCGTTGGATGCATCATTTAAATGAAGACCAAAAACATAGTTTTGGATATCGACGGATTCATTTTTCGCATACACATCCTGTGAAAACGAAAAATTGGAAAAAGTAACGACTAGAAAAAAGCTGAGTAAAATTCTGATGGACATAAATTCAAGTTGAAAGCCTTGGGCTTAAATTTTCACCCAATTTATCCATTTTAGGCCAAAACCTTTTCCATTTTTTCTTTTATCTGCTCCAAACACAAATTGCCCAAACTGCCTTCGTGAGTGTGTTCAATATCCCGTTTTGGTTTAAAATTGCCATTTTCAATGGCCTTACCCATGGTTTTGTAGGCATCGCGGAAGGGCATGCCACTTTTTACGAGCTCGTTCAAAGTGTCCACGCTAAAAAGGTAATCGTATTTGGGGTCGTCCAAAATGGATTTGTTCACCTTGATTTCTTTTAGGCTGAAGGTCATCATCTCCAAACAGGCGTGCATATCCTGCAAAGCGGGAACAATAACTTCCTTCACCAATTGAAGATCTCTGTGGTAACCACTGGGCAAATTATTCATGATCATGATCAATTGGTTGGGCACTGCTTGAATTTTATTGCATTTGGCTCTGATCAATTCGAAAACATCTGGGTTTTTCTTGTGGGGCATAATGCTGCTTCCCGTAGTGAGTTCGTTGGGGAATGAGATGAAATCAAAATTCTGGCTCATGTACAGACAAATATCCATCGCCATTTTGGATAGGGTAGCGGCAACGCTCGAAATTCCGAAGGCAGTGGCTTTTTCTACTTTTCCACGCCCCATTTGGGCGGCAACCACATTATATTTTTGGGTGGCAAAATCCATTTCGGCAGTGGTAAAACTCCTGTCAATAGGGAAAGAACTTCCATAACCCGCTGCACTTCCCAGTGGATTTTGGTCGGCAACTTTATGGGCGGCCTGTACAAAGTACAGATCATCCACCAAACTCTCGGCATAGGCGGAAAACCAGAGTCCAAAAGAGGAAGGCATCGCGATTTGCAGGTGGGTATATCCGGGCAATAATACATTTTTGTGTTTGTCCGCTAGTTTCATTAATAAGTCAAACAGTGTTTTTACCTGAGTTTTAATTTCGGTCAACTCATCTTTAAGGAACAATTGCATGGCCACTAAAACCTGATCGTTTCTGGAACGTGCGGAATGAATTTTTTTACCAGTATCTCCCAATTTTTCGGTCAACATAAACTCAATTTTGGAGTGCATGTCCTCAAAATCGTCCTCAATGGTAAAATTTCCCTTTTCAATATCCTTGGCAATGGCATCTAATGTTTTTACAAGGTCTTTGGCTTCGTCTTCAGAAACCAGTCCTACCTTGCCCAACATTTTTGCATGGGCCTTGGAGGCAATCACATCATATTTTGCCAATACCAAATCCAGTTCGCGGTCGTTGCCAACGGTGAAATGGTCTATTTTTTTATCGGTGCTGAATCCTTTATCCCAGAGTTTCATATTATTCTTTTTGTCATTCCCATGAAGATGGGAATCTTATTAAGTCGTTCTCGATTGTCCCTTCGACTACGCTCAGGGAACATTTCAAGAACTTAATTGTTTATTATAAAAATCCCGTTAGGGTTTTGATGTAAATATCTATTCCTTCTTCAATTTCATTTACAAAAATAAATTCGTTGGCTGAATGCGAACGAGTGCTGTCACCTGGACCTAATTTAACCGATTGACAAGACAATGCGGCTTGATCGGACAAGGTAGGGGAGCCATAAGTTTTTCTACCCAAGGCCAATCCACTTTTCACCAAATCATGGTCAGGATCTATGCATGATGAGTTCAATCGTAAAGAACGAGGTGTCATTTTGCAAGGCGCTTCTTTTTGCAAAATATCTGCTATTTCCTGATTGCTATAACAATCATTAACTCGAACATCAATCACCAAATCCACATGGCCTGGCACCACGTTGTGCTGGTTCCCTGCGTTGATTTGAGTAGTTGTTAATTTTACTTCGCCCAAAGCATCAGAAACTTTATCAAAAGAATAATTTTTGAGCCATTGGAGCACTTCAATGGTGTTGTATATGGAATTATTATCGTTGGGGTGAGCAGCATGCGAGGGAGTTCCGTCCACTACGGCATCAAAAACCACCAAACCTTTTTCGGCAATGGCCAAATCCATTAATGTGGGTTCGCCTACAATGGCCACATCAATTTTTGGAAGGATGGGTAGCAATGCTCGGATACTTTTTTCACCTGCATCCTCTTCTTCACCAGTAGCTGCCATAATTATATTATGACTTAGGTTTTCTTTCTCATAAAAATGAACAAAAGTGGCCAAAAGCGATACCAAACATCCACCTGCATCATTACTCCCAAGACCATACAGTTTGCCGTCTTCAACATGGGCATCAAAAGGGTCTTTGGTGTATGCACTGTTCGGTTTTACCGTATCGTGGTGAGAGTTAAGCAACAAGGTGGGCTTGCTTTCATCAAAATATTTATTGAAAGCATAAATGTTATTGTGCTGTCTTTGGATTTTAACACCAAACTCCTGTAGAAAATCTTCAATGGCATTCCCTGTTTTATCCTCTTCGCCCGAAAAAGAAGGAATACTAATGAGCTTTTTTAGTAGTTCAATCGCTTTCTCCGTTAAAATATCCTGAGTTATTTTCATAAGGTAAGTGTGGTATAATCTGAATTATTTGCTTCAAGCATATTGGTATTTCCTACGCAAACTTTAGATACCTCGTTGCGTAAAGCATAAAAGCAGTTATGCATTTTGGGAAGCATTCCATCTGCAATAATGCCATAGGCCAAAAGTTCATCATAACCTTTTGAGTCGATATGCTGAATCACAGAGTTTTCATCGTTAATATCCTGAAGCACTCCTTTTTTCTCAAAACAATAGTAAAGTGTTGTTTCAAATTGGTCGGACATGGCTATGGCCAGTTCCGCTGCAATGGTGTCGGCGTTGGTGTTCAGCATTTGTCCTTTGCCATCGTGGGTAAGGGCACAAAATATTGGTGTAAAACCTGCTTGCAATAATTTAAGAATACCGTAAGTGTTTACCACATCCACATCGCCTACATAGCCAAAATCAACATTTTTTTTGGGTCTTTTATGTGCTCGGATGGCATCGGCATCGGCACCGCTCATTCCAATGGCGTCGGTTCCCAATGCTTGTAATTGGGCCACTATTTTTTTGCTTACTAATCCACCATAGATCATTAGGGCAATGTCCAGAGTTTCTGCATTGGTGATACGTCTTCCGTTCACCATTTTGGATTCTATCCCCAATTGATTTGCTAATTCCGTGGCTTTCCTTCCTCCTCCGTGCACCAAAATTTTGTTTCCGTCCATTTTGGAGAAAAGGTCTAAAACATGTTTAAACCCTTGGGCATCTTCAATTAGGTTACCTCCTATTTTTACTATGGATAATTTTTGTTTCATTCTATGTATTTATAATTCCCCCATCAATGGTAACTGTGGTTCCGGTAATCCATGAACTATCATCAGAAACCAAAAAAAGCACAAGTTTAGTAATATCTTCAGGTGTCCCCAACCTTTTTAACAATGTAGCGTTTTTGGCATCCTCAACAGCAGTTTCTGGATGTTCAAATGCCTTGGCGGATTCCCATAATAAAGGGGTGTCAACCGGACCCGGACAAATGGCATTCACTCTAATTTTTGGTGCATAGTCCACTGCCATTTGCTTCATTAGGGCTACGGATGCCGCTTTTGAAGCACAATAAGCTGGGTGATTTGGGAAACTCTTAAAGGCGGCGATTGAGGCATTGATCAAAATGTTGCCTTGGGATTCTTTTAGTAAGAAGGGGAGCGCATATTTGCAAAGATAAAATATGGAGCTCAAATTAGTGTTGATGGTTTTTTGCCAGGACTCAATGGATAGTTCTTGAACATTTCCTAATCCAAGAATACCAGCATTCAACGACAGGATATCCAATTTGCCAAAAGTTTCAATGGCGGTATCGACCAATTTTTTGTTGTAAGATGGGTCGGTAATATCTCCTGAAATGAACACGGCATTATCCAGACCTTCTTCCAAAGCCATTCCTCTTTCTTGGTTTCTGCCAGAGAGTATCAACTTAGCACCTTCGGAGGAAAGCCCTTTGGCAATGGCCTTTCCCATTCCGCTTGTTGCTCCGGTCACAATACAGACCTTATCCTTTAGTTTCATTTGTTTTCCAATATTTTCTTCAATACAATTTGAGCTGAGAAAACCCTATTTTTTGCTTGTTCCACGACCAAGGATTGTTCACTGTCCAAAACAGCATCCTCAACTATCATATTTCTACGAACAGGGAGACAGTGCATAAACTTGGCATTTCCCAATTTTTCTTTTGTAATCGTCCAATTTTTGTCCTTGTTCAAAACCTTCCCATAATCGGAATAGCTGCTCCAATTTTTTACGTATACGAAATCGGCATCCTCGAATGCTTTGTCTTGGTCGCATTCAATTTGGCATCCTTGGGTCAATTCTGGATTAAGTTCATATCCCTCGGGATGGGTAATAACAAAATCAGCCTCCTGTAACTTCATCATCTGTATAAATGAATTGGCCACCGCATGTGGTAACGCTTTTGGATGAGGGGCCCAAGAAAGCACGACTTTGGGTTTCTTTTTTGTTTCGTTCTCTTTCAAAGTTATGGCATCTGCCAGAGCTTGAAGTGGGTGACCCACTGAACTTTCCATATTTACGACCGGAATCGAAGCATGTTTGGCAAAACCATTAATTACTTCTTCCGCTTCGTCTTTTTCTTTATCCACTAATCCCGCAAATGCTCTAATAGCAACAACGTCGCAGTATTGGGAAACCACTTGTGCGGCTTCTTTGATGTGTTCCGAGGTGCCCTGGTCCATTACCGTTCCATCCCCATATTCCAAAGCCCAACCTTCGTTTCCGAAATTCATGATCATTACTTCCATGCCCAAGTTCATGGCTGCTTTTTGCGTGCTCAAACGTGTCCTAAGACTATTGTTGAAAAACAACAAACAGATTGTTTTTCGTTTGCCCAAATCTTCAAACTGATAAGGGTCTTTTTTTAGGGTTATTGCTTCTTCCACCCAATCGGGGAGGGATTCTATATCGTTGACTGTTAAATAATGCTTCATTATAATGCTTTTTTCAGCGCTTCAAAAAATAGGTCTATGTCTTCTTTGCTGATGTTCAATGCAGGCAAGAACCGCAACAATTTTTTGTTTTTTGCACTTCCTGTGAACATGTGTTGCTCCACTATCATTTTTTTTCTGAGGGCGGCGATTTCAAAGTCAAACTCCAAACCAATCATCAATCCTTTTCCTTTTATGTTTTTGATTTCTGGAATCTCCGCAGCTTTTTCCTTAAAATAAACACCGAGTTCAGCGGCGTTCTCCGTCAAATTTTCATCATCCAAAACTTCCAGAACCGCAAGACATGCTGCACAGGCCAAGTGGTTTCCCCCAAAGGTGGTTCCCAAAAGCCCATAAGAGGGTTTAAACGATTCGTGAATCAATATGCCGCCAACTGGGAATCCATTCCCCATGCCCTTGGCAATAGAAATGATATCAGGTTTGATTCCATGATGCTGAAAAGCGAAGAATTTACCACTTCGTCCGTAGCCTGATTGTACTTCATCGGCAATAAGAACCACATTGTTTTCTTTACATTTTTCAGCAATGTACTGGAAGAATTCTGTGGTAGGTTCGTCCAATCCACCTACTCCTTGAATGGCTTCCAAAATTACAGCGCAATATTCATCAGAGACAATTGCTTTTTCAAAAGCTTCCTTATCGTTCAATGGTAAGAAAGTAACCTTTTGTTGTTTGTTGATTGGAGCATTGATGCTAGGGTTGTCCGTGGCGGCAACGGCGGCTGAGGTTCTCCCATGAAAACTATTGGTGAAAGCGATTACTTTGGATTTTCCTGTGTGAAAAGATGCCATCTTTAAGGCATTTTCATTGGCTTCCGCCCCTGAATTGCACATAAAAAGGTCGTAGTCCTCGCAGCCTGACATTTCTCCTAATTTTTTGGCCAACTCCTTTTGCAACGGATTTTGGACAGAATTGCTGTAAAATGCCATATTGTCCAATTGCTCCTTGATTCGTTTTACGTAATGTGGATGTGTGTGGCCAATGGAAATTACGGCGTGTCCTCCATAAAAATCCAAGTATTTTTCTCCTTTATCATCCCAAAGCTCAATGCCTTTAGCCTTTACGGGAGTGACATCATAAAGTGGGTATACGTCAAATAATTTCATTTTTATCCTTTTCTGATTTGACTGATTTTTTCAAATGAGGATACAATTCCCCTGATCAATGATGAGCTCAGGCCTTGGTGTTCCATTTCGTTCAAGCCTTCTATGGTACATCCTTTAGGTGTGGTTACCCGATCTATTTCTTCTTCGGGATGACTGCCTGATTCGATTAACAGACTTGCGGCTCCGTTACAGGTATGCATGGCCAATTCTTGAGCTTCTTTTGCATCAAACCCCAATTGAATGGCACCTTGTGTCGTGGCACGAATCAATCGCATCCAAAAGGCAATTCCACTAGCGCAGATTACTGTTGCAGCTTGCATTTGTTCCTCAGGAATTTCCATAGTATGGCCCATACGATTAAAAATGGCCTTGGCCAGATCAACCCGTTTTTTTCCAAGTTCGTTGCTGCAGATGCATGTCATGGATTTACCTACCGAAATGGCCGTATTGGGCATACTTCGGATGATGAACTTGTCCGAACCGATGGTTTCTTCAATTTTTGAAATACCGAATCCTGTAATGGTACTGATCACCACGTGTTTTTCGGTGAGCAGTTCTTTGGTTTCTTCCAAAATGGAAGCAAAATGCCCCGGTTGTACCGCAAAAACAAGGATGTCCGAATTTTTAACGGCTTCTTGGTTATCGGAAGTGACCGTTACGTTTCCGTATTTTTCAAATTCCTTGATGGATTCAGTGTTCCGTTTGGTGAGGTACATGGTAGTGGCTCCATTGCTATGCAAAATGCCTTTGGCAATGGCCAGTCCCAAATTTCCCGCTCCTATGATGGCTATTTTCATTTGTTGTTTTATTTGTCATTCCTGCACTTCGCTATACTCAGCATAAACTCCTGCAGGAATCTGAATTATTTGTACCCTTCGACTCCGCTCAGAGCACCTGTTTTAAAATACTCCGGCTTTTAACAACAGACCTTCGGTTTCCGGGAAACCGAACATCAAATTCATATTTTGTACCGCTTGCCCAGATGCCCCTTTCAATAGATTATCAATGGCAGAGGTAATCAAAAGGAGGTCATCGTGTTTGTGCAAATGGATGTGGCATTGGTTGGTATTCACCACTTGTTTTAAATGCAATGCTTCATCCGATAAATGGGTGAAAGCAGCATCAGTGTAAAAAGCGTTGTATAACTCCTTTGCTTCTTCCAAAGTGCCATTGTACTTAGTGTAAGCGGTGGCCAAAATTCCTCGGGTAAAGTTTCCTCGGTTTGGCAAGAAAAATAATTTCCCTACCGAGTTACCGAAAGAGCCTAAACTTTCACCGATTTCTCCCAAATGTTGATGGGTAAACGGTTTGTACCAGGATACGTTATTATTCCTCCAGCTAAAATGTGAAGTGGCGGATAGGCCAACTCCAGCACCGGTACTTCCGGTAACGGCATTGATATGAACACCATCGTTCAACAAACCTGCTTTTGCCAAAGGGAATAATCCCAATTGGATGGCAGTGGCAAAACAACCTGGGTTTGCAATCGAATTGGCCGATTGTATCTCTGCTCTATTCAGTTCTGGAAGACCATACACAAAGTGTTTTCCATCAAAATCAGCATCGTTTTGCAACCTGAAATCGTTGCTTAGGTCGATAACTTTTGTGTTTTCACCAAAAGTGTTTTCTTTCAAAAATGAGGTGGAATTACCGTGTCCCAAGCAAAGAAAAACAACATCCACTTCTGGATTTACCTCGCCTGTAAACTTCAATTCTGTTTGTCCCAACAAATCTTGATGGGCAGAGGTAATCGGCTTGCCAGCCCTCGTGGTGCTGTACACAAAATCGATTTCGGTCTGGGGATGATTGAGCAAGAGCCTAATCAGTTCTCCGCCCGTGTACCCCGAGCCTCCTATGATTCCTGCCTTGATCATGAATCTTGGTTTACGTGGTTTGCAATTTTTCCGGAGTTGGACAAAATCTTGATGAAACCTTTGGCCTCATCGGCCGTCCAACCTTTATTCATTTCACCATAACTTCCAAAGGAAGCGTTCATCAAATCGTGCTTGGAAGAGATTCCGTTCAATTCAAATCGGTAGGGGTGCAAGGTAACAAACACATCTCCCGACACATGTTTCTGGGTATCTGTCAAAAAGGCTTCGATGTTTCGCATGACCTCGTCCAAATAGTTTCCTTCGTGCAACAACATCCCATAAAAGTTGCCCATTTGCTCTTTTTGGTATTGTTGCCATTTGCTCAAAGTGTGCTTTTCCAACAAATGGTGCGCTTTTATAATGATCAAGGGAGCAGCAGCTTCAAAACCTACCCTTCCTTTAATTCCAATAATGGTATCGCCAACGTGAATATCCCTTCCGATTGCATATTTGGAGGCAATGGCGGATAATTTTTCGATGTTCGCCACAGGGCTGTCCTGTTCTCCATCCAAAGCAACCAGCTCACCATTTTTAAAGGTCAACTTTAATTCTTTGGGTAATTCTTTTTCCAATTGACTTGGGTAAGCACTTTCAGGTAAGGACAGGTGAGAGGTCAAAGTTTCGTCACCTCCTACAGATGTTCCCCACAATCCTCTATTGATAGAATATTTTGCCTTTTCCCATGGATAGTCGATTCCGTTTTGTTGCAGGTAGTTGATTTCTTCTTCCCTTGCCAATTTTTTATCCCTGATAGGGGTGATGATTTGAATTTCGGGAGCCAAGATTTGAAAAATCATATCAAATCTTACTTGGTCGTTACCTGCACCTGTACTTCCGTGGGCAATGTATTTGGCCCCAATTTTTTTGGCATGGTTCACAATCTCGATGGCCTGCACAATTCGTTCCGCACTTACCGAAAGTGGATAAGTGTTATTTCTAAGCACATTTCCGAAGATGAGGTATTTTACCACCTTGTTATAAAAGGTGGAAACGGCATCGATGGAGGTATAAGAGGTGGCACCCAGAGCAAGTGCTTTTTCTTCAATTTCATCGATTTCAGCTTTGCTAAAACCTCCTGTGTTTACACTAACGGCGTGTACTTCAAAACCCTCTTCTTGCGAAAGGTATTTTGCACAATATGAGGTATCCAATCCGCCGCTGTAGGCTATAACTAATTTTTCCATTTTTTTGATTCTTTAAATATAGTTGTCATACGGAGCGTTCTCGACTACGCTCGAATGGACGTTTATTTATCTTTCTTTTTAAGAAAAAGGCTTTCTTTTATGCTTTTGAGTCTTTTGAAGGCCTTTTTGTTGATTTTTTCAGGTTCTTGTTTTTGTGCTTTTGGGTCGTGCAACATTCCTGTGCAGAGGCACATTTTTCTGTCGGTACGTGTTAGAATGTCAAAATTCTTGCAGGTTTGACAGCCTTTCCAGAACTCAGGGTCGTCCGTAAGTTCGGAAAAGGTAACAGGTTTATAGCCGAGTTCGTAGTTCATCTTCATTACTGCCAGCCCTGTAGTGATACCAAAAATCTTGGCATCAGGGAATTTTTTTCGTGATAGGTCAAAAACTGCTTTCTTGATTTTCTTGGCAAGTCCTTGATTTCTATAATCGGGATGCACAATCAATCCAGAGTTGGCCACAAAGTCCTTGTTTCCCCAGACTTCGATATAGCAGAATCCGGCAAACTTATCTCCATCCAAAGCTATAATGGCATTACCATTTTGGAGACGTTTTATGATGTATTCCGGCGTACGTCTGGCGATACCTGTACCTCGGACTTTGGCCGAATCGGTGATGGTATCACTTATGATTTGTGCGTATTTAAAATGTGATTCGTTAGCAACAACAATTTCCATTGCAAGCGATTGTTCTGTAAAAAATTGAAAAAAAGTATTTGGAGATTTTGCGGAAATGGACTCACCTATTTCCAATAGTTATGTTGCACCCTTACGGGCGACGACGGCGGGGAGTAAACGGACTGATGGGAGCAGTGATGCTCAAAGTAGATAATATGTACAGTTGTCCTTTCATTCTGAGGCTAATGTACAAATAAATTCGAATTAGACTGAGGTTGGAATTATTTTTTGAAGAAATATAACTTTTTTGGCCTGTTACCTATCATTTCATAAATAAAGAAGCCAATTACCAAAATGTATTCAATGGCCAGTAACCACAGATTTTCCTTGTAGTCGGGATTGGAATAGGCATAGTAGCTCAGAATAATGGTGCAAGACCATACCAAAGGGAATCTATAATTAGTAAAGATGGCAAAGCCTAACAAGAATACCACATACCAAGGGTGAACGGTACTTGATAGAAAATAATAAGTGGCAAGCGCAAACACTATGGAGGTAATGACATCCTCCAATTTGCCGTTTTTCCTTAGGAATGCAATTAGCAATACAATAACAATAACTGCTTTTTTGAGCATGGAACCATAAGAATCGATAAGTTCCCATGGTTTGGCTTCGTAATAGGTGACGCCAATCTTTTTTACCACATTGTAAATGCTGGCATTGAACTCGAAATTTGAAAACCACAGACCGACGGTCTCAGCATAATTATCGATAAAAACAGGAGAGTAAAATGGTAGTAGTAGGGCTGCACATCCCAATATTATAAGGGTGTAAAAAACAACACTTTTTTTAAAACCAAAATATCTTACAAAGATGGGTAAAAATAGTACGGGCATCAATTTTACCATAATAGAAATGGCATAAATGGGTGTTGCCCATAACCACTTGTTTGTTGATATGAGGTACAAGGCCCACACAAAAAAGAAAAGCATTACTCCTTCAAAATGGAGGTTGCCGGTGAGTTCAATAATGACCAATGGATTTAAAAAGTACCAAAAAGCCATATGGTTGGCCTTGTTCAGGTGCTGTAGCAGCTTTCTTCCGAAATACAGTACACCCAAGTCTGCCAAGATTACGGTTAAACGCATGACAATCATGGAACCCATAACGCTTCCTCCACCTAAAATTGAAGCGAGTGCGAAAAGAATTTGGTTTACCGGGGGGTAGTTGCTGTAGTGCCGAGCGTTTAGAGCACCCATGCCTTCATGGAGCTCATTCATGCTGGCAAAGGACACCGTACCCTGCTCCATGATTTGGTCAGGTGTGAACAAATAAGGATTGATGCCGTTTTTGATGAGTTCGCCATCCCAAATAAATCGGTAAAAATCTTGTGAAAGGTTAGGTTCTGCAATCAAAAATACCAACCGAAACAGGATTCCGACAATCAAAAGGAACTTGAAGTTCCATTTTTCGAACTGGATAAGTTTGTAGCACAAGAAAAAGAGTGCTACAAAAAGCATCAACAACTTTACAAAATCCGTACGGACCAAGTTGTAAGCAAAGCTCCAATAGAATAAAATACAAGCGACAGCAAAAAATATCGGATATCTATGCAGCCGCCAATAAGATTGCATGTGTATGGATTAGGCCTTGGAAGTTAAGGATTTAAAGAATACAAATCCGAAACCTAGGAACAACATTAAGTGGAATGGGAACAATCCGTAGTCGTTCAACGGTATCGCACTGTACATTCCAAATAGGAAATAGATCATTAAGGCAAACTCCAAGATCATGTTGGGTGATAATTTGGTGGTCAAATATTTATTGCCCTTCCAGGTGTCTTTAATACTATTGATGTTGAACTTTGGAGTTCGAACAAATTCACTTCGTTTTCCCAAATGTCCTTCTAAAACAGCTACGCTATTGTGCAAAGAGAAGCCCAATGCCACGGAGAAGAAGGTAAAGAAGAGTTTAATATAGTCCACAAAATTATCAAAACTACTGCCCTGAATACTCTTGTAGGTAAACCAATAACACACAAATAGGATAATGGTACTTAAAATGAAGAAGCTGGTCACTTCAAAAACCCAACCTAAATGTCCGTAAGTGTTTTTGATGTAGAGCATTGGGATGCTCAACAAAGCTACGGTGAACACGCATAGGAACATTGAGCTGTTCAACAAATGCATTACACCGTGAAATTTCGTTTTAAAAGGTATGTTTTTGGAAGTTATGACACTCCAAACTGTTTTTCTAAAGTTTTCGGCTCCACCTTTGTTCCAACGAAATTGTTGCGAACGGGCTGCACTAATTACCACGGGAAGCTCAGCTGGGGTTTCTACATCTTCCAAATATTTGAATTTCCAATTTTTCAATTGGGCACGGTAGCTCAAATCCAAATCTTCGGTAAGGGTGTCACCTTCCCAATTTCCTGCATCAAAAATGCATTCCTTTCTCCAAATACCTGCTGTACCGTTAAAGTTGATAAAGTGTCCTTTGGAATTTCTTCCTACTTGCTCTAAGGTAAAGTGGGCATCCAAAGCAAAGGCTTGAATACGAGTAAGGGTGGAGTAATCTCTGTTGATATGTCCCCAACGGGTTTGCACAACACCAATTTCTTCATCCTTGAAGTAAGGAACGGTCTTTTTGAGCCAATCTGCCTCGGGAAGGAAATCTGCATCAAAAATGGCGATAAAGTCACCTTTTGCGATTTCCAAACCTTCTTTAAGAGCTCCAGCCTTAAATCCTTTTCGGTTTTCCCTGCGAATGTGCTGAATGTCCAAACCAGTTTCATGAAGTTCTTTGACCCTTTGGGCCGTTTCTATAACCGAATCATCCGTGGAGTCATCCAACACTTGGATTTCCAATTTACTTTTTGGATATTCTATTTTGGCAATGTTCTCCAACAAACGCTCCATTACATACTCCTCGTTGTAGATGGGAAGCTGAATGGTTACAAATGGAATTTCTTTGGGATCGAGCAGGTTGAATTTTGGGGCTTCTTCATTTCTTTTTTTGTAACCAAGATAGTTTACCAAAAGATTCAATTGCGCGAGGCTGTAGAAGAAAATCAACAGTAAGGCGAAACTGTAAATAGCAATGATGATGTAAGCAATAGCAAGTCCCATTATTTTAAACTGTATTTAAAGATCCAACCCAATATTTTTATGCCCGCAAATATAGTACCTTTTACCGTACCTGATACTTTTGAGATGCCAATTCTTCGTTTGTAACGTACTGGTACTTCGATATATGACATTTTTTTTCTCAAAATTTTCAATTGCATTTCCACAGTCCACCCATAAGTTGTATCCTGCATTTCCAATTCTTTGAGCTTTTCATATTTTATCGCCCTAAAAGGTCCTAAATCCGTAAATTTTGACCTGAAAAACAATCGCATTAAAAATGTGGCCAAATTGTTTCCAAAAACTTGTTGTGGAGTCATGGAACCTGGTTCGCGAAGTGTTTTTTTTCGCGCTCCAACCACAAAATCAATATCATTTTCCAAAATTGGGGCGACAATCTTATCCAATTCTTCCGGATAATCTGAATAGTCTCCGTCGATAAATACGATGATATCGGGTGTTTTGGATTGTTCGGATATGTATTTTAATCCTTTTAAACAGGCAAACCCATAGCCCTTGCGGTTTTCAGCGATTACAGTTGCCCCTGCTTTTTTTGCATTTGCTACAGTATCGTCCGAGGAACCGTTGTCCACGACCACAATTTCGGATACGTGTTCTGGTATTTCCGAAACTACCAAACCAATGGAATCTCCTTCGTTGATTGCTGGGATTATAACTTTAATACTCGCCATTGGCAGGAATAATTTTAGTTAGTGTTTAAGTTGGCAAAACTAAAATTTTCCTTGGATTCCACTTTTAATTTTTCAAAGAGAAGGATAGTTTACTTCTTGTTTACGAGGGTCATTAGGTCTACATCATTGCCCAACAGTACTTGATTGCTGTCTATTCTACCTTCAAGCGGACCGTTCTCCAATTTGAGGACGCCCCTAGGACACACGGCTGAGCATATACCGCATCCAACACAGCTTGCACGAACAATGTTTTCTCCTTTTTGCGCGTAGGCACGTACATCGATACCCATTTCGCAGTACGTGGAACAATTTCCGCAGGAAATGCATTGTCCTCCGTTGGTTGTAATTCTGAATTTGGAGAAAAGTTTCTGCTGAAAACCAAGAATGGCGGCCATGGGACAACCAAACCGGCACCAGACCCTACTTCCGAAAATGGGGTAAAACCCTGTCCCAATTACCCCAGAAAAGATACTTCCAATCAAAAATGAATAGGATTTACGTAATGTTTCAGATTTAAAAAGGAACACTTGTCCTTCACCACTAAAAAAGTGAAAACCGATTAGGGCAATAATAATCACAAAATATCCAATGGCTCCATATTGTGCATCTTTCTGGAGTTGTTCGCGTTTAAAAATCATCACCCAACCAAAAACCAAGGTGAGCAAAACTGCAACGCCAATTAAAAAAGCACTTTTCGTCAACCAATATTTACTGGTATCGGTTCCCAAATAGGAGTAAATTACTGCTGTGGTCATCAAGGTTACAAAAACCACTACGCTATGCACCACCCAACGTTCAATTTTCCAAGCCTTGATGGATTTGTCACTCAATTGTCTAAAAGAATCCCCTGCTGTTTCGGCAAGTCCACCACAGCCACAGACCCAAGAGCAATACCATCTTTTTCCATATTTATAGGTAAGGATAGGAGTGATAACGAATATGGATAGAATAGCAAAAATAAGCAAGGCAAAACCTATATCTCCGGAGCTTAAAAAGGCTTTGATACGATAGCTTTCAAAATTGTAATAATTAAGGGGCCATATATTTTTGAGGTCGTAATAAGGAAGGCTTCCTCCGTTCAAAACTTCATGTCCATTTAAACGAGCCATTAATTCTGGGATGATGAATGCAAAGGCAGTTTGAAAAAACATAACGCTTACGGTGCGCAATCTTTCGTATCGATTATGACGGTATTTCCAAAGGAATTTTATTCCAAAGGCCAATATGGCCACCGTGTAGAGTGTACCGTAAACAAACCATTGGCTTGCTGGATTACCGTTCAATAATATACTGAGAGGGTCAAAAAGGGCAATTAAACCTTTGTTGTTTCCATCGCTGACCAATCCAAGGTACTCCGGATAAAAATAGAGCACAATATAAAACCCTGTCAATGATAGACCTGCCACCCAGCCCCATAAACCACGACTGGAAATGGATTTAAACCAAACCCCATCGTTTTTTATTCCAGGTAGCTTATTGGTGTATGCGTCCCACGAAAACCAAATAATGCCTATTGCGATTGCTGAAAGTGATAGGGTTAACCATAACGATTTATTCGGAAAGTTAACATTGAATATTGCCAATAGGAGAATTCCCAATCCTGACAATCCAAGTAGCGTTGCAATTTTTTGACTGATGCTCAAGCTTTTTGGTGGTTCCCCGGTAAGGGCCATACTTTTGTCGTACGTGCTCATAATTATAGGTTAGGCAATCTGGAAGATGCGTTTTAGGTTTTTCTTTTTCAGCTTGATGGACTTTCCAAAATCGGAATTGTATTTCGATACAATCTGTGATTCAAATTTTTTATAAAACTCAGGGTCAAAATTGGCGTCGATAAGATGTTCCATCACAAAATCAATAGCTCTTTTTTCGCTGAGCCAACGGTCAAAGATTTCGTGTCGTAAGCGGATGCCGAAGGTGTTGATGCCCAAAAGCACTTCTGAACTTTTATCAAAAGCTATGGTAATGCAGATTTTTTCTTTTGGGTGCCGCCAATGAAAATGGGCCTCCATGTCCTTTTTTCTTCTTTCCGAAAATACCCAACCATAGGTTTGGTATTCAATATCCAGAAATTTGGCAGAGTTGAACCAATGCCCTGGATTGTATTCCATTCTGTTGCCGCAAATGGTTTGGGCAAGGGCTTCGCCCATCATACGGCCCGTATACCAAACCGCTTCTACAGGTCGGCGATTTCCAATGGCTTCATGCTGTTCAGCACAATCACCAATGGCATAAATATCTTCAACATTGGTCTCCAAAAATCGATTTACTTTAACTCCACGACCCAATTCAATACCTGATTCTTTCAGGAAATCGATATTAGGGGTAACTCCAGCCGTTAATCCTACAAGGTTACACTCAATTTTTTCACCTGTTTCGGCAATGGTCACGGATTTCACTTTTCCATTCCCATCAGCGTTGATTTCTTTGAGCGAAGTACCCAAGCGAAGATCAATATGATGTTCTCGGATATGCTCGTTGATCATTTCGGATTCGCCTTTGGGCAGCACACCGTTCCAAAAACTGGTTTCTCGAACTAAAAAAGTAACTGGTATATTCCGAGTGCGAAGCATTTCTGCCAGTTCTATGCCAATCAACCCACCACCAACAATTACAGCGCGTTTGCAGACCTTATTATTTGGGGCGTTTTCTTCTAAAAGTTCCAAGTCTTGTTTGGAATAGAGTCCTTGGACCCCATCTAAATCTTGACCAGGCCATCCAAATTTATTGGGTTTGGATCCTGTGGCAATAATAAGTTTGTCATAGTTAAGGTCTGGTGCCCCATCAATTTGAATAATTTTTTCTTGAGTATTTACCTTAGTAACATACCCCTCTACCAATTCAATTCTGTTTTTCTTCCAAAAGTGGTTTTCGTAGGGTTGAGTATGTTCAAATTTCATGTGGCCCATGTATACGTACATCAAAGCGGTTCTTGAAAAGAAATACTTGCTTTCGGCAGAGACAATGGAGATTTTTTTATCGGAGAGTTTTCGGATATGCCTAGCAGCGGTAACTCCGGCTATTCCATTTCCAATGATGACAATATGTTCCATGGGTTGGCTTTAATTGTTTAATGTGTCGAGGTTTATTGAAAAAACTTAACAGTAAAAGGAAATTTAATAAGAATTTGTAAGCTAAATGATGTTTTAAATTTATTATTTTAGGGGTAGCCACAATCATTATGAAGAAGTTAGTTTTTTTATGGACGTTTATTCTTACCTCTTGTAGTAGCAGCAAGTTAGCCAAAGTCAATGGCATCAGTTTTGTCTCATCTCGAGAAGAATTGTCGCAACAACATATTGACCCTGTACTAGATATTCAGGCCAATTATGCGGCCATAATGCCCTTTGGCTTCATCAATGGGACAAACTCACCTGAATTGTTTTTCAATACAGACCGGCAATGGTTCGGAGAGCGAAGGGAAGGGGCGAAACAGTATATCGAAAAACTCCATCAAAATGGAGTGATGGTTATGGTAAAGCCTCAAATATGGATTTTTAGAGGCGAATTTACAGGCAATTTGAAGATGCCAACTGAAGGGGATTGGAAGAAGTTGGAAGCATCTTATGAAAAATTTATTCTATTATATGCAGAACTGGCGGAAGAAACCCAAAGTGATATTTTCTGCATTGGAACAGAGTTAAAAACCTTCGTAAACGAACGACCTGAATTTTGGGCCAGTCTTATCCAAAAGGTAAAACAAGTGTATCATGGTACCCTCACCTATGCCGCCAACTGGGACGAATATGCGAAAACGCCGTTTTGGTCACAATTGGATTATATTGGTGTGAATGCCTATTTTCCACTGTGTGAAAAAGAAAACCCAACCATCCAGACACTTAGGGAGGGCTGGCAGCCATGGAAAACCAAAATGCGGGAGCTGTCAAATCAAGTTGACAAACCTATCTTATTTACGGAGTTTGGATACCGAAGCATGGATTACACAGGTAAAAAACCCTGGTTGGTGGACCGAAACCAAATGGAAGTAAACCTTAAGGCACAAGCCGATGCTACCCAGGTAATCTTTGATGAATTTTGGCATGAAGACTGGTTTGCGGGTGGCTTCGTGTGGAAGTGGTTTATGCAGCACGATCAAGTTGGAGGCCATACGGACAACAGGTTTACTCCTCAAAACAAACCTGCCGAATCTGTTATCCGAAGACAATATGCCCAAGTGAAGAAATCAAGTTTTTAAAGTTGTTAAAAAAATGTGGGAAAATTTCTCTTAAATAGGTGTCATCGTGTTTGATTTTTCGCCATCTTTGTAATACACCCCTCCCAAAAAATAATCAGTAATGAAATCACGATTAACCCTTCTATTTTGGGTGTGGGCCTGTGCATTCATTTTTGCGCAAGAGGATAAATACTATTCCGCAGTTGCAGAACAGGGAGATGGTATTTTTTCCCTGCTCCGCAAACAAGGATTGGACCCAGCCAAGCACTACGGCGAATTTTTAGAATTGAACTCGGACAAGATCAAAAAAGGCAGTGCCTTAAAGCTAGGTGAAAAGTACAAAATACCTTATGCCGATGATTCATTTAAAAAAACCGGAGTATTGGTTGAAGCCGTAAAAGATGTTGAAGAACCCATTTTTGATAAAGAACTCGCCCAAATGTCCCTTAAGAGTGATAAGCTCAAAGATGCTATTTACTACCTGATTACTGAAAACGCTACGGAACAGGATAAAAATTTTGTAAACAATATTACCCAACGCTTGGCAGCGGAGTTAATGGTTCATGGAGCCAAGGTATACCTGATGGATGATGAGGTGTCCAAAGATGTGATTGGGGACACCCTGTCTACTGAGAACCCAATGGGGGACTATATCAAAGTAATCAATAAGCGCTATATACAGAACACTGGAAAATATCAGCGAGTATTGGTTATACGTGCCAAAAATATTACTGGAAAGGATAATATGGATGTAGCCGTATACCATTATAACAAAAGCACTCAAGGGCAACGGTTTGCCCAAAACATTCAGAGTGTATTTAAGGAAAAAAGTATTTCCAACAAGTCCTTCGAGAAAGCTAGCTTAATTTTCGAAGATAAAAATAGTCTCTACTTGGCTAGAAATATTCTTCCTGCCATAAGCTTGCTTACCATGGAAAATGCTTCCAATGCCTCAGGCAATAAAATTTCTCTAAGATCAAACAAAAAAGAATTTGCCAACTTGATCAGTAATGGGATTATGAACGATTACGTTGATCTAGAGTTTGAGAACTGATTTAATCAAACGAAGCCTAACAACATCCACCGCCATTGTAATGATAGGTGCTTTCGCTGATATAAATTTCATCCGAAGCGTTTGCCAAGGCTGCTGCTGTTTTATCACAAACCGCTAAGGGTTGGTTTTGCTGTAGCACATGTCCTTTTTTATCATCAAAATACTCTTCATTACCAAAATAAATGGCTGTTTTCCCAGTAAAAACACATGGTCCATCTTCGGGCATCGGATCTTTTATGGCCGCAATTTCAATGGATTCAATATGGATGAGTTCGTCCGTAGGGTAATGATTGGGCGACAAAACCCTGTAAGATCGTTTCCCGCGAATCTCGATGGTGCCAAACCCGGCATCGGTCAACACTTTTATGTAATCTTTCAATGGAATACTTCCACTCAAGCATAAGGCTCTCAGTCGATCATCATTACGAAGTTCTTCGCTCATGGGCTGTTCGCAAATAGGATCGCTCATTACCAATCGACCATAAGGTTTCAAAACGCGATACATTTCGGAAACCGCTTTCTTTAGGTCTTCTATTTTAAAGATGTTAAAGAGGCAGTTTTGTGCCGCCACATCAATGCTTTCATCTTCTACGGGTAGATTTAAGGCATCACCTTTTACCAAGTTTACATACTCACTGTTGAACCAATCATTCTCCTCTTCGGCTATTTTGAAGTTTTTTCGGGAAGCTTCCAACATTTCACCCACTGAATCTACACCGATGACCCCTCCTTTTTGTCTTGAAAAATAGGAGAACTGAAGTAGTTCCATACCACCACCCACTCCTACGTACAGAATATTGGGGTTGTTAACCAAGTCCTGTGCAGATACGGTGCTGCCACAACCATAGTTCATCTCTTGCATAATCTTGGGAATGGAAAGCCCAGGGAATTGCCAAATAGGATTGGTGGTACAGCAAAGCCCAACATCTGGAGTTAGGGCAGCTTCTTTATATAGGTCTTGGGTCGCTTCTAAATAGCTCATAGTTCTTTGATTAATTCTTTAAACAGTTTGATCATTTTGGGTTCCGCCTGTCCTGCAATTTTCAAAATCTCCTGAACTTCAACGGGTTCCAGGTTGTCCGGATCGCATTCATCGGTTAAAACAGATACCGCTACAATAGGTAGTCGTAAATGATTGGCAACAATTACTTCTGGTACCGTACTCATACCCACGGCATCGGCGCCCATAATTTTCAGCATGCGATATTCGGCCTTGGTTTCCAGTTGTGGTCCAACTACCGAGGCATACACCCCTTTTTGAAGTGAAATATTTTCTCGGGTTGCAATGGCTTCAATTTTTTTGCACATTTCGACATCATAAGGTTCACTCATATCCACAAATCTGTCACCAAACTCTCCTACATTTTTGAAAGCTAGGGGAGACCCACCTTGCAGATTGATATGATCTTCGATCAACATGATGTCACCCTTTTTGAAGTTAAGATTAATAGCTCCTGCAGCATTGGATACGAACAATTGTGTTATCCCAAGTTGATGCATTACTCTTATGGGGTAGGTGATGTCCAAAAAATCATAGCCTTCGTAAAGATGAAAACGACCTTGCATCACCACGGCTTTTTTACCTTCGATAGTTCCGTAAATCAGTTTGCCCGTATGGAATTCCACGGTGGCCAAAGGAAAGTATGGTATGTGGTTGTAGTGAGCTTCAATGGGGTTTTCTATACTGTCTATAAGTTGGCCCAAACCAGTGCCCAGTACTATACCTATTTCTGGAGTTTCAAACCCTCGTTTTTTCAAGTATTCGACCGATTCGTCGAGTTGTTTTTGTGTCATTTCTATATATGTTTTAAAAATGGCTCAAAAGCCTTAATGTCTTTAATATCTTCGTAATAGTCCACATCATTCTTTTCATCCAAAAGAGCGACTTCATCAGATTTTAAATCTTTTAAAGTGTCCGATAGAACAGTATCCGTTCCCCAGGTTTTATTTTGGAATAATTTTTCATTCAATGACTTCATTCCCAAAAGATAATATCCTCCGTCTTCGGCAGGTCCCACAACATAATCATTGTCTTCTAGTTTGGAAAAAGCTTCCTCCAAATCGGATTGGTCGAGATGAAACATATCACTACCAATAATAATAATATTATCAAAACCAGCTTGGAACCCTTCCTTGAAGGCATTTAGCATCCGCTCTCCTAAATCTTGCCCTTTCTGAAGCTCTTTTCGATATATTTTGTTGGGCCAAATATCATTTTTCCAAATCTCCTCGGAATAATACACCCATTTTTCCACTTCGAGGTCTTTTGT
This sequence comes from Flagellimonas lutimaris, assembly GCF_003581615.1. Classification (GTDB taxonomy): domain Bacteria; phylum Bacteroidota; class Bacteroidia; order Flavobacteriales; family Flavobacteriaceae; genus Flagellimonas; species Flagellimonas lutimaris. Next base: position 37,155 of record NZ_QXFH01000064.1, read on the forward strand.
GAAAGATACGGTATGGTCCAAAAGAAATTGATAGATATCCAAAGCAGCTCTATCGCCAACTTTAGCAGCTAGTCGGGTCTTGCATTTACCAAGTTCGGGGTTACGGGTAAGGATTAAAAGTAGGCTATTATTCAACGATTACTGTTTTGGCCGAGGACACTTTTAAAGCATAGGTCAAAAAGTTGTTCCAATACTTACTGTGGTTGAGTGATTTTTAATCTTAATTGTATTTATACACAGTATGTCCTTTGTTTATCCTTTCAAATATACCACCATAAAGATTTTGGACATTGAAGAAACAGGAATTTTTAATTTTTCAGTTAAAAATCAAGATATTTTAACAAGATAATTGGGCAAGTGTTTGCGGAGCTTGTCGAACGAAATGGGTTTGGTAAAATACTCGTTCATACCAACGCCTTTGGCTTCATCAATTGCCTCTTTGGTCACATCTGCAGAAAGACCAATTATGCCAATATCTTTGTTGAATTTCCTTATTTCCCTTGTGGCGCTTAAACCATCCATTTTGGGCATATGAATATCCATAAATACTAAATCGTAACAGTTGTTCTGCACGGTGTTTAACGCTTCGAGGCCATCGGATACAGATTCAGATTGCACCCCTAGTTTTTCCAGTGTTTTTTTCAGGACCATTACATTTACCCTGTTATCATCCACTATTAGAACTTTGCAACCACTTAAATCGATTGATTCAGAATTGGTGGTGCTCGTTTTGCTTTTAGTTTCTGACAAGGGGAATTTAAGGGATAAATGAAATTCCGTTCCCACATTTTCTTGACTGGTCACTCCAATTTTTCCTCCCAAGAGATCCACAAGTTTATAGGTGATGTAGAGACCAAGACCACTGCCTTCATGTCGTTTTGCTTTTCCGATATCTACTTGGGTAAACCTGTCGAATATGGTTTTTAATTTGTTTTTTGGAATCCCTATGCCGGTATCTTTTATGGCAATATCAATGGCCAATTCATTATTGACAATGTTTTCATCGTAGGATACCGTTATTCCACCTTTTTCGGTGAATTTTAAGGAGTTCCTTAAAATATTTGTAATGATCTGTCCATATTTTCCAATATCCCCAACGGCTTCTAGATCGCTATTGACAGTTGAGTCCAAGGATATATTGAGCCCCTTTTCTTCTGCAGTACGCTGATATATTCTGATGATGTTTTTCAACTCATGTAATGGAGAAAAAATATCTTTTCTAAAAGTGGTTTTGCCAGATTCTATTTTATCGATTTCAAGAATGTCATTTACCAACAGAAGCAATTTTTTTGAGGAAATGTCCATTAGTGACAGATATTCTTTTAAAGAACTATGTATTTCGGACAATTTTAATACTTCAATGAACCCTATAATGGCGTTTAATGGAGTTCTTATTTCATGGCTCATGTTGGAAATGAACTCTGTTTTGGCCTTGGACGACTTCTCAGCCCTTACCTGTTCTTTCTTTAAGGATTTGTTGAGTACTTTAAGTTTAATGTTTGCATGACCCAGGTACTTGTTTTTTCCCCTGGAGGACTGATAAAAATAAACAAGTAAACTGGTAAGAAAAGACAGTAAAAGTCCAAAGATCAAATATACGTAGGTTGCCTCTTTTCTTTCTGCCAAAAAATCCAAATGGGAAGGCATTAAGGAGAATGTCCATTTTTGCCCGTCCAGGGTATCGACCACAAAGCTGGTAGTGAATATAAACTCTTTCCCTATACCACTTGTGTTTGGATTGTTTTTGGAGTAAAAGATGGTTCCTCTTTCGTCTATGACCTCTATGGCATACTTATCCAAATCTGCCACCAATTCATTGAAGGGTGTGGTAAAATCCATTCCGGCGGTAACCGACCCCCTAAATTTCCCTTCAAAATATACAGGTGCATCCACCAAAAAGGCATTACCTCCTTGGTGTAGCTTTGTCCATGGTGAAATATTTGTAGATGAATCTCTTACGTGGTTTCTCCATTCTGGATATCTTGGGTGTTTGGAAAGGTCTAGCCCAACTGCTGTTCTATTGGCCTCCAAAGGAGTTATCATTTTAACAGTCATTAAGGTATCCAGCCACTCCACAAATTTAAAAGATGGGTTTTGTTCTAAAATGAGATGGGCATCTTTCTCCCAATATTGAAAATATGACCCATTGGTCATTTCGATTCGCTGTTTTAAATTCTCCAAGGATTTAACATCGTATTTTACCAAGGAGAAAAATTCTTTGGCCCGGAGGCTACCAGTGGTCTGGATTTCGCGTATAAATGTTGACTTTTGGGTTTTGAGTGACTTATTCCATAAAAGGAAAACAATGGTGATAAAAACTGCAAATACAGCAATGGGAAATATTAATTCTTTTTTTGAAAATTTCAACGACATACCAAGTATCTAAATCGGGGGCTTATTATTAATACTTTTTCAAACCATAAATTCAAACCAATGAACCTTGTCACTTTTTGATTGTTAGAAAACAAGAAGAGTAAGAAAATACAACATTCATTTAAGTTGTTAACACTTTTTCAATAAAAAAATTGTATCCAATACCCTCTTTGTAAGAAAAATGTGGTGGACTATGGTATTTTTTATCTTGAGCATTCCCAGTTAAGACACAGAGAAACTTGTGCATAGTGAAGTAAGAGTTAAAATTTATTTATCTTGAAAAGTCATTCTAAATCAAAGACATGAATAAATTGATCATTAGTTGCTCAATTATAATTGCAGTTGTCGCTTGCAAAAAGGACCAAAAGGAGGTGCAAAATCAACCTGAAGAAAGGTTAAGATATCAAGAGGAATACCGACCACAGTTTCATTTCTCCCCAGAAGAAAAATGGATGAACGATCCGAATGGATTGGTTTATAACGAGGGAGTATACCACCTATTTTATCAATACTACCCAGAAGACATTGTATGGGGGCCTATGCACTGGGGCCATGCGATAAGTAAAGATTTGGTGCGTTGGGAACACAAGCCAATAGCACTGTATCCAGATGAGCATGGTCTTATTTTTTCTGGCAGCGCCGTAGTTGATAAAAAAAACACCTCGGGTTTTGGTAAGGAAGGAAAAACACCTTTGGTGGCCATATTCACTTATCATTCCATGGAAGGGGAGAAGGCTGGTAGAAAGGATTTTCAGACCCAAGGTATTGCCTATAGTTTGGACAATGGGGACACTTGGGAAAAATATAAGAACAATCCTGTGATTTTGAACGATGGCATTAAAAATTTTAGAGATCCCAAAGTATTTTGGCATGAGCCGTCTGACAGTTGGATTTTGACCTTGGTAGCCGGGGACCATGCCAAATTTTATAGTTCCAAAAACTTAAAGGAGTGGATATATTTGAGCGATTTTGGTAAATCGCAAGGTGCCCATGGGGGAGTGTGGGAATGTCCAGATCTTTTTCCCTTGCAAGTAGAGGGTTCCGATGGGGAAAAATGGGTCTTGATCATTAGTATTAACCCCGGAGCCCCAAATGGTGGTAGTGGAACCCAATATTTTGTAGGCGATTTTGATGGTACAACTTTTACTTCCAATCAAAAGAATCCTAAATGGCTTGATTACGGAACAGATAATTACGCAGGAGTGACTTATAACCATGTTCCGGAAGGGGAGCGTGTTTTTATAGGATGGATGAGCAACTGGGATTACGCCCGGGATACGCCTACCAAGAAATGGAGAAGTGCTATGACGGTGCCCCGAAAATTATCCTTGCATAAAGTTGAAGATGATTACTTTTTGGCCAATTACCCAATTGACAAAATGGGTGATTTGACCAGCTCCACCTTCGTCAATCAAGTTGAAGTAGCTGCTGCTACAACCGATACGCTGCAAGTAGAGGGACTCAATCAATCAGAGGTTCGGCTGAAAACGGCTGCTAAGAATTTTCAATTACTCTTTAAAAATGAATTGGATGAAGTTCTTGTATTGGATGTTGATTCAAAAAATCAGACTTTAACAGTGGATAGAACTTTATCGGGAAAAGTTGATTTTCAAGAAGATTTCGGGGCTAAAAAACATGTGGCGCCATTGAAAAGTTTCAAGGAAGGACCACATCAATTCAAAATATTGATGGACTGGTCATCTATGGAATTGTTTGTGGACCAAGGAATGCTTTCCATTACAGAACAACTATTTCCAACAAGCCCTTATAATACATTGATCATCAATAATGAGGATGGAAGTGAGCCAATCATTATTCAATCCATAAAGGAAATAAAATCCATATGGTAAAGATGGGCCAGTCTGACCAATATCAGTTTTTTTAAGCGGTTTCAATGTGATCTTTGTCGTAAATGACGGACATGGGCGTTACACAGGAACAGCTTCAAAAAATGGCTTTACAAATAGATCATGTTATTGATTTAATTCAACAACAAGATTTAGATAAAGGCGAATTGATGGAAAGCGTATGTCCCATTTATAGGGAAAGTGCAAAAAACTTGATTCATTATGCCGCCTTCCGAAGCTTTGATGCTAGGAAAATGCAAAAAGGGCTTAAGGAATTGGGTTTTACCCGCCTCGCCAATGCCGAAGGGAATATTTTGGGAAGCCTAATCAACCTAAAAATAATTGTGAATACCTTATTGGGTGGAGCCCCTGATTTGACCAAGAATGAGTTTTTATCTATTGGTGAGGGAACACAAATATTAAAGAAGCATACGAACGAACTTTTTGGTGAATCCGATAAATTACGACGTGTCCGTGTTATGGTTACCCAACCAACGGAAGCCGCAACCAATTACAATTTGGTGCTGAACATGGTTAAAAATGGAATGGATTGTGCTCGAGTAAATTGTGCGCACGATGGTCCCGAAGTTTGGCAAGCCATAATTAACAATGTTCGCAAAGCAGCCGAAGAATGTTCCACATCGGTTAAGGTAGCAATGGATTTGGCCGGGGCGAAAGTCAGAACAGGGAAAATTGATTTGGGTACTCGGATAAAGGGAAAAAAAGCCTCAAGAAAGAGGATAAATCAATTCATTAGATTGCATAAGGGAGATGTGCTAATCGTTACAGGCAAAGAAAATAGTTCCTCCCTGATAGGATATAGTAATAAGGAAGAGTTGATGAAACCTGCAAGAATACGTTGCGTTCCTCCCCATATAGTGAATCGCGTAGAAAAAGGAGCCCCTATTTTATTTGATGATGGCAAAATTGAAGGTGAGATTATGGAAACTGGGCCGGAATCTTTTCAGGTAAAAATTACACGTGCCAAAGAGGGTGGTGCAAAATTAAAAGGAGAAAAAGGGATAAACTTTCCAACCCTTGACCTAGGGATTTCCGGCCTAACCGACAAAGATAGGGAGGACTTGCAGTTTGTGATTGAGCATGCAGATATTGTAAACTACTCTTATGTAAATGATGCCAAAGATGTGAACGACCTACTGTCAGAATTGAAAAATTTGGGAGCAGATGAAGATCTGGGCGTTATTTTAAAAATTGAGACCAATTTGGCCTATAAGAATCTAATACCCATTCTTGTTACCGCAATGCAACGTAAACATTTAGGAGTTATGATCGCTAGGGGCGATTTGGCACTGGAAGTGGGATGGAAAAACATGGGAATGGTGCAGGAGGGTATTTTATCATTCTGTAGTGCAGCACACATTCCTGTAGTTTGGGCCACGCAAGTTTTGGAGGGCCTGGCCAAAAAAGGAATGCCATCGAGGTCGGAGATTACGGATATAACGTCATCCGTACAGGCGGAGTGCGTAATGTTGAACAAGGGCCCTCATATTAATGAGGCCATATCATTTTTGGACGAAGTTCTGCTCAACGTGGAAAGTTCGCACAATAAAAAAGAGGTGTTACTACCCAGAATGGAATGGAAATAAAAAAGGGCTCCTTTTAAAGGAGCCCCATTGAGATACATAATTCACTATTGGAGATTGTGATTAGTGTGCTAGTGTTTAGTATAGCTTAATTAATGTATAAATAGATACTGCTTAAAAGAGAGTAAATGGATAGTGCAATTACAACATACCAAAACAGGTATCCTAGTTTTGCGTCTATAGTGTTCATTTTTCTGAGTGTTTCTTGTTTTAGTTGAGTTTAAAACTGCACCCTAAATTATATGAAACAAGCCCAACTGCCATCCAAATTTTTATTGGTTGCACTAAATTGGATATAATTGGTCGTAAAACTTATGTAATTGGAAAAGATGTGTTTTTGGTCAATAAACTACTGAGCGACTAAGGTTTTTTCGCTGAATTACAGTGGCTTGTGTTTTGTGGTGGATTGGGGGACTAAGGACTTATTGGAAGGATGTTTGTTTTAAATAAGAAACAACACCCTTCCATAAAAGGTGTAAATAGTAGAAATTAAACTAAAGGGGTACCCTTTAATCGTTTTTCAATTTTTCGCTTTTTAGCAGTTATGTTCTTCATGGTTTCCATTAATTTGGAATCCTTGGTCTTTTTATAAATCTCGTTGATAGAGAGGATTAAACTCTTTGCTTCTCTTGAGGCTTTAACCCTATCACTGGTGGACATATGGCTCATCGGCCTTTTTTCAAACTCTTCCGCCTTTTCAATTAACTCTTGGGTCATTTTTTGTTTTTAAAATTATTCGCAATCGGCTAAATATAAGAGTTAGTTTGATATTTTTTGCCTATGGAACCATTTGATTTCCATATTTATGAAAACATTAAGAAGTTAAAACCAACAAGTCTTATAAAAATCTAAAGAAATGGAGTATGTTTCTCTTTAATTAAGTCTATGTGGTTGATAACGTGTTCATCCCTCTCGGAAATTCAATTCTGGAATGAAAAAGTTCACGGCCTGTATTTATGTTAAATGAACGTTTATTAATTGTTAATCAAACATTATTTAGGCTATTTTTGTATAAAATTTGGACTTGGAATTAATCTGGAATAATTTAGGAGGTAAAGGCACATCGGACCATGAGCGCAGAATCAGTTTAGAATATGCGGTTCGTCTTCAGGTGGTAAAAATACTAATTAAAGAAGCCGAACACCTCATGGATTACCTTTCTTTGGTCGTAATTGAAATCAATTCATCCAACGGTTATGTTTCAGTTCACGAAGAAACCCCTGAGCCTCTCTTTTCTAAAATAGCAAACAACTTGGAGCAACCTAAGGCTAAAAAGTTTCCAAAGTGTCTTCATCTCTGCTTGAAGCCATAAATCTTTAAGATCATTTAAGTCAATCTAAAAATGGATTGAGTAAATCTTACCATTGGGATATGGGTAAATTTGAATAAATAAATTACCCAAAATGGCAATCATAGGAAATATTATAAAAGGAGTTATTGAGGCAAGAGATGCCCTGAGCAAGGAACCGAGTCCAGTTGATGAGCAAAAGAAAGTTCTTCAAGAATTATTAAACAAAGCCAGGGATACACAATTTGGAAAGCAATATGATTTTGTTTCCATTTTGGAATCTCATAACATTCCGAAGGCATTTTCCAAGGCGATACCTTATCACGATTACAATAAAATTACTGAAGAGTGGTGGAGTAAAACCATTGAAGGCGAGCCTGATGTTACTTGGCCAGGTAGCCCGGATTTTTTTGCGTTATCATCTGGAACAACAGGTAAAGAATCCAAAAGAATACCGGTGACCAAAGATATGTTGGATTCCATCACACGCGCTGGAAGGCAGCAGGTATTTGCCATGAGTAACTTTGATATGCCCGCAGATTTTTTTGAAAAAGAAATCATGATGTTGGGAAGCTCTACAAACCTGCAGGAAAGAGATGGAAAAAGGGAAGGTGAAATAAGCGGAATAAGTGCCGGTAACATTCCTTTTTGGTTTAAAAAGTACTACAAGCCCGGTGACGAAATCGCCAAAATTGATGACTGGGACGAACGGGTCCTATCCATAGCCAAGAATGCCAAAAATTGGGATATTGGAGCTTTGAGCGGTATTCCCTCTTGGATGGAGTTGATGCTGAAAAAAGTAATCGATTATCACAATGTGGACAATATTCACGAGATATGGCCCAATTTACAAGCCTATACCTCAGGCGGAGTGGCCTTTGACCCCTACGAAAAAAGTTTTAATGCCCTCTTGGGACATCCCATTCAGATAATAGATACCTATTTGGCTTCTGAGGGATTTATTGCTTGCCAAGTAAGGCCGCAGACTACTTCCATGAAATTGATTACGGATAATGGCATCTATTTTGAGTTTGTGCCCTTTGAACCCGAGTATGTAAACCAAGATGGTTCCTTGACCGATGACGCACCATCCGTTACCCTCGATGAGGTTGAAGAAGATGTAGATTATGTTCTTATTATATCCACTGTGTCCGGTGCATGGCGTTACATTATTGGCGACACCATTGCTTTTACCGATGTGGAAAGAGCAGAAATAAAAATTACCGGACGTACCAAGTTTTTCTTGAATACGGTAGGTTCTCAACTTTCTGTAAACAAGTTGAACGATGCCGTGAAGCATTTGGAGGAAGAATTGAACATAAAAGTGCCAGAGTATACGCTTTGCGCCAAACGTTTTGATGACGGATTCTACCATTCGTGGTATCTGGGGTCGGATAAGACTTTGGATGAAGAAAAAACCGCAGCCGCTCTAGATAATTATCTAAAAGAAGCCAATAAAAATTACAAAGTAGCCCGAAGCAAAGCTTTGGAAGGTGTAAAGGTGAATTTTGTGTCGCAACAAATGTTTGCGGATTGGAGCGGCGCCAACAAGAAAAAGGGTGGGCAGGTAAAAATGGAGAGAGTGATGGGCGAAGATCGCTTTAAGGAATGGGAAGATTTCGTGTCGGAGCAATCATAACAAACTGCTGTTTTCTTGTTCCTTTACCATTTCCATAATTTCATCAGGAGATAGGTAATACTGTTTGATACGGGCCTTGTAAACTTCATCAATCTTGGAATGGTTTAGGATAAACCGTTTTGTTTTTAAAATATACTCGGACATTCCTCGCGAAACAGCAAAGGAGTCTGCTGCACGCTCTGCTTTTTTTACAAACTCTTTCAGTAACACATAACGAATCCCAAAGCCTATTAAGTTGAGGTTGCTACGCTGTTGATAGTCCATAACGTGACCTAGCTCATGTCCAATCCAACCAATCAGAACATCTCTGGGCACATCCAATGTCTTAAACTCCGCTCCAGAAATCTTAAACTTTTCACTGATCAGAATTTTATAGCTCCGTTTATTCTTCGGTTTAAGCAAACCGCTCCAGGTGGGTTGGGCCAGCATAACCGATTTTTTAATGTTCTTTTTAAACTTGAACTCAATAGAAATCCCCTCGAGCTCAGGAAAATGATGTAACGCTATGTCCACCTCACTTTTTATGTTTTCTGGAATCTTATTTTTGGGTTCTGTCACTATAGTAGTTATTAATATTAGGGATATAGATAGTAGGAGAAGTAGTTTTATTCTTTGCTTCAAAATATTGGGGTTAAAAAAAGGGCAAATAATTATTTGCCCTTTTTGATGTGATTGTACTTTATTTAGAACTGGTATCGGAGTCCTAGGGCAATATCTAGGTCAAGGTCGTCGGAATAATTGTCGTTGAAACCAATCTCGGGTCTCATGTCCAGCGATATAAGCAGGGGAATTTCAAAGTTATATTCAATACCTAGGTCACCAGCAATTAGTGCAAAAGACCCATCGTTCTCACCGGCATCAAAAGACCCTATTCCACCACCGGCACCAACATACCAATTAAATCCTCCATCTATGGGCATCACCCATTGGTACAGGCCAACTAATTTAAAGGCTTCAACATTATTGGAATCTCTCCAACCCAGGTCAAATTCTAATCTGTTGTTCTCGTGTAGATATCTTTGATAGGAAACTTCACCTCCAAATCCATCGTTGTCACCCACTCGAATACCTAATGCATTTTTTGAAATGCTCTGGGCACACATGGTTGTTGTTCCGATTAAAAATAGAATTAAAATTATGTTCTTCATGATGGTTTTATTTTGATACAAAGATAGTTTTGGCCTATGATCGGCTTACCGCAAATCAATTAATGATTGATTCAAATAGAAAATGGATCCCTTTTAGAGCAGGGGCTTAAGGAATTTGAAGAGTCCTTCAAGAAATTTTTGCCAAAGGGTCCGGTTCTGGAAGCGTTCCAGAGTTACCAGATTAGCTTTTTGACAAACCTTTTGGAACTCCTCGGTCATTTCGGAATTCACTTTTTTGTTGTAAATAAGAACATTGGTCTCGTAGTTGAGCTCAAAGCTTCGAATATCAAAGTTTCCGGAGCCGATAGAGACCAAATCGTTATCGACTATCATAATTTTACTGTGTGAAAAGTCTTCTCGCAAGTAAATTTTGACCCCTACTTTCAGCAATTCTTCAAAATGCGAAAACATGGCAAACTTGGCTGCTTTGGAGTCCGATTTTTTCGGTACCAAAAGACTGATGTCCACACCCTGGAGGGCTACAATTTTTAAACTTTGCAAAAAAGCCTCACCAGGAACAAAATAGGGATTTGCGATACGTATGGAATGTTCGGCTTGGGTCATCATGCCAATATATTGCTGCATAATGGTGGGGTGCTTGGAATCTGGACCTCCTGCTACTACCTGTGCATCAATATTTCCAGCCTTCTCTTGCTTAGAAAGGTAATCGGAGATATGAAAATCTTCCTTTTTGCTGGAAAAAAAATAATCTTTTAGGAAAACCATGTGCAAATCGTTTACAATAGGTCCTTCTAGTTTTAGGTGGGTATCCTTCCATTTGCCAAGGCCATTCTCCCGTTTGATGTACTTGTCGGATACATTTACACCACCGGTAAATGCAACATTGTTGTCTATGATTACAATTTTCCGATGGTTCCTAAAATTGAGAGAAAAAAGAAGGTTTTTTAACCGAATAGGCATTATGGGATAGATTTTTACCCCGATATCCTCAAACTTTTTTCTGGGACGACCGCGTAATTGGTAACTTCCCAAGGAATCATAAATAATACGGACTTCTACACCTTCTTTAATTTTTCTTTCAAAAAGCTCCAGCATTTTGTCCAAGAGGCTTCCTCTTTCCAAAATATAATACTGCATATGGATGAACTTTTCCGCTTTTTCCATCGCTTTAAACAGTACATTGAAGGTTTCACCGCCATCTTGGAGGGTGGTTACCTTATTTCCATGGGTCGCAGTAGTATTGGAACTGGCCTCAATAAGTTTGCAGAGCCTTCTTTTTCTTATGTCGACATCAAAATCGGACTTAAAATCTTCTTGTGATGGAATTTGTTGAAAACCATAGTTTTTCCGTTTTTCAAACTCCTTGGGGTTGAAGAACTTGAATTTTCGGCGGTTCATTCCAAAAAGATAATAGAGCACGGCTCCCAATAGGGGCAGGGTTATAATGGCCAAGGCCCAACTTATGGAACGCGATGGTCTTCTGCCATGGTAGATGATGGCACCAATGGCCCAAACGGAAGTCAAAATATATATTATGGTGAGTAAGGTCTTCAAAAAAAATGTTGGTGTTTTATGCTCTAAGTTATGAACGAATAATGAGACATTTATTCCTTTGGGTTATAATTGCGACCAAGGGCAACAAAAAAACTCTGGCAAAAACTTACCAGAGTTAAATTGTGTGATGGTGAAATTTGTTAGGAATCGCTATCAGTGGCATCCTCGACTTCATCTTCCACGTCATCGGCGGCATCTTCAATATCGTCCCCAACATCTTCTGCCGCATCTTCCACGTCATCGGCTGCATCTTCCACACCATCTTTTACTTCTTCTATGGCCTCTTCGGCCTTATCTTCTTTTGTTTCTCTGCAACTGGTCATACTTAAGGTAAGTACCATTGCTATAAACATCGTAAATAAACTTATTGACTTTTTCATGTGTTTTCTGTTTTTAGTTATTGATTTCGTTTTAGTGTCTCTTGACTTATAATTTTTTTCTTCCCGTTATCAATGAAATGATAAACAATACAATGAATATGAAGAAAAGGATTTTGGCTATACTCGCAGCTCCTGCAGCAATACCTCCAAAACCAAATATACCGGCAACAATGGCCAATATTATAAAGGTGACTGTCCAGCGTAACATAATAGTAGTGTTTTAGGTTAGTGCCTGATCATCTCTTAATCAGTACATTACAAATGTCGTTTGTTTTGGTTCGGAAGCTTGCCGCTTATCCTTTTTATGTTGACTCAATAGAAAATATAAATGGTATGAAGCCCTTTAAATAGGGGTATATCGTGTCTTTAATGTGCTGGTCCCACAAATAATTATGCCGTACGGTTGTTTGGGGTCAAATTATTTACAAAAAACTCGCTGGTCATTTGCTTGGCTTCTAAGGGTATTTTTTTGGGATTTTGAATGATTTCTTTCAAGTCATCAACAGCAGATTTTTTGTCTAACCATGTTCCTGCCTTTTCTTTGGAGATAATAACAGGTGCTAGATTGCTGATGTTGTGATAACTGGAAACAAATGGGTCGGTTTTACTTACCATTAATGCCGTGCATAAAAAGCCATCATTCAAAATGTTATATGTGCCTGCAAGGTAGAATGGCTTTTTCGAGGCTTGGTATATATGGTAACTAAGAGTGTTGCCATTTTCCAGATGATGGGTGTAAAAACCTGTTACAATGATCAGGCAGCGCCTCTGTTTAAAGGAATCCTGCATCCAAGCTATGCTTTTCAGTTCTTCCATCTGAACATTTAAGGTATTTGAGTTGTGCTGGAAAATATGCCAGTCTTCTTTAAAGTCATGGGGCATAAGTCCCCAAATAGCAAAAGTGATTTCGCTTTTGTTTTCCATGGTCACCACGCTGAGGTTGGTTTCGTGAAAACCATTGATAACAGGGTTTGGTCTGTACAAATTTGGATACCTGAAGGGAATTCCAAACTCCTCTTCTATCTCTGCTGTCTCCGCGATATTTGAAAGTTTGTAAATCATAATCTTCTTGAATCTGGAATTCAAGTAACCATAAATCAGATGAAAATCTTAACTCAAACCAATTTAATCGTGTTGCTTTTGATAATTTTTTTACTAAAACTATGATAAAGGTTTGCAGGTATGGTTGTCCACTTGCCCACAAATTCTATCTTTATAAGGTAAGACCAATAGTTGAACAAAAGGTAGGGAGACATTTTAATGATTAAAGTTAAAGTAGACGCTCAAGACACCGCTGAATCGGTTGAGCAAATAAAAAATGTAATTGGAGGCGAAATTGAGGAGCGATGGGGGCAGTATACGTTGAATGTTTCCAATGACAAAGCGAATGGCAGTATTCGTTTTATCACCTTTGATTGGGGGGTAAGTTTATTGGAACTTGACATTACTTTTTTTGATGAAGTTTTGATCCAGGTGGACACTTCTGACTTTAACCCCATTAGTTTTTATTATTGTTTGGAGGGCTATTGCGGGCATAAGTTTGGGTATCAGCCCAAAGACGATATCAAGATCATGGAACAATTCCAGTCTGTTATTTTAACAAATCGTGATGGAGGTATTACGGATAGGTACTTTCCAAAGGACGTGAAAATTAGCCAAACGGTGATACAAGTGCGCAGAAAGCCCTTTTTGCGCAAAAGATTGAATCAGGGAGAGGAACTCAACAAACAGTTGTACAAAGTATTCTTGGATACCGACCACGAAAAGGTGTTTGCATATTACGGTTCTTACAACTTAAAAATTGCCGAGGTGATGACTTCCATTAAAAAAATCAAGGCGAAGGGAATGGTCCGTATTATGATGATAGAGGGTTATGTGTATCAAATACTCTCCATGCACATGATGCAGCACAACAAGGAGGTGATGAACAAACGGCCCCAAACCAGTTTGTTGAAAAGGGAGTTGAAAAAGATTCGCAGCTATGCGAAAAAAATAGAGAAAAACATTGCCAAGGATTTTTCTTTGGAAGAGATTTCGACAGAAACCGGACTTACCCAGGCAAAGCTTCAAGAAGGGTTTAAATTGTTGTACAATAAAACGGTGACCGAGTACATTAGGAATGCCAGACTGGAACTGGCACGCGATTATATTGCAACCACAGAAATGAATATCTCCGAAGTAGTCTATTCCATCGGGTTTACCAGTAGAAGCTACTTTTCCAAAATCTTTAAGGAAAAATTTGGCTTAAGCCCCAGTGAATTCAAAAACAGCAAAAAAAGTGCTCAAGTGGTGGGTTAGGGATTATAATTACCTTACATCCCGACAGGTTTGCCACAAAGGGGCGTGCAGAACCGTTCTAGCTTACATATGCCTTGGTACACATGCGTAACCTCCACACAGAGCGAAGGGTCCGGGGCATCTATCCTAAAGTAGCCATATTTTTCTTTATCCACACACAGTCTACCACGGTCCAAGGGGCGGGGCAGGGAGAGCATTTCCAAGTTATGGAACTCCGCTGCTGTATCGGGAATGCGGAATTGAAAGGAAAAACGAAACACCATATTATCCACCACCGTTATTTCGGCTACATTGCTGCAAGGCATTTTTGAAGGACAATGCGGCACTGCCGCCGCTCTACTTGGTTAAGGAACTGCCTGTTTTGGTGGTTTCGGATTTCAAGGGTGGCAAAGGTGATCTGCAACGAAGCGATGGAGGTTTGGTGAAGAATGTCTTTAACTGATTGTATGGGGCTAGGATTTGGGTTTTTTAACATTGGAATAGGTTAAGAAGGGATATAAAGATATGATGGTTTTTTGAGTTAACCCTATATATAGGGGAGATTTATTTCTATATATAGTGCAACTTGAGACATGCGAAATAAATTAAGCCTCGAAGAGAAGTTGTTTATACGAGATTTTGGAATGAATCTGAGAGCTTTACGTGAAGAGCGGAATTTGTCGCAGACCAAACTGGAGGCCATCGCCGGATTATCCAAAAATCAAGTGTGGCGTATTGAAAATGGCGAGGTAAACACTACAATATCCAATTTGAAATTACTAGCCAAAGCACTTGAAATTAGTGTGGAGGAGCTTTTTAATTTTAAATAATAAATCACCCCGATCATCGGTTTTATACCTATTTTGGGTGTATATAGATGTATTTTACATCCATATAAACAAGTTGTGGGTAATGGAAAAAGATACTAGTGCCTAATAAAGAACAGATTATGAAATACTTTTTTACTCTATTAATTCTTCTTTTGGTTAATCTCACTTATGGACAGGCAACAAGTCAAACGGACACTCTGCCTTCAGGTGAATTGATGCTTAAACAAGAAGTCGTGATAAATACCTCTATTGAGAAAGTTTGGAATGCCTATACAACTCCTGAAGGATGGAAAGGATGGGTGACTCCAATTGTAGAAATGGACTTTAGAATTAATGGAACTATTAAATCACATTACGATTCAACAGCTTCTATTGGCGACAAGGGAACAATTGTAAATCACATACTAAATTATATTCCTTATGAATTAATCACAATGCAGGCAGAGTTAAATGAGAACTTTCCGGAATTTATGATAGGTGAAGAAAAGAATTTATATAGTATCGTTGACTTTCATAAGTTGAGTGAAAACCAGACAAAATTAACCATTTATGGAATTGGCTATAAAAATGAACAACAATGGATTGATTTGCTCAAATTCTTTATTCAAGGAAATGAAATGTCTCTAAATAAACTGAAGAATTATTTAGAGTAATCTTGACTAATAAAATATTGATATAGCAGAATAATAAGGCAGGATAAATAAACCACTACCCACAACATGCGGTCATATTCAATGCCGCTAACCCTGCTTATAATAAAGTAAATATTTGAAAAGTAAAACCAAATAACCTAATTTAGAATACCCGTACAGCGGCACTGTATATGCCGCTGACCGTTGAGCCCGAGTAAGTTCAAAAACAGTAAAAAGACGTTGAGGTAGTAGGCTAATTTCGAATAAGAAGAAGAAAATAAAAACAAAAAACCCACAAACAAAGTTTGCGGGTTTTTTTGTGGTACCTCCAGGAATCGAACCAGGGACACACGGATTTTCAGTCCGTTGCTCTACCAACTGAGCTAAGGTACCAAGCTTTATTAAGCGGGTGCAAATATAATTTCAAAATTAGGATATACAAACAAAAACCCGAAAAAAAGGTTTTGATTTTTTTCAATTACCGATCTTTGTAATATGAATCTGGTGATCGACATAGGGAATACACGGATCAAATATGCTGTTTTTGAGAACGGAAGGATAATCCACGACCATAGTTTTGAATCTGGATTGTTTCTATCCAAAATAAAGGAGTTGTTCGAGAAATACCCACAAATCAACAATGCCATATTATCTTCGGTAGGTAAATTGGACAGAAAAGAAAGGGATGTGGTCGCCCTTTTTTGCAAAGTACATGTGCTTACGAACAATTCAAAAGTCCCTTTCAAAAATAGTTACGCTACCCCCCAGACCTTGGGCGTGGATAGGTTGGCTTTGGCTGCAGCGGCCTATCACCATAATCCAAGAGGCAATACTTTGGTAATTGATGCAGGTACTTGTATCACCTATGAGATGGTAAATAATTTTGGTGAGTACATAGGTGGGGCAATTTCACCAGGAGTTAAGATGAGATACAATGCCATGCACAACCAAACGGCCGGTTTACCTTTGCTCAATCCAACTGAGCTTTTAGATTTTATTGGTAACTCAACAGAATCGTGTATCCACAGTGGTGTAATTAATGGTGTAACACAGGAAGTGGACGGGGTAATCGACCAATATCAATCTCGTTTTCAAGATTTAACAGTTATTTTAACAGGCGGGGACTCCCATTTTTTTGCCAAAAGGCTAAAAAACACCATATTTGCGAACTCCAAATTTCTCTTGGAGGGGCTAAATTGCCTACTGGAATACAACACAAACTGAATGATTAAAAAAATTCTGATCGTTTTTTTCTGCGTGACCGCCCATGGTCTGTTCGCACAAAACGGAACTATTTCGCCATATTCTTATTTTGGAATTGGCGACCACAGGAACAACGGGTCGGTGGATAACCAAATGATGGGCGGTATAAGTATGTATGGAGATAGTATCCATATCAATTTGTCCAATCCTGCAGCCTACTCCAAACTTAGATTAACGGCGTATTCTGCGGGAATTTCCCATAAGCAATATAGACTTAAGGATTGGAACGAAGAACAAAACATTTCGGTGACCAACTTGGATTATCTTTCCATTGGTTTTCCATTGGCAAAAAACGCTGGTTTTGGTTTTGGTTTAATGCCCTACTCATCCGTTGGTTACAGTTTAAATTCCAATTCCACTAATGGACAAGGGGCAGAGGTCACCAATTTTTTTAATGGTGAAGGGGGACTGAATAGATTGTATGCATCCATTGGTTTTGAACCCATAAAGAATCTTAGTCTGGGAGTTACGGCCAATTTCAACTTTGGAACTTTGGAGTATGAAAGAATTCAAAGTGTTGAAGGAGTGCAGTTCGGAACTTTGGACAATCGTGAATCTAAAATAAATGGGTACGATTTTAACTATGCCCTGAACTATAATCCCACTATTAAAGATAAATATACCCTCTACGCATCTGTATTGGTGAATACTCAAGGTAACTTAGTTTCAAAAAATACACAGACCCTAGGTTCCTTTTCCCTATCAAGTGGGAACAACGTGGAGGTTGTAGATGTTGATTTGGACGCTTCCAACTTGAGGGACACCGAGTTAAAGGTGCCTACCAGAACAACGTTAGGTCTTGGCTTCGGGGAGAACAAAAAGTGGTTTTTGGGGGCAGAGTACAGTTTTCAGCAATTAAGCGATTTTGACAATAGGTTCCTTGGTTTAGAAAATGTGGACTATACGGATGCCAATACCTACGCTTTTGGAGGATACTGGGTGCCCGATTATCGTTCACTTTCGGGGTATTATAAAAGAATTACTTATCGAGCTGGATTACGTTATGATGTAAGTGGATTGGTAGTGAACGATAAAGAAATAAATAACTTTGGCATAACTTTTGGATTGGGATTACCGTTGGGAACATCTTTCTCCAATCTTAACCTAGGATTTGAATTGGGAAAACGTGGAACAACCGATGCAAACCTGATAGAGGAAAATTATTTCAAAGTCAATATAGGCTTATCATTAAATGATAGATGGTTTCAGCAGCGAAAAATAAATTGATAGCCCTTTTTTTTGAAAAATTGATAAATAACCACCCATAGAAGGTCCGGCAAGAGGATTTTTTAATGAAAATTTGTACTTTAACAGCTTTAAAATTAGTAAGATGAAAAAGAGACACTACTTAACAATGATAATGGTCACGATGTTGGCGGGATTAAGTATGGCACAAGCGCAGAACCCCGAGTGTATGACCAATCTGTCTATTTATGCAGAACACGTAAAGGTGAAAAATTATGATGCAGCTTACGAACCATGGAAAATGGTCTATGAAAGTTGCCCAGATATCAACAAGGCAAATTTCTCCTACGGGGAAAGAATTTTGAAAGCCAAGGTTGAAAGCTCAACTGGAGCTGAAAAAGACGGTTATATTCAAGATTTATTGACGTTGTATGATAACAGCTTAAAATATTTCCCTACCAAGTATAGTAAAGCTGGTGTTGCCATAGATAAAGCATTATTGATGTACGAGAACAAAATGGCTTCCGATGAGGAACTGTTCAGTATGTTGGACAAGGCTTTTAAGGAAGACCAAGCCAATTTTAAAAACCCTAGAGCTTTGTACTTGTACTTCTCAAGCTTGGTAGATTTGCACGGAGCCGGTAAGCAGGACCTTCAAGCTGTATTTACCACATACGATGATGTTACAGGTAAAATTGAAGAGGAAAACAAGAAGTTGACCGGTGTGGTAACTAAACTTCTTCCAAAAGACTCTTTAGGTACATTGACATCCAAAGAAAAAAGAATGCTAAGGGTTGCTACGGTAAACTCCGAATCTTACGGTAAAGTTGCCAGTAGTGTGGACTCCAAATTGGGTGCACTTGCAGATTGCGATAACCTTATTCCATTATATGAAAAGAGCTTTGAGGAAAAGAAAGGTGATGTAAAGTGGGTTAAGCGTGCAGTGGGAAGAATGTTCTCCAAAGAATGTACGGACGATCCAATGTTTAGAAAATTGTTCGAAGCTCAATTGTCTCTGGATCCATCCGCAGATGCATATATGTACGGAGGTGTATTGAAGCAAAAATCTGGAGACATGAATGGTGCTCTTGCTGACTTTAACAAGGCAGTAGAGTTGGAAACAGATTCTTACAAGAAGTCTGACATCCTTTATAAAATTGCAACTACAGTAAGAAGAAGCAGCAAGTCCCAAGCAAGAAGCTATGCACTTAAGGCCATTGATGCAAACCCAGCTAATGGTAAAGCATATTTGTTGATTGCCAACCTTTATGCGACTAGCGCCAATGCTTGTGGTAGCACTCCATTCGAAAAGAGAGCAATTTATTGGAAAGCTGCCGATATGGCAAGAAAAGCTGGAAGGGTTGATCCTGCCTTGAGTGGCCGTGCCAGTCAAACAGCAGCCAGCTACAATGCCAAAGCCCCATCAAAAGAGATGATTTTCAGTTCAGGAAAAGCTGGTCAATCTATTTCTTTTAGCTGTTGGGTAGGAGGTAGTGTTAAAGTGCCTAACCTATAGTGTGAAGCAAACATCAAAAAATATTTTAAAGAGCTTTGCCACGGTTTTTACCGTGGCAATCCTTTTTATATCCTGTGGTGACGATTACGAAAGAGTGGGTGAAGAAGCCGTAAAACCACTGTTTCCGCAAGGTGTTGCCCAAAACTTCACGTTGACCTATACAGAGACTGTTGAAGCAATGAGCACTCAGGATTCGGCAACATCCAGGGTAATCGCGGTTCTCACCAGTCCATTATCTGAAGACTTTGACAATCAAATATTTAAATTCCGTACCTTCCCAAAAGGGCTTCAGGTTGATTTTTATGATGAAAAAAACCAAAAAAGTGTAATTGTTGCCGATTACGGTATTGTGTATTCACAGACCAATTTGATAGATTTGCAAGGGAATGTGGTTGTAGAGACCCATGATGGAAAAAAATTGGAGACAGACCAGTTATATTTTGATAGAAAGAACAATTGGATTTTTACCGAAGCATCTTTTACATACACAAACCCTGAAGATGGAACCGTAATGGATGGCGAGGGAATGGATTTTAATAAGGATTTTAGTTTTTTTAAGGCCCACAAGACTTATGGCCTAATGACGATTAAAGAAGAACAGGATGATTAAGATTTTAAGATATACAGAATACCTATACTTGGCCGTAGCGGCCATTTCCATTTATAAGATCGCCACACTTTGGAGCATAAACCCAAAGGACACCTACATTTTTATCTTCTTCGCAGTAGTGTCTATTGCCATGTTCGTTTTTAGGAGAAGATATCGGAAACGTTTTGAACAGCGAAAAAAGGATAATCAACAATAGCATTGGACTACTCCCTCATCATTATAGTTCTTTCCTTGCTGTTTTCAGCATTTTTTTCGGGAATGGAGATTGCCTTCGTTTCCGCCAATAGGATTCATATAGAAATCGAGAAAAAACAAGAAGGTTTTTTGGCCAAGGTACTCACCTTGCTCACAGATAGACCTTCAAAGTTTATTGCCACCATGCTTATTGGCAATAACATCGCCTTGGTAATTTATGGTCTGTTTATGGGTGATGTGCTCATGGACTGGTTTCAGGGGCTCTTACCAACTAATTCTCAGTTTATAAATGCCTTGTTGACGGATTTCAGCATGCTTTCCCAAACCGTAATTTCAACTTTGGTGATTCTATTGACAGCTGAATTTTTGCCAAAGGTATTTTTTCAGATATATTCCAATACGCTTTTAAAGATTTTTGCCGTACCCGCATATTTCTTTTATCTACTCTTCTCACTTATATCCTGGTTTGTAATCAAAGTCTCTGATTTTATTTTGAGGGTTTTCTTTAAAACCGATGGAGACGAGGTCCAATTATCCTTTACCAAATTGGAGCTTGGTGATTATATCACGGAACAAATGGAAACGGTAGAGGAAGAGGACGATTTGGATTCTGAAATTCAGATATTTCAGAACGCACTGGAATTTTCTGCGGTAAAAGCCAGGGAAGTGATGGTTCCACGAACAGAGATTACTGCTGTGGAATTAAACGAGACCCCAAAGAACTTGACGAAATTATTTACAGAAACCGGCTATTCCAAAATCTTGGTTTTCAAGGAAAGTATCGATGAGATCATAGGGTATGTCCACTCGTACGAATTGTTCAAGAAACCCAAGACAATAAAAAGTATTTTGCTTCCGGTAGAGTTTGTGCCCGAGACCATGCTCATTCAAGATATTTTGAATGTACTGACCAAAAAGCGTAAAAGTATGTCCGTTGTTTTGGATGAATATGGGGGTACATCTGGTATTTTAACCGTTGAGGACATTATAGAGGAACTTTTTGGGGAAATTGAGGATGAGCATGATTCGACCGATTTGCACGAAGAGCAAATAAGTGAAAATGAATATAAGTTTTCGGCCCGTATGGAGGTTGATTACATTAATGAAAACTATAAACTGGAGCTTCCAGAAGGGGAAGAGTATGAAACCTTAGGAGGATTGATTGTAAACCAGACAGGGGAAATTCCGGAACAAGATTCAGAAGTGACCGTGAACAATTTTACCTTTAAAATTTTGGAGGTGTCCAACACCAAAATAGATTTGGTAAGTGTGAGCGTTCATACTGAAGATTAATAATTTCCGCCCCTTTTTTAGCTTTCCTATTTGAAAAGAAAGTGGTATTTTCGCCCACTGAATTTAAAGAAAACAAGCAATAAAATGGCAATATTAGAGAATATTAGAAAACGAACAACAGTTCTAATTCTAATAATTGGTTTGGCGTTGTTCGCATTTGTAATATCGGGAGTGTTCAGCAGTAATAATTTTTCTGGTGGAAAAGTAGGCTCCTCGGTTGCTGAGGTAAATGGAGAGAATATTCCCATCGAAGAATTTAGGGCTCAGGTAGAAACAGCCTCCAGAAGATATGGCCCCACTGTTACTTCTACACAGTTGGTGAACATGGTGTACGACCAAGAGGTTAGAACAACCATTTTAAACCAACAGTTCGAGGATTTGGGGATAGATGTGGAAAGCGATCAGATTATTGATTTTGTAAGAACATCAGGATATGCACAGATTCCTGATTTTCAAGATGAGAACGGAATATTCAACGAAGAAGTCTTTAAAAGTGCCATTGCTGATTGGAGAGCAAACGATCCTTTGCGTTACGATGCTTGGTTGCAGGATGAAAAATCCATAATTCAAGCTGCTAAGGAACGTATGTACTTCAACCTGGTAAAAGGTGGTGTTACCACAACCCTTACAGAAGGTGAACTTGATTATGATATGTCCAACGATAAAGTGGACATGCAGTACGTTCGTATCCCTTACACTTCAATTCCGGACAGTACCATTGAAGTTTCCAAAAGTGATATCCAATCTTACATAAACAACCACAAAGCCAAGTTCAAACAAGAAAAGGCTCGTGACATACGGTTTGTTTACTTTGAGGAAAAACCATCTGCTGAAGATGATAGTAATGTAAAAGAAGAAATTACTGCTCTTTTGGATGATACTGTTGAGTATTCAGAGACAAAAGACGCAAACGATACCATTCTTGGTTTTAGAAATACCAACGATATGGCGGCATTTCTGGATAGGTACTCCGATTCTAAATTCGATACCATATATAAGGCAAAAAGAGATCTTCCTTCTGTTGCAGCCGATACGCTTATGGCTATGGAGGTTGGTGAAATTTATGGGCCTTACAAGGATGGGGATTCCTATAAAGTGTCCAAGATTATGGACAGAAAAGCAAATGGAACCGTAAAAGCAAGTCACATTTTAATAACTTGGGAGGGAGCAGAAAGAGCTAACCCAGCTATTACAAGAACTAAAGAAGAAGCAGAAGCAGAGGCTAATAGATTATTGGCAGAAGCTAAAAAAGAAGATGTTGTATTCACTGTCTTGGCGAGGGAAAATTCTGATGGACCCTCTGCACCTCGTGGAGGAGATTTGGGATATTTCCAAGAAGGTGTAATGGCCGATGAGTTCAACGATTTCTGTTTCGGAAACCCAACTGGAACAGTTGGTTTGGTGGAGACCCAGTTCGGATACCACGTAATCAAAGTAGATGATAAGCAAGATGTGATTCAAGTGGCCACACTGGACAGAGAAGTGGAGCCATCGGAAGAAACAATAAATACGTTGTTTACCGATGCCACAAAATATGAAATGGCTGTTTTGGATGCAGAGCCAGAAAACTTTGGTGACATTGCAAAAGAAAGCAACTATACGGTAAGACCTGTTAACAAAATCAAGGAAATGGAAGAAAATCTTCCTGGCCTTGGTTCTCAACGTAGCGTTGTACAATGGGCATTTAACGATGATACCAGTGTTGGTGACATTAGGCGCTTTAGTGTAAATAATGGTTATGCAGTGGTGCAGTTGACCAAGAAGTATAAAAAAGGACTTATGGCTCCTGAAAATGCTTCTGCAACTGCTTTGCCTGCAATTCGAAAAGAACTTAAGGCAAAACAGATTATAGCTGCCAATCAGGGGAAAGCTTTGGACGCCATTGCATCGGATAATAATGTAAGTGTTAGCACTGCCTCTGCGGTAACTTTGTCCTCTCCGACCATACCAGGAGCAGGCAGAGAGCCATTGGTGGTGGGAACAGCCTTTACTTTGGACAAGGATGGGACCTCCGATTTGATTGAAGGAAACACAGGTGTTTATATGCTTAAAGTAACCAACAAAACAGAAGCAGCCGATATTGATAACTATAGTACCTATGCACAAAACTTGCAGACCAGTGCCTCTGCCAGGGTAAATGGAGCAGTTTATAATGCATTGAAAGATAAAGCTGAGATAGAGGATAATAGAGCTATATTCTATTAGATATAGTAATAGAAATGATAAAAAAAGCATCCTAAAAGGATGCTTTTTTTATTGAAGCAAGTAGAAATTATTTGCTTTCGGATTCATCCCATTTCATTTTATAGCAGATATCCATAATTTTTCCTTTTGAGTCGACGGAGATTTCAAAACCCTGTTTTGACCTGAAATAGGCATCTCTAAGAAAGTACCATTTGCCATTTTTAAAAAAGAATTCCCTTTTGTGCGGTTTCCATTCTGCAATAGGATAGATATAATCCAAAAAGGGTTTGAAACTGCGGAGCGGTCTATTGGTCCAATACAAAGCCCTCTCGGATATAACTCCTTAGTTCTGGGAAGTTTGTATTGCTTTTAATGCGTTCAAACCGTTTTACTTGTTGTCCATTGTCAATCACAATAAATTCATTCACAATTTTTTCCTTTTCATCATATATGTTTTTTGTTTCTTGGATTATGTGGAACACTTCATATTTAAGTGTACTCGTGACCGATGTAGAAGTGATTTTGTTGTAACTGATTTCAAGACTTTCATTCATAAAGTTGTCGAGTCTACTATTTACCTCTATATCTATTTGACAGAATGCGGAAGAAGTGGTTAGAAAAAATATTCCCACAAAGGATTTACCCACTATGTTTTTATGGATTCGGACCATTTTTCAAAATAGTTTGATGAATAGATCCCAAACGTAGAGTAAATGTACCCTAGGTATTGGGCTGATTTGACGAATGCCCTGTTTCAGTTTACGGATATGGTATTTTAAATATTGGTATATACTTCAGAAAAGCCTAAAGCACCATCTTGGAATAGGGAATAATCGTTTGGTACCCCTTGGATTTAAAATAAGATATAGTTTTGTCATCACCTGTGGCCAATACAAAATCACCTCCCCAAGCACCAAGGCTTTTTATCATCCCAAAATAGTCTGGAAAAAGTTGTTGCTTGATGGGTTTTAAATGCAATGCTTCCGAGAGCAAAGCTTCATGCTCCTCCATTAATACCTCAAAACCGGATAAGGTGGATGCATCTATCATTTTTTGAGTAATACTGGAAATACTTTTTACAAGTTCGGACTTGTCAAACGGTTGCTCTCTGTAGTTGGCAATGGCTTCTTTGCTACTTTGCTTTTGGTTGAGATGTACAAAAAACAGTGAGTTCTTAAAATTGGGAACAAAATTAATTTCCTCAACATTGGGCTCGCCGTCTTTGAGTTGATATGTTATGGGTGAGTTATGTTGTGCACAGGCAATATCGTAACCACTTCCGCCAAAAGCGTTCCATAAAAGTTGATAGGCATCTACTCGCGCCCACTGGGCCAAATTGTTAATAAGGGTTGATGATGTGCCCAACCCCCAGACTTTTGGAAAAGTTAAATGTGTTTCTATCTGGAAGCCATCACTATCGGTCAATAATAATGGATTTTGGGTATTGGCCTCTAAAAGTAGTGTGACCAAGGTTTTGGCCACTGTTTCGTCAGTTGTCGAAACCACATTTAAGTTGGCCAGGTCAAATTTTGCGGAGAACCAAATATTTTTGTTTTCATCAAAACTGGACCATTCCAAAAAACCAGATGAGGTCGGAGTTACATGGAGCGATTGCCCATAGCTAGTGGGAATGGCTAGTCCCAATGCTCCATCCAAAATAGCGTACTCGCCTGAAAGTAATAACTTGCCATTGCTGTAAAACTCCTTTTCCATTATTCTGATTTAATTTTTTCCAACGCTTCTTTTACCGAGGCATTGGTTACGGTTTGGTCCTTAAAATAGGTAACTAGTTGCTGTTTTTCGGTTTCGGTGGCTCCCATTTGGTTGAGCATGTTCAACAAGTGCATCTTCATGTGGCCTTTTTGAATGCCCGTTGTAACAAGACTACGGACTGCTGCAAAATTCTGGGCCAATCCAGCTACTGCAACAATCTGCATCAATTCTTTTGCTGTTGGATTTTGAAGAATTTCCAAAGCAAGTTTCACTAAAGGATGCAAGGAAGTCAATCCTCCTACGGTGCCCAAGGCCAGAGGGACCTCAATCCAAAACTTGAAAATACCATCTTCGATTTTGGCATGCGTCAAACTGGAATATTGCCCTTCTTTCGCCGCATATGCATGTACACCAGCCTCAACTGCCCTAAAATCATTCCCGGTGGCGAGGACCACGGCATCAATGCCGTTCATAATGCCCTTGTTGTGGGTAACGGCTCGGTACGGTTCAACTTTGGCAATGTTTACGGCCTGTATAAACTTTTCTGCAAACTTTTCAGGGGGCATATCCGCATTGCCCAAGTCTGAAACAGAGCAACTAACTTCCGCTTTTACCAAACAATTGGGAACGTAGTTGGATAAAATGCTCATCACTATCTCGATGTTTTTCTCCTCATCGGTAAAAGGATCAAAAGAAAGCGCTTGCTCTTTTAAAGTCTTGGCGAATTGCTCTAAACAGGAATTGACAAAATTGGCTCCCATGGCATCCAGTGTCTCAAAAGTGCAATGGAGCTGATGGTAACCTTCAATTTTACCGCTTAAATCCCTTAACTCGATATTATTGATGCCTCCCCCACGTTTTTCCATGTTTTGGGTAATGGAAGCAACACTTTTAAGCAACTCAGGTTTTACAAAATTGAAGAAACCAGATAGTTTTTCTTTATCACCTTTATAAATAAAGTGAACCTGCCCTACTTTTTCGGTACCAAGAATTTCTGTTTTAAAACCACCACGCTCCAACCAAAATTTGGCAGCTTTGCTAGCCGCAGCGACCACCGAGCTTTCCTCTATGGCCATGGGAATGGCCAAATAGTCCCCATTGATCAAAAAATTGGGTGCAATGGCAAAGGGCAGATAGTAATTGGATATGGTGTTCTCTATAAACTCATCGTGCAATTTTTGCACTTTAGGGTTAGCATTCCAATACTGTTCCAATAACCTTTTGGTATTTTTTGGGTCCTTGGTGCAATTAGTGGCTATCCAATCTATTTTTTCAGTTTTGGAGAGTTTGGAAAATCCTTGAACGGGAGTCTTCATAAAGCTGGGTTAAAGCTTTCAAATATACGGATATTGACCATTTAGGCGAGAGGCACGGTTATTTTGAAAGATTAGCGGTTGCCCAAAGGTTAAAATTTGTTGCAAACGCAACATCAAAATTTATTTTTCCGATAAATATTAGTAAACTTGGGAGTTTTTAATCAATTTTTTACTACATGAACAAACAGTCTTTTCTATTCCTTTTCCTTTTGGGAGTTTTTACTTTTTCCACAGCACAAAAGAAAAAAATAACCCTTGAAGAAATTTGGGGAGGAGAATTCAGGACAGAATACATGGACGTTCTCCGGTCCATGAACAACGGTACACAATACACCATTTTAAATACAACACGTTCACCACGTTCCAGTAGTTTGGACAAGTACGATTATGAAACCTTGCAAAAAGTGGAAACCATTGTGGCTTCATCCGATGCCATTCCATATTTTTCTTCCTACACATTTAGTGAAGATGAATCTCAAGTGTTATTGGCAACAGAAGTAGAACCTATTTTTAGACGTTCCCGTCTGGGTATCTATTATGTGTATGATATCGCCTCAAAAGAATTGGTAAAAATCGCCGAGACCAAAATTCAGGAGCCAACGCTTTCCCCTGATGGAAACAAAGTGGCCTATGTTTTGGAGAACAATCTGTATGTTTTAGACTTGGCGGACAGAACCACCAAACAAATCACTGCCGATGGGAACAAAGGCACCATCATTAATGGCGTAACCGATTGGGTGTATGAAGAAGAATTTGGCTTTGTACGTGCTTTTGAGTGGAACAGCGATGGAACAAAAATCGCATTTCTAAGGTTTGATGAGACCGAGGTCCCACATTTTTCCATGGATTTTTACGGAACTGGACTTTATCCATATCAATATGAGTTTAAATACCCAAAAGCAGGGGAGAAGAATTCCAAGGTAACATTGCATATGTTGGATGTGACTTCGGGAAGTATATCCGATGTGGATTTGAATGACCCATATTACATTCCACGGATTAAATGGATGCATAATCCCGATAATTTGAGCGTCCAAACATTGAACCGACACCAGAACGATTTGAAGCTGCACGCGGTGAACGCAAAGGATAATTCGGTTTCTGTTTTATTGGAAGAAACCGACAAAGCCTATGTGGATGTTGATGATGACCTTACCTTTTTGGATGATGATAGTTTTATCTGGACAAGCGAAGCAAACGGTTTTAACCACCTTTATCTATATGGGAGAGATGGGAAGCTTAAAAATCAAATAACCGAAGGTCCTTGGGAGGTGACCCGTTACTATGGTTATGATGAAAAACACGACCGTATTTTTTATCAGTCCGTAGAAAATGGTTCCATCAACAGGGGAGTTTACAGTATTTCTACCAAAGGAAAACGCAAGAAGGCGCTTTCTGCGGAAGAGGGAACAAATGCTGCTGCATTCAGTAGTGATTTTACCTACTATATCAACACATATTCAAGTGCGACTACTCCGTACAAATTTACCTTGCATAAAGCTTCCGATGGTAAATTGGTGAAGGAGATCAAGGATAACTCAGCCTTGCTGAACAAATTGGATGGGTACGAGATTGCTCCCAAAGAGTTCTCGACGATCAATGTAAATGGGTATGATCTCAATATGTACATGATCAAACCAGCCGATTTTGATCCCAACAAAAAATATCCATTGTTCATGTTCCAGTACAGCGGACCCGGCTCACAACAAGTGGCCAATAGATGGATGGGCAGCAACGATTATTGGCACCAGCATTTGGCATCGCAGGGTTATATTGTTGCCTGTGTAGATGGTAGGGGAACCGGCTTAAAGGGGCGTGATTTTAAAAAAGTTACCCAAAAGGAATTGGGCAAATACGAGGTGGAAGACCAGATTGCGGCAGCCAAAAAATTGAGCGAGCGTTCTTATATTGATGAAAACCGAACTGGTATTTGGGGATGGAGTTATGGTGGCTTTATGTCTACCAACTGCTTGTTGAAAGGCAATGATACTTTTGAAATGGCCATTGCGGTAGCTCCAGTGACCTCATGGCGTTTTTACGACACTGTTTACACGGAGCGCTATATGCAGACCCCACAAGAGAACCCAACAGGGTATGATGATAACTCACCGTTCAACTACCCAGAATTGTTGAAAGGCAAATATTTGTTGGTGCACGGTTCGGGCGATGATAATGTGCATGTACAGAACACCATGCGAATGATCGAAGCGCTGGTACAGGCCAATAAACAATTCGATTGGGCAATTTATCCAGATAAAAACCATGGTATTTATGGTGGCAATACTCGATTGCATCTTTATACCAAAATGACCAATTTCGTTAAAGAAAATCTTTAGAATTTAAACCAATACAGATCCGTTATGTCAGAAGTATCCAAACCAGAAAGTGAAAAGCAGTTATTTGGACATCCGAGAGGATTGTTTTACCTCTTTTTTGCAGAGTTATGGGAGCGTTTCAGTTTTTATGGAATGCGGGCCCTACTTACGCTCTACATGGTGGAAGTTATTTTCGAGGCCTTAATGGAACGGGATTATGCCACTGCGGCGGTATATTCTTCTTATGGTTCTTTGGTTTACGCCTCAACCGTAATAGGTGGACGTATTTCGGATAGTATTTTAGGAATGCGAAAATCCATTTTTTTGGGAGGAATCTTGATGTCGTTAGGACATTTTGTGTTGGCCATAGAGAATCACATTACTTTTTTTATAGCCCTTTCACTGATTATAGCTGGTAACGGTTTCTTCAAGCCAAACATATCAACATTTGTTGGTTCACTTTATAAGGATGGAGACCCCAGAAAAGATTCTGGATTCACCATTTTTTATATGGGAATAAACATAGGCGGTTGGGTAGCTCCATTGTTGTGCGGTTTCTTGGCAGCCAAATATGGTTGGCACTACGGATTTGGACTAGCGGGAATAGGTATGCTTACAGGGTTGCTTGTTTTTTGGAGCGGTATTAAAAAAGGAGTTTTTGGAGATAAGGGACTACCGCCGGAAAATGGAAACATTGATAAAAAGGTATTCGGCCTAAAACAAGGAACCTTGGTTCCAGTTTTGGCATTCGCTTCGGTTCCGGTGATAGCCTATTTATTGTCTGCATATAAAGCATTGGGAGCGGAAGGAACTTTCTTTGACGACCAGAATATCGTTAACGTAATTTTTAAATTGATAGGATTGTCCATATTGGTTTATTTGGGTTACATCATGTATAAAGCTACTGTCGATGAACGTAAAAAATTGTTTGTAGCTGTACTGATTACCTTTTTTATGACCATTTTTTGGGGCTTTCATGAACTTTCAGGTAGTGTCATCACATTATTTGCTGCTCGAAATGTAGATTTGGAGGGCATCATGTCCGCTTCCCAGACCAATTCATTGAACTCCATGTGGATTATTATTTTGGCCATTCCTATTTCTTTAATGTGGCAATGGCTGTCCAAAAAGAAACTCAACCCAAGAACCCCTTACAAGTTTGGAATGGGACTTTTGTTTGCGGGAATCAGCTTTTATGCCTTGGCCGTAAGTGGAGCAAGCGCCAATGAAAACGGTTTTGTTCCCTTCACCTATCTATTGTTGATGTATTTCTTGTTGTCGGTAGGGGAATTGTTCATGTCTCCCGTAGGATTGTCAAAAATTACAGACCTATCACCAAAGCGCATTGTTGCCTTTATGATGGGGGTATGGTTCCTTTCGTCCGCATTTGCATTTCAGGTCGTTGGATTTATCGGTAAACAATTGGCTATAGAAAGTACAGATGCTGATATAAGTGGATTTAGCACACTTACCATTTATACGGATGGTTTCATGCTTATCGCCAAATATGCTTTGGGAGCTGGTGTTTTGGTGATTTTAGCTTCGCCATTGATTAAGAGATTGATGGGTAAGGTCCACTAGGGATTTTTTAAAAATCAAAAACATAAAATCCCTTTTCACCGGTGTAGTGGAAGTGGATTTCTTTTTAAACTAGGATAATTACTTCCGTCAGCAAATATCTTTATGGGTTTAATGGAATCCAACAACTGTTCTAGATTGAGTTTTGGAGATTGGGTGAGCAATAAATAATCTGGATGCTCTTCCAAAGGAAGAATGGCCAAGCTGTCCACAATAAATAATTTCTTATCCCCAATGAGGTAACTATTCTTCAATATTGATGTGTCCATCTTTTGAACCCTTTCGGCCACAGCATAATTAGAAGAAATGTTTCCAATATTAGTGCTATCCAAAGTGATTATGGAAAGTGAATCCCCCAATTGATGCAACAAAATTGTATTGCTGGAACGGTGTGCAAGTATAATGGTTTCGTTTTGACGCACTTGAAACTGGTTCCAGATAATCCAGCTTTGAAAGGCGATGATTCTGCCAAACAGCACTAGAGCTACTTTCCATTTGGGTTTGGATAGGAAAACCACCGATGCAATAATAATGAGATATCCCAATAGCAGCTGAACCGAATCAAAAGGAATATTTTTAATAATGAAGCCTTCTTGCTGCGCGACCCAACTCACTATGGAATTCATCATTTTAATGACCCAATTAAAACTGTCGACCATAAATTTTGGCAAGAAATCGACCAAAGCCAAAATGATGACCAAGATTCCGAAGCCCAATATCAACCCTAAAAAGGGAATTACAAGTAGGTTAGAAATGAAAAGCAGGGCTGGAAACTGATGAAAATAAAACAAACTTATAGGTAGCACACCCAATTGTGCCGCAACACTCATCGACAACAATTGCCAAGTTTTACGAATGATGAAATTATCCGGGAACCAAAGTTTTTGCAGCTTGGGATAGACCCAGACAATGACAAATAACGCAGCATAACTCATCTGGAACCCCATCTGAAACAAAAACAAAGGCTTCACCAGCAAAATGAACAACATGGATAGCGCAATAATGTTGAAGGAACTGGTTGGGCGGTTAAGAGATATAGGGCGTTGGCCACAAAAGAAAACATGGTAACCGCACGGACGATGGAAGGGGAGAGCTCCGCGATAAAAGCATAACTCCAAAGCAGTAGCACAACTATTATCAACTTTAGGTTTTTACCTTTAGGTAAAAGCTTTACTGGAGATAACATAAATTCTAGAATAAAGAGGATAATGCCCGCATGAAGCCCAGAAACAGCTAGAATATGGACGGCGCCTGCATTTTTGTAGTTGTTATAGGTGTTCTCGGAAATGTCGTCGCGTTTTCCAAAAGCAACGCTTGGATAACGCCCGTTTCTTCCGTTCCGAAGTCCTTCTGTTCTAATTTGGAAATGATATGCTCCCTAAAATTTGAAGCAATACCGAATAAGGTTTTTGATGTACTATCCTTTTTTACAATGGAAGTGTAATTGGTTTTGATTTGATGTTGAATTCCCTGCTTTTCAAGATAACTTCGGTAATCAAATTGGTATAGATTTAATGGAGGCCGAATACCATCAGGTTTCGCATAGATCAAGAACTCATCATCAACTTGTAATTCTTTCAAAGTGGAATCCACCGAAAGACTGAAAAGCAATTTTCCAGATGCCATCTCATTGTCCCCGGCAATAATTTGGGTAATATATCGGTGGGAGTAGGTGTTTGGTTTAAGGACTTCGTTTACTTTTAACTGCCACACCTTTTCTTGGTTGAGGTCTTGTTTGGTGTGGTGGTTTGGCATGCTTATGTTCAAGCAAATGGTGATGAACGAAGTAAGCACCTCAAAATACGGGAACCCTTTTCGTTGTTGCTTTTTGCTGACCAAATAAACTACAGGTAGCAATACGAGCATGGTAATTAAGGGCAAAAATGGAGCTACTTCAAAATAAAAGCCGATGACAATGCCCAAAATAACACACAGTGTGAGTTTTACGGACACAAAATTAAGTTGGCGCACTTTACAGGATGCGCATGGCCTTTACAAAAGCGCTGTTCCAGTATCCTTCCCGTAACGAGGATACCAGCACGCCGCGTGAGGTTGTGGCGTGAATAAATTTGATGTCATCTCCATTTACGTCGACCACCAATCCTACGTGGTTGATGCGTCTGCCCGTTTTACTGGTCTTAAAAAAAAGAAGATCTCCTTTTTCTACATGGTTTACCCTAATTTTTTCACCTTCCAAGGCCATTTGGTAGGAAGTCCGTGGGAACATAATGTCATTTTCCTTTAAGGAAACATAGACCAATCCGGAGCAGTCCATGCCCTTTTTAGTGGTTCCCCCGTATTTATAACGGGTTCCTGAAAAAGTTAATGCAGTAGAAATTATTTCGCTTGCTTTAGCATTTTTACGCCCCTCTTTTTTGGGTTTTCGTTTAGGGGAGGTGTCGGTGGTGGACCCCTCTACCGTAATGGTTCGGGTCTTGCTGTAGGTGCGTCGTTTTTTACCTGGGCCACAAGCGGCGATGGTAAAAAGCAACAGTAAGATTATGGTTTTTCGTAACATCCAAGAATAGATTTACATTCTTGGAAGATAAAACTACGCATTTTTCACAATTAATTTTGCCGCCAATTGACTGGCGCCTTTTCCTCCCAGTTTTTCTTTCAACAATTTGTAGTCGGACAATATACGCTCCCGCTCGGCTCCATCTACGATTTTGGAAAGTTCTTTCTTAAGATTTTTTGTTGATAAATCATTTTGAATCAATTCTTTAACAACTTCTCTTTTCATAATTAAGTTGACTAGTGAAATGTAATCCAAAGTGATGATGCGCTTCGCGATCTGATAGGAAATCCAATTTCCTTTGTAGCACACCACTTGAGGAATGCCAAAAAGGGCAGTTTCCAAAGTGGCCGTTCCGCTGGTGACCAAGGCAGCATGGGAATGCTTTAAAAGTGTATAGGTTTTGTTGGAAACATACTCCACCTTGTCGCCTTTAAGAAACGGGATGTAAAACTCATCGGGAAGACTCGGGGCTCCCGCAATCACGAATTGGTAATCGGGAAAATCTTTTTTTACCGAAAGCATCACCTCCAACATTTTTTGCACTTCTTGTTTCCTGCTCCCGGGCAGCAAGGCAATAATAGGTTTGGCAGGATCCAGTCCGTTTTCTTTTCTAAAGGTTTCATTATCCTGAAGTGGGGTGTTTTCTATGGCATCGATTAAAGGATGGCCAACAAACTGAACGGGATAATCATGTTTTTTCTCGTAAAACTCCTTTTCAAAAGGAAGGATTACATACATGTTGTCAATATCCCGTTTTATTTTTTTGATTCGACCTTCCCTAGAAGCCCAAATTTGGGGCGAAATGTAGTAATTGGTCTTAAAACCGTTTTCTTTGGCCCATTTGGCAATCCTAAGATTGAAACCCGAAAAATCAATAAAAATAATTACATCTGGATTGAAGTTTTGGATATCTTCTTTGCAATACGAAATGTTTTTGAAGATGGTTGGAATGTTCATAAGTACTTCCAAAAAACCCATAAAGGCCATGTCCTTATAATGCTTGGCCAAATCCCCACCGGCTTGTTGCATCAAATCTCCGCCCCAACAACGAATCTCCGCTGAGGTATCCTCTTTTTTGAGGGCTTTTATCAAGTTGGAACCATGTAGGTCCCCCGATGCTTCACCTGCTATGATATAATATTTCATTGAAGTCTAAAACTAAGCCATCACTTTATATAATAATATGACCAAAGCGGTAACCAAAGTCGCTAACATAACGCCCTTGGCGCGTTGGTCTCTCTTTATCCGTAAAAACCCGAAAAACGCTACCAAATTTAAAATAGCACCCAGTGCCAATAGGCTGCCAATATGCCCTTGATCAATGGCTGCGTTAAAAGTGTCCACGATACCTAAATCAGAAAATAGCAGAATGTAAAGCAAGGTGCCAAAGGTATTTGCAATGAGTCCTACGATAAATCCTATAATGATTTCTTTCTTATTGTTCATGTAAGTTCCAATTATTAATTTGTGGTATTGCGTGGTGTGCCGTAAGGTCGAATTGGGTCGGAACTACTGAGATGTATCCATGCTCCAAGGCCCATTCGTCCGTGTCTTCACCTTTGTCCAAAAGTTCAAATTTTCCGGTAAGCCAATAATAATCCTTCCCTGATGGACTTGTTCGTTTATCAAACTTTTCTTTCCAATTGCCGCGCGCTTGTCTACATATTTTAACGCCTTTAGGTGCTGTTTCCGTTTTGGGAATGTTTACATTCAATACAATGCCCTTTGGAATCCCATTGGTCAAGGCTTCTGAAACAATTTTTTTGATGTTTCCAAGTGCCGGTTCAAAATTGGCATCCCAAGAATAGTCGCATAAAGAAAAACCAATGGCGGGAATACCTTCAATGCCGGCTTCGATTGCGGCACTCATAGTTCCAGAATAAATCACATTTATGGATGAATTGGACCCGTGGTTAATCCCACTTATGCAAATATCTGGTCTTCGGTCCAGAATTACCCGAAGGGCCAGTTTCACGCAATCAGCTGGGGTGCCGCTGCAGCTATACTCGCTCGGAGCACCTTCTTTATGGTCCACGACTACCTTTTTGGAAAATAAGGTGCTGTCAACCGTAATGGCATGCCCCATACCACTTTGGGGACTATCGGGAGCCACTACCACAACATCACCAAGTTCCTTCATGGTGCGTATTAATGCTCTAAGTCCTGGAGCGGTAATTCCATCATCATTGGTGACAAGTATCAGTGGTTTTTCCATTCTGGATAATTAATGCCATAAAAATACGTTTTTCATAAGGATATGAAACGCTTGGCGTTTAACAAAAAATTAAATCCAGCAGAAAGGACTGGCACGGTTTTTTCTGTATCTTAGGGAATTCATACAAGTAGAAACGACGGATGACGTAATGTAGATTTGACAGTATGAGGTCAGATTATTTCGCTCCAGAAAAAAAAAGCATATTTATGAAAAAGAATTTCATCTTAGCACTTTTGGTTATTCTAGTGGCGGTAGCCTCCTGTAGTTTTACCAATAAGTCTTTTGATAATGATGATAAGGATAAATTTTTGTTGGAACTGATTTCCTATGTATTGGAAAGAGGCCATTATGAGCCCAAAGATATTAATGACAACTTTAGCTCCAACGTTTTTGATGATTTTATCGACATTGTTGACCCTACAAAAAGGTATTTTCTCCAAAGTGACATCAGAGAATTTGAAAAATACAGGTTTATGATCGATGATGAGA
Organism: Flagellimonas lutimaris; assembly: GCF_003581615.1. Taxonomy (GTDB): domain Bacteria; phylum Bacteroidota; class Bacteroidia; order Flavobacteriales; family Flavobacteriaceae; genus Flagellimonas; species Flagellimonas lutimaris. The sequence goes on from NZ_QXFH01000064.1 coordinate 73,078, forward strand.
TCAGAAATACTGATATTACTTTTTTTAATACGGTGTATCAACGTTTAATGGTACGTATGGACGAGGCCAAGGAGATATACAAAGAGGTGCTTTCCCAGTCGTTTGATTATACTGTTGACGAAACCATAGAGATTGATTACGACAAACAAGAGTTTGCTTCCAGTAAAAAAGAATTGAAAGAACGTTGGAGGAAACAGCTGAAGTACAATACTTTGAATGTATTTGATAATAAAATAGACAACATAATTTCTGATTCAAATGAAGAAGAATCAAGCTTGGATTCAAAACCAGTTTTATCCTTCAATGATATCCCAAGCGCTGTGGATAAAGTAGCTACTGAAGAAGAGGCAAGAGAAATAACCAAAAACACTTTAGATGAGTTTTTCGATTTTGTAGAAGACTTGGAACGTAAGGACTGGTTTGTACAATATTTGAATACCATTGTGGAGGAGTTTGACCCCCACACATTCTATTTTGCACCAGAAGAAAAAGAAAAATTTGATATCGGTATGTCCGGTAAGTTTGAAGGTATCGGTGCGAGATTGCAGAAAAAGCCTGAAGGTGCTAAAATCGTGGAAATTATTTCCGGCGGTCCCGTATGGAGAGACCAAAGTCTAGAAGTAGGAGATCAAATTTTAAAAGTAGGTCAAAAAGATGAAGAGCCAATCGATATCGTTGGTATGCGATTGGATGATGCTATCAAGTTGATCAAAGGTCCAAAGGGAACTATAGTTGAGCTTACAGTTAGAAAAGTGGATGGAACCATTGAAACTGTTTCCATAACTAGAGACGTTGTAGAATTGGAAGAGTCCTACGCAAAATCTGCCACAATAGATGCCGGTGACCAAAAATATGGTTTGATAGACCTTCCTAAATTCTATGTGGATTTTGAAGATTATACCGAAAGAAATGCTGCGACAGATGTTGCCAAGGAATTGGAACGACTTAAAGAAGCCGGTACAGAAGGAATTATATTGGATTTAAGAGATAACGGAGGTGGATCTTTAAAAACTGTCGTGGAAATGGCAGGATTGTTCATAAAGGATGGTCCTATCGTTCAAGTAAGATCTTCGGGCCAGCGCAAAGAAGTTCACGAGGATAAGGATGAGCGTGTTCAATGGGATGGACCTTTGGTTATCTTGGTTAATGAACTATCGGCATCCGCATCAGAAATATTGGCTGCTGCCATGCAAGATTATAAAAGAGCGGTAATCATTGGAAGCAAGCAAACTTTCGGAAAGGGAACCGTTCAAAATGTAATTCCTTTGGATAACATTGTAAGAGGAAACGAGCATGGAGACTTGGGAGCCATTAAATTAACTACCCAAAAATTTTATAGAATCAATGGAGGCTCAACACAATTGGAAGGTGTTAAGAGTGACATTGTGGTTCCAGACCGTTACAGTTATATTGATTTGGGTGAACGCGATCAGCAAAACCCACTTGGATGGGATAAGATAACCCCGGCCGATTACAAAGTTTGGGACGGATATATCGATTTAGATGATGCTGTAAAAAACAGCAAAGAACGAATGGCAAAGAATGAACAGATCAAGCTTATTGAGGAAAATGCCAAGTGGTTGAAAGAGCAACAAGATGAAAACTTGATTTCTCTCAAGTACGATGATTATGTTAGTAAAGAGCAAGAAGCCAAAAAGCGTTCAGAAAGATTCAAAAGTCTTAAAGATTACGACTCTAGATTATCTTTTGGTTCTTTGCAGTATGAGACAGAGTTATTTACTCAAGATTCTGTTCTCAGAGAGAAAAGAGATAGATGGCACAAGAATTTGGCCCGTGATATTTACGTGGAAGAAGCGGTAAATGTGCTAAAGGATCTTCATAAAAACAATATTAAAAAAGAAGAGAATAAATTGGCCAGCGTTAAAGGATAGTCTGGTCATTAATAAAATAATTCTTAATAAAGCCGACTCTTGTGAGTTGGCTTTTTTTATGCAACTTTAGCGCCAAAGTTTTCAAATCAACAATTAGTTCAATGAAAAATAGGACAATATATGTCGTACTCATAACACTATGTATAATCGGGTTTTGGCTGTTTGAAAATTTTTATACTCCGGCCACATACTCCAATACCGATGGTTCCAGTGTGGATTTAGTGGAATCGTTTTTTTTGCCTAGCTCTACAACTGGAGAAATAGTGGAACATAATTATTACACACTCTCATATAGTGAACCACATGAACAGCCCGAGTGGGTAGCATACACCCTAAAAAAAGAATATCTCACTTATGATGATCGACAACGACCTTATTTTATAGAAGACCCAAAGGTGAGAACTAAATCCGCTGACTGGAGAAATTATAGGGGGTCTGGATACGATAGAGGGCATTTATGTCCGGCAGGAGACCGGCGTTTTTCCGAACAGGCATATAATGAAACATTTTATACGAGTAACATTAGCCCACAGGATAAATATTTTAATGCAGGGATTTGGAACCGATTGGAACAGAAGGTACGCTATTGGTGCAAAAAATATGGCGATTTAATGGTGGTGACAGGCGGTGTTTTGGAAAATGGCCTAATTGAAATTGGGGACGAAGATGTAGATGTGCCCCGTACTTTTTATAAAATTATATTGAGAAGCAGTGCCGAAGAATCGCAGGTGCTTGCATTTTTGATTCCAGCCAAAGAAAGTCAAGAACCCTTAGAGAACTTTTTGGTTTCTGTCGATGAAATTGAGAAAAAAACAGGCATTGATTTTTTTGAAAAGCAACTTGAGGCATGGCAGGCCAAACTTGAATCTCAAGTGAATTCCTCGGATTGGAAATTTTAAATACCGTCCTTTAATCGGTTGGAGTCCAATTTCAAGAAGATGAACAAAAGCATGGTAAAAAATATTAATCCGGAACCACCGTAACTAAAAAAAGGCAAAGGCACTCCAATAGTTGGTAATAGTCCAATCACCATTCCAATGTTGATGAAGTAGTGGAAAACCAATATGGAAATCACACCATAACCGTACATTCGGCTAAAGTCACTTTTCTGTCGCTCTGCGATATAGATGAGCCTTAAAAAAAATAGTGAAAACAACAGAATCACTGCAGATGTTCCCAAAAAGCCCCACTCTTCACCGACCGAACTAAAAATATAATCGGTGTGCTGCTCTGGTACAAAATCTCCTTTGGTCCGAGTGCCCTCCAGGAATCCTTTTCCTATGAACCCACCGGATTCGATGGCTTTTTCAGATTGATAGGTATTATATCCAATGGTCTTTCGGATTTCATCCAGTTTTTCTTCATCCTTTTCCAAACTCAGCCATAAGGCAAAACGGTCTCGGTGGCGTTGTTCAAATACATTTTCAAAAACAAAGTTCACGGATAGCGAAAAGAGTGTGGAAATAACGATTACACCAAGTACAGGTAGTACAGGAACTTTTACCGAGGCTTTTTTGAAGGTATATATCAGCAGGGCGAGAATAATCAGTCCAATGGCGACCCATACGGTCCCGAACATTAAAGTGGTGGCAAATAGTACGACCGCAAAAATGAGTATCCCTAGATAATAAATTGGAAACCCTTCCCTGAACAGTACAAAAAATAGCGAAAAATAAATAAGGGAACTTCCAGGGTCAGGTTGGGGTAATATCAACAATGCCGGTAATAAGATGATTACTAGGGCATAGAGTTGATGCCTTCCTGTGCGTATATCGGTCTGAATATCACTTAAAAACTTGGCTAGGGCTAAAGCAGTGCCAACTTTGGCCAATTCAGAAGGTTGTAGGTTGAAAAACCCAAGATCATACCAAGATGTTGCTCCTGCTATGGTCTTGCCGAATACAAACAACCCCATTAGCAAAACAATGGAAACGATATAAAAAATGGAGGCGAAGCGTTCAAAAAAATGGGATTCCACAAAGAGTACGAAGATGATGCCCAATGCTGCCAGACCAATAAAAAAAAGCTGTTTTCCGTAGAGTGTGGAAAAGTCAAAAATAGAAGTATGTCCTTCCCCTACGGATGTTGAGTAAATATTGATCCATCCAATAAAGACCAAAAGGGCGTAGAGGATTACCGTAATCCAATCCAACCTTCCAAAAAGTCCTTTACCAGACATATTCGTTTATCTTGAAAGGTTCACCACTGTATGGTTTTGCGTACTCGTGTTCCAACGTTTTTTCCAACATTCTTTTTTCCAGATCTTTTCGTGTAATCTCACCCTTAATGTATTTTTCTATCAAAAGCGAGGCGATATGCCCTGCGTAACGTGAACCGTAGTATCCATTTTCTATATAAACAGCCAAGGCAATTTGCGGATTTTCTACAGGGGCAAAAGCAACAAAAACGGAGTGGTCCGTTAGTTGCATACGTTCACCATCAACCCTTATATAATTTTCAACAGTGCCCGTTTTACCAGCAATTTCAATATCTGGAATCTGAACCCATCTTGCGGTTCCATAATTGTACACATTGGCCATGCCCTCAATCACAGGCTCAAAGTATTTTCTATCGATTGTGGTATAGCGAGGTTCTGTGTATTTGGGATCAATATTGCCATTGTTCCCAACACTCTTAATGATATGTGGTGTGTAAAAATATCCTCGATTGGCAATTGCAGCTGTCATATTGGCCAACTGTAAAGGTGTGGCGGCAATTTCTCCTTGACCTATGGCGTTGGATATGATAGTGGATGCCGCCCATCTGCCATCCCCGTACCATTTATCGTAATAGGCCACATCTGGAATTCTTCCTGGGGCCCCTGTAGGAAGGTCAGTTCCAAGAAAATCTCCAAGACCAAAGCTTTTCATGTGTTTTTCCCAAACATCCATACCTTCATCCGTGGTCTCATATTTGTCAAAAATTTTACGGAAAACCCCGGCAAAATAGGCGTTGCATGATTGATAAATGCCGGAATTCAAATCTCTCACACCTCCACCACAGTGACATCCTCTAAGCGTGTTGCCCACATAAAAGCCATGGTAGCACCTAAATTTGGTTTTGGTATCAATAACCCCTTCTTGAAGACCAATCAGGGCATTTAAGGTTTTAAATGGTGAGCCAGGTGATGGCTGGGCCAAAATGGAACGGTCCCAAGTGGGTTTAGAAATAGTATCGTAATGGAGTTTACTGTAGTTTTTCGAGCGTTTTCTTCCAACTAACAGGGCGGGGTCGTAGGTAGGGCCAGAAATCATGGTCAAAATTTCGCCTGATTTCGGTTCAATGGCTACAATGCCACCTCTTTTACCGTGCATTAATTTTTCACCATATTCCTGGAGTACTTTGTCCAAAGTAATATGTATTTCTTTGCCTTGTTGGGGCAGCGTATCCAATTTACCGTCTTTGTAGGGGCCAATATCCCTGTTAAAGCGGTCTTTTTGAATATGTTTTACACCTTTTCGACCTCTTAAGGTTTCCTCGTACTGTTTTTCAATACCCGTTCGACCCTTTAGCTCACCAGCAACGTAGTATGGGTTGTTTTGAAGGTCCCATTCGTTTACCTCACTAATATACCCAAGCACATTAGCGGCACTTTTAGTATTGTAGTAACGCAATGAACGCTTCTGAATATAAAAGCCTGTAAAGTGGCGCATTTTTTCCTGTAGCTTGGCATAATCCTCTTTGGAAAGTTGAGGTACCAAAACAGAAGGTAAACGAGGAGAATATCTTCTCGCTTTTTCCATTTTAGAAAGAAACTCAGGTTTGTCGATCCCTAATAAGCTACAGAATTCCAAAGTGTCCAAAGGTTTCACCTCCCTTGGGATGACCATTACGTCGTATGCAGGTTGATTCCCTACCAAAAGCTTACCGTCCCTGTCGTAGATATAACCTCTTTCAGGATAGTCATAGACTTTTTTAATGGCAGGATCATCCAATATTTGATCCGCTGAAAACCTGAACAATTGTAAATAGGAAAGCCTACCTATAAAGGTAAACCCTATTAGAACAACAACGGATGAAAGCAATAGTTTTTTCATGAACAACCTAAATTCGTGGGCCCAATATATATACCAACGATAAAAAATACGTATTTATTCGCTTTTCGGACTAAATAGTGAACTGAATAATATACAAAGTATTAAAGTTACAATGCCTGTGGCAAAAACTTTCTTCAAAATTAACAGGATATGGGTGATACTTAAAATTTCAAAAGAGAAGAATATCAGATGGTGAATTAAAACAATTATGGCCAAAAAGGTGATTCGCTGAACCTTGGTGGTGTTTTTAAAGCTGAAATTTTGGAAATCATAGTTCACTCCAAAACAAAATCGCATAACTGCAGGTCTAGCATAGGCCACCGTTACCGATGCTAAAGCATGTAATGCAAGGTTGTCGGAGAAGATGTCGATAACTAACCCCAATAAAAAAGCGGTAAGCATAAAAATGGCTCTATTTCCTTTGATCGGGTACCAATAGAAGAAAATCACATATACCATCGGGTTGATGAAACCCAAGAAATTAAGATTGTTGAAAATGAGAACCTGTGTGAGGACCAACAACGCAAACCGGAGAATATTTATGATAACGGTATTATTCATTCTATGGTTCTTGCCTCTAGTTCTTGAATTTCTTCTTTGTCCTTGTTTTCTATGAGATACACATTTTTGATGTTGGCCATATCGCTAAACAGTTCAACATCAATATTGTAAAAGCTTTTGGACGCATTAAGGTCATATTTTTTAATGGTTCCGATTGGTACGTTCTCGGGAAAAATACTGGACATTCCCCCTGTAACTATGGTATCTCCCACAACCAATGGAACCAATCTGGCAATATCGATCAATTGTACCTCGGTATAATCTTTTGTATCCCAAACCAACGATCCAAAATATTCAGTGCCCTTAATTTTTGCATTGATGTTGGATTTGGTGTTGAGTACACTTTGAACCGTAGCAAAATTTTTGGATACATTTTCCACAATGCCCAAAATACCGTCAGTGGTTATTACTCCCATATCTTGATGGACCCCATCCTCTTCTCCCTTGTCAATTGTAATATAATTGCGGGGAGAGGTAAAACTGTTTTTGATGAGTCTGGCGTTTAAAACTTCGTATACTGCCAAGGTTGAATCCAACGGTTGTATACTATCCTCTTGAGAATTAAACAACATTTTCCGTAACCTCTGATTTTCCTCGGTCAACCTTTGGTTTTCTTCTTGCAGATTGAAATAGGACGATACATCCGACCCAGCACCATAAATGCTTCCGGTCACCCATCGGGATGAATTAAAAAATTTGGATTGATGGTAGGAATGCGAACGAAAGGTCATCACCAAGGCGATAAACGCAAAAAACGCATACAAAAATGCATTTCGATAGCGTAAAACAAAATTGATGATGCGTTGCATGCAATCGTACCGTTAAGAAGGTTTTTGAACTCCTTGAAGTTAATAGAACTGTTGAAAATACAGGTCTATTTTATTAAAATACTTTTATAACGTTCCAAGTTTTTAAGTGCAATACCTGTACCTCTTACCACTGCTCTCAAAGGATCTTCGGCGATGTATACAGGTAAATCGGTTTTTTGGGAAAGCCTTCTGTCCAAACCGCGGAGCATGGAACCACCACCTGCCAAGTATATGCCTGTGTTGTAAATATCGGCAGCAAGCTCTGGTGGCGTTTGGGATAAGGTTTCCATAACCGCATCTTCCACCCTAAGAATACTTTTGTCCAAAGCTTTTGCAATTTCTCGGTAGGAAACATGGACCTGTTTTGGTTTTCCTGTCAAAAGATCACGACCTTGAATGGACTTATCCTCCGGAGGGGATTTCAAATCTTCTGTGGCCGAACCAATTTCTATTTTTATGGCTTCCGCAGTACTTTCACCAACATATAGGTTATGCTGTGTGCGCATGTAATAAATAATGTCGTTTGTGAAAACATCACCTGCAATTTTCACCGATTTGTCACAAACAATGCCACCCAAAGCAATAACTGCAATCTCCGTTGTACCGCCACCTATATCAACGATCATATTCCCTTTAGGCTGCATAATGTCCAGTCCGATACCAATGGCGGCAGCCATGGGTTCATGAATCAAGTATACTTCTTTACCATTAACGCGTTCGGCAGACTCGCGGACAGCACGCATCTCCACTTCTGTAATACCGGAAGGGATACAAATCACCATTCGAAGTGCGGGAGGGAACCATTTTTTCTTCAATGCCGGAATACTCTTGATCATCATGTTCATCATCTTCTCGGAAGCATCGAAGTCGGCGATTACCCCGTCTTTTAACGGTCGTATGGTTTTGATGTTTTCATGGGTCTTCCCCTGCATCATATTGGCTTCGCGACCAACCGCGATAATTTTCCCTGTAACTCGGTCCCTTGCCACAATGGAAGGACTGTCGACCACCACTTTGTCCATGTGGATGATCAGGGTATTTGCAGTACCAAGGTCGATGGCTATCTCCTCGGTCATGAAATCAAAAAATCCCATAGAAATCGTTTGTTTTTCTGATTAACGGTAAAAATTATCGGCTAAAGTACTAAAATTAATGTTTAAAATGCCTAGTGCCAGTCATCACCATTGCCAATCCATTTTCATTGCAGTAATCAATGCTCAATTGATCCTTGATAGAACCTCCTGGTTGTATAACACTTTTAATGCCCGCTTTGTCCGCAATCTCCACACAATCTGGGAATGGGAAGAATGCATCGCTGGCCATTACCGCACCATCCAAGTCAAATTCGAAAGACTTTGCTTTGTGGATAGCTTGGTTCAAAGCATCAACACGTGAAGTCTGCCCTGTTCCGCTGGCGCACAATTGCTTGTTCTTGGCCAAAACAATGGTATTACTTTTGGTGTGCTTGCACAATTTGGAGGCAAAAATCAAATCTTCAATTTCCTCTGAAGTTGGTTTTTTGTCCGTTGCCGATTTTAGATCTTCTTTACTGTCGGTTTTGGAATCCTTATCCTGAACCAATATACCGTTCAAGCAAGTTCTCACCAAAGTGTCTGGCAATTCAGTTTCATTTTGGATAAGAATGATTCTGTTCTTTTTGCCTTTCAAGATTTCCAAAGCATCATCAGCATAGCTGGGAGCAATCACTACTTCGCAGAACAGTTTATGAATTTCTTCGGCCGTAGGCTTATCAATTTCAACGTTGGAAATCAAAATACCACCAAATGCAGAAACTGGATCACCCGCCAATGCATCCACATACGCTTGATGAATATTGCTTCGTGTGGCCAAGCCACAAGCATTATTATGTTTTAAGATAGCAAAAGTTGGGTCGTCATTTTTAAATTCGCCCATTAAGTTTACGGCTGCATCAACATCCAATAGGTTGTTGTAGGATAGTTCCTTGCCGTGTAGTTTGGAGAACATCGCATCAAAATCACCAAAGAAGAATCCTTTTTGGTGCGGATTTTCACCATAGCGCAACACCTTACCTTTGGTCTCGCTGATTTTCAACACGGTCTCTTCTTTCTCCTTGTTGAAGTAATTAAAGATGGCCGTATCGTAATGTGATGAAATATTGAAGGCCTTGGCCGCAAAACGTTTACGGTCTTCCAGGGTTGTGGTTCCGTTTCCTTCCGAAATCACGTTCAAAAAGTCTTCGTAATCCTCCATGGATGACACACAAAGCACATCCTTGAAATTTTTGGCAGCAGCTCTGATCAGTGAAATTCCACCAATATCAATTTTCTCGATAATATCTTGTTCCGATGCACCACTAGCAACGGTTTTTTCAAATGGGTAAAGATCTACGATAACAATATCCAACTGCGGAATCTCAAATTCCTTCATTTGGGACACATCGCTATCGTTGTCCTGCCTGTTCAAGATTCCTCCAAAAACCTTGGGATGCAATGTTTTTACACGTCCGCCCAAAATAGATGGGTAGCTGGTCACATCTTCAACTGGAACGACATTTATTCCTAAATCACGGATAAATTTTTCGGTTCCCCCTGTTGAATAAAGGGTTATACCAAGTTCATCCAATTTTTTTACGATGGGTTCCAGCCCATCTTTGTGAAATACGGAAATTAATGCGGCGGAGGCTTTTTTAGCAGTCATCTTCTGTGTCTTAGAATCAATTTATTAAGCGCACAAAAATACTTTTTTTGAAGCTAAAAAGCAGAACGGTTTATCAACAAAATGTCAGAAATTTTACAAAATTTTGGCCACTTCGGCATTGATGAATTCCAAAAAACGCTCATCTTCATCCTTAAATGGGTCCGGAGTGTTGGAATCAATGTCAATTTGCCCCACATTTTCCCCATTGATGAACAGGGGAACAACAATCTCTGCTTTCACGGCAATGCTGCAGGCGATATAATTATCCTGAGCGGCCACATCGGGCACCACAAAGTTCTCGTTGCTTAACGCAACCTGACCGCAAATACCTTTTCCAAAGGGTATGATGGTGTGGTCGGTGGGAGCGCCAGCGTAGGGTCCCAATTTCAATTCATTCTTATCCCCATTTTTAAAATAGAACCCGACCCAGTCGTAATGGTCGACATTGCTGCGCAAAAGTTCACAGATTTCCCCCAAACGGGCATCAATCGATTTGTTTTCGTCTTTTACGATTTCAAGTACTTTGGGTTCCAATGATTTTAGCATGAGGTAATTTTTTTTGCAAATGTATTGAATACTGAATTTGTTCGACAAAAGAAAAGAAGCTTACAGGCTAAAAACAGATAAAGTTCTGTTAAGCAAAACAATAAATGTTAATATTTTGTAGTTTTGTAGTCAAATGAAACAGGTTTTTCATCAAATACTATCCTCATTAATGGCCCTTTTGGTCTTGGCTTCCACGGTTTCTTGGACGGTGGACAAGCATATTTGTATGGGCCGGGTGATGGATATTTCCTTGTTTGCCCATGCGGACGATTGCGGTATGGACATGGATATGGACAAGGAAAAATCCTGTTGTGACGATGAATCTTTTACCGTTCAAGGTCAGGATGATCTAAAAATTTCATTTGAAAACTTTAGTTTGGACCAGCAAGTCTTCTTGGTAAGCTTTGTCCATACCTATTTTCTACTTTTCGAAATTGGTTCTGATGAACCTACTCCCTTCAGTGAGTACAACCCACCTCCATTGATACGGGATGTACAGGTTCTGGACCAGACTTTCCTTATTTGATTTAACATAGATTGAATGTACCCGACCCAATTGGTTGGGCAACTGGGTTTATACACTTTTTTGAGTCGATCTAATGTTTAAATCAAACCTTTATGCTGAACAAAAGCATCAAATTTTTAATAGAAAATAAATTGGTAGCCGTATTGCTGCTGCTGGTTTTTATGGCTTGGGGTGTTGTGAGCACGCCCTTTAATTGGGATACCGGGGGTGTTTTGCCCACCAATCCCGTGGCAGTAGATGCCATTCCCGATATCGGCGAAAACCAACAAATAGTGTTCACCAAATGGCCTGGACGTTCCCCGCAGGATATCGAGGATCAGATAACTTACCCCTTAACAACTTCCTTATTGGGTATTCCAGGGGTAAAGACGATCCGAAGCTCTTCCATGTTCGGGTTTTCGAGCATCTATATCATTTTCGAAGAGGATGTAGAGTTCTACTGGAGCCGCAGCCGTATTTTGGAAAAACTGAATTCGCTTCCCAACAATCTATTGCCAGATGGTGTAAACCCTGCTTTGGGACCCGATGCTACTGCTTTGGGCCAGATCTTTTGGTACACCTTGGAAGGTCGTGATAAAGACGGTAATGTAACTGGTGGATGGGATTTGCAAGAACTGAGAAGCGTGCAGGATTACTATGTAAAATACGCATTGTCCTCCGCATCTGGAGTATCTGAAGTAGCCTCTATCGGTGGATTTGTACAGGAATATCAAATAGATGTAGATCCCGAACTGATGAAACAGTACAACGTGGGGTTGGACCAAGTAGTCAAAGCCGTAAAGCAAAGTAATCGGGATATTGGTGCCCAGACCTTGGAAATCAACAAAGCGGAATACTTAGTTCGTGGACTTGGCTACATCAAATCTTTGGACGATATCAAAAATGCAGTAGTGACTGCAACGGATTACACCTCCATTCGTGTGCAGGATGTGGCCCGAGTTTCTTTGGGGCCTGCGGTTCGTCGCGGAATTTTGGACAAGGAAGGAGCCGAAGTAGTTGGTGGTGTGGTTGTGGCCCGATACGGAGCCAATCCGTTGGAGGTCATCAATAATGTAAAAGATCAAATAAAAGAGTTGAGTGCGGGACTTCCATCTAAAGTTTTCAAAGATGGGACCACTTCGCAACTTACCATTGTTCCCTTTTATGATAGAACTGAACTCATTCAAGAAACTCTGGGAACCCTAAATGAAGCCTTGACGCTGGAAATTCTCATCACCATTTTGGTCATTGTGGTTATGGTGTTCAACCTTCGGGCCTCTATTCTAATTTCTGGTTTGTTGCCCATTGCCGTTCTCATGGTTTTCATCGCCATGAAAATATTCGGAGTAGATGCCAACATCGTGGCACTTTCAGGAATAGCCATTGCCATTGGGACCATGGTCGATGTCGGTGTCATTCTCTCCGAGAATATTATTCGACATATGGACGAAAACAATGAAAACTTGTCCATAAATGAGGTGGTCTACAATGCCACTTCCGAAGTTTCAGGTGCGATTTTAACCGCCGTACTGACCACGATCATCAGTTTTATTCCCGTTTTCACTATGGTCGGTGCCGAAGGAAAACTCTTCCGCCCATTGGCTTTTACCAAAACGATGGCATTGACGGCATCCATTATTGTAGCGCTCTTTCTGATTCCGCCTTTTGCTGCCATCATTTTTAGAAAGAGAAGCCCAAATCAACTATTCAAGTATATCCGGAATGGCTTTTTGATTTCCTTGGGTTTGGTTGCTATTGGATTCGGATATTGGTTGGGCTTGGCATTGATAGCTTTTGGTGTTTCTGGAATTCTAGAATTGAGAAAAATTCTGGAGGAGAAACAAGCGGGGATGCTTAACGTGGGTATCTGCGTTGCTGCGATCATTTTCTTGTTGGCCACCTATTGGAGACCCTTGGGCTTTGATCGTAGTATTGCCATCAACCTACTTTTTGTTGGCTTGATTTGTGGTGTTTTATTGGGAGTATTTTACCTCTTCAGACAATACTACAGCCGTATTTTGACCTGGGCATTGGAGCATAAATTGTTGTTTCTCTCAATTCCTTCATTAATCGTGGTCTTCGGATTTATGATCATGCGCAACACAGGAGAGGAATTTATGCCATCACTCAACGAAGGCTCGTTTTTATTGATGCCGACTTCTTTGCCGCATGCGGGAGTGGAAGAAAACAAGAGGGTATTGCAGCAATTGGATATGGCCGCTGCCACCGTTCCCGAGATTCAAACCGTAGTGGGAAAAGCAGGTAGAACCGAATCCGCGTTGGACCCTGCACCGCTATCAATGTATGAGAATATTATTCAATACCGCTCAGAATATGAGAAAAATGATGCTGGAAGTCCGCAACGTTTCAAGGTAAATTCCGATGGCTATTTCGAGTTGAGTAACGGAAAAGTACTTGCCAATCCGAATTTGGATGTGAGCAACGAACAAAAGTATGCTGAAAACCACGTGAGCGAACCATTGAGGATAGATCGTAGTCTTTTAATTCCTGATACTGATGGTGAATACTTCCGTAACTGGCGTCCCGAGATTAAAAATCCAGATGATATTTGGAATGAAATTGTAAAGGTGACCAAATTGCCAGGGGTCACTTCCGCACCAAAACTGCAACCCATTGAAACGCGTCTGGTGATGCTTCAAACAGGAATGCGAGCTCCGATGGGAATTAAAGTGAAAGGCCAGGATTTAAAAGAAATTGAGGACTTTGGCCTTCAACTCGAACCTATTTTAAAAGAAGCTGCAGGGGTTAAAGATGAAGCTGTTTTTGCGGACCGAATTGTTGGGAAGCCCTATCTCCTCATTGATATTGACCGTGAAAAATTGGTGCGTTACGGTCTGGTTATCGAAGATGTGCAGCAAATCCTTGAGGTTGCCCTTGGTGGGATGGCATTGACACAAACCGTGGAAGGAAGGGAGCGTTACGGTGTTCGGGTTCGCTACCCAAGAGAGCTTCGAGAAAACCCTACCGATATAGGGAACATTTATGTTCCCGTGCAAAAAGGAAGTCCCGTTCCCTTAAGTGAGCTGGTAACTGTCCGTTACCAGCAGGGACCGCAGGCCATTAAGAGCGAGGATACCTTTTTGGTGGGCTATGTGCTTTTTGATAAGCAAGATGGTTTTGCCGAGGTTGATGTGGTGGAAAATGCCCAAGCCAAGATTCAGGAAAAAATAGATGGCGGTGAGTTGGTTGTGCCCAAAGGCATTAGTTATCAATTTACAGGGACCTATGAGAACCAGTTGCGTGCTGAGAAAACGTTGTCCCTGGTAGTTCCATTGGCCCTATTGATTATTTTTTTGATCCTTTACTTTCAGTTTAGGTCGGTTGCTACTTCCCTAATGGTTTTTTCTGGAATTACAGTAGCCTTTGCGGGTGGCTTTTTAATGATTTGGTTCTATGGTCAGGATTGGTTCCTAAACTTCAGTTTTATGGGTGAAAACCTGCGTGACCTTTTCCAAATGCATACGATTAACTTAAGTGTGGCTGTTTGGGTCGGTTTTATTGCTTTGTTCGGAATTGCCACGGATGATGGAGTAGTGATGGCCACCTACCTTACCCAAACTTTTGATAAAAACAAACCCAACAATTTAAAAAGCATCCGTGCCTCGGTGTTGGAGGCGGGGGAAAAGCGCATCAGACCATGTTTGATGACCACGGCGACCACTATTTTGGCACTTTTGCCGGTGCTTACCAGTACAGGAAGAGGGAGTGATATTATGATTCCGATGGCCATTCCAAGTTTTGGAGGGATGTTGATTGCATTGATCACATTGTTTGTGGTTCCCGTGCTATACAGTTGGAAAAGTGAGTTGCAACTTAAAATGCAAAACCGATGAAAAAGAGATTTATATACATAGTATTTGCTTTAGCAGCTTTTGGGGTAAACGCTCAGTCCTTGGAGGATTATTTGCGGGAAGCTGAATTGAACAGTCCCAAGATCCAAGCCTTGGAACTCCGCTATAACATCGCAAAGGAAAAGGTGAACGAGGTGAACACTTTACCCAATACCACCATTGGTGCTGGGTATTTTGTGAGCGAACCAGAAACCAGGACAGGCGCTCAACGTGCCAAGTTTTCAGTGTCGCAGATGTTGCCTTGGTTCGGTACCATCACAACCCGTGAAAATTATGCCAGCTCCATGGCAGAGACCGAGTATGCAGAAATTGTGATTGCCAAACGAAAATTGGCCTTGTCCGTAGCGCAGTCCTATTACAAATTGTATGGGGTTCAAGCCAAACAGAAAGTATTGAAGGAAAATATAGAACTGCTAAAAACCTATGAGACCTTGGCTTTGACCTCTGTTGAGGTGGGTAAGGCTTCTGCGGTTGATGTTTTGAAACTTCAAATTCGTCAAAATGAACTGCAACAGCAGAAGGAAGTGCTGGAGCAAACCTATCTAGCAGAGCAAGCTGTCTTCAATAATTTACTGCATCGAGATGAAAGTGTTGGAGTTGAGGTGGTGGATGAAATGGACATTCCTGTTGATGACCCAATTTTTAATAAGGAGGATTTGAGCCTTAACCCTGAGTTGCTTAAATATGATCAATTGTATGAATCGGTCACCCAATCTGAATTGCTGAATCAAAAAGCAAACGCTCCAAGTTTTGGGATAGGGTTGGATTATATACCTGTTTCAGAACGGGATGATATGGTTTTTAGCGATAATGGAAAGGATATTGTAATGCCGATGGTCACTTTTTCTGTACCTATTTTCAATAATAAGTTTAGATCAACCACCAAACAAAACGAGCTTCGTCAAAAAGAGATTGAACTGCAAAAAGAGGAGCGGCTGAACGTATTGGAAAATGCCTATGCCAATGCCATTTCTCAATGGAACCAAGCTCGTATTGCGCATCAAACCCAAGCAAAAAACCTAAAACAGGCTAGGGATGCTGAGGAAATCCTAATCAAAAACTATGAAACCGGGACCATCGACTTTAACGATGTGTTGGACATTCAGGAGTTACAATTAAAATTTCAGACAAATCAAATACAATCGGTGCAGTTGTATTATCTACAATCAGCCATCATCAATTATTTAATTAACAAGTAAATTTAAAATGTCAAAAATGAGAACAAACATTAGAACTATTATCGGAATCGCATTCGCTTCAGTATTGGTACTTACGGTATCGTGCAAGGGAAAAACCGAGGAAGCAAAAGAAACTTCTACGGAGGAAACCATGGACCATGACATGGAAAAGATGGATCATGAAGGTCACGACATGGAAAAGATGAATCATGAAGGGCATGACATGGAAGGTATGGAAACCGCAAAAATGGAAGGCAAGGAATATACCTCCAAATATGTTTGCCCAATGCATTGCGAGGGTAGTGGAAGTGATGAAGAGGGTAAATGCCCAGTTTGCGGGATGACCTATGTATTGAACGAGGAGCACATGGCCGACGGACATACCCACAATTAATAAAGATTTGAATTGTACCAGCGATGCGGATTAAAGTAAAAAATATGGTTTGCGATAGATGCAAAGACGTTTTGAAACAGGAGTTTCAGAATGCGAACATCGAGGTGGTACATATGGATTTGGGAGAAGTCCAATTTTCTGATGGGGCACAAAAACAAATGGAGCGTATTCGGGAGATTTTGGTCAAAAATGGTTTTGAATTGATTGAAGATGTAAATGATAGCTATATAGCTGACATTAAAAAACACTTGATCAATGCTTTGAAAGACGATATGCATCAAAATCTCTCGAAATACCTGTCAGAAAAAATGAACAAAGATTATTCGGTGCTCAGTAAAATGTTCAGTGCCAAGGAAGGCCTGACCATTGAAAAATACTTTATCCTCTTGAAGATTGAGCGGGTAAAGGAAGAAATCCAGATGGAGAACAAGACATTTTCTGAAATAGCTTATGATTTGAACTATAAGAGCAGTAGTCATTTGGCCAAACAGTTTAAATCCATAACAGGGATGTCCATGAGTGAATACCGAAAAGTGCAAGATTGGAATCGGAGGCCTTTAGATCAAATTGTATAAAAGATATCCAGAATTGTGAAAAGCTTACAGCTGGTTTTCAGCTAGTTTTGAATAAAAAACAAACAAGATGAAACATACCTATCACATACACGGAATGAGCTGTAATGGCTGTAGAAATCATGTAGAAGGAACCCTTTCCAAAGTGGAGGGGGTCAATGCTGTTGAGGTGAATCTGGAAAAAGCCGAAGCCGTGATTGAGATGGAGGAACACATTCCAATCAAAAAGTTTCAGGAAGCTTTAGAAAAAGATGGGGGCGGTTACGGCATTCATACTGAAGGCCATCATCATAAACCAAGGAAAGAAGAGAAGAAACCTGTTTCCAATGGAAATGGCACTTTTTATTGCCCAATGCAATGCGAGGGAGACAAAACCTACGATAAACCTGGCGATTGTCCTGTTTGTGGGATGGATTTGGTGGAGGAGCAAAATACCTCTGTAAACTCCAAACAACAATGGACCTGTCCTATGCACCCCGAAGTGTTGGAGGATGGTCCGGGTTCTTGCCCAAAATGTGGAATGGATTTAGTGCCCAAAGAACCGGAAGCCAGCGCAGAGGAAAAAACCTATAAAAAACTGCTCAAAAAGTTTTGGATTGCCCTTGCGTTCACATTGCCCATTTTCCTGATTGCCATGAGCGATATGATTCCCAATAATCCGTTGCATGAGCTAATGGAGCCAAAATATTGGAATTGGGTTCAGTTTGCCCTATCGCTTCCCGTGGTTTTTTATGCTACCTGGATGTTTTTTGAAAGAGCTTATCGAAGTATCAAAACATGGAACCTGAACATGTTCACCCTCATTGGTATCGGTGCGGGTGTGGCATTTGTTTTTAGTGTACTTGGATTATTGTTCCCAGGATTTTTTCCCGACCAGTTCAAGGGGGAAACAGGTGCCGTGCATGTGTATTTTGAGGCGGCCACGGTAATCCTTACATTGGTGCTTTTAGGGCAATTGTTGGAGGCCAGGGCCCACAGCAAAACCAATAATGCGGTAAAGGAATTATTGAAACTGGCTCCCAACAAGGCTATTAAAGTTGTGAATGGAGAAGAAGTTGAGGTCAGCATTGACGCTATTGAAAAAGGTGATATGCTACGTGTGAAACCCGGAGAAAAAATCCCTGTTGACGGTATCATTACAGAAGGAGACACTTCGGTGGATGAATCGATGATTACAGGAGAGCCCATTCCAGTTGAAAAAACAGTGGATGACAAAGTGAGCAGTGGAACCATCAATGGGAATCAAACCTTTTTGATGAAGGCCGAAAAAGTGGGTAGCGACACTTTGCTTTCACAAATTATCCAGATGGTGAATGATGCCAGTCGAAGCCGCGCACCCATTCAAAATTTAGCTGATAAAGTATCCGCCTATTTTGTGCCGACGGTTGTGATTATTTCAATTTTGACTTTTGCTGTTTGGGCTATTTGGGGTCCAGAGCCAACCTATGTTTATGCCTTGATCAATGCTATTGCCGTATTGATCATTGCGTGCCCTTGTGCACTTGGTCTCGCCACACCCATGTCCGTAATGGTAGGGGTAGGAAAAGGTGCCCAAAATGGAGTCTTGATTAAAAATGCGGAAGCCTTAGAAAAAATGGTGGATGTAGACACCCTGATCATTGATAAAACAGGAACCATTACCGAAGGCAAGCCCACTTTTGACCATTTGGAGGTGTTTTCGGATGATTATTCAAAAGAAGAATTGCTACAATATATAGTATCGGTAAATGCCAATAGCGAGCACCCTTTGGCACAAGCTACCGTAAATTATGGCAAAGAAAAGAATGTCAATATTCTGAAGACGGAATCTTTCAATGCTGTGACGGGAATGGGTGTTGAAGGTAAAATCAAGGATTCGGAAATTCATTTGGGGAACATCAAATTGATGGAAAAGGCCAATGTTGAAATCTCTGATGAGATGAAGGAAAAGGTCAAAAAAGCGCAAGAAAAAGGCAAAACGGTCTCCTATTTGGCCATTGATGGTAAATGTCATGGTTTTGTAGCCATTGGGGATAAAATAAAGGAGACAAGTGCCAAGGCCATCAAGGCTATTCAGGATAAGGGAATAAAGGTAATAATGCTTACGGGCGACAATACCACGACGGCTAAAGCGGTGGCCAATGAGTTGCATCTGGATGATTTTAAAGCCGAGACCTTGCCCGAGGATAAAATGAAAGAAGTTGAACGCTTGCAGAGTGAAGGAAAAGTTGTTGCAATGGCGGGTGATGGAATAAATGATGCCCCAGCCTTGGCAAAAAGCGACTTGGGTATTGCCATGGGCACAGGAACCGATGTGGCCATTGAAAGTGCTATGATAACCTTAGTGAAAGGTGACCTGCACGGTATAGTAAAAGCACGGAATCTTAGTGAGACCGTAATGAAAAACATAAAACAAAACCTATTTTTTGCATTGATATACAATACCATTGGTGTTCCAGTGGCCGCTGGTGTACTCTATCCCTTCTTTGGGATTTTGCTTTCGCCCATGATTGCCGCTTTGGCCATGAGCTTTAGCTCCGTGTCGGTGATAACCAATGCATTACGATTACGAACTAAATCAATCGACTAAAAATAAAATGGTAAAACGAACAACAGCGGTTAAGATTAGAAAAGCCCATAGGTATTTGGGAATATTTTTGGGCCTTCAATTCATTATGTGGACAGTAAGTGGACTCTACTTCAGCTGGACGGATATTGACGAAATTCATGGGGGCCATTTTAGAAACATGGATTATGAACCCGTTGCTTTTGATGGACTCATTGGGCTTTCACAAATCAATATTCCATCTAAAATAAGTTCGTTGAGCCTAAAGGAAATAGCGGGCAAACCCTACTACTGGATTAACAATGAATTTTTGGTTGATGCGAAAAATGGCAGCTTAAAAGAAGGTGTTTCGGAAGTAGAAGCCTTAGCTGTTGCGAAACGTCAAATGTCACCAGAATTAAAAGTTGAAGGGGTTGAGGTCATTGATGAAACCGATAAGCATCACGAGTATCGGGAAAAGAAACTCCCCGCTTATGTGATTTCGTATGATTCACCCGAAAATATAAAGGCTTATGTATCGGTGGCCGACGGATCTTTTCAAACGGTGCGACATCGAAACTGGAGGTGGTTCGACTTTCTTTGGATGACTCATACCATGGATTATGAAAGTAGGGACGATTTTAATACGACTGTGCTTCGTGCTTTCTCCCTATTGGGATTGATTACCGTGTTGAGCGGATTTTTGCTTTGGTTTACCTCGTCACCAACGATGAGAAAGGTTGTAAAACGAAAAAAATAATAAGATGAAAAAGGAAAATATCATATACATCGGAATTGCCGTGGTGGTGGGATTGTTGGTCGGATACTTCCTGTTTGGAGGCGGTACCGATGCGACAAACGGAGCGGAGCATGACCATAGTACGGAAATTGCTTCGGGGGAAATGTGGACGTGTTCCATGCACCCACAAATTATGCAACCAGAGTCGGGTTCTTGTCCCATTTGCGGCATGGACCTTATTCCAGCAGAAAGTAGCGGAGCGGGACTGATGGCGAATCAAATTAAAATGACCGAAAATGCGATGGTTTTGGCTGGTGTGGAAACCATTATGGTAGGTTCAGGAGCAACAGGGAAAAATCAAGTTAAGGTTTCGGGTAAAGTAGCGGTCAATCAAAAATCGGATGCGGTTCAATCCGCTTATTTTGATGGAAGGATAGAAAACATCTTTGTCAATTTTGAAGGGGAAGAGGTCCGAAAAGGCCAAAAACTGGCTACTATTTATGCTCCAGCTTTGGTTTCGGCTCAACAAGAACTGTTGACGGCGTCCAATATAAAGGAATCCCAACCACAATTATATAAAGCGGTTCGCAATAAATTAAAGCTTTGGAAATTGTCCGAAGCACAAATCAACCAAATTGAAAGCTCGGGACAAGTGCTTGAAAATTTTCCGGTGTATTCCAATGTAAGTGGTGTGGTTTCTGAAATTATGGTGGAGGAAGGCGATTACATCAAA
This sequence comes from Flagellimonas lutimaris, assembly GCF_003581615.1. Taxonomy (GTDB): domain Bacteria; phylum Bacteroidota; class Bacteroidia; order Flavobacteriales; family Flavobacteriaceae; genus Flagellimonas; species Flagellimonas lutimaris. The sequence continues at coordinate 94,119 of NZ_QXFH01000064.1, forward strand.
ACTGGTTCACCTTTGGTAAAAGTGGCCAATTTGAATTCGGTTTGGGCGATTTTTGATGCGTATGAAAACCAATTGAGTTTGTTCAAGGAAGGGCAAACGTTGAAGGTTACCACAAAATCATACCCTAATGAAGCATTCCCGGCAAAAGTATCCTTTGTTGCTCCCGTATTGAACAAGAACACAAGGACCTTGGAGGTCCGTGCAGAACTTGACAGCAAAAATGGGTTGCTCAAACCTGGAATGTTTGTACAGGCCGTAGTTGAGGTTTCAAATGCTGAAGATGAATCGTTGACCGTTCCAGAAAGTGCTGTTTTGTGGACAGGAAAACGTTCCTTGGTATATGTGCAGGAAAATCCAAACGAAGCCATTTTTGAAATGCGGGAGGTGGAGCTAGGAAATTTGAGGAATGGAAGTTATGATGTCAATTCAGGGTTAAAATCTGGAGACTGGGTAGTGGCCAAAGGTACTTTTACGGTAGATGCCGCAGCCCAATTGCAGGGTAAAAAATCCATGATGAATCACGTTGGCGAGACCTCCGCTATGGGTCATGGCAGTCATACAGGTATGAACAGTACTATGAAAATCGAATTTTCCCCAGAGGCACAATCAAAGTTCAACGAACTTTTAAATATTTATCTGGATTTGAAGGATGCCTTGGTTGCATCCGGCCAAGAAAAAACACAAGTCTTGGCACAGAAGGGAGCGGGAATTGCTTCAGAAATAAATGATTTGGAGATGGATGATATGGGCAAAAGTCACCTATCAAAATTGAAAGAACAGCTAACAGAAATGTCCTCAAAAAGAAATCTGGAAGATCAACGTGAGGTATTTGTTCAACTTTCCAAAAACATGATTCAGATAGGGCAGCAGATGAAGGAGCTGGACACTAAACTTTATGTGCAGCACTGCCCCATGGCCAATAATGATAGAGGAGCCAATTGGCTGAGTTTGGAAGAAGAAATACGCAATCCTTATTATGGAGATGCCATGCTGACCTGTGGCAGTGTGGTGGGGACTATCGACTAACTATTTTAGTTAATGTTTGGCCAAATAAAATCTGCGGATTCAAATCTGAAATACATTTACTTCGGTTTTTAAATTATGGACCGATGAAACAAGCAAAGTCAAATGGAAAGTCATCTCCTGCAAAAGCTGTAAAGCCTGTTGCAAAGAAGACTGCCCAAGCTACTGGTAAGAAGAAGTAACTTGGTTTTAGGTTCTTACGAAGAACCGTTCAACTGGATAAAAAGAAAACGCCCCGATGCAAATCGGGGCGTTCCTATTTTTAATCCGAATGGGATGACATTACATCATGCCTGGCATTCCACCGCCACCTCCCATTGGAGGCATTGCAGGAGCATCTTCCTTAATATCGGTCAATGCACACTCTGTGGTAAGAATCATACCAGCCACTGAAGCTGCATTTTCCAAAGCAATACGTGTTACTTTCTTAGGATCAATAATTCCTGCTTTGAGCATATCCACATATTGGTCGGATTTGGCATCGTAACCATAGTCTTTTTTGCCTTCCAATACTTTAGCAATAACTACAGAACCTTCACCACCAGCATTCTCTACGATAGTACGTAAAGGAGACTCGATAGCTTTGGCTACGATTTGTACACCTGTAGTTTCGTCCAAAGAGTCGGTTGCTAATTTTTCCAGAACTTTTTTGGCTCTTACCAAGGCAACACCACCACCTGCAACGATACCTTCCTCTACAGCGGCACGGGTTGCGTGCAAGGCATCATCCACACGGTCTTTTTTCTCTTTCATTTCTACTTCAGAAGCTGCGCCTACATAAAGTACTGCAACACCTCCGGCCAATTTGGCCAAACGTTCCTGAAGTTTTTCTTTGTCGTAATCCGATGTTGTAGTCTCGATTTGAGCTTTAATTTGGCTCACTCGGGCTTTAATGTCATCTGCATTTCCGTTACCATTAACAATTGTAGTATTGTCTTTGTCGATGGTTACGGTTTCAGCAGTACCTAACATATCTAAAGAAGCATTTTCCAAAGAGAACCCTCTTTCTTCAGAGATTACGGTACCACCGGTTAAGATTGCGATGTCTTCCAACATAGCTTTTCTTCTATCACCAAAACCTGGAGCTTTTACAGCGGCAATCTTAAGTCCGCCTCTCAATTTGTTTACTACCAAAGTGGCAAGGGCTTGCCCTTCTACGTCTTCAGCGATAATCAAAAGAGGTCTTCCGGATTGTGCTACTGGCTCAAGAATAGGAAGAATTTCCTGTAGATTGGAGATTTTCTTGTCAAAAAGAAGAATGTATGGATTCTCCAAATCAGCGATCATCTTGTCGGTATCGGTCACGAAGTAAGGAGAAAGGTATCCTCTGTCAAATTGCATACCTTCAACTACGTCAACATAAGTATCTGTACCTTTTGCTTCTTCTACAGTGATTACGCCCTCTTTTCCAACTTTATCAAATGCCTTGGCGATAAGGTCACCAATGGTTTGATCGTTGTTTGCAGAGATAGAGGCAACTTGTTTGATTTTATCAGAGTTGTTGCCAACTTCTTTGGTTTGTTTTTCCAAATCGGCCACCAAAGCTTCAACAGCCTTGTCGATTCCACGTTTCAAATCCATTGGATTTGCTCCAGCGGCAACGTTTTTAAGACCTTCTTTTACGATCGCTTGTGCTAAAACGGTAGCAGTAGTAGTACCGTCACCCGCTTGGTCGTTGGTTTTGGAAGCAACTTCCTTCACCATTTGTGCACCCATATCTTCTAGGGCGTCTTCCAATTCAATTTCTTTTGCAACAGAAACACCATCTTTAGTTACTTGTGGTGCTCCAAAGGACTTGCTGATGATTACGTTTCTACCTTTTGGTCCCAAGGTAACTTTAACGGCCTCGGCCAATTTATCAACGCCCCTTTTCAGTCCGTCACGTGCATCTATATCAAACTTAATATCTTTTGCCATTTCTTTCTAGTTGATTTTTTTAGTTATACAATTGCCAAAATATCGCTCTCGCGCATCATCAAATAGTCGGTACCGTCAAATTTAAGTTCGGTACCGGCGTATTTTCCATAAAGAACGGTATCACCCTCCTTAACGGTAACTTTTTCGTCTTTGGTTCCTGGACCAACGGCCACAACTGTTCCTTTTTGTGGTTTTTCTTTTGCGTTGTCCGGGATGATGATACCGGAGGCAGTTTTTGTCTCGGCCTGTAGAGGCTCAATCAAAACCCTGTCTGCCAATGGTTTGATATTTACTTTAGCCATATTTTAAATTTTAGGTGTTTGTTTTAAAAATTCTTGAATCTAAAGGACAGAAATTGTGCCAATGCACAAAAACTGACATTCTGGAAAACAAAAATGCCAGCTTGTCATTCAAGCTGGCATTTTTCTATGCTTTGTCACTTTTTATTACCCAATAGTGTCTACTGGACTTGTAGTGTCGGCAGGCGGAAGTTGTTCAGGTACTTCCTCTGGAATCGTTTCTGGTATTTCCGTATCGTCGCCTTGAAGTAATTTGGAATCTGCCTGACTGTAGTTTCCTTTCAACGAAACATTGGAAACCAATATCAAAACAATCAATAGTGTAGCAAGGGTCCAAGTACTTTTATCTAGAAAGTCTCCGGTCTTTTTTACACCGCCAACAACTTGGTTGCCACTTCCTCCGAAGGACGAGGACAAACCACCACCTTTAGGATTCTGGACCATAATGACCAAGACCAACAAAAGGCACACGATAATTATCAGTATCAAAAAAATTCCAAACGTGCTCATTTCTTATCTTTTTCTTTCTGCAGTTTCTTCACTGCCTGAATTTGGTCTGCAAAGAAACCACTTTTTTCTGGATATTTCAAACTCAATATTTTAAACGCTTGAATGGCTTTTTTGTACTTTTTCTGTTCAAGGTAAACCTTGGCTAAAGTCTCCGTCATCAACTCGTTTTGGTTGATTTTGGTAGACTCTTTTATGTTGACTTTAGGATTGGATTCCTTTGGAACTATCTTGGGGTTATTCTCAATGAACTTGTCCAAGAGTTCAAATTTCTTTTTACGTTCCAGTTCGTCCATTACATTCTCTTCTGGTTGGCCAGAACCGTTAGCTTGCTCCTCTGAGGGTTCTTCAGGGGTAGATGTTAATTGAAGCCACTCGGTAAATGAATGTTTTTCTTTTTTGGTGAACGGGATGGGTTTTCCCAAATTTAAATCTGTATCCGGTTCCTTTTTGGGTTCCTCAACTTTTTCAACTTGTTTTTCAGGTGTTCTAGATTCGAAAAGTTTAGGATCCAGAATTTGCTCAGCATCGTTCAAGTTTTGGGGTAGTGCAGGTTCGTTTGATTCGGAAAGCATACTTGCCGTATTTGGGTTGGGCTGAATTTCTTCAGAAACCGCTTCTTGGTCTTCAAGCTTGGAACCTCTCCCTGCAATGGTATCTGCAATATTGTTTTGAATAAATTTTTTGGAAGTTATATAATCGAAAAGCACATCCCTGTCGGAAGTATGTGCAGCAGTTACCTTTAAGGCATTATTGTACTTATAGCTGTCCAGATTTTTGAGTCCTTTTAGATGCAGGGCGCGAGCGGCCTGAAAATAAGGGTATTCCTCAATGATATCTTCTAACTCCCTTGTTTGTTTAGGAGATAAGATGGTATTCGAGTTTTGAAGAATTTGTATAAAATCCGAAACGTTCATAAAATATTACCAATTTCCCAAGGACGCATTAAAAATGTCCTGGGTAAGTCGTTCAAAAATTTCTTCGTGGGCTGCAGCTTGTATGGATGGCAATGAAGCTGCGGCATCAAAATCGTAAAAGAAAGAAAACCGTTTTTCAAAATCAGCATCATCCTTAGTGGTGTTGTAAAACCGAACATTTACACTCATGGTCAGACGGTTTTGTGAGGTACGCTGGTCTGCCGTGGCCGTCATGGGAACAATCTTATACTCCACAATTTCCCCTTCATAGATCAAATCGCCATTGCTTCCAGTAAGGGATAAGCTTGTAAGGTTATTGATCATATCCTGAAGGGCCAAGGTGAAATCCCGACCTAGTCCGGGAACGATAGTAGATCCAGGGGTTTGGTCTGCATAGTTCTGAAAAAAGTTGACTTGAAAACTTTCGGCAGTTCCAATGTCTGCTCCGGAAAAATTATACGCACCACAACTGGTTAGAAAAAAAGTCAATCCAAGTACTCCAATCTTTATCCCTTTTTTTATCATCATTCTCTTTAAACTTTTTTATTAAAGATCGTACTGCTTTATTTTTCTGTAGAGTGTTCTTTCCGAAATTCCAAGCTCGGCGGCAGCAGCTTTTCGTTTTCCTTTGTTGCGCTCCAATGATTTTTTGATCAATTCAATTTCCTTTTCCTGTAAAGATAGGGTTTCTTCCTCTTCAATCTCTTCTGCAAAATGATACCTGTCCTCTGGTGGTTGATGCGCAGGACTTGGTGCCGATGCTTCTACCACTGGTTCGGGAAGGTGAAGCAATTCTGGCGTGGAACTTTCTTCGTGCTCTATATCCTCTTTTTCTTGATTCCCATAGATTTTACGAATCAAACCTTCATTTTCCCTTTGTACTCTGTTTGAATCATTATCCTTGAGAAGTTCAAGCGTTAGTTTTTTAAGGTCGTTCAAGTCACCTTTCATATCAAAAAGGACTTTGTACAAAATTTCCCGTTCATTGCTAAAGTCCCCTTCTTTTTTGGATTGCTCTATTACGGCGGGCAGATTGGAACTGCTTGCATCTGGCAAATAACTGTTTAGGGTAGCTGCCGAAATACTCCGTTTTTCCTCAAGTACCGAAACTTGTTCTGCTATATTTCTCAACTGACGGATGTTACCGGGCCAGCGGTACCTTAGTAATAACTGGATGGCATCATCCTCCAAACGGATAGTGGGCATTTTGTATTTCTGTCCAAAGTCAGAAGCAAATTTTCTGAACAATAAATGAATATCTTCCCTTCTGTCGCGAAGTGGTGGTAAATGAATTTCTACGGTGCTCAACCTATAATAAAGATCTTCCCTGAACTTTTCTTTTTTGATGGCCTCGAACATATTAATGTTGGTGGCGGCCACAATGCGAACATCGGTTTTTTGCACTTGGGATGACCCCACTTTTAGGAATTCGCCATTTTCCAAAACACGAAGCAATCTAACTTGGGTGGTCAATGGAAGTTCACCGACTTCGTCCAAAAAAATTGTTCCGCCATCGGCTACCTCAAAATAACCACTACGGGTTTGGGTAGCCCCTGTAAAGGCCCCTTTTTCGTGTCCAAACAATTCACTGTCAATGGTTCCCTCTGGAATGGCACCACAATTTACCGCAATGTATTTGGCATGTTTTCGGTGTGATAGCGAATGGATAATTTTTGGAATGGATTCCTTTCCTACACCGCTTTCACCAGTCACCAAAACTGAAATATCTGTTGGTGCCACCTGTATGGCTTTTTCTATGGCTCGGTTGAGTTTGACATCGTTTCCGATAAGCTCGAACCGTTGTTTTATGGATTGTACACTTTCCATATGTTGTCATTCCTACGAAGGCAGGAATCTTATTTTTTTTGGATTCCGCATTGTGCTTTGACTACGCTCAGCATTCGTGCGGAATGACAAAAGGTTATTAATTATTTTCTGAATACCCTACAGCTTCTCCAATAAGAGTCGCGGAGGTGCATTCGTTGATTTTTACGTTCACAAAGTCGCCCACTTTGTAGTGTTCCTTTGGAAAAACTGCAACAGTGTTCTGTGAATTTCGGCCCATCCAGTGGGCATCCGATTTTTTCGAAGTTCCCTCGACGAGAATTTCTTGGGTTTTTCCCAAATGTTGTTGGGTACGATAATGACTGTGCTTTTGTTGCACCTCGATGATTTCCGATAGACGTCTTTTCTTGGTTGCCTCTGGGATGTCATCTTCCATTTTACGCTCTGCCAATGTTCCGGGTCTTTCGGAATAAGCGAACATGAAACCAAAATCGTACTTCACGTATTCCATTAAACTTAAAGTGTCTTGATGATCTTCTTCCGTTTCTGTTGGAAAGCCAGTAATCATATCTTGGCTAATTGCACAATCTGGAATAATTTTTCGGATGTTGTCGATCAGCTCAAAATATTCCTCACGGGTATGCAAACGGTTCATTGCCTTTAAGATGCGGTTGCTTCCACTTTGTACTGGAAGGTGAATGTATTTGCAGATATTTTCGTATTTGGCCATGGCCTCGATTACATCCAAGGTCATATCCTGAGGATTGGACGTTGAGAAGCGGATTCGCATTTTGGGCCGAGCCTGCGCTACCAGTTCCAGCAATCCGGCAAAGTTTACGGAGGTAGCTTTTTGCATATCCGAAGCCTTGTCGAAATCCTTTTTTAATCCCCCGCCGTACCACAGGTAACTATCTACATTTTGACCTAGCAGCGTGATTTCTTTGAAGCCCCTTTCCCAAAGGTCGTTTACTTCTTCTAAAATGGATTGGGGGTCACGGCTACGTTCTCTTCCACGGGTAAAGGGAACCACACAGAAAGTGCACATGTTGTCACACCCACGGGTAATGGAAACGAAAGCGGAGACCCCGTTGGTATTTAATCGAACGGGAGCTACATCGCCATAGGTTTCATCTTTGGATAGGATGACGTTTACGGCATTCCTACCTTCGTCGATTTCTTGGATAAGGTTGGGCAGGTCTTTGTAGGCATCTGGGCCCACGACCATGTCCACAATTTTTTCCTCTTCAAGGAATTTGCTTTTCAATCGTTCGGCCATACAGCCCAAAACCCCAACTTTCATGTTTGGTTTGGTTCTTTTAACGGCATTAAACTTTTCCAGACGCTTGCGCACGGTTTGTTCCGCTTTTTCGCGAATAGAACAGGTGTTTACCAAAACCAAATCGGCATCATCCAAGTTTTGGGTGGTATTGAAACCTTCCTTGGCCAAAATGGACGCTACAATCTCGCTGTCGGAAAAGTTCATCTGGCAGCCATAGCTTTCTATGTACAGCTTTCTTCCGTTCTTTTCTTTGTTTTCAAGCGACAAGGCACTCCCTTGTTGGCTTTCATCTATTACTTTTTCTATAGTATTATCCTTGATCATAAATGTTTCAATGGGGTGCAAAGATAGTGCTTATTCCATTTTAGTGACAATATGGCAGTATTTTTTAAGAATATATTGCGGAATCACCTGTTAGTGTTACCTTCAAGCTTAAAACATAACCATATTTACAGATGAATTTCACCAATCTTTCCCAAAGAATAAATCAAAGTGCCCCGGTAGAGTTTGGGACCGTATTCAATAATTCCGTTGAACTATTTAAAAAAGTGTGGCTACAAGGATTCATTACGCTTGTACTGACCTTTGTTAGCATTTTACCCTTTTACTTAATGATTTACCTGCCTATGATTGCTATGGGGATAAGTGACCCCGAGGCGTTTGACCATCAAAAAATGCCACCTGCATTTGCAGGATTAATGTCGTTGATTATGCCGATATCTTCGATTGGTGTAATGACTGTGGGTGTTTGCTTAAATGCTGCTTTTTTAAGGATTTGTAGAAAGTATGATTTAAATGAATCAGGAAAGGACGACTATTTTTTTTATTTTAAAAAAGAGTATTTGACCAAAGCTTTGATTCTTTCCCTGATAATGGTGGGGTTATCCTTTTTAGGTATTCTGGCCTGTGGTCTGGGAATTATCTATTTGATTGTGCCCATGTCTTTGTTCCCGGCATTTTTTGCTTTTGATAAAGAAGTTAGTGCTCTAGAGATTGTAAAATCAGGATTCGCACTTGGCAATAAAAATTGGTTGATGATTTTTCTTTTAGTTCTAGTGGCTGGATTGGTCTCACAATTAGGTGTGATATTGTGTTTGGTTGGGGTGTTATTTACTGCCATGTTTAGTAAAATACCTATTTACTATATTTATAAAGATGCTGTGGGGATTTCCATGGATGCATAACAAAAACCTAAAAAAAAGCGCCCTTTTTGAAGGGCGCTTTTTTATTTTAAAGAATTTGTCTTTTATTCTGTGGAAATCATTTTGATTTGGTTTTGATCTACTTTCTGATTGATCAGAGCAGCTTGTTTTTCCACTAGTGTATTTAAGTCGTTGATTTCCTTGTCGAGCTCCTTGGTCACCTCGACAAAAAACTCCTGGGCTTGCTTTGTTGGCTTTTGGTCGCCACGTTGCGAGTCTACCATCAAAAATGCCAGCCTGTTATTTATTCTTATTCCATAATTCAAGGGATCCTGTCTACTTTGGTTTTTAGTCATGTGGATGTTATTCTCAATAACCGAAAGCCCCGTTTCAAAATCCTTGGCCATTTTTTGGATTTCCGCATTGTCCTTGGTCTTCTCCTTTAAATAAGCCAAATCCTTTTTAATGCTTCTTATATTAATAATGGCATTGTTGGCACGGCTAACTTGATCGCGAACCTTCATTACAAAGTCAAATTGATCTTGAAAATCTTTCTGACCAAGCGTAATCCTAGGATCCTTAACAATGGTGAAGGTTTGCTCTACAGAATTTCCATTAACGGTAAGCCTTGCTTTGTAGTTTCCCGGAACCGCTTTGGGTCCCATGTTGGGCGAGGAATAGAATACCATTCCCTTGAACTCTTGGTAGCCTGGGTATCTCATATTCCAGATGAATCTGTTGCCTCCTTCGGAAACCTCCAATTTTTGAGTTGAGGTCGGGTTCAATTTATCGGGTTCGGCATGATTGGAAAAGCTTTGAATGACACTCCCATCCATTTCCAAAATTTCCATGTTGACGGTATCTGTTTCTTTTAAACTTTTCAGATAATAATTGATAATGGCCCCATCAGGATGATTTTCCCCAACCAATTTGGTGTTAGGTGCTTGCCAAGATCTAGCTTGGTGCATTCTGTAGGCCATATCGGGCTTGTACAGATAAAAATCACTGTTGGATACTTCTTCCGAAAGCTGGTGAAGCGGAGTTAAATCATCGATCATCCAAAAACTTCTTCCGTGGGTGGCTGCAATCAAATCATTGTCCCTAACATGAAGGTCACGGATTGCGGTAATTGGCAGATTCAATTGGAACGGTGTCCAGTTGTCCCCGTCATCAAACGAAATGTACATGCCCCATTCAGTACCGGCATACAATAATCCTTCCCTTACTTTGTCGGAACGAATGGCACGGGTGTAATAATTATCCTTAATGCCGTCCGTGATCAATGTCCATGTTTTACCATAATCATCCGTTTTGTATAAATAAGGGGTATAGTCTCCAAACTTGTACGAAGTAGCGGCAACATATACAGTTCCGGGTTTAAATGGACTGGCATCGATGCAGTTAATCATATTCAATTTGGGAGACATGGAGGAGGGTGGTGTTACATTTTCCCACGTTGTGCCATTGTCTCGTGTCACGTGAATAAGTCCGTCATCACTACCGGTCCAAATCACGCCTTTTTCCAGAATGGATTCTGTAATCACAAAAACATTGGAATAAAATTCTGCTCCCGTGTTGTCCTGGGTGATAGGTCCACCAGAAGACTCAATGGTTTCAGGAATGCCTCTTGCCAATTCTGGGGAAATGGTTTTCCATGATTGTCCCCCGTCGGTAGTGGCATGCAAATAGTTGGAACCCGCATAAAGTACGTTCGAGTCGTGTCGGCTAAAAGTCAATGGATAGTTCCAGTTAAAACGGTACTTCATTACCTCCGCCCCTGAACCTGCAGGGTTGTCGGGCCATACATTTGTGGAGATGGTTTGTCCTGTGGTATGGTCTAAACGGTTCATATAACCTTTGTAAGTTCCACCGTAAACCAATTGGTTGTTTTTAGGGTCTGGTGCCAAGTGTGCGCTCTCGCCCCCTGCAGTGGGCTCCCAATCATTTTCTGTGATGCTTGAACCTGAGGAGCGATGGAAAATACGCAAGGCGGTATTGTCCTGCTGTGCTCCGTATATTCTGTAAGGGAAAATACTATCCGTAGCAATTCGATAGAATTGCATCGTGGGTTGATTGTAATAGGTGGTCCAGTTATTTCCGCCATCATTGGAGATTTGAGCACCACCATCATCGGCAATAATCATTCTTTGGTTATTGTTCGGGTCTATCCAAAGGTCGTGATGGTCTCCGTGGGGTGCATTTTTTAAAGTGAAAGTGTTTCCACCATCCGTGGAAACGCCATAGCTGACATTCATTACCCAGACCTTGTCTATGTTTTGGGTGTCCGCATAAATTCTACTATAATACCAAGCTCTTTGTCTTAGGCCTCTATTCTCATTCACTTTTTTCCAAGTTGCACCGGCATCATCGGAACGGAATACACCCCCATCTTCGGCCTCGATTATGGCAAATACCCTGTCGGAATCGATAGGCGACACCGTTAGTCCCACAATTCCCCAAGGAAATCCGGGCAATCCTGAATTTTCTGAAATATCTTTCCAAGTGTCTCCACCATCGGTGCTTTTAAACATTTTGCTGTCTGGGCCACCACTATCCATGCGGTACCCATTTCTTTTCATTTGCCAAGTAGCAGCGTAAAGAATTCTACTGTTGTTCGGGTCCATAATCAGGTCACCAGCACCAGCTTTATCACTTACATAAAGAATTTTTTCCCAATTTTTTCCTCCGTCCGTAGAACGGAATACACCTCGAGTTTCGTTGGGTTTCCATAGATTACCTATGGCTGCGACATAAACAATATCAGGATTTTTAGGGTGAATGCGTATACGGGCAATGTGTTCTGAATCTTTCAGGCCTATGAATTCCCAGGTTTCTCCGGCATCCATACTTTTCCAAAGGCCTTTACCTGAGGAAACGTTCCCCCTTAAGGTTTGTTCACCTTCCCCTACATAAATAATATTGGGGTCGGATTCGGCTACGGCCACGGCACCGATTGAGCCACCGTAGTAACCATCTGAAATACATTCCCAGGAATTACCGGCATCTGTTGTTTTCCAGACACCGCCACCTGCGGTACCCATATAATATAGGTTAGGGTCGTTGGCCACACCTGTAACTGTTCCGGCCCGGCCTCCTCGGTGCGGACCCACCATTCTCCATTCCATTCCCTTGTAGAGCGATTCCTTAAATTGAGGAGTGTTGGTTTTTTTATTTTTTCGTTGTGCGTTAGCGGGATAAAAACATAGTAAAGCAAGAACTATGATTAGGATGCGGTTGGTCATTTCAGTTGAGTTATCGAGTTAGTCTCCCTAAAAATAAGAATTTTTTTGCCCAGTATTGCTAGAGAATTTTATTAATGTGAGTTTCCAAAATTGCATGATGTTTTTTTGATTTTAATATCAAAAGCATATCAGTAAATGCTGAAGTTTAAATTTTAATATACTTTTGTTGAGACAAAACCCAGTGCATGCCAAAGAATTTAGTTATTGTAGAGTCCCCCGCCAAGGCGAAGACCATTGAACGATTTCTAGGAAAGGAATTTCAAGTAGAGTCTAGTTTTGGGCACATTGCCGACCTTCCATCCAAAGAGCTTGGAGTAGATGTGGAGAACGATTTTAAACCAAAATATACTGTTGACAAGGAGAAAAAAGCCTTGGTAAAAAAACTTCGGGACTTGGCAAAAAAAGCTGAAACTATATGGCTCGCAAGTGATGAAGACCGTGAAGGAGAGGCTATTTCTTGGCACTTGGCAGAGGAGTTGGGATTGGATAAAAGTAAAACAAGGCGAATTGTTTTTAACTCTATTACCAAATCGGCTATCCAAAAGGCGATTGAAAATCCAAGAGATATTAATTATAACTTGGTCAATGCGCAACAGGCACGTAGGGTGTTGGACCGATTGGTGGGATACGAACTATCACCAGTACTTTGGAAAAAAATAAAACCAGGACTTTCGGCAGGTAGGGTACAATCTGTTGCGGTACGCTTGATCGTGGAGCGTGAACGCGAAATCGAAGGTTTTACCCCGGAAGCATCTTTCCGAATAAAAGCGGAATTCAAAACAGATGGCGGCAATACGTTTGCAGCCAAGCTGAACAAAACATTCCCAACAAAGGAAGCTGCCGAGAAATTTCTAAAAGAAAATATAGGAGCGGACTTTTCGGTTTCCGATTTGGCCCAAAAGCCAGCAAAGAAATCACCCGCCGCACCATTTACAACATCCACCTTGCAGCAGGAAGCCTCAAGGAAGCTCTATTTTTCGGTAAGCCGAACCATGCAAGTGGCCCAAAGGCTTTACGAAGCGGGTCTCATTACCTATATGAGAACTGATAGTGTCAATCTTTCCAACGAAGCGCTAGCAGCTGCAAAAGATGCCATTGTGGACAACTATGGTGAAAAATATAGTCAAACCAGAAACTTTACAGGAAAATCCAAAGGTGCACAAGAGGCTCACGAAGCCATTCGCCCCACGGATATGAAATTGCAGTCGCCACAATTGGAGCGCGACCAATCCAAATTATATGAACTTATATGGAAACGTACCCTGGCCTCGCAGATGAGCGATGCCCAGTTGGAACGTACCAATGTAAAAATAAAAGCAAGCACCCACAACGAAGAATTCTCTGCAAACGGAGAAGTGGTGAAGTTTGATGGATTTCTTAAAGTGTACCTTGAGGGAACCGATGATGAAGATGGAGAGGAGCAAGAAGGAATGCTTCCGGCCATGCAGGTTGGGGAGCCGCTTCAAAATGTATTTATTTCCGCCACCGAAAGATTTTCAAGACCACCATATCGTTATTCCGAAGCTTCTTTGGTAAAAAAACTGGAGGAACTAGGTATCGGTCGTCCATCTACCTATGCACCTACCATATCTACCATTCAAAATAGGGGGTATGTGGAAAAAGGCATTGTTGAAGGTTCTGAACGAAAATATGCACAGTTGGTTTTGGAAGATGGAAAAGTATCCGACAACCAACTTAGCGAAATGGTGGGCTCCGAGAAAGGAAAGATTGTTCCGACCGATATTGGGATGATCGTGAACGACTTTTTGGTAACCCATTTCACACAAATTCTCGATTACAACTTTACTGCTCAGGTAGAAGAAGATTTTGATGAAATCGCTTCAGGTGATGAAGATTGGCAGGAAATGATGAAAAATTTCTACAAGGATTTTCATCCCAATGTACTGGAGGTCGAAGAAAATGCCGAGCGTGCCAGCGGAGAACGTGTTTTAGGTACGGACCCAGAATCGGGCAGGCAAGTATCCGTAAGATTGGGTCGTTTTGGTCCAATGGTGCAAATTGGTACTGTGGATGATGAAGAAAAACCTCAGTTTGCCAGTTTATTGCCAGACCAATCCATAGGAACTATCACTTTTGAAGAAGCCATGACGCTTTTTGAGCTTCCACGAAAATTGGGAGTGTACGAAGGCGAGGAAGTAGAAGCAAACGTGGGTCGTTATGGTCCTTATGTTCGATTTGGAAAAAAATTCATTTCCCTAGCCAAAGGCGAAAGCGCTTTTGATGTAGATATGGATCGTGCTATTGAACTGATCAAAGAAAAGCAAAAGGCCGATGCGCCGATTGCTACCTACGAAGGAAAAGATGTTACCAAAGGTAAAGGCAGGTTTGGACCCTTTATCAAATGGGATGGTATGTTCATCAATGTGAACAAAAAATATGACTTTGATGACCTTTCCGATGGGGATATTGCTGAATTGATCGAGGCCAAAAAGAAAAAAGAAGCGGAGAAGCTTGTTCAAGAATGGCCCGAAGAAAAAATCAGGATAGAAAAAGCCCGTTGGGGAAGACACAATATTATAAAAGGTAAGGTAAAGGTTGAGATTTCCAAAGATGTGGATGCCACAAAAGTGACTTTGGAAGAAGCGCAGGCCCTATTGGAAAAAAAATCACCAAAGAAAAAAGCCAAGACAAAAGCAAAAGCTAAGAAATAGTATGGCCTTCGATTTTCTGGTTCCCGTTAAGGACAAGGTATTGGCACATTCCGAATTGTTGCCAGAACAAGCATTGGGCAAGAATATCCATATGCACACGGAAAAGGATGGGCTTCCGGTATTCGCCCATGCCGATGTAGCCATTTTTGGCGTATTGGAATCCAGAAATGCCTTCGAGAAAAAACCAGAAAAACTGGATTTGGATGAAGTCCGAATCCAACTCTACCGGTTAATGATGGGTAATTGGAACTCTAATATTATAGATATAGGGGATGTAGAAGAGGGCGATACTGTTGAAGACACCTATTTTGTGGTAAAGGAAATTGTAGCTGGATTGCTTGAAGAAAATATCATACCTATAGTATTGGGGCTTACCCAAGATATTACTTTTCCCACCTATCGCGCTTTTGATCAAATAAAGAATATGGTGAATCTGGTATCCATTGATAGTCGTTTTGACTTTGGTGAGGACGATGAGCTCATTTCTTCACATTCATATATGAGTAAGATTATCACCGACAAACCAAACAATCTTTTTAATTTTTCAAACATTGGATACCAAAGTTATTTCAATGCACAAGAAGAAAAAGATTTGATGGAGCGTCTTTTTTTTGATGCTTATCGGTTAGGTGAAATAGTGACCAATATAGAATTGGCAGAGCCCGTATTGCGCAGTAGTGATATTGTAAGCTTGGATTTAAGGGCTATACGGGCCAGCGAAATGGGGATGACCCGTAATTTTTCCCCCAATGGTTTTACCGGAAGGGAGATATGTGCCATTGCCCGCTATGCAGGTATAAGCGATAAAGTTTCCTTATTTGGCATCTACGAAGGGGAAAATTCACATCAGGCATTCCAGATGATCGCCCAGATCATATGGTATTTTATAGAGGGCCTGAGTTATAGAATAAAAGAATACCCAAGCTCAAAGAGCGAAGACTTCACAAAGTTTACTGTACCCACGGACACGGAGGAATTGATCTTCTTCAAAAGCCATGTCACAGAAAGATGGTGGGTAGAAGTACCAACAATTTTAGCAGAACATACTAAATCAAATTCGGTGGCGTTATTACCTTGCACCGAAGAGGACTATTTGGATGCTTGCAACCAGAACATTCCTGAGAGGTGGTTCAAAGCCTATAGAAAAGGCTTGAACTAATTAAATTAATTTTTGACCATTAATTGTTTTTACACAATAATTCATTCAAAAATCAGTTTTGAGAATAATGAATCTGTGTAGTACAGTTAAAAATCTTGAATCGAATAATTTAACCTAAAGTATGAGAAAGCTATTCTTTTCATCTATAGCACTTGTTTTTTTGCTTACCAGTTGTGGCTCTAAATCAAGATCAAAAGGTGAACTAGTTGGGGTCCAGGGAAAAAAGTGGCATCCAGAGAAACCCTACGGAATGGAGCTGATTCCCCGAGGCGCCTTTGTAATGGGTAAAGCCGAGGAGGATCAGGCAAAAGTATTGAACGCTCCCACAAGAACGGTTACCGTTCGTTCATTTTATATGGATGATACGGAAATCACAAATAGTGAGTACCGACAGTTTGTGGAGTGGGTCAAGGATTCCATTGTAAGGACAAGGTTGGCCATTTTGGCCGATGAGTTAGGTATTAGCCCAGAAGATGAGGGTATAGGTGAGTACGCCTTTAAGGATACCGATACGACAGAACTTTCGGCATACGATAAATATATGCTCGATAATTATGCAGGTCTTGGAGAGACAGGTTATGAAGGACGGGCATTGAACAAAGATGTTGACCTTGTATGGGATACTTCTGAATATCCCGATGAGTACTATGCTGAGGTAATGGACTCCATTTATCTTCCGGAAGAAGAAAGTTACAATGGATTGAGAAGTGTTGATGTTACCAAAATCAAGTACAAGTACAACTGGATGGATATTGAAGCTGCTGCCCGAGCAAGATCTGGCAGTAGAAAAGATTTCATTAAACAAGAAGAATTGGAAATTTATCCAGATACCACGGTGTGGATTCGAGATTTTGAATACAGCTACAATGAGCCAATGCACAATGATTATTTCTGGCACGACGCCTATAGTGATTATCCTGTGGTAGGGGTGAACTGGATGCAGGCCAAAGCTTTCTGTAACTGGAGGACCAAATTCAAAAACGACGATCAGAAAAGCCGAGGGAAACAGTTCGTAAACCAGTTTAGGTTGCCTACTGAAGCCGAATGGGAATATGCCGCCAGAGGTGGAATCGAAGGAGGTACATATCCTTGGGGTGGTCCATATGTGATCAGTGACACGGGATGCTTTATGGCCAACTTTAAACCACAACGTGGGGATTACGCGGCCGATGCTGCCCTATATACGGTAGAAGCAAAATCTTTTGAACCCAACGATTATAATCTGTACAACATGGCCGGTAACGTATCGGAATGGACAAACTCTAGCTTTGATGCCGGTGCTTACGATTACTTATCCACCATGAACCCTAACATTGGTTCTCAGGATAATCAGCGTAAGGTTATTCGCGGTGGTTCTTGGAAAGATGTAGCATACTTCCTTCAGGTTAGTACAAGGGATTATGAATACCAAGATTCCGCAAGAAGCTACATCGGATTCAGAACGGTTCAGGATTATATGGGAGAAGAAGATTCTACCGACGGAAGAAGCGGATTATAAAAAAAACAACGAGAGAACATTATATAAACAAGTAAGAGTAGTAACCAAATACTTATTTTTTATATAACTTAATTAAAACTAGAATTATGGCGCAGTCAAAATCAACAAAAAAGCTGTTTAACATGGCCTACGGGCTTGGAGCATCGGTAGTAATTATTGGTGCATTGTTCAAGATCCTTCACTGGGAGTTTGGACCACTTACAGGTGGACTTCTTCTTGCAGTTGGACTTATAACTGAAGCATTAATCTTTGCTATCTCTGCATTTGAACCAGTAGATGATGAATTCGATTGGTCTTTGGTATACCCGGAATTGGCCGGTGGAGAAGCAGATGCTTCCAGAAAACAACAAGCTAAGGATGCTCAAGAAGCTGAAGGACTTCTTTCCAAGAAATTGGATAGTCTTCTTAAAGATGCTAAAATCGATTCTGAACTTTTCTCCAACTTGGGTGAAAGTATCAAGAGTTTTGAAGGTGCCGCCAAGAATATCACTCCTACAACAGATGCTATTCAGCACACTAAAAAATACTCTGAGGAACTGTCTCATGCAGCGGCTCAAATGGAATCTTTGAACAGCTTGTACAAAGTACAATTGGAAAGCGCAAGCAGACAAGCTTCTATTAACGAAGAAGTTGTGCAGAATGCAGGTGCGCTGAAAGACCAAATGGAGTCTTTGGCGACTAACCTATCTTCTTTGAACGGAGTATACGGTGGTATGCTTACAGCCATGGGTGGTAAAGTCTAATTAGAGGTTTTCAAATCAACAGAAAACAAACCAAATCAAATTAATTATTAAATCTAATTAGAATAACATGGCAGGAGGAAAACAAACACCACGTCAGAAGATGATCAACCTTATGTACTTGATCTTCATCGCGATGTTGGCACTTAATATGAGCAAGGAAGTACTTGCCGCTTTCGGACTAATGAACGAAAAGCTGGAAACTTCCAACACCAATATGGACTCCAACAACTCTAGCTTTTTTGCTAGTTTGGAAACCAAAGCTTCTGAAAATGAAGAAGAGTATGGGGAACTGTATAAAGATGCTCAACAGATCAAAGAACTTTCAGATTCTTACTACAATTATTTGGAAGGATTGAAAAAAGAAATGACCGCAGATTTGGAAGATCCAAAAGACTATGTGGTTATGGACAAGTCTGACTACTTGGACCAAAAATTCTTTCAGGGCGACAATTTGGGCCCAGAAGGTAAAAAGTTCATGGACCAGATCAATAATTATCGTGAAGGCGTAGTCAATGCTTTGCCAGAAGGTGAATTTGAATCATTGAAATCAGCAGTTAAAACTCGTTTTGCAACCAGTGATGGTAAAAAAGACGACGGTAAAGTTGAGAAGCGCGATGGCACACGTCAAGATTGGATCAACTATCACTTTGAAGGGTTCCCATTGGTAGCCTCTTTGACCAAGTTGACCCAATTGCAGGCCGATATCAAAACTACTGAGCAGGAAGTGTTGAAAACCCTTTTGGAAGGTGAATTGACGGAAGCTGTATCCTTGACCAATTTCGCAAGTGCTTTGTCTGCTCCTAAAACGGCATACTATTCAGGTGAAAAGTATGATGGTAAGATCATTGTTAGTAAAACTGACAAGACTTCTACTCCAGTAGCTGCAGAATTGACTTTGGACGGAAGAAAATTGACCGAAGGTAAAGACTACGAATTGGAAGCTGGTGGTATCAAAATGTTGATCAGTGCTGGTGCACCTGGTGACCACACCGTTAAAGGTACCATGACTTTTATGCAAGATGGTGAAGAAGTGCCAGTAGAAGTAAACAATACTTTTGCGACAATTTCTATGCCTAACGCAGCGGTTATCTCCGCAGATAAGATGAACGTGGTTTACCGAGGTGTTGCTAACCCAATGACCATTTCCATTCCTGGTATCCCTGATAACAAGGTTAGAGCTTCAGCTCCTGGTTTGTCCAGAAGAAGCGGTAGCCAGTATATCATGAACCCAGGTACAGGAAGATCGGTAACTATTACCGCTTCTGGAACATTGCCTGATGGTAAGCCGATTTCAAGTAAAAATGAGTTCCGTATTAAGGATATTCCAAGACCAAGCGGTACTGTTCGTGGAGAGTCTGGTAGCATCAAAATGCCTAAGAACAACCTTGAAATTGCAACGGTTAGTGCTATGTTGGAAGACTTTGATTTTGACTTGAACCTTGCTGTAAGCCAGTTTAAGTTCAAAGTACCTGGTCAACCTACTGTAGTTGTCAATGGAAACAAATTGGACAACAGAGCTAAATCTGCACTTAAAAGAGCGGGTAGAGGTGAGTCTGTCCAGATATTCGATATCCAAGCTTATATTACAAACAACAAGAGCTACAAGTTGAAAAAAGTATCTCCTGTAGTGGTTGAGCTTACAAACTAAGAAGTATAAAAAGTATACAAGTGATCATGAATTGGAAAAACGCATTATTAATTGGATTGTTGGGCATGTTGCCAGTATCAATCATGGCGCAGGCAAATATTTTAAATGCCAAGCTGCCCGACGATATAGGTAAGAAAACCCAAGCTCAGATAGAGCAAGATGCCGATGAGCCTTTAGAGTACGGTTATGTGGATGATAGGGATATCCTTTGGTCCAAAACAGTATGGGAAATCATTGATCTTGACGAGCGAGTTAACTTTCCATTGTATTACCCAACCGATACCATTGGTATTGGAAAGGATAGAAGGTCACTGTACCACGTTTTGATGAAAAACATCAGAAATGGAAACCTTACCGAGGTTTATGCAGACTCCTACTTTACTGAAAAGAGAAAATTGTCCGACCTTTCGGCGACCTTGAGCAAAGTGGATACCACAGACCTAGGATACGAGCAAGTAAATGCTGGAGAGCAGGTTTCCCCGGAGTTTATCAACAAAAGGGATCTTACCGCAGCAGATGTTGAGGAGTATCGTATAAAGGGAATCTGGTATTTCGACAAGCGTCAAGGAGAGCTTAAGTATCGCTTATTGGGAATTGCACCCGTTGCACCCGATGTAAACTTCATTGATGATGAGTCTATAGATCCGGGGCAGAACAAGGTAGAATTGTTCTGGGTTTGGTTTCCGGCGGCACGTAAAATTTTGCACGATGCCAAGGTGTACAACCAACGTAATTCTTCAAGACCCATTTCTTTTGATGCGTTGTTGAACGCACGTCGTTTCAACGGTGTTATCTACAAAGAGGAAAACGTTCACGAAGATCGCGAAATAAGCGATTATATTTTTGATAATGCATTGTTCCAGCTCTTGGAAGCCCAAAGAATCAAAGAGGGCATACGAGACAGGGAGCAAGATATGTGGGCGTATTAATCGTTCATAGAATTTTCCAATTCAATATAGCAAAACGCCGCACCTATAGTGCGGCGTTTTTTTGCATTAAACTGAAGGTTTAATGACTGAGAGATCAATCAGATGCCTAATTTTGCGGTATGTTGGATTATATAGTAGTAGGTCTGGGTTTGGCAGGAATCTCTTTTTGTGAAGTTCTGGAAGAAAAAGCAAAGAGCTTTAAGGCAATCGCCGATGAGTCGCAACAGGCTTCCCAAGTGGCCGGAGGCTTGTACAATCCCGTTATTTTGAAGCGATTTACGATGGCATGGAAAGCCAAACAGCAGTTGGAGTTGGCCAAACCATTCTATCAACACTTGGAGGAAAAACTTGGTGTTAAATTAGATCATGAACTTCCAGTACTACGAAAATTTGCGTCTATAGAAGAACAAAATATGTGGTTCGAAGCTTCCGACCGACCAGATTTGAATTACTTTCTATCTACCAAAATTTTGCCGAACAATAATCCAAAAATTGATGCACCACATGGTTTTGGAAAGGTAAAATATACAGGGAGGATTGATACGGGTACTTTGGTTAGGTCCTATAAAAGCTATTTGGAAAAGAAAGGTCAATTTTTAAATGAGTCTCTTGATTTCGATGCCCTCTCCATTTCAGATGAAGGTGTGACTTATAAAAATATTACCGCCAAAAACATTGTATTTGCATGTGGTTATGGTCTTAAACAGAACCCATATTTTGGCTATTTGCCGTTGAACGGAACCAAAGGGGAGCTATTGATCATTCATGCACCCGAATGCAAGGAGGAAAAAGTAATTAAATCATCCGTGTTTACCATTCCCATGGAATCTGACATGTATTTGGTGGGAGCTACTTATAAATGGAAAGATAAGACCAATACCCCCACAGAGGAGTCTAAGAACGAACTCTTGGAAAAACTGAAAACTTTTTTAAAATGTGATTTTAAGGTTGTTGGCCATGTAGCCGGTATTCGTCCAACTGTGGTGGATCGCAGGCCCTTGGTGGGTGGGCATCCAGAACATCAAAATATGTATGTTTTAAATGGCTTTGGTTCTAGAGGAGTGCTTATTGGGCCATATGCCTCAAAACAATTGTTTGATCACATTGAAAGCAAAACCGACTTGGACCCCGAAATGGATATCCAAAGATTTACCAAAAAATACTACGGCAACTAACCTTTTATAGGTTGATGCTTTTGGACCGCATTAGGGTCGTATTTAACAAAGAAATTGATCCAAATGTTTCTGGACAATCGAATAATTAACGGCATAAAAGCAATCATGGTGCCCACTATCGCAATAAATGTGGTTGGCAAAGAAGCGCCCAGGAACAAAAAAGAAATTACAAAGGCGGCAACAGCGAAAGCAATACCAACGCCATAGCTAACGTACATGGCGCCATAAAAAAAGGATGGCTCAATTTTATATTTTAAACCACAATGGGAGCATCTTTCGTGCATGTGAAAAATTTTGGAAAGCGCATAGGGATTAGAATTCTCGTACATGCTCTCTTCTTGGCACCTTGGACAGTTTCCTGTTAAAATGCTGTACATTTTGGTTCCTTTTTTTAACATTTGCAGGGTTTTTGTGCAAAAGTATAAATTCGCCAACTAATGTATTGTAATCAAGGTCACATAAAATGTTAAACATTCATAATCTTTCAGTAGCCTTTGGAGGAGAGTATCTGTTCGAGGAAATATCGTTTCGTCTCAACGGAGGGGATAGAGTAGGTCTTATTGGAAAGAATGGAGCAGGGAAATCCACCATGCTTAAACTTCTCGCCAAGGAAATGCCTTTGGATCAAGGAACCATAGCAATGGAGAAAGATGTAAGGATCGGTTTTCTTAAGCAGGATATCGACTTTGAAGAAGGCAGGACCGTTTTGGAAGAATCCTATCAAGCGTTTTCGGAAATTAAGGCATTGGAGCTCAAGCTTGATGAGATCAATACCGCTTTGGCGGAGCGCACCGATTATGAAAGCGAGGGTTACCATCAGCTTATGGTGGATTTAAATGATGTAACGCACCGATATGAAATTTTGGGTGGATACAACTACCAAGGGGATACCGAAAAGGTGTTACTGGGATTGGGTTTTAAAAGAGAGGACTTCAATAAGTTAACGGATACCTTTTCCGGAGGATGGCGTATGCGTATTGAGTTGGCTAAGCTTTTGCTTCAGAACAACGATGTGCTTCTACTTGATGAGCCTACAAACCACTTGGATATAGAATCGATTATATGGTTGGAACAATTTTTACGAAATTTTCCCGGTGCCGTAGTGATTGTTTCTCACGATAAAATGTTTTTGGACAATGTGACCAATCGTACCATAGAAATTTCTTTGGGCAGGATTTACGATTACAACAAACCTTATTCCCAGTTCTTGGTCCACCGAAAAGAAATAAAGGAACAGCAGCTAAGTGCCCAAAAAAACCAAGAAAAACAAATACAGCAAACCGAAAGGTTGATTGAAAAGTTTAGAGCAAAATCCAGCAAGGCTTCCATGGCACAGTCCCTTATCAAAAAGTTGGATAAAATGGAGCGTATCGAAGTAGATGAAGAGGACAATAGTGTGATGAACCTCCGGTTTCCTGTTTCTGTAAACCCAGGGAAAATTATTGCCGAGTTGGACCATGTTGCAAAAAACTATGGTTCCAAAAAAGTATTGGAGGATATTGACCTTATGGTGGAGCGTGGAAGTAAAACCGCCTTCGTGGGTCAAAATGGGCAGGGGAAAACCACTTTGGCCAAAATTATGGTGGGCGAACTGGATTATGAGGGGGACTTAAAAATTGGTCACAATGTACAATTGGGATATTTTGCCCAGAACCAAGCCGAATATCTGGATGGTAACAAAACCATCTTGGATACCATGATTGATGCGGCCAATGAGAAAAATCGGAGTAAGGTTAGGGACATTTTAGGGTCGTTTCTGTTTAGGGGAGATGAGGTGGATAAGTATGTAAAAGTACTTTCTGGAGGTGAAAGAAATCGATTGGCCTTGGCCAAAATGCTTTTACAACCCTTTAATGTGTTGGTAATGGATGAACCTACCAACCATTTGGACATCAAATCAAAAAATGTACTCAAACAGGCGCTTCAAAATTTTGAGGGAACATTGATTCTGGTTTCTCATGACCGTGATTTTCTTCAAGGATTGACCGATAGGGTATACGAGTTTAAGGATGGTGGAATAAAAGAATATTTGGGAGATATCGATTTCTATCTGGAACAGCGTAAGATGGAAGATTTCCGAAGCGTAGAAAAAGGCGATCAAAAAACAGAAGATAAACCCCAAGTAAAAACCAAGGAAAATGATTATCAGGCTCAAAAGAAGCAAAAATCCTTAAAAAATAAGCTCAGTGGAGTCGAAAAGAAGATTTCGAAACTGGAAAAGGATATTGCCGATATTGATCATGACTTGCTCATGGACTACGATGCTACGATAGCAAAACCTGATTTTTTTGACAATTACGAGGGTAAAAAGAAGGATTTGGAATCCTTAATGGAAGATTGGGAAAACCTGTCCCATGAATTGGAATTACTGGAATAAAGCAACAATCCAAATTTTTCACAACGTTTTCTTGCTAATTCACAACATAATAGGGTGAGTTCACCGATTATATTTGTAAGGTAATTCTTCTTTATCGTAATTTGTAGGTAAATTCTTTACATGTAAATAAGTATTCAATGATGAGAACAGCCATTTTTTTCGTTTGTTTGGTGTTTTGCGCTGGTATAACCTTTGCCAGTGGGCAGGTTTCTCCTAAAGAAAAATCTGCATTGGTAGATTTATACAATAGTACCAATGGCAAGGAATGGAATACTTCATGGGATCTTAATGCCCCAGTTAATACTTGGAAGGGCATAGAAATTAAGGATGGGCATGTAGTTGGAATAACACTGTTTATGAACAATTTGAATGGAGTTCTTCCAGAAAGTATAGGAAATTTGAAACATCTTGCCAATTTAAATTTAGCTTTTAACCAGATTACAGGCGTGCTTCCCAAGGACATAGTCAAACTCCACAATTTGAAGATTTTCCGTTTGGAGATGAATCGAATCAAGGGAGCAATTCCCACAGGAGTTGGTAATTTCAAGGAATTGGAAGTTTTTTCCATGTTCAACAACTTTTTGAGCGGTCCTATTCCAGAGACGTTTGGAGAGCTTAAAAACTTAAAAGAATTAAATCTTTCTAGTAACAATATAAAGGGTGTAATTCCCAAATCAATAGGTAAGCTTTCAAACTTAAAAGCCCTTGGCCTTTTTGAAAATAGGTTGGAGGGTGAGATACCTTCCGAGATAGGAAATTTAGTGGAGTTAAAAGAGTTGGTCTTGTCCAACAACCAATTGGGTGGTGAAATACCTGAGGAGTTTGGACAGTTGGCAAGTTTGGAAATACTGCAACTTCAAAATAATCAGTTCAATTCTCTCAATGTTCTCCATAACATGAACACACAACAGTTTTTAGTTTTGGATACTGATGATAAGTCCTTGAATCCTAGATTTAAAGATATTCAATTTGAACGTACTCGAATGGCAGATACCAAATTCGAGGATGAAGAAGAAAACGAGTAGTTAGTTATTACTTTAGTTTGTTTGGATGGGGATGCCGTTTGGGGTCCCCTTTTTGCATTTGACCAGGTTTAGAATGTATTTTATGAAATATTTAACCATTGTAAAAAATGTAGAGAATAGATTTGCAGTGATTAAACCAACTAACGCATGCGAAAGCTTATTATATCGGCGGTTGCCGGTGGTATTATCATTTTTGCTTCCTTGTACTTTGCAGGTGTGATTGCCGATAGCAAGGATAATAGAAGGCCGCCTTCCCAAAAGGTGGTAAAGACCGTTTTTGTTGATACGGTTAAAAATACAACTGTGCCTATTATGGTGCCTGCAAATGGAAACCTTAAGGCAAAAAAGCGCCTAGAACTTTACTCAGAGGTTCAAGGTGTTTTTAGACCTGGCAGTAAATTGTTCCGAACTGGACAAGAGTATACTGCTGGACAAACCCTGATCAAAATAGATGCAAGCGAATACTATGCTTCGGTGCAATCGGCTAAAAGTAACCTGTACAATTTACTTACTTCCATAATGCCCGATTTACGGTTGGATTATCCTGAGATTTACCCAAAATGGCAACAATACCTAAATGGATTTGATTTGGAAAAAACTACTCCCGATCTACCAAAAATGGATTCGGAAAAGGAAAAATTCTTTATAACCGGTAGGGAAATCATCACGAACTACTATAATGTTAAAAATTTGGAGCAGCGCCTGTCCAAGTATACCATATCCGCTCCTTTTACCGGGGTTTTGACAGAAGCTTTGGTCACTGAAGGTACCTTGATCCGGTCTGGGCAAAAATTGGGTGAGTTCATCAATACAGGATTGTACGAATTGGAGGTTTCCGTAAGCAAGACCTATGGAGACTTTTTGAAAGTCGGAAAAAAAGTGGAACTATCCAATTTGGAAAAGACCCAAACTTTTGTTGGAGAGGTAACTCGGGTTAATGCCAGTGTTGACCAAAACTCACAAACGATAACCGTATTTATTGAAGTAAGTGGAGACAACTTAAAAGAAGGTCAATACCTCGAAGCTAAGCTCGAAGCCAAAGAAGAGGCTGATGCCATTGAAATTAATCGTTCCCTATTGCTGGAAAACAACCAAATTTTTGTGGTAAAGGATTCGATTTTGGATTTAATGGATGTAAAGCCTGTATTTTTTACGGATAAGACTGTGGTACTCAAGAATGTTCCAGACGGAGAAGTAATAGTGGCCAAACCATTAACTGGTGCCTATGCCGGCATGTTGGTGAAAGTTTTTGAAGAAAGTAAATCCTAAACCTCCTCAGCCATGAGAAAAATCATCTCGTATTTTATTAAATACCACATGGCAGTAAATGTCGTTATTTTGGCATTTTTTGTTTTTGGGGTCGTGGGGATACTTTCCTTAAAATCATCCTTTTTTCCGCTTAACGAAGCGCGGAATATTACTATCAGTATTGTCTACCCAGGGGCTTCACCGCAAGAAATTGAAGAAGGTATCGTCCTAAAAATTGAGGATAACCTAAAAGGGCTTGAAGGGGTCGAAAGGGTAACCTCTACCTCAAGGGAGAACAGCGGTACAATCAATGTAGAGATTGAGAAGGAAAGAAATGTTGACTTTATGCTGTTGGAAGTCAAAAATGCAGTAGATAGGGTGCCAACCTTTCCTACTGGAATGGAGCCTCTGATTGTTGCGAAGCAACAGCCCGTTAGGCCTACAATAAGTTTTGCCGTAAGCGGAAAGGATGTACCCTTGGCCACATTAAAGCAAATTGGCCGTCAAATAGAAAATGACCTGAGGGCAATTGATGGGATTTCTCAAATTTCAGTTTCTGGTTATCCCGATGAGGAAATCGAGATTGCCGTTGATGAGAACAGTCTTCTTGCTTATAACCTGTCCTTTAGTGATGTTGCGCAAGCGGTTTCCAACGCAAACATTTTGGTTACCGGAGGTAATATCAAAACCGTAACCGAGGAGTATCTTATCCGAGCCAACAATCGCTCATATTATGGCGACGAACTTTCCAATATAGTTGTTCGTGGTGATGCGGCAGGGCGTGCCATTCGGCTAAAGGATGTGGCAACCATTAGGGATAGGTTCTCTGAAACGCCCAATGCCTCCTATTTTAATGAACAGTTGGCGGTTAACATTACAATTACCAGTACCAATACCGAAGATTTAATGGGCTCCGCTGAGAATGTGAGGCAGTACATTAAAGATTTCAATGAAAAATATACCAATGTTCAGCTGGATGTAATTGATGATCGATCCATAACATTGACACAGCGTACAGAACTTTTGACCGAAAATGCCATCGTAGGTATGATTTTGGTATTGGTGTTTTTATCCCTCTTTTTAAATACTAGATTGGCATTTTGGGTGGCCTTTGGACTACCTATCGCATTTTTGGGAATGTTCATTTTTGCCCCCATGTTCAACGTAACGATCAATGTATTGTCCTTGTTCGGGATGATTATTGTTATTGGTATTTTGGTGGATGATGGAATTGTGATCGCAGAAAATATTTATCAGCATTACGAAGATGGAAAATCACCTGTAAAAGCAGCATTGGATGGAACAATAGAGGTACTTCCACCGATTATTTCCGCTATTATCACAACAGTTTTGGCCTTCTCCATATTCTTGTTCTTGGATAGCCGCATTGGTGAATTTTTCAGTGAAGTATCCGTGATTGTGATACTTACATTGGTGGTGTCATTGGTAGAGGCTTTGATTATATTGCCAGCTCACTTGGCACACTCCAAGGCACTCCATCGTCATAAGAAGGAACCCAAAACAAGTATAGCCAAAATTTTTGCGGAGCTTAGGGTAATCAATAAAATAGGAGATAAGATAATGAACTTTATGCGGGACAAATGGTATAGTCCTGCGCTCCGCTTTATGTTGAATTATAAGATTTTGACTTTTGCCCTGTTCTTTATGGCATTGGTTTTAACCTTTGGTTCCATTGGTGGCGGTATTGTTAGAACATCATTCTTCCCTAGGGTGGCCAGTGATCAAGTATCCATTGAGCTTACCATGCCCAACGGTACCAACGAAAAAGTAACGGATTCCATTATAAGTCTTATTCAAGAAAAAGCGCATATCGTAAACCAAGAACTTACCGATAAGTATTTGCAAGGCATGGATAAAATGCTTTTTGTAAATATGATCAAGGATTTGGGACCTGGATCTTCCGCGGCCAGTTTAGAAATCAACCTTTTGCCGGGAGAGGAGCGCCCAGATGGCATTCGTTCCGATATGGTTACTACGAGGCTAAGGGAACTGGTTGGTCCTGTAATTGGCGTGGAAAGTTTAATATATGGGTCTGGCGGTAATTTTGGAGGTAGTCCGGTTTCCGTATCCTTGTTGGGAAACAACATTGCCGAGTTAAAAGCTGCCAAGGAAGAACTCAAGCAGGCTATGGAAAGCAACGCCAACCTAAAAGATGTTACCGATAATGACCCTGCCGGTATAAAAGAAATAAGATTACAGTTAAAAGAAAATGCATATTTGCTAGGATTGGACCTTCGTACGGTAATGAACCAAGTCCGAGGCGGATTCTTTGGAGCACAGGCTCAACGTTTTCAAAGGGGACAAGACGAGATTAGGGTTTGGGTACGTTATGATCGAGAAAATAGATCTTCTATTTCCGATTTGGATGAAATGAGGATTTTGGCACCGAGTGGAGACCGTATTCCATTAAAAGAAATAGCAACCTATACCATTGAAAGGGGAGATGTAGCCATCAATCACCTTGAAGGAAGAAGAGAAATTCAAGTATCTTCAGACTTAACAGATCCCGAGACCACTAGTGGAACCGATGCAATGTTGTGGATACGAAATGAGGTGCTGCCGGATATTTTATCAAAATATCCATCAATATCACCCTCATACGAAGGGCAGAATAGGGAAGCCAACAAGTTGATAGGATCCTTAGGTTTTGTTGGGCCCATTGTATTGTTTCTCATATTTGTAACCATAGCCTTCACTTTTAGGAGTTTCAGTCAACCATTGTTGTTAATTTTTATGGTGCCATTTAGTTTGACCGCTGTGGCATGGGGACACTGGATACATGGTTTTCCGATCAACGTTCTTTCCATGTTGGGAATCATTGCATTGATTGGTATTATGGTGAACGATGGGCTGGTGCTCATAGGTAAGTTCAACATCAATCTGCGCACTGGGATGAAATTTGATGATGCATTGTACGAAGCAGGTCGTTCCCGTTTTAGGGCTATATTTTTAACTTCAGTAACCACAATAGCCGGTTTGGCACCCTTACTTTTGGAAAAAAGCCGTCAAGCCCAATTCCTTAAACCTATGGCCATTTCCATTGCTTATGGGATTGCTTTTGCCACTTTATTGACATTGCTTATGCTGCCATTGCTTTTATCCTTTGGAAATAATGTAAAGGTCTTTGCCAAAAGGTTGTGGACCGGGGAAAGCGTTACAAAAGAAGAAGTGGAACGAGCTATTCGCGAACAGCATGAAGAAGAGGAGATGGAAGCGGATAGCGTTGCATTAAACGGAACCGATAGTAAACACGTTTCTCATAATGGAGAAGAAACCTCAAAAGTAGCAGAAGAGACCACATAATGAAAAGCATTTTTTATACAGTATCCCTAACGTTATTGTTATTTGGTCCTTTGGCTTATGCCCAAGACCAAATGCTCACAAAAGAAGAGGCCATTGATTTGGTTCTGGAAAACAACTTGGATATCCAAGTGGCACGTAATACCAAATTGATTGATGACAATAATGCCGATATCCTCAATTCAGGCTATTTGCCCAGTGTAACAGGAAATGCAAGCGGAAGTATTGATAAACAAAATTCTGAAGGTGTTTTGGCCAATGGGGATACGCGCACAGCGGAAGGAGCCGAGACTAGAAGGTATAATGCTGCGGTAAATGTAAACTATACCCTGTTCGATGGATTGGGTAGATATTACAATTATAAAAGTTTTAAAGAAAGGTCACAGCAATCAGAACTTGAGGTTAGACAGACTATTGAAAATACCATTCTACAATTGTTTACGGTCTATTATGAAGCTGCCCGCCTTACAGAGAATACAGCTACCTTGGAGCAAGCTTTGGAAATTTCAAAAGATAGGCTTAAAAGGGCCCAGTATCAATTTGAGTTTGGGCAGAATACCGGTCTCGATGTTTTGAATGCAGAAGTGGATATTAATACGGACAGTATCAATTTGTTGAATTCACGTCAGCAACTCAGAAATACCATGCGAGACCTGAATTTAATTCTGAACAGGGAACTCTCCTCCCAATTTTCCGCCGATACAACGGTCAATTTTGTCCCCGAGCTTCAGATGGAAAGCATGTTCAATGAAGCCCAATTAAACAATGTAAGGCTTCAAATTGTGGAAAAGGACCTTAATATGGGCCTTAACGATATTAGGGTGGCCAAAAGCGGTTATTTACCTACCATTGGTTTGACTGGAACGTATGGTTGGAACGAGTCCAACAACAACAGTCCATTGGCATTTGTACTTCAAAATACATCTACTGGAGTAACAGGAACGGTTAATCTTACCTGGAATTTATTTGATGGGGGTTCTACCATTACCGGAATAAAAAATGCAAAAATTGCTTATAAGAATCAGGAAATAGCGAAAAAACAGATAAAGTTAGAGGTTGAACGAGATATACGTAATGCTTGGGACAGTTATACCAACGCATTATATGTCTTGGAGGTACAGGAGAAAAACTTGCAGACCAATCAAAACAACTTCAATAGAACAGATGAGCGTTACAAGCTTGGACAAGTAACTTCCATTGAATTCAGGCAGGCCCAGTTAAATCTGTTAAACGCAGAATTGGCCAAAAGCCAGGCAAAGTACAATGCAAAATTGGCGGAATTACAAATGCTTCAAATTAGCGGCCAGTTGCTCAACGTTGATTTTTAACTATGTACGAGCATTTTTTTCAATGTCCGTACTGTTGGGAAGAAATCTCCTTCTTATTGGATGTCTCTGTATCTCAACAGACCTATGTAGAAGATTGCGAGGTGTGCTGCAATCCCATTGAAGCAACTGCCAAATTTAATAATCAGGAACTTGCTTATTTTGATGTTAAGGAACTAGGGCAATAGAACCTCATCCTCTATTGATAAATTCTTACATAATCAATTTCAAAGATATCTTCGGTAAAAGTTTCGGGCAACTCTCCACCCAGATTTCCACCTATGGCAATGTTCAGAATTAAATAGTGTCCGTGATTGTATGGTTTGTCCTTTGTATTTTGTAAATCAAAAACCAAAGTATCGTCAACATAGGTCTTTATACTTTCGCTATCCCATTCCATAGCGTAAATGTGATATTCGTTAGATGCATTGGGAACAGTTGCTTCTCCTCCAGTGTTCCTATACTCTTTAGTTTTTAGGTCGCCCCAATGGAAATGGGATATCGTTTTGTTTTTGTCCCATCCAGTTTGTTCCATAATGTCTATTTCTCCGGAGAGTGGCCAACCTACTTCACCATATTGATCTCCAAAATAGTTGCCCGTTTCGTTTACATTGGCACCCATGGTCCAAATTGCTGGCCAAGTTCCTGCGGTGCTAGGCAATTTTGCGCGAACCTCTACGCGTCCGTAGGTAAAGATAAATTTGGAATTCAGCCTTGCCGAGGTATATTCTTTTGTACTACCATGATAAGAGTACTTTTCCTTAATGGCCCTGATTTTTAGCGTACCATTATTTGTATATGAATTTTCCTCACTATCCGTATAGTGTTGTAGTTCATCATTATACCAGCTACCATTATTGGGGGGAATTATTTGGTGATGCCATTTTTGGTTATTGGGTCTACCCTCGTATTCAAATTCATCGGCAAAGACCAATGTCCTATACTCGGTATCCTGATCATGGTTGTTAAAGACAGCTTTATCTTGGCTTATCAACCCAATAAAAACGAAAAATAAGATGAAAGTTCTCAACAGCTAAATTTTAATCATTTATCAAAACTAATATACCAAAATGATTTTAGTAGAATTTATGTTAAGTAAACCATGGAAGCAAAACTGTTCAGCAGTTATTGGAATGCTTTCTTTTCCCGTACTTTTTGTGAATATAAAATTGTAATTCCAATGCCTGCGCCTATACAAGCTAGAATACCACCTACTATACTGGCATAGTTAACCCCAAGACCAAAGACCATAGGTAACCCACCAAAGTAGGCGCCCGAGGCATTACCCATGTTAAATGCGCTTTGATTCATGGAAGAGCCTAATTTCTCGGCACCTTTGGCAGCTTTAATAATAGCTATTTGGATTGGTGCAGTAATAGAAAAGGTGATAACGCCAACAATAAAGCTGAGCACAAATATGGCAACACTATTGCTTGCAAAAATGGAATTTAATATTAGCACAGTTGTCATAGAAAGCAGGCTTATGACCACTGATTTTACAGGATTGAAGATTTCAACCATTCTTGCTCCCAAAAAATTACCAAAGAACATTCCAAGACCAGCGACTATCATAACATACCCAACGTTGGCTTCGGGTAGTTTTGTTACCGAAATAACCAATGGGGCAATGTAGCTGTACCAGGCAAAAAAACCGCCACTACCTATGGTGGTCAAAGCTATCAAAGCCCATAATTTCTTGTTTTTTAGAACAGGAGAACTACTCTTAGCTTCTAGGTCATCAATTTCTTCAAGATTCTCTTTGGGCATCCAAAAATAAAGACTGGACAATGTAGCTACGCCAGCAATACCAACAAGTACAAACGAATAGCCCCAATGCCACTCTTGTCCAATATAAGTGCCCAATGGAACCCCTAAAATATTGGCAACGGTCAATCCGGAAAACATAATGGCCATGGCTTGGGCAGCCTTGCCCGGTTTAGCCAAATATCCAGAAACCACCGCGCCAATACCAAAAAATGCGCCATGTGGCATGCCGGATAAAAAACGGAACATCATCATTACCCAATAGTTGCCGGAAAAAGCAGATAGCGTATTAAAGACTGTAAACCATAACATTAAGAACAACAAGGTTCTTTTGGGGTTTAGGTTATTTGTGATGCGTGCCATTATGGGAGCACCTATTACAACACCTAAGGCATAAATGGCGATAAAATGGCCGGCTTTAGGTATGGAAATTTCCATGGAGTCCGCAATATTGGGAAGAATCCCCATGATTACAAACTCTGTAAGTCCTATGCCAAAGCCTCCTATCGCAAGTGATAAAAGGGCTTTTTTATTGGTTGATCGAGAAGTGCTGTCCAAGTCTGTTTTCTTAAGATGCAAAGGTAAGTCCTAAGAAATGAAAGAGGTGCAAGGATATTCGCTAAATTATATTTTGAATTGTCATGGAAGAATAAAAAAACAGCCTTGAGGATTGGACTAATTCAAATACATTCAAAAAATGAAACAAATACTTTTGAAAAGATATTTTGGGTTCAAGGCTGTTTTGAAGATTACTTTTTACATACCCTAAACTACGCCAAAACTGTGTTTTTTTCGGAAATCCTCAACAACAAGTACCGATGCCGATTTACAAGAACTATTTTTAATATAAAGCGAAAGGCCCGTTCCAATTGGAACGGGCCTTTCTTATTGAACAATATATAAAAATCAATTGATACAGGGAGACGGGTTAGGCCCAAAAGGTCCTAACACTTCGCCATCCGGAGTTTCAATGGTGTAAACATGTTCTTCTTCAAACGCACCACTAGTATACGAAATAACCAACTCACTTCCGTCCGGTACATCAACATTGAATGTTGCTGCATCACCACCGGTAAAAGTATAGTCGGTCGCCACACCATCAATTTCGAAAGTGACAAAGGCACCGTCCCATCCATCACCAAAGAGATCTTGCATTTCAATTACCCATGTTCCTGGTACGGTGGTTCCAGAAATTGGAGAACATTTGACCAGTACAATGAAGTTAAAGGCTTGTAATTGTTCTGGTTGCCCAGTTACTGTGGAGCTGTAGTTTTCTGCAGTTGTTACAGTGCCATCAACTCCAGTGGATTTTCCTAAGAATCGGATAAAATCACCTCCAGAGATGTCATCTACCGTTATGCCCAAAGCACTTGCTATGTCCGTATATGGTATTGAAATATCACTTGGGAACTGTGTTATTGTGGTTAAGGATATAGTGTCGGTAGAGACCCCTCCTGATTCCAAAGTCACGCTCAACTCCCAAGAGGCAACATTGTCGCTTGCGTCATCAACAGTTCCTGAAAGGCTTGAAGAGGCAAGGTCACCTTTGGCCACAATGGTCTCATCCAGTACGATTCTTACATACGGAGCAGCTGAATCCTCCAATTCGAAGACATTGAGCGGGTTTTTGTCGTTGTCCTCGCATGCTGCAATTCCCAGGATCAGGAGAACAAGACCGAATATATATTTAAAGTTACTTTTCATCTGTATTGTTTTATAGTTAGAAATCAATCAACGAATCCTTCAGGGTTAGTGTCCCAGAAAACCGGAGTACTCGGAGCGCTTTTCTGTGTAATGTTCGTGTTGCTGTCCGCTGCGGTTTGTGAATACCACATAGATCTTAGGAAAGTTCCTGGATCTGGAGTAGTAAATGCAGGTGTTAGATTATCTGGTTGACCAGTTCTTCTGTAGGTGTTGTAAGCTTCTATTCCGTTGCACCACAAAGCTATAAAGTATTGCTCGACAATAATGCGAAGTTTATCTGTATCGTCTCCAGCATCATAGCTAGCTAAAATTTCGGCAACATGTGCATCTATGTCAGCAGTGCTAGGCTCGAAACCTGAGCCACTGGCCAGGGATGCACCAAAATCGACCACTGTACCAATGGATTGTCTGATTCCTGTTTCTAGATAGTCTCTGGCATTACCAGTTGTGTTCAATGTCAATGATGCTTCCGCCAACATGAAATAAGTGTAGGATGACATTAGGATGGGTGATATACCTGCTCCTGCCAATCCTTCGCTTACAGCTCCGGAACCGGATACATTTCTATATGAATTATCATCGAAAGGTCCCCCAACAGGATATGTGCCATGTAATGTTCTGAAGGCGTCATCTGGTGGAATACCATCATCATCTAAATGGTTTCTTCCCCAATACCCGCTTAAACCATTGGTTGAGGGCACTAAACAATAGGGCTCTGTTGGGTCCCACCAAGCTGGTAACGATATTTCTGTAACACATTCTTTGGTAATCACATCGGCACCTGAAAAATCCTCTTGTTGTCGGTAAAAGTAGTACCGTATTCTTGGGTCAGGTTCACCATACTGATTGGCCATCAAATTCATGTAATAATTGGAGGTGTAAAAATCCGAACTTGGTCCGGCACCATCATAGTTGGCATCAAAATAGGGATGTCTACTATCTGGTGAGGCATTGTTGGTGCCCCACTGGAAGAAGAAATCATCGGAAGAATCCAAAATTAATTGGTTTCCACTGATCAACTCGTTGATGCGAGAAGTAGAAACCGATGCCCCAAAACCTTCCGCACTGGCCAAGCGTGTTTGCAAGTAAAGTTTTAAACGCATAGTATTGGCAACTTTTCTCCATTTACTTTCGTTCCCATTGTAGAATAGGTCATCGGAAGGCAATGATGTTTCATCTTTGCCGAGGTTCGCAAGGGCATCTACCAAAAGCTGATCTGCTGCTTGGTATATGGACGCTCCCGAATCCACGGCGGGATTCAAAATTCCTTCACCACCTGAAACAGCTTCAGAATAAGGTACATCTCCAAAGAAATCTACCATGGACATCATGATATAGGCTTCCAGAATTTGCCCAATGGCAACATGGGTAAACTGGCCAGCTTCTTCCGCTAGAGGGTTCATAGTTCTAATATCGATTAATGCTCTTGCATAAACATTGTCCCAAACCCTATCAAAATTATCTGGATCATAGTTCTCACGATAGGTTGGGCCAAAACCATGCTGCATTCTTACAGGTTCCATGCCGAATTGGCTAAGGCCATTTTCGTTACGGCCTTCTTCACCGGAATGGATTTGCGCGGTCATGAGTTGTATTTGATTTAAAAAGAAATCAACACTCGCCTGCGAAGGGTTTAATGCATTCGGACTCTCCACCACATCCAAGGAAGTGGTCTCACAGCCCAGCATAACTGTCAGTGCAGCGATTACAAGACTGAGTATATTTGATATTTTTTTCATAATATATTTTTTGATTCTAGTTAGCTGCTATTAAAATGATGCTCTTACAGTAAGACCATATCTTCTTGTTGATGGTCCGGTAAAGAAATCGATTCCCTGCCCGTTACCAACACCTGTACTTGAAGAGTTGGTGTCGTAGCGAACATCATCAGGGAAGTTTACCGCTTTGTACCATAGATTGGAGCCGGAAAGTGTTAGAGATAAACTACCAAAAGGTGTTTTATCCAACATTTTCTTTGGAATAGAATATCCTAAGGAAGCTTCTTGCAACCTGATGGTAGTACCGTCAAAAATATTTACTTCGTTTATTCCGCCGGCAAAAAAGGTGTTAAACCCAAACTCAGTGGCAGTGATGGCTACATTGTTAGGGCTGCCATCGGCAAAAACTCCTGGTAGAACATAATTGGATTCCCTATGGATGGGATCATCTGCATCAACAACACCGCGACCAATTAAACCTGCTGTGGTTACCGAGTAAACATCGCCGCCATGACGATACTGTAGATTGGCCGAAAGTGTGAAGTTCTTAAAGGTTATTGTTGGAATAAGAGCAGTGGTCCAATCGGGATTTGGATCCCCAATTTCAGTGATATTGTTGTCCACTAAATAGCGCCCGTTGCTACCTACTACTTTGTTTCCATTTTCATCTCTTTGAATTGTACTTCCCAACAATACACCAAATGGTCGCCCTTCTACGGCATAGTTGGCTGCTTCACCTGAAACTGCAAAAGTTAAAAGAATATTGTTGGTTCCTTCTGCCAAGTCTGTTACAGTAGTTTCACTCGCTGTAAAGTTACCGGCAAGGTTAAAACCTATTCCAGCTTCACTTTCTCTTAAAAGGTTAAGATCGTAATCTACTTCGAGCCCTTTGGTCTCTACTTCACCAATATTCACAAAAGTGGAACGGAAGCCTGTTGAGCTATCCAAAGTACGATTGGTGATAAGGTCTGTAGTGGATTTTTGGTATAAACTCACATTAAAATTGAGCCTGTTGAACAATCTAGTGTCCAAACCAATTTCCAACTCTTGTACTCTTTCTGGTGACAAGTCTCTGTTACCCAGTACATCGGAAACGGTATTTCCGGAAACTACGTTGCCATTGGCATCTACAAAGGTTCTAGCACCTAATGAAAGTACGTCCCTTGTGTTGAATGGAGTAGGGAAGCCTGCGGAGGATCCATAACCCAATCTAAGTTTGGCATAGTTCAGTACATTTCCTTGTAATGCAGGAAACGCTGTTGTTGGGATAAACGAAAGGCTGGCTCCAGGATAGAACAAGGAATTGTTTTCCCTTTCCAAGGTTGAGGACCAGTCGTTTCTTCCAACGACGTTTAAATAAAGTAAATCTTTATAGGATAGTGTGGCATCCAAATAAACACCAACCAGGTTTTCTTCAAAATTCTGGTTTAAATTGGATCCGGAGAAAGAGTTAACGGAAGATGGAGTTGTAAAGTTATAGTGTTCCAACACTCCAAAAACCAATTGGCCTTGACTTTCTATACCATCTTGTGCATAGGTGTCCCTTCGACTATTGGCACCAAAAGTTGCAGTAAGATTTAAATCTTCTGAAAGACTTTTTTCTGCACTCAGGAGAAGGTCGTGGTTCCAAATGGAATTCCTTACCGAGGTTGTTCTTAGAATACCTAAGGTTGGTCCATCAACACCACCTCTATTCTGTCCATAAGAGTTTAACTCAGTATAAGTATCTAAACCTACACGGTAGGTAAGGTTCATCCAATCGTTAATGGCATAGCTCATGGAAACGTTTCCTGTAAAACGATCCGTTTCCTGAGACGTTTTTGAATTGGCTACTGTCCAATAAGGGTTTTGGATGTCGTTTCCTGAACGATAGTAAAGGCTCCTTCCGTCTGCCGCTTGGAAAGGGATATTGGTTAAATCTACACTCCTCGGGGTATATAGTACGTCACCGAATATTGCAGAACCATTAAAAGCGGCCCCACTACCAGTACTTACTGCATTTGGAGGGGATTTATACCCAGTTCTTGCAAAGTTGAACACTCCTGATACGGTAAAATTGTTGGATAAGGCGGCATTGCCCCCTAAACTAAAGTTGTTACGCAACAATTTATTACCTGGAGTAACCCCTATGTCCTCTGTACGGCCATAGTTTGCATTGAAGTTTACTTTTTCCGAGCCTCCACGAACATTAACAGATGTGCTGTATACATATCCTGTTCTAAAGAACTCTTCAACACCGTTATAAGGTTTATAAGGGTACTCATCATCTAGGAAATCCTCGTAACCAGCAATCAATGTTGGGTCTGCGATATAGTTGAATGGGTGTTGTAGAATGGCAACACCGTTGGGACCAGTGCGAATAAATTGTCCTGCACTAGCTACACCATCATCATCAGTTCGGTCAAAACGTGGCCCCCAGTTACTAAAGAAATATCCAAACCCTTGGTGGAATCCACCTCCATAGTTGTCTTGGAACTTTGGAAGTACAGCATTCGACATGAATACAGACTGTGTAACGGAAACCTCGGTTTTTGATGGAGCATCACCAGTTGCTGCCCCTTTTGTAGTAATAAGGATTACCCCGTTTCTACCGCGGTTACCGTACAATACGGTTGCACTTAATCCTTTAAGTACACTTACACTTTCGATATTGTTGGGGTCTAGGTCCAAAAATCGGCTTGACTCTGTATTTCCATCCAAAAAGTTGCTCTGAGTGTTTGTTCCAGAATCAAAAGGAATACCATCCACAATAAATAAAGGTTGGTTGGATTGTGTGGCTGAAGAGTACCCACGAATAATAATATTGGTACCCGAACCGGACATTCCGTTGTTGGAGGTGATATTAACCCCTGCAACCTTTCCGTTCAAAACACGGGCTACATCAGCTTCAGGTCTGGATTCAACCTTTTCGGAGTCAACAGTGGTCACGGAGTATCCCAAAGACCGTTTTTCCCGAACAATACCCTGGGCAGTTACTACTACCTCCTCCAGTTGGGATGCATCTTCTTCCATTTGTACATCAATGGTGCTCCCGGCGCCAATACTTCTTTCTTGCGTTCTTTGACCCAAATAGGAAAATACAAGAACATCTCCTACACTGGCTTCAAGGGCATAGTTACCGTCAAAATCGGATTGCGTACCCTTTACGGTACCCTTAACAATAATGTTTACACCGGGCAAGGGTACCCCTTCTTGGTCGGTAACCGTTCCGGTAACCGTTTTTTCTTGAGCATGGGCAAATGCTATCGATAGACACATGGCCAACAATGCTCCAAACAGTTTCTTTACTTTCATACGAATAAAGTTTTGTTAGTAATTTGAAATGAGTTAGGGCAACTGAGAAAGGTGGACGGCGCTAGGAAAATGATAGCTAATTCAAATAATACTTCTGGGAAGTGAACAAAACTCAATGGATTTTGTCTTTTTAAGAAGTAGAGCCTCTCACCGCCCTACCTTTACAATTGCATAACAAATCAACCTATATGAGCTGTAGAACAGGTACTTTTTAAACGGCAAGAACCTTAAAAACATGGATGCCCATGGGGAAGTACCCTTTTTAACACCTCAGAATTAATTTTATAATCTTTTGATAATGTGGCATAAAAAAACCTCTTGAATTTCAAGAGGCTTTTTGTGAATAGCTTTAAGCGATTTAATGGGTGTGCTACGCCATTTGTATTTCCTGCTGTTGCCCAACGAATCTGATGTTTGCGGCAGCTCTATAGTCGTTGGGGCTTAGCCCGGTAATTTTCTTAAATGCGCTATAAAAACTGTTTTTGCTGTTGAAACCTACTTCATACATAATGGCCTTTACACTTAATGTTGGGTTTGAAACCAGCAGTTTTTTTGCTTCCTTTATTCTGTATTCGTTTAAAAAGGAATAAAAGTTTTTGGAGAGATAGGTATTGATTACTTGTGAAACTTTGTACCGATTTTCTTTAATATGTCCGGAAAGAATGTCGAGACAAATGGTATTGTTCCTGTAGATCTTGTCCTCTTCAAAAGCTTTTTTGATTTTACTTTGAATCGCCAAGGCTTCTTCTTCCGTTAATCCAGACTTCTTGTACTTTTCATGACTGTTTGAGGGGTCAGTAGTCTGGTGCTCCTGCCCAATGTACTTAAAAACGAGTTGCTTTAGTAGCCGTTTCATATGATTGATGATTTTTGATTGATGACTACTAGTTACTTATAAAACCCCTGTTTTAAGGTGTTCCCGATAAGAATTTACCCTTGGTTTAGGTTGTTGATGTATTCACTGGGGGTAAGTTGGGTGTCTTTTTTGAAGGCTTTGTTGAAAGAAACTTTGTTGTTGTACCCAACTTCATAAGCAATGTCAATAATATTGAGCTCATTTTCTTTTTCAAGAAGTTCTTTGGCTTCTTGAATACGATGGGAATTCACAAACTCTCTAAAGCTCATGTTGAAGTGTTCGTTAATGAGTTGCGAAGCATTGTGACGGGTGGTGTCAAGTTTATTGGCTACCATGTCCAGATTTATATCGTTATTACGATACAATTTCTCATTTTGAAAAAGGTCGCTGAGGTTTTGCTTGAGTTCATTGGATAAACTGTCCGTTAGTCCTGACTTAACATACTTTGGGAATAAACGGTTTGTATAGGAGTAGAGTCCACTGAAAACATCGGGTTGAACATTGGCAGCATAGCCTACATATAGTACCATTGCACTCATTAAAACAATCGGGGCATGGTAAAATGTACCACTGTTTATCCCAGCAATAATTAACCCTCCATAAATCACATAGATTGCCACGTAGCTTACATGGATCATATAGATGTTTTTTTGCCAAATCCTAGTTTTTTTACTCAATCCCTCTTTGTTTTTGGTTTGAATCCAATGCACAAATAATGCATAAACGCCAAGCGAAATAGCTTTTAAAACTACAAGCAGCAATAATTTAGTGGAATCACCTGGGTTTAAACCCTCTTCCAGCCGCTGTAGCATTTGGGTTACTTTGTAAGAGCCTGAAAAACCATAAACTGTTAAAAAGAGATAGGTGGTCAATGCGACAGTGGGTAATAAGTGCCAAAGGTCTTTTTTGTTGAGGTCGGTTGACTTAGAAACTCTTTTAAAATAAAGAAAAAGTAATGGGCCATATAATAAAGATGACCAGGTTGACATCAGATAAGTATGGGGAAATTCAAATACGTAATTGGTTTGATTGACACAAATATTTAAAATGAACAAGGAGTGGATAAATACAAATGTGGCTATCAGAATTCTAGCCTGTTTGTCAATCTTTTTATTTATAAATAATACGAATGTTACGTAAAAACCAATGAGTGAAACGAAAAAATAGAATGTAGACCATACCGTGAATTTTGGCAATACTGTTCCAGATAATTTCGCAAAACTTTGTTCGTCCCTAATACCATCAAAATCTTCGTGAAGCAGAAAGGTTGGCTTAAATTCAATATTAAAATAATCGTAAATGTAGGCAATGGACTCTTTCGGGTGGTCTAAAGCGGCTTCACAAAGAGCCAACTTTTTTAAGATGTGAGTTTCCTGTCCCTTATTGGAAACCTCCAAGTTCTTTTTATAAAGGGGAACAGCTTCCTTGAATCTATGAATGTTGAAGTAGTAATCTGCCCAATCCAGGGAATCTTTAAAAGTTTCAGCTGTGGGTGTGGGTATGCCGGCATACCCACTACTCAAGGTAATGCCGAAGGCTAACATGGAGTTTAGCCATAGGAACATTAAGACAATATATTTGGTAGATTGTCTCATTTTTGATTGATGATGAATTAGGCCTCAACAATTTATGAAAATAAACTGTTAAAAACGTTAACAAACTATTAAAGTAGGTAAGCCCCGATAAAAGTTTACCCTTGGAAAGCAAGGGATAACAAGTATTTTCAAAGAATGTGTTAAAAAACAAGAAAGTCCTCTTGGCTTTTTGCGATTGCATGGCAACATAATTCTTTTGGTGTTGATTAGCTTTTTGAGTTGTTAACCAAATCCAAAAAAAGGGTGTGTCAATCCTCTTATATGAAAGAACACTCAATCTCCTTGGGGTAGATCTTACCTTCTTTGTTCTTAAATACTTTCTTGATTTCCTTTTTCGTCAATGGAACCGATAAGTTTCGGTTGCATCATTCCTGTTGCTGCCTCCCCAGAGTCAATGGTCCAATTAGATCATTGGCATTAGCAATAGAAACAAAGCTAGATTTTTTATATCCATTAGGCTTTTGTACATCTAATAATTTGTATCTATTAATTTCCAAAAGTGGAGTAATCAGCTTTTTTAATGGTTTGCTCAATTTCTTCCAATTGTACGCAGGTCATGGTCATATTGTTTTTGCCATCTTCTTTGTCTTCCATGATCATCTCCATTACCAAGCCTTCATTATCCCCCTCTTTTAACCAATCTACTTGGAAATCCTTGGGCATTTGATTGCTTTTACCGTAGATATCGCTAAAGCTTACTTCGGAATCAAAAGTATTGTACAGGGTAAACTTGTACTTGTCATTTTCCATGACATAGCCCTTACAGTCATAGCCCAGTACCGTTTTTCCTGGTATTTCTGTCATGGTATAATTGGAAATATCCATATCCTCGTTCATTTCTTCAACATCTATGTCCTCCGGAATTTTGGTGACCGAAGCAAATTTATTTCCATCGTTCTCCATAAAAATGACAGTTAAGAGCTTGGACATATCATAGATTATGAACATCTCCATACCCTGGTTCATTTTAGCTCCCCAATAAGGAGCATCTTTTTTTAGGTAATATGATATGTCCATATCGCTTTTGGCTCTTGCAGCATCGATTTTCATTTTATACACCCACTCAAATTGGTATTCATCAGCAACGTCATCCATGTTTCCAGCCTCTCCACCTATTGGTACCGGACTGTTTTTGTTGAATTCAGGATCCAGCATTTTGTCCATTGCCTTACTTGCTTTGCTGGCAGCTTTGTCTGCAACTTTGTCTGTAACCGTTTGTTCAACTCTGTCCGAAACTTTTTTCTTTAATTTCTTAAAAAATTGTGCGTTCGACCCTTGTGAAATGAATAATACGATTAAGGTCGAATAAATAATTTTCTTAGTGTTCATTGTTTTGAGGTTTTAGTTTTATTCTCCCAACCACTAATCTTATTTATGTGTTAATGAGTCAAGAGAGTATGTTCAACTTTTTTACTTTTAATTTGCTTTAAACAAACTGGTGTCTAAATACATGCTCCCAGCTTTAAGTAGTTAGGTTCTAGTAAGTACTATTGGTGATATTTTGATTAACCGTGACCCTGTACGAAATTTCAAGAATATGAAGAGACACCATAAATCAAACTGATATTATGCACTCTTAAAAAAATTGCATGGTTAACGGTTTAAAACTGTACTTGTTTGGTAAGATTAGAGGCTACTCGAAGCATTACTAATTTTTCATGCAGAGATACAATACAATATTAAGCACCAAAACCCATTAGTGATACCAAAAATGTAACGATTGATGGGAGAAATGTAACAATGGTTTATTATTGATTATGAATGGATTGACTAAATTTCAAAAGCATTTTATTGTAAACTTCCTTGAAACACTTTATAAAATATGAAGGAGTGTTGAAGTTAACAGAATAAGCAATCTAATTAACCT
The DNA here is from genome assembly GCF_003581615.1 of Flagellimonas lutimaris. GTDB lineage: Bacteria > Bacteroidota > Bacteroidia > Flavobacteriales > Flavobacteriaceae > Flagellimonas > Flagellimonas lutimaris. The sequence goes on from NZ_QXFH01000064.1 coordinate 138,148, forward strand.
TGGCTCTTGAGTTTTCAAGTATTTTTAAGGCTCGTTTTAATCTTTGGATCCCTATAAAAATAAAAACTGACTTTTTTGAGGTAAGGTTTCCGCCAAAAGAAAAAGCCATCAACCTAGGCTGATGGCTTTCTTAGTAGCGGGGACTGGACTCGAACCAGCGACCTTCGGGTTATGAGCCCGACGAGCTACCTACTGCTCTACCCCGCGATGTGGACGGCAAATATACAACCCTTTTTACATCTTTTCCAAACTAAAATTAATATTCCTTTTCCACTAGCGCCAATCCCGCCCAAAATCCATAAATTCGGCCTTTTTACCTTATGGACGCAATCAACGATTTTATATCCTCTCTTTTGCCATATACCGAGTGGCCCATGTTCATCCTGCTTATAGGGGGAGGACTGTTTTTGGCTTTTTATTCCAAATTTGCGCCCTTTCGCCATTTTGGACATGCCATTGCGGTGGTTTCCGGAAAATATGATGATAAAAATGCAAAGGGAGATGTAAGCTCGTTTCAGGCGCTTTCTGCAGCCGTAGCTGCTACAGTTGGACTGGGAAATATATCGGGTGTGGCCATTGCCATTCATGATGGAGGACCAGGCGTGGTGTTTTGGATTTGGATGACTGCACTTTTGGGGATGGGCATCAAATATTATTCAGGTAGTTTGGCTATTATGTACCGTGGAACCGATTCAGAAGGTCATATGCAGGGAGGCCCCATGTTCTATATTACCAAAGGAATGGGGAAATGGGCAAAGCCCATGGCCATTTTTTTTAGTATTTGTGGATTGTTCGGATTTTTAGGAGTATTTACCGCCAACCAGTTTACCGAAGCATTTATGGGTGTGGTGGAGCCACACAAGACACTTTGGGCAACCAGCGAATACAACTGGAAACTCGGAATAGGATTTTTTCTAGCCATTATCACATCCATTGTAATTTTTGGGGGACTTTCCAAGATTGCAAAAGTAGCATCTGCCATTGTTCCTTTTATGGTGGGGATTTATCTGTTGGCGGTCATTTTTGTAATGACAAGTCACGCTGGGGAAGTTTGGCCAGCGTTAAAAATGATATTGGTCGAAGCCTGGAACTTCGACACCATGGTTACAGGGGGATTCTGGGGCTTGGTAATTGTTGGGGTTCGGAGAGCTATGTTCTCCAATGAGGCGGGTTTGGGTAGTGCACCCATGTACCACGGGCAATCCCGAAACAATGAGCCCGCCAAAGAAGGATTGGTAGCGATGTTGGGTCCATTCATCGATACGATTTTAGTATGTACCTTTACCGCAGTAGTAATTATTTTGAGTGGTGCTTACCTTGAGGATGGTAGCGGAATCACTATGACGATGTCCGCTTTTGAAACAACCCTTTACGGCATCGGAGATGTACTGCTGATGGTGATTGTTGCCGCATTTGCATTGTCAACATTGTTCACCTATTCGTATTACGGTGTAAAGAGCTTGTCATTTTTGACCAATGCCAAAATCGGAAAATGGTACAATGTATTTTTTATCATCATGATAGTTTTTGCCGCAATAGCATCTTTAAAATTGGTAAAAAATCTGATAGATCTATCATATGCATTGATGGTGATACCCAATATGATTGCTGTGTTGTACCTTTCACCAAAGGTGAACGCAGCATCCAAACAATATTTTGAAAAAAGAAAGAAAGGTGGCGCATAAAGCAGGATTTGTAAATATTATTGGTAATCCCAATGTGGGTAAATCTACATTGATGAATGCCTTTGTGGGCGAAAAATTGTCCATCATCACCTCCAAGGCACAGACCACCCGTCACCGTATTTTGGGCATCGTGAATGGAGATGATTTCCAAATGATTCTCTCCGACACCCCAGGAATAATAAAGCCAGCCTACGAACTGCAAAGTTCCATGATGGATTTTGTGAAATCTGCCTTTGAAGATGCCGATGTGCTGTTGTATATGGTGGAAATAGGAGAGAAGGCACTTAAGGACGAATCGTTCTTCAAAAAAATACAGAACAGCAAGATCCCCGTTCTGTTGCTTCTCAATAAAATTGACACATCCGACCAGCAGAAGTTGGAAGAACAAATGCAATATTGGCAAGAACAACTGCCCAATGCAGAAATCCATCCCATATCCGCTTTGGAAAACTTTAATGTTACCGAGGTGTTCAACCGTATTTTGGAACTCTTGCCCGAAGCACCTCCATTTTATCCAAAAGATCAAATTACGGACAAGCCAGAACGCTTTTTTGTGAACGAGACCATTCGTGAAAAAATCTTGCTATACTATAAAAAGGAAATTCCTTATTCCGTTGAGGTGGAGACCGAAGAGTTTTTGGAGGATGAGGACATTATCCGCATTCGTTCCGTAATTATGGTGGAGCGCGATACCCAAAAAGGTATTATTATTGGCCACAAGGGTAGTGCCATTAAAAAAGTAGGGGTTGAAGCCCGTAAAGACCTCGAAAAATTCTTTGCGAAGCAGGTTCACATCGAACTGTATGTAAAAGTGAACAAGAACTGGCGCAGCAATTCCCAACAGCTCAGGCGTTTCGGGTACAACGGCTAAGATTCGTCGTTAATTCGTTCAAAAGGAGCAATGGAATCCCTAACAAACTGTTTTAATTGTTCCATTTGACCTTTTCCTTTAGCTCTTCCCAAACGGCCAAAGGCATATAGAGCAAACCAAATCACGACCAAAAAGAACATCCCAACTGACCATAGGGTTATATCCTTGCCCAAAGAGTAATTGGAATACGCAAAAATGCCCATAATAATAAATAAGGTGCCCACGCCAAAATGCAGAAACATAAAAAATGTCCATAGGGTAGGGTTGGGTCCAAAGACACCACGAATGTTACTTATACCTTCCTCGTAGGACGAAAGTTCCAAGTGAAGTTGAGGGGACCAAAAGGTTATTTCGGCCTTTTTAAATTTTATAAAGATGTGTTCATCCAGCCTTTTGATGACAAAAGAATTGGCCGTAGCGGTATCAAAAATGGCTTCTAACTTCTCCAAATTGGTTCTTAGGGAGACACGAAAACGGGGCCGTAAAACTATCTCATTGGTCAAGTCGCTCATAATCATTTGAAAATGATTGAAAAAGGTATCATTTTTTCTTCATAATAAATGGTATTTTTGCCAAAAATTAAACCTGATGGGAGCTATCGTAGCCATTGTAGGAAGACCCAATGTTGGGAAGTCCACCTTTTTTAACCGACTCATTCAGCGCCGTGAGGCGATAGTGGATGCCGTTAGCGGTGTTACGCGAGACCGTCATTACGGAAAAAGCGATTGGAACGGTAAGGAGTTTTCCGTGATTGACACTGGTGGTTACGTAGTAGGTAGCGACGATGTTTTCGAAAAGGAAATCGACAAACAAGTTGAATTGGCCATTGATGAGGCCGATGCCATCATTTTTATGGTTGACGTTGAATCTGGCGTAACGGGAATGGATGAAGATGTCGCCAAATTGTTGCGAAGAGTCGATAAACCTACCTTTTTGGCCGTAAATAAGGTTGATAATAGCAAACGTATGGCCGATGCCGTGGAATTTTATTCCTTGGGATTGGGCGAATACTATACCCTGTCGAGTATTAATGGTAGTGGTACGGGAGAATTGTTGGATGCCCTTGTTAAAGTACTTCCGGAAGAGAAAGAAGAAGAAAGCGAATTGCCTCGTTTTGCGGTGGTGGGAAGACCCAATGCAGGAAAATCGTCCTTTATCAATGCGTTGATAGGTGAGGACCGGTACATTGTAACCGATATTGCTGGAACTACACGGGATAGTATCGATACCAAGTATGATCGTTTTGGATTTGAATTCAATCTGGTGGACACGGCAGGTATTCGACGTAAGGCCAAAGTTAAGGAGGACTTGGAGTTTTACTCTGTTATGCGTTCCGTCCGTGCCATAGAACATTGTGATGTATGTATTGTGATGTTGGATGCCACCAGAGGTTTTGATGGACAGGTACAAAATATATTCTGGCTCGCGCAACGTAACAATAAGGGAATTGTGATTTTGGTGAATAAATGGGATTTGGTCGAAAAGGAAACCAATTCTGTAAAGGAGTACACGGCCAAAATAAAAGAGATAATTTCACCTTTTGAAGACGTGCCGATTCTTTTTGTTTCGGTGATGAACAAGCAGCGTATTTATAAAGCAATAGAAACTGCCGTGGAGGTATATAAGAACCGTTCAAAGCGGATTCCAACCCGAAAGTTGAATGATATTATGCTGCCTATTATTGAAAAAACACCACCGCCTTCAACCAAAGGGAAATACGTGAAGATCAAATTTTGCACCCAATTGCCCACCCCATACCCGCAATTTGCCTTTTTCTGCAACTTGCCACAGTATGTGAAGGATCCTTATAAACGGTTTTTGGAGAACAAAATCAGGCAGAATTTTGATTTTACCGGAGTTCCGATGACCATTTTTATGCGGAAGAAATAATTATTCGTGCGAAGCTGACCTTACTTTTACTGCCTGCTGAATTCGGTTGCCCTGATTATCAACAGCGGTAAGCATATATTCCCCAGATTCGATGTTCAAAATGAGCTCGTGGAAGTTTTCGGTCTTGCCCACAAAAGTTTCATCCAGATACCAATAAATAATGGCATTGGATTGTTGATGGGCCAATTTTAAAATAATTTCTGACGTTTTTGTGCCCAAATCTTTTGGAAGCAGAACAGTTTCATTTTTTTTTGGATAGATGAATTCCATCAAATTGTTTTCCAAAACCGAGCAACCCTCCAGATAAGGTGGTAAAGGTTTATAATTTGGATTGGAAGAAGTGTAGTAATATTCCAAAATGGGAGGGAGAACCAACCAATTTTTCGCAATCATATCTTCTAACGGATAACATTCGGAATTCACCCTAAATTGTTCAGAAGCATCCAAAAATACCTGTTGATGATAAGGACATGGAGCACTTCGGATGCCGTGGGTAGGTACCCATTCTTTTTTGATATCATCGCAATACACAGAGGCTCGATATCCACTTTGTTCACAAACCTCAATCTCAATAAGGTCATCAAAAGGTTCTTGGAACCAACCACTGTTTGGGAGCGCATCCAAAACATCAAATAAAAGGGGGGCAGCGGCGGTTATTCCTGTAAGTCCAGGCCTGCCTTCTCCATCGGCATTGCCCGCCCAAACCCCAATCGCATATTTTGGCGTAACTCCCACCGCCCAAGCATCTTTAAAACCAAAACTGGTTCCAGTTTTCCAAGCAATGGGTTGGGAAGAATCAAAAAACCGCCAATTTTCATCACCGTCTGGACGGTTGACCTCGTACATCGATTGAAAAGTACTGAAGATGGCTCCTGCACCCAAAACCAATGGGTCAAACTGTTCTTCCCCAAAATCTTTGGACTCATTTTGCAAATAGGTAGCTTCTGTAAATTCTTTAGTTCTGTAAGTGCTGGAATGAGCTGAAAAATAATTCAAACTGGAAGCGATAGAGGCATAAGTCGAAGTGACTTCCCAAAGGGAACTTTCGGCACCACCGAGAATCAAGGATAGTCCATAATAGGATGAAGGTCTATCCAAGGACTTCATTTTCATTTTGTACAATTTGTTATAGAATTTTTGAAGCCCATATTCTCGTAATAACCGAACTGCAGGTACATTCAACGAACGGGAAAGCGCTTTGCTGGCAGGTACGGCTCCTACGTGTTTCAAATTAAAATTTTGGGGATGATATCCGTTGATCACCGTTGGAACATCCTCCACTAAGCTATGGGGCAGCAATTGACCTTCATCCAACAATGAAGCAAATAGGAAAGGCTTCAACGTGCTACCGGTACTTCTTTTTTTGGTAATGATGTCCACATAGTTGGCGTGTGTTTCATCCGAAGGAGAATTCCCTACATACCCCAAAACTTTTCGTGTTTCCACATCAAGCACCAAAATGGCCAGATTATGTATTTCATTGCCTTGCAATTGCTGATAATGCCGTTCGGCCAAAAGGTTCAATCGTTGCTGCAATGGCCGTTGAAGTGAAGTGGTCACACGTTCGCCCGGATGCTCGTTTCGGATACGCTCGGTAAGATGGGGTGCGAGATCTGGAAGAGGAAAAGGCTTTTGTGGAAGTGGCTCGTCAATGGCCAGTTCATAAGTGGTTTGGCCGATAATTTCTTTCTCCCATAATTTCTTCAATAAACGGTTCCGTTTGTCTAAAAAGGCTTGTTCGTTTCTTCCAGGGAAAATAAGCGCAGGTGCGTTGGGTAAAACCGCCAAAGCGGCAGATTGTCCCCAGCTTAGTTCGTGTGCAGGAATTCCAAAATAACGCCACGCAGCCGTCTCCAAACCCACCACATTGCCCCCGTACGGTGTGTGGGAGGCGTAGCGTTTTAAAATTTCCTCCTTCGAGTACCGAAATTCCAGCCGAGTGGCCATAAATACTTCAATGAGTTTTTCCCAATAGGTTCTGCTTTGGTTTTTTCTGCTCAAACGGATGACCTGCTGTGTGATGGTACTGCCACCCCTTCGAGTCTCTTTATTAAGATTGTGCCCAATGGCTTTAATGATGGAAATAGGGTTGAAGCCAGGGTGTTGGTAAAAATACTCATCCTCAAAATGTAGAATACTCTGTTTGAAGCGTTCGGGAACGGAATCAATCTGAGGGAACCGCCATTGACCATCATCTGCAATACGTGCACCTATGAGCACACCCTCGGAACTGTCCACAACTGTGGAGGTAGGGTCTTCGAAGAGATTTTGGGGCAGGCAAAACAACCATAAAATCAATATGATGAAAAATACACCGACCTTGATCTTATGGTTGACTAGGATTCTTTTTACTGGCGATAAAAATTTATTCATTCAACCTTACTGAACTATTCTTACCCATTGTCCTTTGTTTCGGGCTTGATAGTTGTTATCGTACATCGCTTCGGTTTGGGCTCCAGGTAAATAATAATCCCCCAGGAAAGATGCATTCAATTTGATGGCAAATACCTTGGAACTTTTAGCGTCCAAATCAAAATACAAGTGGGTGCGGTCGTCTCTGGTGTCCACATAATCCGCTTCGGAAGTATTCGTATCGCTTCCGCCAGCAAAAGAAGTATCCACAATTTCCCATCCGCTAGGTACAATATGGGTAAGCGCAATATTGTCGATATAATCATCCGAACTATTAAAAATAGTGACCTGTGCCTGAAGTTCTGTTCCTTGCCTTAGTTCACCTACATTAAGGGAATTCCCCAATGGATCCACATAATTTACCGATAACCTTAGGTTTTGTTGTTGTGCCAATTCCTCACCAATAGGTAATTTTCCATTTTGGGTAAGGGTAGCATAAATGATGTTGACTTGGTTGTTTTTCAACTCAATTTCTTCTTTAAAGGAAGTGACGGAGAGTTCTCGCTGTGCAATGGCCCTATCCGTTTTTACAGCAACTTCTTTTCCATTGTTGGTAAAGGTGAGGTCGATGGACCTACCACCATTTTTCATTACCATTTTAGACATTGCCAAGAGGGCAAAAGCAGTTTCTTGGGTGCTGTACCATCTTTGGGACGACAAGTTTTTGGCCAAGGAAACGGCCAATTCCCTTTGTTGGGAATCACCCAGTATCACCATTGTTTCCAATGCCATAGCTCGGTTTCTGAAAACGGAACCATAGGTTCTATAATTGTAATTATTGGGCTTAAAGTTGATATTGGCCTTTTGTGCTATGGCCTGGGCCACCTCTTTTTTACCAACTAAGGCATAAGCGGCTGCCAATCTCCATTTGGCCTCATTGCTAAGGTTTTCGGTTTCCCGTAAACGGTTCATTGCGGCCAGTTCGGGTTGCTGTGCCAATGCCAGCGTGTACAATCTATAAGCCTGTGAAATATCGTTATTGTAATAGGTGCTCTGATTGCTCCATTGACGTGCGGCATTCTTTTGATATCTGAGCCAATTGCTTAGAAAGGTCAACGGTAGTTGATAGCCTTCTTTTTTTGCTTCCAACATAAAATGTCCTGCGTAGGAAGTGCCCCAATCATCGGCATTGCCATAACCTTGCCAGTAGCTCAATCCGCCATTGGGAATTTGAAAATCACCAAGTCTGTCGATGGCGGCCTTTATGTTTTTCTCGATGTCTTTCTTTTTGTCAAAGGTGATGTCGAGCACATTGGCCAAAAACAATTGAGGGAATGCAGCCGAAGTTGTTTGTTCTACACATCCGTGAGGATAGCGCAACAAATAATCCATCCGTTTGGAGAAGTCCATCGGGGGTAGTGTGGAAAACTCAATAAATGCCTCGTTCGTACCTGATGTTCCAAAAGTTTCCATCGAAATGTTCTGCGACCCGTTGGGGTCGAGCGTGTACAATTCACTTTTGGTAGTGATAGGGTTAGGGTTTTCCACATCAATTTCCGTTTCGTTACTGGCACTTTCACCTGCACTTGAAGCGGTAACTTTTATAGTTTGGAAAGATGTTGTTGGATTGACTTTAAAGTCAAAATTCACGATTTGTTCCCCAACCGTATTGAAGGTGATGTTTTTGGAAGTACCGTTGGTAGGTTCCAATGCATTTCCAGCATCAATACTAACCTTTACGTTTTTTACTTTAGGTTCCATCGCAAAAACAGTTACAGGGATGGTCACGGTCTCACCAGGGGATAATTTTCTTGGAATAGAGGTCAAAACCATCAAAGGTTTACGAACAGGAGTTGTTTTTTCTGCATTTCCGTAGGCACTAGTTTGATTTCCGGCGACTACCATTGTCCGCACCGAACCTACATAATTGGGCATATTGATGGTGTGTGATGCTTTTTCTCCAGCCTTCAGGGTAAATGGGCCCAAATAAGTGACCACAGGTTTAAATCGTTGTGCTTTTCGGTTTTTGGCGCCCGCGCCAATGCCACCGCCGCCAATAGCGTAAATATTATCGACACTTACAGAATAAGCGCCCATTACATCATCAAAAATATCAAAAGTCTTGACGCCCAATGCTTGTCTGGAATAGAACGAACTGTGAATATCCGGTGTGCTAAATCGGGTAAGGTCCAAAAGCCCTTCGTCGACCACGGCCAATGAATAGGTCATTGGTTTTTTGCTGGCTTCGGATACAGTGACCTTATAAGATTCTTCTGGTTCCAAAACATCGGGCATACTGATTTCTGGTTCCAAAAAGGTCGCTGGGTTTTCTACCAACAGCGGAACCACACCGTACAATCGGATGGGCAGGTCATTTTTAATCTGACTGTGCGGTTGCAACAAGGAAATATTCACATAAGCATTCGGAGCCATTTCCGATGTGATGGGAATGGTTGCCTTGGTTTCTTTGGCAGAGGTTTCAATCCATTGTTGCGACAATACTTCGGTTCCATTTTCGATGCTCACTAAAGCACGTCCACCCTTATCTGATGGGAAAGTGACAATTGCTTCTTCACCAAGTATGTATTTTTCCTTGTCGGTGGAGAAAATCAGAATTTTGGAACTCTCGGCATCAGCAGATGCGGGTCTTCGCCACCAATTGCGATAAAAATAGGCCGTTCGTCCCGTGGCGTGACCAGAAACTTCATCGATAACACGAATCAGGTAACGACCTCCTTGCTCATCGGGAACATTGATATTGAAATTAGCCTTGCCATTACTTCCCGTAGTTATATTCATTTCTTTATAAGGTCGGTGGACGGTAGCATTTTCATAGCGAGATAAATTGTCGTAGCCCCGGTTCCACCACCAGCGCCATTCAATTTTAAACACCTGCACTTTTAGTTTTCGGTTGCCTGATGGATTTCCTTGGGCATCGACGGTTACCACATCAAATGTATTGTTGTCGTCGGTTAGGAAAGAGCCGTATTGTTTTGCCTCTGGAGAACGTAGTCCCACAAAATTTGAAAATGGCGCCAAATTTTTGGAGAACACATCAATGGAAAAATCTCCACCACCTTCAAAAACCTTGGTGGTGAAGGTTGCCTTCAACATTCCAGGAGCATTGCCATTAATTTCTATTTTTTTATTGATGTCCAACTCGCCATTGGCATCCAAATTTGATGAAATCCATTGCAGTTCAGTCTCATTGAAAGTGCGAGCAGGGTCTTGGAAAATATAATTTTTATAGTTTGGAAAGGCGGTCGAAGTCTGGCTCAAAGTGGCATTGATATCAATTTTCAGGTTTCGGGCGGGAGCTCCGTGCAGCCATTTCACTTCGGCTTTTCCCCTAATAAAGGAATTTGCTTCCAATACTTCGTTATCAAAAGCGAAGTCAACTTTTAGTCGGTTGGGCTTTACCGTGGCCACTTTTAAGGTTTTACTGAATTGTGCACCGCCCACAATCACTTTGGCCGTCCAATTTCCTGTTGGGGCCGCAGCTTGCGTTGGAATGGGGAAATAGTAGAAACTCTTTTCTTTTTTGGCATATAACCCATCCGAAACGGGAATGCTTCCTTCTTTGAGCACATTGCGCTGTACCAACTTTCCTCGTGCATCACTGACCTCCAATGCTACGGGGTGCCCTTTGGGCAAAGGATTTGCATTATCATCCAAAACAAAGGTTAAATGGATAACATCGCCTGGTCGGTGCACTCCTCTTTCGGTATACAAATAGCCTTGTAAACCTTTTTGCAGCTGCTCCCCGGAAACATCAAATTTACTTAGGGACAATGCGTTTCCATCCGCAAGTTTGGCGTAGGCAAAATTGTTGTTGTTTTCCGCGACGGCAAAGGCAATGCCCTCGTCGCTATCGTAAACGGATAGACCTTTAGCATCGGTAGTGGTCTCGCCGATTAGTTGCTGCTGGTAATTGTAAAGCTTTATTTTGGCACCGGCTACGGGTTGGGTTGTGAGCAAGTTGGTCACGGCAAAATGATGGGAACGGTTACTTCCTTTTTTGACGATAAGTCCCAAATCGCTTCCCAATAGATTGGTGGCGGCTATTCTATCGTAATTGTAGTAAGCGGAATGACAGGGGTTGTCGCGCTCTTCCCAATTATAATCATAGTTTCTGTAATTGTAGATTTCATTATCCCAATAGCGTTCTTCTTCTGAGGCTTCATCAGAACTTTGTTCCAATGCATATTCGGTTTTTGCTTCTTCAGTTTCTGCACCATCACCACAATCGTAAGAGGTGTGTTCCTTCTTAAAACCGAATTCGACCCGATACAACGAGCCAGGATGTATTTTGATTAATTCTGACAAATCCAAACCATGTGCCTGCCAGTAGCTGGTATTTTCCTTTCCATCTTCGGTCAATGGAATAACTTTGTAAGCCACTCTTCGACCCACAGGCCTGAAATCAGGATTGTAATTTTCCGTTAGGTCGTAGTTTTGTAGGTATTGCAACATGTTGTTTTCATACACTTGGATGACCCGAACTTCGACTGCTGAAAGATTGACCGTTTCAAAATAAATGGGTGTGGACGCTGCGTTGGGCAAAATGGTTCCCTTGGTAATAAGTCGCACCGCAGGTTTTAGCTGCTCAAAGGAAACTAGTTCGGAAAAGTTGTTCTTCAGAGTAAAACCATATTCACTTTTAATACCTTGAAATGCATTTACACGAACCTCTCCCAAAATTCGGTTGGAAGGATAAGCACTCAGCACGTTTCCATTGATTTCGTATCGTACACTTTCAGCATTTTCAATGGTTACCAGACCGTTTAGGTTTTGATCTTGTTTTAAGGGTTCTGAAAAGTTTAAAGTAAGTACGGCATTGGGAGCGGATGTTGTTTTGGCGTCAACAATCACAAATTTGTTTTTACCCGGAATTGGGTAGGTCCCCGAGCCTTCGTTGTCGATATTATAGGGGTCTCCTGTCCAATTTATCGTGAGTTTACTATCATCTGTTTTTCTGGAGATACTGTCAATTTTAAAACTGAAGTATTGTGCGTTTTCAGTTGTATTGCCCCATTTTACGGGAATGTTTTTGTCTCCTTGTTGAACGGAAAGGACGGTATTTATTTTTGATGCATCAAGAATATCCGAAGCATCTAAAGTTCCCGTGAGGTATTGCCAATCTTTGCTGTAGGATTGTAAATCCCCCAGATTGATTCTAAAGTTGGGGGCAATGGTCTTAAAGCTGAAGGTGTAGGTTTTAAATTCGCTATCAATATCATCAAAGAGTTTGTTGAGTTTCAAATTGATGGTATATTCCGTGTTGGATTTTAAATACTCCGTAGGTTGAAATATAAGCTCTCTGCCATTTTCGATTATTAAATCACCGTCCACCTTTGGTGAAATGTCCAAATACTCTGATGGTAATTCTTGAGTCAATTCAAACTGCTCCAGTTGTTGGGCCAAGGCAATGGTAATGGGTTTGGAAATACTTTGGTTCCCGTTTGTGTGATAACTGATGTAGTCCTTGAACTTAAAAAGATTATCGGTTTCAGATGGACCATTCTTTTTTTTACAGGAAACTATAACTATCATCAAGGAAATTAGAAGTGTTTTGTAAGACCGAGACATGCGGAAGAGAGTGTTTAAATTTATCAAAAAGGAACTATAGCAAGATAATTAAAATTAGCCAGTGGTAAGCTTAAAGTTGATGGATGGTCGGTTTGAGTTTATCAATGGAAACCCAAGGCTGTTTTCTTTTTGTATTTGCCCGAATGTAATTTTAAGGGTCAGATATTGATTGTCCCTAGGCTTATAAGGTTTTAATAGAGGTTTGTAATATAGACTTTGCTAAATACTGGAAGCTGGGAAGGTTCCATCAAGTCATAAGAGTGGTTGTCTATATCAAAACGTTCTACAATAGTATAGGGACCGCAACATTCCCCACCCTCAGAGAAACTTGTTTCAAAATCCACTGTAAATGAATCACCTTCATCAAAATCTATTGTCAAGGATTTTTGTCCGAATGATTCCGTTGAAACAGGAATGGCCAAAAATGTTCCCATATTAGGATATTCTTCAACTGTAAATGCTATTTCTTGTTTTTTTTGATTGACAATCTCTATAAGATTGGCATCGATGCTTTCATCGCTCAATAAATCGGCATCATTTTCGGGATTTAGAAATTGAAGATAGATTGTGTCATCAACCGCTGCACAAAGTACTGCAGCACAATTCAAATCTATGGAATCATCATCCGATTTACATGAGATAAACAAAACCGTAATAAACAATACAAGGAAATTTTTTGGCATAACGTATTTGCCAAAAAGATGACAACATGATGTTTAGGTTGCTTTGTAACTGATTTACCATCCACCAGAGGCACCACCGCCCCCAAAACCGCCTCCACCGAAGCCTCCACCAAAACCTCCGCCTCCGCCGAAGCCTCCGCTTCCAAAACCACCGGAAGAGCCAGAGCTACGACCCATATTGCTCAGAATGATCATATCCCAAATATCGAGTCCACGTCCTCTTCGCCCGCCATTACGTCCGCCACCTTTATTTTTGCGGCTCCATAAAATGATGATGATAACGATAAAAATGATTAATGGGAAAATGGCATCAATCGGAAATGGTTTCCCATTTCCAAAAGTTCGGTCTTCGGTAAATTCCCCGGTAAGTACTTTAAAAATGGCATCCGATCCCTTGTCTAATCCACTATAATAATCGCCTCTTTTAAATTCTGGGATAATTATGGATTCTATAATGCGCTTGGACATCAAATCGGTTAGACTTCCCTCTACACCATAGCCCGTGTTGATTGCAATTCTTCGATCGTCCTTGGCAAGGAGCACAAGAACGCCATTGTCTTCATCGGCTTGTCCAATACCCCATTTTTGCCCCCATTGTGCACCTAAATAATTGATGTTCTCACCTTCGGTTGAACTTATTATTGCAATAACAATTTGGGTAGAGGTACTGTCCGAATATCGAATGAGTTTTTGTTCCAGTGCACTGCTCTGTGAAGGAGATAATAGGTTCACATAGTCATAAACACTGGTTTGTTTTTGCGGTTTTTCGGGTATGGTAAACTGTCCCCATGCTAGGGAAGCCCATAAAAAAACCAGTAAAAAACTACCCTTTGGATATCGCATCGTTCAGTTCATTGGTGTCATCATGGTCCCAAGGAAAATGAGCTTCAAGTTCATTGCCGGCCATTAGGATGCCTTCGGTGATACCTTGTTTAAAATTTCCTTTTTTAAAGTGAGAAGCAATTACGTCTTTGGTAGTGTCCCAAAACCCTTTGGGGACAACCCGGTCTATACCTTGCCCCCCGTAAATCACAAATTTTCGGTCGTCCACAGCTACATAGATGAGTACACCGTTGCCTTCTTTGGTGTTATCCATTTTAAGAAAGTGGAAAATCTGCTGTGCCCGACTAAAATGGTCAATTTTGGCAGATGCCTCAATGTGTACCCTTATTTCGCCAGAAGTATTTTTCTCAGCTTCAACAATGGCCTCAACAATATCACTTTCTTCCTCAGCAGTTAAAAACTCCTCTACGTGCGACATAATCTAGTTGAATTCGAAGTTCACATCAGGAGCGTTTTCGGAACCTGGATCTGCTTGATATCTGGGCATTTCCTCAAAACCAAACCATCCAGCAAGTATTTTTCCAGGGAATTTTGAGGTGTGAACATCATAAATATTCACTTTTTCATTGTACCTGTCCCTTGCTACATTGATTCTGTTCTCTGTACCCTCTAACTGGGATTGCAATTCCAAAAAGTTTTGATTGGCCTTTAATTCGGGATATCGTTCTACCGTAACCAATAATCTGGAAAGAGCAGAGGACAAGCCGGTTTGCGCCTGTTGAAATTCGGCCAATTGTTCCGGAGTAATGTTGTTTGCGTCAATATTGGTAGAGGTTGCCTTGGCGCGCGCCTCGATAACATCGGTCAAAGTGCCTCTTTCAAAATCGGCAGCACCTTGAACGGTTTTAACCAAATTTCCTATGAGGTCGTTTCTTCTTTGATAGGAGCTTTCCACATTGGACCATGCTGTTTTGGCATCAGCTTCATACTGTACGGCTGTGTTGTTGAAACCAACTGCCCATCGGTAGAGACCAAAGACAATGACCACAACAATAATTAAGGGGATTAACCATTTTTTCATTTTCCTATGGTATTAGTGTTTATAGTTGTTCTTTTATTTTCAGGAGCTCGGCCTTCACTTTTTGTAGTTTTTGAATCACTTCAAAATTGGAAAGGGCTTTTTGTTTCTCTTCTTTTAAATGCGTTTTGGCCCCATCTAAAGTAAATCCACGTTCTTTTACCAAATGATATATCAATTGTAGGTTTTGGATATCCTGCGGAGTAAATTTACGGTTGCCCTTCGCATTTTTTTTGGGCTGTAGTACATCAAACTCTTTTTCCCAAAAACGAATCAGGGAGGTATTCACTCCAAAGGCCTTGGCTACTTCGCCAATGCCATAATATCGTTTTTCTGGAAGATCTATGTGCATTAATCCAGTGATTGGTTTTCTTGGTTGGCCAATCTGAGCATATTCTCAAATTCTTCAGCCGACAAACTTCCGTAGTAGAAGTTAATGGGATTGATACGTTCCCCGTCCTTGAACACTTCATAATGTACATGGGGTGCTTCGGAACGTCCCGTACTTCCCACAAAGCCGATAAGATCGCCCCTTTTTACTTTTTGGCCAACGGTCACATTGTATTTGCTCATGTGCCCGTACAAGGAAATGTAGCCATATCCATGATCTATGCGCACGTGTTTTCCATATCCGGAGGACCTGTTATCGGCACGAACTATTTTTCCATCACCTGAGGCATAAATAGGAGTGCCACGCGGAGCAGTAAAGTCCATGCCCCAGTGCATTTTACGAGCTTTGGTAAAAGGGTCGGACCGCCAACCATAACCAGAGGCCATTCGGGTAAGGTCTTCATTGCTTACTGGTTGAATAGCGGGAATGGAAGCCAAAAGTTTTTCCTTTTCTTCCGCCAATTTGGCAATTTCATCCAATGATTTGGATTGTATCACCATCTCTTTTTGGATGATGTCCAATCGCTTGGTGGCATCGATAATAATTTCCGAATTATTGAAACCTTCAAGGTCTTTGTATCGGTTGATACCACCAAAACCAGCTCTTCGCTGTTCTTCGGGTATCGGATTTGCTTCAAAATATAATCTGTAAATATTGTTGTCCCGATCTTCAATGTTACCTAAAACTTGTTCCATTTGGTCCATCTTCCTGCTCAGGATATCAAATTGAAGTTCATAATTACGAACCTCACGTTCAAGGGAGAGTTCCTTGGGCGTGTTTACCCAGCGTGTATTCAAAAGAATGATGAGTCCAAGAAAGCCAAACAGTGCAGAGCCCAACAAGAACAAGAAAACATTCCTGTATTTTTTGGATTTTTTCGGCTCAATCTTTCTGTAAGAAAGTGTATCCGGATCGTAATAGTACTTTACTTTAGACATGAATGGATTTTATCCTATTTTTGCTCTCTCATTTTAAACAGAACAAACAAATATAAAAATTGTTTTGCTTAAAGTGTTAAATTTAAGAAAACCCTAGGAATTCAATGACATCCCAAGAAGTTAGAAACCAGTTTTTAAACTTTTTTAAAGAAAAGAATCATAAGATTGTTCCATCCGCACCCATGGTGATGAAGGACGACCCCACGTTGATGTTCACCAATGCCGGTATGAACCAATTTAAGGAGTACTTTTTGGGGAATTCCGTGCCCAAGAGCAAACGATTGACCGATACCCAAAAATGTCTTCGGGTAAGTGGTAAGCACAACGATTTGGAAGAAGTGGGGAAAGACACCTACCACCACACCATGTTCGAAATGTTGGGGAACTGGAGTATTGGGGATTACTTTAAAAAGGAAGCCATTCTGTGGGCTTGGGAATTGCTCACCGAGGTATATAAAATTGATAAAGACAGTCTTTACGTTTCTGTTTTTGAAGGCAGCGAAGATGACGGATTGCTACTAGACCAAGAAGCCTACGATTTGTGGAAGGCGATTGTGCCCGAAGATCGAATCATCAAAGGGAACAAAAAGGACAATTTTTGGGAGATGGGCGATCAAGGTCCCTGTGGGCCCTGTTCCGAAATCCACGTGGATATTCGCTCAAAAGAGGATAAAGAAAAAGTGGACGGAGCTTCACTTGTGAACCAAGATCATCCACAAGTCGTGGAAATCTGGAACTTGGTTTTTATGCAGTTCAACCGAAAGGCGAACGGTAGCCTGGAACCACTTCCAGAAAAGCATATAGATACTGGAATGGGCTTTGAACGCCTATGTATGGTACTTCAAGGGGTGCAATCCAATTACGATACGGATGTTTTTACTCCGCTGATTCGCGAAGTGGAAATCATCACCGGAAAAAAATACGGCAAGGATGAAGAAACCGATATTGCTATCCGTGTTATTTCCGATCATGTACGGGCAGTCGCCTTTTCCATTGCAGATGGACAATTACCGAGCAATACGGGGGCAGGCTATGTAATCAGAAGAATCCTGCGCCGGGCCATCCGCTACGGATTCACCTTTTTGGATACCAACAAACCCTTTATTTACAGATTGGTGAAGGTGTTGAGCGAACAAATGGGTAAAGCTTTTCCTAAGTTGAAGGAGCAGTACCAATTGATAGAAAATGTAATCAAAGAAGAAGAAAGTTCTTTCTTGAGTACCTTGGAGCAGGGGTTGGTGTTGTTGGATTCGGTTATAAAATCATCCAAGGATAAAACCATTGAAGGTGAAAAGGCCTTTGAACTGTATGATACTTTCGGTTTTCCGATAGATTTGACTTCCCTGATTCTGGAGGAGAAGGGTTATCAATTAGATACAGCAGGGTTTGAAAAAGCATTAAAAGCACAAAAAGACCGCTCCAGAGCAGCTTCAGAAATTTCCAAAGACGACTGGAATGTATTGATGACCGACACGGAGCAAGAATTTGTCGGTTATGATGCTCTCGAAGCCAATGTAAAATTGGTGAAATACCGAAAAGTGACCAGTAAAAAAGAAGGCGACCAATACCAATTGGTGTTCAATCTTACCCCGTTTTATGCCGAAGGTGGCGGACAAGTTGGGGATAAAGGTTATTTGGAAGCACCCAATGGCGATGTCACTTATATTGTAGACACCAAACGGGAGAACAATGAGATCGTACATTTTGCCAAGTCGTTGCCAAAAGATGTATCAGGAGCTTTTAAAGCCGTTGTGGACCAAAAGCAGCGCAGGAGGACGGCTTGTAACCATACCGCCACCCATTTATTGCACCAAGCCTTACGTGAGGTCTTGGGAACTCATGTGGAACAAAAAGGTTCCGCGGTACACTCCAAATATTTACGATTTGATTTCTCTCACTTTTCAAAAATGACTACTGAAGAATTGAGGGAAGTAGAGAATTTTGTCAACGCACGTATCGATGGGCGCCTTCCTTTGGAAGAAAACCGCAATATTCCCATGAAAGAGGCCATGGAGCAAGGTGCAATGGCACTCTTTGGAGAAAAATACGGCGATACCGTCCGAACCATTCGCTTTGGGCAATCCATTGAGCTTTGTGGAGGAACCCATGTAAAGAATACGGCCGACATCTGGCATTTTAAAATCGTTTCTGAAGGAGCAGTTGCTGCGGGAATCCGTAGAATAGAGGCAATTACTTCAGATGCCGTGAAAGAATTTTATTTCAACAATAACCGAATGCTTTTTGAGATCAAGGATATGTTGAAAAATTCCCAAGATCCCGTAAAATCGGTTGCGAGTTTGCAAGAAGAAAACCTTGCTCTGAAAAAGCAAGTGGAGCAATTGTTGAAGGATAAGGCCAAAGGACTTAAAAATGAGTTGATTGCTGAACTGGAAGATGTGAACGGAACTAAATTTTTGTCCAAAAAGGTAGATTTGGATGCCGGTGGCATTAAAGACCTTGCTTTTGAAATGGGCGGTCAAGTGGATAATCTGTTCTTGTTGCTGGCTTCTGAAAAAGATGGAAAAGCGATATTGTCTTGCTATATTTCTAAAGGTTTGGCAGCCGAAAAAAACCTGAATGCCGGAACCATTGTCCGCGAACTGGGCAAATATATCCAAGGTGGTGGCGGTGGACAACCGTTCTTCGCAACCGCTGGTGGCAAGAATCCTGCTGGAATTCCAGAGGCGTTGGACAAGGTCAAGGAATACCTGTCCTAATGGAATTACAAACAAGGATACCCTTAACGCCCAGCGATAATCCTATCGATTATCAAAGTAAGTTGGTGCTTTTGGGTTCTTGTTTTGTGGAAAATATAGGCAGGAAACTAGATTACTTCAAGTTTCAGCAATTCCAAAATCCCTTTGGGATATTGTTCCATCCCTTGGCCATTGAAAATTTGATTCAAAGAGCCATTGCCAGAAAAATGTATCAGCAAAGCGAGATTTTTGAACAAGACGGTATTTGGCGCTGTTTTGATGCCCATTCCGAATTGCGTTCAGCATCTTCAGATGAACTATTACGTCTTCTCAACCTAAGGTTGGAAGAAACCAAAAAAAGTCTGGAAACTTCTTCCCACATCATCATCACCTTGGGAACGGCTTGGGTTTATGAACATCAGACTTCAGGAAAAATAGTGGCCAATTGCCATAAAGTATCACAAAAGCAGTTCACTAAAAAACTATTGAGCCTTGGAGAAATCGAGGGTAGTCTTGACCATATTTTGAAATTGATTCAAAAAGTGAACCCCAAAGCACAAATTATTTTTACCATTTCCCCCGTTCGTCATTTAAAGGATGGCTTTGTAAAGAATCAACGGAGCAAGGCGCAGTTAATTACCGCTCTGCACCAAATAATAAATGGGCACAATGTGCCCTACTTTCCATCCTACGAAATTATGATGGACGAACTCCGTGATTATCGCTTTTATGGGAAGGATATGGTGCATCCCAACGAGTTGGCCGTCGATTACATTTGGGAGCGCTTCAAATGGGTGTGGATTTCCAAGAAAATCTACCCTGTTATGCACGAAGTGGATGCTGTTCAAAAAGGCTTGCTTCACCGACCATTTAACCCGGATTCAGAAGCGCATCAAAAGTTTAAAACATCGCTCGGTACAAAAATTACGTATCTTCAAGAAAGGTATCCTTTCATGAAATTCGAATAAATGAAAAAAGTTCTAGTTGGAGCAATAATTGCCTTGGCCTCGGTTTTGATTTATAAATCGTGTACCGATGATCGTCAGCAAAAATCAATTCTGGAAGAAAATTCGATGTTGATTCAGCAGGAATTGCGAAATGTTTCCAAGTTGGTGGTCACTGAGGGGCATTTTGCCGAAGTTTATAATTATAAAGATTCCAAAGAATTGTTTGGACCCTTAATTACAGCCCACAAGAAAGCCTTGGTAGTAGTAAATGCCGATGTCTCCATTGCCTACGACATGTCGAAAATCAGCTATGAAGTGGATGAGGAAAACAAGACCCTTAAAATTATTCAGATTCCTGAACCAGAGATAAAGATCAGTCCCGATTTTGAGTATTATGACGTAACGGCCGATTACTTAAACCCATTCAATGCAAAGGATTACAATGCCATCAAACGGAATGTAAACGTATCCTTGATGAAAAAAATAGAAGCCTCCTCACTGCGTTCGAATGCTGAAAATCGATTGGTGAGTGAGCTTTCCCGAATTTTAGTGCTGACCAATTCCATGGAATGGACCTTGGTTTATAACAACACTCCTGTTGAAAATGCGGAGCAATTGGAAAGTTTTTTGGAATAAGCTGTCACATTTCGTGATTTTGTGCGTCTTTTAGATACATTCAATCAATCAAAATTACGATGTTTAAAAGAGTACTACTAACCGCCCTTTTAGCCACTTTTCTATTTTCCTGTCAGCAAAAACCCGAATCGGATATCAGTTACGTCATTGCACCCGCGGTGGTGGATAGCATTCCGCAACTTAAAATCAAAATGACATTGGAAGCCAATCCCGATGGCACAACTACCTTATCTTTTCCGAATGAAGCTTGGGGACAGACCGATCTATATAATTCTTTGGGCAGGATGCAATTGTTGAATGTTGAGGGAGTGGTGGAAAAAGATTTGGATAGCGGCAGGATTGTACTAATGCATCCCAAAGATGTAAAAGAATTGGAGTTTGAGTATTTTCTTAAACAGGATTTTAAAGGAGATATTTCTACACGGGAAATTTACCGCCCTATCATAAACAAGGACTATTTTCATGTGTTTTCCCATAATATGTTTATGGTGCCCGAAAATGTGGAAGAGAATTTGGACATTGCTTTGGATTGGGCTGCCTTTCCAGAGGAATACACCATTCATAACAGTTTTGCCAGTCAAAATAAGGAGCAATTTCTACTGGATATGGATTTAGAGCTTTTTGGAAGCGCCATTTTTGTTGGGGGTGATTTTAGAATCTTCAATGGGGATATTCAAGGGAACAAGATTAGCTTGGCCACCCGTGGCGATTGGGTTCCATTTAAGGACGAGGAAGTTTTTAAAGTTTTGGAAGAAACCTTGACCTATCAACGTAATTTTTGGAACGACCATTCCCAAGAATACTTTACAGTAACCATGCAACCCTTTCCGCAAGAAAATGGAAGCAGCTTTCAGGGAACCGGGCTCACCAATTCCTTTGCCACTTCGGTTTCAAATAACGATTTAACGGACATCGGTCAAATGGTGTATTTGTTCAACCATGAGTTGATGCACAATTGGATTGGGCACACAATTACAAACGAGAACGAAGAAGAGCAATATTGGTTTAGTGAGGGTTTTACGGAGTATTACACCTACAAGAATATCGCTAAGAACAATATCAATGGTTTGGATGGTTCGTTTTTTATTTCGGAGCTGAACAGGACCATTCGTGATCTTTATGCTTCATCTGTTGTAGAGGCACCCAATGCCGAAATCAATTATGATAACTTTTGGACCAATTACGAATATTCCAAACTTCCGTATTGGAGAGGGGCTATTTTTGCTTTTTATCTCGATCAAAAAATTCAACAAGCAAGTAGAGGGAAACAAAGTTTGGATGATGTTATGCATCAAATTTATACGGATGCAACCACCAAGGAACAAAAATTGACCCACGATTATTTTATGGGTGTGATGGATGAGTATTGGGATGGTGATTTTGAACCCGTTTTTCAAAAACATATTGAGGAGGGACAAAAAGTTGATTTGGTAACCCTATTTGAAGAACTTGGTTTGGAGTATAGCCCCGAAAGCCATATTTACGAACTTGGTTTTGAATTCACGGAGGACCGAAAAGAAATACAAAGCGTTACCGAAGACAGCAAAGCTTGGGAAGCAGGGTTACGAGCTGGGGATGAGGTATTTTCCCGAAGCATTTGGCAAGGCAACATAGAGCATGAGGTAAAACTAGGCATAAGGAGAAATGGAGAAGAACGCAACATTTCTTTTTATCCAGTTACCAAAGGTGAGGTGCCACAGTTGAAACCTACACCTGAAAACTTGAAAAAATTGTGCTTCTAACTTACCAAAGCGGTATCCACTAGCTCAATGCCATCATCAATTAAGTGGCCTACCTTGGGGTTGTCCCGTTTTATATTTTCCAAGTGTTCCAAAATCTCTTGCTGAAATTCTTGATTGTTGTCCTGTTTGGCAAGCTCGTACAATTCTACAGGCAATAGCCAATCTTGTGGATGGTCTTTTTTGAGCGCTTGTAATACCTTGTTTCGGGAAATCGTAGTGTTTTTTCCTTCTCTAAAGTGCCTTATTTGCTCATAAAATCGCTCTAACTGCAGTCTTTCTTCGTCCTTTTTTGATTTAATGGTAGTTTCAGTAATCTGATGGCTTATAAGGTTGAAGCTATTCAAGTCTGCCGGGCCATTATAGGCGGAAACAATTTTTTGTCCAACCGCCATGTGGTATAATCCCCATTCGGGTTGGAACAAGACTTTATCACCGTGGGTAACTGTGCAATTTTCAAAAGTGATGAGGATGATTTCACCCATTAAGTTTCGCGTTCCTGTGATAATGGTTCCTTCAACCTTAACACCTCCTTCAAACTCCAGAGCAATTTGTTCGCCCTCATAAATTTTATAGGCCTTGAGATCGCGCGGCCCCATATTTTCAATGGCAATGTTAATGCCTTTCAGCTTACCAATTGGCGAGCCAAAGCCCTCTGCATGGTGATCGGTACTGTGGCCAACCAGTTCCTTTTCGCGATAGGCCAGTGCCGTACCTCCTGTGGTTTGTATGTAAATGGGCTTGCCGTCATTTTCGATGACATTGCTGAACTCTCCGGAGATTTGTAGTCCCGTGCTTAATTCGATAGTTCCCAATGCTTTGGAACCAATCAATTTTTTTATTCCTGAAAGACCACCGGTCCTCACGGCCATGGTATTGGCAAAATCTTCCAAAACCTGACTCAAAAAGGCAAAATCAGGAGTCACAAAAAGCTGTGGTTGTGGCTTTGTGATGTCAAACTCGGTATGTGCCGCTTCAATGGAGTAGGGTATCTTTTTTACCTTGTCCGTCATGCACCAGGTACTTTCCCCAATGGAGGAAAGCAGTCCTGCGCCATAAATTTTCGGGTTTTCCACGGTGCCGATCAAACCATATTCCACAGTCCACCAATGTAGGTTCCGAATCAGGGCCATTTCACTGGGCTCACCCATGTTTTCCTGGAGGTGCTCAATATGTTTTTCAGCTTCATCTATTTCATTTTGAGGCGTGCCATGCGCTTCTTTAATAATGGAAAGATGACGCACAGCATTATACAATTCGTAATCTTTGGCACTGGAAATGGCCTTGCAGCCAATTTCACCAAACCTACGTAAATACTCGGCGTATTCGGGATTGGCAATAATGGGTGCATGTCCTGCACCTTCGTGAATAATGTCGGGTGCAGGGGTATATTCAATATTTTCAAGCTGACGAATATCGGAAGCGATAACGAGCACGTTGTACGCCTGGAACTCCATAAATGCCGAAGGGGGAATAAAACCATCCACCGCAACAGCGGCCCATCCAATTTCTTTCAGGATGCGGTTCATCCCGTACATGTTGGGAATATGATCAATGGAAATCCCTGTTTTTTTTAATCCATCCACATAAGATTTATGGGCCACTTTACTGAGATAATCCACATTTTTTCGCATCACGTACCGCCAAACCGCTTGGTCAATGGCCGTGTACTCTTCATAATTTTGGGGTTTTATGAATTGTTTAAGGTGCTTCGGTAGTTTGTCCAGTATAGGATTGGATTCGTAGCTCATAAGTTAATTTTTGTGCGACCTAAAGATACAAAATAGGGAATGGATTTTCTCTTAAGGAAAGTTAAGAGCAATAAAAAACCGCCCAGTGGGCGGTTAATATTTTAGTTGGAGGCCACCGCTATTTGGGGTGGGTACTCTTTAAGAATATGTGAAACAAATTCCTTTATGCGCTGTTCTTTCTTTTCGATGTTTTTGGTGTTGTTCAGAGAGCCTACGCCACGTCCTTGCCATACCAGTTCTTTTTTATTGGCATCGATCACGTCGATGTACAATGAACCTTCGGTGCGGGTACTCACGTTGTTGCCGTAGCCCCAGCCCCAACCGGGTCCCCAGGCCCATGGGCTATAGAATCCTCCCCAGCCCCAGCCCATGCCGAAGTTGTTGTTATAAACATCCACACGTTCACGCTCTTTGGTGAAAATGCTGATCAATACATCTGGGTTATCGGATTTTACAAATCCACGTGACCCCATTTCAGCCTCAATGGCCCTTAAAATTCTTTTCTTGTCCAAATCCGAGATTTGAGCTTTGTCTATGCCCGTTTTGTAAAAGGCATAGCTTTTATAGTTGTTGAAGTCGGCTTTTTGATCGTAATCGGAAATCACCCGTACAGAAGAACAGGAGGCTAACAGGCCAAAGGCGAAGACGGCCAGAGCAAAACGTTGTAAACTTTTCATAGTACTTTTTTTAAATTCTTGAGGTCTAATAAATAAGTCACAAATATTATGCCGAATCCTTAATTTTGGGTGTTGGTTTTGGCATTATATCCATAGGGACAATGGCGGCAACCACTCTCGCAACAATAACCGCGTTTTAGGTGGTATTTCTCGGTAAATACCCGATATCCTTGTTCCGATAAGTAATAATCACCCTCTTCCAGAGGAATGCGTTCTTTCATGTGCTGCCTTCCATTTTTACTATATAAATTTAAGGTTTTCACGGCACAACGACTAAGATTTTAAGATTTTGAAAACAATGTTATTCACCGAAAATGTTGATGGATTTATCCTAACTGTCCAATTTTGAGCACTTTTTGCAGTTATATTTGTTAAGCAACCAATGACAGCAACCATTTGATACTTGTCTTTAAACATTTCTTCTATAAAAATTATGTGGGGCTCTCGCTATGGCCTTTCATTATTCTTAAGGAAGATTCCCTTAAGACCGATGAGGTGCTGATCAACCACGAGCGTATCCACCTAAAGCAACAGCGAGAACTGCTTATATTGCCTTTTTATATGCTCTATATTTCGGAATGGTTGTTCCGTACCGCACTTTATCTGGACAGTTACCGCGCCTATCAGAACATTAGTTTTGAACGTGAGGCCTATGCCAATGAAAAGGATATGCAGTATCTTGCCAAACGCAAAACCTTTGGTTTTTTACAGTACCTGACCCGTTAATTTTTTGGATTGAACATACCCGATCAGCATATAGATATGCCCCTTCTCCGAGAAAAGGGTATTCACCTCTACCTGAAAAGGGAAGACACCATTCACCCATTTATTTCGGGAAACAAGTACCGAAAGCTTAAATACAATCTGCTCGAAGCTAAAAAACAAGGCAAAGAAACTTTGCTCACCTTTGGTGGGGCCTTTTCCAATCATATTGCGGCTGCGGCCTATGCGGGTCATGAACAAGGTATAAAAACCATTGGTGTGATTCGGGGTGAAGAGCTGGCGGACAAATGGCAAAGCAATCCAACCCTGAAACTTGCCCATAAACACGGTATGCAGTTCCATTTTGTGACCCGAAGTGCGTATCGACTCAAAAATGACACTTCGTTTATTGAGGATTTGAAGGAAAAGTTCGGAGATTTTTATCTATTGCCCGAAGGTGGAACCAACGATTTGGCGGTAAAAGGCTGTACGGAAATATTGACCGATGCGGATGCACCGTTTGATTACATCTGCAGCGCAGTGGGAACGGGCGGAACCTTGGCCGGACTCATCAATGCTGCCCAGCCTCATCAGACCGTTTTGGGTTTCCCAGCATTGAAGGGCGATTTTTTAAGCGAGGAGATTTGTACCTTTGTCCATAACGACCGTTGGCGGCTCATAACCGATTATCATTTTGGAGGTTACGCCAAAGTGGACCAACAGCTCGTATCTTTTATCAACCTCTTTAAGCAAAAAACAGGTGTCCCTTTGGATCCCATATACACGGGTAAGATGCTTTTTGGTATTTTTGACCTGATAAAACAAGATGTTTTTGAACCAGGAACCCAAATCTTGGCGATACATACAGGAGGATTGCAAGGCATAAAAGGCATGAACCTTGTACTGAAAAAGAAGAATTTACCGTTATTGGACGTATGATCAGGCGAATAGGATATGTATTGATAGCGGCACTTTTGCTCTCTAGCTGTGGTGCCAAAAAAAGAAGGACGACCCATCGGAAGGGTGCTCCCGTAGTTCGTAATTCGGAAAACACCGACCGCAAGGGCGACACCAAAACGGATAGCGGTCTTTATTCTATGCCGGAAGACACCGGACGTTTTGAGCGCTTCCCCATTTCGGATACCCGGGATTATATCGAGACCTTTGCCGAGATTGCCCAGTACGAAATGCGCGCCTATGGCATTCCCGCCAGTATTACTTTGGCGCAAGGTATTTTGGAAAGTGGCTCCGGTCGCGGGGAATTAACGCTCAAGACCAACAACCATTTCGGTATCAAATGCCATACGGGATGGCAGGGTGAGTTCGATTTTCATGATGATGACGCCAAGGGCGAATGTTTCCGTAAGTACAACCACCCGATGTATTCGTTCCGGGACCACAGTCTTTTCCTGTCCACTCGCTCACGCTATGCGTTTTTGTTCAACTACAAGCGGGACGATTATAAAAAATGGGCGCATGGACTTCGGCAGGCCGGCTATGCCACCGATCGTAAGTATCCGCAAAAGTTGATCGCGCTTATTGAGCGGTACGATTTGCATAAGTACGATGAAGCAGTGGTCGAAACTGGCCTCTCCACCGTGCGCGAACCCAAACAATACGAGGTGTTTACCCATGAGGTGCGAAAAGGGGATACGCTGTACGGCATTTCCAAGCGCTACGATATTTCGGTGGGCGAGCTTCGCCGTCTCAACAATCTCAACGATAACATTATTTCCATCGGGCAGGTGCTCAATATCCGAAGGGCGCAGTAGTTTTTAATGTCATTCTGAGCAGAGCGAAGAATCTCTTTTTTATAGGTTGGATTTTTGGTTTATAATCAATTGTACTTAACACTTCAAGCTTTGAAGCTTACTTGTCATGCTGAGCGGAGCGAAGCATCTCTATTTTATGGGTTGGATTTTTAGATGGTTGGAATTCTCGATTGTTAGATTCTAGGTAATTCAAATTTTAAGGTTACCGAAGCGCGATACGGAACCCACAGAGCGCAGAATGGATTCCTGCTTTCGCAGGAATGACAGATAAGCATTCACTGAAAACCATTTCCCAAAACGAATGATCCTCATTACCTTTGCGGGGAGTACGTCAACCTGAACTTGTTTCAGGTTCTCAAAAGGTTTAAGACCGATTAGGATGAGATGCTGAACTAAATTCAGCATAATGGCATGAATAAAAACATACTATGATCTATCAACGAAGCAGCGCCTTGTTCGCAGAGGCCAAAAAATATATCCCCGGAGGCGTAAATTCCCCTGTACGAGCATTTAAAGCGGTAGGGGGCGACCCTATTTTTATCAAGGAGGCCAAAGGTTCCTACCTGTACGATGAAGACGGTAACCAATTGATTGACTTTATTGCTTCGTGGGGGCCGCTTATTTTGGGGCATGCGTACCAACCGGTGATTGATGCCGTAATCGAGAAGGCCAAAAAAGGAACTTCCTTTGGAACGCCCACCGAAATTGAGACCGAAATCGCCAAACTGGCGGTGTCCATGGTGCCGAACATTGATAAAATCCGTTTTGTGAACAGCGGTACCGAAGCCTGTATGAGTGCAGTGCGCCTCGCGCGCGGGTACACGGGCAAGGAGAAGATCATTAAATTTGCGGGTTGTTATCACGGCCACTCCGACTCTTTTTTGATACAAGCGGGGAGTGGAGCCGTTACTTTTGGCAGCCCCAACAGCCCTGGGGTAACGCAGGGCACGGCCAAGGATACGCTATTGGCCGATTACAACGATTTGGAGGGCGTAAAAGCCTTGGTGGAAGCCAACAAAGGCAAAATTGCGGCCATTATTTTGGAACCCGTAGCAGGGAACATGGGCTGTATTATCCCTAAGGAAGAATTTATACAAGGATTGCGCGAACTTTGCACCCAAGAGGGTATTTTGTTGTTGTTTGACGAGGTAATGACAGGCTTTCGCCTGGGCAAAGGAGGCGCTCAGGAAGCCTTGGGCATTGATGCCGATATTGTGATGTTCGGAAAAGTAATTGGTGGCGGACTGCCCGTAGGTGCGTTTGCGGCCAGATCCGAAATTATGGCGCATTTGGCACCCGAAGGACCCGTGTACCAAGCAGGTACCTTGAGCGGAAACCCTTTGGCCATGAGTGCCGGACTGGCCATGCTGACGGCCTTAAACAACCAACCTGAAATTTTTACCAGCTTGGCGGAAAAAACGGAGTATCTCCACAAGGGCATTGCCATGGTACTGACCAAAAAGGGAGTGACCCACCAGATTAACCGTTATGGCAGTATGATCTCCGTGCACTTTACGGACGAGCCCGTGGTGGATTTTGCCAGCTCGGCGAAAGGCAATAACGATACCTTTAAGAAATACTTCCATGGGATGTTGGAAAACGGGGTGTATTTACCGCCTTCTGCTTTTGAAAGCTACTTTTTAAACGATGCCCTCAGCTATGCCGATTTGGATAGGACGATTGAGGCGGTAGCGAAGGTGTTTTAATCTGTCATTTCGAAGAAGCTAAGCGACTGAGAAATCTATTCTTCGAAAAAGAATATCTTTAAAAATGCTTTCACCCTATTACGTTTATATTGTCACAAATGAAAAGAAGACGGTGCTTTATATTGGCGTGATCAACAACATCCAAAACAGGCTTTCCCAACATTGTTTCGATAGTCAAAATGCTAAAAAGTCCTTTGCAGGGAAGTATAACGGTTATAATCTATTGTATTATGAGCAATTTGATGTTGTGGAATTAGCCATTGCAAGAGAAAAGGAGTTGAAAAAAGGGCGTGTCAGAAATTGAAATAATTGCAAAATCCCACGATTGTTCAGGCATCCCTTCTATAAGTCTTTTTCTAAAATCATCATAGGTTAATTCTATTTTCAAATTTGTTGTATATCCATCTTGTAATACTGTTTCTAGCTTGATTTTATCTGCTCCTATATTTGCATAAACATGATTGTTTGTAATAAGATGCTTTCTACAAATAAATCCTGTTCCTGAACTAATTGATTTTCCTACTTTCAGGTGTTTTATTTTTACTATTGATGAGTGAACATCTTTCCAAACCTCAGTTACATCTATCATTTTAATATTCGATGGCTTTTATTTAAAATGTAAGCGCTATTAAGGTTAGCTCAATCATCTAAGGATAAAGCATAAGTCTTATCCTCCCAAATTAGGATATATAGTCCGATTTTCTACACTTCTTTATAAAACATAAATACTTTCTGTAAGGCATGGGGGAGGGGCTACCAAGCAAATTACCAATTACCAAACAAATTTGGTTGCGGAAAAACCTTAAAAAAACTAGGGGTTTTCCTTAAACACGAACTGGGAACTGGGAACTGGGAACTGGGAACTGGGAACTGGGAACTGGGAACTGGGAACTGGGAAGTGGGAAGTACGTGGTCAATGGATGATTAGGGGTGAAGGGTAGAGGTGAAGGGTGAAAGGTAAATGTGAAAGGATAGGGAGTTAGTGTTGGTCTTCTTCTTCCAGAAATGACATTACCTCCGAAGGGGTGTCAATTTGCATGGCCTTGTCCCCATGTACCAAGATCGGTTGGGTGACTACCTTGGGGTTGTTTTCCAGTACCTTGAGCCAATCTTCGTCGCTTTGGAGGTTGTGGGTTTTTCCGTATTCGTTTATAAAATCGGGGTGCTCGGTGTTGATCAATGCCTTAATAGGCTTGCCCAAACGTTTGGCGAGTTCGGTCCATTGGGTGCCGGTTACCTTGGTTTTGGACAGATCTACATCCAATACTTTTTTATCGGAAGATTGTAAATAGGCCAAGGTCTGCATGCCTTTATTGGTCTCGGCGTTGTAGTATAGGTTTATTTCTCGGTTGTTTGTAGCTATTACTCCCATGTCATCCTTCATTTTAACTTGTAATGGGTTCACAACTTAAGCTTTTTGGGTATTGGGGTTTAACGCTATCCAATTTTTTTGTATCGTAAAAGCCGATAAAAAAGCGGAACATCTGCCACGCTTTTCAACTAAACTAACTCAATTAAAGGCTAGGAGATAAAAAAGATTGCCTTGACAATTTCCCGTTATGCATCTGACCACTAAATTATGTAATTTAAAACAATTCTAAATAATATTTTTTGGCTATATTTGTGTCGGCACGCTACAATGCTAATTGCCATAAGTACAAAGTGTTTAAACAAAGTAGATTTTTATTCGGAGAGAGCCGTCCCTTTGGGACGGTTTCTTTTTTTAGGCTTTAAGTAGGTCTGCCAGATACAAATACAACATCCCCGATAGTATGGCGAGGCCAAAACTTAAGAGTGTGCCAATAAGGACATATTCGGTCAGCTTTCGGTTTTTGCCCTTGTTGAGGTCCCCAAACCGGAATACGGATTTTGCCGCAATCAAAAGTCCAATGGCAGCCCATTGTTGTATTAAAATAAACCCGAATACAAACAAGCGTTCCAACATGCCAATGTAAGTGCCGGCATTTTTAAGGGAACCGCCCTCGCCGGGTTCGTCGCTCTTGGCGACTTCATCAATATAAGGGGCCAACAACATCCGCATAATGATGCCGCACACGTAGGTAACGAATGCCAAAAATGTAATCAGCAGTAAGGTGCTTTCAGAAAAAACCGCTGAGAAATCCAACGCAAACGGGGATATCCAATACAAAACACCAAATAGTACCAGCAGGTGAAGCACTTGGTCCACTACAAAGAGCCACCGATAGTTTTTGGGATTTGTAAGGGTCAGTTTGCCCAAATCGATACCGTAATGCGTCACCACAATAACCGCAATGGCACCCAGATGCTGAAACTGCAATAGGAGCAAAAGCGCCAGTGCATGCACTCCAATATGAAAGTAGAGGTATTTGGACCGGCCTTTCTTTTGTAGTTTATCGGCTACCCAATGTGCCGGTTGAAGCACAAAGTCTCCTACAAAGTGGGCGAGTATCAGTTTTAGGGCCAAGAGCATCATAATTGGGCGAGTTGTGTTCTGTAAAATTGGATCATTTTTTGGACTTCGTCAAATCCTGCCCTGATCAATGCCTCGCTAATCGTACTTTGTGACTTGCCCAACAGGCTTGCCAGTTCCTTTTGGTTGGCTTCGGGATGCTCCATGGTGGTTTTTACCACCGTAGCGGTGGCCGGCAACCAATTGTCCATGCTCAAAGCAGCCAATTGTAGCATGGTGTTCAGGGTTTCATCAAAAAGGGAAGAGCTTGACTTTAGGGCCAAGGTCTGTTTTTTTAGTTGGTCAAAACATTCCCCTGAATGTACAAAAGCTTCGCCATTGGATTCCGTAATTTTTGCCGCGGTATGGTTTTTTTTCCCCAGGCCTATGGCAATCCGTACATCCAATTGTCGTATTTGTTTGATGCTGGCCTTGATGAAGATAGCGGCTTCCAGGGCTTGCTCGGGAGCAGTTTGCAACTGAAAGCTATCGCCCCGATAGATCTCCCAGTCGGAAGGTTCGGAGCCATAATGGTCCAATGCCTGTTTTAGAACGGGCAACCATATATCGGCTTTATGATCTTTGGAGTTTTTGATGTCTCCGGTAAGTACGGCAATCATTATATATTTTATCGTTTAATTAAGCGATTAATACAAATATCGTTAAAAAAGACGATAAACCAAAATATCGTTTAAAAAAGCGATAAAAAAAGAAGCCGCGACCATGGCAGGCGCGGCATCTTAAAATCAACAAAAAACACTATCCTCTTCTCCCTCTCTTCTGCATTTTCTTTTTGCCTTGCATGGCTTTTCTGCTTTTCTGCATTGTTTTCCAAGTCTCGTACTGTTTTTCATCCAGTACTTTTTTCATTTTTTCCTGCGTTGCAATTTGACGGTCCAAACGGGCGTTTTGCATTGCAAATCGTTCCTCGGAAGTCGGCCTTTTCCATTCGCCGCTTTCCTTAAGCGCTTTAATATTATCCCATTTTGCTTTTCTAAATTGGGCGTTTTCCAAATTAATTACATAAACCTTATCCTGCTGTGCCTGGGTCAGATCCAATACCAAGGTCATGTGTTTTGTTCGCAAGGTGGCCATCTCTTCTGCAGTCATGTCCATTTGAGGACCTTGGCGCATTCCTGGGCCATTATTTTTCTGAGCGACCATGCCGATACTCATCAGCATAACCAATACTACTGCTAATCGTTTCATATCTCTAAATTTTAATGATTTATACCTTGGACAAGTAGTTGGTCCAAAGGTTTAACCATCGCAACATAGTTTATGAAGCTTTTAACAGTAAAAGTGTGTTTTAGGGAAATTACTTGCGTTCTTCTTCCAAATCTTCTGTGGTATCATCAGTGTAATCGTCGGCATCTTTGAATTGTGTTTCGACGTAAGTTTCTGATTTGATCTGATCTTGGAACTCATCGTGTTGGTCCACTACATAGTAAAGTGCGGAGGCTGCCACGAAACAGGAAAAGTAAATAAAGCTCTTAGTCTTGTAGGTCATGATGTTGAGATTTGGGATTACTAATATAATTAAACCTAACGGAAATTTCAGCGATATGTTGTGAAATGACTTTGTTTAGATGTGAAGGGTAAAAAAAACAAGGTGTAACCGATAAACGTATCGATTACACCTTTGCAATTTGTACTTTATTTAAAAAGGCGCCTATTTCGCGGGCTCCAAGATAAGGTCGATACGCTCCAAGGCGTCTTGTAAATGGTAACGACTCATGGTGTCGGATATCCTGGCAAGACCACTTCTAATATCTCTCTTTAAGTTGTTGAGCTCAGCTCGTGCCACCGAACGAATATCGGATTGACTTGTGTTGATTGGCGTGGATTTTCTATACCCTCCGAAGTCAGGTAATTTACGCTGACTATCCGCCGTCATTAAATATTCCAAACGGTCGATGTGCGCTTTTTGAAGGTTTCTTCTATAAGTGTCAATGGTTCTGCCACTTCTTGTTTCGGACCAGATTCCTCTACGAAGATCACGCATCATTTCTACCAAACCATAGGCTTCATCACCGTTCAAGGTTTCGTTTTCTATAATCCGTGCCAATTTGCCCAGTTGCAACATGGTGTTCAAATAGCGTTCTTGGGTAGCGCGAATACGCTCTACCGATCCGGAATATTCAATTTTATTGAAAATGTTTTGGTCTATCAACCATTCAGGGGTTTCGAACAATTGTTCCTGCATAAAGTTCATGGCATCTTTTTGGTGCTCCTTGCTCACATGGGTATATACAGCCCCTTCTTGGTCTGCAGTTTTGTGATATTCGTAAACACCTCCAATGTTGTTGGATACGTGTCCCATATACCTACGGAATTGCGCAACTACATGTCCGTACATGGTTTCTAAATCGTCATAATTCTCACCATCCTCAGTGGTCCATTCCATTAATTTGGGAACAATACGTTTTAGGTTTTCAATACCGTACAAGCTAGCTTTTATGGCATCATCCCCTAAATCTTCGGTTTGTGAACTTGGGTCGTGGATGTCGCCCACTTGTTGGTGACCAAAGCGGTACATTGGATCTCCGGCGTGTTCCAAAATCCAACTGTTTAGGATTGGTTTTTCTTCTTTGGCCGCTTTATCCAAAATGGGTTTGTATCCCCATTTAATGGCATACTTATCATAAATACCAATGTTTGGCATCAATGCTACACCTTCGTCTCCTGGTTGTGCCACATAGTTGAAGCGGGCATAATCCATAATGGATGGTGCGGTACCATATTTTTTAGTAAAACTAGCAGAGCGCAAGGAATCCACAGGGTAGGCAACACTACTTCCCATATTGTGCGGAAGTCCCAAGGTGTGGCCAACTTCGTGGGATGATACAAAACGTATCAAACGGCCCATGACTTTTTCTTCAAATTCTGTTTTTTGCGCAGCAGGATTAATAGCTGCAGTTTGTACAAAATACCAACCGCGTAGCAAACTCATTACATTGTGGTACCAGTTAATATCGGATTCCAAGATTTCACCACTCCGTGGATCGCTCACGTGAGGTCCGTTGGCATTTGGAATAGGAGAGGCCAAATAACGCACCACAGAATACCTAACATCTTCTGGGGACCATTCTGGGTCTTCTTCGGGTGAAGGAGGGTCTTTGGCAATAATTGCATTTTTGAAACCTGCAGCTTCAAAAGCTACTTGCCAATCTTCAATACCTTGTTTTATAAAGGGCACCCATTCTTTTGGCGTGGCACGATCTACATAATAAACAATTTGTTTTTTTGGCTCCACCAATTCACCGGCCTTATATTTTTCTATATCCTCATCTTTAACTTCGAGTCTCCAACGATCAAGGTAAGTGACTGTTTTGCTTTCTTGGGCCTCAAGTCCGTAATCTACTTGACCTCTGGCGAACCAACCCACACGTTCATCAAAATAACGACGTTTCATAGGTTCTTTGGGCAACAAGATCATAGAATTATTTATTTCCAACGAAATGGACCCCAAGCTGGAATTGCTTGGCGGGTCGCTGGACAAATATGTTTTTACATGACGCGCCTCAATGTTCAGCGGATAACTTTTAATGGACTCGATATAACTTCGGTCGCCATCCATACGGGTAACCTTGTATCTTTTTCTGAAACGATCTGGAAATCCAAGAGCTTTTACATCTTTAGTGAACAATGGATCTATTTCTATTACCGTTGCCGGGTTTAAGGAATCTTTTTTATTGATGGCCTTAATGTCAAAAGAAAAGAGTACAGGTTCAAAGTTGGAGTTCACCACAGCTTCGTGAACAGGCAATGAATCTGCCGCTACATTTTCATAAGAAGCCACACGCACCAATACTTTTTTGTTGTTTTTCTCCCAACGCAGTACTTGCGTATTGATTTTTCCTCCACCAAAACCAATTCCGGTGGCAGTTTTGGAAATTCTGCTCACCATGAGCATTTCACGGTTGAACAAGGAATCAGGAATTTCGTAATAGCGTTTATCATCAACGGTGTGTACGCTAAAAAGTCCTTCGTCCGTTTTTGCATCTTTGGTGATTACCTTATCGTAAGGTTTAATGTCACCAGGTTTGGACTTGTCTTCCTTTTTTTGTTCGGTTTCTTTTTTCTTCTTTTTGAAAAGTTGGGCTTCCGCAGTTTGGAAAGCACCCAATAAAATAACAACTAAGACTAGTCGAGGTAGTAAATTTTTGATCATTATAAGTCAGTTTGAATAACTAAAGCATCCAAAGAACCTAAAAATCGAGAGAATTAACTGTTAAATAAATATTAACAGTCATTTTTTTAACGGAATGCCCCAACCTTTGGGAGTCCTGCGTTTTACTGATGGTTTGGCGTGTATCGCCCCGTATAGCTGGGCTCAGAGAGTATTCAATTTTCGTAAAAAAATCCTAAAGACTGTAACGTTTTGGTTTTTGAATAGTCTTATAAGCATAACATCAATCATAAAATTCAATCAAAAAATGAACAAGTTATTATTAATTTATGGAAGTGTATTATTAAGTAGTACCGCCATAGCAAACGATCAACAAAATGCCAAGGTGGTCGAGGTTCAGTCCGAGACACCGGGTAGTTTAGAAAACAGTTTAACCACATTAAATATTAGTGCAGAGTTAAACAATTCAACTTCGGAGATGAACGATTATGCATCGTATGAGTTGAATTTGAACGAAGTAGCCTATATAGAGGAAGAGCCGGAATTAGATTTAGGTTTTGATACCTCCGATTACCTTCCCGAGGGTTTTAATCCTTACGAAAGCTATTTTGATTTGAATTCCATCATATATCTCGAAAACAAAGTTGAACTAGCATTAGGTTTTGATACCCAAACGTATTTACCTGAGGACTTTAATTCCTATACCGATGTTGTGGATGTACATTCTATCAACTACATGGAAGAAGAGGATATGGATCTAGGTTTTGATACCAAGGATTATCTGCCAGAAGGTTTTTCTCCTTATGAAGTGTATGTGGATTTAAAGGCTATTCCTTATGTGAAAAGTGAAGTTGAACTTGAATTGGGAATCAATAGTAAGTATTTATTGCCTGAAGGTTTTGATCCTTACACTGATGTAATCGCAATTACTTCCGTTAACTACATGGAAGATGAAGAAATAGAATTGGGTTTTGATACTTCTAAGTATCTCCCAGAAAACTTTGATCCTTATTCTGGATCAATACAGTAAAATGTTTTCATTTTACAACTTATTTGAGTTAGCTATAAAAACCCCTCCAACGAGGGGTTTTTGTTTGTTAATAAAAACCTATAATTGGCTGGTTAACAAAAAAATAACATTGGTTTTTACAGGGAGCTATTTTTTGTAAAATGCTTTTTAATGTGCGGATTATTCAATGATTTGTGTGATTAACTGAAATTACTTTACTGTTTTTAATCGAATGCCTTGAATCCGTGCGATTTCTTTTTCTCTCCATTACGTTAACAAAAAACTAATTACAATAATTTATCCTAAAAAGGGTTATAACTTTGTACCTAACAAAGAGTTACGCCCAACTTGCTTAAAAGCGAGTAGCGTTAGTTAAGTTAGTTTCTTACATTTTTTTGAGTTAGTTAGTTTGTAAAAATGCCCCTCCGCCCGGAGGGGCATTTTTAGTTTTAGAACAGTAATGGAACCACAAACTGAAACACTAAAATGAGCAATACCACAGCGATAAGATTTAGTATTACTCCAACACGGGCCATTTGTGGAATCTTCACATAGCCGCTTGCAAATACAATAGCATTGGGTGGTGTAGCCATTGGGAGCATAAAAGCACAGCTACTTGCGATGGTTACGGGAATCAATAAGTGAAGCATTGGAATATCCAGACCTATGGCAATACCGGCAACTACCGGCGCTAAAACAGCTACAAGTGCTACGTTGCTCATCAACTCCGTCATAAATAACATTAGGAAAATCAATAATGCCGCAGTGAACAAAATACTTATCTCGCTTTGGGCAATTCCGTTGGCAACCATATCCACAATACCACTTGTGGACATTCCCTGGGCCAAAGCAAGCCCTCCGCCGAAAAGGATTAAAATACCCCAGGCCAGTTTAGAGGTATCCTTCCAGGTGATAATAAAGTCTGCGTTTTTAATGTTGTACGGGATACCAAAAAGGGCAACGGCAGCAAAAATACTGATCATGGTATCCGTTATTCCCAAATTGGGGAAAATATTATTAATAAGAGTCCTAAAAATCCATAGAAATACGGTGACGGCAAAAATGACAAGGACCATTTTTTCTTTACCTGATGTAGGACCCAACTTTTCCAGTTCGGAATGTATAACATCTTTTGAGGCGGTAAATTTTAGATCACGGTTGGGGAACATCCATTTTACCAAGACCAAATAACAAATCCCAACCATGATAATAGAGAACGGTAAACCAATGGTCATCCATTTTAGAAAAGAAATTTCGGTGTTGTATTCGTTTTCCAGTAATCCTATTAAAACAGAGTTTGGGGGTGTCCCGATAACAGTTGCTATTCCTCCTGCGTTTGCCGAAAAAGCAATGCCCAGCATTACACTCAGTGCAAAATTTTGGTCACTTTTAGTAAAGCCGTCTTCATCATCAATTAATAGATTGATAACAGAAATAGCTATGGGTAGCATAACCACTGTACTGGCCGTATTACTGATCCACATGCTCAAGGTGGCGGTGGCAATCATAAAGCCCAAGATCACCTTGTTGGGTGTGGTTCCGGTAAGTTTTATAATATTCAAGGCAATCCTTCGGTGTAGGTTTACCTTTTCCAAAGCAAGGGCCATCACAAATCCGCCAAAGAAGAGAAATACAATCGGGCTCCCATAATTTGCACCTACTTCTGCAATAGGGAGTATTTTAAGAATGGGTAGGAGCAACAATGGTAACAATGCTGTTACGGAAATGGAAACTGCTTCGGTAATCCACCAAATCAGCATCCATGCCGCTACTGAAATTACGGGGTCACCTTTTTCCGACAAAAGTTCAAAAGGCAACAGATTCAATACAATAAATACTAAGGGCCCTAAGACAAGCCCAATTTTTTTGCTTAGCTCCATTAGGGTTCTAAGCTATGCTTTTTTGTTAAAACATAAAAATATAGAAGCCCCATGATGGGGCTTCCAAAAATGTAAAATTATAAAGTGGAGGTTCTTTATTTTAAAGAAAAGCTAATTCTTCCAAAAAGAAACCTGCCTCCAATTCCAAATTGTTGTGCTCTTCTGGACCAGTCAAAACGGCCGCCACTCCTGTTATTTCCACCATCAGCCAGAGTCTCAGCTGCTCTATCGGGATAAATGTCAAATAAGTTGTTAGCCCCAACAGTGAAGGTAAGAGCAGGTGTAACTTTATATCCAATGGACAAATCAGTAACCAATTGCGTGCCGAATACTTGTTGTCTATCGACATTGGTAGTAGCTTCTGTAACTTCTCCAAAATATACATTTCTTAAAAAGACGATTAACTTGTCTGAAGTTAAGCTATTGGATAAGTTGATTTTAGTTCTAGGAACAGCCTCTTCCAAGTAAACCCTGCTATCTTCCGGAAAATAAGTATCTACCAATCCTGCATTTTCCAAAACTTCTGAAGCATTAATATCGCCCACTTGTTTT
Source organism: Flagellimonas lutimaris (assembly GCF_003581615.1). Classification (GTDB taxonomy): domain Bacteria; phylum Bacteroidota; class Bacteroidia; order Flavobacteriales; family Flavobacteriaceae; genus Flagellimonas; species Flagellimonas lutimaris. Next base: position 177,038 of record NZ_QXFH01000064.1, read on the forward strand.
GTTTTGGAAAAAGTACCTGCCAAATCGGATTTTAACCTCCAATTGGCCCCAAGCTGCGCCTTATGAGTAATCACCACATCCAATCCTTTGGACTCGGTGTCGATTGCATTAGCAAAGAAAGATGCGGCGGTAGCATTGGCTTGCGCTAACAAATTGTCAAGCTCTGTGCCATTTCCAGGCCCTTGAAATTGCCCTGTATAAACCACCCGGTCATTGATTTTAACAAAATAGCCATCTACCGTAAAAGTTAGGTTGGCATCAGGAATTTTAGCTGTTAATCCTAAACTGACACTACTGGATGTTTCTTCCTTAAGTTGTGGTATGCCCAGAAGTTGTGCGGCCCTACTATCATTTGCAAAAGTGCCAACCTCTTGTGGATTTCCGTTCTGGTCAAAAATTGTTGACGTAGAATTAAAATTAATTTGATGCAACGAAGGAGCTCGGAATCCAGTGTTTGCCGCAGCGCGAATATTTATATTATCTGAAATTTTGTAGCGGGTCGCCAATTTAAAATTGATGGTGGATCCAAAATCGCTATAATCCTCGAACCTAGTTGCAAAACTTGCCAAAAATCTTTCTGAGAAATCTGCTTCCATATCAAAATATCCTGCAATACTGCTTCTTCCTCTTGAAAGTTCATTGCCTGGGCTAAAACCTGGAAAAACCTGAGATCCACCTGGTCTTGCATTTCCAAAGAAATCCCTGGAAGGTTCTTGTGAAGCAAGTGTTATTACCTGGCCATCTGCCGTGTATTGGGCGTAGGACGCCTCTTCCCCTGCTACTATGGTGTAATTTTCTACTCTATATTCCGCTCCAAAAGCCACATTTAAACCAGCCATTACGTCATCAAAAAACTGATTGACATCCAAGTTGGAGGTGTTTTGGCTAAAAGAAAAGCCCCCTGCATCAAAAACAGTTGGAGAGGAGCTTTGTAAAGAAGCGTTAAAGGTATTTCCAATGGTGTACAAGAAAGAGTTTTCCCCGTATGTATTGCTAAAGTCTACGTTCCAATCGCCCACCATGCCTTTAATGCCAGCAGAAAAAGAATGATCTTTTATCGCAGAATTGATTTCAGGTAAAAATCCATTTATATAAGCCGGGGTGAATGTCCTGCTTTGATTTGGGAGTCTGTAGAATCCTGCAGAATTACCGGTTCTTGAGCTAATACCTGCAAAAGAGTATAATTCAGTGCCCTTATCATCTAAGGGTAAAGAGAAGTTGGTAAAAAACCTGCCACCTCGCAGGGCAGATTGACCCACGCGCATATTAAAATCGCTTCTTTCCAGTCCTCTCGCTGCTAATTCCGCATCGGTATTATCTGCAGACAAAATGGGTTGAAGTTCTTCTTTGGTTGCTGCTCCGTTCAAATTAATATTGGCCTGATTTGCATACTGAATTACGTCTGCAACATCGTCGTCCAATAAATTGGCTAGATTATAACCATCTTGATTGGCAAAACGTTCAACAGTATTGTAAAGATTAAAAATACTGCCTTCCCATTCTTTCATACGATTATAATCTTGACGAACGTCAAAATCACCTGAAAATGTGACATATCCGCCATTTTTGCCAAGGGGTAAACCATAACTAGCAGCAAAGTTTGTGGTTTCACCATCTATACCGCCTGTTTGCCCATTTGCATTTTTGGAGAAATTAGCACCGCTGGTTACGGTAGCCGTCAATTCATTTACAGTGGTATTTAAAACAATATTGATGACCCCTGCAATGGCATCGGAACCATATTGCGCTGCTGCTCCATCTCTAAGCACCTCGATACGTTTTATTGCTGCTGCAGGAATTGCATTTAAATCTGTGCCTACACTGCCTCGCCCAAATGTACCGTTTACATTAATTAACGAAGAAGTGTGCCTGCGTTTCCCATTGATCAACACTAATACTTGGTCTGGCCCAAGCCCCCTTAAAGAAGCAGGGTCTATGTGGTCTGTACCATCAGAAATGGTTTGTGTGTTGGACGTGAAGGATGGCGCTACATAATTTAAATCTGATTTAAATTTACCTGTGGAGCAACATTATTTAGTTCTTTTATATCAATGACATCTACGGGAACAGTGCTTTCTGTTGCTGTTCTATTTGGATTTCTAGAACCGACGACCACTACATTTTCCAGTTCGAGCCCTGCTTGTAATGTTACGTCCAACGTGCTCCCTGTTACAGTTGCTTCTTGGGTGTTAAAGCCAACGTACGAAAACACTAAAATGTCTCCTGGACTTGCTTCAATCGAGTAGTTGCCATCAAAATCGGTGATGGCTCCTGTTTGAGTTCCCTTTACTTGGACCGAAGCTCCTGGTAAGGGTGCATTTTGGTCGTCATAAACGGTTCCGGTTACCTCTTGTGCACGGCTAACAAACGATACCAACAGCACAAAAAGGAATGCTAATTTCATTCTTTTCATTTAAATAGGTTTTAGTAAGATTATTGGGGTATGCTGCTGGAAATCTCCTTCGGATTATGAAGAAAACTGTGGAAAGATAGAACTTTTTTTAAAACTAAAAACCCTTGCATTTAAATTCAAATGCAAGGGTTTAGGTATGGTTAGGACAAAATTACCTAATTTATCCAGTATACTTTACAAGTAAGGCATCCTCTGTTTTTTCCACTTTTATAAGTCCGTGCTTACTTAGACTCTTGGTACTTTTGTCCCATTTTTTATTGCTTAAACCTGATTTTGTTTTTAGGTCCGCCAATGGCATTTCACCTTGTGGTTTAAGAATGGCCATAATGATTTTTTCCTCTTCTGTAAGCTCCACTTGTTTTTTCTCTGGACGCATTTGCGGAAAGAACAATACTTCTTGGATGGAGGAATTGTTGGTCATTAACATCACCAAGCGGTCGATTCCGATTCCGATTCCCGACGTAGGTGGCATACCGTATTCCAAAGCACGTAAGAAATCTTGGTCGATAAACATCGCTTCATCATCTCCTTTTTCGGAAAGCTTGAGCTGATCTTCAAAACGCTCACGCTGGTCAATAGGGTCATTTAGCTCGGAGTAGGCATTGGCCAATTCCTTACCGTTCACCATCAACTCAAAACGCTCGGTAAGTCTTGGGTTGGTTCTGTGTTCTTTGGTCAACGGACTCATCTCCTTTGGATAATCAATAATGAAGGTAGGCTGGATGTAGTGATGCTCACATTTTTCACCAAAAATCTCATCGATCAATTTGCCGACTCCCATGGTCTCATCCACTTCAATATCCAATTTCTTGGCCACATCGCGAAGTTCGTCTTCATCCATTTTCGCCACATCGTAACCTGTATGAATTTTAATAGCGTCCAAAATAGGAACCCTAGGGTACGGCGCTTTAAATTCGATTTCGTGGCCACCCACTTTTACTTTGGAACTTCCTGTGGCATCAATGGCCACTTTTTCCAATAGTTTTTCGGTGGTATCCATCATCCAGTTGTAATCCTTGTAGGCTACATAAAGTTCCATTACGGTAAACTCTGGATTGTGGGTGCGGTCCATTCCTTCGTTCCGGAAATCTTTGGAAAATTCATAGACACCGTCAAATCCGCCAACAATCAATCTTTTTAAATAAAGTTCGTTGGCAATGCGCAGGTACAACGGAATGTTCAATGCATTGTGGTGCGTTAAGAACGGGCGTGCCGCTGCTCCTCCTGGAATAGGTTGCAAAATAGGGGTCTCAACCTCCAAATATCCTTTTTGATTATAAAACTCACGGATACTGTTGGTGATTTTTGTTCTTTTGATGAAAGTGTCCTTTACCTGCGGGTTCACTACCAAATCCACATACCGCTGACGGTACCGCAGCTCTGGGTCGTTGAAGGCATCGTACACTTTTCCCTCGTCATCTACCTTGGGTAGCGGCAATGGTTTTAAACTTTTGCTCAAAAGCGAAAAATTCTTAACCATCACGGTTTTTTCACCCACTTGGGTGGTGAAAAGTTCTCCTTCAATACCGATGATGTCCCCGATGTCCAACAACTTTTTGTACACATCGTTGTACAAGGTTTTATCATCGTCCGGGCAAATTTCATCACGGTTAAAGTAGACTTGGATACGGCCTTCGCTATCCTGTAGTTCCGCAAAGGAAGCTTTTCCTTGAATTCTTCGTGACATCAATCTACCGGAAATCACAACCTTTTTTCCTTCTTCAAAATCATTCTTGATGCTCTTGGAAGTGGCATCAACAGGATACAATGCTGCGGGATATGGGTTGATGCCCATTTCCCTGAGTTTGGTCAATTTTTCCCTTCGAACGATCTCTTGTTCCGATAGTTGCATAATCTGTAAAAATTTAAAGCGCAAAATTACACTTTTGCGCTTTAAATCCTTAGCGTTGGCCAAACTTAATATGCATAATTGGGCACATAGTCCTTTTTAAATACAATTTGGGCGATGTCTTGCTCCAAAGTTTCCAGGGGACTTTCAACAATTCGGTTCACTTCTTTTCCATCTTTAAAGAAGATGATGGTTGGTACTTTAATAATGTTCAAACCCTTTTCTTCTCCAGTGGGACTGGTTTTGTAACGTCCTTTTCGGTAATCCAGGGCAACGATTTCCAGTTGCTCCATGGGGAAATCTGCCGTTTCCAATATTTTAATGAGTTTAGGGCTTTCCCGTTTGCTGTCGCCACACCATGTGCCCAAAAACAGCTTTATGTCGTATTCCATCAATTTTTCTTTGAATAGCGCAACCATGGTGTCGTCCGGATGGTAGTTGTTGTACCTGTTTTGGAACCAATTGCTGTAGGGTTGTGATTGTAAGCCTTCCAGATTAATTTGGCCCACTAAGAATTGAAGTCCGTTTTCGGTAGTAATTTCCTTGTTGAATTCTTGTGCCGAAACACCAACAATGCATAGCATAAGCCATGCAGTTAAAACTTGTTTCATAATTTCTTTGATTTATGGTTTGATGGCCAAATTCACTAAAATCAAAGGCTGAACAGACTTTTATACGTTGGAAATCGGGACTAGTCCGGGGGTTGAAATTTATTTTTTGAAGCGAACTGCCATCTCTTCGCGCGAAGAAATATCCAGTTTTTTATAGAGATTGTTGATGTGTGTTTTTATGGTGCTTACGCTCACAAAAAGTTCCAAAGCAATCTCCTTATTGGTCTTGTTTTCTAAAATCAAATTGACAATTTTTTGTTCCTGCGGGGTGAGTTTTTGAAGCAGATTCTTGGTGTTGTTCTTCCTCTTTTTGCCCAAGAAAAATAGAATATTGCCCAATAGCGAAACGGCCAAAAGAGCGATTATCGTCCGGTTCCATTTAGATGATTTTGGCTTGTTAAAACTGGCCAATTCTTTGTCTGTAGTGATTTCAGCTTGGTACTGTTGGGCGAATTCCGCATCAGGGTAGGTGTTGCCTAGTCTTTCAGATAAGTTTTCGTAATAATCGTTTTTGGTGAGGTCTTCCAAATAAAACTTAAAGGTTTCGTTTCTTTTGTCGGACAAAAAATCATAGATGTAAAGTTCTGCAAGTGGTTCATTGGTTTCCTTTCCAAAATTGTGCATGGTGGTAAACCATTTATCCAGATTCAATTTTTTGTTGGCCTCACTAGGGTAGTCCGCAAAATCGTAGGACATATGCTCTTTTAAACCTTCAATTTCCAAAAGCAGGCCTGATTTTGGATTGGTAGAATTAATAGTGCAAAGCGATTGGTCTTCAAAAGAGGTGGGAAACACCAGTGTATCTTTGTTGTTAGCGATAAAGAGTACATTTTTACTGTTGTTGCACTGACCCAAAAAGTGATTGGCACCAGTATTGTCCGAACAGCCATCCAAATGGATGCGATAGATGCGATTTTGGTTGTTTAGATTATTTCCTTCAAAAGAAAAGTGTCCCAAGGAATCTACTTCCGATTTCTGAACAATTTGGTTAAGGTACACTCGAGACGATTTTCGGTAATCCTCTACCAATGATAAATAAATGGCGTTGCCAGCATTTTCTTGAGAAACTTCCCCAGAAAAGCGGTATTGCCCAAAGAGGGCAGATGAGTTAATTAAAAGTAAGATAAGGACGAAAAATCGCATTTTTTGGTCGATTTTGGTTAAAAATAATGGTTTTCTGTAACAAAACACGCATTTTAACTACCTATAAGTGTCATCAATCAAATCTTATAATCATGAGTTTCTGGAGAGTGTTATTAGCCATTCTATTTCCTCCATTGTCCGTAATCGGTAAGGGATGTGGCTCTATTCTAATTGTATTTTTACTTACCCTTTGTGGTTGGGTGCCCGGTGTAATTGCCGCTTTGGTAATTTTGAACAACCCGAATTAAGTTGTTTAAAAATAAAAACAGGTGTTACCCAAATGTTGTGTGCCCAAAATGCACCCTTGTCGTTTTAGATATTGGTCGATTATGGTACTTTTGACTACAGTACACATTAACCATTAAGAAAACACCATGAAAAAAATCCAATATGCCCTTATAGTTGCTATCATCTTTGTGGCGGCCTCATGCAATTTCACTGAAGAAATCCATTTAAAGGAGGATGGTTCTGGTAAATTGTCCATCAACTTTGATGGTTCCGAGATGATGGATATGGCGGGTGACGAATTGACCAAGACCAACGAGGAACCGATTGATTCCATCATATCTTTCAAAGATTTTTTAGAGGAGAAAAAAGATAGTATTGCTCAATTGCCAAAGGAAGAACAAGAGAAGCTAAAAAAATTGGAACCTTTTAATATGCGCATGGTGATGGACCCTGAGAAAAAGGTGATGATGTTCGATTTGTTCAGTGAATTTAAAAATGTAAACGAAGTAAACGATGCTTTCAGTGCTTTTCAAGATGCAAGTGCATTGGGACCGAATGCCAATCCACAGCAGGGCCAGATAAAGCCTTCGGAACAGGCTACAGAAGTAAATTATTCATTCAAGAAGAATACATTTACTCGAAAGGCCAAAATAATGGACCAAGAGCTGTTTCAGCAGCAATTGGATAGTTTGGAAGGAGCAGAAATGTTCCTTTCGGGCTCTACTTACACTTTAAAATATCATTTCCCTAAAAAAATAAAATCCACCACAGCAGAAGAGGCGACTTTTAGCCAAGATGGCAAAACCTTGATTTACGAAGTCAACTTCTTGGATTTGATGAAAAACCCATCTGTACTCGATTTAGAGGTGGAATTGGAGAAATAGTTTCTCTTTAAGGAGCTTTGTATCTTTGTGGCATGAACAAGAAAGTTGCCCTTCAGGATTTAGGATTTAAGGATTACAAGGAAACTTGGGATTACCAAGAAGCCCTCTTTAAAAACATTGTGGACACCAAAGTACGCAACCGGCGTGAAGATGCGGGCCTTGAAACTCCCAACCATTTTTTGTTCGTGGAACACCCTCATGTGTATACGTTGGGCAAGAGTGGCGACATCAATAATTTGTTGGTGGATGAAAAAAAACTAGCAGAAAAAGGTGCTACGTTTTATAAAATCAACCGCGGCGGCGATATTACCTACCATGGGCCAGGACAAGTAGTGGGCTACCCCATTTTGGATTTGGACAATTTCTTTACAGACATACACAAATATCTTCGTTTTTTGGAAGAAATGGTAATTCTCACCCTGGCGGAATATGACCTCAAGGGACAACGTTCCGAAGGGGAAACTGGTGTTTGGTTGGATGTGGGCACTCCTTTTGCTCGAAAAATTTGCGCCATGGGTGTACGAGCCAGCCGTTGGGTGACCATGCATGGCTTTGCCTTAAATGTAAACACTGATTTGGGTTATTTTGATATGATGATTCCCTGTGGCATCAAGGATAAAGCAGTTACCTCCCTAAATGTGGAGCTGGGCCAAAAGGAAGTGAATATAGAAGAGGTAAAAGAAAAGCTTCTGAAACATTTTACGGTTCTTTTTGAGGCGGAGATAATCAAGGAAAGAGTTGACGTATAGCTTATTTTCCTCTGGTCAAGTCAAAACCACGACACATCAATTACGGGTGGAATTTTAACCAGAAAAAAACTAACTTCACTTATCGGTCGATATAATTCATTTAAAAACGAATCATATCTTTAACGTTGTGTGTCATACCATCAACCACAAAGTTGACTAATATATATGTCGAAATTAGTAGAGCATAGAGAGAAGCAAAACTTAACTCAAGAAGAACTTTCAAAGAAGTCAGGAATCTCTGTAAGAACTATTCAGCGAGTAGAATCTGGAATAGACCCCAAAGGTTTTACTTTGAAGGCGTTGGCTAAAGCACTGAATATAGATGAAACAAATCTGATTAAACAAAAACCTCTCATAACTGAATCTGGCCAAAAATGGGTAAAAATAATTAACTTATCGTCTTTAGTTGTTGTATTCATTCCAGTTCTGAATTTTGCTTTTCCCCTAATAATTGCTTTAAGCAAAAAGCAATTAAATGCTCTAACAAAACAGATAATTACAATACAAATTCTCTGGACACTAATATGGCTAACAATATTCCTTATAGGAAATGTCATCAATTTAGGTGAACTGGGTAGAGATATTGGTATCGCATTTATGGTAATTCTAGTGCTTGCAAACGCTTTTATTATCCTTAGAAACAGTGCTGAATTAAACAAAAATACCCAACTTTTCTTTAGCCTTAATTTTAGCATTATTTAGCTTAATCCCGCTGTTGGCATGCCATTGGCGGCCTCGTGACAGGTTATTGGCGTGGTCTTTTTTTTCACCTTTTTTGTTAATTATTGACTTTCGCATTTTAATCTTGGAAAAAAAAATAATGATGAAAATAAGAGTATATTTTTTAAGCCTGTTTATTGTTTTATTACACGTCCTCAATAGTTTCGGTCAGACTAGTCAAAAACAAATCCAAAAAAAAATGGATAGTCTTTTTACTTCTTGGAATGTATCTAATCATCCAGGTGGTTCTGTATTGGTTTCAAAGGACGGGAAAACTATTTTTTCAAAATCCTATGGTTTAGCTAATGTAGAATACAACATTCCAAACACAAACAACACTCTTTTTAATATTGGCTCGATATCAAAGCAATTCACAGCTATGGGTATTGTGTTATTAGAAGAAAAAAACAAACTCTCTTTTGATGATAATATTAGAAAATACATTCCTGAATTGCCCAATTTTGGTGAAACCATTACCATTCGTCATTTATTGCACCATACAAGCGGATTGAGAGATTTACATGGTTTATTGGGATTAGCTGGCTGGAGAAGCGGAGATCTAGAAACAAATGATGATGTTTATAGAATTATTAAAAATCAAAAAGAACTTAACTTTAAACCTAACGAAGAATTTTTATACAGCAATACTGGATATATTCTTTTAGCTAAAATTATTGAGAATATTAGCCAATTAAAATTTGACCAATGGATGAAGCAAAATGTCTTTAAACCAATAGGAATGAAAGACACATATGTAGAAACTTCTATAAATAAAATTGTTCCAAATAATGCTACATCATACTATTTGCGAAAAGAATTTGAAAGAGCTTTGGAATATTGGGGTTACTTTGGTTCTGGAAATATACACTCTACAATAGAAGATTTAAATATTTGGCTACAAAATTTTAGTACGCCTCAAAATAATTGGGAGACAGCGTTTAAAAAGTTGCTATTCACGACACCACTAAATAATGGTTTTGAAACCAATTATGGTTTTGGGATTCGTATTGAAGAATACTCTGGAAGGAAGGTATTACAACATGGAGGATCTGTTGGTGGTTTTAGAGCGTTAGTAAGAACTTTTCCTGAAGAACAACTCAATATTGTAATTCTAAGTAATTATTCAAGAAGTAATATTGGATCTAAAACAAACAAGATTTCTGATGTTTTATTAAATAAAAAGAATAATTCATTAACAAAAACCGCAACAACATCTGCCCAATTACCAGCTAAATTTATTAATTTATCAAAGAAAAAACTTGAGGAGTTTGAAGGTATTTACTGGAGTAATTCTGAGAAATCTGGACGCAAGGTTTATATAAAAAATGATACTTTACAATACTCAAGTTCAGCAGGAAACGAATGGCATTTATTACCAATAAGCAAACATGCGTTTATAATGAATCACCCATCTATAAAACCAATCGTAAAATTTGATAGTATTACACATCAAATGATTATTAAAACTGATAATAATTTACCCGGAATCTTCACCTTTCTTCAAAGTAATCTAGATATAAAAACAAATGATTTCAATACGCTTATTGGAAATTATTACAGTCCAGAACTAAAAACTATGTATTCAATTTCTATTGATAACAAATCTAATATTTACCTCGAACATGCAAGGCATGGAATAATAAAACTAGAACAGTTATATAATAATATTTTTTCTGGTAATTGGCCTGTAGGAACTGTTGAAATAAAAAGAAATGAAAAAGGAAAAGTTATGGGTTTAAGAATGTCAAATGGTCGTACTCGAAATGTATGGTTTGAAAAAGCCATTTAATTTAAAGAGAATCAAACTTAAGACGTATATAAAAAATAGCAGTTAAGAGCTAAATCTAAAGTTAGTTCTTTTCTGCTATCCTTGTTTTAAAATAGAAAGTAGCACATATAAGTACGCTACTTTTCATATACTAGACCGATGTGCAATATCCCTAACTATTAACAGAAATACGAATGCGTAAGTGCTTATTTCAGTGTTAATGCTTCCTATAAATATCTTTTGCCAAATAAAATTTTAACTTCACTATATGTGCTAAACTTGTTTTGGCAATCGAAGGATTAAATATTTAAAAGCAAATCATATCTTTTAATTTTCACATTCATTTAAGTGGGGTTGGTTAAAAAATGAAAAGAGGCATTCTCTATTTAGTTATTGCAATTATTTGTTTCTCATGTAAACAGACGCCGGAAAAAACTCATGAGAAACCAATTACAGATGGAATTGCAATTTTTGAAGTATATCTCGAAGACTCGGTGGCTGTTGATAATTTCAGCAACTTTCTCCGAGATACATTAAAGCTGCCAGTGGAGTGGGAGCCTTTCGATGTTTTCGGAAACAAAGTAGTTTACGATGCTGCCTTTTATCTTGGGAATACAACTTTGGAACTTTTATCTGTCAATCCCCCAATGGATGATATAAAAGAACAAGCCAAATACAATAGAATACTATTTCAATCTCAAAACTTAGATTCGACTTCCAATACTTTACTTGAAGCAAAAATTGCCCCCCAACCTTCGTTCAATTTTAATATCGCCTCGGGCGGTTCGGAGCTAACGATTGGGAAGCAAACCAATTTAGATTCCCTAAGTAAAAAGTCCAATGTTAATATTGCTTTCTGGCAGTACCTCAATCCCGGTTATAATTTTAAGGAAAGAACTACAAAAGGAAATAGTAAGGAAGACTTACGCATTGCATTGGATGCGGCATTTAAATCTAATCCCATGGGAATTATTGAATTGAAAGAAATCCATTTGAAAATATCTCAAGATGCACTAATTGATTGGAAAAGGTTCATGGGTTTAGATATGGACCATAAATGGTTTCTTTCCAACGGCCCTGTAGTATCTTATGAAGCTTCTGAAGAAAATATTGGAGTGGAATGGATTACCTTAAGGGTTCAAAATTTGGATACAGCCAAGGAATTTTTGTCCCAAAGGAATATGCTTTCAATCGAAAATGATAAAGTGTCTATAGCACAATCAAGAGTATATGGACTGCAAATTTATGTTGAAGAATAGGGCGAATACAACTAATGTATTGAAAACTCAGGGGTGAGTGTCGATTTTGGCCTTTATACTCCCTACTTGTATCTAGTGCCAAATATTTCATAACTTACTACTTGCACTAAAAAGGTACATGTGGGGCGCAAATCGGTAGCATGAAGTAAGTTCTGCTGTTTGGTCTTCATATTCCAATAACTAAATTCAACATACCATGAAAAGATTTCTCGTAGTAATTGCCCTAGCAGGAGTTTTGATTTCCTGTAAGAATACCAACGAAAACAAGAAAGATGCCAACGACTCGGTTGTTGCGACAACTGCTGAGGAGGGTAAAGCTGAAGAGGTCGAAACCAACTACGTTCCCATCGATTCAGACGAAGCCTTGGTCGCTGCATCATTAATGGCCGCTCCAGAAGCAAGTAGAGCTGGATGCAAAGTCATAGGTTATAATATGGCGGGTGAATTCGTAACATTTCGGGAAGGAGATAACGAATTCATTGTCCTCGTCGACGACCCTAAAAAATCTGGATTTAATGCGGCCTGCTATCACAAAAGCCTAGAGCCTTTTATGGCAAGAGGTCGAGAATTGAGAGCTGAGGGAAAAACAGGACCTGAAATCTTTGATATTAGGGAGGAAGAAGCTAAATCCGGCCAATTGGATATGGGTAAGCCGGGAGCTACGCTACATATTTATTATGGCGAAAGTGATTTGTACAACCCCGAAACCGCTGAGGTAGAAGGAGCACATTACCGCTATGTAGTCTATTTGCCATTTGCTACGGCAGAATCCACAGGGCTTCCTGAACAACCTATAGGAGCAAACCATCCTTGGATCATGAACCCGGGAACGCATAGGGCCCACATTATGATTTCCCCTTTACATAACGATAAGAAAAAATAGGATAAAAAAACCGAGGTGAAAGCCTCGGTTTTTTTAGCTCTAATTTTTCAGGTTAATTCATTTTATAAACGATTAAGGAGTTATCCTGGTCTTTGGCTACCAATTCCAATTTTCTATCGTTATCCATGTCGGTAAGGTCCATCAAAGAACTACCGAATACAGGGAAATTGGGAATAGGTTCCGCTTGGCTGTCGAACAAATAGATCTGATGGTTCTGAATATCTGTTACGCCCACATATATTTTGTCGTAGATGTAAAATATTTTAGGTTTGGAATAAACACCAAGCTCCAATTCCACTTTTCTTCCTTTAATGCTGAGAATATTATCATCCATAAATACCAAGGTATTGCTTGTGGCATAAAAACCATGGTCTGGATTTAGATTGAAATTGGTGGCGGTCAACTTGCCTTTGGTATCAATTTGATGAAGCACCCCTTTTTTATTGGTGACCGAAAACTTGTTTTTGTACAGGAATACTTCGTTGTTGGAGAAATCTATTTTTTCGGACACCTTAATTCTGTCGCTCCCTACACGATGTAAAATTCTAAGCGTGCTGTTATCCTGTTTAAAAACCAAATAATCTCGGTTGCCCACCCTAAAATGTTTCGGTGCTCCCAAAATATTGCTTGAAGCTTCTTTAAAAGTAAATCCGTTAACAATTTTAGCTTGGTTGTTGTACATGTAAACTTTTCGGCCTTGGGTAACTACAAAGCGGTAGTTCCTGCTTCCATCATAATCAAAAACGGCCAGTGGGTTAAGGTTTCCACCCTCAAAATCTATTTTAAATGGAGATACTACGTCGCCATTACGGTCCAAAACCAAGAATTGGTCGTTGGTACAGAAAGCGAGCTGTAGTTTTCCGTTCTTATAAATGTCCACTTGTTGGATTTCTCCTTGGATTCGACCATCCAATTGTTTGGTCCAAAGCACTTTTCCGTCGGAGGAGATCAGGTATAGCACATTGTTCTGGTCTTGCACCACAATCTCCTGTTGTTTGGTCCTATGGTTTTTAACAAACTGGGGGTCTGTTGCCAAATCCGTGTTCAGCTCCAAAGTGAAAAGAGGCGATACCGTATTTTTTTCTTGTTTTTTTCCGATTTTGGAAACCAGAATATTAAAATGACCGAAACCATGGTCGATTACCATTTGTGATGCAAAAACTTGTTCCTTGAAATCACTTTTCTTGATGTCATCAACTATATCGGACGAAAGTTCATGTTCTGCAAAAAAGTCAATACCCGATGCATTGGAAACAAACAACATACTGGATTCGCTGGCCAAGGATGCTTTTGCGGTTTTGAATCCTTGATTATTATCAAATGAAGAAGAACTTTTATGACTGCTTATGATAGTTTGCAGCGCTTCCTTTTCTGCTGAAAAAATAAAACTGTTCTCTATAATGGTGCAAAAGTTGGATTCAAAATTTTTGACCAAGGGGGTAAAACCTTCTTCAATAAGTTTTTGGTCCTGGAGTTCCAAAATTTCGCTGCCCTGATAGTTTTGTGAAGTTTTTTTGTGACTGTCCAAATAATCATAAAGGCTTTCCGTGCCAAAAGATTTTAGCAGCACCACTTTTTCGTTGTTCAAATAAATTACTCCGACCTCTTCAACCGTGTTGAAAAGTGAGTCGGTTTTCTTTACCCGGTCCAAGTAGGTGTTTTGGTTTTTTGCAAAGACCTGGTAATCGTCAAAAGTATAGGACAGTATAGCTTGAGCATTCATCGGGGTATATGATGCTGTTTTGTTGGCTAGGGGAGAAGTTCCTTTAAATAGATTGATGAAATTTTTCGTGGAATCGGGAGCCATGGCTACCCCACCAAGATTAATCTCGTCGGAATTGGCTGTAAAATCCAACGAAACCCATGAAGAGAAAGGTGGGCCACTGGTTTCATTTTGTTCTTTGAGTGATAATAACGATGCATTGCCACTTGGATTGATGAACAGTGTGGCGGATTTATCAGGGGAGCTTGCTTGGTAAAGTTTTTCCAAAGTGGGATCCGTTGGGCTATTGTCGTTAACCCTAATGATGTTTTCCATCAACATCATAGAAGAACTCATCAATACATCCTTATTTTTTTTCACGCTATACACCTCAAGGCCGTCAAGATTGAATTTGGTGATATTAGTTCCCTCGTAGGTCAAAGTCTCCACGGTTTTGTTGGCAACACTATCCACATTGAATAGGCCGGAATCATTTTTGGCTACCAAAATGTAATCGTAGTTGTCCTTGCCAACTTCGTAAAGTGCAAGCACAGTGGATTTGTCCGTGGATAAATAGTCCAATCCCTGAATTTTCTCCGAAATTTCCTTGATGTTCGAAAAGTCCTCCGCGTTTTTAAGGAGGGCGTTGTTTTTGAGCTCACTTTTAAAATTAGTGAGGTTCGTAATCTTTAAAACGAGTGAAGGGTTGGGCGGTAAATGTTCTAATAGGGAATTTTTGGTCTTCACCTCTTTTGTGCAGGATGCTATAAAAATAGGGAGTAAACAAAAAAGTGCCTTTAATCTCATTCTTGAAGTTTGACACAAAGTTAGGGTTTTTAAATATCCAGTGTCAACTGTTCGGGGAGTTGCCTAAAGCTTTTTCTATGATATTTGGTGAGGCCAAATTGTTTTATGGCTTCTCGGTGCTCCTTGGTAGGATAGCCTTTGTTCTGTTTCCAGTTGTACATGGGGAATTCTTCATGGATTTTTTCCATGTATTCGTCACGGTACGTTTTTGCCAAAACAGAGGCAGCAGCGATGCTCATATATTTACCATCCCCTTTTACAATGCATTCGTGTTCAATGTTCGGATAGGGTTTAAAACGGTTACCGTCCACTATTATAAAAGACGGCAAGGGTTCCAAATGGTTTATTGCACGATGCATGGCCAAGAAAGAGGCGTTTAATATGTTGATTTCATCGATTTCATCCTGGAAAACGTGACAAACTGAGAAGGAAACAGCGTTTTTTTCCAAAATTGGCCTCAATAATGTCCGTTTTGTTTCAGAAAGCTGTTTGGAGTCGTTTAAGACAGAATTACGGAAATTTTGTGGAAGAATTATAGCAGCGGCGGTCACTGGGCCTGCAAGACAGCCCCTTCCCGCTTCATCGGTTCCGGCCTCATCAACAGATTGATAACACGATTTTAACATAAAGCATGAAACTTTAACAATTCGCACATGTAGAATAACATAATAATCAATAAAAAGTTAAAAAATTTCTTACATACCTAATAAACGGGGCTTTACCGTAAGAATAATGTGTTAAAATTATTAAAAATAATGAGCTGTTCCCCCCTAAATATGTAGCTGCAAGGTTGTTAATTTTTTTGAATATTAACTTTTTATACTGATTTTTGGTGCGGACTAATTCAAAAAATGAAATAAATGAGAGCTAAGTTAGCATGGATGCTAACACCTTTCTTGGTGTTATGCATGTCTTTCTCTTTCGCACAAGAGAAAACAGTTTCAGGTAATGTGACGGACGAAACAGGTCTGCCGTTGCCTGGTGTATCTATAGTGGTTGTTGGAACAACCAATGGAACACAAACGGATTTTGATGGAAACTTTTCCATTGCAGTTAGTGAAGGTGAAGTACTTCGCTTCAGTTATA
Source organism: Flagellimonas lutimaris (assembly GCF_003581615.1). GTDB lineage: Bacteria > Bacteroidota > Bacteroidia > Flavobacteriales > Flavobacteriaceae > Flagellimonas > Flagellimonas lutimaris. The sequence goes on from NZ_QXFH01000064.1 coordinate 193,140, forward strand.
TAGGTCAGAAGACTGTTGAGAGAACTGTAGGCGCTTCAACAACATTAAATGTGCAGATGGTAGCAGATGCACAGGCTTTGGAAGAGGTAATTGTAACTGGACAGGGTTCTGGTATCGCAAGAAGAAAACTTTCTACTACTGTAGACGTATTGGATGCAGAGGAAATAGACAAGTTACCTGCAAATCAAATCGATCAATTATTGCAATCAACTACGCCTAGTGCGCAGATTAGATTGAGTTCTGGTCAGCCAGGTACTGCGGCCATTATTAGAACACGTGGTCCTATTTCGGCAGCTTCATCTGCAACTCCGGTAATCATTATTGATGGTATCCGTGTAGATAACTTGAACTCAAACCCAGAATTGGGAATTGGTACAGGTGGTGCAAATGTTTCTGCATTGGCTGATATTCCTGTCGAATCCATTGAAAAAATCGAATACATTAAAGGTGGTGCTGCAACAACATTATATGGTGCGGATGCTGCAAATGGTGTAATTCAGATTATCACCAAAAAAGGTAAGGACGGTAAAAGTTCTGCATATTTTGAAAGTAACATTGGTGTAATCAAAGGAACAACGGATTACTTGAGATATGATAGAACTGCGGAAGCTCTTTTTGAGCCAGGTTTGTCTCAAGAATTCAAAGTGGGATTAAATGGAGGTTCGGAGAAATTCTCTTATAATTTTGGTGGTAGCTTGTATACGGATGACAGCTTCAACGATATCAACAAGCAAACTAGAAGGTCATTTACCTTTGGTTTAACTGCAAAAGTAACTGAGAAGTTGAGATATCAAGGTTCTTTCTCTTTTGTGAATTTTGAGTCTAACTTGGATTACAACGCTAACACCAGTTTTTCTCGTTTTTCCAATTTGGAAGGCTCTTCAAGAGGAGATACCGATGGATTTGATGATGCCGCTTGGCAAAGTGAAAAAGATAGATACAGAAGAATTGGACAGTTGGTGGATATTACAAGTACTACCAACCGTGTGACTGCCTCCAACAAATTCATATATGATATCAATGATAACGTGCAAGTAAATGCTACAATTGGTATCGATAACAGGAATACTGTGCAAGAGTCGCTTCAGAGCAATGCATTGTTGGTTGAGCTTGGATCTATTGCTCCAGGTACAACAGACCAGGGAGCTCTTAGTAGAGTGTTGAGGTCGGCTTTTACCCTTACAACGGATTTGAACATTACCCATAGAGCTGAAACAGAAAACTTTTCATTCGTTAGTATCTTGGGGGGGCAATTTTTCAGAACATCTGATAGACAGAATAGGTTAGATGGTTCAGGTGGTGTTGATGGAACTCGTTCTTTGAACAACTTCTCTGAGCAAGCTTTTTCTGATTTTGTTCTGGAGAATGCCAACTATGGACTTTATTTCTTGGAAAACATTGGTATTTATGATGTTGCCTTCCTTGAATTTGGTGGTAGATTGGATAGAAACACCGCTTCTGGATCTAATACAGACCCATTGTTTTTGCCTAAAGTTGGTATTACCTATAACTTGAGCGATCATGACTTTTACAGGGAATCAGGAATAAGGGATTTTCTTTCAACGGTTAAGTTTAGAGCTAACTATGGTGAGGCTACCAATTTTGCACAGCCTTTTGAGCAAGATAGAACGTTTGCACAGAACCCTTTCTTAGGGGGACCTTCGTTTACCTTTGATAACCCAGGTAACGACGAATTGGTGTCCGAGAGAGTTAAGACAACGGAGTTTGGAATCGAACTAGGATTCTTTAGCAACAGATTGTTCTTGAGCGGTACTAGATATATTGGTACTACCGAAGATGCTCTGTTTACACCTCAATCTCCACCATCCAGTGGACAGTTGAACCAAATCCAAAACATCGGTGAGGTGGAAAACAAAGGTTACGAGTTTGCCTTGACGGCCACTCCAATTCAAACCGAAAAGCATAGCTTGAGTGTTAATTTATCTTATAACACCAACGATAACTTGGTGACCGATGCTGGAGGAGCTCCGGCATTTGTTGTGGGTGGATTTACAGTACTAGGTTCTGTTGTGGAAGAAGGACAGAGCTTAGGTTATCTTAGAGGTACTGCAGCTGTGCTTCAGGATGATGGCACTTATGCTTTTGAGCCAAATACGGCTCTTGGAGATACTTTTGCTCCGAACTTTGGTTCAATGGGGCTTAACTACACATGGGGTGACTTCAATTTGTTTGCTACTGCTGATTATCAGTTTGGTGGAAAGATTACAGATTTAAGTTTCCTATTGAGACACTTAAGAGGAACAGATGATACTGGTATTCCGGAAGAACTTATCGGTACAACCTCTCCTTTTAACTATGTGAATTTCTTTGTTTTTGACAATGATTTCCTTAAAGTGAGAAACATTGGTGCCTCTTACAACTTTGGTGATATTGCTAAACCATTGTTCAGTAATATCCGTTTTGGAGTTACTGTTACTAATCCATTTAACTGGACGGCAGGTACTTTTGATCCAGAAACTACAGGTTCTGGTATATCTGCTCAAAATGGTTTTGCTAGTGGCGGTTTTGCTTATGGTACAGAATCTGCACCAAGGACTTATGTTGCTTCACTAAGATTTGAATTTTAAAAAAAATAATGATGAAAAAATTAATTATATTTTCTTTAACCATACTGGCCATAAGCTGTACAGGCGATTTTGGTGATGTTGTGGATTTTAAAGATGTAGAAAACCCCAATCTTTCAGAGTCATCGGTTGTGGGTCAACCAAACTCGGCTGGTATTTGGCTTTCTGGGTTGGAAAGACAGTTGGCAAACGTGTTTAATGAAACTTTGGTTCTGTCTGAGCTGGGATCTGATAACTACGTAAATACTCAGACTTTCTTCAACCAGTTTATGGATGGTTTGGAAATTCAAATTACCGATCCAGATATGAGGGATACCCAAAGACAGATTCAGCGCCTTAGGGAATTGGCTATTTTTGGATTGAGCGAGGTAGGTCCTGGTGATCCTAACTATGACGCAGCCACTGAGGCGGAATTCAACTATTTTGAAGGATTATCCTATTTGTTTTCTGCTATGTATTTTTCTGCTTTGCCAGCGGAACCAGTAGGTGTCCCTGTTGCTTCGGCACAACACTATCAAAACGCAATTGCTGCGTTTGACGCTGCCATTGCAATAAGCGCTAAACCAGAGTATCATTTGGCCAAAGCGAGAGCTAACTACTACTTGGGCAACAAAAGTGAAGCTGTAGCTGCTGCTACTAGCGCTTTGTCCTTGAGCGGTGATTTTGATAGATTTGTATTGTTCGATGAAGCAAACGGTCCTTCAAACATTTTTGAGAACGCGTTGTATGAAAGAGCGACGTTTGATGACTTGCAGCCATTGCCAACCTTGGACTTTCTTGACCCAAAGTATTCATTTTTGGATACTTCTCAAGATGCACCAGTGCATTACCTAAAAGCTGAAGAAGCATATCTGATTTTGGCCGAAGCTAATCTTGCTGACAATGATATTGTTGCTGCGAGGATTAATTTGACTTCGTTGTTGGATCTAATAGATACAAGGGAAATAAGAACAATTGATGACGCCATTGAGCAAAGAAGTCAAGTGGAAGAGGGTTCGAGACCTGATAGCTCTGATATTGTTGTTAATGGAAGACCTGGATTGGTATTAGATCGTCAATCTGGTGAAATTGATGTTCCTTCAGTTTCTGGAACTTCACTAACGGCCGATGATGTTGCTGCAATGCAGGATGACGACGCTGGACTATCCCTATTGTACAGAACAAGACAAGAAGTATTTATTGCTGAAGGTCTTAGGTTCGTTGATATGGGCGTGAAGCTGGTTATCGATGAAAACGAAATCTTATTAAATGAGAGTATCAATGAAGGTGACCTGGGAACAGTTCCTGTAATCCCTCCGTTTATTGCTGCGGTTGTAGCTGATTTGGATGCTATTGATTATACACCTGGTTCAGGTGTGGCAACCACGGCCATTGATTTAAATGATATCTTGGTGGATAACAAAAGCTCTGATGCTGTAGTCCCTTTTGAATAAGATTTCAAAATAATTCTATAGAATATTATTTCTCAAGTAAAACCCCTGCATAATGCAGGGGTTTTTTTTATGTCTTAACTTTTCACATTTCTTTAGTAACAAAACTTTTACCTTTGCCCAACCAATATCATGGAATGAGATTTTTATTTGTTGCCCTACTTCTTTTACTTAATCAACCAATAATGGCACAGCAAGATTCGCTGCCGCCAACAAAAGAGGTGGATTCCTTAAAGTCTAAGTCAAAGGATTCTCTTTTTATGAAATCCAAAGATTCCATTCCGAAGGATTCTATTGCCCAAAAGCAAATGGGTAAAAGAAAGGATTCAAATAGCAACAAAAAGGATTCTGTAAGTATCCGCGATTATAAAATAGTTTCTTATTCCAGAGATACTACATTTTTGGACACTACCTTAACAATCAAAAAGGAATATAAGTACAACTATATCCGTGAAGATGATTTTGAACTAATGCCTTTTGCTAACATGGGGCAACCTTATAACGAGCTTGGTAAAAGCTTTTCCAATGCACCCTATTATCCGCGAATTGGTGCAACTGCAAAGCACCCTGGTTATTTCGAAAAGGAAGATGTTCATTATTACAATGTTCCTACGCCGATGACGGAGCTGATGTTTAAGACCACAATGGAGCAAGGGCAGTTCTTGGATGCTTTGTTAACATTTAACGTCTCCAAAAGGTTCAATGCGTCTATAGCCTATAATGGCTTTAGGTCTTTAGGAAAATATAGGTATGAAGAAGCCCAAGATGGAAAATTCAGGGCGACTTTCAATTACATCGGTCAAAACGGACGATATCAGATTAGGGGACATATAGCGGCTCAAGAAATGGAAAGTGAAGAAAGTGGGGGGCTGTTCGATAGAAATCAATTTGAGGGCGATTTGCCAGATTTTCAGGATAGGGCAAAAATAGATTTGTTGTATACAAATGCCAATAATAGAATCTTAGGAAAACGCTATTTCTTCGATCATCGATATAAATTGGTCAATCATAAAAAGGACTCAATTGATAATAATCCGACCACTTTGACCATAGGGCATGAGTTTAGTTATGAATCCAAGATTTATGACTTTAACCAGTCGGCCCAGAATGATGCCTTTGGGCAAAACCCGTTTTTAATTCCAATCGAAGACCGGGCTAGGCTAAAAACCATGTTCAATAAAGGAAGTGTTGAATTCTCGAACAGGACTTTAGGTAGCTTGTCGGGTAACATAAGTCTATTTAACTATAATTATTTTTTTAATAGTCTGCTAATTACTGAGGAAAATACTATTCAAAATAAATTAGAAGGAGAGGAAATATCTGTTGGGGGTACTTATGCAAATACAATAGGTCCGCTGCATCTGGAAGGAAATGTAAATTATACCGTTTCTGGAGAGCTAACAGGTAATAATTTTAATGCCCTTGCCAAGTATAGCCTAAATGACAACAATGCTGTAACGGGGGGTATACATGTGTCTTCGCGCATGCCAGACTTTAATTTTTTACTTTATCAAAGCGATTATCGAAATTTTAATTGGCAAAACAACAACACTTTCGAAAAAGTTCGGACACAAAGTATCAAATTTGGCTTCGATTCGAAAAATTTTGGCCAGTTGCAGGCGGAGTATAGTGCCGTTGATAATTATAGTTACTTTGCTTCTACCGCAACGGAAGAAGAAATAGGTTTGGGGCAGGAAACTGCATTCGTACGACCATTTCAAGAATCAGGAACCATAAATCACCTAAAGGTAAAATATGAAAAGGAACTTAGGTATCGCAAATGGGCGTTGATGAATACGGTAATGTATCAGGAGGTTACTCAGGATAATCAAGTGCTCAATCTTCCACAAGTGGTTACGAGAAACACCTTGTATTTTTCTAGTGATGTTTTTAAGAAGGCTATGTTTATACAAACAGGGATTACCTTTAAATACTTTACTTCTTATAATATGAATGCGTATAATCCATTATTGGGTGAATTCTTTATTCAAAACAATGAAGAGTTTGGTGGATATCCTTTATTGGACTTTTTTATAAATGCCAAAGTAAGGCAAACCAGAATTTATTTAAAAGCGGAGCACTTGAATTCCATGTTTTCAGAACCTAATTATTACTCGGCACCAAATTATCCGTATCGCGATTTTGTAATCCGATTTGGGTTGGTCTGGAATTTCTTTTCATAAAATTTGTTAAGGACAAAAGAAAGGAAAACCTGAAAAACAAGCACTTATAAATTAATTGATTTTTTTTCAAAAAAAATATTGAAAAACATTTTGCGGGAAGAAAATAAGGTGCGTATATTTGCACCCGCTTAGCTGATAAGGCAGGGCGTTAACGAGAGGGGATTTGATGAGAAGAGAGTCCTTTTGAGTTTAAAAAAAGTAAAGAAGTTCATATACATATTGTAACGACAGCGTAGAATTAAGAATAAACCATTTTGATGCGGGGACTCGGATTTCCGGGTGTCGGACAGACATTCAAGGAAATACAATGAAGAGTTTGATCCTGGCTCAGGATGAACGCTAGCGGCAGGCCTAACACATGCAAGTCGAGGGGTAACATAGAAAAGCTTGCTTTTTTGATGACGACCGGCGCACGGGTGCGGAACGCGTATGGAACCTGCCCCTGTCAGGGGAATAGCCCAGGGAAACTTGGATTAATGCCCCATGGTATCGTTTTATCGCATGATAAGGTGATTAAAGATTTATCGGACAGGGATGGCCATGCGTACCATTAGTTAGTTGGTGAGGTAACGGCTTACCAAGGCAGCGATGGTTAGGGGCCCTGAGAGGGGGATCCCCCACACTGGTACTGAGACACGGACCAGACTCCTACGGGAGGCAGCAGTGAGGAATATTGGACAATGGGCGGGAGCCTGATCCAGCCATGCCGCGTGCAGGATGACGGCCCTATGGGTTGTAAACTGCTTTTATACGGGAAGAAACGCACCTACGTGTAGGTGTCTGACGGTACCGTAAGAATAAGGACCGGCTAACTCCGTGCCAGCAGCCGCGGTAATACGGAGGGTCCGAGCGTTATCCGGAATCATTGGGTTTAAAGGGTCCGTAGGCGGGCCTGTAAGTCAGGGGTGAAAGTTTGTGGCTCAACCATAAAATTGCCTTTGATACTGCAGGTCTTGAGTCATGGTGGGGTTGCCGGAACATGTGGTGTAGCGGTGAAATGCATAGATATCACATAGAACACCGATCGCGAAGGCAGGTGACCAACCATGTACTGACGCTGATGGACGAAAGCGTGGGTAGCGAACGGGATTAGATACCCCGGTAGTCCACGCCGTAAACGATGGATACTAGCTGTGGGGACTTCGGTCTCCGTGGCCAAGCGAAAGTGATAAGTATCCCACCTGGGGAGTACGTTCGCAAGAATGAAACTCAAAGGAATTGACGGGGGCCCGCACAAGCGGTGGAGCATGTGGTTTAATTCGATGATACGCGAGGAACCTTACCAGGGCTTAAATGCAGGCTGCATGGGGTGGAGACACCCCTTTCTTCGGACTGCCTGCAAGGTGCTGCATGGTTGTCGTCAGCTCGTGCCGTGAGGTGTCAGGTTAAGTCCTATAACGAGCGCAACCCCTACCGTTAGTTGCCAGCATGTAAAGATGGGGACTCTAACGGGACTGCCGGTGCAAACCGTGAGGAAGGTGGGGACGACGTCAAATCATCACGGCCCTTACGTCCTGGGCTACACACGTGCTACAATGGCCGGTACAGAGGGAAGCCACCCCGCAAGGGGGCGCGGATCTACAAAACCGGTCACAGTTCGGATCGGGGTCTGCAACTCGACCCCGTGAAGCTGGAATCGCTAGTAATCGGATATCAGCCATGATCCGGTGAATACGTTCCCGGGCCTTGTACACACCGCCCGTCAAGCCATGGAAGCCGGGAGTGCCTGAAGTCCGTCACCGCAAGGAGCGGCCTAGGGCAAAATCGGTAACTAGGGCTAAGTCGTAACAAGGTAGCCGTACCGGAAGGTGCGGCTGGAACACCTCCTTTCTAGAGAAAGAGATGTCCGGAATATCCTTGTCCCGCACGAGATGGTTTTATCTCTGCGCTGTCGTTTATAATATGTTTTTTGATATACAGGCAAATTAAGGCCAAGACAGTCTCATAGCTCAGCTGGTTAGAGCGCTACACTGATAATGTAGAGGTCGGCAGTTCGAGTCTGCCTGAGACTACGAAAGAAGTTCATTGGGTATTGAAATAAGGAAATTCTAGGTGTTGGGTTACCGTTATATAGTACTGTTAACTGATAACTGTTAACTGACAACTGATAATGGGGGATTAGCTCAGCTGGCTAGAGCGCCTGCCTTGCACGCAGGAGGTCATCGGTTCGACTCCGATATTCTCCACCACGGCAAAAGTCGTCCGCCGATCTTGTATCGGAGGCGATGTGCCAGAAAGTTCATTGACATATTGGGACGGAGCGATACGGTTTTACCGTAATTGCGAAGTCAAAGAAGAAACACGAAGTAGAATAGAATATATAAGGATTACGAGAGGGCATTTGTACTTAGGTACAGGTGCGACAAGCAAAAGAAGGGCGTATGGGGAATGCCTAGGCTCTCAGAGGCGATGAAGGACGTGATAAGCTGCGAAAATCCACGGGGAGCTGCACATGAGCATTGATCCGTGGGTGTCCGAATGGGGCAACCCGGCTGGTTGAAGGCCAGTCACACCGTAAGGTGGGCGAACCCGTTGAACTGAAACATCTAAGTAGACGGAGGAAGAGAAAACAAGAGTGATTCCGAGAGTAGCGGCGAGCGAAATCGGACTGGCCCAAACCGTTGTTGTTCCGGCAATAACGGGGTTGTAGGACCACAATGTTCTTTGCGCGACGAACTGGAACCCTTTGGAAAGAGGGGCCGTAGACGGTGATAGCCCGGTACAGGCAAGGAGCGTTAAAGATAGTGGTATCCTGAGTAGCGCGGGGCACGTGAAACCCTGTGTGAATCCGGCGGGACCATCCGCCAAGGCTAAATACTCCTGGGAGACCGATAGTGAACCAGTACCGTGAGGGAAAGGTGAAAAGAACCGTGAATAACGGAGTGAAATAGACCCTGAAACCATACGCCTACAAGCGGTCGGAGCCAATTTATTGGTGACGGCGTGCCTTTTGCATAATGAGCCTACGAGTTACTTTTACCGGCAAGGTTAAGCACTTATGGTGCGCAGCCGTAGCGAAAGCGAGTCTGAACAGGGCGCCATAGTCGGTAGTAGTAGACGCGAAACCGTGCGATCTACCCATGGGCAGGTTGAAGCTGTGGTAACACATAGTGGAGGACCGAACCCGTTGACGTTGAAAAGTCTTGGGATGACCTGTGGGTAG
>NZ_QXFH01000065.1 GCF_003581615.1 Flagellimonas lutimaris
AAAGAAAATATAAACCAATGGTCAGCAAGGTCATTCGCACCGACAAAGAATCTGATACCGACAGTACTAAGGCCATAACCAAAAATCCGACCCACAAATTCATCTTGTTCAACAAAAGAAACTTTCGTATCAAGACCTTATGATCTTGTGACAATCTCCCATTCCTTTCAAGTGCCATAACCAGGCGTTTGGGAAAAAAGTGCGACAGCAAGAGAATTTGTATTACGAATAGTGGTGCAAAAGCGAGGGTATAGTAATCGATCATATATAAAGCTTTATGGATTCCAAGAAATTATTGACTACAGATTTTGATTCTTCATTGATCTTCCAACGCCAAATGGGCAAGACCATGGTTAGAGCAAAAGCATCCTGACGGGTCCCAAAACTATTGGACAAAACAACGCTAATTACCTGATGGTCAAAAAATAGAGCAAAAAAGGTACTTGTTCCAGGTTGGGCTCCACTGAAACTTTTTCAATCGGCCAAAAAAACGCACTTTTTTTATCAATGCCACCCAGTTGAAGTGAATTTTTGGCGAGCGTTAACGATTTGCTAACGCTTTTAAAACTTGTGTTTGTGTGAAAATCCATGGCCAAGTATCCTGACGTTATCAAATCCTGAAAAGTGTCTACCGGATAGAAAAAGCGCCTCACCCCATTATACCTCTAAGGAGAAACACGAAAGCATCGGCTTCGGATGGCACCAGTGTAACTTTCGGGAATTATCAATTCCATGAAAATCAAAACAAGATTTATGGTTTACAACCATATTCATCGAAAGATAAGAAATAGGCCATTCAGGTTAAGAAAAAGAGCTCAAAGTTCAAGAGAACGTATTGAATATCAAGTTCAACAATTTACCTTTTTAACTTCCTGAACTGTACCAAGCGTGTCTGATACGCTTGAAAGAAACTTCGTTTGGTCCTTTCATCCAGAAAAGAAGCATCTGTGAACCATTGAATCTTTTTGGATTGGGTCAACATATCTTCCATAATGGTCTCAAATTGCTTTTTATGCAATCCTATGGTATCTGAGAGTATCTTGAACTGGGATGGAATATTCGTTTGTGCCATACTTTTGGGCAAAAGACCTTCATCTAGGGCAAAGGTGTCATCATTGACGTGGATAGCAGTATTTAAAAGGTCATATGCTGGACTCAATCGATGGTCTCCAAAGGGGGTTTGCAGTATGGAAAAGTTCTTTAAATGGGCATCCCCATTGGAAAACAAATAATTGAAAACCAACAGCTTGAACATTTTGGGCATTTCCAGCTTATAGGCTGGTAAAAAGCGTTGCATCAACTCAAAAAGATCAAGATAGTTGCCTTGGTACTTATAGTCCTCACCATGGGTTTGGGGTGTTTTCCCCGCCAATGTCGCAAAATCCTCCTTGGCGAGTTTACCGCCATCCGCTCCGATGTCAAAACGTTTGGTAATGTATGCCGGCTCACCGTTCTTAAAAAAAATAAGGGCATTCTCAGCGGTTTCGATGCCATATACTTGCCGGGCAATCTGCATGGTCAAGTGCTCATTTGCGGGCATTTTATCACGACGTTTCCCTGCAAGTGGAATGGGTTTAAGGATATGGGTGCCCTTCTCCCCTTCCTTGATCAAACGCAAATGGTTCTTTTCCAACAAGACAGAATATTTTTCCTGGACCCCGGAAATCGAAATCCGCTTTCGGTTGTCTTCAAAGAGCTCTTCTGTTTCCTCGTTCGACGTCGGTGAGTCATATGGCAGTATGTGGGAGACTTTCCGATTGTTGAACACCCGCTTCAGGCAGGTCCGACTATAGGTATCATAACCTTCGGCCAAGGTTCCTGGACAATGTGTTATTTCCGGCATCATAGGTTCGATTCCATTTTTTGTACCGTTATTGCACCCACCGTGTCATAGCGGGCCGTGGTGACCAGCAACCCGAAATAATCGTCAGGGTCTATTCGCATACTTTTGCAGACCAGTTGTTTATTGCCCCCCTCAGGTAACATATTGTAAAAAAAGGGAAAGAAATGATCCGACCCATATGCTTCCCCTGATTTGGGAAGCGTAAGGCTTATGGGAGGTTTTGTTCCATCCCTGAGCCAGTCTTCCGTATAACGAAACGTATAATGACCATGGTCGTCTTGGGCAAGAACTCCTGCCCATTCCCCTTTATAATAGATCTTTGCCTGTCTCATTTCCTATTCCTGGAATTTCCTTTACCCTAAGCGTCATTTCCAATCCCAAAACATCCGCAATTTTTTCCAAGGAGGACAAGGTTGGATTGGCATCCCCCTTCTCTATCTTATACAGGGTATTGATGCCCACTTGGGCCATTTCTACGAGCTGTTCCTGGGTTATCCGCATTTGGGTGCGCCGCTCTTGAATAATATGCCCTATGTGCTGTTTGGCATTCATATTAACACACTTACATCCACACTATAATGTGGTTTTAGGGTTACATCTTATGTTTCAGTACAAAATTACATTAATTTCCACAATATAATGTGAAAATTGACATATTTTTAGTTTTTATAGATAATACACCCTTAAATTCCAAATTATAGTGTGGAATTTAAGATGTCAAATCAATTCATGTAAAAGTGGAATCAATCGTTACATTGATTTAAAGTATATCCAATATATAGATACTCTAAAACCTTCACTTACTACATTTGACTGGACATTGAGATAAGAGCATGTTGACTGTTTGAATTAACTTTGAAAACATGTCAAAACCAAAAAGAGAGTACACAA
>NZ_QXFH01000066.1 GCF_003581615.1 Flagellimonas lutimaris
AAAGAAAATATAAACCAATGGTCAGCAAGGTCATTCGCACCGACAAAGAATCTGATACCGACAGTACTAAGGCCATAACCAAAAATCCGACCCACAAATTCATCTTGTTCAACAAAAGAAACTTTCGTATCAAGACCTTATGATCTTGTGACAATCTCCCATTCCTTTCAAGTGCCATAACCAGGCGTTTGGGAAAAAAGTGCGACAGCAAGAGAATTTGTATTACGAATAGTGGTGCAAAAGCGAGGGTATAGTAATCGATCATATATAAAGCTTTATGGATTCCAAGAAATTATTGACTACAGATTTTGATTCTTCATTGATCTTCCAACGCCAAATGGGCAAGACCATGGTTAGAGCAAAAGCATCCTGACGGGTCCCAAAACTATTGGACAAAACAACGCTAATTACCTGATGGTCAAAAAATAGAGCAAAAAAGGTACTTGTTCCAGGTTGGGCTCCACCATGTTGGATAATTCTACCATATTTCGGGTCATCATAAACGGCCCAGCCAAATCCGTAAGGATCATCACCAATTGCCGGAGCCAACTGATCGGTGGCATTCACCATCATATCCAACGTGCTACTTTTGATGAGTCGATGACCCAAAACCGCCTCACCAAACTTAAGCAGACCCCTCGCTGTTGATTGGACCCCTCCCGCCGATTGGATGATGCTCAAATCCGTGTTGGGGCTTTTGACAAATCTCGATCCGATTTTAAGGTAGCCCTTTGTTTTGTTTTCATATTCCATGGTCCCAATTTCAACACCAGTTTTTGTCATCCCCGCCACATCCCAAATATGACGCTTCATGTATACTGCATAGTCCATTTGGGTGACCTCTTCCAATATGGCCCCCAAAAGGGTATATCCGTAGGAAGAATATTGGAATTTAGTTCCTGGATCAAAAATAAGATCCCTTCCTTCAAAATATCCCACGGCATCTTTCAGGGTAGGATAATGGGTAAAGGACATGGCGTCCCATCCTGAATCATAATGGGGCATTCCTGAGGTATGTTTCAACAACTGCCTTATAGTAATATCACCGTTTGATTTTTTTGGAAAATCCTTCAAGTACATTTGTATGGGCACATCAAGATCGATCAAACCCCTTTCATACAATTGCATCATGGCAATTGCCGTCATGGGTTTGGTAATTGAAGTAATACGCGTCAGCATATCGTTGTTCGCTCGTTTTCGCTCCCATTTATCCATAAAACCGGCACTGGCCACATAACTGCCAAAATCCAACTTTGACACTCCTACGGATACGCCCAAAAAGTGTCCCGAATTCATATGGTCATTGAGCAGTTCATTCGCTTTTTTTTCAAAATCCATTCGCATGGTTAATCCGGGAGCCTTACCATTGAAATTGATTTCACTTTGTGCTTGTGGTATTTCAATTTTGCCATAGGGATTCATGGATACCGGTTCCAAAATCCATAGGATGAAAATGGTAAGCAATATTAGGACGGTTACAAGTATCTTTCTTTTTTTCATAAACATGTAAAAACAATTAGTTCGTTAATTTGTTGATGTGTTACACCCTTGGACTAGTATCGATATTATTTGAACCAAAATGTATACAAATCATAGAAATGAATGTATCGACCTTTATTCAAGTGAGATCCCTACAACGGGTTGTTCACCAAAAAAGACGCAAAATGTGACCTAACGGTTGCCCAATCTCCCTTATTTAATTTCTAATCGACATAATGAGGCGGTCAATGAATACCAATATTATTGGATGTCATTACCCTTAGTAACCAAAAAAGACCCAATCAAGACAACTACGAATTTCGATAATGGCGGTACCTTGGCCGTTACCGAAATATTTCACCTTGTTTATTCCAATTAGAATTTGACAACGAGACTGTTGAATCAATAGCGGAATCCACATGGGCAAGACCTGATTTTAACCGAAGCACTCCTGGCTAGACATGCTGAAAGCATGGTTCTTTAGATCATTATTGGCAGAAACTCATCACCCTATATTAAAGAAAATATAAACCAATGGTCAGCAAGGTCATTCGCACCGACAAAGAATCTGATACCGACAGTACTAAGGCCATAACCAAAAATCCGACCCACAAATTCATCTTGTTCAACAAAAGAAACTTTCGTATCAAGACCTTATGATCTTGTGACAATCTCCCATTCCTTTCAAGTGCCATAACCAGGCGTTTGGGAAAAAAGTGCGACAGCAAGAGAATTTGTATTACGAATAGTGGTGCAAAAGCGAGGGTATAGTAATCGATCATATATAAAGCTTTATGGATTCCAAGAAATTATTGACTACAGATTTTGATTCTTCATTGATCTTCCAACGCCAAATGGGCAAGACCATGGTTAGAGCAAAAGCATCCTGACGGGTCCCAAAACTATTGGACAAAACAACGCTAATTACCTGATGGTCAAAAAATAGAGCAAAAAAGGTACTTGTTCCAGGTTGGGCTCCAC
>NZ_QXFH01000067.1 GCF_003581615.1 Flagellimonas lutimaris
CTTAAAACTTGATGTTTTCCTTTGTTCCGAATGTCAACAGCCAAATGCACATGCCTATTTCCCCGATGGCGGCGGGGAGTATAAGAAGGTTGGTGTCCACGAAATCGTAATAATTCTGGAACAGGGTTCCCCCGATGATATCCAATACATAGGTGATGCACCCCAACATGAGGGCCACGCCCAGAAATTTAGGAAGAAAACCGGACTTAAAGGCCAATAGCCCAAAAGGGAACAGCCAAAGGCCCCAATAGGTCTGACAAAGGAAGAAACCATTGTACAGGCTTTCAAAAGAACCCAGTACGCGAAGATCCATTGCTGCCTGTTGGGCGCTATCCAAGGCCGCATAATCCTTGAAGAGTGAGATTAGTTCATACTGGTCCAAGAGAATGGTGAAGGAAATCGGGACGCTGACAAGGGCGAATACCACCATGAGCATCGCATAGTGCTTGTTGATGTGCCCCAGTAGCTTATGCAGTGTCAGTGGAAGGAGTATAAAACTGATATGTACGGCGACCCCTGCCAATATGTACAGCCTAAAGGGCATTTCGTTGTCCAAGAAGTTTTCCATGGTGGCCTGTGGATCGTCCCAGGCCGCTATCTTACCGGGAAGGTATTGCATGTAATAGATGCTCAATAGTACATTGAACAAATAATAGAGACCGGCCAACCGGGCTGTTTTCTTTCTTGATTTCACTTGTATTGTGGTTTCCATATGATTGTTTCTTTGGTCGGAGGGATGGTGCATTTTGGATTGCCCTGCCCGAATCTATCTTCATTTATTCCTTCTACAATATTTGCGCCTGTAATCCATGGATGGATAATCAATTAATTGTTAAAATTAGCCTATGTAAGTTTGTTGTCATATTGTATAAGGTTCAAAAAATAATCTAAACGGTCCAGATTGCTAATCAAATGAAACTGTCTTCTTTTCTTCAATGTTGCTCTTTTTGGGTTTTCGGAAAATCATTTCCATTGTTTCGGGTATCATTTATTGGGTGTCCACATGTGGTGGGCAAACCTATTTTCCAACCACTGATCATGAAATCCTGTTCCTTATTTGAAGGGGGGGGTACCATATTCAGGGTCTACAGTCTACAAGCTACTACTTTTAAACTGTTTCCCCATAAGTATACAAAAAGCGGTAGGTCCGAAATCATACTGGCATCCAGCAGGGGAGGTCGTCATTTTTGTTTGAATTGGATATGAGATTCAATGATCCTGTATTGGAGTTATTGAGAATCCCTTCCTTATCAAAAAAATGGCAAAACTCATTTCATATAGAAAAATGGGAACTGCCATGACCATCCCCAAAATGGAAAGTTGATCTACCACCCCGTATAATTCCAAGAGGGAAACCGTAAATATGGCTATGGATCCTGTAAACCCGATAAAGCAAATGGTCTTAGACACCAATCGCGCCCTGTACATCACTATGGTATAACACATGCTATTGATACCCAATAAAAAGTTTGGACCTAGGATAAGGGTTTTTCTGTAAATCGAACCAAGGGTCCAGGCAATGGTCTCCATGTTTCCCGAATCTTTTGGTACATGGGGAAGTCCCTGCTCGTAAAGCTCGATCATGATAAGGATGCATATGGTTCCTAATAGGATTACAATGGCCTCCGCAAACCGGAAAAGTACGTATCCCATTCCGATTATGGGGTTGTATCTCTTCAAGTAGGGATAGAGCATCATGGCTGTACCGATAACAGAACATACCACGAGCAATTCAAGTACAACTCCGGTGACCATAAGATCGGATTCAATGTGAATGGCCTTGTCAGAATCAAGTTGTTGAAAAAGTGGTGTGTAAATCGATAGGCTGGCCATGGCCAGAAGGGCTGCTGCAATGAAGAGTATCCCGAGCGTTCTCGAACGCTTTTTGTTTGTGATGGGCTCCCAAAGTTCCATGTGGATATTTTTTGGAGCAAAAAAACGCAATTGAAAATTAAACGTGCTTAACAAAAGATAAGAAGGGAAAACTTGTTTTAAGGAACCTTGTTTGTTGTGACCCGTTTGCGTATCCTACTCAATGATACGGAAGTTATCCCCAAATACGAGGCCAAGTATTTCAATGGAATCCTTTGCAGAAGCTCTGGTCTTTCCTCCAGTAATTTCAAGTAACGTTTTTCAGGACTCAACTTTTTAAAATCATCCAATGAATTGTGGGAGTCGATGAGCAGGGAATTGTTCATGTTCAAGACCATGGATTGCAGCTTGGGAACCTTCTCCAACAATTGGGTGTTTCGTTCTTCACTACCAAGCGCCAATACCGAGTCCTCCATACACTCCAAATAATATTCAGAAGTTGCCTTGGTCAAATAACCTGCTGGAGTGATGGTCTGGTTCTCCAAATAAAAGTCGGTTGAACGCTCCTCGCCATCAACAAGATAGTATTTACGGATGGATCCCTTTATCACAAAAAAACAGGTGTCCACAATCTGTTCCTTCGATAAAACCCAGGTACCTTTGGCATAGGTCTTAATGAAGTTCTGATTTTTTATAATATCAATCTCCTTGGCCGTCAGGGTGATATATTGGGAAATAAAATCTATAATTTTATCATCCATGAAGATGCTTGATTTAAGAAAACATAGTTATTTGTAAAGATACTAATTGAATTCTAGAAACCCTAAATGGGTGGGTGGCCCCAATTCACATGATAATACCTTGACCTTAAAACTTGATGTTTTCCTTTGTTCCGAATGTCAACAGCCAAATGCACATGCCTATTTCCCCGATGGCGGCGGGGAGTATAAGAAGGTTGGTGTCCACGAAATCGTAATAATTCTGGAACAGGGTTCCCCCGATGATATCCAATACATAGGTGATGCACCCCAACATGAGGGCCACGCCCAGAAATTTAGGAAGAAAACCGGACTTAAAGGCCAATAGCCCAAAAGGGAACAGCCAAAGGCCCCAATAGGTCTGACAAAGGAAGAAACCATTGTACAGGCTTTCAAAAGAACCCAGTACGCGAAGATCCATTGCTGCCTGTTGGGCGCTATCCAAGGCCGCATAATCCTTGAAGAGTGAGATTAGTTCATACTGGTCCAAGAGAATGGTGAAGGAAATCGGGACGCTGACAAGGGCGAATACCACCATGAGCATCGCATAGTGCTTGTTGATGTGCCCCAGTAGCTTATGCAGTGTCAGTGGAAGGAGTATAAAACTGATATGTACGGCGACCCCTGCCAATATGTACAGCCTAAAGGGCATTTCGTTGTCCAAGAAGTTTTCCATGGTGGCCTGTGGATCGTCCCAGGCCGCTATCTTACCGGGAAGGTATTGCATGTAATAGATGCTCAATAGTACATTGAACAAATAATAGAGACCGGCCAACCG
>NZ_QXFH01000068.1 GCF_003581615.1 Flagellimonas lutimaris
CGGTTGGCCGGTCTCTATTATTTGTTCAATGTACTATTGAGCATCTATTACATGCAATACCTTCCCGGTAAGATAGCGGCCTGGGACGATCCACAGGCCACCATGGAAAACTTCTTGGACAACGAAATGCCCTTTAGGCTGTACATATTGGCAGGGGTCGCCGTACATATCAGTTTTATACTCCTTCCACTGACACTGCATAAGCTACTGGGGCACATCAACAAGCACTATGCGATGCTCATGGTGGTATTCGCCCTTGTCAGCGTCCCGATTTCCTTCACCATTCTCTTGGACCAGTATGAACTAATCTCACTCTTCAAGGATTATGCGGCCTTGGATAGCGCCCAACAGGCAGCAATGGATCTTCGCGTACTGGGTTCTTTTGAAAGCCTGTACAATGGTTTCTTCCTTTGTCAGACCTATTGGGGCCTTTGGCTGTTCCCTTTTGGGCTATTGGCCTTTAAGTCCGGTTTTCTTCCTAAATTTCTGGGCGTGGCCCTCATGTTGGGGTGCATCACCTATGTATTGGATATCATCGGGGGAACCCTGTTCCAGAATTATTACGATTTCGTGGACACCAACCTTCTTATACTCCCCGCCGCCATCGGGGAAATAGGCATGTGCATTTGGCTGTTGACATTCGGAACAAAGGAAAACATCAAGTTTTAAGTTGATACCATAGACAATCATAATATAATGAACCATCTAATCCATAAAAGATGATGAATCTTTTTCAATATCCTGACATGGCTCCGTATCAGTATCAGCAAAACGTTTATCAACATGTGAAAACGAAGTCCAATCGCAGCGTTCGACATGCTAGATAAATGTTGGCTGGCACACAAAAACCATTTGCAGCGAACACCTTTGTAAGTAAAATGATGCCTTATTGAATAAGCAAGGAACCCCATCAAAATGAATACTCAAACAAATCAAAATACATATTACAAATAACCACATTTAATTCAAACACAAGCTTATGATTTTAGAATCAATAACCCTTCGCAAGGGTAAGATTACATTGCTTTTTTCACTTTTCTTGCTGGCCACAAGCATTTCTTGCAAGGAAGAAAAAATCAAAGAAAATCACTTTGAATACAATATCATCACTTCCGACTTGGACAACTTTTGGATGGCGTTCGATGCTCTTGAAAATTCAAAAGACAGCGTTCAAACGATTCAGCGAATGTATATTGACAAGGCCTCCCCTGAATTCAAAAAATTCTTGGGACTTAGGGATTTTACAGCTGAAGATTATGTGGGCTGGATAAGATCCGTACCAAATTTTTGGAAAACGGTACGACCGTTGACCCTTGCGGTGAAGGATAAAAAAAATGCCATTGATGGGATTTACGAAACTATGTCCAAATTGTATGATGGATTTCGTCCACCGGACATATGCTTTGCGATATCCCCATTGCAGACAGGAGGAACCACGGAAGACCGACTCATCCTTTTGGGCACTGAAATCGTAGCGGTCAATCCAGATGCCGTCGATATTTCGAACATCCATGGATTTTTTAAAAAAGTTTTCGAAAACATGACCGGAGACATCACCGCATTGGTGGCCCATGAACTTGTCCATACCCATCAACCTCTTGGGGACAATGAAAATTCCTCGCTTTTGTCACAGGCAATCACAGAGGGCTCCGCTGATTTTATAGGATCACTGATTCTTGGCAAACTTACCTTGAGCCAGGCCATTTTTGAATATGGGGAGGAACATGAGAAGGAACTTTGGGCTGAATTTCAAGCTGATATCAAAGCAAATAAAGGGTTTGAAGAAACGGATTGGTTTTACGATTACAATTCCGATCGACCCGCTGATTTGGGCTACTACTTGGGATTCAAGATAGCAGAGTCCTATTACAACACATCCAAGGATAAAAAAATGGCCGTGAAGGAAATCTTGGAGACCCAAGATGAACATAGCTTTTTGCTAAAAAGCAATTATGGAAACTAATGAATTAAAACAATTCGGTACTTCGGGCATTCCGTGACCCCAAAAAGTGAATTCCACGAGACCCTTTACCACTAAATACATATAATAACATCCAAGTCCATTTAATCATGGAAACACAAAACCTACTTTATGTACTCACCACAGTGCTACTATTCATCAGTTGTGAAAATGATAATCTCACCGATAATATCATCAAAGAAAATGATCCGCCGGAAGAGGAGGTCGGAATCGACAATTTCAGTATCACTCAGTATGGAATCACTTGGATTTTTGAAGAAGAGCCCCAACACGGCCAATTCGTCAATGGAGACCATTGGGTTTTGGGCCAGGTAAAAATCATACGGATTACCAACAACCTGCACGCCGAAGGTTTCACGCCATCCGAGCACCAGGATGGTTCCATGGTCAACCCGGGAACCGGTAATAGGCAAGGGTATGACGGAACACTGGATTCGTATGACCCATCACTGAATGTGAATTTAAAAAACAATGGGAAGATTTCAATCGATAATCCCTTGACACTCAACACCAATGAATCCCTTGTTTCAACGGTAAGCTGGCTTTACAACTCTGAAACGGACAAGGAGCCGGGCTGTCCCAACTTCAACGCCGGGACGAACACCCCTAGACCAGTTCTACGATCGGCGGCCATATTGACCTGTTTGAGCGAGACCCCGCCCGAAGGAAGCTTCAGGCCTCCCTACTGCGGCAATGACAAATCTACCCAATCCTCCCGCACAACCAACAATGTACAGACCCAATTTCTGAGCAACCTGAGCCCGGCCAATATTGCCGGTATTCCGGATGTATCCGCAATGGAAAGAAAATTCCAACGGGTTTGGCTGGACCATGTGAACGAATCCTTTGGCTCGTACTTGCACCCAAGCGAGAACATGCCGGATTATGGGCGTGAAATGGCAAAGGACATCGGTGACCTGGCCCTACTGCTGCAGTTGGATTTCTCCGCTTTGCCGGGCAGCCCTTCAAAGGATGTACTATTGCACCGGTTCATCCAGTTGGGTATCGACCTTACCGGAATCTCTGACAACGGCGGTAGTTGGCCACCGAATGGAGGGTTTCAAATGGGACGTAAATTCCCTATACTTTTTGCAGGAATGTTATTGGGTGACCAACACATGATGGAAGTGGGCGATTGGACTACTTTGTTTCAAGAGGACGCCCAAACTTTCTATGTGACCCAAACAGAGATAGACATCACAAACAGCAACGCGTGGAACCCGGATTCCAGAATAACAAATCCATTGCCATACTCTGAACTGGAACTGGGATTACCGGAATGGGGCATACGACATGCGACCCAACCAACCAGGGATGCACTGAATTGGGATGCACCGTACAGACACATCAACGGAGTGGCCAATAGCGGATTTGTATTGGCCGCACACATCATGGGATTAAAAGAGGATTGGAACCATCCAGCGTTATTTGACTACATGGACAGATGGTGGGATTTGACCGATGGAGCTGCCGATGCACAACAAACCACTTTGTTCACCAAAAATATGTGGCAGGAATACAGAGCGGACTATCCGCCTGTATGGAAACAACAATAAAGCAAAACCCATGGTTGGTCAGTCAATAATGGAGAAGTTTTAAAATCCGATGAGACCCATGGTCAAACTATGCATATGGACCCCAACAAATTAGTCAAGAGATCAGTACAGGCTTGGTTTATTACAGCCGCACTCGGTACTTGGATATTTGCATTCTACATCATCTTCTATTATGGCCCCTCGGGATTGTTCGGGAATTGGGAAAAATGGAATGAGACCATGCCCCACGGGCATGAAACTGGCGACCCCATGAACAATGTGGCCATGGTCATGCATATGATCTTGGCAGTGATCATCTTGGTTGGGGGGCCTTTCCAATTCATAGATCATATCAGAAAAAAATGGGGCAGGTTTCATCGCTGGAACGGTAGAACCTATGTCATTTCGGGCTTGTTACTGGGTGTCAATGGTATTTTCATTGTCCTGTATAAGGGCACCATTAGCGGAATGCTTGGGGATATCAGTATGAGCCTAAATGCGATCCTCATTATCCTATTTGCGTCATTCACCTGGAACAAGGCCATCGAAAAAGATTTCAATGCGCATCGCAAATGGTCCATTCGTCTCTTTCTTGTCATGAGCGGGGTATGGTTCTTTAGGATTGGCCTGATGTTCTGGCTTCTGGTCAACGATGGCAACCCGGTATGGTTTGACATGGAAAGCTTTAGCGGCCCCTTTTTGACTGGATTGGGCTTCGGCCAGTATATTGGTCCGCTTTTAATTGCTGAAATCTATTTTTTGGCCGAAAGCCGAAAACCATCTTGGATAAAAATCCCTTTTGCACTGTTTATGTTTGGAATAACCGCAATAACCTTAGTTGGAATTTTTGCCGCCACCGTCGGGTTATGGCTGCCCCGATTGCAATAATCGGACGGTCTACAAACTTGGATGATCGAACAATGCGAACAAATTAATCGATACCTCTAAACATTTGACCCTTTAAGATATGAAACACCACTTACAAAAAACGATGTTCGCAGAGCTCAGTAACCGTAAGCTCTTTGATCGGGCACACCAATTTGCATCTGATTACCTTGATTCAATTTTTGACCGGGAAGTCTATCCCACCGAAAAGGCATTGGATAACTTGGAACTTTTTGATGAACCGATTCCAAGGGAATCCTCCCATCCCGAAGAAATTCTCGAACAACTGCACAAATTGGGAAGTCCTGCAACCACCGTCACTATGGGAGGTCGCTATTTTGGATTCGTTTGTGGAAGCGCTGTACCCATTGGCCTTGCCGCCAAGACAATGGCCACCTTTTGGGACCAGGCTTCGGCCATGTACGTTATGTCCCCGTTGGCTGGAAAACTTGAGTCGGTCGTTGAAAACTGGTTGTTGGACCTGTTGGGGCTTCCCCAGAAAACCGTGGCAGGATTTGTCAGTGGAACATCCATTGCCAATCTATGCGGTCTCGCAGCTGCCAGATATAGAATACTGAAAAACAGCAATTGGGATATTCACCAACAAGGATTATGGGGAGCTCCCAAAATAAGGATAGTTACCGGACAGCATGCCCATTCCACCGTATTGAAGGCCCTTAGTATACTTGGACTGGGTCAACAACATATTGAATGGGTCCCAGTGGACGATCAAGGTCGAATACTATCGGAAGAACTACCTGTGCTGGACAACAACACCATTGTAATCCTTCAGGCCGGCAACGTCAACAGTGGAGCTTTCGATGATCTCCAAACAATATGTGAGAAAGCAAATAAGGCGGGTTCATGGGTACATATCGATGGAGCCTTCGGACTTTGGGCGGCTGCGGTCGATCAATTGAAACACCTGACCAAAGGGATGCATTTGGCCAATTCCTGGGCAGTGGACGGTCACAAAACACTCAACACGCCCTATGATTCAGGGATTGTGCTCTGTTCGGATAGCGAAGCCCTTACCTCTGCCCTACATATGTCAGCGTCCTATCTGATTGAGAGTGACCAAAGGGACGGGATGTTCCATACCCCTGAAATGTCCAAAAGGTCCAGGGTTATCGAACTATGGGCCATTCTTAAGTACCTTGGGACAGCGGGGGTTGATGAAATGGTGCTCAACATGCACCTAAGGGCCAAACAGTTTGCAAATGAAATCAAAAACGTGAAAGGCTTTCGCGTAGTAAATGAGATCGTCTTCAACCAAGTCCTTGTACAATGTGACAATGATGTGCTGACGGACAAGGTCATGACAAATATTCAAGAACTCAGGGAATGCTGGGTAGGTGGCTCCCATTGGTTCGGCAAAAAGGTCATCCGGGTGAGCATATGTTCATGGGCAACAACGGAATCGGACATTGCAACATCCGTAGCATCCTTTGCAAACGCTTATCAAATGGCAATCACCAACATATCATCTTAAAAACACATAAACACAACATACCTATTATAGGATTCCATGGGCAAAGCATGGTCTTATGCTTACCTATCCCAAAGGGTAACGTACTAACAAATGGTCCAAAAAGAGAATTTATTGACCCTTTTCGATTGTACGAAACTACCTGTTAGGACTATATTGTGCCCAATCTCATATTTATATTAGGTCCCTATGGATTTACTAACCATCCAAGGGGACATTTTTTCATAAGACCATGGAAATTGGAAAGTATAACTCATAAAACACATATGCATACTGTCCAATCCATTCATAAACCTGTAAACTCTTAAAATAAATCCATTAAATGAAAAAAATCATCAATTCAATCGGCTTACTGGCCGCATTAATCACTCTAGGTAGCTGTGGTTTTCAAAAACCATTGACCAGTAACTATTTCAACAACGGTAAAAAGGTCGGGATCATTTATGATATCGATTCCATCGGTGTCTTCAAAAATGGCTCACAGGGATTACTGGATATGGCCTTGACTTCTGAAAATCGCTTCAAGGAACCCTTGAAAGTGGTCGATCAAAAGATAAATCCAACCCAAAAGATAAAAAACACTTTCCAAAACGCATTTTTGAACAGGAAAAAACAAATAATAGCATTGGACCATTCATTGGATTACGAAAAACTCGATAAGTTTGGGAAATCAGATTCCAAATACAAAGAGTACCATAGGTATGACCTTCGATCATTAAAAGAACAAGGTATCGATGAGCTCTTGATCGTCAGTGTCAGATACGGGCTATCGGTAAGCGATTATGGTATGATAGAAACCGGCAAGGATGGCAGCTGCTACATCACCTACGAAATAGTGGACCTGGATGACAATTCACTATTGTACAGGGACACTTCAGTGGGGCTCAAAAAAATAAAGGGCAAATGGAAAACACCCCCTAACTACGATAATCTCACCAACGCCATCGACGGTGCCATCTCACAGGCAACTGACGTGCAAAAAACTAAATTGTACAAGTAAATTTTATTCCCTTTAGTCCATCAATAAACAGCATGCGTGTAAATACACTGTGCCGTTTTCTGGTAATTACGAGTAACATATGGAACTAAATAATCAAATGGACCAAACCGCTAAGGCATCAGACAAAGGTATAGTTGGTTCCATGGGAATGCAATTAGAAGGTAATGTGGAGAAATCGGGATACCGAACAAAGGGTTTTCAAAGTGAACTTGAAATTGACATACTGACCATATTGCCAGGAAACAATATGCTTATCAAAAAACACCAAACACCTTTATATCCAATAAATGAAACCTAAATTCTCTAATAAGGCTCCCTTTTTAGCAGGCACTTTGAACAAAATTTTATCAAAAACAGCATTGCTGATTAGTTTTTTGTCCTTTTTCACAGTTGTATATCAATCTTATCTCGGCAGAGAGGAAAATAAATTGATCCGCCAACAACAAATGGCATCCAGCCTTCCCTATCTGGCGCAATGGGTGAACTATCCGGGGGATGGCACTTTTGATTATGTAATAGCCAACCAAGGAGTAGGCCCTGCCTTTATACAAGAAGTTTTCTTTGAAATTCTTGCCCCATCAGGCAAGGACACCTTGACATTTAAGAATTCGGACCAACTTTTTCGAAGGTTGATCAAGAACAAAAAACTGAAAAGTTTGACTTCCACATTTAGAAAAGGCATGCTGCTTCCTGCCAATAGCAGTAAAACCTTGATCCATGTAATTTTTCAAGACGACGATTCAGACGCCAGCTTTATGAAAACAATTCAAGATACCCTCCTTGGCTACCGAATTTACTATGAAGATGTATATGGCAACAAATGGTATATTAAAAACGAAAGCGAATCCCCGGTCAAAGTTCCCATGCAACACTAGACCATCCATTGAATCCATCATTGCCAACAAAGGATCTCAAAGTCAGAAATACAAGCGGAAACGAGGGTATTGCGCATCACATGAGCTTTTTATGGTATAAAGGGCCAGAAAAAAATAGGTGACTCGAAACCATATAATGTATGGTATGCATCCTTCTCCTTTGAACCAGTATTGACCAAGAGTTTTTTTGTGGGCAGTTAAAGGTTTTTTCACTATTACATCAAAGCGAAAAATAAATTACAACCCACCGCACACCGATCTGCTGCCAATTCCCGAAGTGAAAGTCCATTCCCTCTGGAGCTATCCAATTTTGGAAAACCAAGGAACCATTTCTCTTTGGGGATACAATATCTCAATTAAATGGAATTGGGTCAAGGACAATTCGATCAAGATGTATCTCCCTTCCCTTGAAAAAATCCAGAATCAAATCTCCGATAACAGCTGATTGCATGTATATGTCATGCCCCCCCCGTTTTCGATAATTACGTGCCTGCCCTTCTTGAATTTTTTGGCAATCGCCTTACCACTTTCAAGATAAGTACGTCCATCCATGGTACCACTTAACAGCAGTGCATCCACATTATTGTTTTTCAGTTCTCGAAATTCCCTGGGTAACTGTGGAAAGTCCAATGCGGTCATCCATTCAAAAAGCAGAAAATTGATAGTGCTGCCCAATAGGTCTTTATCCACCTCTGGCACACGACTCAAACCTTGGAAACCGACCTCATCCTATCTCTATATATTCCGATATTCCACCCGACAAATCGCCATTCAACCAATTCCAGTCGAATTTCATTTATAATCTTCCATCCGCTGTTTCAGAAATCGTTCCTTTGGACGCTCCGGCCTTGAGCTCTCCCTCGGTGGTCAAGCATTGAAACAGAAGATCAATTTTTGATTCCTCAACCTGTTTTCCGACCACATATCCCTTTTGTATGGCCCCACCTGAGTAATTTCCTGAAATGGCCGATCCATTTTGAAAGTAATGAAAGATGGTTTGATCTGATGACAATCCATCCTTGTTTCCAGTGGTCACGAATTTTTTATCGCTCAAATTCATTGTTGTCTTTAAAAATAATTAAAAATGGTCTAAAAAATGTATTTTGTCATCGGTATGTGGGCCTTAATGGGATTACTTGATGACCTCCACATAAGCTTCCGTTTTCAATTTTCCCCCACCCTTAAGGTCCAATAGGACCATTTCACAACGGACCGGATTCTCAAACCCACTGGCCGGGAGATTGAAAAACGGGGCCAACTGTTCGTGCAGCTCATCGGCAGCGATCGTCAGCATTTGCGAACTACTTGCCAATATGTTGTCCTCTGCATCCTTTGCGACCAGATTCAGTTGGACACGCGAACTGTTGTTTTCATCCACAAACCCCTCCAAACCTTCTATAATGAAGTAGAAATCCTCCTGGGAAGGGACCTGTCCATTGATCAATACTGTTCTGGAGGTTCTTGAAAATAAATATATTTCACCAAAAGTCAGTTCGGACACTTGGGTTCTGATATGCCCATCCCGGCCAACTTTTATGGGAAGGGCCACCTCGAAGGAGCCATCACCCTTTTTGTCCCAAATCCTGGCCGTTCCCCTATACTCGATGTCAGATTGTATCGGATCGGCCAAAACTATCCTTGCCTGTAGGGTCGTGGTTGATTGGGAAAATCCATCAACCCGATCATCATAAAGATCGGGATGATAGAGTACCGTATCCCTATTCCCATCCACAATTAAAAGCTCCATACCCGGATACATCCTTCCCTCTGATCTCTCCAATCCTTCGACCCCAGCAAAATTTAGATTCAATACCTCTCCATAGGTGAAGTCTTTGTCCTGTTTCCGCAACTGACCATTGGAAACATATACTTCTTCGCAGGAAATACCCCTTCCTTTCGAAACTATCCCCGTCAAAAGATCTTTTTCAATCGAACCATTAAATTGGCAAGATGGGAACAAGCACATGGACACGGCGATACATACCATCCTTTTTGGGTTCATAAAATTAGTTTTCAATAGCTGCCCCTCGGATTATACCCAAACCAACAATAGCAATTACGGCAATTAAAAAAACAATAATCCAAGCCCAATGCCATAAAGGAGTCTTGGCCTGATGCTTATGTTCCTGATATCCCTGCTCCTGCGCAGCAGTAAATTCCTTTCGGTTTGATGTTTTCTTACAATGCATACATTCAGAAAACACCCTTTTCCCGATAGGAAAGAGCGGTATCCAAAAAATGTGGGCATACTTACCGAAAACCAATAGGCTTTGCCCTGTTTTTGTATTACAATAATCACAATTCACACCTTGCAAAGGAAAACCACCGATTTTACTGCTACGCAATCCAAATATTATCATATATAATTATTTAAAGGTTAAGTTTACTATCATTTGACATGTCCATCTGTCCCTTCCATCCATTCTATGGAGATGGAAAGGCCTTTCAGGAAATTTTTTAAAGAAAAGGACCGAAATATGGAAATCAAGATGAGATTTTTATCAACCAAATAAAAAATTATCTCTTGTTCATGCAGTGTATCCATGATAAGGACAAACAAGTCATCCTTTAAAAGATTCCCATGATTACCGGTCCTCACAACCAAATTTTGCCATGGTCTAACATGTAAGAACAAATAACTATGGTTACATACACGACATATGGTTCAAACTGCTTACTTAAAAAATCAAATTTTCTCCAATTTCCGCCCAAAAACATCCTGACAACGACTACCACGTTAAAAAATAAAAACATCAAAAGGCAGCTTGTATCTCTTTTTCAGTCCATCCTTCCACTGTCGCTTTTCCCTAAAGAAAGAAGTAAAAAACAGCAGCCAATGCCATCAGGTCAAAACGGTGCCATTCGCAACCAAACACCTTGTTTCGCAACCTCTACCCAACCCATATGGCTACAGCAATTTTAAAAACATCCCATAGTCCATTTAATAGTCACGGTCAGAAAATGATGCGTATCCCGTAGGGTATGCACTATGTACCTTTACGAGGTATCGTTTAATTCTTTTTTCGCTTCTCAAATTCATCTATAATCAGCTTCTCCAAGTCGTCATATTTGATTTTCAGCGAGCTTGAAATTATCGTTAATGGCGAGCCGTATATTTCATGATTCGCTTTCATCGCCCTTTTGGAAATTCCGTTTTTAACTTGTTCAATGTATTTGTCAGGTTTGTCGGTCTTAAGCAACAAAATCTTTGTTGAAGCCACCTGAACTGCCATAATATCGGTAATGTCATCCCATGCTATAAGTCCTACACTTGTTGCATTCGAATTGTCGGTTATTCCATATTGATCAATGGTTAGCCCAACTTTTTTGTCAAAAAGCTTTTTAGCGATAAATAAAACACAAAGCCCAAAAAACACAACTGAGGCAATTCCTGCTATTCTTATCATTTCAGGATTGTTGAAACGTGAACTTTCAAATGGTTCCGGATTTATTATGAAAAGGATTCCAAGAACCACAAAAGCAATCGCTCCGATTAAAAGAAGAAGAATTTTAGTCTTACTTAATTGAACTTCAATTTTATCCGCCATCTGTCTGTTTAAAATTCACCATAACGGTTGGCTATGCGTAGTGTCCCGAAGGGCATTGCGTATAGGTGATGTTGTAGCCAGTTTTATATTTTTTCGTAATTATCAATTGTCAAATCAGATTTCACATCTCCTGTATACTTAATGTTCTGAGGTTCAAATAACATCATCCAAACTTCTTCTTCAGCTATTGGTCTATGCTCAACTCCTTTTGGTACAACAATCATTTTCCCTTCATTTACTTCAACTTTCTTATCTCTGAATTCCATAATCATTTTTCCTTTTAGGATATAAAAAAGTTCGTCTTCATCTTTGTGGTCATGCCAAACAAATTCACCTTTTACTTTCGATATTTTAACTTGTTGTCCGTTCAATTCTGCAATGACTCTGGGCTTCCATAAGTCATTTATTAGGTCAAATTTGTCATTAACATTTATTGATTCCATATTTCATTTTTTCCTTTAGTAGGTTTAATTGGCTACAACCTGTTTATATAAACATTAAGACACATCCATATACTTCCAAATTGGAAAAAATCAATGTATTTGGTCATCGTCTAATGTTATCCTATGTAGACCATAAACTTACCTATTGATTCGACTTGATCATCAACAACCTTCACATTGTTCACATTCATACTGCCCCTCCAAGAAGGCGAGGCAGACAAGGACTCGTTCTCATCAAAACCTATCCATCGTGCTCCGATCATATAGTAGGCGGGATGACATTATTTTTCCATCGGCCAATACAAACCATTCGGTGACCAACATGGACTTATATAAGGGATGCTCAAACATGACCACATACAAAGCGACAGTCAAGCCCTTCCCCTCTACTACCTCGAGCAACTCCAAACGATATAAAAGTTTTGAAGCCACCGACATCCAGTGTATAAAATCTCTTTTTGAACCCAAATAAACGCCCGGACTGCTAAATTCATAGGTGTCATCCAAAAGACCAAAGGATTCCACCATGGTCTCCTCATGATTGAAACCAAGGAGATAATTGGTTATCACCCCATCATCTTTCATAGGAACATTTTTGAATTAAAAAGCAAAACCGAACCATTATTTATCTTTAAAACAATACGTGATTCGATGCACTGAACTGACATAACGCGGTTCTCCCGATTAAATCTATACTACCCTTTGCTAAAATAAAAGAAGAAAAAGTCCTAAATATTCTCTTTTAAGTCCACCAACATTTTCTGAGTCCACATTGCATTAAACGCGAACAACAATGGTTTATAAATGAAGATCTGATCGAAAAACATTGGAACGCTTGCAGCACTTGACTGCGTTCTGCTTGCTTTTGGTTTTTTTCTGTTTATTGAATTCAATGAGCTACTTCGATTCATGCTTTTCCCAACAAGTATTCCCTTATACCAGTTTTGTTCACAGAGCAATATGCTAGGTTCACAGATGAAAATTCAATTGAGCAGGATCAGAATTCATCTTTGACCAAAATTTTAAAAAGATGTATAAATGAATCCAAAACATTTTTTGCTTTTCCTTCTTTTTACGTCCAGTCAATTGGGAACAGCTCAAGAACAACGATTAAAAGGAATGGTTCATAATAACCAGAGCCAAGAATCTTTGCCATTTGCTACTGTCGTGATTTTCAATGGCGATAAATTGATTGAAGGGAGAGTAACAAATGACAATGGGGAGTTTGAAATAAGGACTCCTACTATTTTCAGCCATTTAGAAATAAGCTCATTGGGATTTATCATGGCTATCATTCCATCAAGCGACATTGATTTTAACACAAAGCTCCGAATTGGATTAAACCCTCAGGTGGAAGCCCTTGATGAAGTGGTCCTAAAAACGGAGCGGACCACTACCCAACAAAAACTGGATCGAAAAATCATCAATCTCGGCAGTGATCTTCAACAGGCCGGTGTAAATGCCTTGGAGTCGTTTGATCAGATTCCTGAGGTACAGGTGGACATGGCCAATGGAACCGTTGCTCTCAGGGGCAGCGATAATATACGGATTTTGGTGAATGGAAAATTGACGCCCCAATTGGCGACGGAACTTTTACAACAGATTCCTGCATCGCAGATCGATCGTGTGGAGATCATTACGGCCCCGTCATCAAAATATAGAGCTGATGGTCTTTCGGGTCTTATTAATATCATACTCAAAGAGAAAATGGACCAGGGACTTAACTTCAATCCAAATGCAACAACGGGTACACGAAGGTACTCCTTCGGAATGGATGCAAATTACAATCTATCCTTTATAAATTTTAGGCTTAACGCTTCTAGGTCCAATCTAAGAACCATCAATAACCAAACTATAGATCGAAATTTTAGTAATGACAACAAGGAAACCATTTTTACACCGAATATATTCGACGGGGATATTTATAGAATAAGTGGTGGATTTGACGCCTTTTTGAAGGATAGGCATGAGTTTTCCTTTACCATCGACCACACTGACGATTCCCATAATTATTTCAATGAGTCTTTATATACAGGGGTCACGGATAGGGATGATTTTGAATTTTTGCGTGTAAGTGACCATTTTCACTATATCAATATCCTAAATGCCAACTATCGCTTGAACTTTGACCGAGAAGATCATTTTGTGGAAGTCGATTACAATATCAACTCAAGCAATAACGATTACCCCCTGGCCGATTTTGAGGATGGCGTTTTGGTGAAAGAGCAGTCATTGACCGAAAATTTTGTGTTGCAATCCTTGGCCATGGACCATAACCTGACCATAAGTGATAAATTATCCATGGAAACAGGTTTTAGCAGAAATACCCAAAATCTTGATAGTAAAAGATTGCAGGCACCTGAAACAATACCAGACCGCTTTACTTACGATGAAACCTTATGGGGTATTTACAGTTCTTTGAGAATGGGTTTGGGGAAATTTCAACTTCAGACTGGTTTACGCTGGGAGCAATTTAAGTCTGAATCCATCAATGCCGAAAAAAACTTTGTCGTAAACCGGGATTATTCGAATATCTTTCCTTCAGTACACCTTTCGTATTCTCTCAGAAATGGAAGTTTATCGATGGGGTATAACAAACGTATTTCAAGACCTAATTTCCATCACATTAATGCTTTTCAGATAGTTAACCCTTTATATGTTTGGGAGTTTAACCCGAATATCACCCCGGAATACAGTCATAATATTGAATTCAATTATCTAAAAAGGTTGGAAAATATGGGATGGGGACTGACCGCATTTAACAGGAAAAGACAAGATGTCATTCTTTGGACGGAACAATCCACGGTGGACCAACAGGTTTTTCGATATGAAAACTCGGGAGCCTTTAATTCCTACGGTCTGGAAGCTTTTATTGATTTTAAGTGCTTTTCATTTTGGGACACAAGGGTGAGTTTCAACCATTATATCACCCATATTGATCAATCGGAATCAGTAACCTGGGATAGAACCTTTGCTACAAGATTTCAGCTGAAGAACACCATGAACTTGTCAAAAAAAATTACTTTGGATATTACCTATTTCCATAATCCGAAACAACAAAACCCCTTTAATTACATACAATCCAGGAGCAGATTTGATATAGCGGCAAGAGCTAGATTGTTGCAAAATCGCTTATCCTTAAATTTAAGGGCTGTGGATATCTTTAATCAAAACATTTTGGAGCGTTATAGCCAAACATCCAATCTGTCGCAAAAAACAACTTGGAACATCCAAATGCAGACCAGGAATTTTCTGATCAGTGCCAATTACAAGCTGTTTGAAAACAACCAGAAGAACAGAAACAGAAAGGACAGGAACTATAATGAAGCTCCAATTGAGTAATATGTTACAAATGGGTAAAAGCAAGGAACAAGGTGGCATATTGATCAGGTTGATCAAGAATGAATCTTTGGTTCATGCGCTGTTTTGGTCGATTTATTTCGTATTTCCCATATTAAAATCACTAGGGCCCAGCAATTACCCTTTTAATGTGTACAGCCAGTTGAACGACCTTTTCTTTGGAATGGCGGTATTTTATGTTTCCTATTTGGTTTTCTTACCATCAAAGAGGGGGCCTTCACAAATGCTATTATTGGTTGCGTCATTATGTTTATTTGCGTATGCGAATTTCAAGATTCATGATTGGTTGTTTCATGGAACACATGGGGAAGCATTCATCATATATAGTTTTAGTTACGCTTCTACCTATGGATTGCTTTTCCTGTTTGCTTATGCCCTTTTTTCCATCAAGGAAATTTATATAAAACAGCGAGCGTTGGAAGTAGCCAATCGAGAGAAAAAAATGGCCGAACTAAGAGGTTTAAAGACTCAGATCAACCCCCATTTTCTCTTCAATACGTTGAACGCCATTTATTCCAATTCATTGAAAAAGGATGATAGAACGCCGGATTTGATCATGAAATTGTCGGATAATTTTAGGTATATATTGCTGGCCGGGAGAGAGGATTATGTGCCCCTTAAAAATGAAATCGATCATATGAAAGACTATGTTTCATTGCAATCGGTACGGATGGCTGATAAGTTGGAAGCCGTTATGACCTTTGATGTAGAGGATAGTGGCAAGCCAATTGCACCGCTTTTGATGATACCCTTTGTAGAGAACGCATTCAAGTATTCCAGTTCTTTACGAGGCAAGGGCCATAAAATCATTATAAGAGTTTCTTTGAAACAAGAACAATTCAATTTTTATTGTTCTAACCCTTTTGGTGATTTTAATACAGAAGGTATGGACCATCAATGGCAAAGTAGTGGGATAGGTATTTCGAATGCCAAAAGAAGATTGGAAACATTGTACCCTAATCGGCATAACCTTATAATCCAAAACAATTTGGATAACTTCATTGTGGATTTAACCATAACATTATGACAAAGTGCCTTATAATAGAGGATGAAAAGGAAGCGCAGGACATGCTACTAGGGTATATTCAAAAAACACCATTTCTGGAATGCATTGGTGTATTTGAAAGTGGTTTGGATGTTACCCGGGATCTGATGCTTAAAGCACATATCATGTTTCTGGATATTCAGCTTCCTGGTCTTAATGGGTTATCATATTTAAGAACGTTGAATACCCCTCCAAA
The DNA here is from genome assembly GCF_003581615.1 of Flagellimonas lutimaris. GTDB lineage: Bacteria > Bacteroidota > Bacteroidia > Flavobacteriales > Flavobacteriaceae > Flagellimonas > Flagellimonas lutimaris. Next base: position 16,358 of record NZ_QXFH01000068.1, read on the forward strand.
AGTAATTATCACGACGGCTTTTCAAAATTACGCTGTTGAGGCATTTGATTATCAGGCCTCAGATTATCTGCTAAAACCTTTTTCCTACGAACGTTTTTTAAAAGCTGTAGACCGGACGATGAGTATTAAAAAGGTAATTGATGTGGCACCCGTTAGAAGCCTTTTTATTTATGCAGATAAGGTCTATCACAATCTCAATATTGATGACATTTTATTTGTGAAAGCGGAGGTGGATTATGTGAAAATAATTACAGCAAAGAAAAATTACTTAGTGCTTGATAGTTTGTCCAATTGGCAAGCAAAATTGGAACCGTTCAATTTTAATCGCGTACATAGATCTTTTTTGGTCCCAATTTCAAAAATTGAAAGAATCGAAGGGAATAGGATTGTAATACATGATTTTATAATACCAATTGGGAATAAGTATAAGGACGATTTGATTTCTAGAATAATTGATAAGGGGAATAGATAATTGTATATTTTGTCTATGCTGGGCAAAACCAGTCAGCTCGGTATTTTGATAGTTCCAAGGGTTGGTTCTTTGCTATATTTGTTTTCCTGTTTTTAATAGTAGCGTTTAATTATCATGAAAAATGTTCTTATATGCCGTACGGCTCAACGATACAATTTCACCACTTACAAGGCCCAGACCATATTTTCCACAACCATGTTTTAAAATTTTGTTGATTTTCGATTTTTGAACGATATATGAGCGGTGTATTCTAATAAAATCATCAGGGAGTATTTTTGTAAGTTTTTCCAAGGTCTTATCGTGCAAAAAACGCTCTTTGTCAACCGTATGTATTTCAGAATAGTTTCCTGACGCCTTAATGAATTCAATATTTTCAATCTTGATCAATGTGATTTTTCCCCTGGATTTTACAGTAAGATATTTTAGTTTTTCACGATAATTTCCCTGACCGTTTAAAAACCTGTCAATAGCTAGTTTGAACCTATTTTCCACAATAGGTTTGCTCATAAAGTCCAAAACGCCAAAGTCAAAAGCCGTGGCGGCTTTCTCCCTGTTTGCCGTGATTATTATGGTTTGAAAAGATTCGGAAGTAATTGATTTCAGTAGTTCAAATCCATTATCTCCATTTAGGTTAAGATCGAGGAACAATAGATCATATGCCTCTTCGGCAATACAATATTCCGCATCCTTCAACGAATGTGCTATTTTAACCTTACAGCCACTGAGATACCTTTTTGCCAAACTGGAAATTCGCTCGGCCACAAGGGTGACATCCTCTACAATTAAAACTTTCATAAAACTGACCTGATTTCAATAATGGATTCCCACCCATTTCTGGTTTTACTTGATCGCAGTTGCCACCTTTCTGGATAGCATTCTTCCAATCTTGCCTCTATGTATTTCAATCCCAGACCCGTGGAATGTCCCAAATCTGACTTTGTTTTATCACTATCGTTGAACAGTCGATATATAATGGTACCTTGAACTTCCTTTTTACTTAAATCAAAAATGGCATTTTGATTACCGGAATAGCCATGTGTAATTCCATTTTCCACAAGGGTATGTATAATCGTTGGTGGGACCAACTCATCACCTGAAATTCCGATTACATTCATTTTATATTTGGCCTTCTGTTGAAAACTGACAATTTTAAGATGTGCATTGCACATTTCAATTTCTTGGTGTATCGGAACAAGTTTCTTTTTGCTCATGGTGGAAAGTAGGTGAAACTCCTTTGATAATGCCTCAATCATTTTATTGGCGGTATTTGGCTTATTAGCTATCAATTCCTGTAAGGACATTAAGGAATTCACAATAAAATGGGGTAAAATAAGCTTTTGTAAAAACTGATATTCCAGTCTTTCCAATTTAAGATTTGCTTCATTAAGGGATTTTGTCTTGGCTAAAATCCTTTTTGCCGAAATAAATATCATGACCAGGGCAAAAACGATCAATCCAAGACCATCCAGTTTGTAGACCAGGGAAGTTATGATGAAATTGCTCTCCACAAAATCATAATTTTCTATGATATTGTAGTCATCCAAATAGTTAAAGGTTAACAAAATGAATAGTGAGACCGAAATAACAATGCTGTGTTCGACCTTGTTCCATAAAGCCTTTAAACCGAGTAAAAAAGGAAGAAGGCTTAGGGCAATAGCGACATTGAAGCTGGTTGTGATGGTTATGGTATAAACAATGAGGTAAGCCAGTATAGCCAGTAAAATGGTTCTACTTCCAAATTCAAATTCAATAATCAAAATGAAAAGTAATATTAGATAGGTACCATATTCCAAACCTCCCCTGATCGTGTAACTATTTATTAAAGAGGCTGAAGGGACAAATCCATTCCAATACAAAACTTCATACGCGACCAAAATACTATTGACCAAAAACAAAAGAGCAAGAAGAAGAAAAACCTTTTTCCTGTCAAGTGAAAAATACATTACAAGATTTATCAGAACCAAAAAAGAAAATATCCCAAATAGCAAAATGGGAGCTGTTGTCATAATGGCTGTCTGGTTTTGAAACGCTTCCAAATTGCCAATGGATAAATCACGGATAACAGTATTTGATTTACTTTTATAGTTGGTGAATTCAATTTCCAATTTGTTTTCACCATCGATCAGGTAGCTTTTTGGAATTCTTTTTCTCACCAAGTTTTTACCACTATCGCTTATCAGCGACAAGGTGTCAACAGTGCCATTTCTAAAAAACAGGCTATCGTTGATGTAGAGATTTGCTGCATGGATGTTTGAGCGGAATTCCAGCCAGATATCTACATTGTCAACGACATCCCCAGTTGTTTTAAACTTCAGTATGGCGTGCCATAGTGCTTTCTCCTTGCTGACAATGGAATCAATATCCCTTGCATTCAGTTTTTCTGCCAAAAATTGACGTGTAGTACCCTTGAACAGACTGGCAATTTTAAGCGTACTTAAATCAATGACATTCCCGGAGTATACGGGAGTGTCATTGATTGCCGTTATACTCATGATCAGAATTATTGCCAGTATTGATTTCAATATTTTTTAGGGGTTTTGATTGACATAAAGATACTTTTTTCACACGTATTGGACTGCTACGAGCGGTTCATACAGAACATTTGACACCGTCAAGTTTTTCTAGACTAAAATTTGATTTTGTCCAATGATATCCGGGTGACTATTATATCGAACCTACCGCCTTTATTTGAATCTTGAATTGGATCTATTAACGGGAAATCAACAGAATCCGTGCCCCCCGACATTGTGAGGGAACCATCTGGACCGGCAGCTAGACCTTCGAAAAAGTCATCGCCTTTTCCGCCTATTAAATTGGTAAAGCGGAGGGTTGACCCACTTGGGTCAATAATGGAAATAAAAGCATCACCTTCACCACCGGAATAGGTTGTCCTTTTCTCGGTCCATGGGAAAACGTTGGAATCTGTAAATCCAATGATACAAGCATTACCTTTTTTATCGATCAGAAAGTTCTTGGGCCTGTCATCTCCGTTCCCGCCTAAATAAGTGGAATAAATCAACTTTTGATTGTGTATATCCAACCTTGTAACAAAGACATCCCGAATTCCCCGAAAATCCAATTGGAAGGCCTTTTTGGTGGTCGGGTAATCTGATGAGTTGGTAAATCCCATGATAAATACATCTCCTGCAGAGTCAACTTCAATCCCATATAGTCTTTCAGATCTTCCACCTCCTAAATAGCTGGCGAAGTTAATCACTGATTTGGGTTGATCGATCACTGCAATAAAAGCATCATCTTCGCCCATGATTTCCGTTTGTATGGCATTTTTTAGAGGAAAGTTTTGAGAGTTGGTCGTACCTGCGATATAGAGTTGATCCATACGGTCCAAGGCTATCGAGAAACCTATGTCGTCACCTGACCCACCAAGGTATGTTGATGCCAGTATTTTTCCGTTACTATCGAAGGTTGTAACAAAAGCATCTATTTTGCCACCGGATTTTGACTGAAGGGCCTCATTTGTGGTTGGGAAATCTGTGGATGCAGTCCTGCCAACAATATGTATGTTACCATGTTTATCCATAGCAATGTCTCTACCGTCCTCATCTTCACTTCCGCCAAGAAATGTAGACCACACTACATTTCCCTGCGGGTCGAGTTTAACAACAAACGCATCACTTTTTCCGCCAAAAGTCGATTGAAAACCACTTTTGTGGATTGGAAAATCGGATGAGTAGGTAGTACCCACTGCATAAATATTGCGTATTGAATCTGTAATGATCCCCTGGACTGCATCCCAATTTTCCCCACCTAGATGTGTTATATACCCAATATCATTATCTTTTTTATTTAATTTTACTACAAACGCATCCATATCTCCGGCCAGTGAATATCGATATTGCGTGGCACCAGGTAAATCAGCAGAGTTAGAATGGCAACCAAGGTATGTATTCCCTCCCAGATCAACGGTTACCACATCAGCGTCATCTGTACCATTATCCCCATAGTTGGTTGAGTAGGTCATGGAGGAAGACAGATTTTGACCCAGTAAATTATTTTTACTGGACGCCAGCAATACTATTCCAATAATTAGTAGTTTTTTCATAAGAATGATTCGTTTAAACATTGAATCATCGAAATTAACTGGGATTTATTTCCAATAATCGAATTAATGATGAAATACACCTGGTTCATTTGAATATCACATACAGTTGTCTTCTGTAAGGGGGATACCATCATCCCAGGATACTTTTCTTGGAAAATTGATTGGGTGTTGCTGCAATCTTTGACACCCTTCCCCCTAGTTAAAATTTTATAGTTACAGTTGGCGTATCAAAAGGAAAATCGATGGTGAAAGTTCACAAATGGTCGAAATTTTGAAATTCAAAATGGAATGTTTTTCAATGGAACCGAATGTTCGAGATGATCGGATCATCCATCAGTACCAAAAACACCTTACCAATGAAAATTCCAGTGGTTCCACCTTACCGAATAATTTAGTTTCATGTGGACGGTGATACGCATCGAAAAGTACCATTTACAAATATATTGAGAGGTATATCAGTCCTGGAAGAATGTCCTCCAATCCTATCCCCCCGCTATGAACTGCAATGATTCCCACTCCAAAAAACCAGATTCAATGGATGTGATTCAATTGATGCATTACTTTAAGATGCACTGGACTGGAATTCGAACTGGCTCGGCGTTCGCCCAAACTGCTTTTTAAATGCACCAATAAAGTGTGACATGTTTTCAAAACCCAATTCGTGAGCCACTTCAGAAATGTTTTTGCCACTCATATGGATGAGCTCCTCCGCCTTTTTCAAGCGTTGTCTTCTGAACCATTTTCCAGGGGTTTCCCTATACACTTCCACGAACCTTCGCTTAAAACTAGATAAGCTCATATTGGCAAGTTCAGCACGTTCCGGAATGGTCAAGTTCTCATACATAGTCTGCTCCACCTTCGCCCTAAAATTGATTTTTTCAGGCTCCCCAATGGTCAGAAGAAATTTTTGAAATGGAAGACTGTTATCCGAAAGTAACATCATAAGTAAAAGGGCCTCCACCTTTATCCGGACTATGGGATTGGCAACCTTATTGTTTTCTTTAAAATAGGCTATCAAAAAATCAACATAGGGTACCACATTGGCTGGCGTTGTCACTTTTGTCAATCTTTGGTCGAATTGATTGATGGATGCGGTTATATAATCCCGATACTTTAATTTGAACTCTTGAAGATAACTTTCATGTAACACAATAAGGGCAGCATTGAATTCACCTTCGATACATATTTCCCCTCCAATAATGTCAGTGCCCTGGTTCAGAAAAACCATTTCATTTTGTTCCAGCCTTGTCTTATTGATATGGGTTCTAACGGTCTGTTCCCCTTCCATGGTCATTAAAATCAATGCTTGATTGAAGCCTATACTTTTACTTGCACAACCAGAACTGCTTATGGTTTCGACATACGTATTCCTATCAATGTTGCACACAATCCTATCTTCGGTCCTATCTAGCCTATTTTTAACCACCATTACTTGATATTTGAATTCATTCCGTGACTGAAGCATGCTCCGTTCAGTTGATTATGAGCAACTTGTTTACGAAGTCCATTCATGAAAACATAAGATCTGCATAAATGATTCCCATATCAAAGAATGATTCTCATTTTAATCAAATTCAATACAGGGAATACAATGGCACCTTTAAATGCCTTCCTTTTTTTATTTTGTAAAACTACCTATGAAACCACCTTAACCTAATTAACATATGTTAAATAATTCGCCGTAAAACCACTTTTCTTTGTTTCCTGATCAAAAAACAGTCCACCAAACTAGAAAAAGAACAAGTTTAGTTAGCTATCCAACTACATCATTTTATACCCGGTCAAATATGGGACAAGGACATGTATCGCATCTTGGTATTCACCAAGAATCCCATAGTAATAGTACCAAAAGAAAAGATCTTTGAGGCCGGACCTTATTTTAATTGGACTTTTACCGCAAAGCGTGTCGACTTTACCATTGATTTCAAACCAGTTGATTCTCTAATTTCCGCGGTTGATATCGAGCATGCCCTGAAGCACAGTTTCCTTTTATCTTCATTCGGAAAACCCAGGACAAGGATTGAATACTCCAAAAACTCAGAATGCCATATACATCGGTCACAATCCGTAAAGTGGAAATGAACAAGAGACAGTGACCTTCATCTGCAACAACCCTACTATTTGCACAGATTCTGCAACTTATTGAACTTTTAATAGCTTTCCGACGACCAGTATCTTCTAATTTTGCAAAAGCATATGGTTGAATAAACCTTGTTTATGGATATACGGAACCATGTTCATTTCAAATCATTGAAAGAAAATGGCCAAGCCCAAAAATTATAAAACATCATGAGAATCCTCCGCTTTCCACCCCTGTTCCCATTACTAGTATTTCTAAACGGATGCAAGGAAATAACTACAACTGCACCAAACAAAGCAATGATCGGTGATGCTGTTGAATTGACCAAATTTCAATTGGTCCCAGTCAAAAATGGAACTATTGATGACAATAAATTATTGATCCTTGATTTTTGGGCCACATGGTGCGGTCCATGTATCCAGTTGGAACAAATACAAGACCGGCACAGGGACAAGCTACAGGTCCTTGCCATTAGTGATGAGAGCGTTGAAAAAGTTGAAAGTTTCATAAATCAAAGAGATTTAAACCTCACCTTTTTCAATGACATCAAAGGGAACTTATTCAAGTCTTTTTCCATCCAAAGCATATCAATCACCTTCCTACCGTCCAAAAAAGGTGACCTTTTATGGACGGGTAATTCAAAAGACCTTGATACAATTCTTGAAACGTATTTTTCCTCTGGGCAAATTCCCCAAATCATTCCAGATGGAAAGAACCAAAGGTATTATGCCCTCACCGCTGGAATGGATCGGGAAGACCGTAGTTTCAAATACATTCTGGAAGATTCATCCGACTCGGACAAATACTTCGTCAAAAATCAAAAAAAATGACTCCTCGTTGATTAATATCAAATATGTAGCTATGCCTGTTTCAGAAATCGTATTAGATTTATTGGGGGTGGAAGCTAAAAACCTCAGGAACGGAAGGAGCGATCTGGACACTGTTTGGTCAACCTCACTGCAAAAAGCACAAAATTCATGTACGGCGATAAAAAAGTTGGCTACTCGATGACTTAAAAAAGTCTTTGGATTTAGGTTGAAAAAGGAAACCGTATCCAATAATTGTTTTTTCCTTGAAGTTGTTTCCCCAGAAACCCTAAAAGCTTACATCAATCCAACAGATGGAAGGGGAAGTATCGAAACGGTTAATGGCAAAAGAAGAATATATTAGGTTGTCCTTGGAACAACTGGCATCCTATTTCCAATCGAAGCTTGACCATTTTGTCATATACGATGGAGTAAACAATCATAAGTTCGATTTAGAGCTGACACCTTTTGATGGTCCAGAAGAATTAAACTCCGGTTTGAGGAATATCGGACTCCAGTTGGTCAAGGGTGAAAAGCAAATGGGGTTTTGAGAAATACAATGAATTGGCATTATCCCGAAATTCATCGGCAGGGACTCAGTTGGTTCCAAAACAGGATGGTCAAGTTGTTTTTTTGATTCGATTGGCGAGACATCTAGGTATGAGCAATGAAAGGCAAGCTTGAGCATAGCATACCATGACGGACATAATGAACTGTTTTGATTGTTTTTTGGTCTTAAACCACATCTCGAATATTTAATTACAGGCTACATTTGCACCGGTTTTTCAGCATCAAAAACCATATGATATAACAACTGGATTCAATTTGGGTTTAAATGAATTACAGACCAGCTCTAAATTGGATACTCAGGATTTCCATGAATCAAGGAATCCTAAAAGGTTTATTAGCAACTTTGAAATAACTATGAAAAAATCAACAAAGTCCCTAACATTTCCATTTTTATTCTCCTATGTCAAACCTGACTCGGACCGAAACTCACCTTCATATCGCCAGAAAGCTGTACTCAAGAACAGGAACACCTTTATTAAAGTCGGTGCACAACCCAAAATAATCGAAGAAGAAAAAACGGAATGCAGTGGCTAGGATATAATCACAGCCCCGAATCCATCATGTTTTCAAATACGGTCCAGAACATGGATTTCATGTAGGAGTCAAATCGATTGGTCCAAGCCTTAAACAACACCTTGCCGATGAAACATACGCTCAGTAAAATCTCCTATCTGTATTGCAAAGCATCGTAAAACAGGTCATTCAAAAACCAAACTCGACATTGGAAATGGAAATGAACATTAATCCCACCATTGCCACCATAGTGTAAGTCTTCTGTACCCTTCTAACTTTAATGTCCATTGGCTGGTATCTTTTACTCATTGGCATTTTCATTCTAATTTACTTGGCTCTACAGATCATCCTCATGAGGAAACTTCACGATATGGGCGGAGCCCAAAAAATGTACTTCACCTCCACTCTCACAAGTTTTGTTCTTCTCTGCTTGTTGAGGGAAGACTTTGGAGATATGGCAGACAGCGCTATAAGCCCAACAAGTCTATTATCAAGTTTTTTAAGGTTGAGGGATTCTGTTAGATATCGGGAGGTTTCCCTTTTTGGCGCGGCCATTAACTTTTTATGGTTTGGCCAATTGATTGCCCAAACCATAGGGCTCATAAAATTTAGATAAATAGTGGACTAGCAATTAATGACCCCACTTGACGCAGCTGAGAGTTCCAGCTTCTTGTAAAGAGCGAACCACACCCCCATAACATCGATTGAACACACCAATATATGGAAGCCTCAGGGAATTCAGTGAGACCAGCTTGGGCAACCATAGCAGAGGCCGAAGACAAATAATGCTCCATGTACGGTATGTTTCCAGGATATTCATTGAACATAGGGTACCACTGAATGATGATATTGAAGCATTGAGTTTGTAGAAAGAAAATGGGCAATTTATTATGTAGCAATTAAGGATAGATGTCCCTTTGAGCAAGAAAAAAATGGAGATAAGCCTTTCTAAAAGTACCAGAGAAAGGAACTGGTAATTTCAACAAAGAAAACCATTGAAAAAAAGAAATTTCAAATCCTACCTCAACATTATGTTTCGACAAACAGCGAATGACCACACAAAATGAGTTGTATACCTCACATCTCCAAATCTACGGTATCAAGGTCACGATTATGAATTGTTCATCGCACAATAAATACGAATCGCAAACAAATTATATCCAAGGATTTAAGCGATAGTTGGAAAAATCAATGTATTGGACCCAATTGCCACGCATAAAAGATACGGTGAAAGGAATGGACCATGCAGTTTACGGCCATCTTTGAAAATACGGCAATAAAGCAACCATCCTAATAGACTCAACACATCGCCTAGGAAGCGTTGAATTAAAAAAGCTGGTTCCTTTTAAGAAAAATGTCAAAAAGACATTATCAAAATACAACAACAAGAAAGATCTTACGGCAATTGTTGAAACAGATATACATTGAAGGCCATCCACCAACCAAATTGGTTGAAAATAGAACAACATATGTGATTAAGAACGAAATAGTCAATTATTTGAACTTTTTAAAGGTCAGTTATGACACAAAGGTGGCTACTTTTGTACCACAGAGCATCAATGATGCGACCTTAAGACTTGAAAATACCAACATTCATGTCAAAACAATTCATTAAGCTGTTGTAACAATTGGATTATGATACCAAATTACAAGGGGATAAATATTGGAAAATTCAAGATTTAGGTTAGTTGGTTATGCGGGAGATATCAGGAACACAGATACTCCCGCCAAATCATTCTAATTTGTTGCTCTAAGTTGATCAAAAGTGTTTGTTGATTTAAAATTCCCGTATCGTCTATAAATTGATGAAGAAATCATAGTGTTAGTGTTGGTTTTAATCAACTGTCATCAGGGGGGTTAATAGAGGTTTCTCTCCTGAAACCATCAATTCGGTACGGGTCTTTTTACTCCCATTCCCAGTAATACGAACAAACGGAATTACACAATTACAATCAAGTACTGGAAAATTTGATAAACAAAATTCAAGAAGAAGCCATTCAGACAGTTGTGGACGCTATGTGGGTCATTACCTGAAAATGATGAAAAACCGATGCTTAAAGGCCTATTAGCCCCCTTGCCTGAAATTGAGCTGTTTTGATTATGATTTGGACGTTTTGAAAGGGTTCACTCCCTGATTCCTAAACACCTTTGTACAGCATTACCAAATCTTATGGGGGCAAATTTTGCACTACGATAACCTCGACTCTACGCGGATGTAACATTATCCTGTATTATGTATTCCCTGTTGTTTTAACGCCATAATTGTTTTTGTACAGCGGTCACCCAATCAGTATCAGCCGGACCTCAAGGCCATAGACAACCCCAAGGTAAGAGGGAACATCGATTCCAAGGTTGCCGTCCCAGGTGCTTGCCTATTATTTGGACAGGGGCAACCTTTGCCCATAAGACACGAAATTCAGATTCCACCAATCCGTTTTTAAAACAATCCACAGAAAACATTACCAACAACATACTAAAATGAGAAATAATAAATTTTAAACAACATGCGAAAAATAAATCTTACAGTACTTTCCATACTTTTTCTTGCCCTTGGTTGCGACAAATCAACTGATACCATTGAACCTATCAATGATGGGGGTGATTCGCCCGAAGATGAAGTATCCAAAGACCCCTCTTATATCGAAACCATTGTATTCAATCCTTCAACAAGTGGTCCATTCCAAATTCAGGGCTTGGACGCATCAAACGGACATCAATACTTCATTTATGACCAAAGTGTCTGGCGCATCGCTCCAGAAACTGACAATAGTACCCCGGGAGCTCACTGTAGAGGACAACCTCGACTGGCCTGCTACGCTAAAAGTAATGGGTGATGTTCTGTATTATCAGGGAGATTTTACCTGGGCCATCACACATGATATAAAGAAAGTGGACTTGAACAAGATATCGGAAGGCATAACCTCAACATTTCCCATTACAGAATCATCAAGGGCCCAATTGTTCAAAATCGCAGATAAGTTGATTTATACATCCAGTGAAAACGCATTATCACCCGTAAACAATTTTTACGAATTCAATCCAACGGGAATGGATCCACTGATTTTAACGGATGTATTTCTTTTTCCCAAGAATTTTCGAACCGTGGAAAACTTTGTGTATTTCTCAATTTCCAATGATCCAATGAGGTTCGCCAATTTGATTTGAATAATCCCTCGGAGCCCTCTGTACTTATATTTAAACTTACTGAAAATGCAAACGGCTCCATTGGTAATGTTGATATCCTTGGTTTTGAAATAAAGAACAGTATGCTGTTTCTATCCCAAATAGATAACAACAAATTATTCGTTAAAGACTTGGAACAAGACAATGAAGAACCAATGATATTGAAAACGAACGGTGATAACGGATCAACCGGATATGGAGAGTTGATCATTATAGGCGACAGGCTTTTTGCAAAAAAGTTTTTTGAAAATCAATTTGAGGTTTTTGAGCTTCCATAAGCCTTGATCCAGCTAAAAAAATAGCGTGATCTATCCAATACATACCGAGATGACCTGTTGTATTTGCGCATTCAATCCCTACAATAGTCCAAGCCCCCTGTAGGGATTGTTACGCATACAATTGCTGCTCGAATGAAAGCATATAATGTAGAAGTGAGAAAAAAGCTAGATTTACGCTCATTTATTTCCAAGACTCCGCAACAAAACATGCAAAAAGACCTTCTGAGAAAGGTTTTTGAACTTTTTGAAGCCGCCAATCACAATACTTTTTATTTAATTTATCACATCCATAAACTTTAAAAATCATATGGAGGCTATTCATTTTAGGACTTTACGGACTGATCAAAACCCATACAACTTTGGTTCTTCCCCATCCAACTGAACATTTCAAAAATCACAACCTATTCGCAATAAATATCATAATAAACCAGATACAGCTCAACCCATGAATCCTTTTCAACTTTAGGGGTATTGAGGAATCCGTTCGTTTTTTGAAAATCCCATGTCATGATGAAAGTTCCAGATAATAAAAGTACAGAAATGTTAAAATCAAAAAAAGGGCAAGGTTGTGCACGACCCTATTTTGCAAAAAAGGTGGGGATGGTTAAAAAACTGGTGTTAGTGCTGTTTTTAGCTTTGGTAGTTCTGCCCATGGCATTAGTTATATTGCAGGTTCTAAATCATCTTCCCCATCAGCACGATAATTTCCTGGATCCGATTTTAAGGATCTTTGAATGAACCATAGGAGGTTCATATGGACCATGATACTTTGCGAGCTATTCAAAAGGATACGATAAAGGTGTCCCGATTGAAAATCATCCGTCTTACTTTCAACCACCTTCAGTCTACAAAAACATGATTTAAAAATAGTGTTAACATGCCCAAAAGTATAGGTGATAAACGTATCAACAAAGTATGATGCTTGTTCCACTGTCCACTTTCAAATCTTTAGTGACCCACTATTCCTGAAACCGTCGGGCCAATCTTAAAATAGACCCCGCCACCCAAAACCAGAATACGGCTTCTGGTAATTGACAATGGATGTGGTGTAGGGCTTCAACATAAATGTCCCAACTCCCCTTTGGTATCGGGTTACGGAAGAAGTTTCATATATATAGTACGGCTGCCCATATTGCCCATGATCCGCTTTTCAAGTAAGGATTCATCCTTTTGGCAACCGAAGCATCACTTTAAAAACCCTTTAGGGGTAAGTCAATAGGTATGGACATAAATTTCCCTGTTCCTGCTACACCGGTTATCCATTTACTTTTCAATTGGATTGATAAACACCATTGAACAATACTATTCTCCATTTATCCGGGTCTTCATATGTTTTACTCTTACCTATCCAATATGGATTTTCAGGTTCAACCGGTTTGACACCAAATTCCAGTAATTGTCTATTGGCCGCATCATATTTTTCAGGGGTATCGAAATAAAGGACCAAAAGGTTTTCTTTGGTCGGTTTCGGCAAATGCTCCTTTATTTCGTGTTCAGTGAATTCCAAATGATATTTACTATTTGGCATACCCAACATAAGACCACTATATCCATCATGATCCGAAAAGGAACCGAGCACCTTCATGCCCAATGCCTCGGTATAAAATTTTTTAATTTCAACCAACTGATTGGTTGGTCTTGCAATTCTAAACTGAACGGCATCTTCAATGATACCATGATTTACATTTCCACTATTGTCAACCCGCTGACAACAAATTAAAATTGATGAAACAAAAATCCCTATGAGTATGTTCTTCATTTTCATTTTTTATTGCAATATTGAATTCATGTTATCCATGGTACTCCGGAGCAAAAAAAAGCATCAAAAAGTATTTACCTTACCTAATTATTGGAACTATTTGGCCCGCAGGATGAAGTTACGATTACCTCATGAGCATTTTGTCCCACATCATCCGCCCTTTCACATTAAATCTTATCGGAAAATTGGACCGTAATGATTTTAGGCGTTGATTTTGTAATCCTACAGGAAATTCTAAAAGAATAGCTTTAATCGTTCAAACGGATAAATATAGCAACCAATATCTAAAAATCCCATTCTTCCAAAACCAATGAACCTTTTAGGACAACCTTTGAACTTTTATGCAAGGAACACATTGGTAATATGATGTAATTTTGCTTACCAAGCAACATAAAAAAAAGGCGTCATGAACATTGTAAAACCACCGATGGACACAGTGGCGAATACATTGTTATTACCATAACGGAATGGATTTCCAGCATGTTTATAAAAGATATTCCATGGCTATGGTACCCATGATGGAATCATTGGGAAATCACAGGAATTCACCTAACCGGAACTTGGAAGAACAGGTATACAGGTATAGTGGAGTAAAACTTTCAAGGAAAACAACAACAGATTATAATGTTGGAGGATTTATTTTGATTGTCCAGATAAGGAATTATCCATTTTTCAGAGTATAAACCAACACATGGAACAGAACTCCATTTTATGCGAGCACCATGGTCGCATTACACAAAGTAATCAATTTATTAACCCCTTTAGTGGAACAAAAAATGAACATAAAGTCCAAACTATTTACAACAACCTTGATTATTGCGACCTTCGCAAGCTGTATTGATAAGGATAACAGCCATTCGGAATGGAAATTAATATACAAAACCAATGCAGAGGGCCAGCCCATTTTTGGTGATAAAAAAGAGCTCATAAGCATTACCAGAAAAGGTTATCCCATAAGAATCGGTTGGACATCGCGTCGGAGAAGTGATACCACAAAAAGCGTAGAGCATACGGTAGATGGTGAATTCCTGACGATAGCCAATGGCAAGGAAGTATTTGTACAAATCCAACCCTTTCTTGCACAAAAGCCTGATTTGACGAGCGATACCTTGAGCATGACATTACTTCCACTCCAGTCCCATTGGGTCCTGGGCACCAATGGAATGATAAGCAGTGTATCGGTTGATTTTTCCAAGAATACCGCGAAAGCCTACCCTCCCAGCCCTTTCAGATATGCAATGAGTTGGTTTGCATATATTCCCAATGATTCAGAATAATCCAGTAATCCTGTATTCAAAAAAGTATGGTATGAAAACAGCATAGTGTACATATCGTTAACAACCGATCACAAAAAATAACGAATGAACTCAATGATGCCAGAAAAAGGAATTGAATAACAACCTATGCAAAATGGTCGAATGTAATGTCATTACAAGTGCCTGGTAAGATTAATAGACCTAAAATGGACTTGCAACAAAAAAGTGGACAATTAGATAAGAGTCATGCCGCTGATTTTTGGTCATACATTTCGTTTTCAAATTCCT
>NZ_QXFH01000069.1:0-2500 GCF_003581615.1 Flagellimonas lutimaris
AAAAAAATATTGAAAAACATTTTGCGGGAAGAAAATAAGGTGCGTATATTTGCACCCGCTTAGCTGATAAGGCAGGGCGTTAACGAGAGGGGATTTGATGAGAAGAGAGTCCTTTTGAGTTTAAAAAAAGTAAAGAAGTTCATATACATATTGTAACGACAGCGTAGAATTAAGAATAAACCATTTTGATGCGGGGACTCGGATTTCCGGGTGTCGGACAGACATTCAAGGAAATACAATGAAGAGTTTGATCCTGGCTCAGGATGAACGCTAGCGGCAGGCCTAACACATGCAAGTCGAGGGGTAACATAGAAAAGCTTGCTTTTTTGATGACGACCGGCGCACGGGTGCGGAACGCGTATGGAACCTGCCCCTGTCAGGGGAATAGCCCAGGGAAACTTGGATTAATGCCCCATGGTATCGTTTTATCGCATGATAAGGTGATTAAAGATTTATCGGACAGGGATGGCCATGCGTACCATTAGTTAGTTGGTGAGGTAACGGCTTACCAAGGCAGCGATGGTTAGGGGCCCTGAGAGGGGGATCCCCCACACTGGTACTGAGACACGGACCAGACTCCTACGGGAGGCAGCAGTGAGGAATATTGGACAATGGGCGGGAGCCTGATCCAGCCATGCCGCGTGCAGGATGACGGCCCTATGGGTTGTAAACTGCTTTTATACGGGAAGAAACGCACCTACGTGTAGGTGTCTGACGGTACCGTAAGAATAAGGACCGGCTAACTCCGTGCCAGCAGCCGCGGTAATACGGAGGGTCCGAGCGTTATCCGGAATCATTGGGTTTAAAGGGTCCGTAGGCGGGCCTGTAAGTCAGGGGTGAAAGTTTGTGGCTCAACCATAAAATTGCCTTTGATACTGCAGGTCTTGAGTCATGGTGGGGTTGCCGGAACATGTGGTGTAGCGGTGAAATGCATAGATATCACATAGAACACCGATCGCGAAGGCAGGTGACCAACCATGTACTGACGCTGATGGACGAAAGCGTGGGTAGCGAACGGGATTAGATACCCCGGTAGTCCACGCCGTAAACGATGGATACTAGCTGTGGGGACTTCGGTCTCCGTGGCCAAGCGAAAGTGATAAGTATCCCACCTGGGGAGTACGTTCGCAAGAATGAAACTCAAAGGAATTGACGGGGGCCCGCACAAGCGGTGGAGCATGTGGTTTAATTCGATGATACGCGAGGAACCTTACCAGGGCTTAAATGCAGGCTGCATGGGGTGGAGACACCCCTTTCTTCGGACTGCCTGCAAGGTGCTGCATGGTTGTCGTCAGCTCGTGCCGTGAGGTGTCAGGTTAAGTCCTATAACGAGCGCAACCCCTACCGTTAGTTGCCAGCATGTAAAGATGGGGACTCTAACGGGACTGCCGGTGCAAACCGTGAGGAAGGTGGGGACGACGTCAAATCATCACGGCCCTTACGTCCTGGGCTACACACGTGCTACAATGGCCGGTACAGAGGGAAGCCACCCCGCAAGGGGGCGCGGATCTACAAAACCGGTCACAGTTCGGATCGGGGTCTGCAACTCGACCCCGTGAAGCTGGAATCGCTAGTAATCGGATATCAGCCATGATCCGGTGAATACGTTCCCGGGCCTTGTACACACCGCCCGTCAAGCCATGGAAGCCGGGAGTGCCTGAAGTCCGTCACCGCAAGGAGCGGCCTAGGGCAAAATCGGTAACTAGGGCTAAGTCGTAACAAGGTAGCCGTACCGGAAGGTGCGGCTGGAACACCTCCTTTCTAGAGAAAGAGATGTCCGGAATATCCTTGTCCCGCACGAGATGGTTTTATCTCTGCGCTGTCGTTTATAATATGTTTTTTGATATACAGGCAAATTAAGGCCAAGACAGTCTCATAGCTCAGCTGGTTAGAGCGCTACACTGATAATGTAGAGGTCGGCAGTTCGAGTCTGCCTGAGACTACGAAAGAAGTTCATTGGGTATTGAAATAAGGAAATTCTAGGTGTTGGGTTACCGTTATATAGTACTGTTAACTGATAACTGTTAACTGACAACTGATAATGGGGGATTAGCTCAGCTGGCTAGAGCGCCTGCCTTGCACGCAGGAGGTCATCGGTTCGACTCCGATATTCTCCACCACGGCAAAAGTCGTCCGCCGATCTTGTATCGGAGGCGATGTGCCAGAAAGTTCATTGACATATTGGGACGGAGCGATACGGTTTTACCGTAATTGCGAAGTCAAAGAAGAAACACGAAGTAGAATAGAATATATAAGGATTACGAGAGGGCATTTGTACTTAGGTACAGGTGCGACAAGCAAAAGAAGGGCGTATGGGGAATGCCTAGGCTCTCAGAGGCGATGAAGGACGTGATAAGCTGCGAAAATCCACGGGGAGCTGCACATGAGCATTGATCCGTGGGTGTCCGAATGGGGCAACCCGGCTGGTTGAAGGCCAGTCACACCGTAAGGTGGGCGAACCCGTTGAACTGAAACATCTAAGTAGACGGAGGAAGAGAAA
>NZ_QXFH01000069.1:7500-224297 GCF_003581615.1 Flagellimonas lutimaris
CGTATCGTAAAAGGCCACCAGGTTTTTCATCTCTCTCGAAAACAGTAACTGTATGCCCTGCCCGGTTAAGTTGTTGGGCGGCGGCCAAACCAGCTGGTCCGGAACCTATAACAGCTACCTTTTTATCAGTTCGTATTGTGGGTGGCTCGGGTTGAATCCATTTATTTTTAAAGGCTGTTTCCACAATATTCTTCTCAATATTTTCAATGGATACAGGGTCTTCATTTATTCCCAAAACACAAGCTTCTTCACAGGGAGCAGGACACAATCTTCCAGTAAACTCCGGAAAATTATTTGTGGAATGAAGTATTTCCGCTGCTTTTTGCCATTTTCCTTTGTATACGGCATCGTTAAAATCAGGAATTAAATTCCCTAGTGGACAACCACTATGGCAAAATGGAATTCCACAATCCATACAGCGAGCTCCTTGGTTTTTTAATTCTCCTTCTTTCAAAGGTTTTGTAAACTCCTTATAGTTTTTGATACGTTCTTTGACAGGGGCGTAAGTTTCGTCCTTTCTGTCAAATTCCATAAATCCTGTAATCTTTCCCATGTCTCAAATTATAAGGTTTGCATTTTTTCTTCTTCTAAGCGGATAAGTGCTTGGCGGTATTCTTCTGGGAATACTTTTATGAATTTAGGAAGACATTTTTCCCAATTTTCAAGAATGCTTTGCGCCAAAGGACTTAGGGTTGCATTGTAGTGGTTTTCGATCAAATCTTTTAGTTGTTTGATGTCGTTATCCTCATCAACAGGAAGTAGGTTCAAGTGATCTCCATTACATTGTTGTCTGAACGTGTTGTCCTTGTCGTAGACAAAGGCGATGCCGCCACTCATACCAGCACCAAAATTTCTTCCGACCGAACCTAAAATTACGGCAACTCCACCGGTCATATACTCGCATCCATGATCTCCAATCCCTTCGACCACTGCTTTGGCTCCAGAGTTTCTAACACAGAAACGTTCTCCTGCCTTACCGTTAATGTAAGCCTCACCTGAAGTGGCCCCGTATAAAGTGACATTTCCTGTAATAATATTATCTTCTGGCTTTATGGTGGATTTAAAAGGTACTTTAATGACCAATTTGGCACCTGACAATCCTTTTCCAAGATAATCGTTGGTGTTTCCGTTGACCACCATCGTGAGTCCTTTGGTAGCGAAAGCACCAAAACTTTGGCCTGCTGAACCTGTAAAGTTCAGTTTTAGCGTATTTTCTGGTAGCCCGTCTGCGCCATATATTTTTGAAATCTCGTTACTGATAATAGCGCCAACAGCTCTATCTGTGTTATGGATAGGAAAATCCAAAGTGGTTTTCTCTTTTCTGAACAGAGCAGGGTGTGCCTTGCCAATGATTTCAAATTCAATAGACTTAGCTATTTCGTGATATTGTTTTTCCGTATTGTGGAATTTGGTTCCTTCCGGCACATCAACTTGATAAAGAATCGGAGTCAAATCAATACCTGCAGCTTTGTAATGTTCAATGGCCTTTTTTCTGTCCAATTTTTGAACTTGACCAACCATTTCATTCAAGGTTCTAAAACCAAGTTTGGCCATAATCTCGCGAAGTTCTTGGGCCACAAAGTACATGTAGTTGACTACGTGCTCGGGCTTTCCTTCAAACTTTTTGCGAAGTTCTGGGTTTTGGGTGGCTATGCCAACGGGACATGTATTCAGGTGACAAACACGCATCATCACACAACCGGATGCTACAAGGGGAGCTGTGGCAAATCCAAATTCTTCTGCTCCCAAAAGGCATGCTATGGCAACATCTCTACCAGTTTTCAACTGTCCGTCACATTCCAAGGTTACTCTGTTGCGTAAATCGTTCAACACCAAAGTTTGTTGAGCTTCTGCTATTCCAAGTTCCCAAGGAAGTCCTGCATGCTTCAAAGAAGTTAAAGGTGATGCCCCAGTTCCTCCATCAAATCCTGAGATTAAAATAACATCGGCCTTGGCTTTGGCAACACCAGCGGCTACCGTTCCCACACCAACTTCGGATACCAATTTTACATTGATGCGAGCCTCTCTGTTTGCTGATTTTAGATCGTAAATCAACTGCGATAAATCTTCAATGGAATAAATATCGTGATGGGGAGGTGGGGAAATCAGTCCCACATAAGGGGTTGAGTTCCTTGTTTTGGCAATGGCGGGATTTACTTTTGGACCGGGCAATTGACCACCTTCTCCAGGTTTTGCCCCTTGGGCCATTTTAATCTGTATTTCTTTTGCACTGGTCAAATAGTTGGAGGTTACACCAAACCTACCGGAAGCTACTTGTTTAATAGCACTGTTTTTCCAATCGCCAGTTTGACTTTTATAGAAACGAGCCGAATCCTCTCCTCCTTCACCTGAATTGCTCTTTCCTCCAATTCGATTCATGGCGACCGCAAGATTTTCGTGGGCCTCCTTGCTGATGCTTCCATAGGACATGGCCCCAGTTTTAAACCTTTTTACAATTTCTGTCCAAGGTTCAACTTCTTCAATGGGAATAGGGTCATAGTTCGAAAATTCGAACAGTCCGCGGATGGTCATTAGGTGTTTGGATTGCTCATTGACCAATTTGGAATACTCTTTATAAGTTTCCGGCTCGTTATTGCGTACCGATTTTTGAAGCATGGCGACACTTAATGGATTGAACATGTGCTTCTCGCCGTTCCTTCTCCATCGATACTCTCCGCCGACCTCAATATCGAGGTTGGCAGCTATTTCCTGTGCTAGGAATGCCTTTTGATGGCGTTTGGTTACTTCTTTCTCTATTTCATAAAGTCCAATTCCCTGAATACGTGTAGGGGTGTTGGGAAAATATTTATCCACCACTGTGGTGTTGATACCGATACACTCAAACAATTGTGATCCTCGGTACGAGTTAAGGGTGGATATTCCAATTTTGTTCATCACCTTCAGGATGCCTTTTCCTATGGCTTTGTTGTAGTTTTTGACGGCTTCCTCAAAAGTGTAACCGGTGATGTTGTTCTCTTCAATTTGCTCACCAATGATTTCGTTTACCAAATATGGGTTGATGGCACTTGCCCCAAAACCGAACAATAAGGCAAAATGATGCACCTCTCTTGGTTCTGCAGATTCTATAATGATACTCAATTTAGAGCGTTTCCCTAATTTTCTTAGACCGCTATTTACATAGGAACATGCCAAAAGGGCTGGTATGGGCGCCATTTCTGTACTTACCATTCTATCGGAGAGAATAATAATGTTGGCCTCCTCATCAATGGCCTTGGAGGCTTGTTGTAGAATTGCGTCCAAGCCTTCTTCCAGTCCATTATGCCCCTTGTTGATCTCGTAGAGCATGGAAATGGAGACAACCTTGTAATCTGGACTGGCATCGTAATTTTTGATTTTGTCCAAATCCTCCTTGGAAATTACCGGATTTTGGATTTTCAGTTTTCGGCAGTGCAGTTCGGAAAAATCAAATATGTTATGGTCGCTCCCTAGAGTTAAACTAATATCCGTTATCAATTCCTCCCGAATACCATCCAAAGGCGGATTGGTTACCTGGGCAAAAAGCTGCTTAAAATAGTTGTAGATTAATTGGGGTCTTTCAGATAGTACAGCAATCGGCGTATCGGAACCCATAGAACCAATAGGTTCTTTGCCATTTTCGGCCATGGGCATTATAATGGTATTGATGTCCTCCTGGGTATATCCAAAGGCCGTTCTTCGGGTTTGCAAAGGGAATTCGCCAAAGAAAACAGGACAGTCATTATAAGGTATATCCCCTAAATGTACCAAATTCTTCTTCAACCATTTTTGATAGGGATGCTTTTTGGCAATGTGCTCTTTGATTTCCTCATCGTTAATAATTCTTCCTTCCTCCATGTTTACCAAGAACATTTTTCCTGGCTCCAATCTTCCATGGAATTCAATATCCTCTGGCTCGAGTTCAACTACACCAGTTTCCGAGGACATGATCACATATCCTTGTTTGGTCACGGAATACCTTGATGGGCGAAGTCCGTTCCTATCCAGTACCGCTCCGATATAGTTGCCATCCGTAAATGGAATTGAAGCCGGTCCATCCCATGGTTCCATAAGACAGGAGTTATATTCGTAAAATGCTCTCTTGGATTCTGACATGTCCGGGTTTTTCTCCCAGGCTTCTGGCACGAGCATCATCATTACCTCGGGCAAGGAACGTCCTGTCATCAATAATAGTTCAACCACCATGTCCATACTGGCGGAATCTGATTTTGCGGGCAATACAATGGGTAGTATTTTTTTGATGTCCTCGCCAAACCAATCACTTTCCATGAGCTCTTCGCGCGAGCGCATGCGGGAAACATTTCCTCTCAGTGTATTAATTTCACCATTGTGGCACATATATCTAAAAGGTTGTGCCAAATCCCACATGGGGAAGGTGTTTGTAGAGAATCTTTGGTGAACCAGAGCCAAACGTGTAACTACCCTGGGGTCCAATAGGTCTTCATAGTATCTACTAATATCTTTTGGAACCAAAAGCCCCTTAAAAATGATAATTTTAGTAGAAAGGCTGGGAAGGTAAAAGAATTCACTTTCCGATAGTTTACTTTCGGTTACGGTATGCTCTGTAATTTTACGTGCAATGAAGAGCTTAAGGTTAAACTGGAATTCATCCAAAGATTCACCTTTGGCAACAAAAACTTGCATTACATAAGGTTCTGTTTCGGCAGCTATTCTTCCGGGAACAGAACGGTTAATAGGTACATCCCTCCATCCTAACAACTGAAGTCCTTGTTTCTTTATGTTCTCTTCAAAAACCTTGATGCAAAAGTCACGTTGGTTTTCTTTTTGTGGGAGAAATACGTTTCCTACGGCATATTCACCTGCTTTTGGCAATTCAAAAGGACAGGAATCCACAAAAAAGTTATGGGGGATATCTATTAGTATTCCTGCACCATCACCAGTTTTCCCATCTGCACTTACAGCACCTCTGTGTTCCAATTTATCAAGGATTTCGAGGGCTTTGTGTATTATATCGTTGGACTTTATTCCTTTTAGGCTACAGATGAAACCTGCACCACAGTTATCATGCTCAAATTCTGGTAAGTATAAACCTTGCTTCTTCAATCTCATCATTAACGTATTTCTTCAAAAATATCAAAATGAATGAATAAAATATAAGGTTTTCATTGATTATCAGATAAATAATCAACATAATGTTTGTAGGCTTGAAAAAAATTCAATTTAGGAATATGCGGAATGTTATATTATCATTATCTCAAATTGGACAAAGAGAATGTGCTCTTCCCTGTGGAGAAAAGAGTGTTTAGTTGTATTTGACTGTATTTTTGGGAGGGGAGGATCTTAAAAAGTAGGTGGCTCTGCAAATAAAAAGCTTTTTAAGAAAAAGACCCCCTCTTTTTGGAGGGGGTGCATATTGGTTAATCGCTAAGAATGCTCCTTGAGATGACAATTTTCTGTATTTCGGAGGTGCCTTCATAAATTTGAGTGATTTTGGCGTCCCTCATCAATCGCTCTACATGGTATTCTTTAACGTATCCATTTCCACCATGAATCTGCACGGCCTCCACGGTGGTTTCCATAGCAACTTCGGATGCGTAGAGTTTGGCCATGGCACCGGAAAGTGTGTAATCATTCCCTGCTTCTTTATCACTTGCGGCCTGATACACCAAATGGCGCGCCGCTTGGATTTTGGTGTGCATATCGGCCAATTTAAAGGCAATGGCCTGGTGGTTGGAAATTTCAGTACCAAAAGCTTTTCGCTGTTTGGAATATTTTAGTGCAAGTTCGTAAGCTCCGGCAGCTATTCCAAGTGCCTGTGCAGCGATGCCAATTCTTCCTCCAGCCAAGGTCTTCATAGCGAACTTGAAGCCGAAGCCATCTTCGCCAATGCGATTTTCTTTTGGCACCTTGACATCATTAAACATTAAGGAGTGGGTATCGCTACCTCGAATACCTAATTTATTTTCTTTGGGCCCAATGTCGAAACCTTCAGTACCTTTTTCAACAATTAGGGCATTTATACCACGGTGCCCCTTTTCTCTGTCTGTTTGTGCTATGACCAAATAGACCTCTGCTTGATTTCCATTGGTTATCCAGTTTTTGGTTCCATTTAATAGGTAGTGGTCCCCTTTATCTATGGCCGTTGTTTTTTGAGAAGTAGCATCGCTTCCCGCTTCGGGTTCGGACAAACAGAACGCGCCAATTATTTCACCTGATGCCAATCGGGTCAGGTACTTTTCTTTTTGTTCTTCTGTTCCGTATGTTTCCAGTCCCCAACAAACCAAAGAATTATTTACCGATACCATTACTGAAGCGGATGCATCAATTTTTGATAATTCTTCCATGGCTATTACGTAAGAGAGGGTTCCAAGGCCGCTTCCACCATATTTTTCGTCAACCATCATCCCCAAAAAACCTAGTTCTCCCATTTTTCTTACTAGTTCACTAGGGAATTTTTGAGTTTCGTCTCGTTCAATTACTCCAGGTAAAAGTTCGTTTTGGGCAAAATCTTTTGCCGCTTGTTGTATCATTAACTGTTCTTCGGAAAGTGTGAAATCCATAAAACTGAATAATATTTAAAAACTAGCTACAAATATAGCTTTCAAATATTAATATTCTATGGATATGACCAAATAAATGAGAATGATTGAATTTTTAACGATTTTTTTAAAATCAGTGTTTTGTCTTCACATATTTTTATAGCTATAAGATTATGCGGAAAAATTCATTTTGAATATCTTTAGCAATTCAGATAACTGCTCAAAAATATTATTCCTTAATTAAACCAAACTTAACATGGAGACCCTTTTAGTTGTCATTTTTGTAATTGGATACTTGGCAATTACCCTAGAACATAATTTAAAAATAGATAAACTTATTCCAGCTTTGGCCATGATGGCCATCTTATGGGCTTTAATGGCTTTTGGTATCGATGGTTTTACCAATTGGTTCGATTCTGGTAATCATGCATTGCTCGAAAACTTTGGAGCTTTTGGCCACGAAGAAAAAATGGAGCTCATGGAAGAGACCTTGTTGCACCATTTGGGAAAGACGGCTGAAATCTTGGTTTTCCTGCTTGGAGCAATGACCATTGTGGAAATCATCGACTATTTTGATGGTTTTGCCACCATAAAGTCATTTGTAAAGACTAGAAGCAAAAAGAAAATTCTTTGGATTTTTTCATTCTTGGCCTTTATCCTTTCTGCTATTATTGATAACCTAACGGCTACAATCGTACTTATTTCCATCCTTCAAAAAATTGTAAAGGACAGAGAGGTGAGACTTTGGTATGCAGGTTTAATTATTATAGCCGCAAATGCTGGTGGTGCTTGGTCCCCTATTGGAGATGTTACCACTACTATGTTGTGGATTGGTGACAAAGTATCCACGGCTATGCTCATAGAACACTTGTTGATACCTTCTTTGGTCTGTATGCTGATTCCATCGTTTATCGCATCATACCTCCCCTCTTTTAAAGGAGAAATTGATGTCGACGAAGAAGATGGTGGGGCCGATTCAAAATATGGTCCTAGAATGCTTTACTTGGGTCTAGGAGCCATTGTTTTTGTGCCTGTTTTTAAAACAGTTACACATTTGCCACCCTACGTAGGGATGATGTTGTCTTTGGCTGTAGTGGCAACTTTTGCTGAAATTTACAGTAACAAAAAGATTGCCATATCTTCAGTTAACCAAGAGAGCGATGCGGCGTCTCATCATAGCCCCGTGCACAGTGCGCTAACAAAAATTGAATTGCCAAGTATACTATTCTTTTTGGGTATTTTAATGGCAGTAGCTGCACTTGAATCTTTGGGTCTTCTGTTCAATTTTGCGGAAGGTTTAAAACAAGGTATGCCTTTAATGGGAACTGAAATGGCTGGAACAAGAGTGTCCGATCTAGTGGTTATACTATTGGGTGTCGGTTCTGCAGTTATTGATAACGTGCCATTGGTAGCAGCAAGTTTGGGGATGTTCTCCGAACCTTTGGATGACCAATTGTGGCACTTCATCGCTTATTCCGCAGGAACTGGTGGTAGTATGCTGATTATTGGTTCTGCAGCGGGTGTTGTTGCAATGGGAATGGAGAAAATCGACTTCTTCTGGTATCTTAAAAAAATATCGTGGTTGGCCTTTTTAGGATTCATTGCAGGAGCAATTTGCTTTATGGTAATGCGATATTTGTTCTAAAAAATACTTTAGTTCAAAAATCTCCGTTATAATTGCAACTTAAATTGGGGATTTTATATGAATATGTTTCAAGAAGTGACGGAAGGCGTTGAGGCAACTGCCTCTATTTCCGAAGAAAAAACCTTGTCCGTAATAGATCTTATTGTCAACGGAGGAACAGGAAGTATTGTCATTATTATGGTACTTTTTGTTCTTCTTTTTGTTGCCATGTATATTTATTTTGAGCGCATTTTTGCTATTAAGGCGGCGTCCAAAATAGATAAGAATTTCATGAACCAGATTCGTGATCATATCATGAACGGTAAATTGGAAGCTGCAAAACTATTATGTGCCCAAACAGATTCTCCTGTGGCTCGACTCACGGAAAAAGGGGTTGCTAGGATCGGGAAGCCTTTGGATGACATTAATACGGCCATTGAAAACGCAGGTACGCTGGAAGTGTACAAACTCGAAAAAAACGTTAGTGTCTTGGCAACAGTTGCTGGAGCCGCTCCTATGATTGGTTTCTTGGGAACCGTGATTGGTATGATTTTGGCATTCCACGAAATGGCAAGTAGCGGAGGTCAGGCAGAAATGGGATCCTTGGCATCGGGTATTTATACTGCAATGACTACAACAGTTGCTGGTTTGGTGGTTGGTATTATTGCTTATATTGGCTACAACCACTTGGTGGTGCGAACGGATAAGGTGGTGCACCAAATGGAAGCCAATGCTGTACAGTTTTTAGACTTATTGAACGAACCTATATAGTTTTATATGAAACTGAAGGGAAGAAATAAAGTAAGCCCGGAATTTAGCATGTCGTCAATGACAGATATTGTATTTCTGTTGTTGGTGTTTTTTATGCTGACATCCAATGCACCAAATGCCCTAGATTTACTTTTGCCAAAGGCAAAGGGGAAATCCACCAACACACAGAATGTTTCGGTTACCATCGATAAGAACTTGAAGTATTATGTGAACAACGAGCAGATTAATAAGGAATACATTGAAATTGAATTAAAAAAGGCACTTGAAGGTCAAGATAAGCCAACCATCATTCTAAGGGCAGAAGAAAACGTAGCCATCAAAGAGGCTGTAAACGTTATGGATATTGCCAATAGGAACAAATACAAGGTTATCTTGGCGGTGCGGCCAAATTAATGTCCTTTTTAGATACGAGACACAAGAAAAAATCCTTTACGCTTACAACACTTTTGTTAAGCGCACTACTTCTATTGCTTTTTTATATTGGTTTGACATACCTCGACCCACCCATTGAAAATGGGATTGCGGTCAATTTTGGCACTGTGGACTTTGGAAGTGGTCAAGTACAACCAAAAGAAAAGGTGAGGTCCGAACCTCGGGAAGTGCCAACTCCAGCAGAACCTCAAGAACAAGTAGAAGAACCTGCCCAACCAAAAGAAACTGTGGTTGAGGAAGCTCCCGTTGAGAAGGTTTTGACCAGCAATGATGAGGAAACCATCAAACTAAGGCAACAGGAAGAGGCCAAGCGTAAAGCGGAAGAGGAGGCTGAAAAAGCCAAAGCTGAGGCCGAGCGCATTGCTCGTGAAAAACGAGAAGCCGAAGAACGCCAAAGGCAAGAGCAAGAAGCCAAGAAAAAAAGCGTTGATGCCCTAATCGGTGGCATTGGCAAATCCGACGGCACAACTACGGGCAGTGAAGGTGACGATGATAGGGCAGGAGATAAAGGTCAGCCTGATGGTGACCCTTACGCTTCATCCTATTACGGTTCGCCAGGAAGTGGGACTGGTGGTTATGGCTTAAGTGGAAGGTCGTTGGCCAATAAAGGCAAAGTACAGCAAGAATGTAACGAAGAGGGTAGAGTGGTAGTGAGAATTACCGTCGATAGGTCGGGCAAAGTGGTCAAAGCCGAACCCGGTGTAAAAGGTACCACCAACAATGCTCCCTGTCTTTTGGAACCAGCTCGTAAAACAGCACTTCTTCATCAATGGAACTCCGATTCCAAAGCTCCAGCACAGCAAATAGGTTTTGTAGTGGTCAACTTTAAATTGGGGCAATAGTGACCTACAAAGAGACTTTGGACTGGATGTTTGGACAGCTTCCCATGTACCAGCAAAAAGGAGCGGTGGCCATGAATGCCAAGTTGGATAATATTATCCGCTTTTGTAATGTGCTCGACAATCCTGAGAAAAAATTTAAAAGTATTCATGTTGCTGGAACCAATGGGAAAGGTTCCAGTAGTCATATGCTGGCTTCTATTCTTCAGGAAGCTGGATATAGGGTCGGATTGTACACTTCTCCTCATTTAAGAGATTTTAGGGAACGAATCAAGATAAATGGAAAAGTAGTTAGCAAGGAATTTGTAACATATTTTATTGAACAGCACAAACCTTTTTTTGAGTATAACAGGCTTTCTTTTTTTGAAATGACCGTTGGGATGGCCTTTGAGTATTTTGCTCAGGAAAAGGTTGATATTGCCATTGTAGAAGTAGGTTTGGGAGGAAGGTTGGATTCTACAAACATTATAACCCCTGAAGTATCTTTAATTACCAATATTGGAATGGACCATACCCAGTTTTTGGGCGATACTTTGGAAAAAATAGCCTTGGAAAAAGCAGGTATCATTAAACCAAAGGTTCCAGTGATTATTAGCGAGACGCAACCTGAGACGAAAATGATTTTCACTTTGATTGCACATCAGCTAAAATCCAACATTATTTTTGCTGATGTAGAATCTGCAGTAGTTTATGAAACTGATTTGTTGGGGGAATATCAGCAAAAAAATATTAATGGAGTGGTGGCATGTATTCACCAATTGAAGAATTTTGATGTTCCAGAGAAGGCAATTGTAACAGGACTTAGAAGAGTTGTGGAAAATACTGGGCTTTTGGGAAGATGGCAGGAGTTACAAAACAATCCTTTAGTGGTTTGCGACACAGCTCATAACAAAGAAGGGCTGGAGTTAATTCTGAAACAGATTGAAAAGCAATCCTACAATCAACTCCATATCGTCCTTGGTTTTGTAAAGGATAAAGATGTGAATTCAGTTCTTGTACTTTTTCCAAAGGATGCAAAATATTATTTTGTAAGGCCAAGTATTCCAAGAGGAATGGATGCTGCAGTACTTCAGGAACTAGCTAAGGAATTGGGATTGAATGGTGTAGTATGTAAGTCTGTGAAAAACGGCTTGAAGAAAGCATTGAATTGTGCTGATAACAAGGATATGATCTATGTTGGGGGGAGTACTTTTGTTGTAGCGGAAGTAGTGTAATTTTTTTTTCATTTTTTGTTTTTTAAATGAAAAACAGTATTATATTTGCACTCCCATTTAGGAAATTGAATGGGCGCTTAGCTCAGTTGGTTCAGAGCACCTCGTTTACACCGAGGGGGTCGGGGGTTCGAATCCCTCAGCGCCCACTTTTAGAATTTAAACAAAAACAAAACCTTGCATATCTTATTGATTTGCAAGGTTTTGACGTTTTAGGGCCTTCATTTGAGTTGGTTTGATTTGATATGTTTTGGTTTGCAATTCGGTTAGTAAATTTTTTTCTGAAAAGTGTTAACCGAATAAGTGTGTAAATTACTATATTACAGTAACTTAGTATTTGACTTTCGTAGGTGTTTTTCGTTCAATTTAACACAAAACCTATGAGAACCCGGTCTACATTTTCAATCAGTTTCTGGATAAGTACTTCCCGGAGGAGTGACGGCACCGCAAAGATTTATGCCCGTATCACCGTTGATTCACAACGAGTTAACATGAGCCTCAAATATACCATTCCTGCAGAAAGTTGGGACCGAAAGGGATCGAGGGTTCTGGGGCGCACAACGGAAGCGCAGGAAATCAACGCCTATTTAATGGAGGTTGAAACCGAACTTTTCCAATGTTATCGTGAATTACGATCCAAAACAACCCACATTACACCGCAAATGGTCAAGGCGAAGTATTTCGGGGAAGATGAGAACCATATGACATTAACGTCGTTATTTGAATACCATAACCTCCATGGCGCACATAATCTGGGTAAAGCGACCCTGAGCCATTATAAAACCACCCAGAAGTATTTATTGGGATATCTGAAGAAGCACTATAAAAGGGATGATTACAGATTGTCACAGCTCAATCATCAGTTTGTTGTAGGTTTCGAGACCTACTTGCGAAAACTACACCCTATTCACCATCATGGTAGACTTTCGAACAACGGAGCAATGAAACATATCCAACGTTTGAGAAAGATGGTCAGAATGGCTGTAAACAATGAATGGATAGAAAAATATCCCTTTCAAAAATTTAAGATTAGGATGGAAAAAAAGGAACGGGATTTTTTGACCTTGGGAGAATTACGAAAAATTCAGGATTTCCAAACCAAGATTGAACGGTTACAAATTGTAAAAGACTTATTTGTTTTTAGTTGTTACACGGGGATTGCCTATTGTGATATAATGAACCTTAATGAGGACAATCTCGTATTGGGTATCGATGGAAAGCATTGGATAAGTACAAAAAGACAAAAGACCAAGAACAGCTTCAAGTTGCCTTTATTGGGACCGGCATTGTCGATTGTCAAGAGATATCACTATCACCCGAAAAGAAGTACAGATAAATTATTCCCTAAGATTTCCAATCAAAAATTAAATAGCTATCTGAAAGAGATTGCGGATTCATGCCATATCAAAAAGCACATTACTTTCCATATGGCCAGACATACCTTTGCTACGACCATCACATTGAGCAATGGCGTACCTATCGAGACGGTTTCCAAAATATTGGGACATTCAGAATTGGCCACGACCCAAATTTATGCACGGGTATTGGATAAAAAAATCAGTGAGGATATGAGTGGATTGGAATCAATTCTAACATCTAAACTATCAGATTCAATTGATGATAGCGAGAAGTTTGGCAACTCAGTCTTTTAACTTTGAGAACTCAACGCAACAATCAAAGTTCCAAATTATCGAAGATTTTTAGTCCCAATCTTACCAAGACTTTTGCACTTGGTCCCTGTTGCAATTTTATAGTGTTTGGCAGGATAAGCGTAAAGTAAAATTGGAATAGGGTGCAATGACCTACTTCAAATCCTAGATTGAACCAATCGATTTCTAACATCAAAGGGCTTTTCTGGTTTTCTTTGCGAGCAAAGAAAATAGGAAGAGCAAGAGGATAGCACGCTGGCGCGATGCTATTGATTCATTTTCCTTCGGAAAAACCCATTTTTAAGGTGTTTTTCAAAAATACTGAACAATGGGATTTATGGCATTTTTGACTAAAAAAGACCTTCAGCCCTGTAAAATCAATAGATTTTTGACTAAAAAATTGTTGTTCGATGTGTACACTGGGTGGTGATTTGCCACAATCATGTAATTATCTGAAATTTCAAGATTGATACCAATTTTAGCATAAAAACCCGTTTAGACCAGTAGAATAAGGAAAATTTTAGCGTAAAGAGGACTTTGTGGAGTTTTCACATGAGGTGTCTACAATTCTATTTATGGCTTCGTCCTGCTATTATACGAAAGTATATTTTTCACGGAAAAGTGGAATATACCATTATACCATTGTGATTTGGATAAAACTTGCCTCGCTCAGTAAGGTTAGTTTGGCAAGATTTGGGGCTTGCAGCACTCCACTGCGTTTCGTTCGCTTCTGGTAAAATATACATATGATCCTCTTGGTAATTAAATGGAAATTTAGGGGTGGGCCAAGCCTCAAAGAGAAACTGTAGGCAAAGTCCCAAACCAAGAAAATGTAGGAGATTCATCACATTCAACATTTCAACTTTCAAACCTTGAAGGGTGACTTAAAAAATAGGTTTCCAATATTAAAATTATTATTGTTTGCCAACAAGAACGGTCCTAAAGCCCAAATGTTCCATGCCCGAATCCGGACTGGTGGCCATCCGTGCTGAAATTCTATAGCTGGCACAATAGGAGGCACTGCAGAGGAACGACCCTCCTTTGATCACGCGTTCCTGGGCATAGGAGTTGTTCGAATTGAACGGGCTTGCTGCTCCCTTTGGGTTTTGTGCGACCTCTCCATTTGAAGCGAGCTTTTGATAGTAATCGGTGTTGTACCAATCACTGGTCCATTCCCACACGTTGCCAGCCATATCATGAAGACCGAAATCGTTTTTGGGGTAGCTCATGACAGGGGCACTGCGTTCAAAACCGTCTTCCATCGTATTTTCCACAGGAAATTCGCCTTCCCAGGAATTGGCATGGGAGCTCAATCGGGAATTGTCATCGCCCCAAAAGAATATGCTCTCGTCTTTTCCGGCACGGGCGGCATACTCCCATTCGGCCTCCGTGGGCAATCTCCGTCCCGCCCATTTACAATAGGCCTGTGCATCTTCATAAGCTATGTGGACCACAGGATGATTTCCCTTTCCTTCAATATCGCTGCCAGGACCGTAAGGGTGTCGCCAATTGGCACCGATCTTCCATTCCCACCATTGGGAGTAATCATAGAGGTTGGGAACGCTGCTCTTTGTTTTTTTGAACACCAAAGAACCGGGTTGCAAAATGGAATCAGGTGGTCTGGGTGTTCCTCGGGGCAACTGCTTTTTCATTTCTTCCCAATCTATCTCGCGCTCGGCCATGGTAACATAGGCGGTTTCCTTAACAAATTTGGCGAATTGCGCATTGGTCACCTCGTGTATGTCCATAAAAAAACCGTCCACATGTACCGGGTGCACAGGTTTTTCATGGGACATGGCCATATGGTCATTGGGCACGGCGCCTTGGTTGAACTCCCCGCCCGGTATCCATGTCATTCCTTTGGGAGCTTCACCGGGAGCTTTGCTTGGCTTTGGATGCTCTATGGTTGTGGAATTGTCAACACTTTCTTTTGATTGGTCCGTTTTGGATTTACAGGATGTGGACAGGATCAATAGTAAAAAGCCAAAAGTATAGGTGTGCCGAGCTGTCATTTTGTTTTCGGTTTTTGAATGTTTTTGTCCGAAGTATTTTATGAAGGGTCTTGGGAAGTTCAAGCTTTACTCCCTGTTCTTTAGATATTCCTGATACAGTTTTTGCATCTCTTCAGGCGAAAGCTTCCAATACTCGATCAAAGGATTTTTTTTCACTTTTTCGTTGTATTCCTCGATAAATTGTTGATTCAAGGAATCATTGTCCTCATATTTTATCCTGAGTTCCTCCAGTTGTTCATGTAGTTCCTCCTGAACTTCTGCATATTCGGGATCTTCGTAAATATTGTTCAGTTCACTGGGATCCTGCTGTAAATCATATAATTCCCAGACATCCATATCGTAATAGAAGTGAATCAATTTGTACCTATCGGTGGTAATCCCATAATGGCGTCTCACATCATGTTCCGAAGGGTGCTCGTAATAATGGTAATAATGAGCTTTTCGCCAATCGGATGGTGTGTTTCCTTCTAACACAGGAAGGATGCTTTTTCCTTGCATGTCTTCCGGAATATCGGTTTGTGCAATATCCAAAAAGGTTTCGGCAAAGTCAAGATTGGAGACCAAATCGGTATTGACCGTACCTGGTTTAACGGTTCCGGGCCATTTTACCAATAATGGGGTGCGCAAGGATTCCTTGTACATCCATCGTTTATCGAACCAGCCGTGCTCCCCAAGATAAAATCCTTGATCGGAGGTGTAGATGATAATAGTGTTTTCGTCTAGACCAGCTTCTTTTAAATAGTCCAATACCTGGCCAACACCTTTGTCCACTCCGGCCACACTGGCAAGGTAATCGCGCATATAGCGCTGGTACTTGAATCGGGTCAGGTCATCGCCCTGGGGGTTATCTTTTTTGAATTTTTTATTTATAGGCCCATAAATGGAGTCCCACTGTTTTTGTTGTTCTTCGGTAAACCCGTTTTGAGGTTGCGCTGTAATCTTGATGTCCTGTTCCATTTTCATGGCTTCCGAAATGGACATATAGTTCAAGGAGGCCACCTCCCTGTTTCCGGAATAATCATCGAACAAGGTTTCAGGTTCAGGAATCTCAACATTTTCATACATGCCCAACTCATTGGGGCCAGGTTGCCAAGGCCTGTGCGGGGACTTATGACCAAGAAACAGCATAAAAGGTTGCTCTTCGGACTTAACGGAATCCATCCATTGTATCGCCTTGTCGGTAATGATTTCGGTGGTATAACCTTCCAATTGATACTGTCCTTCCTCGTTAATGAAGGTTGGATTGTAGTAAGAACCTTGTCCAGGCAAGATGTCCACATAGTCAAAACCTTTTGAAGGTGTACCCCCCAAATGTAGTTTTCCCAACACCCCTGTTTTATACCCTGCCTGTTGCAGGAGTTCGCCAAAAGTCTGTTGTTTAAAATCAAACTTTGTGCCAATGGTATTGTCGATAAATCCGTTTTGATGACTGTACTTTCCCGTGAGAATGGTAGCTCTTGAAGGGCCGCAGATGGAGTTTGTGACCAGGCAATTGTCAAAAAGCATTCCTTCCTCGGCGATCCGATCAATGTTTGGCGTTGGAGCAACCTCTGCCAATCGTCCCCCATAAGCACTTATGGCTTGAAAGGCATGATCGTCACTGATGATGAAAACAATATTGGGCCTTTTTTTGCTTTCTTCTTTTTGCGTTGCTTCTTTTTTGATGTCACCCTTGCAGGAAACCACTAATAGGCACCCAAGAAAGATGTGAAATAGTTTGGTAATTGGTTTGTTCAATTGATGCTTCATTGGTTTTAATAGTATTTGAAATTGACAAGTGTACGATGCCTTTTAAGTGCTAAAACTAATAAAAGGGAATCTGGGCATGGATTGTTCTTTATTGAAATGTTGCCACATCTTTAGTTGAATTTGTATGTTGTTTCATTGGGTCTATATCCAATGCGATGCGCATTCACCTGTATGGTCTGTCCCTTTTTAAGAGGGATTGTCCCACCGGCGTATACGCTCCAAGGCTTGGGTACCTCAATGGTTTTTTTGTCCCCATCCCTAAATAGCCAATAAAACCCCCAAGTGTGTATTGGCCTGGTGATGGTGGTATCGGCCGGAGAGCCATCAAATATCCGGTATCCAATGGAGGCACCTTCCGTATCACAACTTAATGCAACGCCTTCCCTGTTCTTTTTTATTTTTGGGTTTTTGGTCAAAGGAGGTTCATTTTTTCCGTTCCACCATTGTTCCACCACCATTTCCTTTTCGGGAATTTCACCCATATCCCCAACAGCTTCCAACCATTCAAACAGCACTTGTTTCAGTTCTTCTTTCTTTTTCCAATACGATGGTTCATTTGCCAAATTATGGACTTCGTCAGGGTCCTTGGCCGTATAATACAGTTCCTCTTGGGGTTTGGGGGTCTTGAACCAATCCAATAGATAGGGGTTGGTAATGGTCCCGGCATCCCTCATTTCAATGATCTCTTGCATACTGGCCATTTGCTTTCGATAAGCCAAATCCTGGTATTTGGATACTTCGGGGTGAAAATTGTAAACGTATCTAAATGTGCCGTCACTAACCGAACGCACCCGATCGTATTTATCCGCCATTCTATCCCTGCCGGCAAATACATATCGATTTTTTTCTTGGCTCTTCCCAGGTCCCAAAAAGGCCTTTCCCTGCAAATAACCCGGTATTTCCGCCCCTGCAATGGAGAGCATACTGGGAGCAAAATCAATGGAGCTGATCAAATCATTGTTCACAGTGCCGGCATTGGTTCCATTTGGGTATTTGACGATGAAGGGAATATGCAACCCCCGTTCCAATACCTCTCGTTTCATCCAGGGAAGGTTGCCCCCGTGATCACTGTAGAAAATAACATAACTGCTGTCATAAACGCCGTCCTCTTTCAATTGTGTGATGAGTTCGCCGACATCACTGTCCATTTGTTCAATTCTAGTGTATAGGGCTGCTTTATCGTGCCGCATTTGTGCCGTGTTCTCGTAATACAGCGGCAAAACCATCTCGTCAGGTTGATGGTGCAAAGAATCTGGCGGGGAAATTATCTGGGATTCGTGGGATATGGCAAAATTAAAGACGCTATAAAAAGGCTGTCCCGGTGCTCTATTTTGATAAGAGGCCGCCACACTGCTTTCGTCCCATACCGTTACAGGTTCTTCAAACTGATAATCTTCCTTGGCGTTGTTGGTGGTATAGTATCCCACTTTTCTCAAATATTCTGGAAATGCCTTCACATTTTTGGGCAATACGGCTGAATGACTGGGAACTCCCTCGGGCATCAAGCTTGGTCTGTTTTTTGTTCGCATATGGGAGGTCCCTATGGATATTTGGTTCATTCCCGTTATTATGGAGGATCTACTGGGCGCACAAACACCTGCTGTGGTATACACTCTGGTAAAACGAACCCCTTCTTGCGCCAAGGCATCAATGTTGGGGGTACGTACCGTAGCATCCCCATAAGCACCAATATAAGGGGATATATCCTCACAGACCACCCATACAATATTGGGTTGGTTTTGGGAAATTACAATAGAGAGTGGGGCGAAGAACATTATGACCAACACGGATAATTTGGTTTTGGTCAAAATAGTCTTTTGATATAAAAAAGAGTTCATACCTTGGAGTTGATAGGGTTGCTATAGTATAGAGTAACTCCAAGCCAGGATATAGACAAGGCCTCTGGATTTTTCTTCAAATAGGGGAGTGTGCCACGAAAAAATGAAAAAGATAAGAAGGTAATTTGTTTTTGATTTCACACTTGGATTAACATATATTTAAAAAATTTATATATTTGAACACAACTTATCAAAATATAACTTTATAATTGTGAATATGACAATTGTAATTTTTTCAAGCGGTACAAGCCACTTCAACTAACTAAACAAACTCAAAGAATGCCTCTTTCAAATAATCAAAAGGGCGATGCATTGGATTTTCAACAGAAGCTGTTGGAACGTTTGCACCGTGGGGATATGGAGGCGCTCGGATGTTTGTACGATATGCATGTGGACCATTTGATGGAATTTGGGCTGCATTATGTCACAGAGGTGTCCTGGGTGGAAGATCAGATTCACGATCTTTTTTTGGATTTGTTCAGAGCGAGGCACAGAGCACTGCAAATCCAAAACCTTAAGGCTTACCTGTCCACTTCGTTAAAACGAAGGTTGTTCAAAAGAAGCAAATCCAAGGAACTGCTGATCGAAGAAGATAGTTTTAAGCGATTGTTGCATAACGATTCAAACCATATCGAGACTTCTTCGGAGAGCAAATGGATAGATGCCGAACAGCTTGAATATTTAAAACAGGCGCTAAAAACAGCGATGGATTCCCTCACAAACCATCAACAAAACGCCCTCCACCTTCGGTTTGTGGAGAAAAAATCCTATGGTGAGATTGCGGAACGCATGGAAGTGTCCAAGGCTTCCGCCAGAACCCTGTTGTACCGCAGCTTGAAAATACTTCGCGAAAAGGTGCAATTGCTCCTGTTGTAAAAAATAAAATCTTTTTTGTCTATACACCGTACTTTTCTTTCTCTTATCTATGGAAGGGGATACAATTTTGCCCTCGAATATGTAAAAACTTATGGGTCATACTCCAAAAAAAGGTTGGTCAAAAGAAAGAAAAGCCGATCTGCGAAATAGAATACTCACATCTGCCAAAAAGGAGAAAGAACTCCGTATGCGTCGAAGAAGACGTCGATTTTATGCGGCTGCAGCGGCTTTATTGCCTATTGTATTGACTTTGGGGTATTTTTTCAATGCGTCCAAGGCCGAACCCTCAATAGATCAGTTTGTTAGGGATATGCCCACGGCCACGCCACAAAACCCGGACAAGGTCACTGTAATTTTAGGGGAAGGAGACCAAGTAACCCTGGATGAGGATGAGGGGCATGTGGAATATTCGGAATCAGGTTCCAATGTAAGCATGGGTAACGGAAAAAGTATAGAACAACGGCTAGGGAATGCCGACAAGCCTACCTTTAATACCGTTATGGTCCCTTATGGAAAAAGAAGTTTCATCAAACTTTCCGATGGTACCAAAGTGTGGATCAATTCAGGATCCAAGCTTGTCTTTCCCGCAGCTTTTTCAAAAAAGTCAAGAGAGGTCTATTTGGAGGGTGAAGCCATTTTTGAAGTGGCCCATAACAAGGATAAGCCTTTTAGGGTGAAATCCAGCAAGCAAAGCATAGAGGTGTTGGGCACCGTGTTCAATGTATCCCATTACTCCGAAGATGAGGTCATGCAAACCGTGCTGAAATCGGGCAGTATTAGAATTACCTATGAAAACGCAGATGAAGGTTTTTTGATGAAACCGGGAACACTTTCCAGCTTTAATAAAAAATCCAAAAAAATCAGTACCCAAGAAGTCGACCCAGACGATTATTTCTCTTGGAGAGATGGTTTCTTGACCTTGGACAACAGCAGTCTAGGGGAAATAGCCTCACGTTTATCAAGGTATTACAACAAACCCATATTTTTTGGGGACAATGAACTGGCGTATCAAACTTTTTCGGGCCGATTGGATTTATCCGAAGATATGGTCCGAGTGCTCAGGACAATAAAAGAAACCACAGCATTTGAAATTGTGGAAAATCAAGGGAGCATATTGCTCAAACAGTAACCAACAAAAAAACAATGCCAATGAAATATTGAAGAAGAATAAAAAAAGCCAAAGGATGCGCCAACATCCCTTGGCCTGTAATGCGTTCTATCGCAAAGAATTAACGACAAAACTATTAACTGAACAACAAAATTATGAATTATCACACTAGATGTGCGCATTTTTTGGGCATAAATGTGACCAGACACATCATTTTAGACCTAATGAGATCTTTTGCACTTTTCTTAGCTGTCGGATTGACAACGCTTTTTGCGAAGGAAACCAATGCCCAATCCAAAATGACCCTCGACTTGCATGGGGTGAAAGTGGAAACCCTATTGGATGAGATCCAAAAGAACAGCGAATACATATTTTTCTATAAAGATGGCACCCTTCCTGTCGGTGACCGAATAACGGTAACCAAAAAGGATGCGACCCTTCAAATGATTTTGGAGCCCGTACTGGAACGATTCAATTTAGGGTTCAAAGTACAGGATCGTCAAGTGATCATTTTTAAAAAACCACCTCCAGTTCCTTCAAAAGTCAATGATCCAATGGTCCAGGTTTCCGTTTCAGGAACCGTTACGGATCAAGGCGGAATGCCTTTGCCCGGTGCCAGTGTACTGGAAAAAGGGACCACCAATGGTGTGCAGACCGATTTTGATGGAAATTTTGCCATCGAACTATCGGATGAGGATGCGGTATTGGTGATTTCCTATATTGGGTTTGGCTCGAAAGAGATCAATGTGGCAGGGCAAACGACCATCAATGTTGTTTTGGAGGAAAGTGCGGCCGCTTTGGACGAAATTGTAGTGGTTGGATATGGAACCCAGAAGAAGAGTGACTTGACAGGTTCGGTCGCTTCCTTGGGGCAGGATGATATGAATCCAGGAGCCAATGCTTCCGTAGATCAAATGATGCAGGGTAGGGCTGCAGGTGTGCAAATAACGCAATCAAGTTCTGCTCCCGGAGGAGGGTTGGCCATTCGTATTAGAGGTTCCAGCTCCTTGAATGCAAGTAACGAGCCCCTATATGTAATCGACGGCTTTCCCATTGACAACAGTCCAAATTTAAGTGGGGGAGGCGCCGCACAGGTAGGGGATAACGAAAGCCCAAGAAACCCACTCAACGCATTGAACCCTGCCGATATTCAATCCATTGAAATTTTAAAGGATGCTTCTGCAACGGCCATTTATGGTTCTCGTGGTGCAAACGGTGTAATATTGATAACTACCAAAAAGGGTGGGGAAGGACGAGTGAACATTACCTACGATGCTTACGCAGGACTGCAGACCGTGGCTAAAAAAATTGACCTTTTGACCACATCCGAATATATTGATGTAATAAATTCCCTTTCGGCTGATCAAGGAAACCCGACAGTGTTTTCTTCCGAAGATATCGCCGCAATTGGGAATGGAACGGACTGGCAGAACGAAGTTTTTCGTTCTGCTCCCATAACCAGCCATAATCTATCCGTAAGCGGTGGATCGGAGAAAACATCGTTTTATGCTTCGTTGAATTACTTTGACCAAGAAGGTGTTGTAAAAAACTCGGGCATTACAAGATATACGGGAAGAATCAATCTTGATACCAAAATTGGCGAAAGGGCCCAGTTGGGGTTGAACTTTAACACCAGTTTGGTAAAGGACAACAATAATGTGGACGGTATCCAGACCAATGAGAACGCGGGGCCCATATATGCCTCCTTGCTATATGACCCCACAGAGCCCATTTATAATGAAGACGGCACCTTCGCCCAATCGGCAAACCTTACCGTCAACAATCCGGTTACTTTGATCAATGCCATATCCAGTACTAATGAAACCAACAGGACATTTGGGAGTGTGTTCCTAAATTACAACTTCACGAATGAGCTATCGGGTAAATTTAATTTTGGTACCGATAGGCAAACATCAAGAAGAGACATCTACAATAATTCAAATACGATATATGGAGCGGCTGCTGGAGGAATAGCCAACATCAATACATTGGAGAGGTCCAATTATCTTTTTGAATATACAATGACCTATAACAAGCAGTTCAATGAAGATCATGCACTCACATTGCTT
The DNA here is from genome assembly GCF_003581615.1 of Flagellimonas lutimaris. GTDB lineage: Bacteria > Bacteroidota > Bacteroidia > Flavobacteriales > Flavobacteriaceae > Flagellimonas > Flagellimonas lutimaris. Next base: position 30,176 of record NZ_QXFH01000069.1, read on the forward strand.
GGAGGTACCACATACCAAAAGTTCAGCACCCGTTTTTTCTCAGGAAACATTAGTGGTTTTCCCACGGATGATCTGCTCACCAACAATTTAGGATTAGGAAATACCAATAATGACGAATTGCAAAGTGGCAAGGAAGAGAATACCTTGCTTTCCTATCTAGGTCGTGTCAACTATACGCTTTTCGATAAGTTTTTGCTTACGGCTTCCTTGCGTGCAGATGGTTCCTCTCGATTTGGCACCAATAATAAGTGGGGGTATTTCCCTTCCTTTGCCTTTGGTTGGAAATTGGAAGAGGAGGATTTTGTTCCTGAAACGTTCAACCAACTAAAGTTGCGTGCTAGTTGGGGACAGACCGGAAACCAAGAAATTGGAAACTATGCCTCCCAGCTAACCTTTGGCACAGGACCCAACGTGGTGCTGGATGGGTCGCTGCAAGGGTCTGCAATTCCTCAGCGAATTGCCAACCCGGATCTTAAGTGGGAAACTACGGAGCAGTTTAACATAGGGATTGATGCATCAATTCACCAAGGTCGCTTTAGCACTACTTTGGATTACTTTGTTAAAAGTTCCAAGGACCTTCTATTCAACCTGCCGTTGCCCGTAGCTTCAGGATATCCCTCCATCCTCCAGAATGTAGGAGAGGTGAAAAATAGCGGTTTTGAGATTTTGTTCAACTCCACCAATATATCCACTGACAATTTTTCATGGAAAACATCCTTGAACTTCTCGGCCATAAAAAATGAAGTGGTGGATTTGGGTCGTATTGAAAGTATCGTTACCGGAAGTATCCAATCCGTTGGAAATACAGCTGTCATTCAAGAAGGCGAATCACTGGCTTCTTATTATGGGTATGTGGTTACCGGTATTTTTCAGGAAGGAGATGATATTGCAGGCTCTGCACAACCGACCGCACAACCTGGTTTTCCAATTTTTGAGGACCGTAACGGAGATGGGGCGATTACCCCATTGGATCAAACCATAATCGGAAACCCGTTCCCGGATTTCACCTATGGTATTCAAAACTCCATTACTTGGAAAGATTTCCAATTGGACTTCTTTTTTCAAGGGCAGCAAGGGGCCGATTTGATCAATATTAACCTCATAGAATCTTTGTATCCCGCAAACTTTAGGAGAAATAGGATAGCAGAACAAGTTTTGGACCGTTGGACGCCTCAGAATACGGACACCAAATGGCCGTCATCCGTCAACCCCAATGCTTATGGTGGAAGCAAGGTGAATTCCCTTACAGTACAGGATGCATCCTATTTTAGATTGAAGAATGTAATGCTAAGCTATAACATCCCTGTAAAGAACTTGGACTTTATGAACGCCCTCCGTGTTTATGTAACAGGTCAGAACTTGTTTACCATAACCAATTACGGTGGTTTTGATCCAGAGGCCAATTCATTTGGTAGAAGTAATGTAAGGGTAGACTACAGTAGTTATCCTTTGGCCCGTACTTTCCTTTTGGGACTGACTGCTAATTTTTAAGACTCAAAACATAAAGAAATGAAATTACATAGAATAATAATCATTGCCTTTTTGGCAACCGTTTTTACAGCTTGTGAAGATAAGCTCGATGAAGAAGTGTTTTCTGAACTGTCACCTTCCAATCTCTTGAACAATGAAAAGGGGATGTCATTTTTATTGAACGCTTCTTATACCTATGCGCACAGGAACAATGACGTTCAGGCCTCATGGGGCGCGTATCATATGAGTAGCATGACCGCTGGCGAAACCTGGGGGCTTGGAGGTTCCATTGAAAACCTTTGGGTGGCCGAAATAGATTTTACTTGGGATTCCAACCATTCGCATTTTTTATCAGTTTGGCAGGTGCACTATAACAGTATCCGTGATGCCAATCTTATTCTGGACAATTTGGACAATGAAAACCTTTCGGAAGAGTTTAAACAATTGACCAAGGCGGAAGCTCATTTTTTAAGGGGATGGAATTATGCTGCCCTCTATAATTGGTTTGGGGAACTTCCAATCTACGCTTCTTCGGAAGATGAGCTATTGCAACCGAGAGCAACTGTGGAAGATACGCGTTCGTTTATTGAACAGGAACTTACTTTGGCCGTGAATGGTTTGCCCGTTGAAGAACCACAATTTGGAAGAGCCTCCAAGGGAACGGCTTTAGCCGTACTTTGTAAATTTTACCTGAATACGAAACAATGGCAAAAAGCAGCTGATGCTGCACAGGATGTCATGGATTTGGGCAAATATGAATTGCTTGAAAGCTACGGGGATATTTTTGCATATGACAATGAAGGCAACCCGGAGTTGATTTGGGTGCTCCCAAAGGATGGGGCAACTTTGACAGAGACAGGTCAAGGCCTGAACGCACTTACCTTTCCACCTGATTTTCCCGTGCCGTTTTCGAACAACTCTGTATTTGCTGCAAGAACGTACCTTTTTGATGACTTCGTGAATTCTTTTGAGGAAACGGATACCCGTAAGGAGCAGATTATTACGGAATGGACCAGTACCAATACTGGAGAACTGGTCACAGGACTTGGAAACGATCAGTCCTTCCCATATAAACTGCCTTTTGAGCCCAATTCCATAGGGGCTTGGGCTGGAAATGACCTTCCCGTAATTCGTTATGCAGACATTCTACTTAGTAGAGCAGAAGCCCTGAATGAAATCTCAGGACCGACCCAAGAAGCTATTGACCTTATCAACGAAGTAAGGGAAAGGGCGGAAGCTACGCCATATACGTTGGCAGGGTTTACCAAGGCGTCACTTCGTGATGCTATTTTACAAGAGAGGGAATGGGAATTTTATTGGGAAGAAAAAGCTCGTGAAGATCAGATAAGACATGGTGTATTTATTTCCAGGGCCCAGACTCGAGGCAAAAATGCACAGGATTACCATGTATTGTTCCCCATTCCCCAAGTGGAGTTGGATGCCAACCCCAGCTTGGAACAAAACCCAGGTTATTAATCTATAAAACAAAATAATCAAGATGTTCAATTTTAAAAAGATAAACAAAATGCTTTGGGTTACTGCAGGATTTCTTGTGGTAACTACGGTTTGTTCCTGTCAGGGAAATCAAAAAAACCAAGAAAAAGACACCGAAGCTACGCTAAGTAATAAACCTAATTTTGTCATCATTTTTGCCGATGATTTGGGTTATGGGGATTTAAGCTCTTATGGTCACCCGACCATCCGGACACCATATTTAGATCAAATGGCCCATGAAGGCCAAAAATGGACTAACTTTTATGTGGGAGCCAGTGTTTGTACACCTAGTCGTGCTGCATTAATGACAGGAAGGCTGCCCGTGAGAAACGGTATGGCCAGCAGCGAAGTCCGTGTGCTTTTTCCTGATTCGCACAATGGGTTGCCTCAAACGGAGGTTACCATAGCGGAGCAGATGAAAGCGGCAGGCTACGCGACAGCGGCAATAGGGAAATGGCACTTGGGGCACAAGGAAGAATTTCTTCCTACCAGTCATGGCTTTGATTCCTATTTCGGAATCCCCTACAGCAATGACATGGACAATGTGGTTCCCTTTAGATCGATGGAAGGGTATTTTGATTTTTGGAAATCCGAAGAGCGAAAGGATATCAATACATTTAATGTTCCTTTGATGAGGGATACGGAAATCGTTGAACGTCCAGCCGATCAGCGTACCATTACCAAGAGATATACGGAAGAGGCTGTAAAATTTATTGAAGAGAAAAAAGACGAACCTTTCTTCTTGTATTTGGCGCACAACCTTCCCCATGTGCCATTGTTCACTTCCAAGGAATTTGAAGGCACCAGCCCAAGAGGTTTATACGGTGATGTCGTGGAAGAGATAGACCATAGTGTTGGGCAAGTACTTGATGCTTTAAAACAAAATGGACTTGCCGAAAATACGATCGTGGTGTTTACATCCGATAATGGCCCTTGGTTGATTATGAACGAAGAAGGGGGAAGTGCTGGACTGTTGAGAAACGGAAAAGGATCCACCTGGGAAGGGGGTATGCGCGAGCCTTGTATTTTTTGGTCTCCTGGTAGAATAAAACCCGGAATAGTTACCGATTTGGGTACAACAATGGACTTGTTCACCACTTTCAGTAATATGGTAAACGTACCAATTCCTAACGATAGGGTAATGGATGGAGTGGATTTGGCCCCCGTATTATTTGAAGGCCAAAAGAGTTCTAGAAACGATATGTTCTATTACCGAGGGGATAAGTTGTATGCTGCTCGTCTAGGCGATTATAAGGCACATTTTATAACCCAAGACCCCTATGGTCCAGATGCTGTAGAGCATGAGACACCTTTACTTTATAACTTGAATGTAGATCCTTCTGAGAAATATGACATTTCCAAAGAAAATCCAGAAATTATAGCCGAAATTAATGAAGCTGTAAAAAATCATAACGATAATATGGTAAAAGGCCCCGATCAACTTAAAGATCGAGGAGAGTAAGAGTCTATCCCTAGTTTAGTTAATTATTTGATAGAAATTCAAGAAGAAAAGCACGGTGAAAGTCGTGCTTTTTTATGTGTGACCATATCCTCGTGGGTAAAACAAGGGTTTTCTTAAGATAGAAATAGACAAACTTATTAAGCGATTAATTATTTATGGTTAATTTTGAAGTCTACGAAGTCAGCGTATTATAAGAAGTCTGTAATTCGGTTAGCAGTAAAAGTATTTGCAAGGATATACTCAGTAGATATAGGGGTTGACAGGGATGGTTCGAATCCCTCAGCGCCCACAGAAAAAAAGCCTCCGAGAAATCGGAGGCTTTTTTTGTTTGTGTCTGGAAAAAATAGAGAGTGATGGTGGATTGCTAAAAGTATTTTTTCTCAAAGCATCATAATAGGAAAAATATTACTTTTTGTCGAAATATTTTTTTCGATTCCCAATAATAGATGTATGTTTCCGGCACTAAACTAGCACATGAAAAAAATACTAACCTCTATCCTTTTGGGTTTGGTACATTTCTTGGTATCTGCCCAAACAGAATTCATCACTACTTGGAAAACTGACAATCCCGGAGTATCAGCGGACAACCAAATTACAATACCCACTTTTACAGGAGAAACTTATAACTATACTGTTGATTGGGGTGATGGCACTTCCGATTCCAACGTATCAGGTGATATCACACACACTTATGGAGTTCCCGGCACTTATCAAGTTTCCATTTCCGGAACTTTTCCCAGGATTTATTTTGAGGCCGAAGTGGTTTCTGGAGGTTCGGGATTTTCAGTGAATGGACTTGACGATAATAATAAATTGTTGAGTATAGATCAATGGGGTTCGAATCAATGGACTTCAATGCGAAATGCATTTTTTGGTTGTGAGAATATGGTAATCAATGCCACGGACATCCCCGACTTTTCAAACACTAATAATTTAAGCTCAATGTTTAGGTTTTGTTCCTCCCTATCAACTAATGAAGCTATGAGAAATTGGGATGTAAGTTCTATTACTTCCTTTTATAGTATGTTCGAGTATGCAATACTTTTTAATGAAGATATCGGAGGTTGGGATACATCTAATGTCGGGGGGATGGGGTTTATGTTTTCTGGAGCTGAATCTTTTAACCAAGATATAGGAGGTTGGGATACATCAAATTTACGTGATGCACAGTATATGTTCCAAACAGCATCTGCGTTTAACCAAGATGTTTCATCATGGAATTTAGAGAACTTGATATTTATGAATGGTATGTTTTCTGGGGCAAGTTCTTTTAATCAGCCTATCGGTAGTTGGAACGTTTCCAATGTTACAGTTATGGCCAATGTGTTTAGCGGAGCTACTTCATTTAATCAACCTATTGGTGAATGGGATGTTTCCAATGTAGAAAGTATGAATTCACTTTTTGATCAAGCTATGTCATTTAATCAAGACTTAAGTGCTTGGGATATGTCCAACGTAGTGGATTTAGGAAATATGTTTCAATTTGCGCAGGCGTTTGATCAAAATTTAGGTGATTGGGATATTGGAAAGGTAACAAGTATGTCCAATATGTTTTCCTTTACGAAACTCTCTCAAGGTAATTACGATAGTACCCTTATTGGTTGGTCTAACCTTCCAAGTTTGCAGAGTGGAGTTCAATTTGATGCTGGGCGTAGTACATTCTGCAGTAGCGATATGGCTCGCACACTTCTTATTACTGACTATGGTTGGACCATAACGGATGAAGGCAAAGGTTGTCCATTTGTTACCACTTGGAAGACGGATAATCCTGGAGCTTCAGCCAGTAATCAGATTAGCATTCCTGTTTCTAATGAATTCCTTTATAATTATGAAATAGATTGGGGCGATGGGACTGTGGATACAGATGTGGTGGCTGGTGTTACCCATACCTATGCTACTGCGGGTACTTATCAAGTTTCTATTTCTGGGAACTTTCCCCGAATTTATTTTAACGAATCGGGGGATGCAGCTAAGCTTCTCAATATCAAAAAGTGGGGGGATATTGAATGGGCTTCTATGGAGTCGGCTTTTGCAGGCTGTTCCAATCTAGCGGTTGGTGCAGCAGATGCTCCAAACCTATCGAATGTTACGAGTTTGAACCGAATGTTTTACAATTGTAACTACACATTTAATAATGCAAATGCCAGAGAATTCCCGAACTTTAATGGAGTTGAAAACTTCGATTCTTGGGATGTAAGTACAATTACGGATATGTCCCATATGTTCGATAAGTCTTCATTTAATCAGGATATTCCCTCTTGGGATGTGAGCAATGTAGAGGATATGTCCTATATGTTTTTTAGTTCCAGTTTTGACAAGGATATCAATTCTTGGGATGTGAGCAATGTAGTGAACATGGCAGGGCTTTTTAGCAGTGGTATGTTCAACCAAAATATTTCTGATTGGGATGTAAGCAGTGTTGTGAATATTGATTTTATATTCAACAGCACTTATTTCAATCATGATATTACAGGATGGAACGTTGTAAACTTGGTTAGTATGCGGCACGCCTTTAGCCAAGGACATTTTGACCAAGATCTTAGTTTATGGGATATTACCAATGTGCTGGATATGAGCAATGCTTTCGATGATTCCGATTTATCCAAAGAAAATTACGATAATATACTGATTGCATGGTCCCAACTTCCAGGATTAAAAACTGGCGTGGTGTTGGGAGCAAACGATGCCGTATACTGTGCAGCCGAAAACGAAAGAGCTACTTTAATCAATGATTACGGCTGGACCATAAATGATTACGGGATTGATTGTGAAACCGAAGTGCCTTTTGTCACTACTTGGAAGACGGATAACCCAGGTCCTTCAAATGATAACCAAATTACCATACCCACGAGTGCAACAGATATTTATGACTATAGGGTAGATTGGGGAGATGGTACTTTTGATGAAGGTGTTACAGGGGACATTACCCATACTTATGCACAGCCTGGAGTTTATGAGGTGTCGATTACTGGAAAATTTCCTAGAATATATTTCAACGGTTATGAATTTGGCTCCCAAACCTCTGATGATTTAAAATTATTATCCGTGGATCAATGGGGTTCCAACCGATGGAAGTCAATGGATTTTGCATTTGCAGGGTGTGAAAATATGGATATTACGGCAACGGATATACCCGATTTTTCAAGAGGGGTTTCATTAACCGGAATGTTTTGGGATGCCAAATCTTTGGAGGGGAACGCATCTATTGCAAATTGGGATATTGAAAAGGCTACATATATGAACTTTATGTTCAGAGGAGCCAGCAGTTTTAATGGTTCAATTGGAGAATGGGATGTTACCGGAAAGAGAGATTTCACTGGAATGTTCGAAGATGCCGAATCGTTTGATCAAGATTTGAGCAATTGGAATGTTCAAGATATGGAGAATATGACCAATTTGTTCAAGGGCTCTGGCCTTTCAAATACAAATTATGATAAAATATTGATGGGTTGGAGTCAGTTGCCATCTTTAAAAAATGGGGTGCAATTAGGAGCCCCGGATAATTATTATTGTAGCGCAGCGGATGAGAGACAATATTTAATTGACACCTACGGCTGGAGTATCAACGACGCAGGTGCCAACGAAGCGTGTTTTTTTGTGACCACCTGGAAAACTGACAATCCTGGAATGTCACAAGATAACCAAATCACCATTCCAACCTCTACAGATGTAATTTATGACTATTCTGTGGATTGGGGCGATGGTACTTCGGATTCAAATGTAACCGGAGACATTACTCATACGTATAGTACTCCAGGAATATATAAAGTTTCAATTTCTGGAACATTCCCACAAATCTTTTTTGTTAATCAAGGAGACAAGGAGAAAATACTTTCTGTAAATCAATGGGGGGATAATGCGTGGTATTCTATGTTTAATGCTTTCCATGGTTGTTCAAATCTGGATGTTGTTGCTGAGGATACTCCCAATCTATCCAATGTAACCAACACACAATATATGTTTAGACTATGTGGTGAATTAGTTGGCACCGCTCTTTTTAATGATTGGGATCTTAGTTCAGTCATCAGTATGGACTTCATGTTTAGGGAGGCGACGAATTTCAATCAGGATATTTCCAATTGGGATGTCGGTTCTGCCGGTACTATGATGGGAATGTTTTTGGATGCCAAGGCTTTTAACCAAAATATAGGAACTTGGGACATTCAAAATGTGACAACCACTGAACGTATGTTCCGAGGCGCTGAATCTTTTAATCAAAATTTGAACACTTGGAATACCTCCAATGTGGTCAACATGTATGGAATGTTTTTCTATGCTTCAGCTTTTAACGGACAAATTGGAGCGTGGAATGTTGGCAATGTGGCAAACATGAGCAATATGTTCACCGAAGCACGTGCTTTTAATCAGGATATTTCCAATTGGAATACTTCCAGTGTTACAGAAATGGCCTCTATGTTTGGTCTGGCTACCTCTTTCAATCAAGATTTAAACGGTTGGAATGTATCCAATGTTACCAACATGGCATATATGTTCGAAAATGCGGAGTCATTTAACGGAAATCTTTCCAATTGGAATGTTTCAAGCATTCAACAAATGGGCAATATGTTCAATGGGGCATTGAGCTTTAATCAAGATATCTCCAGTTGGGATGTTTCCAACGTTGTCGAGATGAGTGGAATGTTGGCCGGAGCTTCGACTTTTGATCAAGATCTAGGAGGTTGGAACGTTTCAAATGTTGCCGATATGACTTCCATGTTGTACGGGGTAACCTTATCGACTGCAAATTATGATAGTCTGTTGACGGGCTGGAGTTCCTTGCCAACTTTGCAAACTGGGGTCGTGTTCGATGCGGGCAATAGTCAGTTCTGTTCGGCGTCTTCCGAGCGTCAATTGCTAATAGACTCATACGGGTGGACAATTACCGATGACGGCAACACCGATGGTTGTTATTTCGTGACCACATGGAAAACGGATAATCCAGGAGTCTCAGCGGACAACCAAATTACAATACCAACTCACTTGGATGAAACCTATAGTTACACAGTTGACTGGGGCGATGGGAATTCAGATACAAATGTTACTGGCGATATTACACATACCTATGCAACTGCAGGAACCTATCAAGTTTCGATTAGTGGCGATTTTCCAAGGATTTATTTTAATGATTTCGACGGAACCGAAAAGGATTCGGATAAATTGTTGTCTGTTGATCAATGGGGAACGGGTAGGTGGAGTTCTATGGACAATGCATTTACCAATTGTTCCAACATGGATGTTTTGGCAACAGATATACCCGATTTAAGTCAGGTAACCTCATTGGGGGCTATGTTCAGATTTTGTCAATCTCTAGAGGGGAATGATTCCTTTTCCAATTGGGATGTCGGAAATGTGACCAATTTTTCCAATTTGTTCGATGGTGCATCCAAGTTTAATCAGCCAATTGGGACTTGGGATGTTTCACAGGCAACGTGGATGGTTTACATGTTTTCCGATGCTACTGATTTTAATAGTGATATTTCTAATTGGAATCTTTCTAATGTCAATCAAATTGGGGCGATGTTTTTAGGAGCTAGCTCCTTTAATCAATATGTAGGTTCTTGGGATACGCACAACGTTGTATCAATGAGCACAATGTTTGCTGGGGCAAGTGCATTCAATCAAGATATTTCAACTTGGGATGTATCCAACGTTGAGAGTATGGGAGGTATGTTTTCTGGGGCAAAATCATTCAATCAAGATATCAGTAAATGGAATGTTGGAAACGTAACGAATATGAATTCAATGTTCGCTGGCGCCGAATCATTTAACCAGCCCATAGGTGTCTGGGATGTAAGTGCGGTTACCGATATGTCGGCCATGTTTTTCGAAGCAACTTTGTTTAATCAACCGCTATATAGTTGGAATACTTCTAATGTTACAAAAATGAGTTCTATGTTTGGCAAGGCAAGTACTTTTAATCAACCTCTGGGAGATTGGGACGTAAGCAATGTAGAGAGTACTTCAGGGATGTTTTTAGAGGCGGTTTCTTTCAACCAAGATTTATCGAACTGGGATATGGGGAATAAAACTTCTATAGGGGGAATGTTTAACGGTGCAACTTCTTTTGACCAAAACTTAGGAGAGTGGGAAATAAGTAATGTGACCAATATGGATTACCTTTTTTTAAATGCAGGATTATCCTTGGATAATTACGACAAAACATTGATTGGTTGGAATAGCTTGACCTTAAAACAAAACAATGTTGTTTTGAACGCTGGCTCAAGTCAATATTGTGATTCTGAAGAAGCACGACAGAGCTTAATTGATGGTTTTGGGTGGACCATTGTTGATGGAGGTAAAGCGCCATTGTGCAACGAGGACAATGATGCCGATGGAGTTTTAGATCATTTGGACCTTTGTTTGGATACCCGACCAGATGCAGTTGTCGACGAATATGGTTGCGAAATTATTCCCGTAGATGCTATCCAGGTTTATGTATTGACTCCAAGTTGTATTGGTAGTTCGGATGGAGCTGTAACTATTTTAATGAGTACAACCGGACATTTGATGGATATTTCCATTATAGGGGATTCCTACACCAATCAATTTGATGATGTGGTCTCTGGGCAGGAATTTGAAATAGGGAATCTTTCCGAAGGCACCTATACCATTACAGTTTCAATACCAGAAATTCTTTTTGAACAAACCTATGGAGTTACTGTTAACGAATTGGCATCCGTAACAGGTAAAAGAGCATCTACGGATTCCAAAACAGGTACTGTTATTTATGAAGTGGCAGGAAGTGAAAATTACAATGTTCAGGTGAATGGTGAGATACGAAATTACACTTTTGAAAATACCAGTGAGCAGACCATTGTCCTGAACAACTTACATGGGCAGACTGAAATCGCGATTTCTGGAGAAAATGACTGTCAAGGTATTGTATCCGATAGCTTTTTTATTGGGGATACGATTCAGGTTTACCCAACAATAACCTCGGCAAGTGTAAACATTTTATCCAATGATGACACATTTAATGTTCAGGTTTTTGGTATTGATGGAAGACTGGTCAAGGAGTTTCAGTATAATCATAACGATAAAATAATGGATGTTTCTACTCTAAAATCCGGTGTCTACTTGCTACAAATGGAAATTAACGGACGTATGGAAACTGTAAAGATTGTAAAACGATGAAAAAGGTAAGATTAATTTCTCGAGTTCTATATGTTGTAATAATACCCCTGTTTTTATCATGTGGTGGAGGAGGAGGGGGTGAACAACCGCTGCCAGAACCCGAACCAAGCAATGATTTGCCGGCTCGAGTTTTGGGTGCGTTACCAGCCAATGGAGAACCCTGTTCCGATTATGAGGAAGTGCCTTCGGATGAATCCAAAGTTTTAATTGCCTTTAACTGGAATGCTGCCCAATATGCAGATAGTTATGAGTTGGTGGTGTTGGAAGATAATTCGGAAGTGTTTAGAGATACCTTTTCCAATTTAGAAACTCAAGTGGAGTTACAACGAGGCAAAACATATACTTGGTCCGTAAATTCTATCAATGAGTTTGGGGAAACATCAGGAAATACGTATTCCTTTACTACCCCGGGTACGCCTGTTGGTAATTATGCTCCTTATGCTGCTGAAATCTCAATTGATTTTAATACTGGAACAATGGAAATGTCCATAGGTTGGATTGGTAACGATGAGGATAATGATGTGCTAATCTATGATGTGAAAGTATGGGAAAATGAAAACGTTCTTATGGAAGAAGCGAATTATACTTTAGATTCATTGGAACCGGTTTTGTTTTTAAATGGTGAGAGTTATTCGGTAGAGGTAGTATCTAAGGACACTTCAGGTAATTTCTCCATTTCAACAATGAGTGCAGAGGCTCCATGAAATAATTAATCAAGTGAACAATAAAGCCTTCGATTTCTCGAAGGCTTTATTGTTTTATACCGTTATTGACTCTCCAATATCAGGTAGCATTAATTTTTTGCCATTCTTTTCGAAATATTCAACTGCTTTGGCCTTGTCGATTTTAATGGGTGGGAAAGTATCATAATGGTACCCAATTACTTGATTACATTTAATAAAATCACTTGCAACAGCGGCATCTTCATATCCCATGGTGAAATTATCTCCAATGGGTAGCACTGCAATATCTAATTTCGGACAGGTTTTGGGAATCAGTTCCATGTCCTTGGTCAATGCGGTGTCTCCAGCGATATAAACACACTTTGAATCATCATATAGCACAAATCCGCCTGGGTTTCCCCCATTGCTTCCATCGGGCAGCATACTTGAATGTATTGCATTTACATATTTGGCAGTCCCAAAATCAAAGGTATATTTTCCACCATGGTTCATGCCGTGTCCCTCAATACCTTTGTTGCCGAACCAAGTGGCTACCTCAAAATTGGAGACCAACAACGCTTCTGGGTTGTTCTTTGCAATGGCTTCCACATCGAGCACATGATCTTGGTGGCCGTGGGTCACAAAAATGTAATCGACCTTGAGACTATTAATGTCAATGTCGGATACCATTTCGTTACCAGTGATAAAGGGGTCGAACAGTATTTTTTTTCCATTCATCTCTACTAAAAGTGTAGCATGACCTAAATAGGTGATTTTCATAGTGTGTAATTTTTATTTTTACTTATCGTGATTTTTTCCTTTCGTCTAAAGTTAACAAGAACGCTTGTCAATATCAATTGGAATTTTAGGTTGGTGCGCAGATTGTTTTAGGAATTTTTAGAATCCTAAAAATATGGAATGCAGAAAAAGAGTTTAACTTTGCAACATGATTGCCACAATTTGCAGAAAAGCACATTTTAATGCCGCCCATAGGTTACATAACCCTAAGTGGAGCAAGGAGAAGAACATAGAGGTTTTTGGTAAGTGTAACAGTCCTAGTTTTCATGGCCATAATTTTGACCTTGAGGTGAGAATTAAAGGAGAGGTTGATCCAGATACCGGTTTTGTAATGGACCTTGCTGATTTAGGTAAATTGATCAAGGATGAGGTGGAAGAACGTTTTGATCATAAAAATTTGAACGAGGATTGCCCAGAGTTCAAAAACTTGTTGCCAACAACGGAGTACTTCGTAAAGGTGATTTACGATATTTTGAAACCCAAACTAAAAAAAGGCCAATTATTGCACATTACCTTGCACGAGACATCAAAGAACTCTGCAGCGTATGGAGATTGGGATTAATTTCCGATATTGCACCCCGTTTTAAAAGGGATATTAGCTCAGTTGGTTTAGAGCGCTGCCTTGACAGGGCAGAGGTCACTGGTTCGAATCCAGTATATCCCACTTTATTTTCTTCCTTCTATAAAATATCCAGAACCCTCTCCAGTGCCATTCCTCTAGAACCTTTGATAAGTAATGTTCCTTTTTCCAAAGGTTTTTTTTCAAGATGTTCTTTAAGATCATCAAAAGATTTAAACTTATTGAATGATGTTTTGATGCCAAAGAAGTTTTCACCCACTAGGTAAACATTGTCAAATTTGAGTTCCTCTGTTAAATCAGCAATGGTCTGGTGCTCCTCGGATGCTGTAGTTCCCAGTTCAAACATATCACCAATAATTATCGATTTTTGGCTGCTATCCATCGATGCGAAATTTTCTAAAGCGGCCTTCATACTAGTGGGGTTCGCATTGTAAGCATCAAGAACAATGTTAAAACCGTTTTTGGATAAAATTTGTGACCGGTTATTTTGTGGTTGATAGGCCTCAATGGCTAATTTAATATCTTGCAAGGGCACATTGAAATATTTGCCCATGAGAATAGCTGCGCAGCAATTGGGAAAGTTGTACTTGCCAATTAGTTGAGTGTTTATTCGTGTTCCTTCTGCCTCCAAAACTACATAAGGATCGATTCCAAGAAATTTAATATTGTAATATTGATGGTCGCTGGTGCTGAAGCCTATCTTTTTGGTATAGGAGTCCAGTTTTTCTTTTTGAATCTGATCATCGGCATTAAGGAAAACATACTTATTATGGGAGGTTAGATAATCATACATTTCGCTTTTTCCTTTGATTACTCCTTCCACACCTCCAAAACCTTCCAAGTGGGCCTTGCCAAAATTGGTAATGTAGCCAAAATCTGGCTGGGTTATGTTGCATAAAAACTCGATTTCCTTTTGATGGTTGGCACCCATTTCCACAATGGCTATTTCGGTATCCTCTTTAATGGATAAAAGAGTCAGTGGAACACCAATATGATTGTTGAGGTTGCCTTGGGTGGCAATGGTTTTATATTTTTTGGAGATTACCGAATTGATGAGTTCTTTAGTTGTTGTTTTGCCATTGCTTCCTGTTAGCGATATCACTTTTGCTTTACAATGGTTTCGATGGTAGGTTGCCAGTTCTTGTAACGTTTTCAAAACATCCTGGCACAAAATGGTTTTATCGGAGGTGCTGAACGCTTCCTCATCTATTATCGTAAAGGCGGCTCCCTTATCCAAAGCGTCTTGAGCAAAAGCATTTCCATTAAAGTTTGGGCCTTTTAGGGCAAAAAACAGACAATTCTCACTGATTTTTCGAGTGTCCGTACATATTTTGGGGTACGCCAAGAATAGAGCGTGTAATTCTTCTATTGTCATAAATCGAAGATAAAAAAAAGCCCCGACCTTTTGGTCGGGGCTTTTTAAATACTCAATAGGTTATTTTATCTCGCTTTTTTGTGGCGTACTGTCTTTTTAGATCTAGATTTAGATCCAACTCTAGACATGGCACATCTAAAGCCGATGTCATCTGTTGCCATATATTGTGGCAAGTATCTACGTTGTGCAGGATCTAACCAGTAAGCACGATCTCTCCATGATCCACCTTTATATACTCGAACTTCATTGTTGATCAAAGAGGTCCTGTAGTTGGATTCATCATACTGGCGAACAAGTTCACCATCTTCATTGCGTTCCACCTTGTGTTGTGGGGAATCGTACATTTTTTGGTTGTCTTCTTCATCGCTAAAACGGCTGAAGAATCTAGAAGAACCTGGGTCACCGTCTCTAAACCCTCTGTTGTCACTTTTGTCAAAATTGGTCCTTAGGTAGGTTTCCTGATCAGTAACGGGAACTTCTTTTATTTCTCCTGGAAGGTTGATGGCCACAATTTTACCATTTGGCAATGTGTCATAAACAATTTTATCTGTCAAGATCTCAACTTTTCCATCTTCGCCAATCGCCTTTTTCATGAAGACGTTTCCACGATAATAGTTAAAATCACTTATTTCATCATCTACAATGGGACGGTATACATCAGCAACCCATTCGTTTACGTTTCCAGCCATGTCGTAAAGGCCAAAATCGTTGGGTTTGTATGATTTAACCTCACCAGTAATATCGGCACCATCATCGGACCATCCGGCAATTCCGCCATAATCACCTTTACCTTGTTTAAAGTTGGCCAATTGGTCTCCTCGTCCTACACGTTGTCCGTTACGGGTGTAATCACCTTCCCATGGGTATTTTTTTCTACCTCTATAGTTATTGTACTCTCTGGTTCCAACAAGGGCTTGGGCAGCATATTCCCACTCAGTTTCGGTAGGTAGTCTGTAAGCAGGCATTATTATACCGCTGCTTCTCTTGGCAAAAGCATTGATGGAATCTTGTTTTTGTTTTCCTTGGAGGGAATCAATTTCACCGCCATAAACAGATTCTGGATTGTTAAGGTAAGCTTCGGTGCTGAACGTTCCATCGATTTCGCCGTTCAAAACTTTATATTTGGAATCTTCCGCCAAATAACCTTCTCTCTCCAGCATAACTTCGTTTACCCTGTCGGTTCTCCATTCGGCATATTGGGTGGCCTGTACCCAATTAACACCAACAACCGGGTATTCTGCGTATGCAGGGTGTCTAAGGTAGTTGTTTGTCATTGTTTCATTAAAGCCCAATCGGTTTCTCCAAACCAAAGTGTCGGGAAGGGCACCTTTATATATATTGGCGTAATTGGGATTTTCTGGAGGATAAACCTCTTTCAAGTAATCCAAATACTCCAAGTACATTACGTTGGTTACTTCCGTTTCATCCATATAAAAGGATTGTACGTGCTGTTGGGTCGGGGTGTTGTTCCAATCGTGCATTATATCGTCCTGGACCTTACCTTTGGTAAAAGTTCCACCCTCTACAAATACTGTTCCTGGAGGAGTTTCTTGCTCCTTAAAGTCCGAATTGTATTGAAATCCCCCTTCTTTGGCATTAATTTTCCAACCAGTGGCTCTGGAGACATTCTTGGATGAGGAAGAGTTTTTACAACTGGAAAAACTTCCCATCACTACGGCGCAAGAAAGTACAACTTTGATTAAGTGTTTTTTCATAATTTGGGCTTGAGTACTTTAAAACTCAGGGTCTATACCCTCAGTAACTTCGACTTGTTTTGATTTTTTTAAATCCTTTCGATGGCATTAAAACGGTGTTTTTACCATTATATTTTGTGCGCATCAAATATTTATGGCAATGTGATAATTGGCACATGCTATACTTCAGTAACGGAGAAGGTGCTAAATTAGTATGGATACCTTTGTTTTTAACGAATTAGGTGTACTTTAAAGCTTCTTTTAGATTTAGCTTGGATTTCATTGATTTAAAAAATCCACTGACAATTACAAGAATTTATGGAAATGAACGTTTACATGTAATAATCCAATAAGTTTATTTTGGACCTTGAACTTTACTAAACGCTAAATACTTAGAATGAAAAAGTTACTCGTATTGGTCGTGTTGCTTACCGTAGCCCCATGGATGAGCGCACAGCAAGAAAGGGCGATTACCACAGCTGTTCCATTTTTAACCATAGCTGCAGATGCTAGGGCATCCGGTATGGGCGATATGGGGGTTGCAACGTCCTTTGATGCTTATTCCCAGCAATGGAACCCGGCTAAATATGCTTTCGCAGACCAAAAATCGGGTGTGGGTGTGAGTTATACTCCATACTTGGAAACCATTGTGAACGATGTTTCCCTATTGAATGCCAATTATTATAATAAGCTTAATGACCGAAGCGCTTTTGCCTTTGGACTCCGCTATTTTGGATTGGGAGAAATAGAGTTGAGACAAACCATTGATCAAGATGCCACTTTGGTAAAGCCAAATGAGTTTGCATTGGACGGGTCTTATTCTCTAAAACTCAGCCAAAGCTTTTCCATGGCAGTTGGAGGAAGGTTTATTAGTTCCAACTTGAGGTTTCAAGATGGAACCCAGGATTCACAGGCTGCAAATGCCTTTGCCGTAGATATCGCAGGTTTTTTTAGGTCTCGTGAAATTGCTTATAGTAATTATGATGGTCGTTGGAGATTTGGTTTCAATATTTCAAACATAGGAGGTTCACTTCAGTATGATGAAGGGGGGCAGGAAAACTTTTTGCCCACCAACCTTAAATTTGGAGGAGGTTTTGATTTTATTTTCGACCAAGACAATGTTCTGGCCATAAATACCGAATTTAATAAGCTATTGGTGCCTACCCCGAGAGATTTCAACGGCGATGGTGACATTACAGTTGAAGATAATGATGAATACCAAAACATTAGTTTCTTTAATGGAATATTCGAGTCTTTCGGTGATGCGCCCGATGGGTTTGGTGAAGAGTTAAAAGAAGTTACATGGGCACTAGGGGCCGAATATAGGTTTAGAGAAGCTTTTATGTTGCGAAGCGGATATTTTAATGAAAGTGAAGAAAAGGGCTCCAGAAAGTTCTTTACACTGGGAGCAGGTTTTAAATTCAAATCAGCACAAATAGATCTTTCTTATCTATTTTCAACTTCACAGGTCAGGAACCCGTTGGAAAACACCTTGCGATTTTCGCTCTCCTTTGATTTTGGGGAAGAATTTTATAATGACTAAGAAAGCCTAAAATAAATAGGAAACAACCTGTCCCTTGGACAGGTTTTCTTATTTTTGGGATACACCATTAAGTTTACATGGAAAAAAGAAAAATTGGTTTTGAACTGTTCATTTTTGACGATGAAGCAGAGTTGTCACAAAACGACCGAAAATTGTTACAGGATGCGGCGGAGGCTAGAGAAAATGCATATGCACCTTATTCAAAGTTTAAGGTGGGCGCGGCAGTCCTGTTGGAAAACGGGGAGGTAGTAATAGGCAATAATCAGGAAAATGCATCCTATCCTTCAGGTCTCTGTGCTGAGCGCGTAGCGATTTTTCATGCAGGAGCTAAATACCCTGGTGTTACCATTAAATCCGTCGCTATCAGTGCTTCGTCTTCTAAACACGAAGTGGAGGAGCCAGCAGCTCCGTGTGGTAACTGCAGACAATCTATAATGGAGTATGAGCAAAAGCAGAATTCTCCAATATCATTGTTGCTTAGGTCCGAGAAAGGACCCATTTATAAATGTAATTCCATAGCGGACATTTTACCTTTAGCATTTAATAGTTCATTTTTAGGCGATTCTTAATTCAAATCTTTTTCCAAAACAGATATATATGTATTTTTGCCTTTCCCTACCACAGGGGGAAATTCATTTAATACAACTGTAGATGAAAAAAATCACCAAAGAAGTTTACCTTAAATGGTACGAGGACATGTTTTTCTGGAGAAAATTCGAGGATAAACTTGCCGCCGTATATATTCAGCAAAAAGTTAGAGGCTTTCTACACCTATATAATGGTCAGGAAGCAGTTCTGGCAGGTGCCTTGCATGCAATGGACCTAGATAAGGATCGTATGATCACTGCTTATCGAAACCACGTTCAGCCAATCGGTATGGGTGTAGACCCAAAAAGAGTAATGGCAGAACTTTATGGAAAAGTTACCGGAACATCAAAAGGTAATGGTGGGTCCATGCACATTTTTTCCAAAGAACACCGTTTTTATGGTGGACACGGAATTGTTGGTGGACAAATTCCTTTAGGTGCTGGATTGGCCTTTGGCGATAAGTATTTCAAAAGAGATTCCGTAACCCTTTGCTATATGGGAGATGGTGCCGTACGACAAGGTTCGTTGCACGAAGCTTTCAACTTGGCCATGCTATGGCAATTGCCTGTAGTTTTCATTTGTGAGAACAACGGTTATGCCATGGGAACTTCCGTAGCACGTACATCACACTCCACTGATATTTGGAAATTGGGTCTAGGTTACGAAATGCCATGTGGTCCTGTAGATGGAATGGACCCTGCTGTTGTTGCCAAAGAAATGGATAAAGCCATTGAGCGAGCAAGAACAGGTGGAGGGCCAACTTTCTTGGAGATGAAGACATACCGATATCGTGGACACTCCATGTCTGATGCACAGCATTATAGAACAAAAGATGAGGTAGAAGAGTATAAAAAGATAGATCCTATTACTCAGGTGAAAGATATTATCCTAGAGAAAGGATATGCATCCGAAGACGACCTAAAGAAAATCGACAAAAAGGTGAAGGACTTGGTTAAAGAATGTGAGAAATTCGCTGAAGAATCAGACTTCCCACCAAAAGAGCAAATGTACGATACCGTATACGAGCAAGAAGACTATCCATTTTTACAACATAAATTATAATTAGATGGCAGAAGTAATCAACATGCCTAGATTGAGCGATACCATGGAAGAAGGAACCGTGGCAAAATGGCTCAAACACGTAGGGGACAAAGTCGAAGAGGGAGATATATTGGCTGAAATCGAAACCGACAAAGCCACCATGGAATTTGAATCTTTCCATGAAGGGACCTTGCTCCACATCGGAATAGAGGAAGGTGATGGTGCCCCGGTTGATTCGCTTTTGGCCATAATCGGTGAAGAAGGAGAGGATATTTCCGGTCTGTTGAACGGGTCTGGGGGTTCATCCAATTCATCGGAAGAAGAAGGTGCTGCAGAACCAGAAGCAGAAAGTTCAGCTTCGGGCAGTGCACCGGCAGACATTCCTGAAGGAGTAGAGATTGTAACCATGCCGAGATTGAGCGACACCATGGAGGAAGGAACCGTGGCCAGTTGGTTAAAAAGTGTTGGTGACGAAGTCGAAGAAGGAGATATCTTGGCAGAGATAGAGACCGACAAAGCCACTATGGAATTTGAATCATTCTATTCCGGAACCTTGTTGCACATTGGTATCCAAGAAGGTGAAGGAGCTCCAGTTGATTCACTATTGGCCATTATTGGCCCAGAAGGAACCGATGTTGATGCTATATTAAAATCACAAGCTTCAGGAGGTTCTTCCAAGAGCGCTCCTAAGAAAGAGACATCCAAAGAAGAAGCTCCAAAGGCTGAAGCAACTTCCAAAAAACAAGAAACAATAACCGCTACCCAAGACGGCCAACGCATCTTTGCTTCGCCATTGGCTAAAAAGATTGCGGAAGAAAAGGGAATCAACTTGGCCGATGTAAAAGGAACAGGTGACAACGGAAGAATTGTCAAAAAGGATGTTGAAAATTATCAGCCATCCCAAGCGACTCCAGCCACTGAAAAATTAGCTGAAGCCGCAGCGGCACCAGTTGCACCGGTAAGTTTGCCAGTAGGTGAGGAAAGTATTGAAGAGGTTAAAAATTCCACCATGCGCAAGGTGATTGCCAAGCGTTTGGGTGAATCCAAATTCTCTGCACCACACTACTACCTTACCATTGAAGTGGATATGGACAATGCAAAGGCGTCTCGTTCGCAGATAAATAATTTGCCTGATACCAAAGTGTCCTTCAACGACATGGTATTGAAAGCTTGTGCGATGGCACTTAAAAAGCACCCTCAGGTAAATACCTCTTGGAATGGGGATACCACAGTGTACAAACATCATGTACATATGGGTGTTGCAGTAGCAGTGGATGAAGGTCTTGTGGTTCCGGTAATCAAATTCGCGGACCAAATGAGTTTGACTCAATTGGGGACTGCGGTAAAAGATTTGGCTGGAAGGGCAAGAAACAAGAAAATTAAGCCGGACGAAATGGAAGGAAGCACCTTTACCGTGTCCAATTTAGGGATGTTCGGTATTTTGGAATTTACTTCCATTATCAACCAACCAAACTCAGCAATTTTGTCGGTTGGAGCTATTGTTGAAAAACCAGTGGTGAAAAATGGTGAAATTGTACCAGGCAGCACAATGAAAATTACATTGGCTTGCGATCACAGAACGGTTGATGGTGCCACAGGGGCACAGTTCCTTCAAACATTAAGAGCATACTTGGAGAATCCTGTGACCATGTTGGCTTAAACTGTCAATTCGTACGCAGTCGAGAATACACAAATCAAAAAGCATCCTTTTAAGGATGCTTTTTTTATCTTTAAAGAATTCAAAAAGTAATAATATGAAGACACTGATATATGCCTTAATAACTCTTTTTGCGATGAACTGTGGTTCTACTCAAGTATCGGAAACCACGGTGATTGAATCGCCAGCTTTACCGGATTCTGAGGATACGTTTACCAATTCAGAAAGAATAGGCGACATGATGAACTACTTGGCATCCAATGACCTAAAAGGAAGAGATTCAGGGAGTGAAGGCATAGAAATGGCAGCAAAATATATTGAGAATTATTTCAAGTCCTATAGACTTCGACCCTATTTTGAAACCTATCGAGATACCTTATCAAATTTCAAAAAGCCTGCGTATAACATAGTCGGTGTGATTGAGGGCAATGATCCTAAATTAAAAGAGGAATACATTTTAGTTGGCGCACATTATGACCATATTGGTACCATAAAGCCGGAAAACGGGGATTATATCGCAAATGGTGCTAACGATAATGCTTCGGGAACTTCAACGGTTTTGGAATTGGCACGTTACTTCGGAACACAAAAAACCAATAAGCGTAGTTTAATATTTGCTTTGTTCAGCGCCGAGGAAAAAGGTTTGTTGGGATCTAAACATTTGGCCAAAAAATTAAAGGAGCAAGATTTAAACCTGTACACCATGCTCAATTTTGAGATGACAGGTGTTCCCTTAAAGGGAAAGGATTATTTTATGTATATCACTGGATATGATATGTCCAATTTGGCAGAAGTCAGTAATAAATATGCAAAAGAGAATTTGGTAGGCTTTTTACCAACGGCGAAAGAATTTAACCTTTACCAACGATCGGACAACTACCCGTTCCATGAAGAATTTGCAGTGCCATCACACACATTTTGCACTTTTGATTTCACTAATTTTAATCATTATCATAAAGTAGGGGACGAACCTGACCTGATGGATTTTGCCCATATGGCAACTTTAGTGAATAAGACCATTCCAGTTTTAGAAGGAATCATCAACGCTCCAATTCAAGAGATTAAATTGTCAAAATAAAAAGAATCATCACTTAATTATGGCAAATATTATTATAACAGGAACTAGTAGGGGAATAGGATTTGAATTGGTCCAGCTTTTTGCCCAAGAAGGGCATCAAGTTCTAGCATTGTCACGTAATGTTGGACCAGTTGATGATTTAGGACTATCCAATGTGCATGCATTTCCTTTTGATTTGGGAAATCCATCCGATTTTGAAAAGGTAAGTAATTTTCTAGAGCAATGGCATGTGGTGGATGTACTTATCAATAATGCTGGGCGATTATTGAACAAGCCTTTTTCGGAAACCACGGCCGAGGAATTTGAAGCTGTTTACAAAGTGAATGTGTTCGGGGTAGCCGAAATGACCAAGACCGTGCTCCCTATGATGGGCAGGGAAGGCCATGTGGTCACGGTCAGTTCCATGGGTGGAGTGCAAGGCAGTATGAAATTCCCTGGGCTGTCAGCATATAGTTCAAGCAAAGGTGCCGTAATAACGCTTACAGAACTATTAGCGGAAGAATATAAAGAAACAGGTCCAAGTTTTAATGTCTTGGCATTGGGTGCGGTACAAACAGAAATGTTGGAAGAGGCATTCCCAGGATACAAAGCACCAACAACTGCAATGGAAATGGCTGCCTACATCAAAGATTTTGCCTTGAACGGACAAAAATTATATAACGGCAAGCTGTTGCAAGTGAGTAATAGTACTCCCTAGAGCAATTTAGGAAGTATTGTATGGATAAACTTGTAACTTTATCCCAGTGAACAACACCCTCCAAAAATATCTTCCCGAGCTTGCAGTAGCTCCTTGTTTTGAGCTCATCAAAACCCATGGTGTACATTTAAAAATCGTAAACCATAGGGTCACAAGACATGGAGATTACCGAAGGTTGCCCAATGGGTTGCATCAGATTACGGTGAATGCCTCATTGAACAAGTATCGATTTCTAATTACACTCGTCCACGAAATTGCACATCTAGTGGCTTTTGAAAAGTATGGTCGCCGAATAAAGCCGCATGGAACGGAATGGAAGCGAACTTTTCAACATTTAATGGTGCCATTCATCAGGCCAGAAGTGTTTCCTGCTCAATTATTGCCTATAATTGCGAGCCATTTTAAAAACCCGAAGGCAAGTAGCAGTACGGATGCCAGATTATCCATCGCACTAAAAGCTTTTGACGAGGAGGAACGGAAGAACAGCTATGTGTACGAATTGCCACAAGGCTGTATTTTTAGGTTGTACAATGGGAAACTGTTCAAAAGGGGAAACAAAAAAGTAAAACGGTACGAATGTATAGAGTTGTCAACTGGCAGATTATATTTGTTTCAGCCTAATGCAGAAGTTGAATTGGTTAAGTAAAGGGTCATATTGACTCTTCTTAATATAAATTAAGGACGTCATTTCGAACGTATGAGGGAAATCTGAAGGGATTCCTGCTTTCGCAGAAATGAAAAAAGGAGAAAAATGAACAAGAATTATTACGCAGTTTTAATGGCAGGAGGGGTAGGTTCCCGATTTTGGCCTGTGAGCACATCATCCAACCCGAAACAGTTTCACGATATGTTGGGGACTGGAAAAACATTGATTCAAAAAACATTTGATCGTTTAAACAGGTTTATTCCCACCGAAAACATTTTGATTCTTACCAATGAACGATATAATGACTTGGTTTTGGAACAGTTGCCAAAGGTAAAGCAGGATCAGGTTGTGCTCGAACCCGCAATGCGAAACACCGCTCCCTGTATTCTGTATGCTTCTTTAAAGATTCAAAAAATGAACCCCAACGCCGTGATGATTGTGGCTCCAAGTGATCACTGGATTGAAGATGAAGCTGCATTTGAAAAGGATGTCACAGCTTGTTTTGATAAATGTGAAAAGGAAAATGCACTTTGTACTTTAGGAATCCAACCCACATTTCCCAACACTGGTTTTGGTTACATCGAATTTGAAAAAGGAAGTGACGAGAACTTGAAAAAGGTATCTCAGTTTAGGGAAAAACCTGATTATGAAACGGCAAAAGAATTTTTAGCACAAGGAAATTTTCTTTGGAACGCAGGAATATTTATGTGGAGTGTAGAAACCATCGTGGATGCCTTCCAAAAGTATCAGCCAACTCAATACGGGTTGTTTGGGGAAGGAATTTCTTGCTATAATACGGAAGACGAGAAGGCTTTTATTCAAGAAAATTATGCCAAAGCAGAAAACATATCCATCGATTATGCTATCTTGGAACAGTCCAAATCCATTTATACGCTGCCTGCGACCTTCGATTGGAACGATTTGGGAACTTGGGGTGCACTGTATGATAAATTGGATAAAGACCGAGATAAAAATGCAGTGGTGAATGCTCAAGTGCTTTTGGAAGATGCCAAAGGCAATATGATTCGTTCTCCAAAAGGGAAAGTTGTTGTGGTCGATGGTTTAGAGGATTATATTATTGTGGATAAAGAAGAAGTACTCTTGATTTATCCAAAGGCCAAACAACAGGATATTAAAAAAGTATTGAACCGAGTAAAGGAAAAATTCGGTGATCAGTTTGCATAATACATGAGCGAAGACCAAAAAAATATGGAGTCTTCTCCTGGCCAAGATAGCGGGGATGAAGTAAAAAAGGATTTTAAGGGGCTGTTGGGAAGTATTCGCAAGTTCCTTTCGGATTTATTGGAAATTCGTTCCAATACCGATGCTGTAGCTACCAAGGAATCCATTATAGCGGATATCCCTTTTAAAGGGCATACCTCTTGGATTTTGGTTTGCTCTATTTTTATAGCATCCATTGGGTTAAATGCAAATTCAACCGCAGTAGTTATTGGAGCCATGTTAATTTCTCCTTTAATGGGTCCCATTTTGGGCATGGGCATGTCCTTGGCCATTAACGATATCGACACTTTGCGAAGATCCCTTAAGAACTTTGCTGTGATGGTAGTTTTGAGCGTTATTACAGCATTTCTTTTCTTCTATCTTTTCCCCCTTAGGGATGAATCCTCCGAGCTTTTAGCCCGAACCAAACCGGACATTCGAGATGTATTGATTGCATTTTTTGGTGGACTTGCACTTGTAATTGCCCGAGCGAAAAAAGGCACCATTGCCAGTGTTATTTTTGGAGTCGCCATAGCAACAGCTTTGATGCCACCACTTTGTACGGTCGGCTTTGGCTTGGCCATAGGAAAACCTTGGTATGCAGCAGGGGCTATGTACCTGTTTATTATCAACACTATTTTTATTGGCTTGGCCACATTTTTGGTCATCAAGTTTTTGAGATTTCCTATGGTGCGCTATGCAAATTCTCAACGTAGAAGACTAATTGCCCGTTTGGCATCCATAACCGGTATTTTGGTAATGATTCCTGCCGGATTCACTTTTTATAAGGTATTTCAAGAATCACTTTTTAAGAAACAGGCGCAGGAGTTTTTGCAGGAAACCGTAGAAGTTTATCAGTTTGATGGTGCAGGAAGATATGTTGACAATCTTACTAAACTGGAATATGCAGATGATGGGACATCAATGATAGAAGTGGTTTTTATGGGTGATGAATTGGTTCCAGATAACATTATCAATACATGGAGGACACAAAAGAATGAATACAATAGGCTTAAGGATGCTGAGCTTAACATTATCCAAGGTGGAAAGGATGATTCCGAAGAAAAGTTCAATTACGTTAGTGAACTCTATGAAAAAAATAAAGCGGAATTGTTGAACAAGGATGAACAAATTCGACTGCTAGAAGAAGAATTGTCCACTTTGACCAAAAACGCGGGCAAGCAAATTCCTTTCCAGGCTATCAGTGCAGAGGCCAAGGCCAATTATGTGAATATTGATGCATTGGGCTTTTCATACCAAGTTCGCACCGATTTTAAAAAAACGGACACCGTTCCGGTTTTTGAGATAGATTGGAAAGATGGTGTGAGTTCCAGTAAAAAAGCTGAAGACTCCAAAAAAATGTTGGCTTGGTTAAAGCTTAGGCTTCAAGACACCACTTTGGTTATTAAAGAAATAGATTGATTTTTTATTCATCTGATGTCTGATGTCTGATGTCTGATGTCTGATGTCTGATGTCTGATGTCTGATGTCTGATATCTGATGTCTGATGTCTAATCAATTCCGTTCCTCAATGTACATTTGCCGTACTTTTTTAAATAGTTCGGAAGAGTAGACAAAATCGGTTACGGCTTTATTATCCGTTTTAAAGATTTCTTTATTTGTTCCTTCCCATTCTTTAAACCCATTTTTAAGGAAGATGATTTTTTCCCCGATTTCCATAACGGAGTTCATATCGTGGGTGTTGATTACCGTTGTTATGTCATATTCTTGGGTAATCTCTTGTATCAGGTTGTCAATTAAAATAGCTGTTTTTGGGTCAAGTCCAGAGTTGGGTTCGTCGCAGAACAAGTATTTGGGATTCATTACAATGGCTCTAGCAATG
Source organism: Flagellimonas lutimaris (assembly GCF_003581615.1). Lineage (GTDB taxonomy): Bacteria > Bacteroidota > Bacteroidia > Flavobacteriales > Flavobacteriaceae > Flagellimonas > Flagellimonas lutimaris. Next base: position 57,159 of record NZ_QXFH01000069.1, read on the forward strand.
GCCACCCTTTTTTGCATTCCCCCAGAAATTTCCGCAGGATATCTTTTATGAGCATCAATCAGGTTAACCCGCTTTAAAACAAAATCCACACGATCTTGCTTTTCCGATTGCGACTGGTTGGTGAACATATCCAAAGGGAACATTACATTGCCCTCCACTGTCATGGAATCAAACAGGGCACTTCCTTGGAACACCATGCCCATTTCTTGTCGCAGGTTTCTTCTTTCTTTGGTCGAAAGCTTTGAATAGTATTGGCCGTTATAACAAATTTGTCCTTCGTCCGGTTCAAAAAGACCAAGCAAACATTTGATAAAAACCGTTTTACCTGAGCCACTTTGTCCAATAATTAGGTTTGTCTTTCCCTTTTCGAATACTGTGGAAATACCTTTCAGAACGTGATTGTCCCCAAATGATTTATGAATATTTTCTACTTCTATCATCAGCCCAGCAACAATTGAGTTAATACATAGTTCACAATAATAATTACCACACTGGTCCATACAAAGGATGTTGTGCTGGCCTTTCCTACCTCTAAAGCACCACCTGTCATGTAGAATCCGTGGTAGGAGGGAACGGTTGCAATAACAAAGGCGAACACAATCGATTTAATAAAAGCATAGGTTACATGGTACGAATCAAAATCCATTTGCAGCCCCTGTATAAAATCGCCGCTTGGAGCAAAGCCCCCAAATACGGCTGCCACCCATCCTCCTAAAATGCCGACAAACATGGAAATCGCAACGGCAAAAGGATACAGCATGGTAGCCACAATTTTAGGAAATACAAGGTAGTTCAGTGAGTTGATGCCCATAACTTCGAGAGCATCAATCTGCTCCGTTACCCGCATTGTTCCTATGCTGGATGTAATGTACGACCCAACCTTGCCTGCCATTATTATTGAAGTAAAGGTGGGGGCGAATTCCAAAATCACCGATTGCCTCGTGGCGAATCCAATTAAACTTTTAGGTAGAAGAGGATTGTTTAGGTTGAGCGCTGTTTGAATGGTAACTACACCTCCGATAAAAAAGGAGATAAAAATAATGATGCCCATCGCTCCAAAAATTAGCTCATCGATTTCCTTGAGAATCAAGGTTTTCATGATACGCCACTTGGTAGGTTTTTTAAATACTTCCCAAATCATGATGAAGTATTTTCCAATCGCTTCTAGGTATTTCATGCGTTTTATGGACTTGAGGTGATAAAAATAAGAATATTGTTAAGCATTTAACCTTCATTTAAATTTTTAAACAGGAGAAATCAATAGTTTTGTTGTTATTTGATTAAAACCTAAGCATGAGAACAACCAATCTTATAGTTTCAATTTTAGCATTGTGCATGATCAGTATTTCATATGGTCAGCGTAGAAAAAAGAATACAGAGGAGCCACAACAAGAGCTTATTGCCCAAACACCTAAACTTGTAGTTGGGATTGTGGTGGACCAAATGCGCTATGATTATTTGACCCGTTTTTGGGATCAGTATGGCGATGGAGGCTTTAAAAGAATGGTAAACGAAGGTTTTAACTGTAAGAATAACCATTTTAATTATGCGCCCACAAGTACTGGGCCTGGTCATACATCCGTTTATACTGGGACTACGCCATCCATGCACGGTATTATTGGTAATGATTGGTTCGACAAAGAATCAGGTGAAGATGTGTATTGCGCAGGTGACGATAGTTATGCTTCTGTAGGAACTACGTCCGATGCCGGACAAATGTCACCGCATAGAATGCTTACCACCACCATTACGGATCAGTTGCGTTTGCATACACAAAAAAGGGGAAAAGTAATAGGTGTGGCCTTGAAGGACAGGGGTGCCATTTTACCCGCTGGTCATGCAGCCAATGCAGCCTACTGGTTTGAAGGAGGGGAAACAGGTAACTGGATCACAAGTTCTTATTATATGGATGAGTTGCCACAGTGGGTGGTGGATTTTAATGAATCCAACACAGTAGAAAATTATAAGAAGCCCTGGAATACGCTAAAACCTATTGAGACCTATATGGAAAGTGGTTTGGACGCCAATAATTATGAAGGGTTGCAAAAAGGCGAAACGACCAACACTTTTCCACATGATTTTCCGGCAATTTGGGAACAAAATGGACAATTTGATTTATTGAGAAGAAGTCCTTACGGAAACAGTATCACTGCTGATTTTGCATTGGCAGCTTTGGAAGGTGAAGATTTGGGGGCAGATACCATTACCGATTTCTTGGCTATCAGTTTTTCCAGTACGGATTATGTAGGCCATTTTTATGGAGTAAACTCTAAGGAGATTGAAGATACTTACATTAGGCTAGACCAAGATTTGGCTCGTATTTTTGCCGCTTTGGATGAAAAAGTGGGACAAGGCGAGTATACGGTTTTTTTAACTGCAGATCACGCAGCAATCAATGTGCCTTCTTATTTGATGGATTCCAAAATTCCTGCAGGTTATTTGGATATGGGGGGTATGCAAGCGAAGTTTGCAGAGTTTCTTCAGTACAAATACGGTACAACGGATGTGGTTAGAGACCTTTCCAACTATCAATTGTTTTTGGATCATAAAATCTTGGCGAACTTGGATGTTGACCTTGAGCAGGCACAAAAGAACATTGCCATGGAGCTATTGTCTTATGAAGGAATAGGACAGGTTTACACTGGTTACCAAATGTGGGAGAATGAGTATTCCGAAGGAATCCCGTACATTTTACAGAATGGATACAATCAAAAACGTTCTGGGGATGTGCTTTTGGTGCCGAACACTGGATATATTTCTTACAGTAGAACAGGTTCTACCCATGGTTCCGCCCAAATTTACGATACCCATGTGCCATTATTGCTTTTTGGAAAAGGTATTAAACAGGGAAGTACGGTAAACCGCACGGAGATACCAGATATTGCTCCTACCATTGCTACTTTGTTGGGGATTGCGTTCCCAAATGGGGCTACGGGGCAGCCGATTGGGGAGGTTTTGGATTTTGAGTAAGCTATTTTTTTAAGACAGCCCACTTTTTGACAATCTTTTTGCCGGTTACCAAGTATTGGTAAATTAAAAAATAGATACCGTTGGATAAATGGGCTACACTTAAAGTGGATTTGTTATCTACTTTGCTTTGGGTTTGCTGGTGATACGCTTTCTAATAAATTTATAGATATAATGGTTTGAAAAATCCGGCAAATTGATGGATGACCATTTTCAATCGATGAAAAACTATTTGAGTATCCAGTTATAGTTTTACTGTGTGTTACATGTAGGTGCATTCTCTTATTTTAATAAATAAGAGTTTGTTAAAAATATGATTATCAGTATTTTGATAGAGAAATCTAGATTTTTGACCAAATCCCTTTCCAGCGAAAACTTCGGATAAATTTTCCTTCTTTTTTGGAAACGTACTTTGGTTGTTGTTGAAAGAACGCTTTAAGGTAACCCAAAACTGCTTGGATGTATAAGCTAGGGCTTTTGGCTTGCCATGCCATTTTTAAGGCGGCTATTTTGGTGAGGACAATCCCGTAACCCATTTTGTACATGGCCACACCTTTGATTTGATAGTTTTTAGAACTGTATCCATGTCCCGTAGGGCGGAGGTGTTTTACTTTGAGCTCTGGGAGAGTTAAGGTGTCAAAATCGTGGTATTTGGCCAAAAGGGTGTCTACAGTATCCCAACCCGCTCCTGGGCGTAATCCGCCTATTTTATTGAAGCAAGCTTTATGGTACAACTTTATGGGTCCTCGGATATGGGATTTGTCCGCGATGTTTTCATACACCCAATCGTCACCTTTTTTAATGAACAGGAGTCCGGAGCACATGCCCAGTTTCCAATTGGCCTGAAATTGATTGACGATAAGCTCAAAATAATTTGGAGGTAACACAATATCTGCATCAAACTTTCCGATGAGGTCGTATTCCGAGGTGTGTTCCAAACCAAAATTAAAGGTGTCCACTACTTTTTTTCCGGGAATATGCTCGTCAATCGATTTGCGCCGAAGCACTTTTATCCAGTCATGTTGCTTTGCAAGACTTTGGGCAATTTTAAAAGTATCGTCCGAAGAATTATCGTCCACCAGAATTACTTCATTGGGCAAATAGGTTTGAGATGCAAAAGAGTCCAAGCAATCTTTTAAATAAGATACCTCATTGTGTGCCGGAATAACGATACTGATTCGCATTTGCTAAAAGTCTAAAAATTCGGGCATTTATCCCAAATTACTTTTGGGTCCTTTCGGCATAAACAATATAATACCTGTTTGTAAAGTATCTAAGGATGGGCCTTATCCCAATTTTTTTGGTTGGATTCGTCCATTTGGCCGTGTCTTTGATCGTCCAACCTGCTTTTTCCAAAAGCCAATCAAATTGCCAATCTTCAAATTCGTGGTAGTGACGATCCCATGGGTCTGTTTTACTTCGATATGCTGGTGAAAACCATAATCGCATGGGAATACTGGCTACTAATTTCTCAGCTTTGATTTCTTTGAGCACATTAAAAGGAGCTACCAAATGTTCAAATATTTCAAAGGCAGTTACTACATCGGCATCAGTTTGAGCAGCATTTAGAAAGTTTATATCCAAATCTTCACCCGAGGTGTTTTTTACATTGTACCCTTTGGATTTCATTATTTCTGAAAAAGGATTTTCGACCCCGAGATCCAAAATGGATTCAGAAGTATCAATATGTTTTTGTAGAAACGCTAAAGTATGCTTGTAGCGTTTGTTGGGAAAGTTGTTTTCGTACATTTAGTATCTATAGACAATGGCATTGATGTTCATTCCGGCACCAACGCTTGCAAAGATAACAACATCTCCCTTTTTTACTTCATGTTCGGGTAGTTTACCCTTAAGAACCATATCGTACAGGGTAGGTACTGTGGCTACGGAACTATTCCCCAAATCCTGAATGCTCATGGGCATTATATTTTCGGGCATCGTTTTTCCATAGATTTTATAGAACCTTTTAATGATGGCCTCATCCATTTTTTCATTGGCTTGATGGATGAAAATTTTCTTGACATCGTCAATGTCCACTCCACTATCATCTAAACATGAAGCCATGGCTTTTGGTACATTAAGGCAGGCAAATTCATAAATTTTTCTCCCTTGCATTTTAATATATCGAGTATCCTTACAAGCAGTAGGGCTATTGGACTTGTCAAAGTATAGATAATAGGCTTCCTCATTGGCATAGGTTAGCGATGCATGCGACAATATTTCACCGTTTGAGGTATTGGATTCCAAAATGGTGGCTCCAGCTCCATCGGAAAAGATCATACTGTCCCTATCATGATGGTCTACTACTCTGGAAAGCGTTTCTCCTCCAATGACCAAGCATTTTTTTGCCATTCCGCTTTTAATGAATGCAGTGGCTTGTATCACGCCTTCAATCCATCCTGGACAACCAAAAATCACATCGTATGCCACACATTTTGGATTTTGGATGCGTAATAAATGTTTTACTCGGGAGGCAAGGCTGGGTAGGGTGTCTCCTTGTATTTTTCCCGGAGTGAGGTCCCCAAAATTATGCGCAAATATGATGTAGTCCAGTTCTTCTTTGTCAATTCCAGCGTTTGAAATGGCTTCTTCTGCTGCCAAAAAACCAATATCAGAAGTTTTTAAATCGGGTTTGACGTACCGTCGGTTGGCTATGCCTGTTATGGCCTCGAATTTTTCAATTATCACGTTGTTCTGGTGTTCAAAAGCCGACCCATCGGTCTCCATAAATTCATGATTCAAAAAATCTTCGTTTTTGGTTATAATGGAAGGAATATAACTTCCGGTACCTGTAATGCCAATTTTCATTTTGTAAAGGGGTTTTTAATCACAACAAGTTAAAGTATTAAGACTAGTAGTACTATGCGTGCATAACAGTTGTTACAATGTTCAAAAGATAGCCTTTATGTTGCGGTATATAAAAAAAGCCTTGCTCTAATTTAAGAATCAAGGCTTTTATCAATGTTTACAATGGTTTTTAGACTTCCATATACTCTTCGATCGGCGTACAGGTGCACATTAAATTACGATCCCCAAACGCTTCATCTGTTCTTCTAATACTTGGCCAAAACTTATTTTCAGCTACATAAGGTAATGGGAAAGCGGCCTTTTCCCTGCTATACGGGTGACTCCAAGAATCATTTGTTAACATTCCCAAGGTGTGCGGGGCATTTTTCAGGACATTGTCTGTTTCTTCGGCAGAAGCTTCATCAATTTCCTCTCTGATAGCTAGTAATGCATCACAGAATCTGTCCAATTCAGCCCGGCTTTCACTTTCCGTTGGTTCGATCATTAACGTTCCTGCAACGGGGAAAGAAACCGTAGGAGCATGGAATCCGTAATCGATAAGGCGTTTGGCAATATCAGTTACTTCAATACCATTTGTTTTGAAAGGTCTACAGTCAATGATCATCTCATGGGCGGCACGTCCACGTTCACCGGTATAAAGTACATCAAACTTGCCCTTTAAACGGTCTTTAATATAATTGGCGTTTAAAATAGCAGCTTCTGTGGCTTTAGGAAGTCCTTCTGAACCTAACATTTTAATGTATCCGTAAGAAATCAAACAAACCAATGAACTTCCCCAAGGTGCAGCGGAAATCGCAGTTATTGCATTTTCTCCGCCAGTTTCAATTACTGGATTGGAAGGAAGGAAAGGTTTTAATTGCTCTGCAACACAAATAGGTCCAACTCCGGGACCTCCACCGCCATGTGGTATGGCAAAGGTCTTGTGCAAGTTCAAATGACAAACATCGGCTCCTATGGTTGCGGGATTGGTCAATCCCACTTGTGCATTCATATTGGCACCGTCCATATATACTTGTCCACCATTATCATGGATGAGTTTTGTAATCTGTTTGATGGATGATTCAAAAACACCATGAGTAGAAGGGTAAGTGACCATTAATGCAGCTAAGTTGTCTGCATGTTGCTCTACTTTTGCAGTCAAGTCATCCATGTCGATGTTTCCTTTGTCATCGGTTTTGGTAACGACTACTTTCATGCCTGCCATTACAGCTGAAGCGGGATTGGTTCCGTGAGCAGAGGCTGGAATTAAACAAATGTTTCTGTGTTCTTCTCCTCTTGATTTGTGATAGGCACGGATGACCATAAGTCCGGCGTATTCTCCTTGTGCTCCAGAATTGGGTTGAAGCGATGTGGCAGAAAATCCAGTGATTACGTTCAATTGTTCTTCAAGTGATTTCAGTACCTCTTGGTATCCTTCAGCTTGGTTTACAGGAACAAAAGGGTGGATGTTACCCCATTCCGCCCAACTTAAAGGCAGCATTTCCGAAGCGGCATTCAGTTTCATGGTGCAGCTTCCCAAAGAAATCATAGATTGGTTCAATGCCAAATCCTTACGCTCCAGTTTTTTGATGTAGCGCATCAATTCTGTTTCGGAATGATAGGAATTGAACACTTGGTGCTGCATGAATGGAGCCTGTCTTTGTAAGGTCGATGGGATTTTCCCGTCACCAATGGCATTTTCAATGAATGTATCCTCTTTATGTTCTGTAAAGAGCATAAACAATTTCATCAACTTGATTACGTCTTCATTAGAGGTAGCTTCGTTCAAGGAAATTGAAATGGTCTTATCATCAACATAATTAAAGTTAATGCTGGACGATTCGGCCATCTGCTTGATTTTGGAAGTATCTCCCACTTCAATCTTCAATGTGTCGAAAAAGGAAGTGTTCAATTGCTTTAAACCAAATTTCTCAACTGCCGAGGCAATGGTGCAGGCCTGTCCATGCACTTTTTTGGCAATATATTTCAGACCCTCAGGGCCATGGTAAACGGCATACATTCCTGCCATAACGGCCAAAAGTACTTGAGCCGTACAGATGTTGGAAGTTGCTTTGTCCCTCTTTATATGTTGCTCCCTCGTCTGAAGTGCCATACGAAGGGCCGGGTTTCCATCGGTATCTTTGGTGATTCCTATAATTCTGCCGGGAATATTTCTTTTGTATGCTTCTTTGGTGGCAAAAAATGCGGCGTGTGGGCCACCATAGCCCAATGGAATCCCAAAACGTTGTGTGGTGCCAACAACTGCATCTACTCCCCATTCTCCCGGAGGAGTCAGCATTACCAAACTTAAAATATCTGCGGCAACCGCTACTTTAATTTCTTTGGCCTTGGCTTTTTCCACAAAGGATGCATAATCATTTACTTGACCATGTTTTCCCGGGTATTGCAATAATGCACCAAAGAACTTATCAGAAAAATCAAAATCTTCATGATTACCCAAAACCAACTCTATACCTAAGGGCGTAGCACGTGTTTCGAGCAAACTCATGGTTTGGGGAAGTATTTCTTCAGAAACGAAGAATTTTACAACATCGCCCTTTTTTTGTTGGCGGCTACGCACCTCGAACAGCATGCTCATGGCTTCTGCGGCAGCGGTACTTTCGTCCAAAAGAGAGGCATTGGCAAGTTCCATACCGGTAAGATCGCTTACCATGGTTTGGAAGTTTAAAAGAGCTTCCAATCTACCTTGGGCAATCTCCGCTTGGTACGGTGTGTAGGCGGTATACCAACCTGGATTTTCCAGAATATTTCTTTTGATGACCGATGGCGTAAGGGACTCATGGTACCCTAAACCAATATAGGTTTTAAAAACCTTGTTCTTTTTGGCCAAATCTTGTAGGTGATTTAGGAACTCATGTTCGCTAATACCTTCTGGAAGATCTAGTGGTCTTTTTAATTTGATGTCATCGGGAATGGTCTCATTAATGAGTTGTTCCACATTTTCCACCCCAATGGTTTCAAGCATGTGGGGTAAGTCTCTTTCTGTGATGCCAATGTGTCTGGCGGCAAAAACCTCTGTGTTCATGTTCAATCCAATAAAGTGCACAAAATTAGGGATTAATTCGATGAAAATGGTCAATTTTGAAAGACTCTGAACCAAAGTTGTTAACCACAAGTTAACCTTTGGGAAAATGCACTAGATTTTACTCCATGCGAACCTTAAAGGCTTTTTTCGATTTTTATCTGGATGCGAGCATTCATGTGGCTGTAGCGGTGATTTCAATGGCTGGGGTTACCTTTCATCTTTTGGGGAGTTCGTCGGACATTGACCTTTTAGGTTTTATTTTTTTTAGTGTGATTGTTTGTTACAATTTTATCAAGTATGGAGTGGAAGCCTACAAATACCTAATTGTGTCCAACGCCTACCATAAAATCATTCAAATATTCAGTTTTATATCCTTTGCCTTTGCCATTTACTTTTTGATTCAATTGGATGAGGAAATTTGGCTGGCTACCGTTGTTTTGGGTGTACTTTCTGCCCTGTATGCGGTTCCATTGTTGCCAAGAGCCAAGAACTTACGGAATTTGGCAGGGTTGAAAATATATATTGTGGCCTTTGTTTGGGCCGGTTTTTCGGTTTTGCTACCAGTTTTGGATGCCAATATGTCTTTAAATTGGGATTTTTCGGTAACGTTTATTCAAAGGATGCTATTGGTTTTAGTACTTATTCTACCTTTTGAGATTAGGGATATGCAATGGGACCATAAAAGTCTCCGAACATTGCCTCAAGTACTTGGAATTAAAAATACGAAGCGATTGGGAATTGGTATTGCCCTGATGTTTTTCCTGTTGACTTTTTTGAAGGATGAACTACATCAGCTTGAAATTGCACTTCGGTTAGTTTTGTCAGCAGCCCTTGTTCTTGTACTTTGTTCGGGAAAGCGATTGCAGTCAAGATATTTTGTAATGTTTTGGGTGGAGGCAATACCGATTTTCTGGTTTCTTCTGTTTTGGTGGACTGAAAATTATTTTTAGATCTTATCTTCTAGGTCTCTTTTCATTTTTTTCTTGTCATCATCAGATAGCATGGTAAGTCCAGCTCTATCACATAGTGAAGTTAGTTCGCTATTCTTTTTGGAGTACGCGCGGCAAACCTTGCAATATGTTAGGTGGATGCGAAGTTTAATGATGTCCCACAAATTAGCCTCCTTATATTGGGACTTGTCACAAATGCCTGATGCCTCTTTACATGAAATCTTCATACCTAAAACCAATTTTCGTTTAAACAACCCATGAGTGCCGTCCTTGCTCTATGGATCATTACCCACAGATTGGACGGATTTATATCCAGTTCATTACAAACATCTTCAGTGCTCATGCCTTGAATTGTTTTCAATTTGAAAACCAAAGCCTGTTTTTGAGGTAGTTTTGTGATACAATCTTGAATTGCAGACCCCAATTCTTCATTTTCAAGCACGTTGTCACCATCTTTGCTATAAGGGTCGGCCACTTGCTGTTCCAGCCAATCACCTTCAGCTTCCGAATCGGAACTGTAGTTCATGCGTACTTCTGCTTTTCCTTTTTTGGAGTTTATTTTTCGGTAATGGTCTATTACTTTTCGTTTAAGTATAGATACCAACCACGTGCGTTCGGCAGCATCACCTTTGTAGTTCTTGGCCGAGTTGAGACCTGCAAAAAAGGTTTCCTGCACCAAGTCTTTTGCAATTTCCGCATCGCTAACACGAGAAACTGCATAGTTGAACAGGTAATCCGCATATTGGTCTACCCAATGGTCTGGTTGAAGTTTGTGTTTGGCCATATTCCTATCGAATTACCAAATGTAATGGTTTTTGGACATATAATTCCATGGTTGGGAATGTGTTAGACGCATCCCTGATAATATGCTAACAGTAAACTCGCTATATTAACTGTTTTTTAGGATATTACGGAATTTAATTGTTGGTCTCAACAAGTCCTGCACGCTCTAACAAGGCATCAATGTTTGGCTCTGCACCTCTAAATCGTTTGTACAGTTCCATAGGATTTTCGGTACCACCTTTGGATAGCACATGCTCCTTGAATTTGTCCGCTACCATTTTGCTGAATATTCCATTTTCCTTAAAATGGGCAAAGGCGTCCGCATCTAAAACCTCGGCCCATTTATAACTGTAGTATCCGGAAGAATACCCACCTTGAAAAATATGGGCGAAAGATGTGCTCATGCAAGTTTCCGGTGTTTCTGGGAACAAATTGGTGCTCTCAAAAGCCTTGGCCTCATAGGCTTTTACATCTTCTATATTTGACGGGTCTTTTCCGTGCCAAGCCATGTCCAATATTCCAAAACTTAATTGGCGGACAGTAGCCATACCTTCTTGAAAAGTGGCAGACTCCTTGATTTTCTCTACTAATTCCATAGGAATCAATTCACCGGTTTCATAATGATGGGCAAAAAGCTCCAAGGCCTCTTTTTCGTAGCACCAGTTCTCCATCACTTGACTTGGAAGCTCTACAAAATCCCAATACACAGAGGTGCCAGATAAGCTTGGATAGGTAGTGTTGGCCAACATCCCGTGCAAGGCGTGCCCAAATTCGTGGAATAGTGTGGTTACCTCATTAAACGTTAATAAGGATGGTTTTGAGCTGGTAGGTTTTGTAAAATTGCACACATTGGAAATATGTGGTCTACTGTTTTTTCCACCCAAGGTATATTGTGGTTTAAAGGAGGTCATCCAAGCGCCACCACGTTTTCCGGGTCTAGGGTGGAAATCGGCATAAAACAAGGATATGAAGTTATCATTTTCATACACTTCAAAGGTTTTTACTTCTTCGTGGTATTTGTCCACATGGTCAATTTCTTTAAACGTAAGTCCGAATAACTTTTCTGCAACTTTGAACACCCCACTGATCACATTTTCCAGTTTGAAATAGGGCTTCAACTTTTCATCGTCCAAATTGAACAGCTTTTGCTTCAATTTTTCTGAATAATAAGCGCTGTCCCATTTTTCCAAGTGGTCAATCCCATCGAGTTCTTTGGCAAAGCCTTCCAGTTCCGCAAACTCTCTTTCTGCAGCTGGTTTTGCTTTTTCCAATAGTTCGCTTAAAAAATCCAGTACTTTTTCCGGAGTTTCGGCCATGCGTTCTTCGAGTACAAAATGTGCATGGGTCTTATAGCCCAAAAGATTGGCCCGTTCAAAGCGAAGGTTCACTATACGTTTTACATTTGCTTGATTGTCCAGCTCATCATTGTGGAATCCTTTGCTACCAAATGCCAAAGAAAGCTCCTTGCGCAATTCCCTGTTCTTTGCGTATTTCATAAACGGGATATAGCTCGGATAATCCAAAGTGATCAACCAACCCTCTTTGCCTTTGGATTCGGCCAATTGGGCTGCAGCTTCTTTGACTCCCTCAGGAAGTCCTTCTATATCTTTTTCGTCCGTGAGCAACATTTCATATTTGTTTGTCTCGGCCAGAACATTTTCGCCAAATGTCAATTTTAATTTGGACAGTTCTGCATCTATTTCACGAAGACGTTTTTTATCCTCTTCATTAAGGTTAGCCCCGTTTCTACTAAAGTTCTTGTATTTCTTCTCCAGAAGTGTCTGCTGTTCTTTTGTCAAATCCAACAAATCTCGTTGTTCATAAACAGTTTTGATACGCTCAAAAAGCCCTTGGTTCAGAGTGATGTCATTGCTGAACTCTGACAAAAGGGGGGATACTTCTTGGGCGATTTTCTGAATTTCCTCATTGGTCTCCGCAGAATTCAAGTTGAAAAAAACACTGGAGATACGGTCCAATTGTTGTCCGGAAAAATCCAAAGCTTCCAACGTATTTTTAAAAGTCGGTGGCTCCGGGTTATGTACAATAGCATCGATTTCCTTTTTGGTGTCCTCAATAGCTTGAAGAAAGGCAGGTTTAAAATGTTCGTTTTTTATTTTTGAAAATGGAGCTTGATTAAAAGGCTCCAAAAGTGGATTGCTCATACTTTTTACTTCTGTTCTTTGTTTTTAAAACGTGTTACGGTCCAATCACTCAATAAATAGGCAAAACCAATAATGGAGGAAAATACGGCCATGGTCAGCGGTGCATATAATCTAATGTTTGCTCCATAGGTTCTCCGGTTCATAGCCTTGATGGCCTCTTCAGAATACTCGTTGAGGTCCACAAAGCCATTTCCATTCAAATCAAATTTACCGGCATAGTCCGAAATAAATTGCCATCGTATTTCAATATAAATTAAGAGGGCGGCATACATGGTGAAAACCAAAATGGCACTATTCCAAATCCCTTTTAGATAAGGGTTGCTCACTTTTTTTACCGTAAATCCAAAAAAGGCAATGGCAAAAATCCCCAATAATATGCCAATTTGATTGTAGTTCATGAGTGGACAAAGTTTGCGTTAGAATGTTTTCTTTACTTCTTCTGCACCTTTAATGACTTTTTCCTTAAGCCCTTCTTTATAAGAAATAATGTTGTCCATAATTTCACGATTGGAGCTTCCTATTATTTGTGCAGCGAGTATACCGGCATTTTTTGCACCGTTCAAAGCTACGGTGGCTACAGGAACCCCACCGGGCATTTGTAAAATGGACAATACTGAATCCCAACCATCAATGGAGTTGCTACTTTTTACCGGAACTCCGATAACGGGTAGGGGCGATAACGATGCCACCATGCCTGGTAGATGTGCTGCGCCACCTGCTCCTGCAATAATGGCGGAATAGCCATTGGTGTGGGCACTCTTGCTAAAGCTGAACAATTTTTCAGGTGTTCTGTGGGCGGAAACAATATCCACATCCACATCAACGCCCAATTCTTTCAATATATCAATGGCTTCTTGCATAACGGGAAGGTCGCTTGTACTTCCCATGATTACGGCTACTTTGCTCATATCTTATTTACTTATCACTTTAATGGTTTCTTTTACCTGCTGAGCCACTTCTCGGGCCCTGGCCATGTTTTCATCAACAATGGTTACGTGGCCCATTTTACGGAAAGGTCTTGTTTGTTTTTTACCGTAAATGTGCGGGGTAACCCCATCCATTCCCAGTATTTTTTCCATGTTTTCATAAACTACCTCACCAGTATGGCCTTCGGCACCCACCAAGTTAACCATTATTCCAGCCACTTTACTATCGGTTTTGCCAAGGGGCAAGCCTAAAATGGCGCGGATATGTTGCTCAAACTGGTTGGTATAGGCTGCTTCAATGCTGTAATGTCCACTATTGTGTGGTCTCGGGGCTGATTCGTTCACCAAAATTCTGTCGTCTTTGGTCTGGAACATTTCTACGGCCAGCAATCCTACATGTTTCATATGTTCTGAAACCTTCAAGGCAATTTCTTGGGCCTTTTTGGCCACGGTATCATCAATTCTTGCGGGGCAGATTACATATTCTACTTGATTGGCCTCCGGATGGAATTCCATCTCCACCACAGGATAGGTTTTTACTTCACCTTTGGTGTTCCGTGCTACAACTACCGCCAATTCATTTTTAAAATCAATCATTTTTTCCGCAATGCACTCCACATTGGGCAAGTCTTTGAGGTCCTCGATCTTGCGGACGACTTTGACGCCTTGACCATCGTAACCAAATTGAGCGCTCTTCCAAACAAAAGGTAGTGAAAGCCCTCCGTTACGTATACTATCTTTGATTTCGGAAGTATAGGCAAATCGTGTAAACGGTGCCGTTGGAATATCGTGATCGGTATAGAATAATTTCTGGACCCCTTTGTTTTGAATGGTCCGCAAAGTTTTTGTCGGGGGATATACTTGAACTCCCTCATGTTCCAATTTTTCAAGGGCATCCACGTTCACGTTTTCAATTTCGATTGTGAGCACGTCCACATCTTTTCCGAAATCATGAACGGTATCAAAATCCATCAAACTGCCTTGAACAAACTCGTTGCATGCTATTTTACAAGGCGCTTCCTCCGAAGCATCCATTACTTTGGTTTGGATATCCCATTTTCTGGTTTCGTAGAGCATCATTTTGCCCAATTGCCCACCACCTAAAATTCCTAACTTAAAATCGGAAGAGAAAAATTGCATTGATTTGTAAATTGAATTTGAACAAAAATACATGAAATCCACGAGGCTATAAAAGATGTGAGGGCTTAGCAGCTTTAAAAATATTATCTTTGCCAACCTGACCATAACTTGAACACATTGATTAAGCTCCACGACAAGATTTTTAAACCATATTTAAAGGAAGATGAAATCCTTGCGGCCATAGATAAAATGGCCAAGGAGATTGCTGAAGATTATAAGGATGAAACGCCTTTATTTGTTGGTGTGCTCAATGGAGCTTTTATGTTCGTGGCGGATTTTCTTAAAGCATACCAGCATCCGTGCGAAGTCTCTTTTGTGAGATTGAGCTCTTATCAAGGTTTGACTTCAACAGGGATTGTTGAGACGCTTTTGGATGTGCCAGAAGATATCGAGGGCAAGAGTGTCATTATTTTGGAAGATGTGGTGGATACCGGCCGCACCTTGAAGCAATTGGTGCATTTGTTCTCCAATACTAATGTAAAAGAATTTAAGATCGGAACACTTTTTTATAAATCCGATGTGTACAACGGTGAATACTCCATTGATTATGTAGGGCTGGAGATCCCCGACCATTTTATTGTGGGCTATGGGCTGGATTATAACGAGCTCGGCCGAAATCTTAGAGAAGTTTACGAATTAAATCAAACAGATATGATCAACCTAGTGCTTTTTGGAAAGCCAGGAGCAGGAAAAGGTACCCAAGCAGGGTTCCTAAAGGAAAAGTATAATTTGAAACACATTTCTACGGGAGATGTTTTCCGCTACAATATTAAAAATGGAACCGGACTTGGAAAGTTGGCCAAATCCTATATTGATAAAGGTGATTTGGTGCCCGATGAGGTAACTATTGACATGCTTAAGGCTGAGGTGGAAAAAAACCCAGATGCAGCAGGTTTTATTTTTGACGGATTTCCACGAACTGCGGCGCAAGCAGAAGCATTGGACAATTTCTTGGAATCCAAGGATATGAAGGTAAATGCTACCATTGCACTTGAAGCTGAAGATGATATTTTAGTGTCCCGTCTATTGGAAAGAGGTAAAAGTAGTGGCCGTTCCGATGATCAAGATGAAAGCAAGATTCGTAACCGTTTTGATGAGTACAATCAAAAAACAGCTCCTTTAAAAGCCTACTACGAAAAACAAGGAAAATTCCACTCCGTAAATGGAATCGGGGAGATTGAAGAGATTACCGAGCGTTTGAGCAAGGTGATCGACGCTCTATAATTGATTCCCGATACATACTTTTTTAAATTAGAATATGACCGAAGGCAATTTTGTTGATTACGTAAAAGTGCACATTTCTTCCGGAAACGGAGGTAAAGGTTCTGCGCATTTACGTCGCGAGAAATATGTGGCGAAAGGTGGTCCCGATGGTGGTGATGGTGGTCGCGGAGGTCATGTTATTGTGAAGGGGAACAAAAACTTATGGACGCTGGTCCATTTCAAATTTAAAAAGCACTTTAAGGCCGGTCACGGAGAGCACGGAAGTAAAAGCCGTAGCACAGGGGCCGATGGCGAGGATGTTTATATGGAAGTACCCTTGGGTACTGTGATTCGAGATACCGAAACCAATGAGATACTTTTTGAAATCACCGAAGATGGTGAAGAAAAAATTGTATTGGAAGGTGGAATGGGAGGTCTTGGAAACTGGCATTTTAAAAGTTCCACGAACCAAACCCCAAGGTATGCACAGCCGGGAATAAAGGGGCAAGAGGGACACCTGACCTTGGAGCTTAAGGTTTTGGCCGATGTGGGCCTTGTAGGTTTTCCAAATGCAGGAAAATCCACGTTGCTTTCGGTAATGACCTCGGCTAAGCCAAAAATTGCCAATTATGAGTTTACTACCCTAAAGCCCAATTTGGGCATAGTGGAATATCGGGACTTTCAAAGTTTTGTAATGGCCGATATTCCCGGGATTATTGAAGGTGCTGCGGAAGGCAAGGGATTGGGGCATTATTTTCTACGTCACATAGAACGAAATGCTACGCTCGTATTTTTGATTCCCGCCGATAGTAAGGATATCAGTCAGGAATATCAAATCCTGTTGGATGAGCTGAGACGATACAACCCAGAGCTGTTGGACAAGGCAAGACTTGTAGCTATCTCTAAATGTGATATGTTGGACCAAGAGCTTATAGAGGAAATGGATGCGGATATGAAAGAGGATTTTAAGGATGTCCCCTATACCTTTATATCATCGGTGAGCGGGTTGGGAATACAGCAACTTAAAGATAGACTTTGGCAGTTGTTGAACGAATAATGGGCATTCTCCTACCTACCTAATCAATATATTGATTAAATTTAGGTGAACCCAAATATCCATCATGCGCTATTTACTTTCCATAGTGTTGGTTTTTATCCTAACGTCTTGTAGTTCCGTCAAGGTAAATTATGACTACGATAAGGGGGTGGACTTTTCAAGTTACTCTACCTACAATTATTTTTCCGACATGGAATCTGGTTTAAATCAGTTGGATGAAAGACGTCTGCTTCGAGCTTTGGATTCAACGTTGAAATCTCGAGGTTACCGATTGGCCGAAGAACCAGAGCTCTTCATCAATATTATGAGTGATGAGTACAGAAGTGCTCCAAGAAATAATGTTGGTGTTGGCATTGGGGGTGGTGGACGTAATGTTGGTGGAGGCATTTCCGTAGGATTGCCCATAGGCGGTCCCAACTTGCAGCGCAGTATCCAATTTGATTTAGTCGATGCGCAGCGAGACGCCCTTGTTTGGCAAGCTGTGGCAGAGAGTGGGTTCCGCGAGAATGCATCACCCAGTGTAAAGGAAAATCAACTACGGGCTTTGGTGAAAAAGGTGTTTTCACAATTTCCGCCAAAAGCAAAATAAAGTTCAAAATCAGTCTATTAGGTTTTCTTGTTTAAAAAGAAACTGCTTTTACCGTTCGGTTGGGCCAAATTACCACTTGTCATAAATCACTTTATAAGACAAGTGTTGTCCATTACTTTAGCATAGGAATTAAAATCTAAAACCGAACAGTCATGATAGCACTAGCAAAATTCATCATTTCACTTTTAGTAAGTATTATTTTATAATCCGTTTAAACGAATAAAAAATTCATCAATATGAGAAAACTGAACACGAAACAAAAAGTAATATTTGCCATGGGTGTCCTTGGTGTTCTAATAGGAATCTACGGTAGATTCAATGCATGGGAATATATGGATTACTTTCCGTTTTTCTATACAGGTTCAACCATGATGTGGATTGTCTTTTTGCCACAAAAAAAATCTTGTTACAATCCCTTTAGGAGAAAAGAAGCCCAAAAATCTTAGTATAGTTTATACCGTTAAAGTTTAATGTAAATTTGGGCAATTCACGCTCAACATAATGGAGTTAAGTTCAAGGAAAAGAAATATTGCATTTTGGGTTCTTCAATTGCTTGGTTGGGGTTTTATCAACTCCATAGCAGCTTTGATACCTCAGAATATAAGTTTAGAGATGACCATTTTTTCGGTCATCGTTGGGATTTTTATAGGAGTATTTTCTACCTCCATATTACGTTGGTACCTTAAAAGAAACGTGCATTTTGATTCCTTTGGAGGCAAAGAGGTCATCAAAATTATTGTGTCCACATTGTTGGCTTCTTTGATATTCGGCCTTTTGAATGTCTTTTTTGGATACATCTATGTAAAGTTTGGCCCGGAACTCACCGAGGCTGAAATGCACATGTTCGAGGGGTACGACAAAATTATGGTTCAGGTGTTGAACTCTGTCTTCTTGGTCGGGGCATGGGTAATCACGTATTTGGTGATTAAATTGCTCTTGAAACTGAATCAGAATAGGATAGAGCGCTTGGAATTGAACACCACTCTTAAGCAGGCCCAGTTGAATACCTTAAAGGGGCAGATTAATCCACATTTTATGTTCAATAGCCTCAACAATATTCGTGGACTAATGCTGGAAGATGTGGATAAATCAAGAGAGATGCTCACTAAACTTTCTGAAATTATTCGATATTCCCTAACCAAAAACAACATCAACGACATTCCGGTTCATGAAGAATTGGAAGTGGTGGATAATTATATCGATTTGTCAAAGATTCAATTTGAAGATCGTCTTGAGTTTGTAAAGCAAGTAAGCGATGATACGTTGGATTTAAGAATACCTCCAATGGTGATTCAATTACTTATTGAAAACGCAGTAAAACATGGTATTTCCAACCTTAAAAATGGAGGACGAATTCTTTTGGCCATCTTCAAGAAGGATGATGACCTTTTTATCGAAGTGAAAAATACAGGAAAGCTGAAGATTTCCGAGGATTCTACGCAGTTGGGATTAAAAAATATTGAGCAAAGGCTAAAATTGTTGTATGCTGAGCGTGCATCCTTTAAATTGGAGGAAATATCCGATGAGGTGCTGGCACAAATAAAAATTCCCTTGGCATGAAAATTAGAGCGGTGATAGTTGAAGACTCCAGATTGGCGAGGAATGAGCTGAAAGAGCTCATCAAACTTCATGATGATTTGGAGCTGGTGGGTGAAGCTGGTAATGTGGACGACGGGGTTGAATTGATTCAATCGGAATCTCCTGATTTGTTATTGCTCGATATCAACATGCCCGAAAAGGATGGCTTTGACCTATTGGAAATGTTGGACGATGTCCCCATTACCGTTTTTACTACGGCGTACGATGAGTATGCTATAAAATCGTTCGAGTACAACGCATTGGACTACCTGCTTAAACCTGTAAGCAATAAACGCTTTGATATGGCCCTGGAAAAGGTGCGCTCCAAAATGGCGTCGAAGGGAGATGGCTCATCGACTGAAAAAAAATTAACGTACAGTAGTCAGATATTTATAAAGGATGGTGAATCCTGTTGGTTGGTTAAGATTGGTGATATTTCTTTGTTCGAAATCGTGGGTAATTATACCCGCGTATTTTTTGAGGACAAGAAACCTATGCTGTATAAATCGCTCAACCAAGTAGAGGGAAAGTTGCCCGAGGATTCTTTTTTTAGGGCCAATCGACAACAAATCATTAATACCAATTACATAGAAAACGTAGTGCCCTGGTTCAATGGGAAATTAAAGCTCACCATGAAAAATGGGGAAGAAGTTGAGGTTTCCCGCCGACAATCCTACATTTTTAAAGACCGTATGAGTTTATAAAAAAGAAAAGGTCTAAAAAGTAATTAAATCTGAGTCTTGTTAGGTTGAGCGCAGTCGAAACCTTCATACCATCAGAGACGACCAATACATTTTCGACTCCGCTCGAATTGACAGAAAGCTACCTTTTTTGGTCTATGCCCGCAATATGTCTTTGTACCTATCCTTGTATCCGATCAAGACCACAATGTTCAAAATAAGCATAGCTAAAGCTGGTCCTATGTTTGCAGCATCCAATGTGGCGTGAAATAAAACTGCGTTGACGGAAACACTCATCAAAATTAGCGCCAGCAAAGCGCCATACTTATTAAAGATAAAGGCGAGCCCGGCCAAAATCTCAACAATGGCTACAAGTTGAATTGTGCTTGTAGATGAAAGTGCGCCAAAGTATGTCATCGCTGGCTCCGACATTTCACCTCCCGCTGGGATAAAATTTAAAAACTTGTTTAGTCCAAATATTAGGACAAAAAGCCCTAAAAGGATACGAACCATCATAAAAATTTTTGAATTCATAAGGCATTATTTTAATGATTATACAATAAATGTATTCAAAAATTAAACATGTGGTAATTTTTTAAGTGTTTTAATTTATTGTGAATCAGTTTTTTAAAGAGATTTCAACAAGCCGCCATCAATCGGAATATTGGTCCCAGTTATGAAAGCTGCTTTGTCCGAAGCTAAAAACGTCACCAAATAACCATATTCTTTAGGGTCGCCAATACGTTTTACGGGTACTTGTTCTTCCATATTGGAGCGAACCTCGCTTGGGGAGATTCCCAGTTTTTCAGCTTTTTTTGAATTTAATTGAGCAATACGGTCCGTGTCAAAATAACCGGTTAGGGTACTGTTTACGGTTATGCCATCTTTGGCCACATCATAAGCCAAACTTTTGGCCCAGGTAACCACCGCAGCCCTTATGGTATTGGAGAGCGCCAAATAATTCAAGGGTTCCTTCACTGAAATAGAAGCGATATTAATAATTCGGCCCCATTTGTTTTCTTGCATATGTTTTAAGGCAAGCTCGGTAGTAAAAACAACAGATTTGAAAAGTAGGTCGAAAGCATTTTGATAGTCCTCCACATTTTTTTCCAATGCGCCACCACCTTCGGGCCCCTGGGTGTTATTCACCAAAATATCTACGGTATTGGAACTAAAAAACTCAGATATTTTTGCTTTGTAGGCATCAAAGTTGGTGAAATCAACGGTTAGATATTGGTGTTTTTGTCCTTGGGAGCTGTCCATTTCATCAGTCAGTTTTTTCAAACGTGTTTCGCTTCTGGCCATTATGGTCACATTGGCACCACTTTCGGCCAGTTGTCGTGCAATGGCCTCACCGATTCCTTTACTGCTGCCGCCAACCAGGGCGTTTTTTCCTTTTAGTGATATCTCCATGGATTAACGGTATTCGTCTCTAGTGGGACTAAAAATATCCATCAATTTACAAGGGGTCAAGGCCTTGCCACTATGTGGAGCATTGGATGGGATTATTACAACATCTCCCGGTTTATAGGTATCTTTTTTTCCGTTTAGTGTAAATTCAAAAGTGCCCTCCACTACATGCATTATCTGTTCGTGGTCGTGTTGGTGTTCAGGTACTTCGGCATCTTGATCCACATCCCAAAACACCCAGCTCATACGTTTGCCATGAACCAATTTTCCATGGTAGCCCGGCATTATTTCCTTTGGTTCGATTTCTGATAGATTCATTGTTTTCAAATTTAGCACCAAGATAGAAATTAATATAAAGCTTTGGGTTTGGAATGGTAACCGCTTTGGCTATTTTTGAACCCTAAAATTGAACTGATGCGGGTACATTTTATAGGTTTAGGAGAAGTCAATCTGTTTAATTTGGCTGCCGCTCTACATAAAAAAGGGGAAACTGTTACCGGTAGTGATGATGTATTTGATGAATCACTCAAGACAATGATGGAGCAACAGGGATTATTATCCGATGGCAAAGGGTGGTCTTCCAACAAAATCCATGCGCAATTGGATGCTGTGGTAGTAGGGTCAAAAGTAAAAAAAGATAATCCAGAGTTGATTAAGGCCCAAGAACTGGGTTTAAGCATCTTTTCCTTTCCAGAATTTCTGTACCAACAAACCCAATATAAAACTAGGGTTGTAGTCGCAGGTAGTCAGAACAGGGCCATGGTTACTTCAATGATTTTACATGTTTTGGAATACAATGATGTTGACGTAGATTATGCATTGGCAACTCCAAACGGAGTCCGGCTTACCAAGGAAAATGATTTTATTGTTATTGGGGGAGGAGACAATCCTTCATCTATGATCGATACAACCCCACAGTTTCAATTATATCAACCAAACATAGCTTTGTTGAGCGATATTGAGTTTACGGACAATGGAAATTATTCAAATATTGAAAGCTATACCGAACAATACAGTGTTTTTGTGGATAGTATTGTGAAGGGAGGTAGTATTACCTATAATGATGAGGACGCAGAAGTGAAGAAACTCGTGGAATCATCAGAAAATCCAATCAGAAAGTTCCCTTATGTGACTCCACAATACCAAGAAGCGGATGGAGAAGTGTTCTTGGATACACCCGATGGTGAATTGCCTTTGGAAATTTCAGGAGCCACAAGTTTAAGGAATATGGCAGGTGCCAAATGGATATGTCAGCAAATGGGTGTTGATGAGGTTGAGTTCTATGAGGCCATGGCCACTTACCAATAGCAGTTCAACTTTAAAGATTAGTAGCAGACAAAATGTAATTTTGTCAGTGAATTTTCAGGGAACGGTAATTGCTTGATAATATGGGTGAAACGTCTCCTATATTTTTGCTTCTTTAGACTCAAGCGATTGATTTCCGTTGCATTTTTGGCATTTATGTTGGGAATTTCCAATGTGTTTCTACAAGAAGATAGAATGATAAATGATTCTAGAAAGAATCTAGAACAGCATGAGGTAGAAGATGAAGATGATCAATTCTAATCCGAAGCATTAAACAAAATCAAACATTGAACTGCCTTAAATGATGGTCCAAATGCTTGTATTGCATTTGTCCCCACTGCTCGTGGGTAAAGGAGCCAAATGCAGGGTGAGGGTCCCAGGTTTTTCTATTTTTTTCTTTGTGAAAGTCATTGATTAAACCAATCAACACCTCTTTCTCGTCAACAAAATTTTTGTCCTCCACCACTTTCAGTGCTTTGGCAGTTGGTAAATTTTGCCGCCAAGGCTTATCGTTGTAAAGGCTTTTTTTAAACAGTTTGCCCATCAACTTCAACATTAAGTTGGGCTTATTGTTGGGATTGTATCTTCCTAGAGAAATTTTTATGGGATATTGACAATGGTGAAGCATTTGGGCTACCTTCATTTTCCCCCATTGACCTTCTGATGAATCAGAAAGTTTGTCGATGCGAGATAAAATCTCTTCATGGGCCTCAGTGTTGAAAAGGGATTTCATTTTGAAATGATTTATCATGAAAAATACATAAAATTATTCTCCTATCTTTAGCCCATGCAAGAAAAACTAGCTTCTTTTTCCATTAAAAACTGGGCCGATGATGACAGGCCCAAAGAGAAATTGGTGCAAAAGGGCAGTTTTGTACTATCAGATGCCGAGCTGATTGCCATTTTAATCGGTTCAGGAAGCCGTGATGAGAGTGCCGTGGAACTTTCCAAGCGCCTATTGGCCTCCGTTAACCATAATTTGAACGAACTTGGCAATCTCTCTGTCAACCAGTTGATGCGGTTCAAAGGAACTGGAGAGGCAAAGGCTGTAACCATTGCGGCTGCTCTGGAAATGGGCAGGCGCAGAAGGATGGAGGATACCTCAAAAATCATAAAAATAAAAAGTAGCCACGATGTTTTTGAATTGCTTTATCCTTTGATAGGTGAGCTACAGCAAGAAGAGTTTTGGATTGTTTATCTGAACAATTCCAATAAGGTGGTCCATAAGGCACAGTTGAGCAAAGGGGGTATTACAGGTACTTTAGTGGATGTTGGATTGGTGTTGAAACAAGCTTTGGAGTTAGGTGCCATAGGGATTATTCTTGCTCATAACCATCCCTCCGGAACATGGCAGCCAAGTACTGCCGATAAGCAAATAACCGAAAAATTGAATGTGGCTTCAGAAGCGTTGGATATCAAAATTCTGGACCATTTGATTTTGGCCCGTCATCAATATTTAAGTTTTGCGGATAAAGGAACACTCTAGCCTATGTTATTGATATTTACCCATAAGGTAACCAACCGACTAACTTACACTGCCAAACAGATTTTTGAGAAAATCTTGGGAGTGGAGATAGGTTTTACCACGAAGGTTGAGGATTTTATTAAACATAGTGGGCCAAAAATGACCTATTCCAAGCAACCCCTGCAGAACGAATTTTTTATTAGGAGCAACGACTTGTTGTTTGAGCAGGGCATCAACGATTTAGAGGTCAAAATTTCGGATTGGGATGGTATTCCCTGTTTTTTCTCATCAGGGGATAAAAGCACCATTCCTTTTGATATCTTTTCCGCAAGTTTTTTTCTATTGAGCCGGTACGAGGAGTATTTGCCACATGTAAAGGATAGTGTGGGGAGGTTTCCTGTAAAGGAAAGCATCGCCTATCAAAATAACTTTTTGGAACTTCCTGTGGTAGATCTTTGGGCCTACAAATTATTGGAAGCTTTAAAAGTACGTTTCCCAGATTTGGAAACTAAGGAGAAGAATTATCGTTTCACATCCATTATAAATGTAACCACCTCTCATGCCTATGCCATGCGAGGGATTGCAAGAACCATCGGTGGATTTTTGCTGGATTTGGGAAATTTTAAATTTCGAAATGTTTGGGAACGTTTTTCCGTAATGTTGCGGCTCAAAAAAGACCCGTATGATAATTTTTTTGAGCTGGTGGACATTCATAAAAAATTTCCTATCAAAACCATGTTCTTTTTTCAGTTTGCTAAGCACTCCGCCCATGATAAGAATATATCAACAAATAATAACAGGTTCCGTAATTTAATTAAATCCGTTGCTGATTACAGTGTGGTTTCTTTAAGTACTTCGTTTGTGTCCTCTTTGGACAAAAATGTGCTGCGGGAAGAAAAAAAGCAGCTTGGAAATCTCATTAATAGGCCTATAAATTATGCAAGGCTCAGGTACAACAAGGTTAATGTTCCTGCTACCTATAGAAACTTGGTGGAGACCGAGTTTACTGATGATTTTTCTATGGGATACACGCACGAAATTGGTTTTAGAGCGGGGACATGCACGCCATTTTATTTTTATGATATCAATACCGAAGTAAGGCAACCTATAAAAATACACCCTTTTGCCATGCACGATTACGCCTTGGTAAATTATAAAACCAAAGATGAGGTTTTTGAAAAAATGGATAGGGTATATCGTTTGGTAAAACAGGTAAAAGGAGACTTTATCTTGGTTTTTTCCAATGAACTCTTGGGCAGTAAGCAACAGTTGGACTGGATGGAGCTCTATCAATTTGTATTAAAACGCTACTATGTTTGATTGCAAAGTAACAGATATCTTTTTTGATCTTGACCACACGCTTTGGGACTTTGAAAAGAACTCGGCCCTAACGTTTGCCAAAATTTTGGAAAACCATAAACTACAGGTTGATTTGGACGATTTTTTAGAGGTTTATTCTCCTATAAATTTCCAGATGTGGGCTTTGTACCGTGAAAATGAAATTAGTAAGTCAGCACTAAGATACCAACGTTTAAAACAAACTTTTGATGCCCTGCATGTGTATGTTTCGGATGATGTGATTGACAGCTTGGCGCACGATTATATAGCTCATTTGTCTTCCTTCACCCATTTGTTGCCCAATACGGTTCAAACTTTGGAATACCTCTTTCCAAAATACAAATTGCATATCATAACCAATGGTTTTCAAGAAGTACAGGAAAGAAAGCTAAAAGGCAGTAGTATTCATCATTATTTCCAAAAAATTATCGATTCTGAAATGGCGGGGGTAAAGAAACCCGACCCTTATATTTTTGAACTGGCTTTGGACATGGCGCAAGTACGTCCACAAAACTCCTTAATGATTGGCGATAATCTCGAAGCCGATATATTGGGGGCGAAGGCTATGGGAATGCAAGTGTTGCATTATAATTTCCATAACGATTCCGAGCACGGCGTATGCACAATGATTAACGACCTTATTGAAATAAAAAACATTTTATAGAGTTATAAACAAAGCAGTATACCCTATCTGTTGACTATTGAAAATGTTTTTGGCTATGAAGCGATTACTGTATTCCGTTTTCTTTACAGCGGTTGTGCTATTTTTAACTACATCATGTACCGAAGAACAAGATTTTGGTCAGATTGATGACTTGCGAGTCACACCGACGTTGGCTTCCGGACTTTTTTATATGGAATCTGATGAGGCTACAATAAACGCGGCAGGAGCACTTAATTCTTTTTACTCCCAAGAAATCAATTTTGATGCTTTTAACGAACAATATGTGGCAGAGCGTCTTTTGGAGGGCGTGATTAGCTACGAAATGGATAATACCACCAGCAAAGAATTACGAATAATCATTGAATTTTTGGATGAAGCTGGACGACCATTGGATAGGGAAATCTTTACTATTGAAGCAGACCCTTCAGAAACCGTGGTTCGGGAGGTGTCCTACGGTCCTGGTGGCAAATCAATAGATATTTTAGCGAACACCTCCAGCCTTAGAGTCTTGGCCAACAATTTAGGTGATGGCACCAGTGTTTCTTCAGCAGAGGACCCTAAAATAATTTTGAGGTCCGGAGCAGAATTCCTATTTGAACTACAATGAAGTTAATGCTTAAACTTATACTGGCCATCCTATTTTGTAATGCAAGTATTTTTGCTCAGAATAAGGAGTTATTGTACGATTTTTATGAAATCCCGCAATCCTTGATGGTAAACCCAGGGGTGAAGACATCACAAAAATGGCATGCGGGAATCCCAGTAATATCTGGACTCTCATTTCAGGGAGCTACCAGTGGAGTTACCGTAAACGACCTTTTTGCTAATGATGGTGTTGATTTTACCACAAAAGTCCAAGAACGACTCCTTGATGTTATGGGAAACAAGGACGATTTTAGTTCTACAAGTCAAATAGAAGGATTTAACATTGGTTTTAGGGGTAGGAATAGGCCAGATGACTATTACTCCTTTGGAATGTATGGGGAAATGGATATTATTTCCTATTGGCCAAAGGATTTGGCTATTTTGGCTTTTGAAGGTAATGGGGGCAACAATATTGGGAGGAACTTTGATCTTGGGGACTTAAATCTTCGCGGGGAAATGATCAATGTATTTCATTTTGGCATCAATAGAAAAGTGAGTACAGCACTTACAATAGGTGCAAGGGCCAAAATATATTCGAGTATCTTTCAATTTCAGTCCATTAATAATTCAGGCTCATTTGTTACCACGCTCGGTCAAAACAATATCTATGAGAGCTCCATTAATGCCGATATGGAACTACAAACAGCAGGAGTTAAAGGGTTTTATGATATTATAGAGGAAGATAGCGGCACAACCCAAAAAGATGTGACAAGCCTGTTCACGGAACGTGTTTTATTGGGAGGAAACCTTGGGTTGGGTCTTGATGTTGGGTTCAGCTACGAACTAAATCCGCAAACTACTATAACAGGAAGTGTTTTAGATCTTGGTTTTATTAATAATTCCAAAGATATTTGGAACTATACCTTTAACGGAAGCACTACTACAGATGGAATTTCCGTGTTCCTGCCAGAGGATATTGATGATGTAAACAACGATTTATGGCAAGAGCTCATAGATGATATTGATGAAGCTCTACCGCATGGCGAAAATGAGTCAAGCTATATTTCTTGGCGACCTGTAAAGATGTATGGCTCCATTAAATATGATTTTGGCCAGGGCGGAGGCTCTGTTTCAGACAGTTGTGGGTGCGCTGTCAATGGTGGCAGTGGAGGAGGAAGTAATCGTGATTATTACAGAAACAGTCTGGGAGGGCAATTGTTTATGATGAAAAGGCCAAGAGGAGTGCAAGCTGCTTTAACCGGTTTTTACCAAAGGCGGTTTGGGAGGGTGTTGTCCATAAAAGGTACGTACACAGTCGATAAATATTCCTTTACAAATATTGGATTGGGTGCAAACGTTCAATTGGGCCCGGTGAATTTTTATGTTCTAGCGGATAACCTTTTAAGTTATTCTAATATTGCGGACAGTCATTATGCTTCTTTACAGTTCGGATTTAATATCATATCTTGGAACGGTAATTGATTATCCTTCTATATGAAATCTAAAATAGTGTACATATTACTGTTTGCAATGGGGTTTGGCGGAGCTGTTAACGCACAGTTGAACAACTATAAATATATTATTGTCCCAAAGAAGTTTGAGGATTTTAAATATATAAACCAATACCAGACCAGTACTTTGACCAAGTATTTTTTTGAGGAAAATGGATTTGAGGCTGTTTATGATGATGCCCTTCCTGAAGATCTGGCGAACAAAAGATGTTTAGGGCTTGTAGCCGATGTTATCGATGTTTCTTCAATGTTTACCACAAAGATTTACATTTCTCTGAAAGACTGCAACAATGTTGAGATATTTAGATCCGTTAAGGGTGTCAGCAAGATCAAAGCATATGACGAGTCGTACAGGGAAGCTTTACAAAGAGCATTTGTTTCCTTTTCGGGTATGAATTATGAATATGAGCCAATGGAAGAGGAGGATGTAAAAGAAGAAACGGTAACTGTAAGCTTTAAAGACGATGTAAAATCAGTGGAAAACGAGCCAAAAGAGCATGTGCTTGAGCAAAAAGCGACCACGGAAGAACAGGTGTATAAAAGCGTCGAGCCAAAAACGTCCACCATTGTTAAAGCTGCTGAAACCAAAACACTGATTACGCCGGTGCTAACAGGCCTTTTGTACGCCCAACCTACCGAGAATGGCTATCAACTAGTGGACAGCACCCCTAAAGTTGTGCTTAAACTGGAAGAAACGTCCATGGAAGATGTCTTTATGACTGATTTCGAGGGGAACAATGCGGTGGTTTTTAAAAAGGACGGCAAATGGGTGTTGGAGTATTCGGAGAACGGTACAAAAGTTCAGAAAGAACTTAATATCAAGTTTTAGAAATCATATTTGTTTTTCCATCTTTTCTTCAAAAAGTCTTTTATTGAATTTTCCCTGGGATTGTTTCCCGGTTTGTAAAAGCTAGTTCCAGTGATTTCATTTGGAAGAAATTCAAAATCCACAAAATTATTTTCGTGGTTATGGGCATAATCATACCCTTTGCCATACCCTAAATCCTTCATCAATTTGGTAGGTGCATTCCTGAGCGGTATAGGTACCGAAAGGTCTCCCGTTTGACGTACTTTTTGTTGTGCCTCGTTAATGGCCATGTAACTGGCATTGCTCTTTGGGGAACTTGCCAAATAGGTGGCGCATTGGCTCAAAATTATTCTTGCCTCGGGATATCCAATGGTAGTAACCGATTGGAATGTAGTATTGGCAAGTACCAATGCCGTTGGATTGGCATTTCCAATATCTTCGGAGGCCAAAATAATCATTCGTCGTGCGATAAATTTCACATCTTCCCCACCCTCGATCATACGGGCCAACCAATAAACAGCAGCATTGGGGTCACTTCCGCGTATACTCTTAATGAAAGCGGAAACAATGTCGTAGTGCTGCTCGCCGGTTTTATCGTAACGTACCGTGTTTTTCTGAACCTTGGTTTGAACTAAATCATTGGTTATGGTAATTTTGTCACCTGTTTCCGAGTTGATGATAAGCTCAAAAATATTGAGCAGTTTTCTGCCATCGCCACCGGATAGGCGCAACAAGGCTTCCGTCTCTTTTAATTCTATTTGTTTCTTGGAAAGGTTGGTGTCTGTTTTTATGGCACGTTCCAAAAGTGCAATAAGATCTTCTTTTCCAAAGGGGTTCAAGGTGTACACTTGGCATCTTGATAGAAGTGCAGGTATCACCTCAAAACTTGGGTTTTCGGTAGTGGCACCAATCAAAGTTACCCAGCCTTTTTCCACGGCGCCAAGTAACGAATCCTGTTGCGATTTGCTAAAGCGGTGAATCTCATCAATAAAAAGAATAGGGTTTTTGGAAGTGAACAGGCCTCCACTTTGTTTTGCCTTTTCGATTACTTCCCGAACGTCCTTGACTCCACTGCTAATGGCACTTAAGGTGTAAAATGGTCTCTGACTTTCGGTCGCTATTATATTGGCTAGAGTAGTTTTTCCGGTTCCAGGTGGTCCCCAGAAAATCAAGGAAGGAATCACGCCATTTTTGATTTGGGTGGTCAAAGCACCCTGCTTACCCACCAAATGTTGCTGACTTATGTAATCCTCCAAAGTTTTTGGACGTATGCGTTCTGCCAAAGGTTCGTTCATAGGTCAAAAATAAAATAAATTTGATGGTCTTTTGTTCTTGTAAAGGGAAAGGTTTACCAAGATAACCTGACAATTTGTATAAATTTAAGGCTATGGCCGGATGTTTGATTTTGTGAGATTATGAATTCAGATGGTTTTAAGTTTTCAAATGCAGTAGTGCTGGCGCCAATGGTGGCCGTATTATCCATTTGGATTGTGTTTTGGGTCGAGGTACAGTTTGGCATCAACCTGAACGATTATGGGGTTTATCCAAGAACGTTGTCTGGATTAAAAGGAGTGATTTTTAGCCCATTTATTCATGGTTCTATCAAACATTTGTACAATAATACCATTCCATTGGCTGTATTGACCGCCTTTCTATTCTATTTTTATCAAAGTGCAGCACTTCGGGTGTTGTTGTTCGGGACGCTAGCATCTGGCTTGCTCACATGGGCAATCGCAAGGCCATCTTTCCATATTGGTGCCAGTGGAGTAATTTATTTGCTCGCCAGTTTTATCTTTTTTAAAGGAATTTTGGCCAAGAATTATCGTTTGGTCGCGTTGTCGTTGGTTGTGGTGTTTATTTATGGCAGCATGATCTGGTATATATTTCCGGTAAAGGACGGCATTTCATGGGAAGGTCACCTTGCAGGATTTGTAACAGGGCTTGTACTTGCTTTTGTGACAAGGGTTCGTGTTGCTGAAGTTCGAAAATACGACTGGGAACGAGAAGACTTCAACGAGGAGGATGACCCTTTTCTAAAACATTTTGATGAGCACGGTAATTTTATCGAAATGGCCCCTGAGGAAACCCAGCAAAAAATTGAAATCAAATATCATTATAAGGAATCCTCCGATGAGGATTGATTTCTAACGGCTTCTTTGTCTCACCACTTCATAAAGGAAAACGCCACAGGCCACGGAAACATTTAAGGAACCGATTTTGCCCATAAGCGGTAATTTAGCTTGGTGGTCAATACTGCTGAGGGTAGAAGGGGAGATCCCTTTTTCCTCGGACCCCATAATTATGGCCGTAGGTTGATTAAAATCCACTTCGTAAATGTCATTTTCCGCTTTTTCAGTTGCACCAGTTATTACTATTCCTGAGGATTGAAGGTAGAAAACAGCGTCTTTCAAATGATCTACCTTGGCAATGGGTACATTAAAAGCCGCACCTGCAGACGTTTTTACGGTATCTTCCGTAATGGGAGCGGCCCCATTTTTCGGGATGATGATTCCGTGCACGCCGGAACATTCGGCAGTACGGATGATGGCGCCAAAATTTCTTACATCGGAAACTCCGTCCAGTAACAGAAACAACGGATGTTCTTCCTTGGAGAGTACTTTTTCCACCAATTCTTCAAAGTTGTGGAATTCTACCGGCGATATTTGTGCTACCACACCTTGGTGGTTGTTTCGGGTAAAGCGGTTAAGCTTTTCTATGGGAACGTAAGATAGGCTGATACCATTTTTACGTGCAGAAGATTCCAGTTCTTTGTGAAGCTCCCCTTTAAGCCCTTTTTGTATAAATATCTTGTTGATGGGCTGGTTGGCATTTATGGCCTCTATAACGGCCCTTAAGCCATAAATGATGTTTTCGTTTTTCATGTCGCAAATTTAGACATAAAAAAAGCACTCTTTGTGAGTGCTTTTCAAATTTTTCAGTTAAGAACTTAATGTTGTTCAAGCCATTTTAGAACAGCAATTACATCTGCTTCGTCTTTAACCTTTATTTTCTTTTCTTTTAAATAGGTCTTTACGGTTTTCTGCTTATCAGCAGGTAACAATTTTAATAACTTCCTGTTGTTAATTACCAATTCGTCAATTCTATCACGTCCCGGAACTTCCAAATAATATTCTGTGAATTGAGAGAATCTTGGAGGAATAGCTTTAACAAAAGAGTTTTGCGCTTTCTGCCCCTCGGTAAACTTTACATCAACACGTTTGTAAAATTTGTATTCACCATCAGATAGTAATGTTAAATAACCGTTTTGTGTTAAACCGGAGTTATCAATGAAGGTTTTAAAGCTAAAAAGTTTACCATCCAAACTCCTTATATTGATACTCTTATCTCTTCTTAATCCACTTACAGGGGAACTTGGTGTGTTATCGCTTTTTATTTCAATTTCTTCCATATAGGCATTGTACCGGAAAAAAATGTCAGATTCAAAATCATCTTTATAATAAAGCTTACCGGGTATAAAATTATCAGAAGTATAGGCAGAACCCTGTATGTCCAAATCTTTTTCTTTTCTTTTTTTATCTGCTGAACTGACATCTCCCAACAAGTACGAAATAGCTGCGCTATTACTGGAAGTGCCAGAAACTTGACTTGCATTGACAGTTCCAAAAGTTTGCCCAATTGCACTTGACATGCAAGCAAAGGCTAAATAAGTAAAAATGTATTTTCTCATGTGTATTTGATAATTTAGAGAAATCTATAAATAATGTTTATAATATATAATATGCAAACGTTAAATATTGTTAAATTTTGTAAAAATTATTATTTGTAACGCCTTCATATCAATTATTTAAAGAGTTGATAATTAAACTACTATTATTGGTGGCAGTTAATAATAATTCTTTGTTGATAGCACTTTTTAACCAAACTAAATCTTTAGCATTACCTGTGAGATAAAGCCCGGATTCACTTCTATTCATTGTTTTATAGCCATCTTTTTGATTCGAGATCAACACAACGCCTGAAACAAAATCTAACCGAGGAGTTTCAACTTCGGTTTGGTAAATGTTACCTGCGAGAATACAGTCTTCAAAACCATCGCCATTTAAATCTTTAAATACGGTTGCTAAAACGGGAAAAGATTGTGCTTCCGTCGGTAATTCTTTTAATACAAAATCACCGTTTCCTTTGTTCAAAAGTAAAATAGAATTAAAATTAGTTACTTCATTTTCGTAGGCAGTGTCCAATTTTTCACCATAAACATCAACTAGTTTTGCATTGGCAAATTCGTCAAAGGTTTCGAACTTTTCTTTTATAAAGGGCATCTGTTGAGAGGAGCATTCTCTGCCTCTGACAGGTACAAATTCCCCCTTGTATTTTTTACTTAAAACGATATCCGGTGTGCCATTATCATCAAAATCATTGGCATAAATTTTGAACGGTTTCTCTTTACTTGCATGGAACTTTAAGTTCTGCCCAACATTCCCAACCAAGTAATCGGGCATGCCATCATTATTTACATCGGTTTCTTTTACCGTGTACCACCAACCTTTTTCGTTATCAAAGGTATAGTCTTCTAAAAGCGAAAAGGTTCCTCCTTCGTTTTTAAAAAAACCAATATTGGTCCATTCTCCAACGGCTATCAAGTCTTCTTTGTCATCACCATTAAAGTCAGTAATTAAGATATCATTGACCATTCCGAAATTTTCAAGGTCCGGAATGATTTCTGAGGTAACATCTTTTAGTGTTCCTGCATTATTTTGATAGACTATGGAGGGTGAAAAACGAGGGTAATTTTGAGGTTTAATTCTATTGCCAACAATTATATCTAAGTAACCATCTTGGTTGAAATCTAAACTAGCGATTGTTTTTCCTGATTTTGGAAAACTATTTAAGGCTTCTTGTTGGTTTCTTGTAAAATTACCTTTCCCATCATTTAAGTACAATCTATCTGTGTAAAGCGATGAATGCTCCAAAAATTCATTACCACCACTAACTATGAACAAATCCAGATCTCCATCATTTTCAATATCTATAAATAATGCCGCGGTATCTTCGTAAATCTTATCGTTTAAAAATACTGGAGTTTTCTTTTCGGTAAATTTTCCTTGTTGGGATTGGACAAATAAAGTAGTTGGCTGATCCGAAGCGCCACCTAAAAGAATGTCGATATAACCGTCATTGTTAACATCAGCTTTTTCTATAAAAGGCCCTTGTGTAGATTGTTTGTACGGAAGTAGAATTTCTTTTTCAAAGTCATCGTAAATATTTTCCTTGTGAGAATGGCCTAAACCAATTTCTTCTGGATCTATCCCCTTAAATAAGGCTGGTGTTCTGTAATCCGGAACGGATAAATTATTGGCATCGGATTGATTTACCACAAGCTTTTTATTGACATCGACATCATAGGAGATGTGATGCTTGCCATTTGGCCAAGAAATGTAAACAGAATCTACTTTTGAGATATTTCCCAGACCAAAATGAGCTATATTTTGGTGAGAAGAACGATAACCACGAACTGTTCTCGATTCAACCATTTGCGAAGTAGTTCCGTCATAAAAGATTTCAATTTTCGGATAGGCTTCACTCAATTTACTTTTTGCGTCTACAATTAGAAAATTACCTTTTTTATTATCTGCAGCGGTGTTTTTGTATAGAAAAGCAACTTCGTCCATATTATTTACCACGGCATCTAAATCGCCATCGTTATCAAAGTCCGCAATTGCAGCACCATTGCTAAACGAAAAATCTGCCAACCCCCAATCTTTAGCTTTATCTTCAAAGTTTAAACCACCGTTGTTTTCAAACAAGATATTTGGAAGTTTTTCTGACGGCATTGATTCATACAAACGCCTTTTGATTGATAGGGGTACATTGCCTTTATACTTTACTTTGGCTTTGTAGACTTCTTGTTGAAGGTCGTTGTCCAGGGCATATCTGCGATACCCATTGGTTACAAAAATATCTTTATCAGAATCCAGGTCATAATCAGCCATAAGAACGGACCAGCTCCAATCGGTATTGGCTAAATGACTTTGTTGCACAACATTTGAAAATGTATTGTTCCCCAAATTTAATTGAAGCGAATTGTACATATATTGGTAGTGAAAACCTGCTTTATTGGTTAAGTAATCGAACCTAGCGGTATTCATGGATGCCATTAAAGTTTTTGACCTTACATGATCGTCGGCAGCCATATCTAAAACAAAGATATCCTGTAGTCCATCGTTGTTGATATCTGCAACATCCATACCCATACCGTAATATGATATTTGTTGGGTATAGGATTTTATCTGGTCCGAAAATGTACCGTTCCCGTTATTGATGAAAAGTGCATCGGGTATATAATAATCACTGGCCACATAAAAATCCAAAAGATTGTCGTTATTAATGTCGGTCACCGTGATACCAAGGCCAAAAAAGGGACGTTCTAATCCAGCTTCTTTGGTAATATCTTTAAATTTCCCGTTATCATTTTCGTAAAAATGACAACTATTGAAATATTTGGCTTCTTCACTTTCAGCAACTAGTTTAAATAGGTTGATTGGGTCAACACCATAAAACTCATTCTCGTTCATGACAAAGCAGTCAAGGTCATTGTCATTATCAAAATCAAAAAACACGGTTTGGGTACTTATTCCTTGGTCGGCCAAACCAAATTCTTCAGCTTGTTCAAGGAATGTTCCATTTTTTTGATTTATGTAAAGGAGATTACTACGTTTTTCTCTTTGATAGGGGCCACCTTGAGAAACATAAATGTCCTGCCAACCATCATTATTGATATCAACAATACTCACACCATTACTCCAGTTTTTATTGGTATTGATATTTGCAGCGTTTGAGACGTCTTCAAACTTGAAATCTCCAAGATTTTTATAGAGCTTATTTTCAACTTGATTCCCGCAGAAGAAAATATCTTGGAGCCCATCGTTGTTGAAGTCTATAATTCCAACACCAGCACCATTATAAAAATAGTCGTAATTAAAAAGATTTTCTTTGGTCTCTATATTTTCTTGTATGGTGTTTTGGAATTGGATACCACTGAACTCAGTATCAATTTTTTCGAAAATAGGTTGATTTAATGTGACATTTGAATCATTGCTTTTTTCGTCTTCACATGCGGATGTGAGAATACAAACCAATGATAGTATCGTTGTTCCTTTTAAGAAATTCATAATTAACGGAGGAATATTAATTATTATTTTTTAACCGTGATATTGTAAAAAAAGGGGTTGCATTGCAACCCCTTTACTTTATTTTCGACAATTAATGGTTAATTATCGATTAAGATGAACTAATCCTTATTTGTGATTAGTCTGCGCAATAGTCTATTTCAATAAGACCAGCATCGGTACCAGCAGGTACGTCTGCAACTAAGTTACCTGCAGGTGTATAAATTTGAAAGGACATCTCATCCCAAAAATCACCTTGGAAATCAATTGTGGCTGCCGCCGTTTGACCAGGTGGAACGTCAAATGTTGCAGTTCCTTCACTAGCACCAGGGGTACATCCAAATCCAAAATCATCATAATCTGAGCAAAGTCCTATTTCATAAACAGTGCCATCGCTTAATGTAATGATGATACCAGGACCACCTCCGTCTGCATTTGTTGGCTGCCAACCGTCTCCGAATGCATCTTGCATTTCTACGGTCCATTCTCCTGCTTGGGTTGGTTTAGGTCCACATACCAAAACAGAGGTATACTCAAAAGGAGAGTTAAAGTAAGAACCAGTCAAAGTACCTGAGTTGTCGGCAGCAGAATAAACTGCTCCATCGGTTCTTACAATTTCAAATCGGATAGTGAATGCATCACCACCGAAGATTTCTTCACCTGTTAAACCTAAAGCGGACTGCATTTCATCGGCAGTTGCTGTATACGTAAACCTTGGCAATCCAGTTGGTCCGATCGTTCCATCACTTAAAGAATATGACTGAACAAGGATCTCGGTATCGCCAATGGTTGAACTACCTTTATCAGAGGTATTGTCACTATAACCTAAATATACATCAAGAGATTGGAGTAATTCTCCATTTTCCTGGTCTTGAACTTCGACAGTGGCACCAAACCCTCCACTTAACAGAGTGCTGGTTGGAACGTCATAATCAATTGTATTCTCGGTTATTTCAATGGTTCTAAGTATAGACCCTCTAGTTTCTGCTTCAACTATTTGGTCAATTACTTTGTCGCTATCTTCACAAGCTGCGAACAGTATTCCTACCATACCAGCTAAAAAGACTTTATTTATAAAATTAATTTTCTTCATTTTTCTAAAAAATTTTAGTTAGCTGGTGGAAATGTTGGACTAGCTGCATTGTTATCCCAAAACACCTGAGTAGTCAAATCCGACCTCTGTTGTAGATTAGGATTGTTCAACACCTCATTTTGTGGTAATAAAAGCGTTCTAGGAAACGGTCCTGGATCCGGTTCCCAGTTAGGGGCTACAGTTGTAGGAAATCCAGTTTTTCTATAATAGTTATAAGATTCAAAACCACCACCGTACAAAGTTGTAAAATATTGTTCGGCAAAGATATTTTCTTTGTCATCACCAGTTGCGTCGTTGAAAGCGGTAACTATATCATCAATATAATCCGCAACTTCAGTTTCGGTTGGCTCAAAAGACAAATCTGCGGAACCATCCAAGGCACCAAAGCTTTGAACTTTTGCAATGGACTCTTCTAAACCTGCCTGAAGGGCATCAGCTCTATCAGCATCATTTGTAGCCATTTCACCAATCCAAAATTGTACATATGAAGATAGGATAATTGGTTCTATACCAGCACCGCCACCGCCTTGGCCAAGACCAACACCAGGTGCCAAAAGTACGCCGGTAGTTGCGTCTACGTCATCAAATTGGCTGTCATCAAAACGTCCAGCCGCTGGGTAAACACCTGGAGCAGCTTTTAAGAAACCATCTGGTGGTCCACCTTCATCATTACCATGAGATCTACCCCAGTACCCATTGTCTACACTACAGTAAACAAATCCGTCGTAATGTGCCGGTGGAGTAAAAAAGGAACATGATATAGTTTCTTCGTTCGGTGGCACAGCTGCACCATCAACATCGATAGCCCCTGGAGTACCATTAGCTTGACGATAGAAGTAATATCTGATTCTAGGATCATCATTCTGCAGCATCAAATTCATTAGCCAGTTTGATCTATATGGTCCTACACCGGTTGGAGTATAACTTGCTTCGTAATCAGGGTGACGATCACTAGGTTGTAGTTCACTTACCCCATATTTAAATTGAAAGTCGTCTTCAGCTGAAGCAATATAATCTCCACTGGCAATTATAGCATCAAAAGCCGCTTTGTTTCCAGTGTTTTTATAGGAACGTAATTTAATAGAATTAAGGGCTTTTATCCATTTGGATGTATCTCCACCATAAAACATATCTATGGCTCCTTGAGGGCTTGGATCAGCAGCGAGTAGCGCTTCAGCCTCGTTTAAAAGTGCAAACGCTGCAGCATATACTTCTTCACCGCTATCTAAAGTTGGAGCAGGAAATTCGGTTGGATTACCAGCTTCTGTAACCGCAGCAACACCTAGCATATCCACCAATTGAAAGAGTGAATGGGCATACATTATTTTTGCTAAGGCAATATGGAAAGAATAATCCACATCACTTTCAGCATCAATAAGCTCAAGGGCTTGAAGGTTTGTCAAAATACCTACATCAACATTACCATTGCCTGGTATGGTAAAATCAGAACTGTAGGTTCTTGCCCATGGCGCATTTAAAGTGGTACCTGGAAGTCCGTTAAAATAATTTCTGGAGCCAAAGTACTCAACACGGGTCAATTGGGCGGCAACGTCACCAAAATCATCTTGGTTGGAAGCATAGGCCAATTGTACTGCATTGAGTATCAAATTGGGATCCGACTGGGTCGGAGCTAGTTCGTTTGGGCTTATTGTTAAGTCCAAATCAGTCGTTTCACAGGCCATAAAACTTATGCCCGCTAGTAAGACTAATGTAATAGGTTTAAATATATTTTTCATAATCTTTAGTCGTATTAACAATTTTTATTAGAAGGATGCTTTAACGCTAAATCCATATCTTCTCGCACTTGGACCATTTAGGAAATCAAATCCTTGTCCATTACCTACACCAACACCTTGAACGTTAGGGTCAAAATTAGCACCATCTGGAGTATTGTAAGCATCATACCACAAGTTAAATCCTTGTACTGTAAAAGTTAATTGTCCAAATGGAGTTTTCTCCAGAAATTTAGAAGGTAGGCTATATGCCAATGAAACTTCTTGCAAACGAAGAACCGAAGCATCATAAATTCTAGTTTCGGTAGGTCCAAACAACAAGTTGGTGAAGTAATACGTAGAGTTATTGATCTGCGTATTGTTAGGTGATCCATCTGCTTTAACACCTGGTAATATGTATGTACCCAATCTGTCTTTCGTTTCTTCAATAAGACCTCTACCCAATAAAGTTGCAATAGTACTGGAAAGAATGTCACCACCTTTAGTGTGGTTTATCTGAAAGTTTAAACTCAGGCTTTTGTAGCGAAAAGTATTGATGAAGTTCATGGAATAATCTGCGATGGCATCCCCAACAATGGGAGCCAATCCATTTTCATCTTGTTCCGCTACTTGGTAACTACCAGCACTGTTTACTATGAAATCACCATTTTCATCACGTTGAATGGCTGTTCCATAGATAGAACCTAATGATTTCCCTTTTTGTGCTACGTTACCACCTCTAAACAATCCACCTCCTGCGGGGATAGAACCAGAATAGAAAATTTGATCTTGTTCTTGCTCGGTAACAATAACGTCATTGGTGAAGAAGTTAACTCTGGAATTCCAAGAAAAATTCTCACTGCTAATAATATCAATTCCCAAATCGGCTTCAATACCTTTATTTTCTATAGCTCCAATATTACTTTGAGTTAAAGTAAATCCTGTTGCAGGTGCTAAAGGCTCTTCAACAATCAAATCATTAGTTGTTTTAAGGAAATAAGTGAAGTCTAAAGACACTCTATTTTTCCAAAACTTAGATTCAAATCCGAGCTCTAATTCTTCCAAAAGCTCTGGTTTCAAATCAGGATTTGCTTTAAAGTTTGCAACTTGGTTAGTTGTAATGGATTCTCCAGAAAGTCCATCGTTAAAAACTTGTGTGTTTTGTTCTGTAAAACCAACAGTTGGGTATGCAGAATCAGTATCAAAGTTAGCGGAAGTACCATAACTTGCCCTAATCTTTAAAAAGTTCAATGCATTTTCTGACTTAAGTTCAGGGAATGCGTTTGTTGGTAAGAACGACAAACTTGCTCCTGGATACGTTATACTGTTGTTGGCACTTTGGAAGTTAGATACCCAGTCTTTACGTGCACTTACATTCAAGAATAAAAAATCATCGTAATCCAAGGTCGCTTGACCTAAAAGACCAACGATGTTTCTTTTTCTTGAGAATTGGAGTGGCAACTGGTTCTGGTAATTAAAATGTCTTTTGACACCGAATACAATTTGACCTGTACTTGAAACACCACTTCTATCATAAGAATCCGATCTAGCAGTTGCCCCAGCAGTAAAACTAAGTCCAAGTTTTTCAGAAATATCATAATTACCATTTATAGAAACAAAGTGGTCCCAAATGGTGTTATTATTGTCATAAGTCTGTAGGAATCCAAAAATAGCAGAGTTAAATTCAACACCACCTTTATTGGAACTGTTGTTGTTACGCTCGTTATAGAAATCCAAACCAGTTCTCCAGTTTAAATCTAAGTTTTCTGTCAATGCATAGTTAGCAGATAAATTCCAGAAAAAACGATTGGTAAATTGATTGTAAACAACATTTTTAGCAGTCCATCTAGGGTTGATAATACTGTTGTTCTGACGATAGTATACACTAGAACCGTCAATTGGGTTTTCAAATGGTAAGCCCATTAAGTCAACACTTAAAGGTGTAAAAAATACGTTACCATATACAGAAAGACCATCAGTACCGTTACCTCTACTTGATGCAATTGGAGGGGTAAATACATTTGACCTAGCATAGTTCATTGTGCCACGGATGGTGAATTTGTTACTTAATTCTGTAACTCCACCTAAAGAGATGTTAACCCTGTCAAATTTGTTTCCTGGTGTAAAACCAATGTCGTTATAATAACCAACGTTTGCATTAAAAGCAGTTTTACCGTCTTCACTTGAACCGGAGATGTTCACATTTGTGTTCAACGTTCTACCAGTTCTAAAGAAATCTTCTACCGAATCGTATGGTTTCCAATCATAACGAGCACCTTGAAATTCTGGGAATGCCTGTGGAATACCTGTCGCAGAAGAAGCCGTTGAGTAAGGGTGTGCTAAAGTGCCATTATCATCAATTGCCGATTGTGCACCCCAACCTGCAGTACCACCTCTATCAAAGCTTGGCCCCCAGTTACTAAAGAACCAACCAAAAGATTGGTCAAAACCGTTACCGTATTGTTGTTGGTAATTTGGCATAGAAGCAATATCGTTCGCAAAGAAAGATTGTGAAACGGTAATTTCAGTCTTTTTAGGTCCAGTACTTGAAGAACCAGATTTGGTGGTAATTAAAATCACACCATTT
Source organism: Flagellimonas lutimaris (assembly GCF_003581615.1). Classification (GTDB taxonomy): domain Bacteria; phylum Bacteroidota; class Bacteroidia; order Flavobacteriales; family Flavobacteriaceae; genus Flagellimonas; species Flagellimonas lutimaris. The sequence goes on from NZ_QXFH01000069.1 coordinate 98,632, forward strand.
CTTCCTTGCGTACCATATAAGGTTGCAGCAGAAAGACCTTTCAATACTTCAATATTTGCAATGTTGTTAGGGTCAAGGTCCAAGAATCTTGAACTACCAGTATTACCAGCTATAAAGTCTCCTTGCTGGTTAGTGTCGTTACTAAAAGGAACACCATCAACAATAAATAAAGCCTGGTTATTACCACTAAATGAGTTCAAGCCTCGAATTACTACGTTGGTGGCTGATCCAGAGGCGCCCCCTGCAGAAGTAATGTTTACACCGGCTGCTTTACCCGAAAGCACCCTGGCGACATCACCTTCCGCTCTATCTTCCAAAGCCTCAGAGCCAACAGAGGTTACGGCGTAACCTAATGCTTTTTTCTCCCTCTTAATACCTTGAGCGGTTACAACCACTTCCTCAAGAGCTTGAGCATCTTCTGTCATCTGAACATTGATTACGCTGCCAGCGCCAACTACTCTTGTGGCCGGTTTTTGGCCGATGTAGGTGAAAAGCAATGTTTGCCCTTCACTTGCGCTGATGGCGTAATTTCCATCAAAATCTGTTTGGGTACCCGATGTGGTCCCTTCAACGACAATGTTGACCCCAGGTAACGGCAGCCCATCGGCGTCCGAAACAGTACCTGTAATCGTCTTGTCTTGTGCATAGGATATATGCACAACAAACGCCAATAATAGCGTTAACAATCCATTAAGTTTTGTTCTCATTGTTAAATTATTTGAATTAGCTAATCGCTAAAATCATAATTTCATGTTAATAATCCAAACTAATTTTATAAAATCTTTAAGAATTACCTTTTAAATGAAATAACCGCAAAATCATTAAAACTGATTATGAAGTACGTAATTTGAAGGGGGTAGAATTGTTCTTTATGTAAATAGTTTTTCTTAATGCCCTGTTGGCGGTGGGGGAGGCTGTTTTTTAATCTCATTTTCTATTTCCGCTAGCTATTTTTTCTGTCTCATATATTATGATAAAGAGATGTTAAAGAGGTGTAAATTTTTTTCCTAGAAAATTTATACCTTAATATATATATCAGATTTTAATTGTTTTTTTGCCCTGTTTCTTTAAATAGTTGAATTGTTTTGTCGGGTGTAATGGTGGTTTTTTGTTGGGCATTCAAACTTTTTTTGGTCTAGCTCTAAATTTAATCGTCTTGGATTTGAATTATTGGGAATTATCACTACATTTGCAGCCCTCAAAATGAGGGTTATTTAGTTTTTAAAAGAAATTTAATGCCAACAATTTCACAATTAGTACGAAAAGGAAGGGCCACGATTACCAAGAAGAGTAAATCGGCTGCTTTGGATTCGTGTCCTCAAAGAAGAGGGGTTTGTACGCGTGTTTACACTACAACGCCAAAGAAACCAAACTCTGCAATGCGTAAAGTTGCAAGGGTAAGGTTGACCAATGGTAAAGAGGTGAACGCATATATCCCCGGTGAAGGTCACAATCTCCAGGAGCACTCGATAGTATTGGTAAGAGGCGGAAGAGTAAAGGATTTGCCTGGTGTGCGATATCACATCGTTCGTGGCGCATTGGATACCGCAGGTGTTGCGGGAAGAACGCAACGACGATCTAAGTATGGTGCAAAGCGTCCTAAAAATTAATCATTTTTAAGAAGAAGCGATGAGAAAAAAGCAGGCAAAAAAGAGACCTTTATTACCGGATCCAAAATTTAACGATCAACTAGTTACACGTTTCGTGAACATGATGATGTGGGACGGTAAGAAGTCAGTTGCATTTAAGATTTTTTACGATGCAATTGAAATCGTTGATGAAAAGAACACTGACGAAGAAAAAACAGGATTAGAATTGTGGAAAGATGCTCTTTCCAATGTTATGCCGCATGTAGAGGTTCGTAGTAGAAGAGTTGGTGGTGCAACATTTCAGATTCCAATGCAGATTCGTCCAGATAGAAAAATTTCCACTGCCATGAAATGGTTGATCAGCTTTTCAAGAAAGCGTAACGAGAAATCCATGGCGCAGAAATTGGCAGCTGAGATTTTAGCAGCGGCTAAGGAAGAAGGTGCGGCAGTGAAGAAAAGAGTAGATACACACAAAATGGCCGAGGCCAATAAAGCATTCTCACACTTTAGATTCTAATCAATACAATGGGAAGAGATTTAAAATATACAAGGAATATAGGTATTGCGGCTCATATTGATGCTGGAAAGACAACTACTACAGAACGTATTCTTTTCTATACAGGTGTGAGTCATAAAATTGGTGAAGTGCACGATGGTGCTGCTACTATGGACTGGATGGAGCAAGAGCAAGAGCGTGGTATTACCATTACCTCTGCTGCTACTACATGTACATGGAAGTTTCCCATGGAAAATGCGCAAACCTTGCCTGATACAAAAGATTACCACTTTAATATTATTGACACTCCCGGACACGTTGACTTTACGGTTGAGGTAAACCGTTCCCTACGTGTGTTGGATGGATTGGTGTTCTTGTTCAGTGCCGTAGATGGTGTTGAGCCACAATCCGAAACCAACTGGAGATTGGCCGATAACTATAAGGTGCCTAGAATTGGATTCGTTAACAAAATGGACCGTCAAGGTTCTAACTTCTTGAACGTGTGTAAGCAGGTTCGGGAAATGTTAGGTTCCAATGCGGTGCCAATTGTATTGCCAATTGGTGATGAAGCTGATTTTAGAGGTATTGTTGACTTGGCCAAGAACAGAGCTGTTGTATGGCACGAGGATAACTTCGGTTCAACATTTGATGTTGTTGATATTCCTGAAGAAATGAAGGCTGAAGTTAAGGAGTATAGAGCTGCCTTGATTGAAGCTGTAGCAGAATATGATGAAGAGTTGATGGAGAAATTCTTCGAAGATGAAGATTCCATTACTGAAGATGAGGTTCACGCTGCTTTACGTGCTGCTGTTATGGATAGGGCTATTATCCCAATGATTTGTGGCTCTTCCTTTAAAAACAAAGGAGTTCAGTTCTTGTTGGATGCCGTTTGCCGCTACTTGCCATCACCTTTGGATAAAGATGATATCGTAGGTACGCACCCTGATACAGGAGAGGCTATCACAAGAAAACCAGACCCAAAAGAGCCATTTGCAGCTCTTGCATTTAAGATTGCAACAGACCCTTTCGTAGGTCGTTTGGCATTCTTTAGAGCATATTCTGGTCGTTTGGATGCAGGTTCATACATTTTGAATAATCGTTCAGGTAAAAAAGAACGTATTTCACGTATCTACCAAATGCATTCCAACAAACAAAATTCCATTGATTATATCGAAGCTGGAGATATTGGTGCAGCTGTAGGATTTAAAGATATCAAGACAGGGGATACAATGTCCGATGAAAAAGCTCCGATTGTATTGGAGAGTATGGACTTCCCTGATCCCGTTATCGGTATCGCAGTTGAGCCTAAAACCAAAGCTGATGTTGATAAATTAGGTATGGCTTTGGCTAAATTGGCCGAAGAAGATCCAACTTTCCAGGTAAAAACAGATGAAGCCTCTGGCCAAACAATTATTTCTGGTATGGGTGAGCTTCACTTGGATATTATCTGTGATCGTCTTAAACGTGAGTTTAAGGTGGATGTTAACCAAGGTCAACCTCAGGTAGAGTACAAGGAGGCTATTACCGGAATAGCTGATCACAGAGAAACATATAAGAAACAGACTGGTGGTCGTGGTAAATTTGCGGATATCGTATTTACCATGGAGCCTGCGGAAGAAGGTACATCAGGACTTGAGTTTGTCAACGTGATTAAAGGTGGTAATATTCCAAAAGAATTTGTCCCATCCGTTGAAAAAGGATTCAAAGAAGCTATGAAGAATGGTCCTTTGGCCGGTTTCGAAATGGATTCTATGAAAATTACCCTTAAAGATGGTTCTTTCCACCCTGTGGATTCCGACCAACTTTCATTCGAACTTGCTGCAAAACTTGGATACAAGGTTGCTGCTAAGAAAGCGAAAGCGGTAATTATGGAACCAATCATGAAGTTGGAGGTGCTTACTCCAGAAGAAAACATGGGAGATATTGTTGGTGACTTGAACCGAAGAAGAGGTCAGGTTAGCAATATGTCAGATAGAGCAGGTGCGAAGGTTGTTAAGGCTGAAGTGCCGTTATCGGAGATGTTTGGTTATGTTACTTCCTTGAGGACTTTGTCTTCAGGTAGGGCAACATCCACAATGGAATTTTCACACTATGCAGATACTCCTTCCGCTATTGCCGAGGAAGTTATTAAAGCAGCTAAAGGAGTAACCGCTTAATTTTTCAGCAAGATGAGTCAAAAAATTAGAATAAAATTGAAATCTTACGATCACAATTTGGTGGACAAATCTGCTGAGAAGATCGTGAAGACAGTAAAAACAACAGGTGCTGTGGTAACTGGACCAATTCCTTTGCCAACACGTAAAAAGATATTTACGGTTTTGCGTTCACCTCACGTGAACAAAAAATCTAGAGAGCAGTTCCAATTGAGCTCTTACAAGAGATTATTGGATATATACAGCTCTTCATCAAAAACCATCGATGCCCTTATGAAGCTGGAGCTTCCAAGTGGTGTTGAGGTTGAGATCAAAGTCTGATAATGTTTCTGCCCTAGGCGGGAGCAACATGTCCCGAACGATGGTTCGGGAAAAACGGAGAAAGAAAAAATCTGGGTCAGAACAGAATGTTTTTCTTGACCCAATTTTTTTGCCAAGAAATTGGCTTGAGTTATAAAAAGTAAATAATTGTTAATTAATTAAATATGTCTGGGTTAATAGGTAAGAAAATCGGTATGACCAGCATTTTCGACGAGAATGGAAAGAACGTTCCATGTACCGTATTGGAAGCTGGGCCATGCGTGGTTACCCAAGTCAGAACCGAAGAGGTGGACGGGTACAGTGCCCTTCAACTAGGTTTCGATGACAAGGCAGAAAAACGTGCTAATAAGGCCGAAACAGGTCACTATAAAAAAGCAGGTGCTTCTCCCAAAAAGAAAGTCATTGAGTTCCAAGGGTTTGAAGGAGAATACAAATTGGGAGATACCGTAGGTGTCGATCTATTTGTAGAAGGAGAATTTGTTGATGTTATTGGTACATCAAAAGGAAAAGGATTCCAAGGTGTTGTAAAACGTCATGGTTTCGCTGGGGTTGGTCAAGCGACTCACGGTCAGCACAACAGATTGAGAGCCCCTGGTTCCATTGGTGCAGCATCTTACCCTTCCAAAGTTGTGAAAGGTATGCGCATGGCCGGTAGAATGGGTGGTGATAGAGTGACAGTTCAAAACTTGAGAGTATTGAAAGTGGTTCCTGAGAAAAATCTTTTGGTAGTTAAAGGATGTGTTCCAGGTCATAAGAATGCTTACGTAACAATTGAGAAGTAATGAAGGTTGCAGTTTTAGATATCAAAGGAAAAGAAACAGGTAGAAAGGTAGACCTTTCTGACGATGTTTTCGCCATAGAGCCTAACGAGCACGCTATTTATTTGGATGTAAAGCAGTACTTGGCCCATCAGAGACAAGGAACGCACAAAGCCAAAGAAAGAGCAGAGATCGCTGGTAGTACCAGAAAGATCAAAAAGCAAAAAGGTACTGGTACTGCGAGAGCAGGTAGTATCAAATCACCTGTATTTAGAGGTGGTGGTAGAATTTTTGGTCCAAGACCAAAAGACTACACCCAAAAGTTGAACAAGAATATGAAGCGATTGGCTAGAAGATCTGCCTTGAGCTTAAAGTCTAAGGAAAAATCCTTAGTGGTTGTGGAAGACTTCAGTTTTGAGGCTCCAAAGACCAAGGATTTCGTTAATTTCTTGTCTTCCTTGGGGATAGAAAATAAAAAGTCCCTTATTGTGTTGGGCGATTCAAATAATAACGTATATTTGTCGTCGCGTAATTTGGAACGCTCCGAAGTTGTAATGGGCTCAGAATTAAATACTTACAAAATTGTTAACGCAACGAGTTTAGTATTGACCGAAAGCGCTTTGGAAGGAATTGAATCGAACCTAAAGAAATAAAAGTATCATGAGTGTGTTGATAAAACCGATAATTACGGAAAAAATGACCGCTGACAGCGAGCTTTTCAATCGCTATGGTTTCTTTGTTAACCCAAGTGCTAACAAGTTGGAAATCAAAGAAGCGGTAGAGGCTACTTATGGTGTTTCTGTTGAGAAGGTAAGAACCATGAACTATGGTCCAATGCGTAAGAGTCGTTATACAAAAACCGGAATTCAGCACGGTAAAACAAATGCAATCAAAAAAGCAATTGTTGATGTGGCTGAAGGTGATATTATTGATTTTTACAGTAATCTATAAAGACGAGAGATGTCAGTTAGAAAATTAAAACCGATAACCCCTGGACAGCGTTTTAGAGTAGTAAACGGATTTGACGCGATTACTACTGATAAGCCGGAAAAAAGCTTGCTTGCTCCGTTAAAAAAGTCAGGTGGTAGGAACAGTCAAGGAAAAATGACCATGCGTCACAGAGGTGGTGGTCATAAAAGAAGATATCGAATCATCGATTTCAAAAGGGATAAGCAAGGTGTTGAAGCTACTGTAGTTTCTATCCAGTACGATCCTAACAGAACTGCATTTATCGCCTTGGTAGAGTACAAGGATGGTGAGAAAAGATATGTGGTTGCCCAAAATGGAATGCAGGTAGGTCAGACTATTAAGTCTGGATCTGGTGCTACTCCTGAAATTGGAAATGCTCTTCCATTGAGCGAAATTCCATTGGGTACTATAGTGTCTTGTATAGAATTGAGACCTGGTCAAGGAGCGATTATGGCACGAAGCGCCGGAACTTTTGCCCAGTTGATGGCGAAGGACGGTAAGTTCGTAACCTTGAAATTGCCTTCTGGTGAAACAAGAATGATTTTGGCTACATGTTTGGCCACTATCGGGGCGGTTTCCAACTCAGACCACCAGTTGCTAGTATCCGGTAAAGCGGGTCGAAGCAGATGGTTGGGTAGAAGACCAAGAACTAGACCTGTAGCTATGAACCCTGTTGATCACCCAATGGGTGGTGGTGAAGGTAGAGCTTCAGGAGGTCATCCAAGATCTAAGAACGGTATTCCTGCTAAAGGATTTAGAACTCGTTCCAAGACTAAGGACACCAATAGATATATCATAGAACGTAGAAAGAAATAAAAGAAAAGTAAATGGCACGTTCGTTAAAAAAAGGACCATACGTTCATTTTAGTCTGGAGAAAAAAGTCCAGGCCAATATAGAATCAGGGAAGAAATCAGTTATCAAAACATGGTCTAGGGCCTCAATGATAACGCCAGACTTTGTTGGGCAAACCATCGCAGTGCATAACGGTAGACAATTTGTCCCTGTTTTTGTTACTGAAAACATGGTGGGTCACAAACTTGGGGAATTTTCACCTACAAGATCTTTTAGGGGTCATGCAGGAGCTAAAAACAAAGGTAAAAAGTAAGTAAGCTATGGGAGTTCGTAAAAGAGAAATGGCCGAAAGGTTAAAAGAAGAGAAAAAGCAACTTGCTATTGCAAAGCTTAACAATTGCCCAACTTCTCCAAGAAAAATGCGCTTGGTCGCTGACTTGATAAGAGGTAAGCAAATTGAAATGGCATTGGCTACCCTAAGGTTCAACCCAAAAGAAGCATCCAGAAAGCTAGAAAAACTTTTACTTTCTGCTATTGCCAACTGGGAAGCTAAAAATGAGGGTGCTGATATCGAAGCTGCTGATCTTTACATCAAGGAAATCCGCGTAGACGGAGGAACTATGTTGAAGAGGTTGAGACCAGCTCCACAAGGTAGAGCACATAGAATTAGAAAGCGTTCCAATCATGTTACTATGATTTTGGAGGCCAATAACAACGTTCAAAGCTAGAAGAATAATATGGGACAGAAGACCAATCCAATAGGAAATCGCTTAGGAATTATCAGGGGATGGGAATCCAACTGGTACGGAGGAAATGATTATGGCGATAAACTGGCTGAAGACGATAAGATTAGAAAATACCTTTATGCACGTTTAGCGAAAGCTAGTGTATCTAGGGTTATTATAGAGAGAACCTTAAAGTTGATCACCATTACCATTACCACGTCTAGGCCTGGTATTATTATCGGTAAAGGTGGACAAGAAGTGGATAAACTTAAGGAAGAGCTTAAGAAAATTACCAACAAAGAGGTTCAGATCAATATTCACGAGATTAAGAGACCTGAGCTTGATGCAAACTTGGTAGCTGCAAGTGTTGCAAGACAGATTGAAAGCAGGATATCATACAGAAGAGCTATTAAAATGGCTATTGCAGCAGCAATGCGTATGAATGCCGAAGGTATCAAGATTCAGATTTCCGGACGTTTGAACGGCGCTGAAATGGCACGTTCCGAATCTTACAAAGAAGGAAGAATTCCATTATCCACTTTCCGTGCAGATGTGGACTATGCCTTGCACGAAGCTCACACTACTTACGGTAGATTAGGAGTTAAGGTATGGATCATGAAAGGAGAGGTTTATGGTAAAAGAGATCTTTCCCCATTAGTAGGATTGAGCAAGAGTCAAGGAAAAGGCGGCAAGGATAACAAGAAATCCCGTCGTAGAAAGTAATTAAGATAAAGTAAGGTAAAATGTTACAGCCAAAAAGAACAAAATTTCGTAAGGCCCAGAAAGGGCGTATGAAGGGAATCTCCCAGAGAGGACACCAGCTTTCCAATGGAATGTTCGGTATCAAGTCTATGGATTCTCACTTCATTACTTCCCGTCAGATAGAGGCTGCACGTATCGCTGCGACAAGATACATGAAAAGACAAGGTCAGTTGTGGATCAAAATATTCCCGGACAAGCCTATCACCAAAAAGCCTCTTGAGGTTCGTATGGGTAAAGGTAAAGGTGCTCCAGAATATTGGGTAGCCGTAGTTAAGCCTGGAAGAATCATGTTCGAGGTCGGTGGTGTACCAATGGATGTTGCTAAGGAAGCCTTGAGGCTAGCAGCGCAAAAACTACCGGTTAAAACCAAGTTTATTGTGGCTAGGGATTATTCCGCCTAATTTTTAATTGAGAAGAAAGATGAGACAATCAGAAATAAAAGAACTTTCAATTGAAGAGCTAAAGGAGAGATTGGCCGAGTTGAAAAAACAACACGCTGATCTTAAAATGGCACACGCTGTTACTCCTTTGGAAAATCCTTTACAGATCAGAAAGACAAGAAGGACGGTAGCAAGACTTGCAACTGAATTAACTAAAAGGGAATTACAATAATCGGTTCTGCCTTATGGAAAACAGAAATTTAAGAAAAGAAAGAATAGGCGTTGTTACCAGCAACAAAATGGAGAAATCGATAGTGGTTTCTGAGGTAAAAAGAGTGAAGCACCCAATGTACGGGAAATTCGTTCTAAAGACCAAGAAGTATGTTGCCCACGACGAGAAGAACGATTGCAACGAAGGTGATACCGTTAAAATAATGGAAACTAGACCACTCAGTAAGACAAAATGCTGGAGGTTGGTAGAAATCCTAGAAAGAGCTAAATAATTATGGTACAGCAAGAATCAAGATTAAGAGTTGCGGACAATACCGGTGCAAAAGAAGTTTTGACCATCCGCGTACTAGGAGGAACAAAGAGGAGATATGCTTCCTTGGGTGACAAAATCGTTGTTACCGTAAAAGAAGCTACTCCAAACGGTACTGTAAAGAAAGGTTCTGTTTCTACAGCGGTTGTTGTAAGAACTAAGAAAGAAGTGAGAAGACCAGATGGTTCTTACATCCGTTTCGACGATAACGCATGTGTGTTGTTGAACCCAACCGGTGAGATGAGAGGAACTCGTGTATTTGGTCCTGTTGCCAGAGAGTTGAGGGACAGACAATTCATGAAGATTGTTTCATTGGCGCCTGAAGTGCTATAAAAGAAATATCACAGAGATGAAGTTGAAAATAAAAACAGGGGACACGGTAAAAGTCATTGCGGGAGACCACAAAGGCAGTGAAGGTAAAGTGCTTCAAGTAGACCGTGAAAAGAACAAAGCTATCGTGGAAGGCGTCAATGAGGTGTCCAAACACGAAAAGCCAAGTGCTAACAACCCTCAAGGAGGCATAACAAAAAAGGAAGCTCCAATACACATTTCCAATCTTTCCTTGATAGATCCAAAATCTGGTGAAACCACTAGAGTAGGATACGAAGTAAGGGATGGTAAGAAAGTAAGGTTTTCCAAAAAATCCAATGAAGTAATTTAGTCATGAGTTACATTCCAAGATTAAAGCAAGAGTATAAGGAGCGCGTGATCAAGGCGCTAACCGAAGAATTTGGTTACAAAAACGTAATGCAAGTTCCCAAGTTGCAAAAAATAGTAGTTAGCCGCGGAGTCGGTGCTGCTGTTTCCGATAAGAAATTGATTGATCATGCTGTAGATGAATTGACCAACATTACAGGTCAAAAAGCGGTTGCTACCCTTTCCAAAAAAGACGTTGCTACGTTCAAATTGAGAAAAGGAATGCCAATTGGGGCAAAAGTGACCCTTAGAGGTGAACGCATGTACGAATTTTTGGATAGATTGATTACAAGTGCCCTTCCTAGGGTTCGTGATTTCTCTGGTGTTAAAGCTACAGGTTTCGACGGTAGAGGTAACTACAATTTGGGAGTTACTGAACAAATCATCTTTCCAGAAATCAATATAGATAGAATTAACAGAATCAACGGAATGGACATCACATTTGTTACTTCCGCTGAAACTGATAAAGAAGCAAAATCATTGTTAACCGAACTGGGAGTACCCTTTAAAAAGAACTAGTATGGCCAAGGAATCAATGAAAGCCCGTGAAAGAAAAAGGGCTAAAATGGTAGAAAAATACGCCGAAAAAAGAAAAGCTCTTAAAGAAGCGGGAGATTATGAGGCTTTGCAGAAGTTGCCAAAGAACGCTTCTCCTGTTCGCATGAGAAACCGTTGTAAATTAACAGGTAGACCTCGTGGTTACATGAGAACTTTCGGTTTATCGAGAGTGATGTTCAGAGAAATGGCCAATAAAGGGTTGATTCCTGGAGTTAAAAAGGCAAGTTGGTAATTTAGATAAAGAAAAGAAATGCTTACAGATCCAATTTCAGATTATTTGACCAGATTGAGAAATGCCAACATGGCAGGTCATAGGGTTGTAGATATCCCTGGTTCCAATCTAAAGAGACAGATTACCAAAATATTGTTCGATCAAGGATATATTTTGAGCTATAAATTCGAGGAAGATAAAGTACAGGGCAACATTAAAATAGCCCTTAAGTACGATAAATTTACCAAGGAGCCCATCATTAAAAAATTGCAGAGGGTAAGTAAGCCCGGACTGCGCAAGTATTCAAACTCTAACGATTTGCCCAGAGTATTGAATGGCTTGGGGATCGCTATCGTGTCTACTTCTCACGGAGTAATGACAAGTAAGCAAGCCCAGCATGAGAACGTAGGTGGCGAGGTATTGTGCTACGTATATTAATTGAGAAAAGAGAAGAAAAATGTCAAGAATAGGTAACAGTCCAGTTAAAATTCCTGATGGAGTCACTATAGAAGTAAAGGATTCCGTTGTTACTGTAAAAGGTAAATTGGGAGAACTTACCCAAGAGTTTTCGGGAATTGACATAAAAGTCGAGGACGGAAGCGTTGTTTTGGAAAGGCCTTCTGATTCCAAGGAAACTAAATCAAAGCATGGTTTATACCGCGCTCTTATCAATAATATGGTAGAAGGTGTATCCAATGGATGGACCAAGGAATTGGAACTTGTAGGAGTTGGTTACAGAGCCAGCAACCAAGGACAAAAATTGGATTTGGCCCTAGGATTCTCTCATAACATTGTTTTGGACATCGCTCCAGAAGTTAAGATTGAGACTATCTCTGAAAAAGGGAAAAACCCTATCGTAAAACTAACATCTCACGACAAGCAATTGGTAGGTCAGGTAGCCGCTAAAATTAGAGGTTTCCGTAAGCCAGAGCCTTACAAAGGTAAAGGTGTGAAGTTTGTAGGTGAGCAATTAAGAAGAAAAGCAGGTAAATCAGCTTAATAATTAAGACTATGGGATTATCTAAGACTGAAAGAAAATTACGCATCCGAAGAAGAATACGAAAAGTATCCTTCGGAACTGAAGCAAGACCAAGGTTGTCTGTATTCAGAAGCAATAAAGAAATATACGCACAGTTGATTGACGACGATAAAGGTGTAACTTTGGCGGCGGCTTCATCCAGAGATAAGGATGTGGACTCCAAAGGATCTAAGTCCGAGGTTGCAACCAACGTGGGTAAGGCCATAGCTGAAAAAGCTCTTAAGCTAGGTGTTGAAGCCGTAGCTTTTGATAGGGGAGGAAACCTATATCACGGAAGAATAAAATCATTGGCTGAAGGAGCTAGGGAAGCAGGACTAAAATTCTAATAAACTATGTACCAGAAATACAAAAACGTAGAAACAGTAAAGCCAGGAGGACTGGAGTTGAAAGACCGTTTGGTTGGAGTACAAAGGGTTACCAAGGTAACTAAAGGGGGTAGAGCCTTTGGTTTTTCAGCAATTGTTGTTGTTGGTGATGAAAACGGAGTTGTTGGACATGGTTTGGGAAAATCCAAAGAAGTTGCCACAGCTATCGCCAAAGCTATCGAGGATGCCAAGAAAAACTTGGTTCGTATTCCATTGAACAAAGGAACACTTCCTCACGAGCAAAAAGGAAAATACGGTGGAGCAAGGGTTTACATCAAGCCTGCATCACATGGTACCGGGGTAATTGCCGGTGGAGCTGTAAGGGCCGTATTGGAAGCTGTTGGTGTACAGGATGTACTGTCTAAATCACAAGGATCTTCCAACCCGCACAACGTTGTAAAAGCTACTTTCGATGCCTTGTTGCAGTTGAGGAGTGCTGACACCGTTGCAAAGCAAAGAGGAGTTTCTTTGGAAAAAGTCTTTAAAGGATAAATAGAGGATATTATGTCAAAGATTAAGGTTAAACAAGTAAAGAGCGGCATCAAAAAGCCACAGAACCAAAAGAGAACTTTGGAGGCTCTTGGATTGCGTAAGATCGGACAGGTAGTTGAGCATGAGGCGACACCTAGTATCCTTGGAATGGTAAATAAGGTAAAACACTTGGTTTCCACAGAGGAAGCTTAAAATATAAAGGCACATGGATTTGAATAATCTAAAACCAGCGGATGGCGCTGTGCACAGAGAAGGAAAACGTGTAGGACGTGGAGAAGGTTCCGGTAAAGGAGGTACTTCTACCCGTGGACACAAAGGAGCCAAGTCTAGATCTGGATATTCCAAGAAGATTGGTTTCGAGGGTGGTCAGATGCCATTGCAGAGACGTGTACCTAAGTTTGGTTTCACAAACATCAATAGGAAAGAGTACACGGGAATCAACTTGGGAAAACTTCAAGAATTAGTAGACAAGGGAACCATCAAGAAAGAGGTAACTTTGGAAACACTTATTGAAAACGGTTTGGCCCACAAAAACGATTTGGTAAAGATATTGGGAGACGGTGAATTGAAAGCTGCTCTAAAAGTATCTGTACATAAATTTACTGCTTCCGCTAAAGCTGCTATTGAGTCAGCTGGAGGTGAGGCAATAAGTTTATAAGAAATATAGCATGAAGAAATTTATTGAGACCATATCAAATATCTGGAAGATTGATGAGCTAAGACAACGTATCATCCTTACATTGGGACTACTATTGGTTTACCGATTCGGAGCCCAAGTTGTTCTTCCTGGTATTGATACCGCCCAATTGGCCCAATTATCCTCGAACACCGAAAATGGTATCTTGGGTATTCTTAATGCTTTTACGGGTGGTGCTTTTGCGAATGCCTCGGTATTCGCTTTGGGTATTATGCCCTACATCTCCGCCTCCATTGTGGTACAGTTGATGGGAATTGCAATTCCTTATCTGCAAAAACTGCAAAAAGAAGGAGAGAGCGGTAGAAAAACCATCAATCAGATAACTCGTTGGTTAACCATCGGTATCTGTATTGTTCAGGCCCCCGCTTATTTGTATGGTCTTGGCGCATTAGGTGTTCCAGATAGTGCATTTGTTTTGGGCAAAGGTTTGGATTTTATCGTTCCAGCTGTTATCATATTGGTAACAGGGTGTGTATTTGCAATGTGGTTGGGTGAAAAAATCACCGATAAGGGTATCGGAAACGGTATTTCCTTATTGATTATGGTGGGTATCATCGCAACATTACCACAAGCATTTGCTCAAGAATTTGTTTCAAGAACTGCCAACAACACAGGAGGGATCATGTTCATGTTGATCGAGGTAATAGTTTGGTTCTTGGTGATTTTGGCCAGTGTTTACCTAACAATGGCTGTTAGACAAATTCCAGTTCAGTACGCAAGAAGAACTGCTTCTGGCGGATACGAAAAGAACGTAATGGGAGCACGTCAGTACATTCCACTTAAATTGAATGCATCCGGTGTAATGCCCATTATTTTTGCACAGGCAATTATGTTCGCACCAAGTTTGATTGGTAGAACATTTAACGATACTGCTGCGGGACAATGGATGGAAGTTCAATTCGCTGATATTTTCGGATTGGCTTACAACATTCTATTTGCAGTATTGATTATAATATTCACTTACTTCTACACAGCGATCACCGTGCCTACCAACAAAATGGCAGATGATTTGAAGAGAAGTGGTGGTTTCATCCCGGGTATTCGCCCAGGAAAGGAAACAGGAAATTATTTGGACAAAATAATGTCCTTGATTACATTACCTGGTTCTGTCTTTTTAGCACTGTTGGCCGTATTGCCTGCGGTAGTTGTAAAATTGATGGATGTACAGGCCGGATGGGCATTGTTTTATGGAGGTACATCGCTATTGATTATGGTTGGTGTAGCAATAGATACTGTACAGCAAGTAAATTCATATTTGTTGAACAGACATTACGACGGCTTAATGAAAACCGGTAAAAACAGAAAAGTAGCATAATTTATGGCAAAGCAACCAGCAATAGAACAAGATGGGACTATTATTGAAGCATTGTCTAATGCAATGTTCAGAGTAGAATTAGAAAATGGGCACGTGGTAACTGCGCACATTTCCGGGAAAATGCGTATGCACTACATTAAGTTGCTTCCCGGGGATAAAGTGAAGTTGGAGATGAGTCCATACGATTTAACAAAAGCAAGAATTACTTATAGATACTAGTTACATGAAAGTAAGAGCATCAATAAAGAAGAGAAGTGCCGACTGCAAGATTGTTCGCAGAAAGGGCAGATTGTACGTAATCAACAAAAAGAATCCTAGATTTAAACAAAGACAAGGGTAATTATGGCAAGAATTGCAGGGGTAGATATACCTAAACAAAAGCGTGGCGTTATTTCGCTTACCTACATCTTCGGTATAGGTAAAAGTAGGGCGCAAGAAATTTTGGCAGCGGCCCAAGTAAGTGAAGATACCAAGGTTTCTGATTGGACCGATGATGAAATCGGAAAAATCAGGGAAGCCGTTGGGGCTTACACAATAGAAGGTGAGCTTCGCTCCGAAACCTCGATGAACATCAAGCGTTTGATGGACATTGGTTGTTACCGTGGAATTCGTCACAGATCTGGATTGCCGTTAAGAGGCCAACGTACCAAGAATAACTCTAGGACCAGAAAAGGAAAAAGAAAAACGGTTGCCAACAAGAAAAAGGCAACTAAATAATACAATATAGTAGTCATTAGTATTTAGACGTTAGAAGAATCTGTTTGAAATGTAAAAGTCTAGGATTCCAATAACTAAAAGCTAACAACTAGAAACTAAAAAATATGGCAAAGGCAAGTACTAAATCAGCTAAAAAGCGCAAAGTAGTCGTAGAATCTACCGGAGAGGCGCACGTTGTTGCATCTTTCAACAACATCATTATTTCTCTTACTAATAAGAAAGGTGATGTTATTTCATGGTCTTCCGCTGGAAAAATGGGATTCCGAGGCTCAAAAAAGAATACTCCTTATGCAGCTCAGGTTGCAGCAGAGGATTGTGCTAAAGTTGCTCACGAAGCAGGATTGAGAAAAGTGAAGGTTTATGTTAAAGGACCAGGTAATGGTAGAGAATCTGCTATCCGTTCCATTCACAACTCTGGAATAGAGGTAACAGAAATCATTGACGTTACGCCACTTCCACACAACGGTTGCAGACCACCAAAAAGAAGAAGAGTTTAATTTTCATTTAATTAATAATGGCCCCAAAAGGGTCTTCACCCGAAGGTGCAGTTAGATTATCGAAGGATAAGCCTTAATTCATAATCGCACTTTCCAACTAATAGAAGATGGCAAGATATACAGGACCAAAATCAAAAATCGCTAGAAAATTTGGAGAAGCGATTTTCGGAGACGACAAGTCATTCGAAAAGAAAAATTACCCTCCAGGACAACACGGTAACAACAGACGCCGTGGTAAAAAGTCTGAATATGCAATCCAGTTGATGGAGAAGCAAAAAGCAAAATATACATATGGTATATTGGAAAAGCAATTCCGTAACCTTTTTGCGCAAGCCAAAAGAAAAGAAGGTGTTGCTGGTGAAATCTTGCTTCAATTGTGTGAGTCCCGCTTGGACAATGTCGTTTACAGAATGGGAATTGCCCCTTCAAGAAGAGGAGCACGTCAATTGGTATCGCACCGTCATATTACCGTTAATGGAGAGGTAGTAAACATTCCATCCTATTCACTTAAAGCAGGCGATGTAGTTGGTGTTAGGGAAAAATCAAAATCCGTACAATCCATAGAAGATTCGTTGGCTAACAATAGCAGCGTTTACGAATGGATCACATGGAACTCTGAAAAGAAAGAAGGTACATTTGTTGCCGTTCCAGAAAGACTTCAGATCCCTGAGAATATCAAGGAGCAACTGATCGTCGAATTATACTCTAAATAAGAATTCAACATTAATCCAATTATGGCATTACTTAATTTTCAGAAGCCCGATAAAGTTATAATGATCGATTCAACAGATTTCGAAGGGAAATTTGAATTTCGCCCTTTGGAACCTGGTTATGGATTAACAGTTGGGAATGCGCTGAGAAGGGTATTGCTTTCCTCTTTGGAAGGTTTTGCCATCACTTCTGTGCGCATAGATGGAGTTGAACATGAATTTTCTGTTATTCCTGGCGTTGTTGAAGACGTAACGGAAATTATTTTGAACCTAAAACAAGTTAGGTTCAAAAGACAGATTGATGATGTTGAGAGCGAAACTGTATCAATTTCCGTAAGCGGAAAAGAACAAATGACCGCTGGTGATTTCCAGAAGTTCATTTCAGGATACCAAGTGTTGAACCCAGATTTGGTAATCTGCAACATGGATCCCAAAGTGAGCATCAACATGGAGATTGTTATCGAAAAAGGTCGTGGCTATGTTCCCGCGGAGGAAAACAAAAAATCCAACGCACCTTTGGGGAGCATTGCGGTTGATTCAGTTTACACTCCTGTAAAGAATGTAAAATACAGCATCGAAAACTTCAGGGTAGAGCAAAAAACCGATTACGAAAAATTGGTTTTCGAAATCATTACTGATGGTTCCATCCACCCAAAAGATGCCTTGACCGAGGCCGCTAAAGTTTTGATCCACCACTTTATGTTGTTCTCTGATGAGCGCATTACGTTGGAAGCCGACGAAATTGCTCAAACCGAGACTTACGATGAGGAATCATTGCATATGCGTCAGTTGTTGAAAACCAAATTGGTAGACATGGACTTGTCCGTAAGGGCTTTGAACTGTCTTAAAGCTGCCGAAGTTGATTCTTTGGGAGATTTGGTTTCCTTCAACAAAAACGATTTGATGAAATTCAGAAACTTCGGTAAAAAATCTTTGACCGAATTGGAAGAATTGGTAATCAACAAAGGCCTGCAATTTGGTATGGACCTTTCCAAATACAAATTAGATAAAGATTAATAATCATATTTTGCTCTCCTGATTAATTGGGATTTGGTAGCAAGATGATAACTTATAACAATGAGACACGGAAAGAAGTTTAATCACTTAGGTAGAACAGCTGCCCACAGAAAGGCCATGTTGGCCAATATGGGAAGTTCCCTAATTGAACATAAAAGAATCAACACTACGGTGGCAAAAGCCAAGGCGTTGAAAAAGTTTATCGAGCCTTTGATTACTAAAGCAAAGACCGAAAACAATCAGACTACCGAAAAAGGTACGCACAACAGAAGAATTGTTTTCAGTAATTTGAGAAGTAAAGAGGCTGTAACAGAATTGTTCAGCACTGTTGCCGAAAAAGTGGGTGATAGACCAGGAGGTTACACAAGAATTATTAAATTGGGTAACCGTTTGGGAGATAACGCTGATATGGCAATGATCGAGTTGGTGGACTTCAACGAGCTTTACAACGCAGGTAAGCCTAAGAAGAAATCAACCAGAAGAAGTAGAAGAGGAGGCGGAAGCGCTAAACAAGCTGAAGCTCCAGCAGCTCCTGCAGCCGAAACTAAAACTGACGATTCTGAAGAATAAGAAGAATGTTATTAACTATTGTATTTTAAGAAAAAGGATAAGTGAAAACTTATCCTTTTTTTATGTTTTTTTATCTTAACTGAAACTAGAGCACGAAATGAAGTATCACACAAAGAAAAAAGCGTTGATTTTGTTGGCGGATGGAACCATATTTTATGGTAAAGCCGTTGGAGGAAGAGAAGGTACCGCAGTAGGGGAAGTTTGTTTCAATACTGGGATGACAGGTTACCAGGAAATTTTTACCGACCCATCTTACTACGGGCAGTTAATGGTGACCACCAATGCACACATTGGAAACTACGGTGCCCACGA
This sequence comes from Flagellimonas lutimaris, assembly GCF_003581615.1. Taxonomy (GTDB): domain Bacteria; phylum Bacteroidota; class Bacteroidia; order Flavobacteriales; family Flavobacteriaceae; genus Flagellimonas; species Flagellimonas lutimaris. Next base: position 117,315 of record NZ_QXFH01000069.1, read on the forward strand.
GGATGAAGTGGAATCCGATTCCGTAAAGATTGCAGGCCTTATTTGTAAAAATTTCAGTTACGATTATTCAAGACCAGATGCTAAAATGAGTCTCTTGGAATTCTTGGACAAAAACAACCTATTGGCCATATCCGATGTGGACACCCGTGCTTTGGTGAGCTACATAAGGGACAATGGTGCTATGAATGCGTTGATCTCCACAAAAGTGGACGACATTGATGCTTTAAAAGAAGAGTTGAGTACAGTACCAAGCATGGAAGGATTGGAGCTATCATCCAAGGTTTCCACAAAAGAGCCATATTACTACGGTGATGAAAACTCCGAATATAAAATTTCTGCACTTGACATTGGAATCAAGAAGAATATTCTGAGAAACTTGGCAAAAAGAGGAGCCTATATAAAAGTCTTCCCATACAATACAACCTATGATGAAATGAAGGAGTGGAATCCGGATGGATATTTTATATCCAACGGGCCTGGTGACCCGGAACCTTTGACGGATGCTGTGGCAGCAACAAAAGAAATGATTGCCTCAGACAAGCCATTGTTCGGGATTTGTTTGGGACACCAAGTATTGGCTCTGGCCAACGGAGTTTCAACCTATAAAATGCACAACGGACACAGAGGTATCAATCACCCAATTCTAAATTTAATTACCGGAAAAGGAGAGATAACTTCCCAAAACCATGGATTTGCAGTGAATAGAGAGGAAACCGAAGCAAACGCTGAGCTGGAAATCACCCACACACATTTGAACGATCAAACCGTGGCCGGTATTAAAATGAAAAACAAGGACGTATTCTCGGTACAATACCACCCAGAGGCAAGTCCTGGTCCACACGATGCGGATTATCTGTTCGATCAGTTCTTCGATTTGATCAAGGCCAGGAAAAACTAAAACGTTATAGTTTTGTTTTTAAGCAATTAAGTGCGTTTTGTGAGTAATATCATGGAGTTAAAAACGTCACCTTTTGTATCTTAGCCCAATAATCACAACTAAAAACATTGAATTAAAATGAGCATCATTATCAACATTCATGCAAGACAGATATTGGATTCCAGAGGAAATCCAACAGTAGAAGTAGATGTAGTAACCGAAAATGGAATTATGGGAAGGGCAGCAGTACCTTCCGGAGCCTCTACTGGAGAGCATGAAGCCGTTGAGTTACGCGATGGTGGCGATTCCTTTATGGGTAAAGGGGTTGGTAAAGCCGTGAACAACGTAAATACCATTATAGCAGAGGAATTGATAGGAACTTCTGTTTTCGAGCAGAATTATATCGATCAAACCATGATTGAATTGGATGGTACCCCAAACAAATCAAAATTGGGAGCCAATGCTATATTGGGAGTATCCTTGGCTGCAGCGAAAGCAGCTGCCAACGAGTTAGGTATGCCGTTGTACCGTTATGTGGGCGGGGTTAGCGCCAACACGCTTCCTGTTCCAATGATGAACATTATCAACGGAGGTTCTCACTCCGATGCACCAATTGCATTCCAAGAGTTTATGGTAATGCCAGTTAAGGCGAAAGATTTTAGCCATGCCATGCAAATGGGAACTGAGATTTTCCATAACCTTAAAAAAGTATTGCACGACCGCAACTTGAGTACCGCTGTAGGTGACGAAGGTGGTTTTGCACCTACCTTGGAAGGCGGTACCGAAGATGCTTTGGATACCATTGGAAAAGCAGTCGAAAAAGCAGGTTACAAATTGGGTGATGATGTGATGATTGCCCTGGACTGTGCTTCGGCAGAATTTTATGTGGATGGTGCTTACGATTATACAAAATTCGAAGGTAGCAAGGGAGTAGTTCGAACTTCTGAAGAACAAGCACAATACCTTGCGGAACTTTGTGAAAAATATCCAATCATTTCCATTGAAGATGGTATGGACGAAAACGATTGGGACGGATGGAAGTTGCTTACTGAAAAAATAGGTGACAAGGTACAATTGGTTGGTGATGATTTGTTTGTGACCAATGTAGAACGTTTGTCTCGTGGAATTGAAAACGGCATCGCCAATTCAATCTTGATCAAAGTGAACCAAATAGGAACTTTGACTGAGACCATCGCAGCCGTAAATATGGCTAAGAATGCTGGTTACACATCTGTGATGTCTCATAGATCTGGTGAAACAGAAGACAACACCATCGCTGATTTGGCTGTGGCATTGAACACAGGTCAGATTAAAACTGGTTCTGCTTCAAGGAGTGACCGTATGGCCAAATACAACCAATTATTGAGGATTGAGGAGGAGTTGGGTGACATCGCTTACTATCCTCAGGAAAAAGCTTTCAAGGTAAAATAAGCTTAATGATTTTTTAGCATAACAAAAGCCTTTTCCAAATGGGAAAGGCTTTTTTTTGTTTCACTAACAAACTTTGGTTAAATTAAGCGTTCACTAAACTACAATTCAAATTCTCCCGCATGAATAACTTTCTTTTTGTCGCCGCCGAAAACGATGCTTTAGAAAACTGTAAAGCAGGTGGTATGGGCGATGTGGTTCGGGATGTGCCGCGGCAGATATCCGAACGAGGCGATAAAGTGCACGTTGTTGTACCAGCGTATTCCAGACTTCATCATGGAGGACTACCCAGGACTGCCTTAAACTTTTCACTGCGCGGTATCACTTATACGGCCGAATTGTATGAGGTAAAGCCAAAAAAAGAGTTTCCGAACATTTTTCATTATGTACTGCATCATCCAGAAATCGAGGCCGGAGACATTGCGCATATTTATCATAATGATCCCGAAGAACCATTTTATACCGATGCCATTAAATACTTCATATTTTGTACCGCTGTGGCGGAGGCCATAAAGCATGGAGCGTTTGGAGAGGTGGATATGGTGCACTTGCACGACTGGCATTCTAGTTTGTTGTTGTTTTTGAGGGAATATCATCCGGAATACACCAATCTGAAGGACATTAGGGTAGTTTATAGTATTCATAACTTGGCCATTCAAGGAATACGACCATTTGATGGCAACTATTCATCCTTAAAAAACTGGTTTCCCAATGTGCCTTTGGATTATCAAAAATTGATGGATTATAGGTACCAAGATTGCATCAACCTAATGGCAGTGGGAATACGGTTCGCGGACGCTGTGCATACTGTTTCACCATCGTATAAGGATGATGTTTTGTTGCCTAGTTCCCCACCGGAATTTATTGGAGGTGAAGGACTGGAAAAAGACTTGCAAAAGGCGGACGGAGAAGGGCGTTTGTTCGGTATTTTGAATGGGTGCAATTATAAAAATATCAATAAGGAAAAAAAGGGGAATATTTATCGAAATACAGTGAAGGCCCTTTTTAGGTGGTTGCAAGAAGAATCCAAAAAGTACAAAGCTGATTTCTTGGCCCATACGGGCGAAAAAATCATGGCATTTGTAGATGATAGACCCAAGTTTATTGCATCCAGTGTGGCACGATTAACGGAACAAAAGTTCTATTTCTTCATGCGTTCACCGGAAGCTTTTGTGGAAATATTAAAAAAACTGGAAAAGGTTGATGGTATTTTTATGTTGTTGGGTACAGGTGCCCCGGAATATGAAGAGCTTTTTCGAAAGTTAAGCTACGAGCACAAGAATTTTATATTCACTAACGGTCAATCAGAAAAGTTGATTGATTCCATGTATTTGGAATCCGATCTATATTTTATGCCCAGTCTTTTTGAACCCTGTGGAATTAGTCAAATGTTGGCTATGAGAAATGGCAACCCCTGTTTAGTACATCATACCGGTGGATTGAAAGATACCGTAGATCACATGAAGACTGGTTTTGCTTTTGATGGGGATAGCTATGATGAAAAAATAAAAAACATGTTGGAAGCTTTGGACATTGCTTTGGATGTGTTCGAAAATGATAAGCCGACCTGGAAGAAAATACAAGCTGCAGCAAGAAAAAAGCGCTTCACTTGGAAGAAATCCGTGGACGAATATTATAAACAGCTCTATAAATTGGATTGAACCAATTTTCCATATCATTTTAGCGTTAATATCAACACAAATAGCGGCTGTAAATTGTTAATGGCTGTGCTTTTTCGTAATTTTCGCATTCAATTTTTACTAATCTATTAAAATATAAAATGTCGGATAAAGCTATACTCGAATACGGGGGAGAAAGATATGAATTCCCCGTTATCAAAGGTACTGAAGATGAATTGGCCATAGATATCAAAACCTTGAGAGCCGCAACAGGAATGGTGACCATCGACCCCGGATATAAAAACACGGGATCGTGTGAGAGTGCAATTACCTTTCTAAATGGTGAGCAAGGAATATTGAGGTATCGTGGGTATTCAATTGAGGACTTAGCAGAGAAAGCCGACTTTTTGGAAGTAGCCTACCTTTTGATTTTTGGGGAATTGCCCAACAAAGAGCAGCTAGAAAAGTTCCACAACGATATTAAGGAAGAATCCCAAGTGGATGAGGAAATGAAGAAAATCTTGGATGGCTTTCCAAAATCTGCACACCCAATGGGCGTGTTATCTTCATTAACCAGTGCATTGGTGGCGTTTAACCCGTCTTGTGTAGATGTTTCATCGGAGTCTGCTATGTATGGTTCTATTGTACGTATCTTGGCTAAGTTCCCTGTTTTGGTCGCTTGGGCCATGCGCAAGAAAAAAGGCCTTCCATTGGATTATGGGGACGATACCCTAGGGTACGTGGAGAACATTCATAAAATGATGTTCAAAAGACCAAATCAAGAATATAAAAGGGATCCTATAGCCATTGATGCTTTGGATAAACTGTTGATTTTGCATGCAGATCACGAGCAAAACTGTTCCACTTCTACAGTACGTATCGTTGGATCTTCGCACGCAGGGCTTTTTGCTTCCCTTTCGGCCGGTATTTCTGCACTGTGGGGACCATTGCACGGAGGTGCCAACCAAGCTGTTCTGGAAATGCTTGAAGCAATAGAAGCAGATGGCGGCGATACCAAAAAGTATATGGCCAAGGCCAAGGATAAGGATGATCCGTTTAGATTAATGGGCTTTGGACACCGTGTTTATAAAAACTTTGATCCAAGAGCAAAAATCATTAAAAAATCAGCGGACGAAGTATTGGGTAACCTAGGTATTGAAGATCCTATTTTGGATATTGCCAAAGGATTGGAAAAAGAGGCATTGGAAGATCAATACTTTGTGGATAGAAAACTTTACCCCAACGTAGATTTTTATTCTGGAATCATTTACCGTGCATTGGGCATACCAACAGAAATGTTTACTGTTATGTTCGCACTGGGTAGATTGCCCGGTTGGATTGCACAATGGAGAGAAATGAGACTAAGAAAAGAACCGATTGGTAGACCTAGACAAGTTTATATCGGAGAAAACCATAGAGACTTTGTTCCGGTAGAGAAAAGGTAAGATTTGGAGCATTAAAAAATAAAAGGGGCGATATCGCCCCTTTTTTTGATATAAACTTCATCTTTACACTAAAGTCTGCCCGCAGCATTTTGGTTTAAAGATTTGTCGCTATCATAGCAAATTCGCATAATTTCAAAATGGTAGTGTTTCTGGATGTCAGAAATATCTTTGTTGCCAATAGCATTTTTGGCCTTTTGAAAAGCTTGGTGGATAAAATCATGGGCATCCACAGTGCTCAAATTCTTTAAAGTGGAATCCAAGGATTTCCCGTATTTTTTCGCCGATTCGTTGACCTTGGTAAAATACCAATCAACATCTTCATTCTTCATTTGTTCGGAATGTAAAGGATATCCATTTGGAAAATTACTCTCCTTGATACAGTCATCGTATTTAACCGCATAAATGGTATCAACCTGTATATTCGAATCTGCTTTGGATACAAAACTGATTCGCTCCATTCTTTGGAAAGCATCCATACCTCCCAAAACGATAAATACAGTCGCTAATAAAATCGATGTAATTATAATTTTTTTCATAAGTAGGAAAAATCTTAATACAAATGTAATTATTAAAACAAATCAACAACCTGATATTTGTCAATTTTTTAGGTTTTGACAGTTATTTTAACTATTTGACGAACAACTTTTTGACCTAATATGAATTACCCTTGTTTTAAAGATTTATTCCCGAAATAAGGTGGGTGATTTTATCAATTTGATTGACCAATAAATTCAACTAAAACACTAGATTTGCCACAGAATTTTTAAGGATTTCCCTTATTGTTTTCGAGAGCCAGTATTTTTTGGCCCCTAATACACCTTCTATGATTGAATTGAACGTTGTTGATGAGACCAGCACATTAAAAGCTGTTATATTGGGAATTGCCCAAAGTAGTGGACCGGTTCCTACAATTGAAGAAGCTTACGACCCTAAATCAATAGAGCACATTAAGGCAGGTACGTATCCCAAGGAAGTGGACATGATCAAGGAAATGGAAGCATTTGCGAAAGTGTTTCAAAAATATGGAGTTCAAGTTTACAGACCAGAAGTGCTGGAAGATTGTAACCAGATATTCGCACGAGATATTGCTTTTGTGATAGAGGATAAATTGATTCACGCCAATATTTTGCCCGATCGGGAACGTGAGTTTGAAGCAATTCATGAAGTTTTGGACGCAATTGACCCTAAGAAGATAATTCGTCCACCGGAAGAGGTCCATATTGAAGGTGGTGATGTAATGCCATGGAACGACCATATTTTTATCGGAACCTATACCGGTGATGATTATGCGAGTTACATTACCGCAAGGACCAATATCGAAGCTGTGGAATTTATTCGGGAAATGTTCCCCCATAAAACCGTAAAATCCTTCGAGCTGCGAAAATCAAATACCAATCCAAAGGAGAATGCATTGCATTTGGATTGTTGTTTTCAGCCTGTAGGAAAGGACAAGGCGATTTTACACAAAAATGGATTTTTGGTGGAGGAGGAATACCAATATTTGGTAGACTTCTTCGGGCCAGAAAATATTTTTGAGATTGATAAAGACGAAATGTACCAAATGTTCAGTAATGTTTTTTCCATTTCCCCCGAAGTGGTGGTCTCGGAAAAGAGTTTTACCAGATTGAACAATTGGCTTCGGGACCAGGGATTTACCGTAGAGGAGATTCCCTATGCCGAAATAGCCAAACAAGAAGGCCTGCTGCGGTGTAGCACCATGCCTTTGATCAGAGCATAATTTTTTAACCCAACTTCCTGCTGCCACAGGTTTGATCTAAACAGTCAAAGTATTGAGAAAACAGATTACCAATACCATTCTTATGGTGCGTCCAGTAAACTTTAGGATGAACGAGCAAACTGCGGTCAACAACTACTTTCAGGAAGACCCGCATATAAAAAATGCTGAAATCAATAAAAAGGCACAGCAAGAGTTCGACCAATTTGTAACCGTTTTAAGGGAACATGGCGTTAATGTGATTACCATAAGCGATAATATGGAGCAAGACACCCCCGATTCGATTTTTCCGAATAACTGGGTTTCTTTTCACGAGAGCGGAACCGTTTGTGTGTACCCGATGTTTGCCGAAAATCGAAGAAAGGAACGTAGGGAAGATGTTTTTGAGCTGTTGGAGGATAATGGTTTTGTGATTAACAATATCATGGATTATACGGCTGCCGAAGAGGAGGGAGTGTTTTTGGAAGGAACAGGTAGTATCTTAAAAGATAGGGTCAACCAAAAAGCGTATTGTGCCCTTTCCGAGCGAGCACACGAAGAACTTTTTATAGAGTTTTGCGAAGATTTTGATTGCTTCCCCGTGATTTTTCATGCCAACCAAACGGTAGACGGTAAACGATTGCCCATTTACCATACCAATGTAATGATGGCCATGGCCGAGAAGTTTGCGGTAATTTGCTTGGACTCCATTGACGATAAAAAAGAACGAAAGAACGTTGTGGAGCATATTAAGATGGACGGTAAGGAAGTTATCCGAATTACCGAGGAGCAAATGTGCCACTTTGCAGGGAACATGCTTCAGGTTTTGGGCGCAAACGACCAACGTTATATGGTGATGAGCACCCAGGCCTACAATAGTCTTACCGAAGAACAAATCAAAGCCATAGAAAAGCATTGCGCTATTATCCATAGTGCATTGGATACCATTGAGACCTGTGGTGGGGGCAGCGCTCGTTGCATGATGGCGGAAGTGTTTTTGCCAAAGGCATAATTTTTCGTCATGCTGAACTTGTTTCAGCATCTCATTGCTTGACACGAATTGCACGAATTTTTAGGGAGGTCAAACCTGTCATTTCGAGCGCAGTCGAGAAATCTAAGAATGAAGGAGGTTTCTCAATCAATGCTTTGCACCTCATTTCGAAATGACAATAGATTGGACAATGATTGTAAATTGAATACCTTCGACCATGCGCAGAAACTTTGAAATATTTGGGCTTTGCATGGGCTGGTTTGCCGTACTTGCCCAACTTTACTTGATGCTTCAAAATCGAGAAGCAGGCACTGCCGAGAGCTTGGTACGATTTTTTAGCTTCTTTACGATACTGACCAATACGTTGGTGGCTCTTTTCTTTACTACCCGAGTATTTGGTGCCGACCAAAAACGATTGGCCCTTTTCCATAAAAAGACAACGCCCATTGCCTTAACTACGTTTATTGTGGTGGTGGGAGTGGTGTATCAATTCGTACTACGTGAAATTTGGGATCCAACAGGACTACAAATGGTAGTGGACGAATTGTTGCATACCATTATCCCCGCATTTATGTATGTGTATTGGCTCATGTTTTGTACCAGGACTGTTGTTGCTTGGAAACAACTCTCCAAATGGCTGCTATACCCTTTAGGGTATTTGGTTTTTGTGATGGTCCGAGGGCAATTCTCGGGATTTTATCCCTATCCATTTTTAAATGTGGATGAACTTGGTTTTGGACCAACCTTATTGAATGTGTTCTTTGTACTCCTGCTGATGCTTTTGATTATGGTTGCGCTATACGTTTTGGGGAAACTTCTCCAGCCCAAACAATGAACAAAGTACAATGGGCAATAAACAATTTACAATGCTCAATTTTCTTTTTTGACACGAATTGCACGAATTATCACAAATCTTCAACCTGTCATTCTGAACAGCGTTCAGCATCTCTTTTCTGTTACAGGTTTATGGTTCGATACCAATTGCACCAATTATCCAAGGTCATTTTTTTGTCATTTCGAACGACTGAAAGGAGTGTGAGAAATCTAAGAATGGAGTAGATTTCTCAATCGCTGCTTTGCATCTCATTTCGAAATGACGCTTTACGCCATGCTGAACTTGCATGCTTTGCTATTTGATAGGAAGGTTTCCGTATCTCATAAATTTAGTTGGTGTTCCTCAACCCAACCACAATTCCTTTAAGCGCAGCAACCACTTGTTGCACTTCCTTACGGTCAAAAGTATCTTCTTCCAAATAAAACAGCATTTCCAGAGCCAAATCCAGAACTTTGGCGAGTTCTTCGGGAGCGCCGTACCCGTCTTCAATCCATTGCCATACAACTTCTCCTTTTTCCATGATAGAGGCAAGAAAAGGATTTTTGAATAACTGTTACATGTCATATATGGCAAGAGGGGCTAAGGGTGTTGGGTAAAGGGTGAAAGTAACATCACTATTCATACCTTGTACCGTATAAGCCAAGCGCTGGGAGTCTCCTTGTCCAACCTCTGCAATCTAAAATCTGACGTCTGAGATCTGACATCTATTCCTCTTCAGCAGTAAACCCTCGAATAGCTTGGTTAGGCTCCATAATGGTGTAGCCTTTCCAGAACTCTGGGTTGTAGCGGGGCATATAGGTGGCTCGAACCGTTTTGTCTTCCTTGTAGGTTTTAAACTCGTTCTCTGCAATTTCATCTTGGTTAAATACTACCAGCTCCCATTTGGCGGTCATGTTCATACGGAAGTCAATGTTCAGTTCTAGTTCGTTCTGCTTGCGACGGCCTTTTACGTGTTTGTTCTTTTCCACCACTTTTAGCGGTCGGTCCACACCAAAATATTTACCATCGGACAAATCCATAAACTGAAGGTCGTATTTGCCATTGGATAATTTGGCAAAATGCATGGTGCCCTTGTACACGGTTTCACGATAGGTAATGCCCAATAATCTAAAGTTTCGTAAGCGTTGGGTATTCGCGAAATCGAGTCGCATTACGGCAAAGTCCTCTATATTTATATAGAGGCGCCCTTTAAAGTCGGCACTGCTTCTCTTGGGCCAAAAATCTACTACATAAACACCTGCGTCGCCAATATCGGCGTAACCTGCCAGTTTAAACTCGTATCGACGCGTTTTGTCCACAAAGTCCAGTTTGGTGTCCTCTTTATAATACAATTGACTCAGCATTTCCTTAAACTGCCAACGTTGGCTGTCAACCAAGCCCGAAACACTATCTTTTTCCACTTGGGCCTTTACCTTTTTTACTTGATCTACCCGTTCATCATCCATAGTGTCCAAAATAGAATCAACTTGAATTTTTTCACTAAAAATGCCTGATTTAATCTTAAGGTAAGAGCCAGGTTTTACATTCTGTTTAAAGATTTCCTCCATATGCTCTGCCAAATCCTCAAAAGAACCTACCTCCTTTTTATCATAAAGGTCGGCTGCTTTTATGATGTTGAGTTTGTATTCTGTTTTGTTTTTATAGAGGTCGCCAAAACTTTCGGTATAGTGGGCTGCATTTTTTGGAATGGAATTCGAGATGCTGTCCATAAGCTCCTTGTTCAACTCTTTAATGGACGATTTTTCGAACCCAAAATCCACTTTTTGCATATTGGCCAGTTCCGCTTTCCGCAGGAAAAAGCGTTGTTTTATGGGGCTTTTGTTTACGTTTTGGGGAATGTTCTCTATCATTTTTTCAATAATGTCTTCCACCTCCAGCTCCTTGTCAAAAACATAAACGCCACTCAGTTCGATTGCTTTGGCATTCAAGGAAATCAAACTGTCTTGCAATTGCTCAAGGGTGAATCCTTTTTTTTCGTATCCCATTGAGGTTACATAAATGGAATCGGGTAGGGAAGTACTTTCTTCCAGCACAAAACTGAAACGGCCTTCCTCATTGGTGATTACTCCTTGATTTTCCCCATATTGAATAGTAGCATAGGGAATGCCCTTTTGTGTCTTGGCATCCACCAAACGAGAACTTACGGTTTGGGCAAATATTGGAAACCCCATCAAAAGGGAAAAAGTAGTAAGGAGAATAGTCTGTTTAACGGACATAATTGAATGTATGGTTTCATTAATAAGACACCTTTTTCGCAATAAAGGTTGCCTATTGTTTAGACGAACTCGGGGGGGATTTGTGACAAAGTGCGAATAAAAACGGAATCACCGATAAGGCTTAATAGTATTTTAACAGCAAAGGAGCTAAGAGTTAGGAGTTGGGAGTTGGGTCAATGGTAAAGACAAAAGGATTTGACTCGAATTTTACGAAAAGCCCTGAATACTGTTTTATTTGTCATTCTGAGCGGAGCGAAGAATCTTTTGCACTTGAATTTGAAAAAAGAGATTTTTCAGTCGCTATGCTTCTTCAGAATGACAGCACTACACTTAATTATTGGTATGATTGTCATTTCGAGCGCAGTCGAGAAATCTTTTATCAAGAAACGATGACCAACAAATGAAGGCATCTCGACTGCGCTCGATGTGACAGGTGTTATTTGTTTAAAAATGATTGGAAACTTTAGCCTTTAGCGATATTCTTGATCATATTCCCAAAAATAAATAGGTGGAATGGAAGGACCGAATACCAATACAATCGCCCCAATAAACCTTTTGGACGAAAAGTGGCGGTTTGATAAAGCACTCCATCCTCAATCTTAAACTCCAACCAAGCTTCACCAGGAGTTTTCATTTCAGCAAAAAGAAGCAAGCGCTTGGATTTTTTATCGGCCAACAATACACGCCAAAAGTCCAATGCATCCCCTGGGAATATTTTATAGGGATGGGTGCGTCCGCGCCTGAGCCCGGGACCTCCGACCAATTTATCCAAAAACCCACGGATTTTCCAAAGCCAGTTGCCATAATACCATCCAGTCTCTCCGCCAATGCGCCAAATATTCGCCAAAACGGCATCTTCATCTTCAATGCGAATAGATTTTTTATCCTGAAGCACGCCATACTTGGGCACTTGGATATAGTTTTCGAGATCTTCTTGGATTTGTCCGCTGGCAATACTGTCTTTCCAACTGCTGATCACCAAATTTTGTTCAATTTTTTTGAAAGCTAAATCAATGGCTTCTTCATAGGTGTGTGTTTCAATGCCCAACATTTCTTGTAACCGATTGTCTTGGGCCACCACTTCCATTTTCATGCTGTCCACCAAGTTCATGGCCAGTTTGTAGGAGGTTGAGGTAACAAAATAGAGCCAGTAGGAAGATAGTTTGGGTGTCATCACAGGAACCGTGAAGATCCAATTTTTAAAACCACGGACCTTCGCATAACCATGCAGCATATCCTTATACGTAAGAATATCGGGTCCACCAATATCAAAAGATTGGTCGTACGTATCCTTGTTGCCCAATACTTGGGTAAGAAACTGGATCACATCCCGAATGGCAATGGGCTGTGTCTTGGTAAGTACCCATTTTGGTGTAATCATCACGGGCAGTTTTTCACAGAGGTCGCGTATAATCTCAAAAGAGGAACTGCCAGAACCTACAATAATCCCAGCGCGGAGCACGGTAAGGTCAAAAGAGCCTTTATAGAGGATTTCTTCCACATTTTTTCTGGAGCTGAGGTGTTTGGACAGTTCTTTATCATTGACAATACCACTGAGGTAAATTACCTGCTTGCATTGGGTATTCTTTATAATGATGTTGAAGTTTTTGGCTGCTTGCGCTTCCTTTTCATCAAAATCTGTGACGGAAGAGGTCATAGAATGTATCAAGTAGTAGGCGGCATCAATATCTGCGGGTACTTGTTGCTTTTCCGGGTCATCCAAAAAATCAATTTCCACAACATCAATTTTGGAACGGGTCTTTGCATCGACCGAAAGTCGTTTTTCATCACGGACGGCGCAAACCACATTGTGTCCCATATCCAAAAGTTGGGGCAATAAGCGCATCCCAATATAGCCATTGGCTCCTGTCAGTAATATTTTCATAGATCTTCAAGATTGGTGGGAAGGTTGTCCGCGCGGTGGTCCAATAATTTTCGAAAAAAACGTTGGATGGCCTTCGTGTCCGAACGTACTTTAATGAAATAATGGTCCATATAAATGGAATAAATGCCAATATCTCCTTTGTACACATTCAATTTGTAATAGGGGATTATAAGACCGTAGGTCTCCAAACGGGAACGGAACCGAACAATAATGCCATTGGGACGGATTTCAACATTGCAGGTATTGGTGCTATTATCCAAAATGAGCAAGTTGTAAATGTCCAAGCTAGCTTCGGTGATAGGTAGTTTGGGAGAGCCAATACCGCCCATGGCAAAACGCTCTTTTATGGGAAGGGGTTTGCCAACGGCTTCGTCAATTTTTTTGGTGATTTTTTTATCGTTGTAGGAGACGTTCAATAGCATATCTAAAATTAATCAAATTACGGCGGACCATTTGGTTATGGTGTGGTAAAAGCCCAAAAAATGCGTAGTTTTGCGCCCTGAAAAGCCTGTTAGATGAGTTTGCAAGATGATTTGACCCAAAAAGTAATCGAGGCGGTAAAACAACTGTACCAAGTTGACCTGCCTACGGTGGAATTTCAACCTACCCGAAAGGATTTTGAGGGTGATATTACCGTGGTGGTATTTCCTATGTTGCGCCATGTAAAGGGAAACCCTGTTCAGATAGGAACCCAGATTGGAGATTATCTTGTTGAAAATGTAGATGAGGTGTCCAAATACAATGTGGTTAAAGGCTTTTTGAACATTGTTATTGAGAACAGTTATTATCTGAACTTCTTCAACGCTATTTCTGATGAAACCGATTTTGGTTATGTAAAATCACAGTCGGATGATGCGGTAATGGTGGAATATTCTTCGCCCAATACCAACAAACCTTTGCACTTGGGACACATCCGAAACAACCTTTTGGGGTATTCCGTGGCTGAAATTTTGAAGGCATCGGGCAAAAAGGTATACAAAACACAGATCATTAATGATCGTGGTATCCACATTTGTAAGAGTATGCTGGCCTGGCAAAAATTTGGTGAGGGTGAAACTCCCGAATCTTCAGGATTGAAAGGGGATCACTTGGTCGGTAAATATTATGTGGCTTTTGATAAAGTATACAAAGAGCAGATTGCAGAATTGGCAGAGGCTGGTACACCAAAAGAAAAAGCAGAAAAGGAAGCTCCAATTTTATTGGAGGCGCAAGATATGCTTAGAAAATGGGAAGCCGGTGATGATGAGGTGGTGTCTCTTTGGAAAAAAATGAACGGTTGGGTATATGATGGTTTTGATACCACATACAAAAACCTAGGTGTTGATTTTGATACTTTATATTACGAAAGTGACACCTATTTGTTGGGGCGTGATGTGGTAAAAGATGGTCTGGAACGAGGCGTTTTCTTTAAAAAAGAAGATGGCAGTGTTTGGATCGATCTTACCGATGAGGGATTGGATGAAAAAATCGTGTTGCGTTCCGATGGTACCGCGGTGTATATGACCCAGGATATTGGTACGGCTATACAACGGGTAACTGACTTTCCCGACATCAACGGAATGGTGTACACGGTAGGGAACGAACAGGATTACCATTTTAAGGTGTTATTCCTTATTCTGAAGAAACTGGGTTATTCTTGGGCAGAGCAATTGTATCACTTGAGCTATGGAATGGTAGACTTGCCCAGTGGAAAAATGAAGAGTAGGGAAGGTACCGTGGTGGATGCGGACGACCTGATTAAAAATATGGAGGATACGGCCGAGTCTATTTCACAGGAATTGGGCAAGTTGGAAGGGTATTCCGAAGCAGAGAAAAAGCAATTGTACCGAACTATAGGGTTGGGCGCTCTTAAATACTACATTCTTAAAGTAGATCCTAAAAAACGCATCTTGTTCAACCCTGAGGAGTCGGTAGACTTCCAGGGGAATACGGGGCCATTTATTCAGTATACCTACGCTAGGATTCAGTCTATTTTAAGAAAAGCTGATAATGTCAAGTCGAGCGCAGTCGAGACTTCTTTGGACTTGCACGAAAAGGAAAAGGAATTATTGAAACAGATTCAGTTATTCCCAGAAACGGTTCAGTTGGCTGCCGAGAACTTTAGTCCTGCCTTAATTGCCAATTATACTTATGATTTGGTCAAGGAGTTCAATTCCTTTTACCAGCAGGTATCCATTTTGGGCGAAACAGATGAGCAAAAGAAAAACTTTAGGGTACAGTTATCGCAAAATGTGGGCGAAGTCATTCAATCCGCGTTCCGTTTGTTGGGTATTGATGTTCCTGAGAGGATGTAATCCCTAATCCCTCTGTTTTTTTACCAAAAATATAAATTGGGTTTATTTATTTGGATTCCTGCTTTTGCAGGAACGACAGGCTTTGTCATTTCTAGATGATATCATCAGCGAAGTGGAAGGAATAGGAGAAAAATCATTTATCCTTTGACACAAATTACACGAATCTTGACTAATGTCGTGGCTGTCATTTCGAGCGTAGTCGAGAAATCTCTATTTAAAAACTCACCCTAAAACTAACATTGGGGGTGATGCCCAATGAAAAGTTTTCTATGGTCTCGATTTCATCGTCCTCATTGACCCGATAGTATTTGTTAAGGGTATTTTTTCTGTTCGTAAAATTTAAGATAGAAAGACCTGCATTGGCACGAATGGCCCTACTGATTTGAAAATTGTAGATGGCGGATGCATCAGCTCTAAAATATTCAGGTAATCGACTATTGTTGGGAGATTGGAAATTGATTCTAGGTGGATAGTAATTTTGATCCAAACCTTCATCTCCTTCAATAGGTTCTGTATAGGGTTTGCCCGTCCTGTAGTTGAGTCCAATACTTAACTTTAGGTCTTTGTAGGTATAGGTGCTGGCAAAGGTAATGGTGTGCCTAATATCCAAATTGTTGGGGAACGATTGCGGTACAATGGAATCAAACGTATAATCATTTTTGTTATAAGCGTAGCTTAACCATGTACTGTAATTGTCCCCTTTTTTGTTGATGAGCAGTTCCACACCCTTAACATCGTAACTTCCTATTTCCCCTGAGAATTGATAGGGGTTTTGGAATCCTTGTGTGCTAGTACTGATACCGTCCACGTTTTTGTAAAAACCTTCGACCCCAACGTAGAAATTGTTCTTTTCATAATTGATGCCCACAGAACCTTGTTTGCTTTTGGTGACAGGAAGTGTTTCATCGTTGGATAAAATCCACCGGCGTTTTTCTATCCCTAAAAAGTTTTGCTCCAAATCTATGATTTGATTGGTGGTCTGACTTTTGAACTCCCCTAAAACTTCAGCCCGAACATAATTGGCCAATTTAAAATTGAGGTTGATTCTGGGTTCGATCACAAGCTTTTTAAAAGTCCCCAAATTTTCAATAAAGTTAAATCGTGCACCAAATGCACCAATAAACTTGTTCCCTGGTGAATTATAATTGACTTGCGAATACGGCGCGTGCGTTCGGATAACCCCTTTGATCTCACTGTTGAAATCAGGCTCGTTGATTACAGTGGCGTTGGCGATTCCTGTTTCGATGAATTGATATCCATTGTTCCAACTAAATTCATCCGTTAGGATATAATTTGTGTCGAATTTGAGCGCATTTTCCGTCACTTGATTGTTTTGGAACAGTTGCTGCACCTGATTGTCAAAAACGTTTTGTGCATCTAGGTTATATCTGGAGTAATATATGTTGAGGTGCGAAGAAAATTTATCTGTCCAGCTGCTCTGCAATTGACCGCCCACAGAAATGTTATCCTGTTTTAACAAGCTAATATTGGTTTCGTTGGCGGAGACATTGGTCTCTTCAAATTTTAAATTGTTCTTGATGTGGATGGCACTTAGTCGGATTTTGTGGTCTTCGTTGAGGTCGTACAGGATTTTTCCTGAAAAATCATAAAAGAAAAAGTCTTCATCCCTAATGAATTCATCATCAACAGTGTTGTTGTTTTGGAGGGTGATTTCACTATCCTGAAAGGCCCTGTTGATGAATTGTTTGTAAGTAGGAGTACTCAAAAAGTCTGTTGCCGAGCGCCTTGCAGAAAATTGAACTCCCAGTTTGTTCGTTACAGGGACTTCTGCATAAATATCACCGCTGATCAGATTAAATCCGCCACCCCCTTTAAAAATTTCTGGCACTTTGTTTCCCGTTTCCATTTGGATAACGCTGCTTACCCCATCACCAAAGTTGGCAGGGGTTCCATTTTTATAGATGGTCACTTTGTCCGTTTGGTAGGGGTTAAAGGCGGATATCAATCCAAAAAAATGTCCTGATTGATACATTTTGATTCCGTTCCAAAGGATGAGGTTTTGATCGTTGGTACCGCCACGTACATTAATATCTGATACGGTTTCATCAATACTCTTAATACCTGGTAAAGCCTGTACCGTTTGCAGGATATCAGGTTCTATCAATCCCGGGAGGATTCCGAACTCGGCTGTATTCAAAGTAATGCTCGCATCTTTTTCCTTAATGATTCCAGAAGTAAGGTATTTATAGACGAACACTTCATCCAATTGTTCATAATATTGTGCCAATAGCATTTTAGGGCAACCTCCCTGCTGTAAAAGTGTTTCAACTTTTACATATTTGGTTACATAACCTAAGTATCTAATTTGAAGGGATGCATCTCGGGGAATGTTATCTAAAGAGAAGGCACCATTGTTGTCCGTAATTTTTGCAACATCTTCTCCCAATACTTCCACGGTGGCACCCATTACCGTGTTTTCGGCAAAATTGTCCAAAACAACCCCACAGATATTTACTCGATTGTCTTTGGAAAGCGTGTAGTATCTGTCGTTAAGTTTGTTTGCTTCAATTTGAAGCGAATCCTCAACGTATTGCAGGATATCTTCCAATGAGGTCAGATTTTCTGGAAGAATTATCGTGAGTCCTTCCAAATCTTCATCTATATATGAAAACTTGACATTAAAGCGGTCTTCTAGGGATTTTATGTAGGAAATTAGGGTAAGGGGAGACTGTTGCTTTTCCTGTGCATTGATATTGCAAAACATGAAAAACAAAAAAACCAAGGCGAGGCCTAAATGCTTATTGTAGTGTGTTCCCAGCATAAAAAAGTACGTTGTCTCCGTCTATTTTGTAATGTGTTTGGGAGGGGGTACTTATACTTTTTAACGCCATATTTAGGTCTGTGTTGTTAAAAGACCCTGTAAATAATAGGTTTGTATCTATATTTTCTGAAGATACCTTCACATTGAACTGTCTTTCAAGTTCGGCAAATACATATTTTAAAGGAATACTTTCAAAACTACTTTCGTTGTTCATCCAAGAAGGCAAGGTGCCATCGGGTGTTCCAGTACTGATAATTTTTCCGTTGATAACCAAGAAAGAAGTTCCTGCAGGTAATTTGGATTCTTTATTATTATGGGTAACGCTCACCAAACCTTCATAACAAGTTACCTCAAAAAAGCCTTTTCTGTTTTCCACATTAAACTGTGTTCCCAAAACGGCAACGGTGCCATGATCGGTAGAAACCGTAAACTTTTTTCCTTTGGCCACTTTAAAGAAGGCTTCACCTTTTAAATCAATATTTCTTTTATTGTCCCAATTTTTTTCGCTGTAAGATATTTGGGAATCCACATTCAAAAAGATTTCGGAATTATCTGGAAGCACAACTTCGGAACGTTCGGCAAATTCGGTAGTTACTTTCTCGTTCAATGTGTTTACATAAAAGTATGAACCGGCGAGCAGTATGGCAATAACGGCAGCAACCCTAAGGAATTTCTTGAAAGGGTTCAGGGAAATCACCTTTGGTGCATTTTCAATATGTTCGTCTTTCAAACGTTGCAAGGCTTTTTCCGAATTAAAATCGGGGGCCTTCAGACTGCTTGTAGCGTCCTTAAGCTTTTGGTAAGAGGCATACGCTTCAGAATTTTGAAATTCCTGAAGCTCTTCCTCTGAAAGCTCATCGCTCAACCATTTTGCCAAATAATTTTCTTGCATGGGTTCTATGCTTTACGTTATAATAACAACTACCTTTTAAAATACCCTACCTTATAATTTATTATAAACTGAATTTTTTAAATACCATCAATCTCTTCCCGTAAACTCTTTAGGGCTAAATGCATCCTTTTTTCAATAGCTTTTACACTTACACCCTCAATTTCTGCAATTTCTGTGTACTTTTTTCCATCGATTCTATTGAGCAAAAAAGTGGTTCGTTGGTTTTCGGGCAAAGCGTTTAGGGCATTGTCCAATTTTACCTTGTATTCTTTTTCCTCCATTAAAAATTCTGGGGACTCATTGGTTCGGTCATTGCTTAGGCTATTAGCGTGCTTCAACCTTACCTTTTCGGCCTTTATTACATTTAAATAAAGGTTGTTGGCCACTGTGTAGACATATGACTTGGCTTTCTCTGGACTTACCTTGGCACAATTTTGCCAAAGTTTAACAAAGGCTTCCTGTACTGCATCGTGTGCTTTCTCCTCATTCCCGAATTTATAAAAGATGTAGTTGAAGACTGTCTTGGAATGAGTCTTAAAAACTTTACTGAAAATATGATCTTCGCATACATTGCTCATGGGCGGGAGTTTGTTCTTCGACCCAAATATATTTGAAAATTTTCAAGAAAAAGTAGGGTTTTTGTTTGGATGGTTGTTTTAAGGTTGAATTATAACCCCAAAATTCAGTTATTATGAAAAAGTTGATTCACAACATATTGCGCGTAGCCCTTGTTGTACTTGTTTTTGGATTATCTTCTTGTCAAGAAGAATTTGAAAAAATCGGAGATGATCCCCAGAGTGAAACTATTGCTGCTAATTCCACAACAGCGGTTTTAATCGAAAATACATCTTCCAATGATGGTTCCTATGACAATATTGTGGACGGCGCCAGTTGTTTGGCTATTCAATTTCCCTATACGGTAAATGTTAATGGAGTTGAAGTGACCATCGATTCTGAAAGTGATTTGGATGTGGTTGAAGAAATTTTTGATGAGCTTGACGATGACGATGACATTTTGGACATTGTATTCCCCATTACTATTACCCTTTCCGATTTTAGTGAAATAACCATCGAAAACCAAGATGAGCTTGAAACTTTCGCTAAAGAGTGCCTTGAAGGTGGTGACGACGACGATATTGAATGTGTTGATTTTGTTTACCCTATCACTTTGTTCACGTTCGATGTTCAAAACCAAGTAACAGGCGATTTTGAAATTGGCAGTGATATGGATATGCGAAGATTTTTTGATGAACTTGAAGATGATGATCTGATAAGCATTGAATTCCCAATTACATTAAAGAAATATGATGGGACCGAAGTAACGGTACAGAACAATGCCGAATTGGCGGCAGCCTTGGAAATGGCCAAAAACCAATGTGACGAAGATGACGATGATGATTACAATGATGATGATTTCTCCGAATCGGAACTGGACGAATACTTGATGGCATGTCCTTTACAAGTAAGAGAGGTTATCCGAAATGAAGTGGACAATACAGAACAGTACATTGAACGCTTAATGACATTCAATGAAGATGGAACTGTATATTTCTCCACCTTTACGGCAGACGAAATTATGGGAACTTGGAGCACCAGTATGTCAGATAACGGTGTCATGCTGAGCCTTGACTTTGAAAACTTCCCGGATTTTACAATAGATGCACGAGTGTATGAGCTGGATGATGACAAGATCAAACTTTACAAGGACGATGGAAACAAAATCGTGCTCAAAAAACGATGTGACCTCGAGGACTCCGCCAATATTGACAGAGAAGCATTTATTGCTCTGATCAAAGAATGCGAGTGGGTTATTAAAGAAGTTGAGAACCAAGGTGAAGAAATAGAAAGACTTTTGGGTTATGAATTCCAATTTATGACGGATGGTGTGGTAACCCTTGGAAATGGAGTGAACACAACAGAAGGTACTTGGGAGATTGGATTAAACAGCCAATATCAGCTTTCGCTTATGATAACCATGGGAGACGAACCTGGAGTTAGTTTTGAATGGCCTATCAAGGAGATGACGGAAACTCGCTTAAATTTTAGTATTGAAGAAACAGACCACGAAATGGTATTGTTGAAAGTATGTGATGATAGTGTTGATGATGGTGATGTTGCCGAAATCAGAAATATAGCTATGGGCGGACCATGGAATGTAGCTCTTTACCAAGAAGGAGAAATGGATATGACCACTTCTTATACAGGTATGGATTTTGATTTCTCTACGATGTATCAAGTAGAAGTGTCTATCAATGCCGACCCAATAGCCAATGGACTTTGGAGGGTACTGAGAGATTCTGACGACGGTTTGAAGTTCTATATCAATTTTGATACAGGGGACGACCTTGCAGAATTGACCGAGGATTGGAAGGTAGTTTCAATCACCTCCACCCGAATCGAACTTAAAGATGAGAACGATGATGGCTCGGTAGATACCTTGGTATTTGAGAAACCATAATCACTAATAACAACGGGAACACTATATTTTACAAACAAGAATTATGAAAACCTCAATATTAAAACTCACAGCAATCACCACGTTACTGATAACATTGGGTTGCGAAAAAAGCAACGATGAAGATATGTTAAATAACTTGTCTGCCGCTCAGATAACAGAACTAAATGGTATAGCAACCAGTGGTGCCTGGACCATTGCTTACTACTTTGACACGGACAAGGAAGAAACGGATCATTTTAACGGATACACCTTCGACTTCAATACTGATGGAACTTTGGTTGCTACTGATGGCAATGCCGAAATAAACGGAACATGGTCCATTACCGATTCCGATTCCGATGATGACAGTTCGAATGATGATAGCGACGTAGATTTCAATATTGCTTTTTCCTCCCCAGCCGATTTTGCAGATCTAACGGATGATTGGGATATTGTAGAGTTCACGTCGGTTAGAATCGAGCTCATCGATGTTAGTGGAGGGAATGGCGGAACCGATAAATTGGTTTTCGAAAAGAATTGAATAATTTTTCCCCAATCTTTTTTCCAAAAGAAGGACGGCTCTCCCCAAAGCCGTCCTTTTTCTTTTATATTATTCTTAAATTTGTCCCTCTTTAAAACAAAGAACATATGTTCGATAATTTAAGCGAAAAATTAGATAAGGCACTTCACGTCCTCAAAGGGCATGGTCAGATTACTGAAATCAATGTAGCAGAGACCCTTAAGGAAGTTCGAAGAGCTTTATTGGATGCTGACGTTAACTTCAAAATTGCCAAGGAATTTACCAATACGGTAAAAGAAAAAGCTTTGGGCCAAAACGTACTGACCTCATTACAACCAGGTCAGCTCATGGTTAAATTGGTAAAGGACGAGCTTACCGAATTAATGGGCGGCGAAGCAGAGGAAATAGATTTATCTGGTAACCCTTCTGTAATTTTAATGTCTGGTCTGCAAGGTTCCGGTAAAACAACATTTTCCGGTAAACTTGCCAATTACCTCAAGAACAAAAAAACCAAGAAACCACTTTTGGTAGCTTGTGATGTATACCGTCCAGCGGCGATAGATCAGTTACATGTTGTAGGTGACCAAATAGGAGTAGAGGTATATTCCGACCGTGACAATAACAACCCCGTAGCTATTGCCAAGGCAGGTATTGCCCACGCAAAAAGTGCAGGGTGTAATGTGGTGATTATCGATACCGCAGGTCGTTTGGCTGTGGACGAGCAGATGATGGATGAAATTTCCAACATTCATAAAGCCATAGAGCCCCAAGAAACATTGTTCGTGGTTGATTCCATGACGGGACAAGATGCCGTTAATACCGCGAAAGCGTTTAACGATGTCTTGAACTTTGATGGGGTTATCCTAACAAAGCTGGACGGTGATACCCGGGGTGGTGCCGCCATTTCCATTAAATCTGTGGTCGATAAGCCTATAAAGTTCATTGGTACTGGCGAGAAAATGGAAGCCATCGATGTATTCCATCCATCTCGTATGGCCGACCGTATCCTTGGAATGGGAGACGTAGTTTCCTTGGTAGAACGAGCCCAAGAACAGTTTGATGAGGAACAGGCACGTAAGATTCAAAAGAAAATTGCGAAGAATAAGTTTGGGTTTGATGATTTCTTGAGCCAGATTCAGCAAATCAAGAAAATGGGGAACATGAAGGACCTCATGGGAATGATTCCAGGTGCAGGAAAGGCGTTGAAAGGCTTGGATATTGATGACGATGCCTTTAAACATATTGAAGCTATCATCCATTCCATGACCCCAGAAGAAAGATCTACCCCATCCATGCTAAATGCCAGCCGTAAGAAACGAATTGCTTCAGGTAGCGGAACCTCTATCCAAGAGGTAAACCAGTTGCTAAAGCAGTTTAACCAGATGAGCAAGATGATGAAGATGATGCAAGGCGGAGGCGGCAAAAAGATGATGCAGATGATGCAGAATATGAGATAACCTTATTCAGAAGTAAAACCAACACAACCTATGGAAATCCTTGACGGAAAAAAAGTATCGAACCAGATAAAAGAAGAAATCACCGTTGAGGTGGCCCAAATGAAAGAACGGGGTGAAAAAGTTCCTCATTTGGCGGCCGTTTTGGTGGGCAACGATGGAGCCAGTTTAACTTATGTGGGGAGCAAGGTACGCTCTTGTAAAAAAATAGGTTTCGAATCCACTTTGATTCATCTTCCAGAGGAAACCACCGAGGAAGAATTACTGAAGCAAGTACATCAGTTGAACAACAATCCCGATATCGACGGTTATATTGTTCAACTTCCTTTGCCCAAACATATTGATGAGGAAAAAGTGCTGATGGCCGTAGATCCAGATAAGGATGTGGATGGTTTTCATCCTACAAATTTTGGTAAGATGGCTTTGGATATGGAGACATTCATCTCTGCCACTCCATTTGGAATCATGGAACTATTGAAGCGCTACAAAGTGGAAACCGAAGGGAAACATACTGTGGTAATCGGTAGGAGCCATATTGTAGGAAGACCTATTAGCATTTTAATGAGCCAAAAGGGAAATCCGGGAAATTCCACTGTTACCCTTGCACATAGTAGAACCAAAAATCTAAAGGAGTTGACACTTCAGGCCGATATTGTAATATCCGCTTTGGGTGTCCCAAAATTCCTCAAGGCCGATATGGTCAAGGATGGCGTGACTATCATTGACGTAGGTATTACCCGTGTTCCCGATGAAACTCGCGAAAAAGGATACTACATTACAGGAGATGTAGACTTTGAAAATGTGAGTAAAAAAGCATCTTACATTACCCCTGTACCGGGTGGAGTAGGCCCTATGACCATAGCAATGCTACTCAAAAACACGCTCTTGGCCCGTGAGCGCCACAATGCGTAGAACTTTAGTTTACATTTTCTTGTTCTGCCTTTAAGGTAGCTTGTTGTTCTTCTTCTGGGGTGAGAAGTTCAAATTCGGTATCGCTTTCGTCATTGGTACAGCTAGATACTGCCATAGCAGAAAAAATAAGGGTAATCAAGAGTAAAATTGTCTTCATAATAGTAGGATTTGGGAGCGGCATGAGTGCCTAATCAGTACGTTTATAACGAATTACCATTAAAATTCTTGCCTTTATATCCAAAATATCGATAACTTACTTCGTGCTAAATCAGGCAATATGGCTCAAACAGTAAGAAATAAAGTAGCATGGGTGGTTTTCGTTTTGCTGGCCATAGGAATTGGTCTTTACCCTTTGATTTACTTATTTGCCACGGAAGATTTTGGACTTTTGATGAATAAATCCGAAGACTTATTGTCAAGCACGGTCTGGAATCTTGCCTTTTTCGGTCATATAAGCTTTGGAGGTTTGGCACTGTTGATCGGTTGGTCACAGTTTATAAAAAAGCTTCGTGCCAAGCGGCTCAATTTGCATAGGAACCTTGGAAAAGTATATGTTATTGCTGCTTTGATTAGTGGTTTGTGCGGTGTTTACCTTGGTTTTTTCGCAACAGGGGGGATTGTGTCATCTTTGGGTTTTATAAGTCTTGGAGTTATTTGGCTGTTTACAACATTAAGGGCTTATATCGCAGTAAAAAACAAAGACCTTTCCCTACATCAAGGAATGATGATTTACAGTTACGCCGCTTGTTTTGCAGCAGTTACCCTGCGCATTTGGTTGCCTTTCCTGACTATTGTATTCGGCGAGTTTTTAATAGCTTATAAAATCGTTGCTTGGCTCTGTTGGGTGCCCAATATGATTTTTGCCCAAATTTGGGTAAAGAAAAAAGGCCTGACTCTCGTTTAATCTACTTGGCAAACAATTGCCCCATATCTTTAAAAGCCTTGAACTCCAAAGCATTGCCGGCAGGGTCTAAAAAGAACATGGTAGCCTGCTCTCCGGGCTCACCTTTAAACCGGATGTAAGGTTCAATTACAAAATCAATCCCCTTTTCCATTAATTCTTTTGAAAATGTTTGAAAGGTATCCCATGGCAAAACCACACCATAATGAGGTACGGGTACATTTTTGCCATCAACGGGGTTGGTATGTGTTTCTTCTTCGGATTTAGGCTTATAATGAATAACAAATTGATGTCCGAAAAAGTTGAAGTCTACCCATTGTTCGGCACTTCTACCTTCTTCACACCCGAGTACATCGCGATAAAAGGTTCTACATTCATCTAAATTATGCACAGGAACGGCAACATGGAAGGGGGTTGTTTTTTGCATGGTCTATTTTTCTTGAAAATTAGGACAACTTTATCAAGCTTCCAAAAAAGAGACGATTTGATTGTTCACATCATCCTGATGCATGGAATGGCCAAGTCCTTCGGTACTGACCAAGGTGCTATCTTTCCAATTTTTATTTACTGCTACAGAAGCATGGTACGGAGTAATGTTGTCATGTTTATCATGAAACAACAACCCTTTTTTGCTTAAGGATTGTGCAAACTTGGACGTTGAAAATTCATTTATTTTAAATCCAAACCTATCCAAAATATACTTGTCCAAATGTTTCATTACTCGATTGTTGAACTTTAACAAGTCTTGAAAGTGTTCCATGATTTCATGGAATTCGGATGGAGATCCGATCGTGACCATTTTTTCAACCTCATCACTTGGGTTTTTGTATTGGTTGTAGATAATGGTCATCCCACCTACGGAATGTCCAATAAGATGTTTTGGATTATATTTTTTCACCATATAGTTTACCGCTTCTTCGTATAAAGGCACATAGAGATGTTTTCCAGAGGAATACCCGTGTGATGGAGCGTCAAACGCAATGATATTAAAATCCGCTTCCCTAAGTTTTTTGATGAGGTTGCGCCACCGAAAGGTGTTGCTCTCCCATCCATGTACCAACAAAACGGTTTCTTTGTTTCCGGGCCAGTGATAGGATTGTACCTTGTGGCCGGCTATATTCTCTATGTTGAGCTTGGAACCGTCCAAATATTCGGCCTGTTCCGGTCCAACACGTCCTTTTCTTACCGTACAAAATACATGAAAAGCATTCTCGGCTGCCTTTTTGGGTGCAATTAACGTATAGGCATTATAGTATTGCCCATAGGCCAATGGAATTATTTTATTAAGTAGTTTTTTCATGAGGTTACTTTTTGTAACTTACTCTTAATTGGAAACTAAAAGTACATATTCATTTTAGAAAAGAAAAGAAGTGATTGATTGCAAACTAGGTATGTAAATGGAAACTATTACTGAAAATCAGAAAGTTAGAACGGTAAAAAAAATAGAAAAAATGTTTGGGCACATCGATTACAAGAACCCGCCCGAACTGTGCCCCGTTCGAGATGTAATGTCAGTGGCTTCGGATCAATGGAGTGTTTTAATTCTACTTTGGTTAGGCTATTTTCCTGTACTTCGGTTCAACAAACTCAAAAAATACGTCTACGGGATTTCCAATAAAGTACTAAGCCAACGCTTAAAGGTTTTAGAAGCGGATGGTTATATTAAACGTAAAGCCTATCCCGAGGTACCGATTCGGGTGGAATATAGCCTTACTGAATTTGGACGATCTTATGTGGAAAAATTGCTGGAACTTACCGAATGGATGCACGATAACAGCCCAAAGGTTATGGCCAATCGTGAAAAGTATGGATTGTTCTAGTTCCTAATACGGTTCCAAATATCTAAATACATTTTCCAATTTCCATCCTCTTTCTTCCAGACTACGACATATTTACCCCTCCAATTGGATACAGAACCGTCCTTGTTTTCAGATTTTCCTTGGAAATAGCCATAGTCATGTGCATGGTCACCTAGAAAGGTGATTTCTTCAGGGTTGATTTCGTGGTGCAAAATTTTGGTTCCTGATCCTAGCATCCACCTCTTTTTAATGGCTTCCCTTCCGGCAATAATGTCGGCATTGTTTGGAAAAATTTTGGCATCTTCCGTATAGCTATTGGCTATGGTTTCAAAGTCACCTTCCATGTAGGCCTTTGAAAAGACTTTGGTGGCCGCTATGATTTTTGCTTCATCAGCGGGTTGATGTATAGAGGTTTTACCATTGGAACAATCTATTTTCCAAGTAGGATAAATCACAGATTCTGTTTTATCTACCCATTCCCCAATCCATTTAAAACCACTCTCGTTAATATTATAGAACGAAATTTTGTAAAATCCGTCTGTACCATTTGGAGCTTTTTGTTCCCTGTATAGCACTATTTTTCCATCCTCTGTTTTTTTGCCTTCCCAAGTAGGTAATTTGGTAACTGTGCTTGAAGTAGAGTAATAATGTACATACCAACGTGTGCTATCTGGAATAAATTGACGTATGCTACCTGAATAGGTACCATCTTCTTTTAGCGTTTCGTCCTGAATGGCCATTCCGTTCATGATATATTTGAAACGCCAGATCATGTTAACAGGCTCGGCCCAGGTTCCATCTGCTTTGCGAAGCTCGGATTTACACTGGCACTCCCCTATTAATGGAGCGAAATCCATGAGTTCAGAAGGCGCATCTGGATTGGGCAGACCATACGGGTGTCCCAATGAAGGTTCAAAATTGAATTGGGCGAATGTAAATACCGGAAAAATGACGAACAAGTACAGTAATTTTTTCATTCGGATAGGTTTTTGCTTAATTTATCCAAATAAGTATCAGATTGCCAGATATTTGGCATTTAATTAACAGGCTATTCCCAGCCTAGCATCAAGTACTTGATTTTGGCCCCGTCTGGTATTTGAACCGCATCAATGTCAGAGGTTGAAAAGCGTAAATTTTCAGGGAGTTCCTCCTTGTCGATAGTAAAGTAGAGGTTGCTTTCCTTTGGAAAAACCACAATACTGTTCAAAGTGGTCACAATTTTTTTGATATCGTATTTACTTTGGATATCCTTAAAAGTGCTTTTTAACCCTATCCCGTTTTCTGTTACATATCTAGGGTCCATAACCCGAACATTCTCAATAGTGGGGATACTGTCCGAGTTAGCGGTAAGCGTTAAAAGGTGTTTGCCTCCTTTTTCAAAAACTTCAATTTTTTTAGGGGAAGCACCTAAATTGATTTGAGCAGTGTCTCCCACAACTGAATCTTTTATAAAGGTGGATTCCATTTCTTTTACGGCGGTGGTCTGGGTCAATGGGCCTACGCTTGTTTCCGTAATTAAGAATGTGATATCTTTTTGGCAAGAATGAATTAATGCAATACCAAAAACTAAGGCAATTACTCTGCTTGTCTTTTTCATAAAATTATCGAATCACTTTTTTTAAAACCCCTAACACTCCCCTGATAAATGTAGCGCTTGTCAAAACTTTGACCACAGGGTTCATTCGGGTGCTCTTTCGGCTTGTTGACCTTCGGCTTGTTGATTTTTCTTTCTTGGCCTCTTTTTCAGCCTTTTCAATTTTTTCGGTGAGGATTTCGTAGGCGCTCTCACGATCGATTTCCTCATTATATTTTTTAATCAATTTAGACTTGTCCAATACCTCCTTGATTTCGGAATCGCTCAAAATATCCATGCGGCTCATGGGTGCGCGCATCATGGTGGCCGCCAATGGTGTTGGGCGCCCTTTTTCGTCCAAGGCGGATATCAGCGCTTCACCGGTTCCCAATGATGTAAGTACCTCTGCAGTATCATAGAATTCGGAAATAGGATAGTTTTGGGCGGTAAGCTTAATTGCTTTCCTGTCCTTGGCCGTAAACGCACGGAGTGCATGCTGTATCTTCAATCCCAATTGTGCCAAAACATCATCCGGTACATCAGTAGGGTTTTGGGTCACAAAATAAAGCCCAATTCCCTTGGAGCGTATCAACTTTACAATACTTTCAATCTGGTCCAAAAGTGCTTTGCTGGCATTGTCAAAAATCAGATGGGCCTCATCTATGAACAACACCAATTCTGGTCTATCGCTATCCCCTTGTTCGGGAAAAGTGGAGTAAATCTCGGCCAAAAGACTTAACATAAATGTTGAGAACAGTTTAGGTCTGTCCTGGATATCGGTCAATCGGATAATGTTCACGTAACCACGCCCATTTTCATCAATCCGAACCAAGTCATCCACATCAAAGGATTTTTCACCAAAGAATAAATCTGCACCTTGCTGCTCCAGTTCAATAATCTTCCTTAAAATGGTGCCGGTAGAACTTGTAGAGATACGACCATATTCTTTTTGGAACTCTTCTTTTCCTTCGCCAGTGGCATATTGCAATACCTTTTTAAAATCATTTAGGTCAAGAAGCGGAAGTTTGTTGTCGTCACAATATTTAAAAACTACAGCAACAATACCTTCTTGGGTAACACTAAGGTCCAAAATCCTTGAAAGCAAAACAGGGCCAAACTCAGAAACAGTAGCACGTAAGCGAACTCCTTCTTGTTCCGAGAGGGACATAATTTCCACAGGGAAACCTTTGGCTTCAAAAGAAAGCCCTATTTTTTCTTGGCGTTCATCAATTTTTGGGTGACCAGGACTGGGTTGGGCAATACCACTAAGGTCACCTTTTAGGTCCATGAGCAATACAGGAATTCCCTTGTCGGATAGGTTTTCGGCCAATACCTGTAGGGTTTTGGTTTTTCCCGTTCCCGTGGCACCGGCAATAAGCCCATGGCGATTCATTGTTTTTAGAGGAATTTTAATGTAGGCGTTGGTCATGGTCTCACCATCCAACATTCCAGCACCCACGGTAATGAAATCGCCCTTCATGGCGTACCCTTGCTCTATATGCTCAAAGAATTTTTCTTTGTTGCCCATTGCGTTCAATTTGCGATAAAAATAGGGTAATTTTAAGCAAAACTAAAAACGGGATTATGAAACCTTTTCACTTTGCACTATTGTCAATTCTGATGAGTGGCGTAATGGCCACTTCCTATGCACAAGAAAGTACGGAGATTATTTTTTATAAATCACACGAACCAAAAAAGCAAAATGCTCCTTTTAGCGATGTGGTACAGGCGGGAAACATGTACTTTTTGGCCGGGCAAATAGGGATGGACCATGCCACTCGAACACTTGTTGAAGGCGGTATTCAGGCAGAAACGGAGCAAGCCATAAAAAATATTGAGGATGTGTTGGCCCAACATGGAATGACCTTGGACAATGTGGTAAAATGTACCGTGATTTTAGCCAACATTGAAGATTTTGCGGCCTTTAATGAAGTTTATACCCAATATTTCACCAAAAAACCAGCTCGGACCACCTATGCAGCCAAGGGCCTTGCGGCAAAGAGCAGTATAGAAATTGATGTTATTGCCGTAAAATAGGTGAAACCATAGAAGAGGATTATCTTTGCACCATGGTTGAAGAAAATGTAATGGATTTGGTGGAAAAGGGCTTGATGCTGCCCCTAATGGAAGAATTTTATACCATTCAAGGGGAAGGCTACCATAAAGGTACAGCAGCTTATTTTATAAGAGTTGGTGGATGCGATGTGGGTTGCCATTGGTGTGATGTTAAGGAGAGCTGGAATGCCGAAACTCATCCTCCTACAACTATTGAGAGTATTGTGGCCAATGCCGAAAAGTATTCCGATACCATTGTAATCACTGGAGGTGAACCACTTACTTGGGACATGGGGCCGTTGACCCAAGGCCTCAAGGAAAGGGGTATGACAATTCATATTGAAACTTCGGGAGCGTATCCATTGACAGGCGTATGGGATTGGATTTGTCTATCCCCAAAGAAAAATAAACTTCCAGTGGGCGATATCTATAAAAAAGCCCAAGAATTAAAAGTGATTGTTTACAATAAGCACGACTTCATTTTTGCTGAAGAGCAAGCTGCACAAGTTGGGGAAGATTGTATCCTTTACCTTCAACCGGAATGGAGTGTTCGTGATAAAATGGTACCGAAAATTGTGGATTATGTGATGAAACACCCCAAATGGAAGGTTTCCCTACAGACCCACAAGTATTTGAATATTCCTTAAGCTATGGGTTAACGCCCCCCGTATTTTTGAAGGTCCAAAAGGCATTCGGAATCAAAATCAGGAATAGAAGCTAGGCCCTTGGAGGTATTTTTTTCCATCTGCTTTAAAAGAGAGGCTCCAAATTCCAGCTCTGAACGCATTAAGCAGCCATCCACATTACAATGGTTATTGCCTTCTTCATTGCCATCATCATTAATAATGGTTTCTTCGTGTTCGTTTACCGATTGGGTTGATAAGTTGACCAGTCCGAATAAATGACCAAATTCATGTAATAAAGTCGCGGTTTCAACATCGGCAATGGATACAGAAGAACTTCTATTGGCTATATCTTCTACTGTGGATTGGTATATAACCATGGAAGTATTACGGTAAACCGCTCCTAATGTCACAAGATTTTCATCACCTTGATCACTTTCGGTAGGAGCATCAGCAAAATATATGTAGACAGCCATGGTATTGCCATCATTATATTGGGTCCGGTTCTCTTCTTCAAGATCTACAACTTCTTCCAATGTCAATGTTTCCTCAGAGGGTGAAGAAAGCGATGTGAATTTGAATTCCACATTTTCCTTATAGGTTCTTGCTAGTAAAAACTCCTCGAAATTGGAAATGGCCTCAAAAGTTGGTTCAAAACCGGCAACATAGGCGATTTCTATCAAAAGGTTATCAAAATTATCATTGGATAATAGATCTCTGGCCGATGCGCCAGTAGTTAGAAGGTTTCCAGCTTTAAGGTTGGTATTGGAACCTGCAGATGTAATATCCGAATCCTTGGAACAGCTTAGTAAAATTCCAAAACAACATAAAGCATAAAGAGCAATTTTTTTCATAGCAATGTAATAAGTATTAGAACGTTCCACATCCGAAACTATTATTCTTTTAACGTAAGCTTGGCTAAATAGTCGTAATGCTCACCCGATATTACACGTTCGCAATTAAAACCATTGGATTCGCAGGCGTTTTGCAAAGTGTTGAAATCTACATAAATCCAATCAAAAGGTTTGCTTTTTTTGCCTTTGTACTCCATGGTAAAAGCTACTTCGCCATAATAGGTTCCATCGTTTGGAATCCAGTATCCGCCATCTTCGTCTTGTTCAAACATATAGATGATATCGCTGGAATCCAATAAAATTTGACCATTTGACTGCAATAATGAGGCCAAATGTTGTAAAAAACGACTTAAATTGTTCAGCTTTCCTGCTAATCCAATTCCATTCATCAACAAAAGCAAGGTGTCGTATTTTTCTCCTGAGTAGTCCAAAATATCACTTAAAATGGTGGATTGCACTCCTCTTTTCTTACAAACGGCAATACATCCTTCAGAATTATCCAAAGCCGTGACCTCAATCCCTTTTTTTTGAAGGTACAACGCATGACTTCCCGCTCCGGCACCAATATCCAATACTTTTCCACGCGCCAATTGGAGCGCTTTTTGTTCGATTATGGGCATTTCATCGAATCTTCGGAATAAATAGGGAATAGGGATAACATCTTCTTCATCTAAAGATGAATAGGTTTTTATGTCCTCCGTATAGTGCCCTTTTTCGTAATCCAGTAGGGCCGTTCCAAAAACATCTGCCATCGTTTAGGGTTGTTTCTGCAAAGGTGGGACTTTAATTGCATTGAAAGGTTTAAAATGGATAAGTTTGTGCTATGGATGAAATACTCAGGGATTTACCACAAAAGGCCAGGGAGAAACATTCCGAGAACAAAAAGTTTTTTGCCAAGTTAAAAAAGCGTCCGCCCAAAGACCTTGACTACTCTATGCAAGAATTGCACGAGGCCGAGTTTGAACGAACCGACTGCCTAACCTGTGCCAATTGTTGTAAAACCACGGGTCCGTTGTTCACCAATGCAGATATTCAAAGGATTGCCAAATTTTTTAGAATGAAACCCTCCCAATTTATTGATGAATATTTAAGGATGGATGAAGAAAACGATTATGTGCTAAAATCAGTTCCTTGCACCTTTTTAGGGGATGATAATTATTGTTCCATTTATGATGTCCGGCCAAAAGCCTGTCGTGAGTTTCCCCATACGGACCGAAAAAAGTTCCAACAGATTACCAACCTTACCTTGAAGAATGTGGCTATTTGTCCTGCGGCATTTAATATTGTGGAAGAAATGAAAAAAGCCATCAAATTTTAATGATTTGCTATATTTGAGGGAATGGAACAACTAATTTCATATTTCGAGACCATTCCTTCGTTGCACCGAAGTCTAATTTTGGTGGGAGGAATCACTTTTTTTTGGATTTTGGAAGGTATGGTACCCTTATTCAAAGTACCGTACAAAAAATGGAGACATTCCATTCCCAATTTCTTTTTAACATTGACAACGATCATTGTAAATTTTCCATTAGCCTTTTTACTGCTTAAATCTTCCGATTGGGCCGTGGAAAACCAATTTGGTATAATTAACTGGTTGCCCGAAATGCCTTTATGGCTTTATGTTGTTCTTGGTGTAATGTTGTTGGATTTGATTGGAGCCTACGCGGCCCATTGGGTAGAACATAAGGTTAAGCCCCTTTGGATGGTTCATTTGGTGCACCATTCCGATCATAATGTGGATACTACCACTGCAAATAGGCACCATCCTTTGGAGAGTTTAATCAGATATGCGTTCACTTTGGCAGGTGTCGTTATTGTTGGTGCACCCATTGGAATGATCATGTTGTATCAAAGCTTGTCCGTGGTCTTCTCACAGTTCAATCACGCCAATATTCGATTGCCGAAGAAAGTTGACAATGCCATTAGCTGGTTCATAGTAAGTCCGGATATGCACAAAGTGCACCATCATTATCAATTGCCCTATACCGATTCCAACTACGGAAATATTTTCTCCATTTGGGACAGATTATTCGGTACCTATATGTCCATGGACCCCAAAGATATTGTGTATGGGGTGGATACATTTCCCGATGAAAAGGAGAACAGCAGCATTAAAGGACTACTAAAACAACCTTTCCACAAATATCGCAGGCCTACAACTGAGGGTTAAGCGGTCATTTGGAATTGAGATAATGCGCATCGATTGAAAAACCTCCATTTTTCAAGAGATTTCGACTGGGCTCCATGTGACATTCCTTAATCAATCATAAATCAAATACTTCGCCCGTATTTTTTTAAAGCTTTCCAGGCCATCTTGCCAAGTAGCTTTAATTTCTTCATTGGTCATACCCTCTTCAATTTGTTTTTGAAGTAGGGGAGTGCCCGCATGTTTGGTAAAGCCACTCGTCAAAAAGAATTTGGACTTGTCCAAAGTGTTCTTATAGGCATCTATCACCCATTGCATGGTCACCTCGTTCATTCTTGGGGTTTTAGACAGGTCACGGCCATAGCAGGTTTTGCCCTCTTCTTTTGGGTATTTGGAACCGAAGTTAGGTTGGGGCATGTAGCTAAAATCATATTCGGTGCTATCCATAAAGGATGCCCCGTAGCGTTGAAACTGAAACTCAGTGCCACGTCCAGCATTCACATTAGTGCCTTCAAACAATCCCAAGCTAGGGTAAAGGGTGATGGATGTGTCGTTGGGCAAGTTTGGAGAGGGGCGGATCGGTAAATGATATTCAGAATCGTGGGTATAGTTTTCTAACTCTATTACGGTTAAATCAGCTTTGTTGCTATTTTCCAACCATCCCTCGCCATTTAACATTTTGGCATATTCACCCATGGTCATGCCATAAACAAGAGGAATCGTGTTCATGCCCAAATAACTGGTGTGATCTTCCATCATGGTGGGGCCATCCACATAATGTCCGTTGGGATTGGGTCTGTCCAAAACAATTATCGGCGTATTGTTTTCGGCACAAGCTTCCATTACCAATTGTAAGGAAGCAATAAACGTGTAGAATCGAACTCCCACATCCTGAATATCAAAAACAATAACATCCAATCCACTAAGTTGTTCTTTGGAAGGTTTTCTGTTCTTGCCGTAAAGTGAAATAATCGGCAGACCTGTTTGAGTGTCCACTCCATCTTTTACGTGCTCCCCAGCATCTGCTGTACCTCGAAACCCATGTTCTGGAGCAAATACTTGCTTTACATCCATGTTTTCAGAAAGTAAGGAGTCTACTAAATGGGTATGCCCTTTTTCGTTGAAAACAACACTGGTGGGATTGGCCACTACGCCCACTTTTTTTCCTTTTAAAAGGGGAAGATATCTTTCAGTTCGATTTGCTGCCACTTTAATGGGAGCAGGTGAATCGGTTTGAGCCTCTGAAGCAGAAATAGTTTCTTTTTGCTGTCCCTTGCAAGAGGAAAACACCAAAAACAACAATAAAACTGTACTTTTGAATCTAGATAAAATGGGCATTCGTTGAATTTAGAATTATTTATTGCCAAACGCCTTGTTACAGGGAAGGAACATAAAATTAGTATTTCCGCCCCGATAATAAAAATTGCCATTGCTGCGATTGCAATCGGTGTGGTGATGATGCTCATTGCCATTGCCACCGGCGTGGGTCTTAAAAACAAGATTCGCGAAAAAGTAGCTGCATTTAACGGCCATATCCAAATTTCCAATTTTGATAATAATAACTCCGAGGTTTCCTTGATGCCGGTTTCCATAAATCAGGATTTTTATCCCGATTTTAAGAATGTAGAGGGAGTGAGGCATGTTCAGGCTGTGGCTACCAAAGGAGGGATTATCCGTACAGCCGATACTTTTGAGGGAATGCTGGCCAAAGGAGTGGGCACCGATTACGATTGGAGCACTTTTGAGGAATATCTTGTTGACGGAAGGTTACCCGATTACAGTGGAAAACTGAACGAAGAGGTGTTGGTTTCCAGTTTAATGGCCAATAGGCTGCAGTTAAAGGTCGGCGATACATTCTTTTCCTTTTTCCTTCGGGATGGGGATGCTTCCAAACCACCCAATAATCGTAGGTTCGAAATTGTAGGTGTTTATGATAGCGGTTTTGAAGAGTTTGATGAAACCTACGTCCTTGTAGATATTCGACATATCCAACGCATGAACAAATGGGAGGAAAACCAAATCGGGAACTTCGAGGTTTTTCTGGATGACTTTGACCAGCTTGATGAAAAGAGCAATGAGATATATAATAAGACGCTGTCTAATTTGGATACGCAGAATATCAAAAGTAAATACTTCCGCATTTTTGAATGGATAGGTCTTTTTGATTTTAATATTGCATTGATCATTGGTATTATGGTCATCGTGGGAGGTATCAATATGATTACCGCATTGTTGGTTTTGATTTTGGAACGTACACAAATGATAGGCATATTAAAAGCCTTGGGTTCTGCCAATTGGAGTATTCGAAAAGTCTTTTTGTACAATGCAGCTTATTTGATTGCCATCGGACTTTTTTGGGGCAATCTAATTGGTCTTGGAATCATATTTCTTCAGGATAAATATCGAATGTTCAAGTTTCCGAATCCAGAGGAGTATTATATTGACTACATTCCGGTACACATGGATTTGCCGACCATCTTACTTTTAAATTTAGGGGTTATGTTCCTTTGTTTGTTGATGCTTTTGGTGCCGTCATACATCATAACCAAAATTACTCCGGTAAAGGCTATCCAATTCGAGTAGATCTTGCTGGTCGTACTGGGTTTATCAATCTAAAATTGATAACTTGGGGCACAAAATGACCCACCATGAATTTTAAACAATACTCAACCTTAGTTGCTTTAATTCTTACTGCATCTATATCCGCACAGAAACTTTCACGAACCGAAAAAAAGATTGTTTCCAGCATTGAAAAAAACAATGACGAAGCCATCGGTTTTTTGGAAAAGGTGGTGAACATTAACAGCGGAACCCTTAATGCAGAAGGCGTTAAAAAAGTGGGGATGGTTTTTAAAGATGCCTTTGATAATATTGGTTTTGAAACCACCTGGATAGAAATGCCCGAGGAAATGAACCGTTCCGGTCATCTATTTGCAGAGACTTCTGGAACAAAAGGAAAAAAGCTGTTGCTCATTGGTCATTTGGATACCGTTTTTGAAGAGGACAGCCCTTTTCAAACTTTTGAAATGGTAAACGATAGCATCGCACATGCCCCAGGAGGTAACGATATGAAAGGTGGTGATGTAATTGTGCTATATGCCCTTAAAGCATTATCCGATAATGGCCTGTTGGACGATGCACAGATTATTGTGGCATTTACCGGTGATGAAGAAAGTACGGGCAAACCTTTGTCCATAAGCAGAAAGGATTTGATTGATGCTGCCAAACGAAGTGATATTGCCCTAGGTTTTGAAACTTCCACAGGTTTTAATTATGCCACTGTTGCCAGAAGGGGTGCTTCTGGATGGGCAGTTGAAGTTGAGGGAAAACGTGCTCATTCCTCTGGAATTTTTAGTGAAGGAACCGGTGCAGGGGCTATTTTTGAGATGTCCCGAATTCTTCATGAGTTTTATACCGATGTTAAAGGAGAAGATTTATTGACCTTCAACCCTGGTGTTTTGCTTGGAGGCACTTTTGTAAATTATGATGAGTTGACCAGCAAAGGAGATGCTTTCGGAAAAACCAATGTTGTTGCCCAAAAAGCGGTGGTCAAAGGTGGGCTTCGATTTATATCCGAAGAGCAAAAAGAACGGGCCAGAACCAAAATGAGGAAAATTGTTGCCAACAATCTACCTAAAACTTCAGCAACTGTAAGTTTTACGGATAGCTACCCGGCCATGCAGCCTACCGAGGGCAACCTTGAATTATTGAGTACTTTGAATGAGGTAAGTTTGGATTTGAAACAGGGCGAGGTTTTGGCCTATGACCCGGGAAGAAGAGGTGCTGCCGATGTTTCCTTTGTTGCCCAATATGTAGATGGATTGGACGGATTGGGCACTATGGGTTCCAATGCCCATACGCCACAAGAAACTGTCAACCTGAATACCATTGAAGAATTGACCAAGCGTACGGCGATCTTGATTTACCGATTGATAAACACAAAATAATGGTTGAACTTAAAAGTAAAAATACCAAAGTAGGGATTGATGCAGGCGAATTAGTGAGCTTTGTGGTCAATGGTCATGAATTTATCCATCAAAAAGGAAGTCCGGGATGGGGAAGTGCCGATACGGAAATGTTTCCCATTATTGGGCCGGTCAATGAGGCTGGGTTTAGGGTTAAAACCCCAAAAGGAGATGCTGTACAAGATCAGCACGGACATTTGCGCCAAATGGAATATCAGTTGGAATCTCAAACCGATACTTCTGCAATTTTTGCAAAGCAATACCGATCAGGAGCTGAAATTATCAATTCAAAATTCCCGGAAAAATCTACTGAAGAAGCACTTACATGGCCTTATGATTTTAGGTTTGAAAAATCCTTTTTGCTCAAGGAAGGTGCTTTGGAAATTAATTTTAAAATCACTGGTGAACAAGGAATGCCATTTATGTTGGGATATCACCCCGCATTTAAATTGCAGTCAAAATCACCAATAATTGTGACTAAGGACAAAAAGATTACTCTGGATGAGGTTTTGGCCGTTGGGAGTCGCGCCTTTCAAGTAGCAGATTGTACTTCCGTCACATTAAAGGATGAAAGAGAAATCACCATAGAGACCGAAGGATTTGGAAATTTTATGTGCTGGACCGAGGTGAGGAACATGGTCTGTATCGAACCAATTTCGTTTTATCCTTATGCCGTGAGGCAAAAGGATTTGCATCAAGGATTTCAGCAATTGGATAGATCGGCACAATTTAAAGTAATCTTGAAGCCGGAAGCATAACTTTGCCCTAATTTAAGGAGTAAGGGCTTGACTTTTGTTATGCTTCAAAAGATACTGAGTTAGAATACTTTCGGTTTCAACCGTATGTTTTTGTGGCGTGATAAAAGCTTCTACATCCTCTAGGGCAGATATTTCAATATCGGTATCAATAAAACCGAAACCTTTGTAAATGCCTTCAGCAATCAAAATTACCGCACTTTCGTTTTCATCCCTGCCTTTTTCCTTGATAATTCGAACCTCGGCAGTCAACAGTTTCATATGTGCAATCGCTTCTTCAACCTTTCGATTGTAATCCTCCACGGATTCTTCTCCTCTACAAATCCCTTCACAGGTGTTTATTTCATGATGAGAGCAGGCTGCGTTGGTTTGTTGCAAATGACAATATCGTGGACAAAGCGAAAAACTTTTGCAAATCTCTTCCAGATACGTCCTGCATGCTGTTTGATTATGGAAAATCTTTAAAGGAGTGGGAACACCTTTAATGGTATTGTATGCAAGGTGCATAACTCCATTTCGGTCTTCGTAGGCAAAAATGGCATATTGCCGTCCCGTTCTTTTTTGTGCCCTGTTATAGGGAGGGAACAATCTTTTTATTTCAGCGGATTCCATTAATAGGGCTACCAATTCGCTTCCAGCCAACTTAAAATCAATATTGGCTGTTTCGCTGCACATTTGGATTTCCTTGCGGCTTTTATCGTAAAAATGTCCAAGCACCCTTTTTTTAAGGTTGATGGCTTTCCCCACATAAATAATCTCTCCTTTTTGGTTCATAAAATAGTAGATGCCCGGTTTTTGGGGAATGTTGTCAAATACGGATTTTGGCAAATGGGGCGGAAGAGTGGCTTCTTGGCTTCGGGCATTCAAAAACTTTTTGAACACGTCCTCTGATTCAGGTTTGTTCAAGAGTTGTTCAAATAAAAGCACAGTGGCGTGTGCATCTCCTCTAGCTCGGTGACGGTCCACCAATGGAATTTGAACTGCAGAACACAATTTTCCCAAACTGTAAGAACGTAAACCGGGTATTAGTTGACGTGATAAGCGCACCGTACAGAGTTTTTTTCGCGTAAAATCAATTCCAATTTGCCTAAACTCTTCTTTGATGACACCATAATCAAAATTGACGGAGTGGGCCACAAAAATGCAGCCTTCCGTAATACTTTGTATGGTATCGGCTATCTCGTGAAATACTGGAGCATTTTGTACCATTTGGTCATCAATCCCCGTGAGTCCGGTAATAAAATACGGAATGGGGCTTTGAGGATTCACCAAGGATGTGAATTCGTCCACAATTTGGTCGCCATCATATTTAAAAATGGAAATCTCGGTAATCTTGTTTCCTTTGATTCCGTTTCCTGTGGTTTCTATGTCAATTATGGTGTACAAACTATGATTTACGAATAGAGATTGAAATTATGGATAAAGTTTTCAGCATCCAAAAGCAAACTGCCCTCACACTAAAATTGATTTCTGTATTGCGTTGGCGTACAATGTTTGAACGCTTTAAACTTGCGGTTGAAATTGGCAATGTTGTTAAAACCACATTGCTCGGCAATAACGGCAATGGCCAATTCCGGGTTTTTAATAATGAGTTTACAGGCGTTTTCGATGCGTATTTCGATCAAAAATTGAAAAAAGGTCTTGTTCGTCCGTTTTTTAAAGTATCTACAAAATGCATTTTTGCTCATATTGGCCTTTTCTGCTATTTCGTCCAGCGTGATGGGTTCATGATAGCGTTCCATTACATAATCATAAACCTTGCTCATTCGCTTTCCCTCATCATCCGTAAAATTTTTACGATAAACAAAGGAAGAGAGCGGGGTGGTTTTGGATCTGTTGATTTGATTGATGATCATCAACAGCGATGCAATTTGCTCTACTTTGTTTTGATGGGACAGTGCATGGAACAAAGGGATTATATTTCTTTTCCTGGAATGAATCAACATCCCGAATTCTGATTTATCAAAGAAATTTTGGATAGATGATAAGTCCGTGAGCTGGAAAAAATCCTTTCCAAAGGAATCCTGGTCAAAAAATAGGGTGTGCATCAAAGATTCTTCTTTAATTCGAGCGTCACTTCGGAACACGTGGGGAATAAAACTTCCAATCACCAGAATATCTCCTGCCTTATACTCATTAATACTGTCTCCAACAATAAGGGAGCCAGCCCCTTTTTCCACATAGCTTATTTGAATCTCCCCATGCTGGTGCAATTGGTCATAAAATACCTGTTCCCGATCTATTTGATATACGAGAGCCTCATTTTTGGGTTTGGGTATTTTAAAGGGGAGTACCTTCATGTATGAGCCTAAATTATTTAAAAATAATAATTATATGGCTAAATTAAGGTAATATAGTATCATAATAGGCTAATAATTGTATAAAAGATAGTGCGGTGCTCTTCGTAATTTTAGATAGATACAATTTAACAAGATTATGATAAAATGGGAGGGCGTAATGCCTGCTGTAACAACTAAGTTTACAAATGACGATACATTGGACCTTGCCATGTTCGAAAAGAACATCAAGGCACAAATTGATGCCGGAGTACATGGTATAATCCTTGGAGGTACTTTGGGAGAGGCAAGTACCTTGGAACAAGATGAGAAAGAGACTTTGATAAAGAAGTCCTTGGAATTAACAGATGGTAAGATTCCGGTCATTATGAATGTGGCCGAACAGAGCACAAAGGGCGCTATTGGGGCGGCTCAACAGGCTGAAAAAGTTGGTGCTAATGGGTTAATGTTACTGCCGCCCATGCGTTATAAATCCACAGATTACGAAACCGTTGCCTATTTTAAAGCAGTGGCAAACAGTACAACACTTCCCATTATGCTTTACAATAACCCAGTTGATTATAAGATTGAGGTTACCTTGGACATGATGGAAGAATTACTTGAGTGTGATAACATTCAAGCCATAAAGGAATCTACTCGAGATATAACCAATGTGATTAGAATTCAAAATAAATTCGGTGACAGAATAAAAGTTTTTACGGGAGTGGATACGCTCGGATTGGAAAGCTTGGTCATTGGAGCAGTTGGTTGGGTCGCCGGGTTGGTTTGCGCTTATCCAGCGGAGACCGTTGCTATTTACGAGTTGGTAAAAGCAGGAAGAATAGACGAAGCCCTCAAGATTTATAGATGGTTTATGCCACTGTTGGAGTTGGATATCAGCCCACAATTGGTTCAAAATATTAAATTGGCAGAGGTTGCCACTGGAATCGGAACCGAAAATGTACGCGCTCCTCGATTGCCTTTGCAGGGTGCGGAACGGGAGAGGGTATTAAAGGTGATTGGGACTGCAATGAAGAATAGACCGGAGCTTCCGGAGTATAAAAACATAAATAGTGTAGTATGATTACAGGTAAAAACTGTATTGGTGGACGATTTAAGGCGGATGGGTCTGTAGAGTTCAGAACGATAAACCCAAAGGAGAACGTAGAGAACCCAATGGTGTTCCTAGAGGCCACAAAAGGTGAAATTGACGCAGCTGCTGAGCTTGCTTGGACAGCATTTAAAACATTCCGAAATATCCCGGGCAAACAAAGAGCAGATTTTTTGAATAGCATTGCCGATGAAATATTGGCTTTGGACAAGGAGCTCGTGGATATGTACATGTTAGAATCCGGATTGCCGGAAGGACGAGCTATCGGAGAACGGGGTAGAACCGTTTTTCAGTTGCGCTCCTTTGCCGAACTGGTTTCCAACGATGATTGGCGTGAAAACACGTTTGATGCAGCTCAACCGGATAGAAAACCAATGCCAAAGGATGATTTGAGAAAAACAATGATTCCGCTGGGCCCCGTGGCCGTTTTTGGCGCAAGTAATTTTCCTTTGGCCTATTCTACGGCTGGAGGAGATACCGCAAGTGCCTTGGCTGCAGGCTGTCCGGTGATTGTAAAGGGGCATCCGATGCACGCGGGCACAAATGAGTTGGTGGCTTCGGCCATTGTAAAGGCGGCCGAAAAAACAGGAATGCCAAAGGGCGTTTTTTCCAGTATTAACGGGAATGTACAGGCTGGAGTGGATTTAGTAAATCACCCAAAAGTTAAGGCTGTTGGTTTTACAGGCAGTATTGGTGGAGGAAGAGCTCTTTTTGATTTGGCTGCCAAACGAGATGAACCCATACCTGTTTTTGCTGAAATGGGAAGTATAAACCCGGTGATTATGACGGCAAATGCCATATCTAATCGAGGAAGGGAACTGGCAAAAACCTATGCAGGTTCCATTACTTTGGGTACAGGTCAATTTTGTACAAATCCAGGACTCTTGTTAACAGTGAAAACCGATGATACGGAGGGTTTTATTCAAGAATTGGCCAAAAAAACCATTGCCATTGCCCCGCAGACTATGCTCCACCCGAACATAAAGAAAGGATATCAGAAAAAAGGCGAGGATGTCATCTCGCAAGATGGCGTTGAGGTAGTTGGCGAATACAAAGGTGATTTGGAACCTAATGATGCAGCTTCAATTATTGCCAGCGTTTCAGGCGAAGCATTTTTGAAAAACCCGAAAATGCACCAAGAAGTTTTTGGACCCTTTTCAATGGTGGTTCAATGTAAGGGTGAAACGGAGCTCATTCAGATTATTGATGGTTTGGAGGGACAATTGACCGGAACACTAATCGCCGAAAAGGATGATGATTTAAATCTGGCG
Source organism: Flagellimonas lutimaris (assembly GCF_003581615.1). Taxonomy (GTDB): domain Bacteria; phylum Bacteroidota; class Bacteroidia; order Flavobacteriales; family Flavobacteriaceae; genus Flagellimonas; species Flagellimonas lutimaris. Next base: position 160,945 of record NZ_QXFH01000069.1, read on the forward strand.
GAGATCGTGGAATCTCTTCAAAATAGAGTGGGAAGGATTATTTATAATGGAGTGCCTACAGGTGTGGAGGTATGCCCTTCCATGCAACATGGAGGACCTTACCCGGCATCTACGGATTCTAGATTTACGGCAGTGGGGATTCATTCCATAAAACGATGGGTGAGACCTATTAGTTATCAATCCTTTCCAATGGAATTATTGCCGGATCATTTAAAAAAATAGCGAGTGGCCAGAAAAACATTTTTTTGTGTGGACGCCCATACCTGTGGAAATCCAGTTAGGGTAGTTGCTGGTGGAGGACCTAATTTGGTTGGCGAGAACATGAGCGAAAAACGTCAGCACTTTTTAAAAGAGTATGATTGGATTCGACGGGGATTGATGTTCGAACCTCGTGGTCATGATATGATGAGCGGAAGCATTTTGCTGGCACCGCACGATCCAGAAAATGATTTTGCCATTCTTTTTATTGAAACCTCAGGTTGTTTGCCCATGTGTGGTCATGGAACCATTGGTACTATTACAGTGGCGATTGAAGAAGGACTTATTGTACCGAAAACTCCGGGAAAGATTCGGATGGAGGCTCCAGCTGGATTGGTTGAAATCGAATACCAATTAACCGGTAAAAAAGTGGATTGGGTAAAACTCATCAATGTGAAATCATATTTAGCTGAAGAAAACTTGACGGTGGAATGTCCGGAATTGGGAGAAATTACTTTTGATGTGGCCTATGGTGGAAATTATTACGCCATTGTAGATCCGCAAAAGAATTTTACTGGACTTCAAGATTATTCGGCAGGTCAAATTATTCAATATTCACAAGTGGTTCGGAAATTAATCAATGATAAATATCCAGAAATGTTCATCCATCCAGAAAACCCGACCATAAGGGATGTAAGCCATATGATGTGGACAGGTGAACCTTTGGATGATTCTTCGTCCGGGAGAAATGCCGTTTTTTATGGGAAGAAGGCCATAGACCGTTCCCCCTGTGGTACGGGGACCTCTGCGCGGATGGCCCAATTGCACGCAAAAGGAAGATTAAAGAAAAACGTGCCCTATGTGCACGAAAGTATTATCGGCAGCAAGTTCGTAGGGAAAGTGGAGAAGGAAACCATTTTGGGTGGAAAACAAGCCATTGTTCCCAGTATTCAAGGGTGGGCACAAATAACGGGATATAATAATATTATAATAGACGACGATGACCCCTATGCCCATGGGTTTCAGGTGCTGTAGCAGTCAAAAAAATAAGTATGGGATTGTAATTGATGCCGTACTCTTGAGATAATTAGTATGAAACCAATGAAAGTAATCTTTGCGGCACTATTTTTACTCCTTTGCTCCATAAACTTGGTCCAGGCACAAAGTGTGGAGGAAGAGGTGGTGAAAAAGGAAAAAACAGAAGAAGATCTTCCAAAGTTTTCCCCGAATACTCCACAATTGTACAATGAATATTTGGTTGATGTATCTGATATCGAGGTGGAGACCCATGCGGGCTTTTTGCCCAGATTGCCAAGGTATGTTGAAGGAAAGTATCGCAATGGGATCAAAGGACCAAAAGTAAGGGTGATTTGGCCTTCGCCAATAGATAATTCTAAAGCGTCAAAAGCTGGAAATTATGTAGTAACGGGTCAGGTTGCGGGTGCCAATTTTCAACCTAAAGCGAAAGTAACGGTAATATCAAATAGGAAATCGAACACTCCCAGCCTTAACCTTGATGTATTTGGTTTGGACCAAGTTTCGCTCGATAACGATGTAGATGGGGGGCAAACTAAATTCATCAAAAATAGAGACAAGTTTATAAATGCACTCGCCAAAACCAATCCTGATTCCTTTTTATACATGTTCCGAAATGCCTTTGGGCAAAAACAACCCGAGGGAACAAAACCATTGGGCGTGTGGGACAGTCAAGAAACAAAATTAAGAGGACATGCCACGGGCCATTATTTAACCGCCATTGCCCAAGCCTATGCCGGTGCTGCTTATAATGAGGCGTTGCAGACCAACTTTGCCAATAAAATGGACTATATGGTAGAAGTGCTGTATGAGCTTTCCCAAATGTCTGGACGTCCGGCAAATACCGGTGGTGAGCATGAAGCTGACCCGATAGCGGTTCCTTTTGGCCCGGGCAAATCAACCTATGATTCCGATTTGAGCGAGAACGGTATCCGCACCGATTATTGGAACTGGGGCGAAGGTTTTATAAGTGCCTACCCGCCGGACCAGTTTATTATGTTGGAAAAAGGAGCAACCTATGGTACGCAGCCTACTCAGATTTGGGCTCCTTATTACACTTTGCACAAGATTTTGGCCGGTTTAATGGATGTTTATGAGGTTAGTGGTCATGAAAAAGCCCTTGATATTGCCAAAGGTATGGGTGACTGGGTGTATGCTAGATTGAGCCAATTGCCCACGGATACACTAATCAATATGTGGAACACCTATATCGCAGGAGAATTTGGTGGTATGAATGAAGCCATGGCCCGTTTGGACAGAATTACAAACGAACCAAGATACCTTAAAGTGGCGCAATTGTTCGATAACATCAAAATGTTTTTTGGTGATGCCGAACATTCCCATGGATTGGCCAAGAATGTTGATACTTTTCGTGGATTGCATGCCAATCAGCATATTCCTCAAGTTATGGGTGCGCTTGAAATATATCGTGATTCGGAATTGCCAGAGTATTACCAAGTGGCCAATAATTTCTGGTACAAAGCAAAAAATGACTATATGTATAGCATTGGAGGTGTAGCAGGGGCAAGGAGTCCCACTAATGCGGAATGTTTTATTGGTCAACCGGCCACGTTGTACGAAAATGGATTTTCATCAGGAGGACAAAATGAGACCTGCGCCACATACAACATGCTAAAACTCACCAAAAACTTGTTCCTTTTTGATCAACGCACGGAATTGATGGATTATTACGAGCGTGGCTTGTATAACCATATTCTTGCTTCAGTAGCTGAGGATAGTCCTGCAAACACCTATCATGTACCATTGAGGCCAGGTTCTGTTAAGCGATTTGGAAATGCCGATATGCGCGGCTTTACCTGCTGCAATGGTACTGCTTTGGAGAGTAGCACCAAACTCCAAAACTCAATATATTTCAAAAGTCAAGATAATAGTGCACTCTATGTAAACCTTTTTGTGCCCTCAACGTTAAAATGGACCGAGAAGAACATTACTGTAGAGCAAAAAACTGCTTTTCCGAAAGCAGACAATACTCAATTGATGATTAAGGGAAAGGGGAAATTTGATTTGAACATTAGGGTGCCGCAATGGGCGACCAAAGGTTTTTTTGTGAGAGTGAACGGTAAGCCAGAAAAAGTGGAAGCTGTACCTGGCACCTATCTTACTTTAGGCCGTAAATGGAAAGATGGTGATGTGATTGATTTGGAAATGCCCCTCCAGTTCCATTTGGACCCCGTGATGGACCAACAGAATATCGCAAGCCTTTTTTATGGTCCTGTATTGTTAGTGGCACAGGAGTCCGAGATGCGAAACGGATGGCGCAAAGTAATCTTGGATGTTGAGGATATTGGGAAATCCATCCAAGGAGACCCCGAAAAATTACAATTTACTATTGATGGCGTGTTGTTTAAGCCATTCTATGAAATCTATGGCCGTCATTCAGTGTACCTGGATGTAAGCCTTGAGTAAAATAATAACTGTCAAACCAGAAAAACTCAAAACCATTCACTGCCTTTGGGTAGTTTTAAAAACAACTGAATATGAACAAAATAGCGTTGAAGAGAATTGGGATTATTATTATACTATTAGTAGGTGCCATGGCTACTGCCCAGACGAGCAAAATGGCTGATGTAATAGATGAATTTAGAGCAGATACCAGAGGGCTGCGACACATTTACATTATGGAGGAGTCGGAAGAATACTATCAGCGGTTTTCTACATTCTATGATAGTTGGATGAATAGATTGGACGCTATGGATTTTAATTCTCTTTCTCAGCAGGAGAAAGTGGATTATATCATGTTAAAGAATTCAGTTGCAAAGGGAGATTACTTTTTAAATCAGGATTTTGAAAAGTTTAAGGAGGTTTCGGACGTTGCCAATTTTGCAAAACCAATGTTGCCATTTATCCAGCAAAGGCGAAGAGGTAAAAAACCTGATGCTAAAATGTTGGCCCAAAGGATGCAGAATGCTTCAAAAATTCTTGACGAACAGATGGCAGCAAGAAAAGAGAAACCATTCAAGGATTGGCAAACGGCCGATAAAGCTTCATCTACTGTACTTTCATTTCAAAAGGGATTAAAGAACGCATATGAATTTTATTATAGTTATGATCCTGATTTTACTTGGTGGGTAGACCAACCGTACAAGGCTCTTGATAAAAAAATGACCGGATATGCCGAGTTTATAAAGGAGAATTATTCGCAGAACAGTATAAAGGATGATGGTAGTGGTATTGTTGGGAAACCTATAGGCAAGGAAGCTTTATTGGAAAGTTTGGCCATGGAATTTATTCCATATACTCCCGAGGACCTTATCAAAGTAGCTGAAGAGCAATTTGCATGGTGCAAAAGTGAAATGATCAAAGCTTCCCGTGAGTTGGGCTATGGTGATGATTGGAAAGCTGCACTGGAACATGTAAAGAATACCTACGTGCCTGCAGGCGAGCAACCGGAGGCCATTATGGATCTATATACCCAATCGGTCGATTTTATTGAGGAACGTGATTTGATTACTCTTCCCGAGCTGGCCAAGGAAACTTGGGGCATGGAAATGATGAGCGCCGAGCGACAAAAGGTCAGTCCTTTTTTCTTGGGAGGTAAGGACATCATTATATCTTATCCTACCCAAGAAATGGACCACGACGATAAAATGATGAGTATGCGAGGAAATAATCCCAATTTCTCTAGGGCGACGGTTCATCATGAGCTTTTGCCTGGTCACAATTTGCAATATTTTATGACTAGCAGGCACAAACCTTACCGAAATGCTTTTTATACTCCTTTTTGGACAGAGGGTTGGTCACTATACTGGGAAATTATTCTTTGGAACAAGGAATTTCCTCAAACCCCGGAGCAAAAATTAGGAATGTTATTTTGGAGAATACATCGGTGCGCTCGAATTATTTTCTCATTAAAGTTTCATTTGGGCGAAATGACACCACAAGAATGTATCGATTTATTGGTTGATGAAGTAGGACATGAGTATGCCAATGCCGAAGCCGAGGTCAGGAGGTCTTTTACTACGAATTATCCACCCCTGTACCAATTGGCCTATATGATGGGAGGGTTACAATTTTATGCGCTAAGGCATGAGATGTTAGACAAGGGATGGACAGAAAAACAGTTCCACGACAGAGTAATGCACGAGGGGCGAATGCCCATAGAAATGTTGCGCGCATTGTTACAAGATCTTCCCCTAAATAAAAACTATAAGACCAAGTGGAAATTTTCCACCGAGTTTAATTAAGGTAGTTTATAGAAAAACCTAAACCGAAGTAGAGGAAATTGAACAGCGGGTTTTATAATTTGAATATAAACCCGTCTTCCTCAACTTTTTTCTCATACTTCTCTTTGTCAAAAATGTAGAGATAGGCTCCTTTTCGGGAAACACTCATGTCTTTTTCATCAAGTTTGACAAGAACATCCAAAGAGTTGATTTTGTTGATGAAGTTTCGCTTATCTAACTTTTTGTCCAAAATAGATTCGTATAAGTTCTGAAGCTGCCTCATAGTAAACTTTTCAGGTAACAGTTCAAAACCAATGGGTTTGGTCAGCGCTCTTCTTCTTAATCGGGCTTTTGCCTTTCGCACCATTTCATTGTGGTCAAAAATCAAGTCAGGTGCATCTTTAATATCAAACCAGTGGGCCGAGTCTATTTGTATCCCATCAAAACGGTGGCTGTCCACATCGATTAGTGCATAATAAGCAACGGAGATAGTTCGCTGGCCAGGGTCCCTGTCAATTTTACTATAGGTATGGAGTTGTTCCAGATAAATATCGTTCAACCCGGTCAATGTTTCCAAAACACGTACGGCTGCTTCGTCCAAATCTTCATTTTTCTTAAGGAATCCACCAATAAGGGACCATTTGCCTTTTTCTGGTTCAAAATTTCTTTTGATCAATAAGATCTTGAGGTTTTCTTTGTCGAAGCCAAAGATGATACAGTCGACAGCCAGTAAAACCTGATCTTCCTTTTGATAATAATTTAGATGCATATTAGGGTTTTCTGACACCTTCAAGTCTTCTTCCAACATTTTAATAAGTATATAAAATCCTAAAACAAAAATATAAACAATTATCTAATAGAGCATCCCGGAGAAATATTTATAAGTGTTAAAAATACATTTTTTTAACGAAAAGTTTGCAAATCCAGTATTTGTTTTATTTCTTTATATGTGTAAAATGCACACTTAAAACAAAATAAACTAAACAAAATGCTGAAAAACAAACAATTACAGGCGGAGAGGCTGTGGTTTCCTAAAAAACCTTGGATGCTTTTTATGTTCTCTCTCTTCCTTGGGCTGCAAATAAATGCTCAAGATGTGAAAACTGTTTCTGGTACAGTATCCGATTCTGGTACTGGAACACCAATTCCCGGTGCCAATGTTATCGTTAAAGGAACCACGAATGGTACGGTTACTGATTTTGATGGTAACTACACTATCGAGGCATCTTCTAATGACATATTGGTATTTAGTTACGTAGGATTCAGATCTCAAGAAATTGAAGTGGGCGAACGCACCACAATCAACCTCGCCATGATTGAAGACGTATCCACACTAGATGAGGTTGTGGTGGTCGGATATGGTTCCCAAAGGAAGGAAGACCTTACAGGCGCGGTAAGTTTGGTGGATCCCGAAGAAATGACCAAACAAGCCACAAATGATGTTACCCAAATGATGCAAGGCCGTGTTGCCGGGGTATCTATTACTTCTGATGGTCAACCGGGTGCAGCGCCAAGCGTACGCATTAGAGGTGTGGCTACTTTTGGTATAGGAGCGAGCGCAGAGCCCTTATATGTAGTTGATGGTGTTCCCATTGATGGAATTAGAGATATTAACCCTAATGATATTGAGTCTGTTCAAGTACTGAAAGATGCATCTGCCGGTGCTATTTATGGTAACAGAGCAGGTAATGGGGTAATCATAATCACTACAAAATCCGGTAAAAGGTCTCAAAAGGTGAGCTTTAGTCTTTCATCATATTTTGGAATACAAAACATAACGCAGAAACTTCCACTTCTGGATAGAGTGGGTTATCAAACCATTAATAGAGAGTTGATAAATAACGGTGGAAATACAGTTCCAATACCTACAGGGAATGATCCCGACTCGTCCGATTTTATCGATGATATTGATACGGATTGGCAAGAAGAAGGTTATGTTACAGGTTTTATCCAAAATCATAACTTTAATGTAACCGGTGGTACTGAGAGCACCAAATATTTTATGTCCCTGGATTATTTGGACAATGAAGGTACGCTGGTAGGGCAAGGTCCAAATTATGAGCGTTATTCTTTTAGGGTTAATTCGGAAGCAGAATTTGGTAAATTCACAGTAGGTGAAAATCTCTTTTTTGTACGTTCGGACGAGAATCCCTTATTTGACACAGCTACTATCAACTTACCTGGTGGAAGACCGACATTGGTGAATGACTTGCTTCAAGCTGCACCAACTATTCCAGTAAAGGACCCAAATCGCTTAGGTGGATTTGGTGGTGCAAATTCTGTAATACATCAATCAATAACACTTAATGTACCTGGTATAAATACATTGATTGATAACCAATCAAAAGTAAACAGATTAAATGCTAACCTGTACTTAAGTTACGAGCCAATTGACGGGCTGGTTTTAAAATCCAGTGCATCATACAACACTACTAATATTGAGGGTCAACTATTTGTTCCAGAATATGATTTGGGTTACTTTTTCCCGAATCCTTTGGCCCAGTTGCGTGTAGTAAATACTAGTATTGACCGATTTTTAATTGAGAACACGGCCAATTATACCAAAGAGTTCGACAAGCATAATCTATCCGTATTAGTTGGACAAACGTACCAAAAAGATAATTTTAGAGCTATTACGACTGTGGGTGGAGGTTTAACAGAACCCTATATCTTAAACTTAGAAAATGCCACCGAATATAGTGTTTTCGATAACATCCAAGAATCGGCATTATATTCCTTTTTAGGACGTGTGAACTATTCCTTTAATGATAAATATTTTCTCACAGGAAACCTTAGATATGACGGTTCATCAAGGTTTAATCCTGATGTTCGGTACGAAGTTTTTCCATCCGTTTCCGCGGCTTGGAAAATACACAACGAATTTGATTTACCAGACTTTATAAGAAGCCTTAAATTAAGAGGTGGTTGGGGTGAAGTTGGTAACCAAGAAATCGGAAATTATCTTTACCAAAGAACCGTAAACAGGGGTATTCCTTACCAATTCTCTGGAGGGCCAACTGTTGTGGGTGCGGCTGTAACCCAGCTTATCGATGAAGATATCAAGTGGGAAACACGAAGAACGAGTAGTGTTGGTATTGATGCTGTCTTGTTCAATGGAGGACTGGATTTTACTGCGGAATATTATAGAAATACATCCGAGGACGTTCTAGTTAATATTCCCATTCCGTTGTCAAACACGGTAGGGGCATTTAACTCTGAAATATTATCCAATGCAGGCTCAATAAGAAATTCAGGTATAGAAGTATCCGCTGTCTACAGACAGCCTATTGGTGATGATTTCTCATTTGAAATTGCTCCGAATTTTTACACGGTAAATAACGAGATACTGGAAATTGGTGGTCAAGAATTCATTACCGGTACTGGAAGCAGAAATATTGTAGGCCGTTCATTAGGTGAGCATTATGGTTGGGTTTATGATGGTATATTCCAAACGGCCGAGGAAGTAAGCAATTCACCTTTTCAAGCACCGGGAACGGCTCCGGGAGATATTAAATTTGCAGATATAAGCGGTCCTGATGGAACTCCTGATGGTGTTGTTAATGATGACGACCGTACTTTCTTAGGGCAAGGATTGCCAACCTATTACTATGGTTTGAATATAACTGCTAAATATAAGAACATTGATTTCACTATTTTCGGACAGGGTAGTGGAGGAAACTTGATCAACAGTAATTTGTATCGTGGTTTAATGCCAACTACTGGATATACCAACTGGCATGAGGATATTTTAGATCGTTGGACACCTTCCAATACAAATACCGATGTACCACGTGTGGTTTTCGGAGATCCAAACAACAATCAGCGTGATTCCGATAGACCAGGATGGTTGCAGGATGGAGATTATTTTAGGATAAACACCATATCGTTGGGGTATTCATTACCTAACAACATTCTCGAGAAGATGCATATGTCCATGGCGAGATTTTATGTTACATTCCAAAATGTAGCTGTTTTTTCAAAATACAAAGGGTATAATCCAGATTTTCAGGCTGGAGTCTTGAACCCTGGTTTTGATTTTGGAACATATCCAAGACCGATGACTAGTATGTTAGGCCTTCAACTAAAATTTTAAAAGCTAAGAAAAATGAAAACATATTTCACAAAAGTATTTTTACTTGCAGTTGTTACTACATCACTTATTTCGTGTGATAGTGAACTAGACATTAAAAACACAAACAGGCTTGCCACAGAAGAATATTATCAAAGTCAGGACGAAGCACAAGCTGCCGTAGATGCCATTTATAATGGGCTTATTATAGATGGTAATTATCAGAGAATGACTCCAATTATGGGTGATGCAAGAGGAGATGAAGCACGATCAAGGAGTCCATGGATATTTTTAGCTCAAACTGCTAATTTTACTGTACCTTCTACAGATGGAGCACTCGAAATAGCTTATTTGGGTTATTTTACGGTAATCAACAGGGCTAATCAAGCTTTAGAAGCTATTGGTCAAATAGAGGATATTGAACCAGAGCTTAGAGACCGCCTTATTGGCCAGGCTTATTTTTTAAGGGCGTTGGCATATTTCAATGCAACAAATGTATACGATAATGTTCCTTTGGTTTTAGAGGTGCAAACTGGAGCTGAAACTTTTTTCCCTTCTAATCAAGAAACTACCCAAGCAGATATATATGCACAGATAGAATCAGATTTAAATGAGGCGATAACCAGACTTCCTGTGAGCTATGATAACGTTTCTGGCCCAGATATAGGTCAAGCAGCACGTGCTACTGTTGGAGCGGCCAATTCATTAATGGGGAAACTCAAATTATATCAGGGCGATTATGGCGGAGCATTACCGTATTTTCAAGCTGTTGTCAATTCTGGGGAATATGATCTAGCTCCCAATTATGGGGATCTATTTTCTCAGGATCCTGCAATCGAAAATGCAAATCCCGGTAGAATATTTTGGGCAGAATTTACACAAAGTGCAAATGTAGATTTCAACTGGGGAGGAGACCCTACAGTTAACTGGAGACAATTTTCGGCAATCGCTCCAACATATTCGGGTGCCGATTTTTACGACTTTATCCCTACTCAATTCCTTGTTGATGAATTAAAACAAGAAAGGACCATTAACGATGAAATAGATCCTAGATATCCTGCTACCATTTTGTCTTATCTTCCAGATGAAGGACTAACACAATCTTATGGTCAACCATATTTCTTAGATCAAAATGAAAATTATATTGCTAAATATACTTTGGCAAATACTGGAGGAGATCCTTTTGTATGTGGTATTAACTACCATGTTATACGTTTTGCAGACGTCTTGCTTATGTATGCGGAATGTTTGGCAAATACCGGAGACATTCCTTCGGCGGCAACTCATGTTCAACGTGTTAGGGATAGGGCAAACCTTCCTGATAGAGAGGCGGAGTTTGCTGGTTATAACTTAAATCAATTTATGGAACAGTTGGCACACGAGCGTGTTACTGAATTGGCAATAGAAGGATTAAGATGGTACGATATAAAAAGGTGGGGATGGTTAGATGATCCTGCAAAATTGAATGAGCTTGAAGCTAATGATCCAGATTTTAGCACGTATACTTCCAATAGGAATTATCAACCATTTCCTCAAACTGAATTGGATCGGAATCCAAATTTAGTGGGGAACTCTGCAAACGATTAAAATTAACTGCATATATCCCTTGGTTACTGTTCACTTGAGCATAAAACCAAGGGATTTTTTTAAGAATTAAATCAATATCATGGAGCAAATAAGAACTTATAGCTGTTTATTTCTGTTGGTATTGATGTTTTCTTGTGGTAAATCTTCCGATAAGAACACCCTATTCCAACTCTTGCCATCAAAAAGGACCGGAATTGACTTCATAAATAGAATAACAACAAGCGACAGTGTGAATCTACTTACCTATGAGTACCTGTACAACGGTGGGGGAGTTGGTGTGGGCCATTTCAACAAAGACAGTTTGCCAGATTTAATATTTACTTCCAATATGGAAGAAAGTAAAATTTATTTAAACAAGGGGAACTTACGGTTTGAGGACATTACTCACACATCAAATATCAATACTACTGACAATTGGTGTACAGGTGTCAGTGTTATCGATATCAATGGTGATGGCCTGGATGATATTTATATTTCCGTGGGAGGTATGGGGAATGAAGATAACTTTCCCAATTCACTGTACATAAACCAGGGAGATGCAACCTTTGTGGAGTCTGCAAAAGAATACGGTCTAGACGATAAGGGTGAATCCATCCAATCCATTTTTTTTGATTATGACCGGGATGGTGACCTCGATATGTATTTGCTTACTGGTGGTGGGTTTGAAAATTCGGCCATAATGGTGAGGCCAATGGTTACCAACGGAACCTACAGAAACACGGATAGACTTTACAGAAATGATTATAATAAGGCCCTCGGTCATCCGGTTTACACCAATGTATCCAGAGAAGCAGGTATAAATTTTGAAGGATTTGGTCTGGGTGTTTCCGTAATAGATGCAAATAATGATACATGGCCGGATATATATGTCTCCAATGATTATTTATCAAGGGATTTACTTTACATCAATACTAAAGATGGATCTTTTTCGGAAGAAGCATCGACGTATTTTGGACACACAAGTCATTTTTCCATGGGGAATGATGTTGCCGATATCAACAATGATGGTCTGATGGATGTCATCACGTTGGATATGCTGCCCGAACAGCATAAAAGAAGAAAACTCATGTCGGGCTCTCATTCTTACGATATGTTCCAAATGGCAAAGAAGTTTGGCTATGGACATCAGTATATGCGAAATATGGTGCATTACAATAATGGCAATGGCACCTTTAGCGAAATTGGGCAACTGCTGGGAATCGATAGAACAGACTGGAGTTGGGCCCCGCTCATAACTGATTTCAACAACGATGGAAATAACGACATTTTCATCACCAATGGCTATGGCAAGGATATTACCGACCTGGATTTTGTAAAGTTTAGGCAAAGTGGGGCTAAAACATTTTCTGACCCTGAGGAAATTCGAAGATCTGTTCTCGACTGTCTGGTTGTAAGGCCAACGATAGAGATGAGCAACTACATTTTTGAGAATAAGGGACAATTAAATTTTCAAAAAAAGGCCAATGATTGGGGACTTAATCAAAAATCCATTTCCAATGGGGCCTGCTATGCAGATTTGGATTTGGATGGTGATTTGGAACTTGTGGTAAATAATATTGATCAGCCGGCTTTTATCTATAAGAACAATACAAGGGAATTATATAAAAATTCGAATTACATACATATTTCACTTGTGGGCAATAACTTCAACTCACAGGCTATTGGTGCGGAAGTTACCCTTTATTATGGATGTGAAAGTCAGAAAAAGATACTTCAGTCGTCCAGAGGATTTCAAAGCAGTGTGGAGAAAGACCTTCATTTTGGTTTGGGAGAAACAAGTCAGATTGATAGTGTTGAGATAATCTGGCCAAATGGTGATATTTCCATGCAATCAAATGTATCCGCAAATCAGCATATTGAAATTAAACATGCAGAGGTAGAGCTAGTTGAAGTAGCAAAAATTGATAAATGGGAACCTATTTTCGCAGTTGATTCCTTGGTAGCGTTTGATCATGTGGAAAGGGATTTCAGTGACTACAACATACAGTCCTTGTTAAACCATGGTTTTTCCAATCAAGGGCCAGGGCTTGCTGTGGGTGATATAAATGCAGATGGCCTCCAAGACGTATTTGTTGGGGGGTCGTATGGTTTCGCTTCAACTATTTTTGTGCAGCAGAAGTCAGGAGGATTTGAAAAAAAAGAAATTCCTGATAGCCAATTGTACGAGGATTTGGGGGCATTGTTTTTTGATGCCAACGGAGATGGCCTTCAAGATTTATATGTTGTTAGTGGTGGGTCTGAACGCTATAAAGGTCATCAAGCCTATCAAGACAGATTGTACTTGAACGACCCCAATAATGTTGGAACATTCGTCAAGGGAGATCTGCCCATAAATAATGAAAGTACTTCGACGGTTGCCGGGGGCGACTTTGATAGTGATGGGGATATTGACCTGTTTATCGGAGGTCGGGTTGTTCCGGGACATTATCCGGAAGCACCAACAAGTTATCTGTTGGAGAATAGAAACGGACAATTTGTGGATGTCACCCAAGAAGTGGCACCTTCAATCAAAAATATTGGAATGGTTTCATCGGCAGTGTGGACGGATTTTGATGACGATTCGCACTTGGATTTGGTACTGGTGGGCGAGTTTATGCCTATAACCATTTTTAAAGGGGATGGTCTTAAATTAAAAAACATAACCGCTCAAACTTCACTTGCCGAAACCAATGGTCTATGGAACAGCATTGTTGCAGAAGATTTTGATAATGATGGCGACATTGATTTTGTTGTGGGCAATATCGGACTCAATTCAGCACTTAAAGGGACTGCGGAACATCCTTTAAGATTGGACTACGCCGATTTTGATGCGAATGGTTTTATAGACCCTATACTTTCAGTTTATGAAGAAGGGGAATACTACCCTTTGACTTCCTTGGATGAATTGACCAAACAATTACCACAGTTAAAGAAACATATATTGCATTATCGAAGCTATGCCAAATCCACAACAAAGGATATTATGGACTTTTTGGGGTCGCAAGGGCATAGTACTTTAGAGAGTAAAATGATGCAGTCTTCATTTATCCAAAACAATGGAGATAAAGGCTTTTCAGTTTTCCCATTGCCCATTGAAGCCCAGTTTGCACCGGTCTATGGCATATTGGCGGAAGACTTGAATTTTGATGGATTATTAGATCTTATCCTGGTAGGAAATTCATATAACACAGAAGTAGTTTACGGAAGATACGACGCCTCGATAGGTGCTGTATTAATGAACAAAGGGGGTACTTCTTTTGAATTGGTCGATCCTACTTTATCAGGTTTTAAAGCATTGGGGGATTCTAAAAGTATGGTGCGTTTGGATAGTTATAACGGACAGTCCCTGGTACTTGTTGGAAAGAACAATGGTTCACTGGATAATTTTAGTATTGCGGATTCTGAAAAACAGAAAAAAATTGACTTCCAAAACGGAGAAAGGACAGCTGAAGTTTTTTTGAACAATGGAAAGAAAAGAAAAGAGGAAAATTTGATGGGTGCAGGCTACCTCTCCCAGACTTCCAATAGTATCATTGCTTCAAGCGTTGTCGATTCCATTCAATTTTATGATGTGAACAAAAAGCTTGTCCGCACCGAAATCCCAATCAAAAAATAGGATAACTGGCACCGGGTATGTTTTAAAATTTTACAAACAGTTGACAATGTTAAAAAAACAAGTTCTATTTCGAATAAAAATGATTAGATATAAAATTTTTGTAATAACCATAGCATCTTTTTTAGTGGCAACGGCTTCTTGTTCAAATGAAAATCTTGAAGATACTCCCCCCGAAGTAAGTGAGCCAAACCCTGAGCCTAATCCAAACCCTGAACCTGAACCTGAACCCACTCCGGCCCCGGTATATACCGTGGATAATATTACGGATACCTATTTTGGGGTCGCTGGCGAGGAAAATGCTTCGAAGTGGGGACCTTATAATGTGCATGATCCATCGGTGATCAAAGTAGGAGAAACCTATTATTGCTACAATACCGATGTTTCATTTGGTTCAGATGTTCGTCCGGGAATCCAAATAAGAAAATCCCAGGATCTGATCAACTGGGAGTTTTTAGGGTGGGCTTTCAATGGTCTTCCGGCTAAAGGTAGTTCCTATATTCAAAGTCAAGGAGCGGAACCATTTAATTCTTTATGGGCTCCATATGCTATGCAGGTTGGCGATGAATTCCGTTTATACTATTCGCTCTCTTCAAGTGTAGGAAGACTGAGTGCCATTGGTTTGGCCACCTCAAGTTCACCGGAAGGTCCATGGATTGAAAAAGATTTGGTGGTTACTTCAGCTGCTGACGGTAGCATTCAAACCAACGCAATCGACCCCTCTGTTGTCGTTACCCCAAATGGCGAACATTGGTTTTATTATGGATCGGCCTATGATGGTATCTATAAATTAAGATTAGATCCAGCTACAGGTTTGGCCATGGTAAATGGAGATAAAGGTGTTAGGATAGCGCAAAGGGGATTTACCAATGGAACTGTAAATGGAAATATCGAAGCTCCAGAAGTAATTTACAATGAAACCCAGGGCATGTACTATATGTTTATTGCTTACGATTGGTTAGAAACCAAGTATAATGTTAGGGTTGGAAGGAGTTCAGATCCAGAGGGGCCTTTTTTGGATATAAATGGACTTGACATTAATACCGAGGCAGATAATGCCCCGATGATTTTAGCACCTTATAGATTTAACGATCACTCAGGTTGGCAAGGGGTGTCGCATCCTGGTGTTTTTAAGGATGGAAACGGCCAATATTATATGGCGCATCAAGGGCGGCCCGGAGAGAACCGTTTTTTTATGGTGCTTCACGTTCGTAAAATTCATTGGACAGAAAATGGTTGGCCGATAGTCTCATCGGAGCGGTATGCCAATGTAGCCCAAACGGATATTTCAGAATCCGATATAGTGGGTAGTTATGAACAAATTGAATTTGGGTATAGAGTGGTTCCGGGCTATGCCAACGAACAAACCTCGCCAGATTTTCAATATTCTGTGGATTTGGAATTGATGGCAGATGGAACCATTAACGGAGAAGCCGTTAATACATGGACTTATGAGGCTCCATGGCTTACGATTGGTCTAAACAACGGAGAAACCAATTACAAACTTTTTGTTGAACGTGGCCGCGATTGGGAAAACAAGGTGGAATCCACCATTTTATTCAGTGGATTGGATAACAATGGTACGGCAATTTGGGGTAAAAAAGTAGATTAAGTATAAAAAACATACATAATTAACTGAAAATCAACGATTTGTTAATGGTGTATTGCTGCCGGATAATATGAGTAAATATTTTTTTTGTTTTAACGGGAAAACTTTCGTTATTTTATAAATGTAAAAAAAACACTTATAAGGTTTTTACCTAGCGTAAAGTTGATCTTATTTGAGTTAGTTTAAGTTTAGTAATTTTTAAAGACCACGATTTGGGTCGTGGTCTTTTTTAAACAAATGCACATGAAATTTTTTAACTATTCCACGGTCATATTGGCCTTTTTGTGTTCGGTCGCTGTTTCTGCGCAAGAACCTGTTCAAGTCACTGTAACGGAAGATGCGGAAGCCCCCATAATCAGTAAACACATTTATGGACATTTTTCCGAACACCTTGGAAGATGTATCTATGGTGGACTCTACGTTGGAGAGGAAAGCATGGTTCCCAATACGGCCGGTGTAAGAAATGATATTATTGAAGCTCTTAAGGAGCTTAAAATTCCCAACCTAAGATGGCCTGGTGGTTGTTTTGCGGATACCTATCACTGGAAAGATGGTGTAGGTCCCAAGGATGAAAGACCAACTATGGTAAACAGATGGTGGGGTGGTGTGACCGAAGATAACAGTTTTGGTACGCACGACTTTCTAAACCTCTGTGAAACCCTGAATGCTGAACCTTATTTGGCCGCCAATGTGGGAAGCAGTACTGTTAAAGAATTCACTGAATATGTGGAATATGTACTTCATCAAGGAGGTAGTCCTATGGCCGAATGGCGCAAGGAAAATGGTAGGGAAAACCCTTGGGATGTGAAATATTGGGGCGTAGGAAACGAAATGTGGGGATGCGGTGGAAATATGACCGCTGAACATTATGCAGATATTTATCGTCAATATGCAACCTTTATGACGGATTGGACCAATAGTGATGGTTTGTTTCGTATTGCATCCGGTGCCAATGTCGATGATTATCACTGGACCGAGGTATTGATGCGTGATATTCCCAAACATCTGATTGAAGGTGTGGCCTTACATTCCTATTCATTCGTGGAATGGAATGAAAAAGGGTCCTCGATAGATTATAGTGAAGAGCAATATTTTTCTACCATGAAGACCGCCCTTAAAATGGACACCCTGGTTACAAAGCATTCCGCCATAATGGATAAGTACGATCCCAATAACACTATCGCATTAGTTGTAGATGAGTGGGGTGGTTGGTATGATGTAATGGAAGGGACCAATCCTGGATTTCTCTATCAGCAGAATACCATGCGCGATGCTATGATAGCTGGGACAAGTCTCAATATCTTCAATAATCATGCAAGAAGGGTGAAAATGGCTAATCTGGCGCAAACCGTTAACGTATTGCAAGCTGTTGTTTTGACCGAAGACGAGAAAATGTTGTTGACGCCAACCTACCATGTCATGAAGATGTACAACGTGCATCAAGATGCCAAATTGCTTCCTGTTGACTTTGATTCCCCTACCTATAAATTTGAAGGAGAGGAACTGCCAGCTATTTCAATATCGGCATCCAAAACCGATGCTGGACAAGTCAATGTTTCCATGGTAAATATAGATGCCCACAAATCACATACCGTGGAAATCAATCTTGGTGATATGGATATCAAAGATTTTTCCGGCACCATTTTATCCTCAGAAGATCTACAAGACCATAACACCTTTGACCAACCAGAAAAAATCACACCAAAGGAGCTGAAAAAAGTAAAGTTCCGCAAAGGGATTTTGGAAGTGGAAGTACCACCATTTTCTGTTTTGGTGGTAACGGGAAAATAAACTTTTAAATACAATATCAGATGTATATTTCCATTTCATCAAAAGCTCTTCGAGTATTGCTCCTGTTTTCATGTATTACAGTTGGTGCATTTGCCCAATCCGATATAGTTGTCCACGATCCGGTGGCGATTAAAGAAAAAGGTGTATATCATCTATTTTGTACAGGTAGGGGTATATCACATTTTGTATCCACCGATTTGAAAAACTGGGAGAAATTGGACCCTGTTTTTGCAGAGAAACCAACTTGGACCGATTCGGTTGTCCCCGATTTTAAAAACCATATTTGGGCTCCAGACATAATTGAACATAACGGAAAGTACTATCTGTACTATTCAGTTTCTGCATTTGCCAAAAATACGTCGGCCATTGGTTTGACGATAAATACAACACTCGACCCAAATAGTGAAGACTATCTATGGGAAGATCAAGGAATCGTAGTGCAATCGATACCCAATAGAGATCTGTGGAATGCCATCGACCCAAATATTATTTTTGATGACAATGGTACCCCATGGATGTCTTTTGGATCTTTTTGGAATGGTCTAAAAATGGTAAAACTGAGCAAAGACCTAAAATCCATTGCCCAACCCGAAGAATGGAAAACCATAGCCAAACGGGAACGCAGCTTCGATTTGGATGATAAAGACCCCGGAGATGCAGCACTGGAAGCCCCTTTCATCTTCAAGAAAGGTCAATATTATTATTTGTTTTTATCGTGGGATTTATGCTGTAGAGGAGAGAACAGCACATACAAGGTAGTTGTGGGACGTTCAACATCTGCAACAGGACCGTTTATGGATGCAGATGGAAAAGCGCTCAATCAAGGAGGTGGAAAGCTCTTGATCCAAGGAAACGAAAACTGGTACGGTGTAGGTCACAATAGTGTTTACACTTTTGAGGGTAAGGATTATTATTTCAGTCACGCTTACGATGCAAACGATAATGGTACTCCAAAACTCGTGGTAAAAGAGATTACATGGGATAATGGTTGGCCTATCGTGGAACCGATGGATTGAGAGGGCTGGATTCGAAATTTTTATTGATGTCAAAGATGAGCATAAAAAATACTACTTGGGTTATTGCACTGGCATTGCTACTTGTCAATTGTAAAAACGAAGCATTGGTGTCGGCCGATACCGAAGAGGCAAAGGGGTATGAAATAGAACCTGTAAACATTCAAAATGTAAAGATCAAGGATGAGTTTTGGTTACCAATAATAGAAAGGGTACAGAACAAGACCATTGAGTATGCCATAGAAAAATGTGAGCAGGAAGGAAGATTTGATAATTTCTTGATTGCTGGAGGAGAACTGGATGGTGAGGTTAAGGGAGCCATGCCTTTCGATGATACTGACGTCTATAAAATTATTGAGGGAGCCTCCAATTCCTTAATCAGTGCTCCAAATCACAAACTGGAATCCTTGGTGGACTCTTTGGTATCCATTATTAAAGTGGGACAAGAAGAGGATGGTTATTTGACCACTTGGCGAACCATTAATCCTGCAAAACCTCCGGCTCCATGGGTGGAGGTCAAAGAAGCTAAACGTTGGGACGGTCTCTTTATGAGCCACGAACTCTACAATGCGGGGCATTTATATGAAGCTGCAGCGGTTCACTATAAAGCAACAGGAAAAAGAAACTTTTTGGACATCGCTTTAAAGAATGCCGATTTAATGGTAGAGACATTTGGTGATGGCGAAGCTAAAATTGATGCTGTCCCTGGACATCAGATAATTGAAACTGGGCTTATCAAATTATATCAGATCACAGGAGAAGAGAAGTACCTAAAACTTTCTAAATACTTTTTGGACAATAGGGGCAACCCGGAAAACCATGAACTGTTTGGTCCTTATTCCCAAGATCATGTCCCAGTTGTGGACCAAGACGAAGTAGTGGGTCATGCGGTACGTGCTGTTTATATGTATGCTGCAATGACAGACATTGCTGCTATTAAAAAAGATACTGCCTATCTGGATGCGGTAAATGCACTATGGGAGAACATGGTAAACAAAAAAATGTACGTTACAGGTGGTATAGGAGCTAAACACGATGGTGAGGCATTTGGTGAAAACTATGAATTGCCCAACTTAACCGCCTACAACGAAACATGTGCAGCTATTGGTGATGTATACTGGAACCATAGGTTGCACAACCTAACAGGTGATGTCAAATATTTCGATGTAATAGAACGTACACTATATAATGGATTGATTTCAGGACTTTCTTTGGATGGTGAAAAGTTTTTCTACCCAAATGCGTTGGAATCGGATGGAGTGTATAAGTTCAATCAAGGTGCGTGCACACGAAAAGATTGGTTCGATTGCTCATGTTGCCCTACCAATGTGATTCGTTTTATTCCAGCTATACCCGGTCTGATCTATTCCAAAACGGGAAATACACTATACGCAAATCTCTACGCAAGCAATGAGGCAAGGGTGGAATTAAAGGAACAAGATGTGCTGGTCACACAGGATACTTCTTACCCATGGGATGGAAAAGTGAAATTCACGGTAGATCCAGAAGAAACAGGAGAGTTTACCATAAAATTTAGAATACCGGGATGGTCGAGGAATATTGTGTTGCCGGGAGATTTATATCAGTATGCATCCAAAGATGAGGCAAGCAATAAGATAACCTTAAATGGCGAAGAGTTTAATGCGGTCACCGATAACGGTTATTACACAATGACCAGAACATGGAAATCAGGGGATGTGGTGGAACTGGAGTTTCCAATGTCCGTAAGAAGAGTGATTGCCCATCCTTTGGTTGAAGAGGATAAAGGTAAAATGTCGCTCGAATATGGCCCCATAGTTTATGCAGTGGAGGAAATCGATAACAAAAACGCTTTTGACAACATTCAACTAACGGCAAACGAAGAATTCAACGTTGCCATGCAGCCCGAATTATTGGGTGGCGTCAACACTATATCAAATGAAAAATTAACCGCAATACCGTATTACACATGGTCCAATCGCGGCATTGGAAAAATGAAGGTATGGTTGCCCGTGGAAGAGAATTAGAATCTACAAACTAAACAACATGAAAAATATGACTAGAGTACTGCTTTTGGCACTGGTTATGGTCTTGGGTTTTTATAGCTGTAAAAATCAAGAGGAAACCAAAGCCGACGATAGCGCAATAGAAATCGACAGGGAATTGGTGGTCAGCATGGAGGATACCGGCATAAAAATACAACCCACGATGTACGGAATCTTTTTTGAGGACATCAACTTTGCTGCAGATGGAGGGTTGTATGCCGAAATGATAAAAAACCGCTCCTTTGAGTTTACCTTGCCCAAAACGGGTTGGGTGGAGCCCAATAGCGATAGACATTCCTATAACAACGAATCCGGGTTTTTATCGGTTATCAAATATTCGGACGAAGGAACCAATCATAATTTTGCCCGTGTTGTGGTCAAGAACGATGAAGGTTACGTGCTTATAAATGAAGGCTTCCGTGGAATGGGAGTTAAAGAGGGCGCTCAATACGACTTCTCGGTAGATGCTGCAAAGCGATCCGGGGATATCCAAAAAATCAAACTACAAGTCATAGATTCTTTGGGCAATGTATTAGGAGAGACAGTAGTTTCACCTGATAGCGATTCTTGGAAGACTTACGAATCAACCTTCAAAGTATCCAAAACTGAAATGAGAGCAAGGGTCAAGATTACCTTCGAGGGAGAAGGTGAGATTGACTTGGATATGATTTCCCTCTTTCCTCAAGATACATGGAAAGGAAGAAAAAAAGGGCTTCGTAAGGATTTAGTTCAGTTACTTGACGATATGAACCCGGGGTTTCTTCGTTTTCCAGGTGGATGCATTGTAGAAGGAAGAACCTTGGCCAGAAGATACCAATGGAAAAAAACCGTCGGGGATATCGAGGATAGAGAAATATTGGTGAATCGTTGGAACACCGAATTTGCGCACCGACCAACTCCGGATTACTATCAGAGTTTCGGACTAGGATTCTTCGAATACTTCCAATTATCGGAAGATATGGGAGCGGAGCCGCTTCCCATCCTAGGATGTGGGATTGCTTGCCAATTCAACACGGGGGAACTGGTTCCAATGGATGAATTAGATCCATATGTACAAGATGCCCTTGATTTGATAGAGTTCGCCAATGGGGACACCGACACTCCTTGGGGCCAGGTACGTGCCGATATGGGCCATCCAGAACCCTTCAATATGAAGTACATTGGAATCGGAAACGAGCAATGGGGACCGGCATACATTGAAAGATATAAAGTGTTCCAAGAAGCCATTAAATCCAAGTATCCAGAAATTATTATTGTTTCGGGAAGCGGACCCTTTCCAGAAGGAGATTATTTCGAATATGGTTGGGAACAGTTGAAGCAAATGAATGCAGAAATTGTGGATGAACATTATTACAAACCACCAGAATGGTTCCGCGAAAATGCAGACCGATATGATAGTTATGATCGTAATGGACCCAAGGTTTTCGCTGGGGAATATGCTGCGCAAACCGTGGCCATAGCGAGCCCTGATAATAAAAACAACTGGGAGTCCGCACTTTCCGAAGCAGCCTTTATGACCGGGTTGGAAAGAAACGCAGAGGTAGTTCACCTCACATCCTATGCACCTCTAATGGCACATGCCGATGGTTGGCAATGGACACCGGACATGATATGGTTCAATAACTTGGAATCGTTTGGTACCCCTAACTATCAGGTTCAAAAAATGTATTCCACCAATCCAGGTACTGACCTTTTGAGAATTACCGAGAATGGAGATAAAATTATAGGGAAAGATGGGCTGTATGCCACTGCGGTTAAAGATGTCAACACCAATGAATTGATTATTAAGGTGGTGAATACATCAGGACAAAATCAAAACCTTTCTATCCAGGTAGAGGGTGGCAGTATTACAACTAATGTTTCGGTTTTGACCATGGGAATGGACGATTTAGAGGCGGAAAACTCGTTTGAAGACCCTTTGAAAATTAGTCCAAATGGAGGCTCTGCAACTATGGAGCGAAATATATTGGGGGTTACCATTCCAGCTCAAGCTTTCAGTATTTACAAAGTAAAGATTTAGGGAAACGCAACGTTTTGCCTGCGAAATAGATAATGAATTGAAGATAGCACAGGATTAATGAAGAAATATGTAATAGGACTCGATTATGGTTCCGACTCGGTTAGAGCGGTGATGATTGATGCCCAAAACGGAGCAGAATTGGCATCAGAAGTGTTCTGGTACCCCAGATGGAAAGCACAAAAATTTTGTAAGCCAGCCATCAACCAGTTTCGTCAGCATCCCTTAGATCATATTGAGGGGTTGGAACACACAATTAGTTCTGTAATGGAGCAAAGCGGGGTATCCCCAGAAACCGTAAAGGGTATTTGTATAGATACAACGGGTTCTTCTCCAATGCCGGTGACCAAAGATGGAACTGCATTGGCTTGTGTAAAGGGTTTTGAGGAGAATCCAAATGCCATGATGGTGCTTTGGAAAGACCACACCGCAGTAAAAGAAGCCAATGAAATCAACGAATTGGCCAGAAACTGGGGAGGGGTGGACTATACCATGTTTGAAGGTGGGATTTATTCTTCAGAGTGGTTCTGGGCCAAAATACTTCATGTGGCCCGAGAAGACAAAGAGGTAATTGATGCTGCGCACACATGGATGGAGCATTGCGATTTTATCACCTACCTTTTGGCAGATGAGAAAGACTTAAAAGCATTTAAAAGAAGCAGATGTGCGGCAGGACATAAGGCCATGTGGCACGAGAGCTGGGGTGGTTTGCCTGATAAAGAGTTCTTGTCCAAATTGGACCCGTACCTAGCGTCGCTTCGAGATGATTTGTACGAAGAAACGTTTACATCCAACGAAATTGCTGGCCATTTAAATGAAGAATGGGCTGACAAATTGGGTCTAACCACGAATACGGTGATTGCCGTAGGTACTTTTGATGCCCATGCAGGAGCAGTTGGTGCCAAAGTGGATCACCATGCACTGGTTCGGGTCATGGGAACCTCTACCTGCGATATCATGGTGTCCTCCAATGAAGCTGTGGGAGACAGAACCGTTAAGGGAATCTGTGGACAGGTTGATGGTTCCGTAATTCCTGGAATGGTAGGATTGGAAGCAGGTCAATCTGCTTTTGGCGATGTGTTGGCATGGTTCAAAAGTGTATTGCAATGGCCAATAGACAATCTTGTTTTAAATTCGAAGGTCCTTTCGGAAGTTCAAAAAGAAGAACTTAAGGCGGAAGTGGAATCAAAATTTATTAGAGCTTTGGCCGAACAAGCAGAGGGTATTCCTCTTTCTGAATCCGTGCCGGTAGCCTTGGATTGGGTAAATGGAAGAAGAACTCCGGATGCCAACCAAGAATTAAAAAGTGCTATTTCTGGAATCTCTTTGGGAACCAAGGCACCACATATTTTTAAATCCTTAGTGAACGCGATTTGCTTTGGAGCCAAAATGATCGTAGATCGTTTTGAGGAGGAAGGAGTAAAAATCGAAACTGTAATCGGCATTGGCGGAGTGGCTAGAAAATCGCCTTTTATTATGCAGACATTGGCCAATGTATTGAACATGCCCATTAAAGTGGCGGAATCGGACCAGGCACCTGCTTTGGGTGCGGCAATTTATGCCGCTGTAGCCTCAGGAATCTACGAAAATGTGATTGAGGCCAGTAAAGTAATGGGAAGTGATTTTGAAGCAGAATATTTCCCGCAATCTTCACAAGTGGAAGTATATGCCAAATTACTGGAAGAATACAAACAACTTGGAAGTTTTGTGGAAGAACAAACCAATAAAAATAAATAAGGATGAGCTCAAAATATAAATCGCTCAAAGAAGAATGCTATGAGGCCAACATGGAACTCAATGCCTTGGGACTGGTTATATATACCTTCGGTAATGTGAGTGCTGTGGACAGGGATAATGCTGTTTTTGCCATAAAACCCAGTGGCGTACCTTACGAAACTCTTAAACCTGAAGATATCGTGATTATGGATTACGATAATAATGTGGTAGAAGGTGAACTTAGACCTTCATCCGATACAAAAACCCATAGTTATCTCTATAAAAACTGGGCGAATATTGGTGGTGTTGCCCATACGCATGCCATGTATTCTGTTTCTTGGGCACAGGCCCAAAAGGATATTCCAATTTTTGGAACCACACATGCAGATCACTTGACACAAGATATTCCTTGCGCGCCACCCATGGCAGATGAACTCATTGAAGGAAACTACGAACACAATACAGGAATTCAAATCTTGGATTGTTTCAAGGAAAGAAATTTGGACTACAACGAGGTCGAAATGGTGCTGATCGGTAACCATGGCCCATTTGCATGGGGCAAAAATGCAGCTAAGGCGGTATATAATACCAAAGTATTGGAAACAGTGGCCCAAATGGCCTATCTGACATTGCAGATCAATCCGCAAGCTCCTAGACTAAAAGATTCACTAATAAAAAAACACTACGAGCGTAAGCATGGTAAAAATGCCTATTACGGTCAATAAACAACTACAGTACAATGAAAATATCCGAAAAAGAAATCTGGTTTGTCACGGGAAGCCAACATCTATACGGGCCAGAGACTTTAAAACAAGTGGCCAGCAATTCAAAAGCTATTGTTGATGGATTGAATGCAGCGGATAAGTTGCCGGTTACATTGGTTTTTAAACCCATAGTTACCACCCCTCAAGAAATTACTTCACTTTGTCGTGAAGCCAGTAATAATCCTTCATGTATTGGAATAGTGGCTTGGATGCACACCTTTTCTCCGGCAAAAATGTGGATTGCAGGTCTTACGATATTAAGTAAACCATTATGCCATTTGCATACCCAATTTAATGCGGAAATCCCATGGGATAGTATTGACATGGATTTTATGAACCTGAACCAATCGGCACATGGTGACCGAGAGTTTGGATTTATGATGTCCAGAATGCGCAAAAACCGTAAGGTTGTGGTAGGTCATTGGAAAGATGAACGCGTACAGAACAAATTGTCCATTTGGGCACGCGTAGCGCTTGGAGCTGATGAACTGAAACATATGAAAGTTGCTCGTATCGGGGATAATATGCGCGAGGTTGCCGTTACCGAAGGTGATAAGGTTGCCGCCCAAATGCGTTTTGGTGTAGCGGTAAATGGTTACGACTCCTCTGACGTTACCAATATTATTGCTGGATTGGCCCAAAAAGCAGTTGATCAATTGATTGAGGAATACGAAGCCAGCTACAATTTGTCAGAATCTCTTCAGAAAAATGGAGCGCAAAGACAATCTTTGATCGATTCAGCTAAAATAGAACTGGGACTTAGAACTTTTTTGGATGAAGGTGGGTTCAAGGCCTTTACCGATACTTTCGAGAATCTTGGCGCTTTGAAACAATTACCAGGTCTGGCAGTACAGCGTTTGATGTCAGATGGTTACGGTTTTGGTGGAGAAGGTGATTGGAAAACCGCAGCCCTTACCAGAACGATGAAGGTAATGGCCGAAGGATTGGAAGGTGGAACCTCGTTTATGGAAGACTATACCTACCACTTTACTCCGCAAAAAGATTATGTATTGGGGTCCCACATGTTGGAGATTTGTCCTTCGATTGCAAGTGCAAATCCATCTTGTGAAGTACATCCTTTGGGAATCGGAGGTAAAGAAGACCCTGTAAGATTGGTTTTTGATTCGCCAGCAGGTGATGCATTGAACGCTTCATTGATTGATATGGGGAACAGATTCCGTTTGATCGTTAACGAAGTAGAAGCTGTGGAACCAATGGCCGATTTACCAAAATTACCGGTTGCCCGTGTACTATGGGATGCTAAACCAAGTTTGGATGTTGCCGCAACAGCATGGATTCATGCCGGTGGAGCACACCATACTGTTTATACACAAGCTTTGACCACAGAATATATGGAAGATTTTGCCGATATTTTCGGAATAGAACTTTTAGTCATAGATTCGGACACAAAACTTAGAGCATTTAAAGATCAACTCCATGCCAACGAAGCATACTATCAGTTGTTTCAGCATGGCATGTAATCAACTAACATAAAATTATGATGATGAGGATAACCAAACCTTCAATATTTTACGCTGTTTTACTTTTGGTCTTTATCGTTACAGGCTGTAAGCAAAGCAAAAAAGAAAGCCATTCAGAAATGGAAACTGTAAAAACCGAGAGCAAACAAAATCCGATTGAGGAAACCATCTTTGGCGAAATGCCAGATGGTACAAAAGTGAAGAAGTTCACCCTAAAAAATGAAGCGGGAATGGAAGTTGATGTTATCACCTATGGTGGTATCATAACCCGTTGGACAGCTCCAGATAAAAATGGACTTTATGAGGATGTGGTATTGGGCTTCGAATCCCTGGAACCATATTTGGATGGTAACCCCTACTTTGGAGCACTTATTGGTAGATACGGCAACCGTATTGCCAATGGTGAGTTTGCCCTAGAAGGTAAAACCTACACATTGGCCAAAAATGACGGTGATAACCACCTCCATGGAGGAGAAAAGGGTTTTGACAAAGTCCTTTGGAACGGTGTTGCCAAAAACACGGAAGAGGGTGCGGTTATAGAACTTACCTACACCAGTCAAGATGGGGAAGAAGGATACCCCGGAAAATTGGATGTAAAGGTTACGTACACACTCACGGATAACAACGAATTGGACATCCAATATGAGGCTGTAACGGACAAGCCGACCGTGGTTAACTTAACACAACATAGTTATTTTAACTTGTCGGGCCAACTTTCAGAGCAAATCTTGGACCATGAAATTTATCTGAATGCAGATACCTATTTGCCTGTTGATGGGGGACTGATTCCCACTGGAGAGTTGAGACCTGTTGCTTCCACTCCTTTTGATTTTAAAGAGTCAAAATTAATTGGTAAGGAAATAGAAGCGGATAACGAACAACTGAAACTTGGTAAGGGATATGATCATTGCTGGGTACTCAATAAAGGAGAAGAAGGTTTTGGGATGGTAGCCTCGGCATATCATGGAGAAACAGGCCGCTTTATGGAAGTTTACACCAATGAACCAGGAATGCAATTTTACAGCGGAAACTTTTTGGATGGCACTTTGCCTGCAAAAGGTGGAGGGACTTATGGTCAACGTTCTGGATTTTGTTTGGAAACACAACATTTTCCAAATAGCCCGAACCAAGCCGATTTCCCTTCTGTTAGATTAAATCCCGGAGAAACATATACATCCCGGACAATGTTCAAACTATCAACCAAATAAAAAACTATTATGCAGACACTGGATACTTTTGATTGGATTGCAATATCCCTATACTTTTTGGTCCTTCTTGGAATTGCATTATGGGTAATTCGGAAAAAGGAAAACAATACCGAAGACTATTTTTTGGCCGGTAGAAACGTAGGGTGGTTTGTTGTTGGTGCCTCTATTTTTGCCTCCAATATTGGTTCGGAGCATGTTGTGGGACTGGCAGGAGCTGGTGCTGGAGATCGTTTGCCCATGCTCATCTATGAAATACAGGCTTGGGTGGTTTTGATCTTGGGATGGGTATTTCTGCCCTTTTATGCACGGGCGGGAGTTTTTACCATGCCCGAGTTCTTGGAAAAACGTTTTGATGCCAGGGCAAGATGGATTCTTTCCGTATTCTCCATCGTGGCCTATGTGCTCACCAAAATTTCCGTGACCATTTATGCAGGAGGTATTGTAGTTTCCGCACTCTTGGGCATCGATTTTTGGACAGGGGCTATTGCGACCGTGGTACTGACCGGAATTTACACGGTGCTTGGAGGAATGCGTGCCGTGGTTTATACCGAAACACTACAGGCCATTATTTTGGTGGTTGGAGCTGCGGCCCTGACGTTTATTGGTCTAGATCATGTAGGTGGATGGGAGAGTATGAAACAAACGGTAACCCCAGAGTACCTAAACATGTGGAGGTCTGCATCTGACCCCGATTTCCCATGGCCGTCACTTTTAATTGCGAGCACCATTACAGGTATTTGGTATTGGTGTACCGACCAATACATTGTTCAGCGTGCATTGACGGCTAAAAACATAAAAGAAGGTAGAAGAGGGACAATTTTTGGAGCTTTGTTGAAATTGTTGCCCGTTTTTTTATTCTTGATTCCAGGTGTAATTGCACTTACATTAAAAATGAGGGGTGAATTAGACTGGGATAGTCCAGACCAGGCATTCCCTGTTTTGATGAGCAATTTATTGCCGTCAGGACTTAGAGGGTTGGTTGCGGCAGGTCTATTGGCAGCCTTGATGAGTTCCTTGGCATCCGTATTTAATTCGTGTTCTACCTTGTTCACAGTAGATATCTACAAAAAATTAAGGCCAAACACACCAGAGAAAAAATTGGTAAGGACAGGTCAGATAGCAACGGTGATCGTTGTGATTATTGGTATTGTTTGGATTCCTATAATGGCCAATATTTCTGGGGTACTTTATGAATACCTACAAAGTGTCCAATCTTACATTGCACCTCCAATTACGGCAGTGTTCCTATTAGGTATTTTCCATAAACGGATTAATTCACAAGGTGCGTTTGTGACCATGGTCGTTGGGTTTATCGTGGGCGCTTTGAGAATTATCTTGGAACTAGTGAAAGATTCATTAGATCCCGATAGTTTCTGGTTCCTTTTGGGCGATATGAACTTTTTGTCCTTCGCGGCATGGTTCTTCCTTTTCTGTATTATTCTGATATTGGTCGTGAGCTATGCTACCGCACCACCTTCGGACGAAAAACTGAAGAACCTTACGTATGCTACCATTTCTGATGAAGAAAGAAAGAAGAACAAAAGCAGTTACAATTGGAAGGATATTGTTATTTCGCTTGTCATCATAGCCATCGTTATCTATGTGATGATATGGTTCAACGGGAAATGATACGATTAAAAAATATGATAAAAGTAATGCCCCTTTTTAAGGGGCATTTTTTTATGGATAAACTGACTTCAAGTTCTTTATTTAAAAAGATGGATTGACCAATATCATTTTTTACCAGCTTGTTGGGATATATCTTTGAGAAAAGCGAGACCGCCATGAAAACCATATTGATTCCTACCGATTTTTCTAAGAATGCCTTGCACGCATTACAATATGCACAAGAACTTTTTAAGTGTGAACGGGCTTGTTTTTTTGTGTTGCATGCTTATGCGGAAGAGGTCTATGGGCAATATAAAACGGCAGAAAAGGAAGATATAGAAAAATTAAAACAAGAAAAGAAGGAGGAGACGGAGAAAAAACTGTACCAATTATTGGATACTGTTATCGGTGAACCACCCAACCCCTTGCATAATTTTGAGGTCGTTACATGTTTTGACAATCTTGTTGATGGCGTTAATGATTTTGTGGACGAAATGAACATCGATTTGGTGATTATGGGCACCAAGGGAGAGACTAGTAACCACAAAACCACTTTTGGGAGCTATACCATCGAAATTTTTAAGTACGTCAAGTGCCCAGTACTTGCCATACCTAAAGATTTTGAGTACAGACAACCCAAATCCATACTGTTCCCTACAGATTATTTGCTTCCCTACAAGCGAAGGGAACTAAAGCTTTTGGGTGATTTGGCCGGAAAATTTAAGTCCAAGGTCCACTGTTTGTACATTACCGATTTTGATGAACTCAGTCCAAGACAAGAGGATAACAGATTGTTTTTAGAGGAGACTCTTACCAAACCCTATCTATATTTTGAGACAGCTCCCATTAAAAACAAAGCAGAGGTTATTATGGAGCAGATAGAAAAGAAAGAATCCGGAATGCTCGTAATGATGAATTCGAGACACTCCTTTTTTGAAGATATGCTATACAGGTCAACGGTAGATTTGCTTGGCCTGAAGATCAAAATACCATTTATGGTGATGCAAAACTTAAATCGGTGAACAATGAAAAAGAAACGAATCATATTGCCAACGGATTTTTCCAAGAATTCTTGGAATGCCATTGAATACGCTTTGACCATTTTTAAAGATGTTCCATGTGATTTCTTTATTCTGAATTCTTATCAGGTCGGTGCATCAGGATTGTCAACAAAAATGGCCGGTGCCAACGATACGCGTCTATATAATCTAATCAAGGAACAATCCCAACGGGAACTAAATAGGGAATTGGAGAAAATAAAAAGTTTTGATAGTAACCCAGAACATACATTTATAATCCGTTCTGTTGCCGGTACCCTTGTCAATGCCATAGGAAAAACAGTGTATAACGAAGAAATAGATTACATCATAATGGGTACCAAGGGATCGTCTGGATTAAAAGAAGTTTTCATGGGAAGCAATACCTATAATGTAATCAAGGATATTGATTTCTGCCCGATTATAGCCGTACCTGATGATTATCGACCAGAGGGAAAAATAGATGCCATCTTATTGGCAACGGGTTATGAACATCTTTTTGAAAACTACGAATTAAAGCCAGTGTTGAACTTAGCCGAACATTTCAATGCTAAACTGTGGATTACGCATGTAGGAACTTTGAACGAGCTTACTTCGAAGCAAAAGGCTTCCAAGCTTGCATTGGAAAAACGCCTTAAATCGGTCAACTATGAGTTTGTGGAGGTCGAAAAAGATACTTCGGTTAACCAGACCATTCAAAATGTCGTTGATATGGATAGAACTCTTGATATGGTAGTAATGATCAATCAAGATCACTCTTTCTTTCAAAGATTGACACGTGAACCTGTTATCAAAAAAGTGACCTTTAATTCGACAGTGCCATTTTTGGTCATTCATTTATTTGAATAGTAGGGGAGTTTACAAAAACGACTTTGCCAATTGCACAATTTCCCCTTTTTGTAATACTCCGGATTTTCTCCAGAGTTGTTCCCCATTCTTAAAGAATATCATAGTGGGCACACCTCTAACCTGGTACGTATTGGCGAGGTTTTGGTTCTTATCGACATCTATCTTTACAATTTTTAAAGAATCGCCCATTTCGTCTTTTACCTGCTTTAAAATAGGAGCCAACATCTTACATGGACCACACCACTCGGCCGAAAAATCGATAAGTGTCAATTGGTCTTTGTTTATCAAAGCTGAAAAATTTCCTTTCATAGTTCTAAAAATTAAACACTGCAATTTATAAAAACCCACTTTTTTTTAAAGTGACTTATGTCACCTTGACCTTGAGAGGCTTTCATAGAATATCTGAGATAGAGTTTGGTCGCATACTTTTTCTATCTTTAACCACTGCACAACAAAAACAAACTACTTTGAACATGTATACAAAAATCACTGGATTCATTATAGCGCTATTGGTAATGGTGTCCTGCAAAAGTGAGAAGAAGGATGAAACCGATAGCTGGCGAACAAAAAAAGCCGCGGTGGAAAACGCTACCCATAACCAATTGTTGGATGTAGAAAAAGAGCAAGGTTGGGAGTTGCTGTTTGATGGCGAAACTATGGATGGATGGCATTTGTACAATAATCCAAATGCCGATTCGGTTTGGGAGGTTGTTGATGGTGAACTTCATAGCAATGCCAACAATGAATCCTTAACAGCAGGTGACCTTGTGAGCGATAAGTCCTATTCCAATTACGAGCTTTTGTTGGAATGGAAGATTTCGGGAAATGGAAATAGTGGAATTTTTATCAATGTTCAGGAATTGCCGCAAGTGCCTACGGCTTGGCAAAGTGGCCCGGAATATCAAATATTGGGTGCGGACCATATGGATTATGATGTGCCCGAAAAGCGCCCAGGTTGCCTTTATGTTTTCTTGCCGCAACAAAATACGGTAGAGGTAAAACAAGGGGAGTGGAATAAAACCCGGATAAAACAGGTGGATGGTAAAATTGAATTCTACTTAAATGGTGTCCTTACGGCCGAGGAAGATTTGAGTTCACCCAAATGGGAACAAAAAATTGCCGAGACCCATTTTTCCAAATACCCTGAGTTCGGTAAAACCACCGAAGGCAAAATAGCATTGCAATACTGGTATTTTGAAACATGGTTCCGAAACATTAAAATCAGAGAGCTTTAGGGGGAATTGGCTTTTCTATATCAAAAATCCAGAAAAAAGGGATAAGCAAAGTAATCACTTTTTATTTTTTGGTAATTACCTGTAAAAGCCCTTGTAAGATTTCATCTTTTTCGTCCAACAAATGGTCTTTGATATAAATATCAGGAATTACACCTTCTTCTTTGGTGCTTCCATTGACACGGACCATTTTTCCTTTGGATACATGTACGGAAATCTGGGTTTTAGGTAGTTTATATTGGAATATGGATGCATAAAGCGAAGCATATTCCCCAGTTTCTTCCCCTACAATGGTTCCAAAACTATAATCTTGGATTTGTGCTGCCGTTACCGTTGATTGAGAATGCGATTGGCGGTTGACCAATACATAGACCTTGCCCGAGAATCTTTGGGTTTTGGGTTGAGGGGCGTATTTTCCGAATTCATACTCGTAAACCTCACCATTTTTATGGTTGAGCGCACTTTGCCAATATACGTTGGTTGTATCGTAGTTTTTTTGGGTGTGCTCCTTTAAAAACGCACTCGTTTTCAATTTAAAACTTGAATTCCATTTAAAAGGTTTGTCCGCAAAATAGGATACCAAATAATTACTAAAGGAATCATCACCGCCAGGATTGTTCCTTAGGTCAACGATTAAATTTGTACTCTTACGTTCTTTTATTTTGATGAATGTCGAATCAATAAATTTTTGATATTTTGCTTCATCTCCACCAAAACCACCAGGATTGAGATAGGCAGATGCTCCGATGAATTCCAACTTTCTCTCAGAATTGATCAATTCGGTCCTTTTCATTTCATACCCCTCAATCAACTCTACTGCATCAACCATATAGGATTTTATAGCACCATCGGATCTGATCACAACCTCAAAACGCTCTTGCTCACCATAGACCTGCCAGTAATATCTTGGAAAAGAATACAACTCTAATTTGGCATTTTTAAAATAGAGGCGTTCTGCGGAAATCAAAGGATGTATTTCAGATAAAACCTCCGTCATCGAAACACTATTAATGCTAAGAATTTCAGCACCAACTTTAATAGCATCGTTGTTGGACCAATTTTTTCGGATTAAGGATTTCCCATCTTCAAAGGCTATTTCCAAAGGAAAAAGGGTGCCGCCAGCATTGGCATAAGCGCCATAGGATTTTCCGGGAAACCCTATTTCGGTATGGCCATTTTTTGCTTTTGAAATTACTTTTTGGAAGAGAGAGGTCACCTCCAATAAACTTAAACTATCCTTCCTTATTTCATTTTTGACTTGGTTGTAGTTTTCATCAAACTCTTGTTTTGGGGTATAGGCGTAGAGGTTGTAATGTGTCTCTTCCAAGGATTCCTTTAAAAACGCCAAATCTTCTAATACGTCACTTCTGGAAAAAAGTTCTTGTGCTTGCAGGTTTAGCCCGAAGAATAAGCCAAAAACAAACAAAAGCTTGTGATAAGAGGTGTAGGATATAAAAATAGCTTTCATCAAATTTAAATTTTCCGCAAAACTAGTTTCATTGTGCTTACGAAGCGACCGACTGCTTCTTTTCGGACTCTTTTTTGAGCTGATTCACATATTCGCTAGGTGTTGTTCCCGTAGTTTTTTTGAAAACATCATTAAAAGTGGATTTGGATTTAAAACCACAATCAAAAGCAAGGCCCAGCAGAGTTAATTTTTTGTTTTCGGGTTTAGCTGCCAATTGTTTAAATGCTTCAACACGATAGCTGTTCACATACTCATAAAAGTTTTTGGAAAAACTGCGATTGATCGTGTGGGAAACTTGTTTTGGATTCAGGTTTACGAGTTTCGATAATTTGGTCAAATCCAGTTCAGAATCCAAATAGGGCTTTTGGCTTTCCATTACTTCGGTTATTTTTTCTGCCCATGCGGGATTGTGTATGTTATCTTCTGATATGTTCTTTTTTGAGGAGTAGCCCGAAGTTTCTGTACGGGCTTTTAAGTAACCCTTAAAACCAATCCAGTAGGTTACAATGGCCAACCCTACAAAAGTGGGTAGGAAATAGGCATCCCTTAAATCCCTGTCAAAAACAAAACGGTCAATCTCGGTCAAAACCATCCAGCCTATCCAAAATACTGAATAAATGATTATTGGGGCTTTTAACCAATGCAGCGACTTGTTTTCCAGATTGGAAAAACGCTGTTTCAGCCAAATTTGATATCGGAACAGGACCAAAAGTGATATGATGCTATAAATGGTAATGGATAAAATGCCCAACCACTGTTCTGCCAAATAGAATTTGGTATAAGGGTGAGGCTGTGTTTGATACAGGCCATCGGCACCCAATCTGTAAAAAGCGGTCCGATAAAAAATAAATTCCAATAGCAACGGAACAAAATGAATCAGATCTTTTTTTGAAAATTTGAAGTCATTGTCAGTGATACTTTTGGTGTAAAAGTAAAGTGCTGGTCCTATGCCGTAAAGCAGCTCAAGCTGAACATACCTAAAGGTATCCATCATGTTATAACTGCTAAGTACATTTACAAGGGCAATATTCAATGCCATTAATGCAAAAAAGAAAATAAGGAGCGATAAAAAGATTTGAGATTGGCTCCGTGGACGTTTGGCGAGTAACAAAATACCCAATATGATGGCCTGTGCTGCAAATATAAATATGATGGTCGTTAAAATGGGATTTGGCGAACTCATATGGTTGCTAAGTTAGCCAATTTTCAAGTTAACTTTTTTCAATACATTTGATCTTCAAAGTAACACACTTTGAGCATTGTTGCTAAATCTAGGTTTAGTATTCTACCAGTCGTTTACGGTTCAGTAAAACCTTAGCGTAGTCACGTGCCATTTTATCTCCAAACTCTTGATAGGCGCGTTGAGCCCATTCCAAAGCCAAATCCGTCTCTCCCTTTACTTCGTAGGCTACAGCAATATTGTGAGCTGCTCTTCCTGCAGATTTACCATAATTATTGACCACATCGGTCCATATTTTAATGGCATTGTCCCAATTGGCTACTTCGCTGCTTCTCCAGCCTGCAGCAAATTGGTTTTTGTCCCTTCCTTTGCCTTTTTTATACATGTCTCGTCTGACTCGGTAATAGCTTGTAAAAAAGCGGTTAGTGTAATCAATTCCAGCGGCATAAGCTGTTTCTGGTAGTGCGGAAAGTGGCGCAGCTCCGCTGAACAAGTCAAAATCCATAAAATAAGTCTGCTGAAACTGGTCTATGATGGTTTTGTTATAGGGATCATATAGCCTCCAAAAGCTTTTGACGTTGACCCGTGCACGTCGAGGAAATCGCGTGTTGGTTCTTCCTGTTTCTAAAACCGAAGTAACCTGATTCACCGCATTGGCTATCACAAAATCCGAATTGGAGTCAAAGTTTTCCAATACCAACAGCGCATCCGCATTAGTAGATTTACAAATTTCATCTACTTGGTCCCAACTTAAAATTTCAGGGGTTTGTCTTGTTCCTGTTCCATAAATGCGAACATTTGGGGGTATCACGGCTTTCAGGCGATTACTGTTTTGCAGTCCATCAAAGAAACCTTTTACAGCCTCATCGGAAGCTAATTTATCGGAACCTGCGATTTCACCTGTAACTATGGATTCCAACGTTTTATTTTTTTTGTCCTCTTCTTTGGTCAATGAACGGTTTACTACAGCTATTTCTTCCATTCCCTCTGGTAAAATAAGCTCTGGTTCTTGAGGGTAATCAAGGTAAACAAATCCAGAACTGGCACAGGAAACCAAACTACAAGTGATTACAGAAAGCAGTAAAAGGTTAAAGTTTTTCATAATTGTAAGGCTTTGGGAGATGGTAAAACACAACAAACGTGCCATTGCATAATTTGGAAGACTTTCCATAGGCATCAACGTGTAATCAATATCTTTTATTTTCAAACAGTTAGATATTTTTAAAACCAAAAAACCTGTAAATAAAATTTACAGGTTTCACGTTCAAATCAAACTTGTTCCTACTTATTAAGAACAATCGGTTATGCCAGAACTTCTTCCGGCATGTTTCTTCGGAGCGTTTTTTTCTTGGTCGTAGTCTTTTCATCAGAGGTTGATGACCATCCCACTTTTCTTTCGTAGCGATAGAAAGTTCCTCCTTCCAATGGATCCATCACTATTAAATAAACCCATTCATTATCAGCCAATGCTTTTAAACTTTCATTTTTGGCAATTATGGTTTTGACTTGGTCCAAAGGTGCTTGAATAATCACAGAAAGACGCAGTGGTGGGTGGTAGGGTGTATCCTTGGAAGTATAAAGCGACTCCCATGGAAGCCCTGTTTTTAAATCGCCTCCGTTTCCTTGGACTACTCCAAATTTACCTGTGATATTATGGGTTACCTTGGTCCCCCCTCCAAATTTGTCATTATCTACCGTGGAGAAGTAGTAATGGTTGTTTATCCATTGTGTAACTACCATGGGACCTTGCATGATGGTTTCCAGGACCTGCCCTTCTTTGTCGGTTTTCCAATCATAGGAATGCAGAAAAGAGCGACCATCAAGTGCTAGGTTTCGGGTCGCTTTTCTTGGTGCGATGATAAAACTCGCATTTTTGGCCAATCCCCATTCAGGTCTTGTTTCTCCCCAGTTGCTGGCATTGGTTTGGGCTTGAGAGAGACTGTTTCTAGTTGCTCCCAATCTTTCTTGCGTAGCTGTTTCTTGTACTTTTTGTAGATTCTTTTTCAATGCTTTCACTCGTTTTTGGTGTGATTCGGGCAAGCTAGAATCAAAGAGCACTATTTCATCTGTTGTTGTGTTGTGTTCGGCACCCAGGAAAAAAGTGGTTTCCGGAATCTCTATTTGGAACTTTTCTTTTACAATCCGCCTTACTTCGAGGTCGTTGGCCAATTTGGCAAGCATTCGTGCATTATGTCTTCCTGGACTTGCAGCACATGCACCGCAATCCAAACTGGAGCCAAAAGGGTTGTTTGCCGAATGACTTCCATGACCTACAAATAAGATGAGTGGAGCAAACTGTTTCCATCCCATCAATTCAAAAGCCGACTTAACGATCGTTGCTTTTTCCTCTGCGGGAATATTCAGGTCTTCCCCACCTGATTTGAGAATTTCAGGTTCGCAAACACACTCATAGGTGGAGTTGTTTCGTTGAGTAAAGCGGTAAAGTGGTGCGGGAGTTATGGTTCTGAAGAGTAGTTGCATTCCATAGAAAAAGCCTGAACCTTCTACAAAACCAAATGTAGAGGGCAACATATTCTTCATTCGCTTTAGAAAATAGTTCCAAAATTTTCTCACTTCATTTTTCCTGTCTTGGACTTTTTTCTCTTGGCTTTTATTGTTTTGCGCAATTTCTGAAACAGAATAACAAGAGTCTACAATAGGAGGGCACGACTTATGTGAAATACCATCTGTAGAGCTTTCATAATCCATTGCAATACCAAAAAATCCAGCATAACCAAAAGTTTCATAATTTCCCGCAGATTCTACGTGCCTTCGGATTAGTTCCGATCTGGTGTCGATACAAAAGGCAAATTGGGCATCGGGTGTCTGATTTGAATGCTCACCTTCTTGAACAGCGATAGATTCCTTTTCAAGATGAGACATTAGTCGGTTTTGCCAACTTTGTTCCCAAGCTTTAAGCCAAAGGTATTGTAACTTCACTATTTCCGAATTGCCTTTGTTTCCAATAACTGGGGGCAAAACTTCCATTTTTAATTGCTTGGCAGTCCAGAGTCTAACAGCTAGGTAGTCTTTAAGCTCAATAGGATATGCCTCTTGCCATGCTTGTGTGCTTCTATGTTTAATGTAACCCGTCCAACCTGGTAAGGCGGCCAAATGATAGGTAAAAATAGTATGGACTTCCTGTTCTGGATATCCTGATAATATCTCTGAAAGTACCTCTTCACTGGTTTTTGGAATATCCTTTCGGCTTATTTTTCCAACTTCAGCATCATAGGGAGCCAATTGCCTCCAAGCCTTATAAAAACCTGATTTTTTAAAGGGCATTTCCCATTCCGCCAAACCTTCATCCATAAAGGCGGACAACCATTTCACCATTATTCTGTCTAAATCATGGTTTTCGTTTTTGGTTTCGATGGGCCTTTCAGATTCCATTTGCTCCAAATAGGATTCTGGTGAAGACTCAAATCCATTTTCTTTTAACGTTTGGATGAGTTCGACTTTTTCAATCTCCCCAGTTTCCCAAGCCTTACGATAAATAGAGGCCTTTGGATATACCCTGGCATTCAATATTTGCTTTGCTTGATTAACAGCTTCTGAAAATGGTAATTGTTCGTAGCCACTTAGTGGATTGGATGTCACAAAGGAATAAAGAGGCCAAGTGTTTCCAATAACCTTGGAGGCTTTATCAATATGATGTTTCAGATTTATTAGCTTCATTGAAATTTGGATTTATACATTAAAATTGTGCGATTTTTGGGCTGTGATAGGTTGAGCAATTTGACATATATCCACGGAATTTTGCGATAGATGCCAAGTTTCATCATAAAGAAGCCAACCAAGAACACAATCCCAAAAACAATTTGAGTTGTTGATAGCTCCGTAGGCGAAGCCACTAGAGGCATGTCTACCATAAGTGCAGTAACCCCATTGTAGATCAGCGAATACACACCAATACCTGAGATGAAAAGAACAGGTGGCAGTATCATTCTCTGAATTCCTGAAAGGGGATTATGCTTTACGATATTATAAGTGGCTTGTCCCACCGTAATGGATACAATAAGGGTAAGGAAGATACCGCTATCCAAATGCATTCCCTTACCAGTGAACAGGACAAAGAGGTACGCGCCCAATATGCTGAAGAATAACACAACAAGTGCCTGCAACCATTTTATTCGGATTACTGGTGGCTCACTGGGTCTTGATTGTTCAATTTCTTCACCGGATGAAAGAAAAAGATAGGCTTTGTAAAACCCGTGCAGAATCAAATGGGCAATCGCTGCGTTGAAAAAGCCCAGTCCGCATTGCATGATCATAAAACCCATCTGGGCAATGGTAGAACATGCTAAGCGTTGCTTTACATTGACTTGAATCAATTTGGTGAATTGCGCCAGTATAGCTGTCAGCCCACCAACAACCAGAAGTATTTCCAATGTATTGGAAGCAATCAGTAAAGGGGCGAACAAGGTCAGTAATATACCGGAACCATTTACAAAACCGGCATGCATTAGTGCAGAAGCAGGCGTGGGTGCGGTCATCGCGGAAAGCAACCATTTGTGGAACGGAAATATAGCTGATTGTATCAGTGCAGCCATAATGATGCATAAGGCCGAAATGACTTTAATATAGCTTGGTGCTTGCGCTATGGAAGCGACCCATCCGCTTATCGTAATTGTATTGTTATAGGATGCCGGTAACAGCAGGCCTATACTTAAAAAAATACTACCGATGATGAAGTATTGCCTCGTAAATCGTTTGGCTTCCCGTGCATCTCCCCAATTGGAATCCAGACCTATCAATCCAGACATGATGGTGCCCATGAGCAACCAACTCAGCAACAATAAAACAAGGTGCTCGGATATTACAAAAAGCATTACTCCCAGGGTAAATCCAAGGGACAATATCATAAACTTGGATTTTTGGTCACTGTCCTTAAAATACGAGTTTGCATAACTACCGATTATTGCACTAAAAAACGTTACGGTGGTCCATAACAATGAAGTAAACCCGTTTATTCTAAATAGATTTTCCCATCGCCAATCGGGAATATTTGGGTAAAAAGAGATGGTAAAAATCAGATTGGCCAAAAAAATTACCCAAAATAAAACCGGGATTGTCCCGGTAATATCAGTTTTTTTTGAAGAGATTTTGATGGTGCTCGTTATTGGTGCCATTATCTCGGTGGTTTTAAAGAATTATAGATTCTTTTTTTCTTCTTCGGGGATAACTCTTCGAACTCCACTTCGCAGATTTGCCAATAGAGCAACGCCTAGAATAAAGCTGCACAATAAAATACGATCTAGGAATAAGGATTCGTTCCAATAAGAGACCACAATAAAAGATGCTACCAATAGTACACCTACAAGGGTTATTGTTGTTGTTTTTGATGATTGCATAGAAATTAAATTAAATTGAATTTGTGTTTTGGTTTAGTATAGCTTATTCATCAGGAGATTTATTCCTGGATAGTCATTTATCAATCTTCCAGCGTAATTTCTAAAATGCCGTTTATCGTTACATTTTTACCTTTGGTTCTTGCTTGGTTTACAATGTCTCTTGCAGTTTGTTTTTCGAGTTCCAATTCTTGTATGCGGTTGTCCAGTAAATTGGTCTTGCCATGATGGTTACCTTCCCAAATCTTTAATCTTTGGATTTTGTGGAAGTTGATTTTTTCATCAATTAAAGATGTAATAACATCGGAAGCTTCGGTCGGGGTGAATTTTCCGTCTACTAATTGGATTTTTTGTTTGTCGATCAAGGTTTCAGCTAATTCTTTTGTTTCCATGTTTTGGTTTTAACAATGATTTCGATTGCAAAGGTTATAGATATTTATCATTAATTTTTATTTATATTTATAATAATATATATTAAAAATATTTATGTATTATACGTTGCACCAACTTCAAATATTTCTTAAAATAACTGAATTACAGAGTATTACGAAGGCTTCGGAAGAGCTTCATTTAACACAACCAGCCGTATCTATCCAGCTTAAAAATTTTCAGGATCAGTTTCCAATTCCACTAACCGAAGTGGTCGGTAGGCGACTTTTTATCACTGATTTTGGCAAAGAAATTGCTCAAGCCGCCGAAAAAATCATAAATCAGGTTCAAGAAATTAACTATAGGACAATGGCCTATCAGGGCAAGCTATCAGGACGCCTGAAAATATCGGTGGTATCTACAGGAAAATATGTTATGCCTTATTTCAT
This sequence comes from Flagellimonas lutimaris, assembly GCF_003581615.1. Classification (GTDB taxonomy): domain Bacteria; phylum Bacteroidota; class Bacteroidia; order Flavobacteriales; family Flavobacteriaceae; genus Flagellimonas; species Flagellimonas lutimaris. The sequence continues at coordinate 202,776 of NZ_QXFH01000069.1, forward strand.
GTCAGGTTTTATGAAAGATAACAGTGGAGTGGATCTTGTGATGGATGTTACGAACAAAACCAAGGTGGTAAGAAGCTTGGAGCTTAACGAAGTTGATTTTGCCCTGGTTTCCGTCCTACCCGATAAATTGAATGTTCAGGGAGTGGAATTGATGCCCAATAAATTAATTTATGTATGCGATTACAATAGAGAATTGTCGAAAAACCCGACCAAAAAAAAATTGTTCGAACAAATACCCTTGATTTATCGGGAACCGGGCTCTGCTACACGAAATGCAATGGAGGGGTTTATAGAACAAAACAATTTTAAGGTAAACAAGAAAATGGAGTTGACCTCCAATGAAGCAGTCAAGCAAGCGGTAGTATCTGGACTCGGTTGTTCAATAATGCCGCTAATAGGCATAAAAAATGAGTTGTTGAACAAGGATTTGAAGATAATCCCAGTAAAGGGCTTACCCATAACCACCACTTGGAACCTAATCTGGTTAAAGTCAAAAAATCTCTCGCCAGCTGCAGTCGCCTTTTTGAATTACCTGGAAGAAAAAAAGGAAGAAATAATCAAGAAGAAGTTTGACTGGATAGATGATTTTTGAATTTGAAGTTACTCATTCTTTTGACGACGCTATTCGGATATAACAATCTGTAATAAAGCCTTATCAACGAAACAAAAGTAACCTGCAAAATTTGTAGATTTACTACAGCTATTCCAAGAATAATGATGTTAACCACCTTTCCTCTGACTGCTGGGCTAATCGCTTCCATTCTTCATGTTATTGCCGGTCCGGATCATTTGGCGGCAGTAGCTCCGTTTGCCATAGAGTCAAAACGAAAGGCCTGGAAAATTGGACTTTTTTGGGGCATTGGACACCTAGTGGGAATGATGGCCATTGGTTTGCTGTTCGCCATATTCAGGGAAATTATTCCAGTTGATGAGATTTCTAATTACAGCGAGCAATTGGTAGGCTTGGTATTGATAGGAATTGGTTTTTGGGCTTTGTACAGAATCTTCAAAAAGAGAAAACACCACAAGCATTTACACGTCCATGCAGAAAATTCACCTGTAATACATTCCCATGAACACCAACATGAACATAACAGTTCCCATCACCATGTACATAATGAGAAATTGAGACAGAACAATTTGGCATCTTTCTCTGTGGGTATATTGCATGGTTTGGCCGGTATTTCGCATTTTTTATTGTTTTTGCCAGTTTTAGGTTTTGAAACACAATCTGACTCGATAGCTTATGTCATTGGTTTTGGAGCTGGGATACTTGTTGCGATGGTTACGTTTGCCTTCGTCATTGGTAAGGTGTCGTCCATTGCCAAAAATGGACATAGCGATATGTTTTTCAACGGTATCCGAATGGCAGGTGGCCTCTTTGCCATTGTCATCGGGATTTATTGGATTTTTAGCACTTAACAGATTCGGGGCAATTGTTCCCCAATCATTGGAGTAACCATTCGCTTTCCTCCGATAACACTGTGCATTACTACTTTTTTGGGATGTTCTTGGGTGAATTCACCGATACATGCAGCTCTTGCCCCTTTTTTATCTTTTTTCATCAATTCGAGAACAGCATCAGCCACTTCTGCATCGACAATAGTCACGAAAATGCCTTCATTGGCAACAAACAAAGGGTCCAGACCCAAAATTTCACAAGCTGCTGCCACTTGATCATCCAAAGGTATTTCGGTTTCTTTGATGGAAATTCCCAATTCGGTATCACTGGCTATTTCTGAAAGTACACTGGCCAATCCGCCTCGAGTCGGATCTCGGAACAAATGGATTTTATCTCCAAAGCCATCCAAAAGATCATTTACCAAAAAGTTGAGGTTAGTAGTATCGCTTTCAATGGTCGATTCAAATTCAAGGCCATCCCGTTGCGACATAATGGCCATTCCGTGCTGTGCAACAGGGCCACTGATGATAATTTTATCTCCTGCCTTTATTTTATATGGAGAGATATGTGCTTCGGGGTGCACCTTTCCAAATCCCGTGGTATTGATGAAGATTTTATCGCCTTTACCACGTTCCACAACCTTGGTGTCTCCAGTAATGATCTGTACACCGGCCCGATCTGCGGTTTCTTTTATGGATTTCACGATTTTTATAAAATCCCCCATGGGCAAGCCTTCTTCAACAACAAAAGCCAAGGAAAGGAATTTGGGATTCGCACCGCACATGGCCACATCGTTCACGGTCCCATTTACGGCTAGCTCACCAATGTTCCCGCCTTTGAAAAATATGGGAGATACTACAAAGCTATCTGTGGAAATGGCCATTTCACCATCTACTTTGATAATGGAACCATCATGTTTTTGGTCCAGATAGGGATTGCTGAAAGTTTCAAAAATGATATGGTCCAACAAATCGCGGGTCATTAATCCCCCGCTTCCGTGTCCCAAGTTGATGGTATCGTATCCAATATCTTTATTGCTCATGGTTAGGATGTGATTAAGTCGTTTGAAAAATGATAATAAGCGGCACAGGCACCTTCAGATGACACCATGGGTGCTCCCAAGGGGTTGGAGGGGGTGCAAGCCTTTCCAAATTGTTCGCATTGGTGCGGTTTTTTGATGCCCTTCAGAATCTGACCAGCAATACAAGCTGAATTTTCCGGAGTTGTTATGGAACTGATTTTAAATTTGGTTTCAGCATCAAAATCAAGGAACTCTTTTTTAAGGCGGTAACCGCTGTCCGGTATGGAACCAATACCCCTCCATTCCCTATCTGCTATTTCAAAAACAGCTTCCATCATTTTTTTTGCTTCAACATTTCCTTCTTCCTTTACCACTCGGGAATATTGGTTTTCCAATTTGTACTCACCTTTTTCCAGTTGTAACAAGGCCATATAGATTCCTTGTACAAGATCTAAGGGCTCAAACCCGGTAATGACAATGGGTATTTTATATTTTTCAACCAATGGGTAATATTCTTTCATTCCCATTATGGCACAAACATGACCTGCGCCAAGAAATGCATCTATTGTGCACAGTTCGTCATCTAAAATTCCTTCCATGGCCGGGGGAACAAGTACATGGGAAACCAAAATGGAATAATTGGTAACGTTTTCCTTTTTGGCATGCAAAACCGAAAGGGCGTTGGCCGGTGCCGTAGTTTCAAACCCAACCGCAAAAAACACCACTTCTTTATCCGGGTTTTGTTTGGCAATATTTACAGCTTCCAATGGAGAATATAGGATGCGGAGGTCGCCACCATTTGCTTTGGCTTCCAAAAGACTTTTTTTGCTGCCCGGCACACGTACCATATCACCGAACGAGCAAACAATAACCCCTTTTTCAAGTAATTCAATGGCCTTGTCTATCAAGTTGAGGGGGGTAACGCAAACAGGACAACCCGGACCATGTATCATTCGGACGTTTTCTGGCAGCAGGTTAATGATGCCATTTTTTACCAATCCATGCGTCTGCCCACCACAGATTTCCATGATGTTCCATGTTTGGGTGGCGGTTTTCTCGATAAGGTCCAAATATTGTTTGGTCGCCTCCAGGTTTCTATATTCGCTCAAATACTTCATCTTTCAATTTTTTATGTGTTGATGGTACATAAGTTGCCCGAAAGAAATGTTTTCATCGTTAGGACTTAAGTTACGATTAAAATATAGCTTGTAATTGTCCTCTGATATTTCTTTTATCATATCTACCAAAACGGTGTTTTGAAATACACCACCGCTCATGGCAATCTCCTTGATGTTCAATTGTTCTGCCATTTTAATGACTATAGTTGCCAAGGTGAATAGAAAATTCACTATGATTTCATCCTTCTCAATCCCTTTTTTAAAATCGATATAAAGATTATTGAAGAGCTTCTTTGTGGGGACCATTCCATTTACGATTTCTGATACGTAGGTTTTGCAATTTTCAAGTTCATAATCCCCAATTTGATTTTCCAAAAGAATGGCGGCCTCGCCTTCATAGGTATTAAAATCGCAAAGGTTTAGAAGCGATGCGACAGCGTCAAAAAGTCGGCCCACCGATGAGGTTTTTAGGGATTCTTTTTTCTTTAAATGGTGATAAATCGCCATTTCTTCTTCTGAAAATATTTGACTGATTTTATCCTGCATTGTATCATTTGCCAAAGAGAAAAATGATAATCTAGGTTCTTTGGCCATTTTGTCCCCGGCCAACCAATCGTAATAGTCAAAATGCCCTACGCGTTCCATTTCCCCATTTTGATAGTTGAAAAACTCACCGCCCCAAATCTGCGAATCATCCCCAAAACCGGTTCCATCCCAAACTACGCCCATAATGGCCGATTTTTTATCAAAAAGCGCATGCTCTCCCAAGACAGAGGCAAAATGAGCTTTGTGATGCTGAACTTGGTAAAAATCCACCTTTAATTTGTTGGCAAGCTCTATGCCATATCGGGTGCTGTTGTACCCCGGATGTTTGTCTGCCAAAAGGACTTCTGGTGATGCTTCAAACAGTTGCATAAATCTTTCTGTGGTTTTTATATAGCGTTCAACGACATCAAAATGGTCCAGGTTTCCCAAATATTGACTGATGTACAAATAATCGTTGGGCAAAAAAGCAATGGTGCTTTTCAGGTGACCGCCCATGGCCATAATTTTTTTATCGGTATCGATATCGGTATCAAAATTGGGGCTGAGTCCTCTTGATCTTCTGAAGATGATTTTTTCATTGTACCGAGCACTAAACTTGATTACGGAATCATCTTGTGGATTAGTGATTTTTAAATCATGGTCCAAAAAATAATCGGCAACTTGGTATAACTCCTCATGTGCCATTTCCACCTCACTGATAATTGGGGATGCATGTATATTGCCACTGGTCGCAACGATTGGGATCTGCAGTTCAGTAGCAAACAACTGCAAAATGCCAGAGTAGGGGAGCATAATACCCAGTTGATTAAGATTGGGGGCAAGTTCATCCAAAGCCAAACTGCCTTTGAAATCGTTTTTGGGAATTATCACGATGGGGCCTTCAGGAGAGGTCAGTGTTTTCTCTTGAATCGCCTTGATATTTAAATGCTGTTTTAGCAAAGACAATGAAGAATATAGAATGGCAAACGGTTTCGTGGGTCGGTTTTTTCTATCCCGTAGTTTTTTGATCACTTCTGGATTGTTCGCATCGCAACACAGCAAATACCCGCTGGTATTTTTAATGGCCAAGATGTTGCCTGCTTTGATCAGTTCCGCAGTTTTTTTTAAAATATGGTCTGTTGAAATCGGCCTACCATCTGCGGAGGAGAGCTTTAGTTCAATCCCACAATCGGAACAGGTGTTGGTTTGCGAATGGAATCGCCTGTCCGCTGGATTTTTGTATTCGTTTGCGCAAGTATTGCACATTTCGAACGATTCCAAGTTCGTATGGTTTCGCTCAAACGGAAACGAATTGGTTATGGCCCATCTCGGACCACAATTCACGCAGGTTGTAAAAGGGTAGTGGTAACGTCTATTGTCTTCATCAGCGACTTCTTTTTTACAATCATCACAAATAGCAAAATCGGGCGTTAGTTGTAAGTTTAATTTTCCTGATTTTATGGAAGGAACAATTGAAAATCCATCAAAATTTTGATAGTCTGTTTCATGGAGATGATGCTCCTTTATTTTTGACGCTTTTGGAGGATTGCTTGTCAATGATTCATAAAAAGGACCGACCACATCAGGTTCACCGGTAAGGTAGATTATAACGCCTTCCTCATTATTGGATACAGTGCCCAGTAATTGGAATGTATTGGCCAATTTGAAGACATGGGGTCTAAACCCAACCCCTTGCACTCGACCGGTTACCAATATTTTGTAGGTTTTGGGCACCTTATGAAATTTGTTCGTGTAAAGTCTTGCTCAGACTTATGATTTGTTCAATGGCCTTAGGTATTGCTTTTTTTACTTTGGGTGCCAATTCGGTGGTCATCGGAACAACTTGTTCAATGGATATGGTAAAGAGATAGAGGTCCGGTTGGTTTTCCATAAGGTAAACCGCTTCAATCATATCTTTTAAACCAACATCATGAACGCTTAAAGCAGATGGAAAGTCACTTGCGAATTTTGGACGGATAAGGGAAACGGTTCCCTCTTCTTTGCCATCCATGGTAGCATCAACAAAGATTATCTTGTTATAACTTTCAAAACAATTGAGCAGTAAAAAACCTCCGGTTCCACCATCGAGGATATCAACATGGGGGGGCAACTCCAATTTGTCCATTTCTTGAATCAAATGTACCCCAACACCTTCGTCTCCCATTAAGAAGTTGCCCACCCCCAAAACCAAAATACTCCTTGATTTGTCTTTTTCAAAGAAAAAGGCATCACTGCTAATAGCAATAGGTTTTTTATCCAAATAAGATTTGGTTTGTGTTGATTGCGCCATTTTTTTATTCTATGATTTCCAACTCCTCTTTATCAACAGGCTTTTCTATTTCTTTCTCTTCCTCTAATTTTTTAAGTCGTTCGTCACATACGAACTTGTAACCTCCGAACATGGAGGATACTTCGCCTCTTCCCTCTAGCCAATCATGATAGAAAACAAGATAGACATGGATGAGGGTGAAAAGGATAAAGAGCCATGTTGTTGTGTGATGGATGGTTCGTACTATAAAATCTCCTCCTAAAAATGGCACGACCCAACTGAACATTTTAGGTAACCACCAACTTGCGGTGGAGGAATAAAGTCCAAACCCGGTAAACACCTGTACCAAGGCCAATAAAAATAGCATTACATAAGAGAAAGCGGCCACGCTGTTGTGACCTATACTGATATCTCTAATATCCGGTTTTTTTTCGTTGGCCAGAAATACATCCACTTTGATAACATGCAAAAAGTTGTGCCACATTTTCTTGCTGAAGGGCCAAAAGGCACGCCAGCTGGAAAACTTGTTACCTACAAACGACCAGTAGATTCTAAGGATCATATTGAAAAAGAAAACATAGGCCGTTGCAAAATGAATAAAACGAACAGTGCCAAACCAGTAAAAATCACTGGCTTCTTTGTTCGATAATATCGCAGGTGGATCTGCAATGATAAACCCTGTAACGGCTAATATGATAATGGACAGTACATTGATCCAGTGGAAAAACCGAACTGGAAGCTCCCAAACATATACTCGTCTAAATTTTCGTGTTTCCATGGCCTATCATTTTCTAGATTTCGCAGCTCGAAACGTTCTGTACTTGAGAAATATGCTTGCCGTGCTCATCATACAAATGGACTGCACAGGCAATGCAGGGGTCAAATGAATGGATGGTACGTATGATTTCCAGTGGCAATTCCGGGTCTGCAACAGGAGTACCCAATAAGGTGGATTCATAGGCGGAACGCTGTCCTTTTGGATCTCGGGGAGATGCATTCCAAGTTGAGGGAACCACTAATTGGTAATTTTCCGTTTTACCATCCTTTATTTGAATCCAATGACCAAGGGCACCTCTTGGAGCTTCGGCAAAACCGACTCCTTTTGATTCGCTCGGCCATGATTCAGGCTCCCATTTGTCCATATTGGCCATGCGGGAGTCCCCATTTTTGATATTTTGTAATAAAGTGTCATAAAACTCCATGGTCCAATTCGCGACCAATTGTGTTTCAATACCCCTTGCAGCTGTTCTTCCCAAAGTGGAGAACAGTGCCTCCACAGGAACATCTAAATGACCTAAAGCACCATTTACAGCTTCTTGGATTTCTTTATTGCCGCGGGCATAGCCCACCAATAATCTGGATAGGGGTCCAACCTCCATGGGTTTACCTCTCCAGCGTGGTGTTTTAATGAAGCTGTATTTTTGACTTACATCCAATTGGTCATAAGGCGGTTTGGGACCCGAGTAGTTGATGTTGGTCTCACCGTCCCATGGGTGTTTTCCATGGTCTTTCCCTTCGGAATATTCGTCATACCAAGAATTGTTTATGAATTCTGTGATATCATCATTTCTATGGTCTACATCGTAGACTTTGGATAAATCCCTGTCCAATATAATCCCTTGTTGAAACTTGAAAGATGAAATGTCTCCGTAACCATTGGTTGGGAAATCACCATAGGACATATAGTTGCCAAATCCTTTTCCGATAGCGCCCCAATCTTTGTAGAAAGATGCAATGGCCAATAAATCGGGAATGTAGACCTGTTCAATAAATTGTTTTCCTTCTTCCAGTAATCGTCCCACATATGCCAATCGTTCAGCATTTATTCCGCCTGGGCTTTCGGTATTGATGGCACAGGCCATACCGCCTACCAAGTAGTTAGGGTGTGGATTTTTACCTCCGAAAATGGTGTGGACCTTGACAATTTCTTTTTGCCATTCCAATGCTTCTAGATAGTGGGCAACTGCCAAAAGGTTAACTTCTGGGGGCAATTTCATTTGGGGATGGCCCCAATAACCGTTTGCAAATATTCCCAGTTGCCCACTTTCAACAAACTTTGTGATTCTTTTTTTGATATCGGAAAAATACCCCGGTGAACTTTTGGGCCAGTTCGAGATGCTTTGGGCCAGTTTGGAGGTTTCGGCGGGGTCTGCTTTTAAGGCATTGACCACATCTACCCAATCCAACGCATGAAGATGATAAAAATGTACGGTATGGTCGTGCATATAAAGAGCACCTTCCATAATGTTCCGAACCATTTCGGCATTGGGGGGGACCTCAATCCCCAAAGAATCCTCCACCGATCGTACAGAGGCCAATGCGTGTATGGTGGTACATACCCCACAGGCACGCTGAACAAATGCCCAAACATCCCTTGGGTCTCTTCCTTTGACTATGTTTTCAAGACCCCGAACCATTGGGCTGGAGCTATAGGCGTCGGTAATCTTACCATCTTTTACCTCTACCTCAATTCTTAAGTGCCCTTCAATCCTGGTAATGGGATCTACTACTATTCTATTTGCCATGATACTTTTATTAAGAATCTAGTTTCTTTTCATTTTGCTTGCCACGGTCAGTGCGGCTTCGGAGTTCTTTCCTTTTGGAAATGTTGGCGGCAACGGCATGTACGGCCAATCCACCAGCAACAACACCTGCGGCAACTTTACCAATGGTGTCCGCAGTACTTTCGATGCCAAATCCGGCCAAACCGGTCAATCGTTCGTAAAATGGACCATTGTCCCAAAAATCTTCTTCGCTACAACCAATACAGCCATGTCCTGATTGGATAGGGTAACTAACCCCATTGTTCCATTTAATGGTACCACAGGAGTTATAGGTCATTGGGCCACGGCAACCTACTTTGTACAAGCAATAGCCATCTTTGGCATTTTGGTCATCAAAGGTCTCGGCAAAAAGACCGGCATCGTAATAAGGTCTTCTATAGCAGGAATCATGTACTCTTTTGGAATAGAATGCCTTGGGCCTGCCCAATCCATCCAATTCTGGTAAACGGCCAAAGGTGATCATGTGTACTATGATACCGGCCATGACTTCACCAATTGGAGGACAGCCGGGAACTCTAATGATAGGCTTGTTCTTTATGATTTTGTGTATTGGAGTGGCCTCAGTAGGGTTAGGATATGCGGCTTGAACACATCCGTTGGAAGCGCAGCTTCCCCAGGCAATAATCGCTTTGGCTCCTTCTGCAGCCTCGATTAAAAGGTCTTTAGCGGACCTACCGGCAATACAGCAATAATTACCATCATCGCCTAGTGGAACGGAACCTTCGACACAAAGGATGTATTCCCCTTTGTATTTATCCATCGTAGCCTGTTTGGCGGCTTCGGCCTGATGCCCGGAGGCAGCCATTAAGGTTAGTGTGTAATCCAAGGAAATTTTATCAAGAATTATATCTGAAACAATCGGGTGGTCAGATCTAATAAACGATTCACTGCAGCAAGTGCATTCTTGGTAATGTTCCCAGATAACAGGAATTCGGTACGTGTTCTCCAAGGATTTGGCCACTTGACCGATCATTGAAGTTTCCAAGCCCATATAAGCAGCGATATAGGTGGCAAACTTCATAAAGTCCCTTCTGCTATATCCCTGTTTTATAATGCTTTCGTAATAGGTTTCTTTTACTGATTTTTCTGTTGCCATGGCCCAATTATTTAAACCTAAATTTTCATTTTAAAGGGTTTAGCACTAAAAGTACCTAATAATCAATGCCTTGGAAATGACAATTGTCATGTTATTGAAAATCAATTTTGAATAATATTGTGTCTTATGTTGCTTATAATCAAAAGCTAAAAAAGAACCAGATGCATGAACTCTCTGTAGCAATGGGAATCGTGAAAATCGCCGAGGACGAAACCAAAAAGGCCAAGGCGAAGAAGGTTACTTTGATTGAACTTGAAATTGGAAAACTTGCCGGTGTTGAGTTTGAATCGTTGGACTTTGTATGGCCCGCTGCAGTTAAGAATACGGTACTCGAAGAGGCCGAAAGAAAAATCGATGTGAAAGAAGGTTTGGGCAAATGCGCAGATTGTGATGCAGTTTTTGAGATTCAACATTTTTATGATTCGTGCCCAAAATGTGGCAGTAATTTAAAAGGGATAATACAAGGCAAAGAATTAAGGGTCAAGGCCCTTGAAGTAGTTTAAATTAAAAAATACAATTATGTGCGGAACATGCGGATGCGGTAGCGAAGAAAACGGGCCAAAAATTTTGTCCCCAACAATTGGCAAAGAAAAACATAGCCATGAGCATGGGGAACATCATTCCCATGGGCACAGTCACACTCATGATCATTCACATGGGCATCATCATGATCACGACCATAACGGTCATCATCACCATCATCATGACCATTCCCATGGACATGACCATCATCAGAAAACGGTTTTGGAAGTGGAACGGGACATTTTACAGCAAAATGAAATTATGGCGGCAAGAAACAGGGGGTATTTTGATGCCAAGGATATTTTCGCCCTCAATCTGGTAAGCTCGCCCGGTTCAGGAAAGACCTCCATTTTGGAACGTACATTGAAAGATCTTAAGGATAAAATCCCATTTTATGTAATAGAAGGTGATCAACAAACCTTAAACGATGCGAATCGGATTGCGGCTTTAGATGTCCCTGTAATTCAGATAAATACAGGAAAGGGATGCCATCTGGAAAGTGACATGATTCATGATGCCGTCAAGAAATTGAATATTGAAAACGATTCAGTCTTGATGATTGAAAATGTGGGGAATCTAGTGTGTCCGTCCATGTTCAACTTGGGTGAGCACAAACGAGTGGTCATCGTGAGCACTACGGAGGGCGACGACAAACCCATAAAGTATCCTGATATGTTTCACACTTCAGATATCTGCATCATCAATAAAATTGACCTTGCGCCTTATTTGGATACCAATATTGGGGAGTTAAAAAAGAATGCTTTACAGGTGAATCCAAATTTGGTGTTCTTTGAAGTTTCTGCTACCAAAGGAACCGGTATGGAGCAATGGTATGAGTGGTTGGAGAAAAATGTAAAACTGATTCCGGAGAATCAGTAAAAACAAGAAATTATGTGTTTGGCCATACCAGGAAAATTATTGGAAATAACTGCTGCACTGGATGAAACCTTCCGGATGGGAAAAGTCTCTTTCGGAGGAGTGAAGAAAGACGTGAGCCTTGCATTGGTTCCTGAAGCAAAAGTGAACGATTATGTTATGGTGCATGTGGGTGCAGCCATTAGCGTGGTTGACGAAGAAGAAGCAAAAAAGACATTTGAAGTGCTTTCCCAATTGGGAGAATTGGACGATTTGAATCAACTTCCGGAAAGTTCCGGTTAATTATAATGAGGTGCCATACTTTGAACTCAAAAAGGACGATACCACTTTCCCGCCTGCTTATTTTGCTGATATAGAGGGGTTATTGGCTGTTGGAGGCACTATGTCCATTGAGCGTTTGCTCTTGGCATATAACAGCGGAATTTTTTATTGGCATTACCCCCTAAAACATATTAAATGGTGGTCGCCCGACCCTAGAATTGTGGTGAAGCCAGAAGGTTTTGAAATACCCGAATCACGATGGGAATCTTTAAATAATGAATTCACGGTAACAGTCGATACCGATTTTGAACAAGTCTTGCGGGGCTGTCAGCATGTGTATAATATAGATGGACAAATGGACAACAGATGGTTGACGGAGCGAATGGTTCGCATATTTACCGAATTGCATTCCATGAAAAAAGCCCACTCCGTAGAAGTTTGGAAAGACGGAAAATTGGTAGGGGGATTGTTTGGGGTAGCTATTGGAAAACTGTTTTTTTGTGAATATTTGTTTTCTACCGTTCACGGGGCCGATGAGCTGGCCGTACTGTACTTAATCCATAGATTGAAAAATCAAAAATATAGGTTGTTGGACATGCAAAAGCAAACCTTTTTCCTTCCGGATATCGATTATGGCGAGATGGCGAGATTGGAATATGTGGACATCTGCAAGGAAAATGCTTTGCAGCACAAGAATGTCCCCACTGAATTTTAACTAAAAATTAAACAGCTATGAGACTTTCCTTTGCAGAACAGATACAAAACGCCAATGTGCTTTTACACGAAAATGAGGTTGAGAAGTCCATTGAAAATTACCAAGAGGCATTGCGATTGGCCACAACTCCCGTGCAACAACTTCACTTGAACAATATTCTGGGAAGGTTGTATCAAAGAACTAAAAATCCGAACAAAGCCATTGAGGCTTTTGAAAATGCGTTGACTTTAATGGAAGGGAATACCAATCTTGGAACTTCGATAGAGATGGCCTCTATCTTAAATAATATTGCCGCCATACAATCGGAAACAGATAAGGCAACGGCCATAGACCATTACAAAAAAGCCCTTGCCATTTATACTGAAATGGTTGAAGACGGGGAATCGGATTATGGTCCACATTTGGCAAATACCCAATTTGCCCTGGCAGAGGTATATGCCAAAAAGAAAGATTATTACTTCGCCAAAAAATATTATAAGGAGGCAATCAAGATTTATGAAAGTCTGAAGGGGCCTGATTATTTGAGATTACGGGCCAGTGCCCACTATCAACTGGGCAATATTTATACGGATGAGTTTAACCTGTTCGATGCCAAGGTTCATTATATGAAGGCTCAGAACCTTTTTGAAAACTTGATAGCGGAAGGGGATGATGCCTTGAAACCTTATTTGGCAGCTGTCCTTAATAATTTAGCGGTGACGTTCAATTCGATGGAGGAACCTGAAAAATCTTTGCAATATTATGGTTTGGCCCTAAAAGCTTATCAGGAATTGTCAGATCTCAACTTTGATATCTTTCAGCCTTATGTTGCTTCTACCTTTAACAGCTTGGGCATTGTACATTCCGAAATGGAGAATTTTGACCAGGCCATTCAAAACATAAGTCAAGCTGTGGATCGGTACAACGAACTGGCAGATGCAAGACCTCAAGAGTTTACGCATTATTTGGCTACGGGTTTACACAATTTGGGTTTGTTCCATTTTGAATTGAGGAAGTATGATGGCGCCATGGATTATTTTGGTCAAGCGTTGGAAATCAGAAGGAAATTGGCAGCCGAAGAACCTGAAGATTTTGATGCTGATTTTTGTGCTACAGCATTGAATTTGGTGGAGCTCTATCAAACCCAGTTGGAAGATAAGCTTGATTTTACCTTCAAAACTCAAGCTTTGGAGCTGTTATCTGATGTGGAAGCGCGATTGCAAAAATATGGGGACAACTTGGCGGTCATCAAAAATATGAAAAACGATAGCCAGCATTATTTGGACTATTTTACCACAATCAATGAGGACCATTTGTCCTTGCACCATGTTTTAAGAAAGGCCAACAATCTAAAAGAACAAATAGATGAAACCATTTATCCCGAAGAAAAAATGGTCTTTCAACAAGAAATCATGAACCTCCTTAAAGATAGTTTCAACAAATATCCCAACAATGATCGTATTAAGTACGAACTTGCCCTTGCCCATGTAAATATGAGCTGGATTCAATTAAGGATTAAAGAATATGATAAAGCGGAACAAACAATACTAGATGCACCGATTCTTGAAATTCCACTACTGACTTTGAGCTGTAATTTGGCACATAGCTATCTATTGAAATCTGATATGGATAAAGCCATGGTGCTTTACGAAGAACTTTCTAAAAAAGTGAATGATCAGAATGAAAGCTACAAGTCAATAATTTTAAAAGATTTTGATACTTTGAGGAAAGACGGAATTGATCACGATGGATTTAACATTGTAGCGGAACGTTTTAAATAATCCAATAGAAATATAAAAAGAACCGGCCAAAAAGTGTTCCTGTTTGTTTAGAACAGTGTTGCACCTTTTGGCCAGTTCCCGTTAAATATAAAAAAGGTATTGTTTTTCTATATTCTTATATGAACAGCAGTTGGGTTCCATCTTGGTCTGCCCTGCTGTAGAAATCTCCAATGGTAAGGATGCCATCCAAATCATCGATAAGGTCTTTTTCTTCTAAATGGAACATATCGACTGCCAGTTTACAAGCCCAGAGTTTACATCCGGAGTCCGATAGGATTTCCAAGAATTCACCTACTGGCGGCATATCCAATTTGTCCATTTCTTTTTTCATCATGTTGGAGGCCAATGCTTCAACACCTGGTAAACCACCCAACATGGTTGGCATGTGCATTGCCGGATTACCAACGGTGGCAACGTGCAAGTGCTCCAGTTTCTTCTTTTGAATGGCTTCCAACCCAAAGAACGTAAAGAATATTTCAGATTCTATGCCTTCCATTCGGGCTCCATTGGCCATCACAAATGCTGCATACACATTTTCGAGTGTGGCTTTGGAGAGTATAAAAAGCATTTTTTTAACTTTTGTATCGCTCATAATCTTAAGTTTGATTTTGTTCTTAAATCAGATTAATTGAACCTATATCTGTAATTAAATACAGCTTTTTGGTTTTGGAATTCCTGCGATCATAGTCGCTTTTTTCAATGGTCCACCAGGGAACAGTGCGTAGAATTCCTTAATATTGATAACACCACTTTTTTTGATTCCTCTAATGGATAGCGGTTCCTCATTTTTATATTTCTCCTGGATGTAATCTATGATTTCCCAGTGCTTATCGGTCATTTCTATACCTTGCTCTTTTGCTATTTCTGTGGCAATTTCTTTGTTCCATTGAGAAAGATCGGTTAAATATCCTTCTTGGTCCACTGAAATTGTTGCTTGTCCTATTGTCTTGTCCATTTTATTTAGTATTTAGGTTTACAAATTATGCTTCTGTTTCTTCAAAGTGTTTTCCTTTTTCACTCATGGTGGCGGAGACGAAAGGAATATGGATTCCTTTGATCAACATGTTCCAGTAAATCCACCTGAATGCCATTTTTCCCATGTGGTTTGTTCTGCTTTCTTTAAGAAGGTTCAATGGTCCAACTCCAGGGAATGGGAATGTACCTTCCACAGGTTCATGAGTGTAGTTAAAGTCAATTAAAAGAGCTTTGCCACCGCCAGTTTCAATAAAGCAGTTGGCGTGTCCGTCGAACTCTTCTTTCAAAGGTTCCCCGTTGATGTACCTTAAAATATTCTCGGTCAATATTTCGGCCTCAAAGTGTGCAACGGAACCAGCTTTGGAAGCAGGTAAGTTGGTAGCATCACCAAGAGCAAAAATATTTTCGTGATCTTCGGTTTGCAAAGTAGCTTTATTGGTGGGTACAAAGTTGAGATCATCACCCATTCCCGATCTCTCGATCAAAGCATCACCCATATTGGTAGGTACGGTAACCAATATATCGTAAGGAACCTCGGTTTCTGCGTAATCAATGATTTTGTTGTTTTCATAATCAACACGCTCAATATTGAAATCGGTAACTTCTTTGATTCCCTTATCTGTCAACAAGTGATGTAGTGCTTTTGTAGCTTTAGGTTTAGTAAAGGCACCGCCTAAAGGGGTTACGAAGGTAATGTCCACTTTGTCTCGCATGCCTTTGTTCTTAAAGTAAGAATCTGCCAAGAAAGCAAACTCTAATGGAGCAACGGGGCATTTGATGGGCATTTCGGTAATGTGCACCACCAATTTACCACCTTCCCATTCACGGAATTTATCACGAAGAGCTTTTGAACCTTCATAGGTATAAAAGTCAAAGACACTCTTGTGCCATTCAGGACCTTTCATGCCCTCGACTTCCTCTGGGGCAATCTTGGTGCCAGTAGCAATGATCAAGATATCGTAAGCGAGTTCGGTGCCATTTTCGAGCAAAACTTTATTATCATCAGGTTGGATAAGTTCAATTTTCTCATTGATGTAATTGACTCCTTTTGGAATAAACTTGGCGCCTTTTTTCTTGACTTGTTTGGTGGTATAAATATCAAAGGGGAGAAATAAAAACCCAGGTTGATAATAATGGGTCTTATATTGATCTACCACGGTGATTTGCCATTCATTTTTAGGAAGTTTGGATACAAGATGGTTGGACATCATTGTTCCGGCTGTTCCCGCTCCTAATATGACTAAATTTTTCATGATTTCTAGATTGTATGATTTACTTGGGTAAAAGTAGTCAAAGGTTAAATTCGCAAATATGACAATTGTCAGTTTCTAGCTTTTTCCTGTGTAACAAAAGTTACATAAGTAATTGTTTTTTAATGGTATACTAAAAACTAATTGAGTAATGGCAATACCTATGGAGCGTTGTTCCGTATTTTAAAATTGCCTTGATTTTGGTCGGAAATGTTTGAAAAATCATGAAAAATGAAATATTGGGCGCTGTTTGCGATTCAATCCTAGAGCCCTGGAAATGCTAACATATCATAACATCGCATAAATAACCTGCAAATAATTTTAGGAGTTGATCTGTGACATTGTGTTTAAAAAAATCATTCTAGTCTAGAGCTACTTGTTTTTGGTAGTTTTAAAAACGCATAAATGAAAAAGAAACCGATTTGCTTTCAAAAGAATTAAACTTTAAACCTAATCGTAAAGGTAGTTCCTTGGTTAACGTGGCTATCGATCTCAATACTCCCTCCAAGGCTGGTAACTTGTTCATGGACCAAATATAGACCGACTCCCTTGCTATCTTCATTGCTATGGAATTTCTGGTTCAATTTAAAAATAAGGCCTCCTACTTTCTCCATGTCAAAGCCACGTCCATTGTCAGCATAGATAAGTTTTTTCTCTCCATTTTCTTGGATCGTTCTTATGGTGATTTCGGGTGGAATACTTGGTCTGGCATATTTAATGGAATTGGTGATCAAATTCAAAAAGATACTTTCCATGTAAATATCCTTGAAGTTTACGGTTGTCATAGCGCTAAAGTCTATGTGAAATTTAACACTTGCCCTTTCTATCAGTGAGTTTATTGAATTCTGAACCTTATTAAAAGCCTTTTTAAAATCTACCTCTTCCATTTCCATATCGAGAACGTCTCCTTCCTTATAAGAGTCGATATACGTATTCATGGAATCCTTTAATCCTTCGGCGGATAATTGTATTAGGCTGAGTATTTCCTTGGTGTCCGCATCATCGATTTTGGTCAAGTCTATTAAATTGACCAAGGACATAATATTGTTCAATGGTGATCTTAGGTCATGCGCGGTGCTGTAGTTTTGCTGTTTAAGCTTTTTATTGATCCTGGAAAGTTGACTTAAATGCGATATACGTTCTTTTTCTAGGTTTTTAACATGAGTGATATCTTTGGCTATGGCATAGATCAATCTTTCATTTTCCTGGGGTATGGATGTCCAATGCAGCCAAACAAGAGCTCCGGACTTAGTCAGGTATCTATTTTCGAAATTCACAAGCGGAACATTCCTCTTTAGTGCTTCCCTAAAAGCGGCTGTACGCTCTTGATCTTCAGGATAAATAAATTCAGAGATTAATTTCGACTTCAATTCCTCTTCGGAATATCCCAAAAGTTTTATAAAAGCAGGATTTATTTTTACAAAATACCCCTCATAATCTGCAATGCAGAGACAATCCATGGATTGTTCAAAAAAGGGTTCTAATTGGGGGTTCATTTTATTTAAGCTATGACATTTATAATTTCACCTCCCTTGGGTGGAAATTAAGTTCTCTTTAAGTGAAACATTTAGTGGTCGGTATTCTTTATAAGACCTACAACAAAAATTTACTTTTGGATAAGTAATAATTACATAAAGTAACGGAATTAATTACCAGTTATTTTAAAGTTAAAGGTGAAGTGATAGCATATCATTTTTCTTAGGCGATGTGGATTTGGTAACTTGTTAATCGGTTTTAACTGATGTCTTATAAAATAAAAAAAACCTGTAAATCAGTAATTTACAGGTTTAATATATTGTTTTGATGGTGTCTTAGTGGAGCCGGAGGCACTAGAACCTACCTTTGGAAACCCCTTATTTATAAGGGTTTCAAGCCTTTCAATAATTTATGCTCACCGAATAGGTCACTTTTCATTAAGTAGGTGTTAATACATTGAAAAACAATTATTTAAAACATATTTATTGAGCCAACCTAACAATGCTGATTTTGGAATGCATAACTCCGACGAAAGAGTATTTGCCTTGGAAACAGGAAAGTCGTGAATGTAACTTTGTTGTGATATCGCTTGACTAACCAATTTAATCATTTTTTGTTTACTCAAGTATACAATAATTGACTATTTTTGTTTATCAAAACAAACAAAATGGAGTTTTTATTTGAGCAGTTTCAGCAAAAGTTAAAACATACTTCGACCGATTTCGTTAGATCAATTATGGATGAGATTCATTGGGATGCGAGGCTGATTGGTATAAAAGGAGCAAGAGGTATTGGAAAAACCACACTTTTGCTTCAATATATCAAGTTGCACCTTAGCAGCTCCCTTGGACAGACACTATATGTTAGCTTGGATGACATTTGGTTCAACCACCATTCCCTTATTGAATTGGTACGCGATTTTGAACGACAAGGGGGGCGTTATCTTTTTTTGGATGAAGTACATAAATATTCGGGATGGGCGCAGGAACTAAAGAACATATATGACAGTTACCCGAACCTAAAAATCGTTTTTACTGGATCCTCACTCCTTGAAATTTTGAATGCTCGTGCCGACCTAAGCCGAAGAGCTGTAGTTTATAGCATGCAAGGGTTTTCTTTCCGGGAATATATCGGGGTGGAATCGGGAACTCTCCTTAAACCATTGTCCCTTGATCAAATCATAGAAAACCATATTGAAGTGACTCAACTAATCAATGACAAGATAAAGCCATTTCAATATTTCGATAACTACCTTAAACACGGATATTATCCCTTTTATAAGGAAGAGCTCGACCTTTACGAAATGCGCCTTGGGGAAGTAGTGAACATGATTCTGGAAATTGAATTGCCATTGTTGCGAAACGTGGATATGGCCTATGTGACCAAAGTGAAACAACTTTTGGTAATTATAGCCGAATCCGTTCCATTTGTTCCGAATGTAAGCAAGTTGAGCGATAAAATCGGTATTAATAGAGCAACCTTATTGTCCTATCTAAACTATTTGGATGAAATCGGACTGACCTATAACCTTTATAAAGACGCCCATGGTATCAGCAAGCTCCAGAAACCCTCCAAGGTTTATCTGGAAAATACCAACCTAATCTTTTTATTGGCAAGAAATAATGCAAACTTAGGGAACCTTAGGGAAACTTTTTTCTCTAATCAATTGAGCTATCGGCATTCACTTGGATATACTGATATAGGCGATTTTTTAGTTGATGGTAAATTAACCTTTGAGATTGGGGGCAAAGGGAAAGGCCATAAACAGATAAAAAAAGTACCCAACTCCTATGTTGTGGCCGACGATATATTGTATGGCTCACAAAACAAAATACCGCTTTGGCTTTTTGGGTTTCTTTATTAGTTCATTGTCAACATTGTACGTGCCAAATGGTTTGGAACACTAAAGACAGAAAATTATAGCTATCGAATATTTGGTAGTGGTGACCTGGGATTTAAATTTTTATGTTGTTAAAGGAAGGTCAATTTTATCTGGCAAGGGCGGTGTACTTTGTCCAGTATTCTCACTTTAGTCAATTTCTTCAAACAAAAATCTTGAAAGGAGGCTATCTCATATAATTACTGTTATAAGGGTATTATATAATGATTTAACTAGGTTGATTAAAGAACTTGGTATTAATAAATAAAATTACTGCTATAGCGGTAATAATAATGAAATTAATGCTCTTTAATAACTATTCAATAGATAAAATACGTATATTTACTGTTTAAACGGTAAATTATGTCTGATTTTAATTTAGGTTCAATGGTTAAAGACCATCGCAAGAGAGCAGGGCTGACACAGCTTGAACTGGCCAATTTGGCCGGTATAGGTAAGACAACCGTCTTTGATATCGAAAAAGATAAGGAAACCGTTAGGTGGAGCAATCTTTTAGCCGTGCTCCAGGTATTGAATATAGCCGTGGAATTTAAAAGCCCATTGGCTGAAAACGTATGAGAAAGGCAGTGGTATATGCCCATGGAAAAAGGGCGGGTGTTTTAACGGAAATCTCTCCTCAGGAGTATATGTTTACATATGATGATGAATACAGTGGTCAGGCGATTTCGTTGACCATGCCCGTTGATCAAAAGGAATTCAGTTTTAATGGGTTGCCTCCCTTTTTTGAAGGATTGTTGCCTGAAGGTATTATGTTGGAAGGACTACTTAAGATTTCCAAAATTGACCACAATGATTATTTCTCCCAATTATTGGCCACAGGTGCTGATTTGGTAGGCGCAGTAACCGTAAAACCTATGGAAGATGAATAGGTGCCCTATCACATATGAACCTTGCGGTACGGCAAAATATAGTGAGAAAGGTCTCAAAATGATTGCTGCCAAGTTAACCGGTTTAAATGATTTGCCCTATACAGCGTCGGAATTGAGGAGAGAGGCGGCAAACAGGGCAAAGAAATTATCCATACAGGGAGTACAGCCTAAATTAAGTGCGAATATTTCCGTGGTCGAACAAGAATTTAAAGTAGTAGATCAATTCGGAACCTACATCATAAAACCCCAAAATGATATTTTTCAAGAATTGCCAGAGAATGAGGACCTGACCATGCGCATGGCCAAGGTACTTGGTATCAATGTGCCCTTTCATGGAATGGTTTATGGCAAGGATGGCAGTCTGTCCTATTTTATCAAGCGTTTTGACAGATATGGTAAAGGGAAAAAATATGCAATGGAAGATTTTGCCCAATTGACTGGAAATACCAGGGACACCAAGTATCGTTTTAGTATGGAGAAATTGGTGCCCGTTATCGACGAATTTTGTACGTTTCCGGTGGTTGAGAAAGTGGAATTCTTCAAGAGATTAGTTTTTTGTTTTGTGACTGGAAATGAGGATATGCACCTTAAAAACTTTTCCCTAATTACAAAGAATGGCAAAACGACGTTGGCCCCTGCTTATGATCTGTTGAACTCCTCCATTGCGATTAAAAACCCTGAAGAAGAAATTGCATTGACCCTGAAAGGAAAAAAAAGTAATTTAAAAGCGTCAGACTTTACGGATTACTATGCGAAGGAGCGATTACAATTGAACGAAAAAACCATTGAAACCATACTTCAGGATATATTTCAGGCAAAGGAGAAATGGGAGGATCTTATATCGATTTCTTTTCTTTCCGATGACATGAAAGAAAAGTATTCCAAAATACTGGAACGTCGGTTGAAAATGTTTTATTGATTCA
>NZ_QXFH01000070.1 GCF_003581615.1 Flagellimonas lutimaris
TCCCCGTAGCTAATGCGAGCAAGCTCGCAACACTACTCGCCATAGCCGCGTGGCCGTTGTAGCTCATTATTGAAAACTAATTAAACATGTAATCCAAACTTTTGTCATCAATCAATATTTCGTTTTTAGAAACAGTCTCTCTTATCGCTTCACTTCATTGCTTAGTTTTAAGCTTAGTGATTCTATTTTCCAAGTTTTTTAGAAGTAAAAATAATAAGTATTTAGGGTTCACTTTACTAATTATTGCTGTTGTTGGTATTAATAATTGGTTTTGGGATATTGGTTCCAATCCTGAGATAATTAGCTTTCTGGATTTATTTCTTTGGCAATTTTTATATCCAACAACATTGTTTATCTTCTTTTATAGAACATCAAATAATACTTCAGCTAATACACACCGTTTAAAGATTTTTTATTTGCCTTTTGTTATATTAAGCATACTTAATATCTTTTTGTCTTTAAGTACAACTTTTCAATTGTATGATCTACCAGATATTGTTTTAAACTACATACCTCTATTTTATAAAGTAATTAGCTTTCTGTCCATTATTTTTCCCATTTATATGATTGTCCTCTCCTATAAATATACGCTAGCTAAAAAGAACAGTTTAAGCAAAAAATGGTTAAAATATCTTTTGGCTTTTCTTTCTTTAATTATACTATTTGGGGTTCTTTTAGAATCTTATCGATTTCTCTTCTTTGAAAAATTACCACTAACCTATTTATCGACATTTAGTTCTATTTTTATTTATTGGTTAACCTATAAAGGCATGTATCAATTTAAATTGTCGAATGACCAATATGAAATTAGAGAAATTACTAAAAGAGAAAAAAAGAAACCAATCAATTCTGTAAACTATAAAAGTTCTCATTTTAAAAAAATAGTATTTTTAATTGAAGAAGATAAAATACATCATAACCCAAATCTAAGCAGAGATAGTGTTGCTGAACAACTAGAAATAAGCAATAGTTACTTATCTCAAATTATTAAAGAAAATACTTCTGTTAATTTTTCAGACTACATTAATTCACATCGTATAAAGGATGTAAAACTAATGCTCAAAGACCCTACATTTGATAAATATAGTTTACTCTCCATTGGTCTGGAATGTGGATTTAACTCTAAAACATCTTTCTATACTAATTTTAAGAAAGAAACAGGACTAACGCCTAAGGAATATAAAAACAAATAGGTTCTATTTCCTCAAGAGTATCGATTTTAGAACTCCCAAAACCCGTATGAACATTACGTTTGCATAAAATTTATAAATCAAAAAAAATGCGAACACTAAAAAATTGTTTATTACTATTTGTACTAATGTTATGTTCTGTCGCTATAGGGCAAACTAAAATAATTTCGTTTGAGAATGTGAATGTAGTACCCATGAATACAGATACCATACTTCCTAATCAAAGAGTCATAATAGCGAATAATAAAATATTGAAAATTGAGCCTGTATCTAAAAAGATAACCTATCATATTGATGTTACCATTAAGGCTTCAGATAAGTATTTAATTCCTGGTCTAGCAGAAACGCACTATCATCTGCAAAATAATATTGAAAACGAATTCAAATTATTAATTGCAAACGGAATCACTTCTGCAAGAAATATGGCAGAATATAATGGTCAAGACCATATAAAAATAAAGGAACAAGCAAAGAGTAACGCCATATTATCGCCTCATTATTACACTACTGGGCCTTATTTAAAGAGAAATAATTTTAAGCATATTGACTCTGTTGATGTGATTGTACAATATCATAAAAAAAGAGGTTATGATTACTTAAAAATTGCAGATAATTTACCAAAAGACATTTATCTAAAATTATTAGAAACAGCACATAAAGAAAACCTTAAAATCGTTGGTCACGGACAAAGAGAACTACCCTTAGAATATTCGTTAAGAATTAAATCGATTGCTCATGTTGAAGAGTTCATGAATATCTTTACAAAAGAGGAACGAGAATCTACTAGCTACCTTAAACGAGCTGCAAAAGAAATTAAGACAAGTGGTGTTTATGTGTCACCTACTCTCGGAATATTTGAAATGATTAGTAAATATGCCGACAAGGACAAATCAGAACTATTAAATAACGACAAAAACATCAAATATCTCCCAAAACACTATTCTGATTATTGGAAGTCTGACAAAACTAATTACAGAAAAAATTCGTGGTTTACTGATAAGGAATCCTTAATTCGACTTGAAAAGGAGTTAGCGTGGCAAAAGAAATTCACATTATTACTTCATCAACAAGGCGTACCATTAATGGCTGGAAGTGACACCTATGGTTTGTTTCTTCCTGGTTTTTCTCTTCACCATGAATTAGAATTAATACACAATTCAGGGCTTTCAAACTATGAAACACTTAAAACGGCAACAGTAGTTCCTGCTCGATATTTTAATAGCATTTCACAAAGCGGTACGGTTAGTGAAGGAAAATTAGCAGACCTAGTATTACTAGAGAAAAATCCATTAGAGAATATTAGCAACACAAAGACAATTCTAGGTGTGGTTATTAAGGGAGAATGGTTTGACAGAGAAAAATTAGATAAACTTTTATTGGAAGTCGAAAATTTGAATAAGTAAAACGAGCTACATCAAAGAACTGAGCTAAAAAACAACTCTTTTCCGCATTAAATTTGAAACATAGTTATCCTATACCAGAACCCATAGGTAAGGATTTTGGTCAAAAAAATCATTTCCTATCATTCTACCTTCTAGTCAGAACAGAGACAAAACCCTCATCATAGGGCAATCCGGATCTGGCGATTGCAAAAGCTTGTTTTAAGAGCTTGTTCGACACCGCTATCAGGGCCAGCTTCTTGCTTTTCCCCTTGTTCGTTATCCGTTCATAGATAGCCTTGCACGCCTTGTTGTGTTTGCACGCGTTGAACGAGCATAGGAACAATAGGTTCCGAAGTTTTCTGTTACCTACCTTGCTTATCCGTGCCCTACCTCTTACACTACTGCCCGACTCTCGTACCGTTGGCGTAATACCGACATAACTACAAAGCTGCGATGCATTCTCGAACTTACTAAATCCATCGGTCACCACTATCAAGAACAAGGCCGTCTTTTGGCCTATACCTGGTATCGATGTCAACAAGGTCAATTGTTCCTGTTGATCCTCTTTTACCAATGATAAAATCTTTGATTCGATGGCAGATACCTCTTTGTCCAGCTGCTTCCTGTTACGTACCAAGGAACGATGGACAAACTTTGAGGGGATGCCCAAAACAGCTTCTCCATGAATCTTGTTCTTTGTTGCCGTACGTTGTTTCAAATAGGTATCCAATAATCGGAACAACTGTAAACACTCACTCTGGGTATCGGTCAAAGCATTATAAAGAGGCACTTCGTTTGACAATCCATACGCACAAATAGCCTTCGCATCACTCTTGTCGGTCTTTACCTTGGCCAGTTTCATTTGAATGAAACGTTTGATCGACAATGGGTTTACCACCGATACAACTACCCCATTTTTGTAAGGTACTTTTTAAACCCCATTTCATCGTTTTTATACTGGTGGTGGCCTTTATTGCTACCATGAACATCAAAGACATCCTTACTGATGTCGACTCCAAAAGTTTCTTTATATTTATTCATAAGAACTGATTTTATGAAAGAGCATACTACCTTACTCACAACAACTTGAAAACGAGATCTAAAGTCTCATAGAACTGAACGTGGTTTAAGTAGTAAAAGAGAGAGGATTATCAATGTTGTCGAAGTCTACAGCTTCACCGTATATACTAACCTTAATTCTCTCTTTTGTTCTTTCTGATTAGATTATCAATTTAAAGAGAATCAAACTTAAGATGTATATAAAAAATAGCGGTTTAGGTGCTTATCTAAATCGCTATCCTATTTAATTAATTATCTTGCTTTCGGATAGTTAGTGTTTAAAAATCCGCTACTTTTCATATACCAAACGTTGGGAAAAATGCCTGCGGCCGCTCGGCCAGTACCGCAAGCGGCACAACCCTCCGAGCTATTTTTTCCCAACGGCCACGCAGTAAGACGGCTTATTCGCTATATTTATTCCACATTTAAAAAACAATGGCCTTCGCGCCGCAGAAAGAAAAGTTGCACCTTTTCCCAACATGCGGCTATAGCTAATCAGCGTCCAATGGCTCCCCGTAGCTAATTCGAGCAAGCTCACAACACTACTCGCCATAGCCGCGTGGCCGTTAGCACTTATTTAAGAAAAAAATGAAACGATTAATAAAATTCATAGAAAAGAATATTTCAGGAAAAAAGGTTTTAGGACTTTTTATCTTGACCAATCTTGTTTACACTTTTATGCTGACTGTTACAATTCCTAAAACAATGGAATTCTCTAACGGAATAAAATTATTGGATATGATGCCCACAGGTTATGATTTGAATTATGTAAGTGAATTATTCACTTCGCTTGGAGAAACTGGACGTTTGACATATCTAACCAACCAAATACCTGTTGATATGATTTATCCACTACTATTCGGACTTTCTTACTGTTTGATTTTGGGCTATTTCTTGAAAAAATTGAACAAATTAAATTCTCCATATATTTATCTCTGCGTAATACCGATAATTGCCGGAATTGCAGATTATTTGGAAAATATCGGAATTATCGCAATGCTTAAAAACTATCCCGAATTGAAAGAGACTACAGTTTATACAACTAATATATTTTCAGTTATAAAAAGCATTTCAACAAGTATATTTTTTATCGCATTAATAGTAGTCTTAATAACTCTTGGAATTAAAGTGTTAAACAGAAAACCAAGTGCTAACACCTTATAAAATCAATTGCTGGCAAAAGCCTACTTTGGAAATTCCGGCGGAATTTCCAACTTGGTGTGTACTTGTAAAGTTGAGTGCTAAAACACACAACTACTCATAGCCGAGACCGATGGCGGTAATTTAGATAAAACCATATAGATTAAAAATGTACCTAATAGACAAGCCATATATTTCAGATTTTCTTATTGATACAATAAAAGAAAATTCCTATCAAGTTGTTGCAACTAAAGAGGCTAAAGAATTAATAGCTGACGCTTCTTTAAATTGGATTAGCGAAGAAGAGGCTATAGAAACTATAAAAAACAACCCCTCTCAGCGGATATATTCCAATTCAGAAAATGCTCTCAGTTGGATAGACAACCACTTTAAGGAAAGTGAATTGTCAAAACAAATCAATGTCCTCAAAGACAAGGCAAAATTCAGAGAGCAGATTAAACCCATATTTCCAGAATTTAAATTCCAAAAAATCAAGTTAGGAAACATTCAGAATATTACTACCGAAGAATTGTCATTTCCGTTTGTCATAAAACCATCCATCGGGTTTTTAAGTCTCGGTGTCTATATTATTAAAGATGAAAACGACTGGATTAAGGCAAAAGAGGAAATTACGCCGCACAATCTTAAAAGTATCTTTCCAAAAAATGTACTAGATACTTCCCACTTTATTATAGAGGATTTTATTCAAGGTGAAGAATACGCTATAGACTATTACCATAATGATAAAGGTGAGGTGGTTATATTAAATATTTTACACCACGTTTTTTCATCGGGAAAAGATACAAGTGATAGAGTTTATTCGACTTCTAAAGCAATTATCAATCAACATAAAGCTAGATTGGAGCAGTTTTTAAGCACAATAGGCAATAAACTTAATTTAAGGAATTTTCCGGCTCATGCAGAAGTAAGGATAGATAATAACGGCAAAATAATCCCTATTGAAATCAACCCGCTTCGATTTGGAGGTTGGTGTACTACGGGTGATTTATCGGGGATTACAGTGGGGCTTAATTCCTATAAATACTATTTTGAAAACACTTGTCCAAATTGGGATACTATATATCAAGGTAAAGAAAACAAAATATTTAGCATTATCGTTTTAGATAATAATTCAGGGATTAAGCCTGCTGATATCGCTAAGTTTGATTATAAAGCACTTGCTAATGATTTTGAAACTCCTATTTTGATAAGAACCTTAGACATTAATAAATATCCCCTTTTTGGTTTTGTTTTTACAGAAACTGACAAAAAAAACAAAGAGGAACTGTACGATATTCTCAGTTCAGATTTGAGAAAATATATCATTGTTAAAGAGAATCAAACTTAAGATGTATAAAAATAATAGCCGGTATAGCAGTAAATTAAAGGGTTGCATCCCACTTCAACTTACTCGTAATTTGACATGGAAATGCCACGCAGCCAGCTACTATTCTTATACTCACCGTTGCACCCCAAATTTCTTCCGACCCTACTTAATATTCTTCAAATTAACCACCTCTTGCTCCGTTAAATGCCTCCAATGACCTCGCGGCAAGTCCTTTTTGGTAAGTCCTGCGAAAATTACACGGTCCAATTTGGTAACATTATAGCCCAAATGCTCAAAAATGCGGCGTACAATGCGGTTTCGACCACTATGGATCTCTACGCCCACTTCGCGTTTTGGCGCTCCTTGGATAAAGCTCACACCATCTACGGCAATGGGTCCATCTTCCAATTCGAGTCCTGCTTCAATTTTGTGCAAATCTCCAAGGCTTAGGTTGTTGTCTAAATGCACGTGGTAAATTTTGCGCACGTTGTGCTTTGGATGCGTCAATTTTTTGGTAAGGTCACCATCGTTGGTGAAAAGTAAAAGTCCTGTAGTATTTCTATCCAAACGGCCAACGGGCAACAAACGATTTTTCGAGGCACTGGAAATTAATTCCATAACCGTGCGACGTCCCTTTTCATCACTGGTAGTGGTAATAAAATTTTTGGGTTTGTTCAGCAGAATGTACTCCTTCTTTTCCAAATTGAGTCGTTTTCCATCAAAACGGACATCATCGGAGCGTTTCACCTTAAAACCCATTTCGGTTATCGTCTTTCCGTTTACAGTAACATTCCCCGCAGCTATAAAAGTATCCGCTTCCCTTCGGGAACAAATACCTGCATTCGCAATGTAACGGTTCAACCGAATCTCATCTGGATTGGATGTTTTTCGTGGAGCGTTTTGCCTCGGTTTGGAAGAAATCTTTTTATCGAACGGCTTCTTATTATCGTCTCTCTTGAAGTTTTTGGAAGGTCTTCTGCCTCTGGTGTTGTCTGATTTCGCCATCAGTCGGATTTTTTGCAAATGTAGTCTTTTTAAGTTCCAAAAAACTTAAAGAACAAAGAATTACAAAATTCGGTTCAGCACCACATCCACATCAATTAAAAGGATACTGAAAACACCGGCTACAATTATAAATTTAATAATGTTGTGCAGCCAAACGTAGTGCTTTTTGGCACCCGCTTTCCACAATAAAACCAAGAAAAAAATCAAAAGTGCAATACAAGCCATAAAATAGAGGTACATAAAACCAACATCAAAAGTTCTGATGAGCAAAAGTGCAGGAACCAAGGTTAGTACAATCAATAAGGAGATTATGGACTTTGATACGTTTGGACCATAAATTATGGGTATGGTTTTGTAATTCTGCGCCATATCACCGGGCATACTTTCCAAGTCTTTGATCATTTCACGGGCCAAAATCAATAAAAACAAGAAGATGGCGTGCACAAATATGACCGTTTGAAAATTCCGATAGTATACAAACACCACGAAGAATGGAGCTATCGCCAAAGTGGAGGATACCAAATTACCCACAAAGGGTATACGTTTAAGTTTATGCGAATAGAGCCAAATGCCAAAAATATAGGCAGAGAAGAACAACACCGCCCTAAACGAAATATAACTCGCCGCAAAAACGGCCAGAAAGTTGAGGATAAAATAAGTCGTCAACTTAAAGCGCTGGCTCACCAAACGGTCCAACATACTCTTGGTGGGTTTGTTTATCAAGTCCTTTTCCGCATCGTAAAAATTGTTGATGATGTACCCGCTGGCAATGGTTAGCGCTGAAGCAGTAACGATAAGAAATAGGTTTAAATCCAAAACCACATCCCTTAATGGAATATTAGGTGCCAAAATGTAAATGGAGGCCAAGTATTGGGCCAAGGTAATTACAAGAATATTATACCCCCTCACGACTGAAAACAGACTCAACAGCTTAAAAAGCAGGAGTTTGTTTTTTCTGCTAAGCATGATTTTTCTTTTAGAAGTTGTAGACTACTTCCAAAGTATGTCCTTCAAGTGCTTTTTTGGCTTTTTCCAGATCTTGGGTAAAGCCTAAAATATATCCACCACCACCAGAACCACAAAGTTTGAGGTAGTAATCGTTAGTCTCGATTCCCTTTTGCCAAAGCTGATGGAATTTGGAAGGTATCATCGGTTTAAAGTGGTCGAACACTACGTGGGAAAGTTGTTTCAAGTTCCCGAACAACGATTTTACATTGCCGTTCAAGAAATCTTCCACACAGGCATCGGTATGTTTCACAAACTGATTCTTTACCATGTTACGGAAACCTTCCTGCTTCATATTCTCCATAAACAGCTGCACCATTGGTGCTGTTTCACCCGTTATTCCACTGTCCAACAAAAAAACAGCTCCTTTTCCTTCCGTATTTTGTGAAGGAATACTGGTGGATTCAATATTGTCGTTGGAATTGATCAAAATCGGTAAGCTCAGATAACTATTCAATGGATCCAATCCCGAGGATTTACCATGGAAGAAAGATTCCATTTTTCCAAAGATCTTCTTCAATTGAAGCAACTTTTCTCGGGTCAAGTTTTCCAAAACCGTGATTTTATCGGTAGCGTAACGGTCGTAAATTGCAGCGACCAAGGCGCCACTACTCCCGATACCATATCCTTGGGGAATGGAACTGTCAAAGTACATTCCTTGTTCTACATCTTCTTCCAACGATTGAATGTCGAAGGAAACCAAGCCCTGTTCCTCTTGCTCAAGAGTTTTTAAATATTGAGCAAAAGCTTTCAAGCTTTTATTTGATTCTTGGGCCATTTCGGAAACATTCTTGTCTCTTTTTAATGCGCCCTTGAAAAAATTATAGGGTATCGAAAGTCCTTTGGAGTCTTTGATAATGCCGTACTCTCCGAACAATAAAATCTTGGAATAAAATAATGGACCTTTCATATGATAATGCTAAGATACAAACAAATTTTGTTTAATTTTTGATAAAATTCGATAAACAAACTGACTTTATCTATAAAACCTGTTTTTTACTTGGTCTAAAATCTTGGCAAATAACGTAAAAAAACAGCTTAGCTGTTCATTTTTAGTCGTTTATTTTGATTGCACCCATCCCCACTCGATCATGGATATATTGACCATTTTCACAATGTCCTATCAATTCATCTTGAATAAAACCCCGTACTTTTTCCTTCGCTGATGAAGGATAAAGCATATGTACGTTGGCTCCGGCATCGAGCGTAAAACAAACAGGTGTTTTGGTTTCTTCTCTAAACTTCCAAATTTTGTTGATGATTTCCAGCGTATCCGGTTTCATTAGTATAAAATAGGGCATGCTGGTCATCATCATGGCATGCAGGGTAAGTGCTTCACTTTCCACCAGTTTAATAAATTCTTCCAAATCACCATTGGCCAAAATAGGTTTTAGCTTATCCAGATTAGAAAATGCCTGTTCAAATCTATTTTCGCCATACGGATGTCCGTGCATCAATTGATGCCCCACCGTGCTGCTCACCTGTTTCTGTCCTTTGTGTACCAGCAAAATGGTATCGCAATAATTTCTAAAAACCGGATTCACCTCAAACGGATATTCAATGCCATATAGATCGGAACTGTTGGATATATTCCTGTGCTTACCCCATTGCACCAGGTTGCCTTTAATACTACGGCAGGCACTTCCTGATCCCAAGCGGGCCAAATATGACGCCTTTGCATAAAACAGTGCTTCATCCATAGTCGGGTTCAGTTGTTTTTCAATATCCATTAAGCACAAGGAAAGGGCTGCCATTCCACTGGCCGAGGAGGCAATACCGCTACTGTGCGGAAAGGAGTTGGAAGTTTCAATCGTAAAATGGTACTCCTTTAAAAAAGGCACATACAAATCAATCCGCTCCAAAAAGGTTTGGATTTTGGGTTTAAAATCTTCCTTGGGCTTTCCCTCAAAAAACAAATCAAAGGAAAGTGTGTCGTTGGTATCCTTCTTCCTAAAAGAAACCGAAGTTGTAGTCGCACAAGTATCCAACGTAAAACTGATGGATGGATTGGCCGGAATTTGAACTGGTCTTTTTCCCCAATATTTTACCAGGGCAATATTGCTGGGTGCTTTCCATGTTACTTTACCATTTTCGGGCAATTCTTGGTAGGCGCCGGGCAAAAAATCTTTTTCCGTCATTGGGCGTGGATGTTTAAACAAATATAAGCAGCGACAAACTTACTGGAAATCGGATTGAAATAAATTCTTATTTTAGTCGAAGTTGCACCAACCATGAAAAAAAGAATTGTTTATATCACCGTAAGCGTTTTGGTATGCCTTGCCATTGGATTCCTATCCAGCATAGCTACCCAAAGCTCTGTCAACGATTGGTACCTCACGCTAAACAAACCATCTTTTACGCCTCCTAACTACCTTTTTGCCCCTGTTTGGACTGCTCTATACATTATGATGGGGGTGGCCGCTGGAATCGTTTGGTCCAAGGGCTATCATCATATTTGGGTAAAGACGGCGCTTTATCATTTTGTTTTTCAGTTATTGCTCAACGCGCTCTGGAGCATAGTCTTCTTTGGATTGAAAAATCCTCTTGCCGGAATGGTGGTTATTTTGGCCTTATTGACGATGATCATACTTACCATAAAATGGTTCAAGGTCATTAGTAAACCTGCTGCACTATTACTTGTGCCTTATGTATTATGGGTGGCCTTTGCCTCTGCACTGAATTATAAAATTTGGGAGCTTAACGCCTAATCCGAAGTCATTTCCTGTAATTTTTTCATGGTTTTTTGATTTCGAGTTGTTGCTTCCACTCTAAGCTTCTTTTCAATAAGATTATTGTTGAGTTTTGCCCTTCCATATCCATTTTTACAAAGTAAGTACACACAGGTATCGGTAATATGGAAATCTTCATTTTCAAAATGAATTTGCTTAAATTGTTGTGCTAATTCTTTTTTTGGTGGATTTTTAAGCAAAACATAGTACAATTTGTTCTCTTCATCTTCATTGGCAAACGGATTAGCTTCCAGAATTTGTTTGACATTCTTTTTCTGCATCACCAAAGTGGGCACATCAAACCCAAAATTTCGTTGGATTGCTTTTGTTATGGTGTCTTGAAGATTATCCTTTCCAGTTTCATCAATATCAAAAACAATATTTCCACTCTGAATATATGTTTGGACATTTTTTAAGCCAGCACCTTCCAAAACAATTCTCAACTCGGCCATTTTAATCTTCTTTTGACCACTTACATTTATTCCCCTCAAAAGGGCGATGAAGGTTTTTGACATATTAATTGATTCTTTACTTTGATTAATTTTATTAAATTCAAACGCATTTAAATCAACAAAATGAATCAATATATCCTTGCTTTGGACCAAGGCACCACCAGTTCCCGTGCCGTGGTCTTCGATAAGAAGGGAACAATAATCTCCGTAGCACAAAAAGAATTCACCCAAATTTTTCCAAAACCAGGATGGGTAGAACACGATCCCGACGAAATTTGGTCGACCCAAGCCGGCATGGCTGCCGAAGCGGTAAGCAAAAAAGGGCTCAAAGCATCCCAATTGGCCGCTATCGGCATTACGAACCAGCGTGAAACCGTTGTCGTATGGGATAAAAACACAGGTGAACCCGTGTACAATGCCATTGTTTGGCAAGACAAACGTACTGCGGACTATTGTGATGAATTAAAAAAAGAAGGAAAATCCAATCTGATTCGTGAAAAAACGGGATTGGTGATAGATTCCTATTTCTCGGGCACCAAAGTAAAATGGATTTTGGACAATGTTGAAGGAGCGAGAGAAAAAGCCGAAGCTGGTGATTTGGTTCTCGGAACAATTGATACATGGCTTATCTGGAAAATGACAGATGGAGGGCTTCACATTACGGACGTAACCAATGCTTCGCGTTCCATGCTGTTCAATATCAATACCATGGATTGGGATGATGATCTTTTGGAATTGTTGACCATTCCCAAGAGTATGCTCCCCGAAGTAAAGCAATCCAGCGAAGTTTACGGACACACGACTCCCAATTTATTTGCCACTCCAATTCCCATTGCTGGGATTGCGGGTGACCAGCAGGCTGCATTGTTCGGGCAAATGTGTACCAAACAAGGAATGGTTAAAAACACTTACGGCACAGGTTGTTTTATGTTGATGAACATTGGCGAACAGCCCATTGTTTCCAAGAACAATCTACTTACCACAGTAGCTTGGAAAATCAACGGGAAAACCCACTACGCCCTGGAGGGCAGTATTTTTATAGCTGGTGCGGTGGTTCAATGGCTTCGGGATAGTTTAAATATTATAAAAACCTCTTCAGAAGTGGAAAAACTAGCTAGTTCTGTAGACAGTTCGGATGGAGTGGTTTTTGTTCCTGCTTTTGCAGGTTTGGGAGCTCCGCATTGGAACCAAAAAGCCCAAGGAACCATTTTTGGATTGACCAGAGGAAGCACCGATGCCCACATTGCACGGGCAGCTTTGGAGTCCATAGCTTACCAAACCATGGATATCCTTAAAGCCATGGAAGCTGATTCCGGAATTTCCATAAAAGAATTGCGGGTTGATGGCGGGGCCACTGTAAACGATATGCTCATGCAGTTTCAGGCCGATGTATTGAACACGGTCACCGTTCGACCAAAAATTGTGGAAACTACAGTCATGGGCGCCGCATACTTGGCTGGATTGGCCGTTGGTTATTGGGAAAGCCCAAAGGAAATCCAAGATATTTGGCAAACCGATGTGCATTTTAATCCCACCAAAGAACGCGAAGCCATTGATGAAGGTATCAAAGGTTGGTACAAAGCCATCAAAGCACTTGAATTTTGGACAGAGAATCCATAAGGATTTCAAAATAATATAAACACTAACATTCCCTTTTTATGACTCCTTTTGTATCTGAAATTGTAGGTACTTTTTTGTTGATGGTGCTTGGATGTGGCGTAAATGCCAATGTCTCGCTGCAAAAAACCTACGGTAATGGCTCTGGTTGGATTGTAATCACTACCGGATGGGCTTTTGCCGTTTACACCGGTGTTGTTGTTGCCGGTCCTCACAGCGGTGCACATATAAACCCTGCAGTAAGCATTGGGCTTGCCGTTGCCGGCGAATTTCCATGGAGCGAAGTCCCTAGTTATATTTTAGCACAGTTTATTGGGGCGATGTTCGCTGCGTTTTGCGTTTGGCTGATAAACAAAGATCATTTTGATGCCACTGAAGACGGAGGTACCAAGCGAGGTGTTTTTTGTACGGCCCCTGCCATACCCAATACATTTATCAATCTCTTTTCTGAGGTGTTGGGTACATTTGTATTGGTATTTTCCGTGCTTTATTTTACTGATGCCGTGCTATCCACCGACGACGCAATTATCGGTTTAGGTTCATTGGGAGCGTTGCCCGTTTCTCTTATTGTTTGGGGTATTGGTCTATCTTTGGGCGGTACCACGGGGTATGCCATAAATCCGGCCAGGGATTTGGGACCACGTATTATTCATGCCCTATTGCCGTTAAAAAATAAGGGGAGTAATGGTTGGAGCTATGCTTGGATACCTGTTGCAGGACCTATTTTGGGAGCATCAATAGCAGCTTGGATTGCCCTAGCTTTACAATAGTTCTTTAGGAAGCAATGGCTTGGGCGGCAATATAGGCACCAGTCCATGCATTTTGGAAATTAAATCCACCTGTGATGGCATCCACATTTATAATCTCGCCTGCAAAATATAAATTGGGATGTAATTTGCTCTCAAAGGTCTTAAAGTTGATTTCTTTTAGATCCACCCCGCCAGCGGTTACGAATTCTTCCTTGAATGTACTTTTGCCTTCTACTTTAAATGATGAGGACGTTAATTGTTCGGCCAATGCTTGAAGCTGCTCTTTGTTAATGTCTCCCCAGCGTTCGTCGGGCTCTATGTTAGCTGCTTCTACCAAGCGCATCCACAAGCGTTTTGGAAGTTCGGTAACGTTGGTGCGCACCACTGTTTTTTTAGCTTCGATAGCTTTTAATTCTTTTAGATAGGCTTCCATGGATGCCGTACTATATTCAGGAAGCCAATTTACTTTGATTTTAAAAGCATAATTATAATCGTTTAGGATATTTGCTCCCCAGGCTGAGAGTTTTAAAATGGCAGGACCACTTAAACCCCAATGCGTTATCAAAAGTGGGCCATCAGCATAAAGCACTGCATCGTCCTTGACCTTACTTTTTAAGTTCAGCGCGGTTTTATCTGTATTGAAGGTTTTTTTTGGCATCACTTCAACAGCAGCATAAGCGCTTAATCCTTGAATACCCTGAATTCTTTCATCATTGATATTAAAGGTAAACAAGGAGGGAACCGGTGAGATTATATGATGTCCCAAATTCTCCAACTGTTTCCAGATTTTGGGGTTGCTGCCCGTGGCAAGCATCAATTTTATGGTTTGGTAGTGCTTATTCATTGTGGTGACCTGCCAACCATCATCGGTTTTGTTGATGGCTTTTACCGAACTGTTTTTCAAAACTTGCACGCCTAAGCGGTCTGCTTCGCCTACCAAACAATCTATTATACTTTGGGAGGAATCACTTTTAGGAAAAACGCGGCCATCTTCTTCAATCTTTAGAGGAACTCCCTTTTCTTCGAAAAAGGCCATTACATCCATAGGAGCATATTTATGGAAAGGACCCAAAAGTTCCTTTTCGCCCCTGGGATAATTGGTTGCCAATTCTTTTGGCAAAAACTCACCGTGGGTGACATTGCACCGCCCTCCTCCAGAAACCTTTACTTTGGAAAGTACGGTTTTGCCTCTTTCAAAAATGGCAATCTTTAACTCGGGCGAAAGTCCCGCAATTTGAATGGCCGCATAGAATCCAGCAGCTCCACCTCCTACTATTATGACGTCGAACATTAATTCACACGTTCCGGATAATTGGTAATAATGCCGTCGACCCCGAACTCCACCATTTTTTGAATGTCTTCGGGTTCGTTTACCGTCCATGTGTACACTTTTAATCCTTCCGATTGGATTTTTGCGGTATTCTCTTTGGTCAACGTTCTAAAGTTGGGGTTTATGGCCACAGCATTCAGTTCTTTGGCCACTTCAATAGCTTCCAGCGGATCTTCTTCCGTTAATACAGCAATTTTTATATCCTTGTTAAGGTTTCTCATATCCCTTAGCTCATCCCATTTAAAACTTGAAATCAAAATGTTATCAGGGCTCCATCCTTGTTTTTCGATATAATAGTTAACAATATGGTTTACCTTATCAGCAGTATCGTCCCCTTTAAGCTCGATATTCAAAGCTGTCTGATTGTTAATGAGCTTTAGCACACTTTGAAGCAGTGGGATTTTATGTCCCCCATCCAAAGTGAGCTGTCTTACTTGAACAATATTATATTCCTCAATATTTCCCCCTGAGTTGGCTAGTCTATCCACTCTTTCATCATGAAAAACGACTATCTCACCACTTTGGATTTTAAACACATCTATTTCAATCATGTCCACTCCAAGATCTAGAGCTTTTTGTATCGATGCCAAAGTATTCTCGGTCTCATGGCCCATTGCACCTCGGTGTCCAATTACCAATGGTTTTGATTTTGTCATCTCACAACTTGTTAAAAGCAAAATAGCTCCAAGAGCTACCAAT
Organism: Flagellimonas lutimaris; assembly: GCF_003581615.1. Lineage (GTDB taxonomy): Bacteria > Bacteroidota > Bacteroidia > Flavobacteriales > Flavobacteriaceae > Flagellimonas > Flagellimonas lutimaris. Next base: position 15,685 of record NZ_QXFH01000070.1, read on the forward strand.
AAATTCTTCTTCATTCTGGTCTGGTTTTGAAAGCTAAAAATACGATTTGCAAATGAAAAATTTCAATTCTCTACCTTAAAGATATAGGATTGAAGCGGTTCCAATTCTACTTGGACTTGACCTTGACCATTGCTTATGGACATATTTGTTTTAAGCTCGCCATACAATGCTTCGGTCAATGGATATTTTCCATCCTTCAACTGCCATTTGGAAATTACCTCCTCAGGAACTTTTAAGCCAAAGGAATAGGCTTTATGTGCATCAAAATTAGATATGACAATAAGTTTTTCATTATCGTTCCAACGCACATAGGAAAGTACACGGTGATCATAACCTTCCGTATGGTCCTTGTTATAAAAATGGATTTCCTGGTATTGGCCCATCAATGCTTCACTTTTTATGGTGAAGTTTAGGAGCCTTTTATAAAAATCCCGAAGTTCTTTTTCTTCTTCTGATAATTGACCTCCGTCAAACTTTTTATTGTTGACCCATCTTTGATGATGAGGCACCCCTATGTAATCGAAAATTGAGGTTCGAGTTGGCTTTCCAAACCCGGCATCTTCCGCTCCTGGCTCGCCAACTTCTTGTCCAAAATAAATCATGGTGGGTGACGTACTAATGGTCGCAGAAACTACCATGGCCGGTTTTCCTAATTGGGCATTACCTGCAAAATCCGGACTTGCTATACGCTGTTCATCATGGTTTTCCAAAAAATGGAGCATATGGTGCTCAATGTCCGCCATTCCTTTTTGCACTACCGGAATATGGTCCGTCCATCCATAACCCTTCATAATATGTTTGATACTATCGTAGAGCTCTACTTTGTCATATAGATAATCCATTTTACCTTGATGGATATAATCACGGTACAAGTCTGGATTGTATACTTCGGCCAATAAAAAGGCATCAGGGTTTTTCATTTTGATGTTGGAGTTTAGATAGCTCCAAAACTCCACTGGAACCATTTCGGCCATGTCAAAACGAAAACCATCTACGCCAAAATCCAACCAATACTGGGTAATATCTTTGAACTTGCGCCATGAATCCGGGAGGGTCTTATCTTTCCAAAACTCAAAATGCGCTTTATAATCTTTATTCCGATATTCTTCGGGCAGTTCCTCAAAGTCCTTGGCACCATCCGGACGAACCCCATAGTTGATTTTTACGGTTTCGTACCAATCGTTAAAATGTGGTTGTGCCAATCGGGATCCGTTTCCGGTCCATTTCGCCGGGACTTCTTCAAATTTTGAATCTGCCAACCTGTTATTATCGCCTCCCAAGGGTAAATATCCATCTTTCCATTCTGGAACTTTGAATGCCTCACCAGGGATGTAATAGAAGTTATTGTTTACATCGTATTCTTTACTTGTGTCATCCGAAGCACCAAAATCCTCCACTCCTTCGGGATTGGTAATTCCTTCATAATTTCTAGCCACATGGTTGGGGACAATATCGATAATCACTTTCATGCCTGCATTGTGAGTTCGCTGTATAAGTTCTTTGAACTCTTCCAATCTTTTTGAAGGGTCGGTCGCCAAATCAGGGTTTACATTATAGTAATCCTTAACGGCATAGGGCGATCCCGCTCTTCCTTTAACCACATCAGGGTCGTCGTTGGAAATGCCATAGTCTGCATAATCATTTATAACTGCATGGTGCGGCACTCCTGTATACCAAATATGGGTAACCCCCAAATCCTTTATTTCCGACAAAGCTTCGGTTGAAAAATCGACAAACTTGCCAACCCCGTTTTCCTCGATAGTACCCCAAGGCTTATTTGTAGTATTGGTGTTTCCGAAGAGGCGGGTAAATACCTGATAGACTACTTCCTTCTTTTTCATTTTTGATGCAATGGGCTTTTGATCGGTTTTTTTCTTACACGAAGATAACGTGATGAGGACTATCAAAAAAGTCAGGATTTTTATAGATTTCATACTGCATGAATGAGAAGTGTAAACTTTTATTAATGCGCAATAGAATCCCTGATCACCAAAGTAGGTTCCAATATTTTGGTTTGATAGGTTTCTTCCTCGGCCTCACTTTCTACTTTATCTATCAACATTTTTGCAGACACCTCTCCCATTTTTTCACCATGTTGTGCCACAACGGTAAGGCTAGGGTTCGCATATTTTGACAAAACACCATCAGTAAACCCAATAAATGCAATATCCTCTGGAATTTTAAGTCCTTTTTCTTGAACCAATCGCATGCTGTAGACCGCAAAGATTTCATTTACGCACAATACGGCATCAGGCTCTTTTTCGTTTAAAAAAGTTTTGATGGCCATTTCATCCATTTCCATCGACGGCATTTTTAGTATCATAGATTCATCAATCCCAAGATTGCTTTCTTCTAGAGCTTTCCTATACCCCTTGGTACGAGCCTTGCTTACACTCAGGTAATCATCTGTTGTGATAAGTGCTATTTTCTTTTTTCCCTGGTCTATGAATTTATTGGTAGCTTGGTAAGCCCCAAGTTCATCATCAATAATTACTTTGTCGCAGTCTACTTCATTGGTAATCCTATCAAAAAGCACTACGGGAATACCCTGTTCAGTTACTTCCTTAAGGTGGTTATAATCCGATTTTTCTTGGGTTTCCGAGGAAAGTGACATTATAAATCCGTCAATACTTCCATTGGCCAACATTTCCATATTAATAACTTCCTTATCAAAAGATTCCTCGGAAAGACAAACAATTACGTTGTAGCCCCTAGCATTTGCATACTTCTCAATACCTCTGATAACAGTGGTAAAAAAATGATGTACAATATCTGGAATTACGACCCCAATATTCTTGGTTCTTTTATTTTTTAGACTAATCGCAATGTTGTTCGGCTTGTAATTGTAAAGCTTGGCAAAGGCCTGCACTCTCTCTTTGGTATCCCTACTTATTTCCTCACTATTCTTAAGTGCCTTTGAAACGGTGGATATGGACACCTCAAGCTCACGAGCTATATCTTTTAAGGTAATCTTGGCTTTCAATGATGAAAAGTTTAAAGCGAAATGATTCTGAACGGAAAATTACTCAATTAAGACACAAGGCCGAATAGAAATCCTACTTTTTTAACAAAAAGAGAACAAATGAATATTCTTGAACCTTTTAATAAATAGGGTTCAAAAAATAAAATTGCTATATTAGTCCAGTTTTTGTTGTATTCTTAATTATTACTCCTTTTATTGGGATTTAAGCAAACGGACTTATTTATATCTGTGAAATCAACACTTCTTAAAGTTGTTAACACGAAACCGTTTTCGTTATATTTTGCAATATACTTAAATTTAGATTAACCTTTTTTTTATATATGTTTAACACTTGAATTAAAATTAACTAAACTTAAAATTAATTATTTATGAAGATTACGCTACTAAAAAGCTTTTTGTTGCTTGGAGCATTTTTATGCTTTGGGTTGGCGAAAGCTCAGACAGTATCAGGTACCGTTTCGGATGCAAACGGGCCGTTGCCGGGGGCGAGCGTATTGGTAAAAGGAACTACCAATGGTACGCAGACCGATTTTGACGGTAACTTCACCCTAAACGATGTAGAGGATTCCGCAACCTTGGTTTTCAGCTACATTGGTTACAAAACCGCAGAAATTGCGGTTAATGGCCAAACAAGTATCAATGTCACCTTAGAAGAAGATGCACAAGCATTGGACGAGGTGGTTATTATCGGTTATGGTCAAACCACGGTTAAAGACGCAACCGGATCCGTTGCTGCAGTTACCTCTGAAGATTTTAATGGAGGTGTTATCGCTTCCCCTGAACAATTGATTCAAGGTAAAACTGCTGGTGTTCAGATTACTCAGGCAAGTGGTGAACCGGGAGCTGGGATGAACCTAAGAATCAGGGGTTCTAATTCCATCCGTTCCAACAACAATCCTCTTTTTGTTGTGGATGGTGTGCCATTATCAGGAGAATCAACTACACCATCTGGTGGTGATGTAATTAATGGTAGTAATGCTACGCGTAACCCATTAAACTTCATCAACCCTAATGACATCGAAAGTATGTCTATTTTGAAAGATGCTTCCGCAACGGCCATTTATGGTTCACGTGGCGCCAACGGTGTTGTAATCATCACAACTAAAAGCGGTAAGACCGGACAAGGCGGTGTTTGGGAGTTTAGCTCTAATTTGAGTATCTCTACACCTGCAAATGACTATGATCTTTTTGATAGAGATGAATTCTTGTCAACAACTGCTTCCGTAAGGAGCCAAGCAATTGCAGATGCTAGCGATTATGGATACAATACCAATTGGCAAGATTATATCACAAGGACAGTAGCTTCTCAAAACCAAAACCTTTCTTATTCAAGAAATTATGGTAGTGGTAATGTTAGAGCCACTTTTTCTTATGGAAAACAATTTGGTGTTATAGAAAAATCAGCTCAAGAACGTATTACAGGAAGAATCAATGCTAGTCAACGTTTTTTAGATGACAAATTAAGATTTACACTTCAGGCTTCTATTTCCCGTGTTAACGATGATGCACCACCAATTAGTGGTACATCAGGAGCAAGTGGAAACTTGATAGGTGCTGCCTATTCGGCTAACCCGACATGGCCAGCTAGTTCAACTTTCTTCTTGGAAGGAAACCAATTGAATCCTGCGAACTATCTTCAAAACTTTCAGTCGGTAACCCATACAGACCGTGCATTGATCAATTTCTCCGCTGAGTATGATTTAACTCCTGAATTGACTGCAAAGGTTAGCGTAGGTTATGATGACTCCGATGCGACAGCAGTATCCTCTATTTCCGGAAATGCCAACAACTTTAACAGAGTTACTGGAAATGGACAGACAGCTTACAATACTTTGAACGCTAAAAGTAAATTGTTGGAAGGTACCTTAAACTACAAGAAAGATTTTGACAACTCATCTTTAGATGTTATTGTGGGGTACTCTTTCCAGGATTTCCAAAGAGTAGGTTTCAACTCTCAAGGTTGGCAGGCACCAACAACCGATCTTAACGAGATGGGTGAGCTTTTGATTGAAGATGTTAACAACATAAGATCTAGTATTGATGGGCCATACCAGCAAGCCGGTTATGCTCCTAACGGAACTTTTATCAATAGCATCAATCCATTCGAGGATACAGCTACTCTTGGTACTTCTTCAGGAGGTTACACTTCGGTATGGGTCGATACTTTTGACAATACAGATGAGCTTCAATCATTCTTTGCTAGAGCTAACTACAGTTTAAACGATAAATTCTTATTTACTGCGACTGTTAGAGCGGATGGTTCCTCAAGATTCAGTGAGGATAATCGATATGGTTATTTCCCATCAGGTGCATTAGCCTGGAAAATCAACGAAGAGGATTTTATTGGGGATAACATCTCTACCCTTAAACTTAGAATTGGTGCTGGTGTAACTGGTAACCAAGAAGGTTTAGGATATGCCAACTTCTTGAGAAGAGTTCGTTTTGCACAACCAGGCATTAGCGACAGTGGTGAAATTTTGAGACCAGGTGCACAAACTGTAGCTGTACAAAACCCAAATCTTAAATGGGAATCTACATTGGATTTGAACGTTGGTTTGGATTTCGGTTTCAATCTTGACCGTTTCAGTGGATCAGTTGATTTTTATAGAAAAGAAACAAATGATTTATTGTTCAGACAAGGAGCTGCCGCTCCAGCTGCCGACCCTTTTGTATTCAAAAACTTAGAAGAGGGAACCATTATCAACCAAGGTATTGAGGTTGCTTTGAACTATGATTTCGTCCAAACGGAAGATGTTACGTTCTCTTCTTCCTTCAATATTGCGTACAACAAAAATACCGTAGAAGGATTGAATGGAGTTACCGCCAACTTTGGTGCTTTGAACGGTCCTGGACTAACTGACGCCTTTGCTCAGCGATTGGGAGAAGGAAGATCACTATTTTCTTACTATATGGCCGAATATTCAGAAGATAACTTTAATCCTGATGAAAAGGATTTTGTGGGTGAAGACGGTCTACCTGACGTGAATGCAGGTCTTTCCCTTAACCTTAGAGTTAAAAATTGGGATGCATCTGCTTACTTCACTGGTCAGTTTGGATTCTCTGTATATAACAACACGGCAAATGCATTCTTGAACCGTCCAACTTTTGAGACAACACGAAACGTTACCCAAAGAGCTTTGGACACCAACGTAAGCCAAGAAGTTTCAACATTATATTTGGAGAGCGGTGATTTTGTAAGACTTCAAAATGCAAGTGTTGGTTATAATGTACCTGTTAGTGGAGATGGAGCAATTAAAAGTTTAAGATTATCACTTACAGGACAAAACTTGTTCTTGATTACAGATTACAGTGGTCTAGACCCTGAAGTATCTTCAAGTACTGGTGACCTTGGTACCGGTATACCTAGTGCTAGTATAGACTACACTGCTTTCCCAAGACCAAGAACTGTAACATTGGGTATCAACGCTAAATTTTAAAAAAAAAAGCAATGAAAAATTTTATTAAACAAACGAACAGATATTTCTCGCTCAGCTTGTGCGTAGGTATTCTGCTGGCATCCTGTACGGATTTGGAGGTAGAGCCAACGGACTCGCTACTAGATGATGGGTTTACTGGTATTCAAACCGCTGAAGCAGCTTCCAGTCAAATAACCGCAATGTACAATGATGTAAATGGTTATTTTGGTACGCAAGCTAACTTGTATGCCCTTAACGAAGTAACTACCGATGCCCTTTTGGTGCCTACTAGAGGTTCCGACTGGGGAGATAACGGTATTTGGAGGCAATTGCACCAACACTCTTGGACGCCTGAACACTCCTACATTTTAGGTGTATGGAACGAATGGAACGGGCTTCAATTGAGTGCCAGTGAAGTATTGGATTCCAGATCTGCTTCTTCCTCTGAAGCTATAGGACATGCTTCCTTTTTAAGAGGATTGGCCATGTTTGTAATTTTGGACAATTTTGGTCAAGTGCCTTACAGAGATACAGAAACCGCAGATCCATTGGCGGATCCAGATGTACTTACTGGAGAAGATGCTGTTACCTTTATACTAAGCGATTTGGATAACGCCATTGCAAACCTGCCGACGTCATCTGCTGGTGATGATAACTTTAGAGGCTCCAAAGCAGCAGCTCGTTTCTTAAAAGCCAAAGTTCTTTTGAACAGACACATTTACAACGGTTCTGGATCAGCTGCATCTGGGGACATGAATGAAATAATTTCCCTTGTTGATGCCATTGAAAATGATGGATATGAATTAGCGGATGATTACTTCGATATATTTGTTCCAGGCGGTGACTCCGAGACTATTTGGTATGCACAAACCTCAGCTGGTACTAGAATTTTCAACACATTGCACTATAACTCTACAGAGTTAGGCGGTGGTGGCTGGAATGGTTTCAGTACTTTGGCCGAGTTCTACGACTTATTTGAAGGGGATGCGGACAATAACCGCGGACTCAACGATGGCACATTGAGTGATGGCCAAGAAGAACGCAGAGGCTTTGTTCCCACCGAAGGAGGAATAGCATATGACGGAAGCTATGGTACCGACGACAATGATGATGGTATCGTTGATGGTTCAAATGTAGGCTTTGGATTCCTTATTGGTCAACAATATGGACCGAACGGTGCTGCTTTGGAAGACAGAGGTGGTAACCCCCTGTCCTTTACAAGAGAGTTCTTCAGTGCTGTTGATAACCAACCAAGCCTTGTAGATAACAACGAGATAACAGGTATTCGTGTAATCAAATATAATCCTAGAGATGGAGCATTTGCCAACCACATTATTTTCTTCAGGTATTCAGATGCATACTTAATGAAAGCTGAAGCTATGTGGAGAAGTGGTGGTGACCCAACCGCAATGATCAATGAATTGCGAACTATTAGAGGTGCCGCACCACTTGGTTCAATAAGCGAGCAAGATATTTTGGATGAAAGAGCTCGTGAATTGTACACCGAAGGTTGGAGAAGAAACGATATGGTTCGTTTTGGACAGTATACCAAAGACTGGGAATTTAAGGAAGCTGACGCTGTGGGAAATCCAGATCGTCAATTATTCCCAATTCCATCTGCCCAACTTATTCTTAACCCTAATTTAGTGCAGAACCCAGGCTACTAATAATTCAAAGTTTAAGCTGTTTAAATATGAAAAGACCACCAATAGGTGGTCTTTCCTTTTTATTTTAAGGATATTAATCAAATATTAATTTTTCCTTAGAAAAAGATTAATCGTTTGGGTATACCCAATTGCCTCGGAATTATTTAAATTACTCCCTGCTATTGATGAAAGAAATGAGAGGACTACTTTGGATTATTTTTGGTGTCGCACTTATCTTGACAAGCTGTGGGAAAAACAAAGTGAACACGCTCTTTGTTAAAAAAGATTCTCGACACACTGGGATAAAATTTAACAATCATCTTGAACAAACTCCGGAACTCAACATCTTAAATTACCTCTATTTTTATAATGGTGCTGGCGTTGCCGCTGGCGATTTTAATGGTGATGGTCTGGTCGACCTTTACTTCACTTCCAATCAAAACGAGGACAAATTTTATCTAAACCAAGGCAACCTCAAATTTAAAGATGTAACCGTTCCTTCTAACTTAATCAACCAAACAGGTTGGACAACCGGTGTTACACATGCTGATGTAAATAATGATGGCCTTTTAGATATTTATGTTTGCAACGTCGGTGACCATGGTGCTATAAGCGGACAAAATTTGCTATACATAAATCAGGGCAACAACGAACAAGGTATTCCCACATTTAAAGAAGAAGCTGCAAAATATGGATTGGATTTTATAGGCTACTCCACCCAAGCAGTATTTTTTGATTACGATTTGGATGGAGATTTGGATATGTATCTCTTAAATCATTCCGTAAATCCGAATCGTTCCTATGGTAAAGGTGCGAAACGAAAAATTGTTGACTCCATGTCCGGTGACATTTTCTTTAAAAACGAAGATGGCAAGTACATTGATGTCTCCAAAGAAGCTGGGATCTTTCAAGGAACTATAGGGTATGGTTTGGGACTTGCCATAAGTGATGTAAACAATGATGGTTATCCAGACATCTACATTGGCAATGATTTCTTTGAAAATGATTACTTATACATCAATCAAAAAGATGGTACATTTAAAGAAATCATCTCTGAAGATGACAAGAAATTAGGGCACACAACCCACTTTTCCATGGGTAACGACATAGCGGACATCAATAATGATGGCCTATCCGATATTTTATCCTTGGATATGCTCCCCGAAGATTTGGAAACCTACAAAACATCAGGACTAGAATATCCGTACCCAGTGTACCAACAGTATTTAAAAAATGGTTTCGCTCCACAGTATATGTCAAATGCCCTTCATTTGAATTTAGGTGACGAAAACTTTGCGGAAATCGCCAATTTAAGTGGTATAGATGCCACAGAATGGTCTTGGGGCGCATTATTGGCGGACTTTGACAATGATGGATTTAAAGATGTTTTTGTTTCCAATGGCATACAAGGCGTTACAAACGATATGGACTACATAAATTACATATCGAACGAAGAGATCCAACAAAATATAGAAAAAGGATTGTCCGACAAGGACATGGAACTTATTGACCGCTTACCTCAGAAAAAAGTACAAAACTATTTCTATAAAAATTACGATGGCACACGTTTTACAAATGTTACCGATACATGGGCACCAAAAATAGATTCTTATAGTAATGGCTGTATTTATACCGATTTAGACAATGACGGAGACTTGGATATCGTCGTTAACAATGTCAACCAAGAGGCCTTTGTTATGGAAAATACCCTCAACACCGGAAATTATGTCAAAATTCAATTTCAAGGAGGTCCAAAAAACAAATTTGGGATAGGTGCAAAAGCCATCGTATTTAACAAAAAGGGGCAATCAGTTCAAGAGAATGTTGCTACTCGTGGTTTTATGTCTGCAAAGGACAATAGCCTGACTTTTGGAGCTGGAAAAGATTCCATCATTGATTCCATCCAAATCATATGGCCCAAAGGCAACTTTGAAACTTTGTATAAAATCGCCACCAATCAAGTGTTGAAGGTTTCCCATTCCAATGCATCGGGAAACTATTTTGAGGATACAATACACAAAACATACCCAGAGTATGAGCATTCTTCAAAGAACATTGATTTTGTTCATAAAGAATACCCCACTTTGGATTTTGACCGAAATCCACTAACTCCTTTTGCCTACTCCAATGAAGGTCCTTCAGCAGCCGTTGCCGATGTAAACGATGATGGGCTAGATGATGTTTTCATTTGTGGTGGCAAAAAACAAGCTTCAAAACTTTACCTGCAAGATGACAGAGGAAACTTCAATGGGCATCAAACCCAACTATTCGAAGAAGATGCCATCAATGAGGATATTGATCAAGTATTTGTGGATACAGACAACGATGGAGACCTCGATTTAATCGTTGTAAGCGGCGGTAATGAATTTACAAATGGCAAACCAATCCAACCAAGATTATATCGTAATACCAAAGGTACATTCACCAAAGAGGAAAAAATCTTTGAAGAACTGGAGGTAAACGCATCAAAAATAGATGCCGTGGACTTTGACAATGATGGTGACCTCGACCTTTTTATCTCTTCAAACGCAGTACCGACGCAATTTGGAAAGAAAAGTCAACAATATCTTTTGGAAAATGATGGAATTGGCAACTTCCAAGAGGTAACTACTTCCTTTGCTCCAGAACTAAAAAATATTGGCAACGTAAGGGATTTTGTATGGAAAGATCTTGATAAAAACGGATTTCAAGATCTTATTGTGGCAGGTCATTGGATTCCAATCACCATCTTCTTGAATAACGGCAAAAAACTGTCGCCATATGAAAATAATGGGCTTGCCAAAACCAATGGTTGGTGGAACTGTATTGAACTTGCAGATATGGATAACGATGGGGACCTGGACATACTAGCAGGAAACTGGGGGCTGAACACCAAGTTCAATGCCTCGGCAGAAAAGCCTGTTACACTCTATATTAATGACTTTGACGGCAATGGTTCCATTGAAACCGTTGTCACACATTACCATGGTGAACGAGAGACAGCTTTTGCGTCCAAAGATGAACTTGCCAAGCAAATGCCCTTTTTGAACAAAAAGTTCCTTTTCTATAAAGACTTTGCAAAAGCATCTCTGGAAGAACTATTCGGAACAGATAAATTAAAAGAAGCAACAAAAAGGAAAGTGTATATACTTTCCACTTCATATTTTGAAAATGATGGCAATAACAACTTTAAATTAAAAGAATTGCCACGTTTAGTACAATCCTCATCCGTAAACGATATTCACTTGGTAAAAAACAATAAAGAAAAGATTAATGAAATATTAATGGTGGGCAATAATTTTGAGATAAGCACCCAACTTGGTAGATTGGATGCTTCACACGGATTTTTATTGCAGAATAGCGACAACGGAGATATTAGTTGGAAGCAAAACCTGGGGATTTCCGGTGCAGCCAGAAAAATTGAAAAAATAAATTGTAATGGGAATGAGGAATTCATAATAACAATGAATAATGATGCTCCCATTTTTTTGGTCAAAAAACAAAAAGATAAATGAAACTGAAATATACAGCTATATGCCTTCTTTTGTTAGGGATAGTTTCTTGTAAAAACAAAGAAGCAGACCAACCGGAGGAAAAAAAGAATATAGAGACGCTTTTTACCTTGTTGGAACCTGAAGAAACAGGTGTTACGTTTATCAACAAGGTCGAAAACAAGAAGAACTTCAACATATTCAAATACCGAAACTTCTATAACGGTGGTGGTGTTGCCATAGGTGATATCAACAACGATGGGTTGCAGGATATTTACCTTACCGGCAACATGGAACCCAACAGACTTTACCTAAATAAAGGAGATATGAAGTTCGAGGATATTTCTGAAAACGCAGGTGTTTTAGGTAATAAACCATGGTCCACGGGCGTCGTAATGGTCGATATTAATCATGATGGGTTGTTGGACATTTATGTTTGCAATGCAGGGAACATGGAAGGCAACAACCATGACAACGACCTCTACATCAATAATGGAGATTTGACTTTTTCCGAAAAAGCAGAGGAATATAATCTTGCCAAAACAGGTTTTACCACACACGCCTCCTTTTTTGACTATGACAAGGATGGAGATTTAGATGCATATATTCTTAATAATAGTAACATTCCAGTAAGCAGCCTTGGATATGCAGAGCAACGGGAAGTAAGGGCCCAAGATTGGGAGGGAGTCCCGGACATTTTTAAGGGTGTAGGTGATATGCTCCTAAGAAACGACAACGGTAAATTTGTAGATGTTAGTGAAGACGCCGGAATCTACGGGAGTCTTATCGGTTTTGGTCTTGGTGTACTGGTGACAGATTTTAACGGTGACCTTTACCCCGACATTTATGTCTCCAATGATTTTTATGAAAGGGACTACCTCTACATCAATCAACAAGATGGCACTTTCAATGAAGAAATCACAGATTGGACATCACATTTGAGTCTTTCGGCCATGGGAATCGATATCGCCGATATCAACAACGATGGGCACAACGACATTTTTATTACCGATATGCTTCCGGAAGAAGAGTCCAGAGTAAAATCTGTAATGGAGTTTGAGGGATACAATATTTTTGACCTTAAACAAAGTAAAGATTTTGGCCAGCAGTATATCCAAAACACCTTGCAGCTCAACAACGGCAACGGTACATTCTCAGAAGTGGCCTACTACAGTGGTATTGACGCTACCGACTGGAGCTGGGCAGGGCTTATGTTCGACATGGACAATGATGGACTTAAGGATATATTTATCACCAATGGTATTAACCACGATCTTACCGATTTGGACTTCGTTGACTTTTTTGCCAATGAGATTGTCCAAAAAATGGCATTGACCGGAAAAAAGGAGTCTATTGATTCCATAATAAGCAAAATGCCGATAAAGCCACAACCGAACTACGCCTATAAAAACAATGGGGATATTTCATTTAAAAACGCCAATAAAGAATGGGGGTTTGAGCTTCCCTCCCGTTCCAACGGTGCTGCCTACGCGGATTTGGACAATGATGGTGATTTGGACTTGGTAATAAATAATGTGAACACTCCCGCCTTTATTTATAAAAACAACACCGATTCCCAGTTAAACAATAATTATATCCAACTTAAGTTCAAAGGGCCGGAAACCAACCCTTTTGCGGTAGGTACGTTGGCCAAGCTCTATTTTGATGGCAACATTGTAAACCAAGAATTGATTCCTTCGAGAGGATTTCAGTCTTCCATTCAGTATGACATGACCTTTGGATTGGGTCAATCCAATAAACTAGATTCCATTCGTATTGTATGGCCGGACAACCTCACCCAAAAATTGGAAAATGTAGCGGTCAATCAAGTGTTGACAGTTGACCACTCCAACGCAAATGAAACCTATACAATACCCAAGAAAGAAGCTAAAAATCCCTTTTTAAAGGAATTGAACACCGATGTAGTTACAGCGCACAAAGAGGATAATTACAACGATTTTGATTACGAAGGTCTTATTGCCCACAAGCTTTCTCAAGAAGGTCCTTCATTGGCAATTGCAGATATAAACGGTGACGGTAACGAGGATATTTTTGTTGGAGGAGCAAAAAATCAATCCGGGGCAATCTATCTCCATAGAGGAAATGGAAAAGTTGTCCCAAAGAAATCCTCCGTTTTTGATGAGGACAAAGAGTTCGAAGATGTGGCTGCCGCCTTTTTAGATGCCGATGGCGATGGAGACCTTGATTTAGTTGTGGGTTCTGGCGGTAATGATGTAAGTATGCAACGTAATTATGGAGCACGCTTATATTTAAATGATGGACAGGGCAATTTTTCAAAATCCGAAAATGAACTGCCATCAACATTTAAAAATATTTCCACAATATCACCGTACGATTATGACAACGATGGCGATGTAGACCTATTCATAGGCTCCCGAAGCGTAGTAGGTGTTTATGGCATATCTCCTGACCATTTACTACTGGAAAATATGGGAGACGGCACCTTTAACAACGTAACGGAACGTTTGGGATATGACCTAAAAAATGCAGGAATGGTAACCGATTCCAAATGGGAGGATATCGATGGAGACGGAAAAAAGGATTTAATCGTAAGTGCTGAATGGGATACGCCAAAAATCTTTAAGAATACAGGTAGAAGGTTGTCAAAAATGACCAGTTCGTTGGATAGTCTTTACGGATGGTGGAACACCGTTGAAACCGCAGATTTGGATGGTGATGGTGACCAAGACCTAATTTTAGGCAATCAGGGACTTAACCTTCACTACAAACCAACGGAATACGCCCCAATGAAAATGTACATCAACGATTATGATAATAATGGTACCATTGAGCAAATCATGACCATGCAAGAAAACGGTGGCGATTATCCAATTCATCAAAAAAGAGAACTTACGGAACAATTGCCTTCACTAAAAAAACAAAACCTAAAGGCATCCGATTATGCCCACCGCACCATCCAACAGCTTTTCCCAAAAGAAGTTATGGACAAATCGATTGTGAAAAAAGTGGAAACCTCTGCATCAGTTATCGCAATAAACGAGGGTAGTGGCAAATTCACCATTAAAAATCTGCCTCCACGTGTTCAACTTTCTTGCGTATGTGACATCACCTGTACCGATGTAAACAATGATGGTAATTTGGATCTCATCATGGCTGGTAACAACTACGAGTTTAAACCGCAATTTTCACGTCTGGATGCAAGTCAAGGAAATCTGTTGTTGGGAGATGGTAACCTAAATTTTACTTGGCAAGACTACCAAACCAGCGGCTTCAAGATCAGGGAAGAAGTAAAGTACCTGAAGCAGTTCAAGGATAAAAATGGTAAAACATACGTTGTTGCGGCCATTAACAATAATAAACCAAAGATTTTTGCCCTAAATGAATAGGTTACTAATCATATTACTAGCAACAACATTAGTTGTTTCCTGCAAAAAGGGAGGTAGTCTTTTTGAAAATCCTGATCCTCAAAAAACTGGGGTGGATTTTACCAATACCCTAACCTCTACAAATGATTTGAGCATTTTGGACTACCTCTATTTTTATAATGGAGGTGGTGTATCTATTGGCGATATCAACAATGATGGTTTGCCGGATATTTTCTTTACCGGAAACCAAGTCAAAAACAAATTATACATAAATAAAGGCAATCTTAAGTTTGAAGATATCTCAAACTCTGCTGGAATTGAAGGAAACAGCAGTTGGAACACAGGGACTACAATGGCCGATGTAAACGGAGATGGCCTCTTGGACATTTATGTTTGCGCGGTGGTTGGTATCAACGGATTTAATGGATTCAACGAACTATATATAAACAACGGAGATAATACATTTACCGAAAGTGCGGCAAAATATGGACTTGATTTTGATTCCTACAGCTCCAATGCAGCTTTCTTCGATTATGACTTGGACGGAGACTTGGACCTTTATTTGCTCAACCATGCTGTACACACCCAAAATTCCTTTGGACGTTTTGATTTGAGATACGAGCGACGTTATGAAACAGGTGATAAATTGTTGCGCAACGACAATGGTAGATTTACCGATGTAAGTGAAAATGCGGGTATATATGGAGGCATAAATGGTTATGGACTTGGTTTGGCCATTGCCGATTTTAATCAAGATGGATATCCGGACATATACGTAGGGAACGACTTTCATGAAGATGACTATTATTACCTCAACAACGGCGATGGTACTTTTACAGAGAGTTTGAAAGAATACTTCGGACATACCTCGCGATTCTCCATGGGGAACGATGTAGCCGATATTAACAATGATGGACGACCAGATTTCATCTCGTTGGACATGTTACCGCAAGATGAAGTTGCATTAAAATCTTCCGAAGGGGATGATAACATCCAAACTCAAAAAATGAGGATCGATCGTTTTGGGTACCATTATCAGTTTACACGAAATATGTTGTTTGTCAACCAGCCCGATGGCAATTTCATGGAAACTGCTTTGATGAGTGGTATTGCCGCGACCGATTGGAGCTGGAGCGCCCTTTTTGGGGACTATAACCTTGATGGTCAGCAAGATGTTTTTATTTCCAATGGAATTCCAAAAAGACCGAACGACTTGGATTTTATCAAATTTGTTTCCAGTGAACAAATTCAGCAAAAAATGGACAACACTAAACTTGTTGACCAAAAAGCGTTGGATTTAATGCCCTCTGGAAATGTGCACAACTATGTATTTAAGGGAGGATTGGACCTAAACTTTCAAGATATGTCCGGAGAATGGATTTCAAAGGACACCTTGATTTCCGGTGCAACTGCAATGGGCGATCTCGATGGTGATGGCGATTTGGATTTGGTGACCAACAACATCAATCAGCCTGCATCGCTATACATCAATAAAACAAACGACAAAGGAAATTACTTAAAGCTAAAGTTCAATTACACCGAAAACAACAGGTTTGGCATTGGGACCAAAGTGTATTCATATACCAAAGACGGACTCCAATTCAAGGAGTTATTCCCAACACGAGGTTTTCAAGCATCATCGGAACCGATGGTACATTTTGGATACCAGAATGTGGAGCAAATTGATTCCATAAAAATTATATGGCCCAATAAGACCTATCAAGTTTTACAAAATGTTCCAGTAAACCAAACAATAATGGTGGAGCCCGATAACACCGAACTATTTGACTATAAATCCCTTCGCAATACAAAAAATCACCGTTTTACATTGGTGGAAAACAATCTGGGATTGGATTTTGAGCACATAGAGGACAACTACACCGATTTTAACCGTGAAAAATTAATTCCATATCAAATTTCCGATAGAGGACCGGCCCTTGCCATTGGTGACCTTAATGGTGATGGCAAAGAAGATATTTTCTTAGGAGGCTCTAAATACAAACCATCACAAATCTATATTCAGCAAGATTCATCCTTTGTAAGTCAAAAATTTGATGGCATTCAAAAAGATTCCATACGTGAAAATATCTCGGCAGCAATTGCGGACTTCAATAATGATAGAAAAAATGACTTGATCGCGACTTCAGGAGGGGGAGACTTTTATGGTAAATCCACTCCTCTTTTGGACGCCTACTATGTTCAAAAAGATACTGTTTTTAATAGTATGGAGCTTCCGGAATTCTATCAAAATTCTTCGGTTGTAAGACCTTTTGATTTTGACAATGATGGTGATTTGGATGTTTTTATTGGAGGACATACCATTACGGCAAAATTTGGAAAACCGGCCACTTCATTTCTACTAGAAAACGATGGCGGAACATTTAAAGTAAAGAGAGGCTTTGAAGAACTGGGCAAGGGAATGGTTACTGATGCCATTTGGAGTGATTTTGATGGAGATACCACTACCGATTTAATTTTGGTCGGGGAATGGATGTCTCCCAAATTTTTGAAATATCAAAATGGCTCTTTCACCGAAATAGAACAGGAAAATATTACTGGACTTTGGCAAACTATAGAAGCCTTCGACATTGATGAAGATGGCGATATGGATTATCTTTTGGGCAATTGGGGAACAAACTCCAAGTTCAAGGCCTCTAAAGAACATCCGATGAAATTATATTTCAACGACTTTGATGAAAATGGTCAAACAGAAACGGTAACCGCCATGGAAAAGAATGGGGACTACTATCCACTGGAAACCTTGGATGGGCTGGCATCGCAAATGGTGTACCTTAAAAAGAAATACACAACATACAAGTCCTTTGCTGGGAATACCATGGAAGAAATTTTCGCCGAGGATATATTGGAGGCATCTACTCAATTGGAAGTCAACACACTTAAATCGGGGTATTTAAGAAATGACAATGGCACCTTTATTTTTGTTCCCTTTAGGAACGAACTTCAAGTATCCCCTATCATATCATTTTTAGTAGATGATTTTGATGGTGATGGCACAACCGAAGTATTGATTGGTGGAAATTATTTTGGTGTAAAACCTTATCACGGCAGACTCGATTCATTTCCGGGTGCCCTTCTCAAAAGTAAGGACGACATTGTTCTGTGCAATCAATTAGGGTTGGATTTCACCAAAAAGTCAATTCGTCACTTAAAAACAATCACACTAAACAATCAAAAGTATTTGTTAGCCGTATTCAATAACGATAAAGCACAAGTCTATAAAATCAATAAGTAACAGCAAGGCCATGAGAAAAAGAATAAGTTTAACCGCAGCACTATTATTGGTTCTGGCATCATGTCAAAAAAAACAGGAACCTGTTGAAATTACTCCCGAAGAATATCACGCTTCTGTGGACAAGGTAATCGAGATAATGATTCACGATATATTCTCTCCCCCAGTGGCCAGTAGAATATTTGCCTACCCAAATATTGCGGCTTATGAGATAATAACCAAGAATAATGACACCTATAAGTCATTGGCAGGACAGGTAACCGGGCTGAAAAGTATTCCTGATCCGAAAAATGATGAAAGTATCAATTATGAAATGGCGGCATTGATTGCCCAAATGGACCTAAGCAAAAGACTTATCTTTTCTGAAGAAAAGATGGAAACATTTAGGGACAGCCTATACACCATATGGATGAACAAAAACGAGCCTGTCTTTAATGCCTCCAAGGAATATGGCCTGCAAGTAGCTGATCATATTGGTGAATGGATGGACAAGGACAACTACAAGGAAACTAGGACGATGCCCAAATTCTCTGTGGACTCCGACGATCCATCCCGCTGGCAGCCCACTCCCCCAGCCTATATGAACGGTATTGAGCCACATTGGGAAAAAATTCGTCCTTTTGCCATTGACTCCGCCCAACAATTCAAGCCCATTCCTCCTCCAGAATTTTCTATGGAAGAAGATTCTGATTTTTACAAAGAAGTAATGGAAGTGTACGAAGTGAGAAAAAATATGATCGGTAAAGGTGATAAGTCAGATGAAATAGCCATTGCCCAATTTTGGGATTGTAATCCTTATGTATCAGTTACCAGAGGACACTTAATGTTCGCCACCAAAAAAATTACCCCCGGGGCGCATTGGATAGGAATTGCCAAAATAGCATCAAGAAAAACAGATGCTGACTTTGCCAAAACTGTCTACGCCTATACCAAGACCTCAATAGCTATAGCTGATGCTTTTATAAGCTGTTGGGATGAAAAATATAGAAGCAACTTAATACGCCCAGAAACGGTTATCAACGAGTATATAGACGACAGTTGGGAGCCTGTGCTGCAAACGCCTCCGTTCCCAGAATATACAAGCGGACATAGCGTAGTATCCGGTGCTGCGGCCATAGCGCTAACGGATATTTTTGGGGATAATTTTGCCTTTGATGATGATACCGAAGTAGCTTATGGCTTGCCTGTACGTTCCTATACCTCTTTTAACCAGGCATCTGATGAAGCTGCATTAAGTCGAATGTATGGTGGCATCCATTATCGTGCGGCCATTGAAGTTGGAATTAAACAAGGTAGGGACCTTGGGAAATTTGTAGTGGATAAATTGGACATGACAAAAGGCTAATCCGTATTTTTGCTCCAAAGTTATGAGGAAGATTATTTCAATAATCCTGGCCCTTGTGGTGGGAGTAATTTTGTGGTACCTGTTTTTAAAGCCCCAAGATTATCAAGTTAATTTTAAGGCGAAGGCAATTCCCGGAACCATATTCGAAACCGTAAAGGCTTGGAACAAGAGCTTCGACTCTATAGTACCTGTGGATTATATAAGCCCAAGCCATTTTAAGCAAACCATTTTCGTGAACGATTCCGTTCATGTGTATGAATGGGAAATAAATCCGGTTCATGATTCTTTGAGCGAAGTTCAGGTCAATATCAAAGATCAAGATCATTCGCTTAACAACCGCTTGGCCGTTCCTTTTTCGGACACCGATTTTGAAAAAAGTTCTAGAAAATTGCTCTTGGACTTTAATGATTTTTTGAATGAACATATAAAAGGTTTCAACGTTTCCATTGAAGGGGAAGAAGAAACTTTTTCCTCATTTTGCGCCTGCATTCAACTCAAAACATCACCAGAAGACAAGGCCAAGGGCATGATGGCCAACTATAATTTTCTAAATGCCATTCTATTGGAGAAAAAAATTAATTTGAATGGGCCCCCTTTTGTGGAAGTTTTGGATTGGGATTTGGAAAACAACAGTCTTTCCTATAATTTCTGCAATCCAATTATTCGCTCCGAAAGACTACCCGACCATCCTGATATTGAATACAAACGTATCTTTAGTAAAAATGCCATCAAAGCTATTTACCACGGAAACTATATTACCTCGGACCGAGCATGGTATGCCATAATGGATTATGCTAAAAAGAAAAATATTCCCATAGAGAAAAAACCGATTGAAATTTTCTACAATAACCCCAATATGGGCGGAAATGAGTTGGAGTGGACCACGGAGGTATTTATGCCGATAAAGGAATCCAATGAATAAACTCATCCTTATTTCTTTATTAATCGTAGTACAAGCTTGTGCCCAAAGAACCTATTTGGGCGAGTTGGAGGACTTGGGCAAATTCCCTTCCAAACTTAAAGAAGTATCCGGGTTGCAAGTTACCGAAGATGGTAAAATCTGGGTGATTGAAGACAGTGGTAACAAGGATCAGATATATAGGGTCAATAATGATGGTAAAATCTTGGAATCATTAAAAGTTGACCATGCCAAAAATAAGGATTGGGAAGATTTGACCATGGATGATGATGGAAACCTATATATCGGTGATTTTGGTAATAATGGTAATGGGCGTGAGGACTTGGTCATATACAAAGTGTCCAACGATGAAATGGACAAAAAAAAGCCCAATGCCGACAAGATCGAGTTCAATTACCCACAGCAAAAAGATTTCCCACCCCAAAAAGACAGTCTTTATTTTGATACGGAAGGATTTTTTCACCTAAATGACCATCTGTACATCTTCACTAAAAACCGTACAAGGCCATACTCTGGAAACACTTTGATTTATCGTGTACCGGACAAGGAAGGGGAATACGAGGCAGAATTTTTGGGCTCGTTGTTCTTATGTGCCGACCAAGACCATTGCTCGGTGACAAGCGCCGATATTTCACCGAATGGTAATACCATAGCCTTATTGAGCTATGGGTTCGTATTTTTACTAACCGATTTTAGCGTTCCGGACTTGACCAAAGCGTCAATAAAAATAATTGACTTAAAAACTGACACTCAGGTTGAATCGATTTGTTTTGCGAACAACAACACACTCTTGATTGCCGATGAAGAGAACAGATTCGGGGGTCGAAAACTTTATGAGTTGAAATTGGATTAAAGTTAAAATCCAAATCCAAGGCCAAAGGCAAAACGTAGACCATCCGCACTATTAAATAGCCCAAAATTAGCAGACAGCACATCTGCACCATTCAGGAAAAATCCACCTCCATAAGAATTGTGCCATTTGTCTGATTCTTCACCCGGGAACCAAACACGACCATAATCGAACCCTCCATAAACACCCGGGGTTACCGGAAGAATACCTGTCTTTGTGCGCCTAAAACTATATCGTAAATCTGTGTTTTGAAAATAGGCCGTTTTACCTGAAAACCGCTGGAAACGGAAGCCTCGAAGACCGTTGTTGCCCCCAATGCTGGCAGCTTGATAAAATTCGTAGCCATTCCCAATGGTAAAATGCCCTTTAAATTTAGTGGCCAAGACCAATTGTCCGTCCGCAGTAAGCTTATGGTCCATGGAAAATACAGGGATAATGTACCCAAACGTTCTGGATGAATCATCCAAATTGGTCTTAAAACCACCCTCCAAAGCAAACGCCATTCCCAATGTTGGAAATGCTTCGTTATCGGTGTTGGAATAGCTGTATTCAGCATCAACGCCAAAGAAACTCAAATGATTTTCCTCTCCATTTTCTAAGTAAAACTCATTGATAAACCTATCTTCAGTTTCTTCAATCTCAATATTCTCGTAAGCAACGCCCAATCGTATTTTAGAACCGAAAAATCCACGCCATACCAAGGAAGGAGCAAACTTAAGGGTTCGTATTCGGACCCTGTTGTAATCCAATCCCTGAGGTTCATCATCGTCATTATTAACAGTTTCATTTCCGAAGCCGAAAAAATTTCTAGTAAAATTGGGACTGGTAAATAGGGCATGTAGTTCTAGGTTTACCTTATTAAACACGTGGGCAAACTCTCCCCTATATCCTAAATCAAAACCATTGGTTGCAAAATAATAGGCCGCGTTAACCGTATGCTGTTGTGTAAACGGATTTTTTCTGAACCCATTAAATGTATAGGTATCGGTCAAACCTATCCTAACCCCATCATCAGGATTAAAACCTATTGTTGGTAGTATCTGGTTATTACTTCCTTTAATATTTAAAAACTCGTAAGTATTGGTATTGTAATCATTTATCAAGTTGATTTTCCCTCCATAAGCTTCATCCAGGGTGTTTTTCTTGGACTTGAAATCGTAGACCAGCAGTTTTTGTGAGTTTTCGGAAATTTTATAAACATCATTGTTCTGTCCACCAATAATGCGCACTTTTATTTTTGATGTTTCTGTTTTGGCATCGAACACATCATCATCATCCAAACCATAGATCCAAATTTCCTTAGTATAATCCGGGTTATACACCTTGTTAAAAAAAAGATCTGTCTTCTCGCCTCCTTTTATGCGGTATGCTTTTACCTCAACATCTCCGTTGGGCAAGGAAACAATATTGAAATAATCGTCTTTATCCGTTCCGGTAATCACACTATACTTATTCAAAACGGCAAAGTAGTCAGTTGCTGTTTGGACCAGATTTTTCTTTCTGGCCAGAAGTATATTTTTGATCTCGGTCAAAGTTTCATCCCGAACTTCTTCGGGAAAGGCCATAAAGGCGTCATCAATAATTTCTGCATTCAAGTTTTTCTGAATAAACTTGGCCTGGTCCATCCATGTATCCAAATCCACTTCCGATAACAGAGCCATATCCAAAGCAAATGTTCTTGGTGACGATGTAAATCCTTTTACGCTCCTTATTTTTTCATGGAATCCTTCAAAAATACGTAGACCTGGAACCGCTCTGGAGCCAAAATTCATGATGAGTCCATCTCCCCAGCGCGAAAATACCTGGTCTCTGTCCCTCGGAATTGGTTTGTACATTTTATTTCCATCTTCGGTCTCAAATTCGGCCCACCGCCATTGATCTACGTGCCTATCCCAGTCGCCAACAAGGATATCAAAAAGGCGAGCTTTTACATATTCTTTCTGGTCGATGCTATACTCCTCATCTTCTCGGAGTTTGTCCAAAAGGTCGTAGGTGCTCTCGATTTTTTTGGTGAATCCAAAGCTTTCCAAATTATCGTGATCATCGGAAACGTGCTCCTCGATCATATACAACTCATCACCAAACTCCTTATTGAAATCTCCCAAAACAGATTGTTTGGGAACGTAGTACAACTTAGGGTTGGTATGGTATATCCCAAGGGCACCCGATAGTTTATCCATAGTAAAAGGAGCGTAGGGATGTGCCCCAGTATAAAGATCCAATAACAATTTTTCCGTGTATGTATCGTCAAATTGTCCAATAATATATTGATCTTGGAAGGCAATGGCCTGCAGGTATCTTTCGGCACTTTTTCGCAAGCCCCTCATCACATATTCCCTGCCTTCCCGATCAGCCAATCGTAATGAGTTGGATTGATTCCCCCCTCCCTTTCTAACAACGGTCAATCCTCCGAAAAGGGTGTCCAATCGCACAGTGGGAGCCTTAACTATGGTCCCATAGTATTTTCTGTACCGTTCCCCCCATAACCATTTATGAAATCCACTCTTATCTATTTGCTCTGGCTCATAAACTGAGGCCATTTTGTATGCTGGAAAATCATCAGAAAGTTCCACCTTTTTATTTGACCTATCGGGCGGCAACACTTCCGTTTGATATAATAGGGTGGTTGAATTGGCATTGGCACCGTAAAACTCAACTTGAGACGAACCATCTTTAAACACCTTTAAAATCGCATATCCATTTCTTCCTGTTGAAAATTTACTGCCGTTCAACAGTCGGGTAGCTCCAGTTTTTGCTCCGGAGCCACTTACAATTTGAGGTTTGCCATATCCCTCGATGTACTGAAGCGTATGCTCGTGTCCTGAAGCAAAAATTACCTTATCGGAATATTGTGAAAGGGTAAGTATCCTGTTCTTTAACTCATTGTACTTTTTATTGGACAAATCCTCTGCTGTGGCTCCGGAAGTTTTTCTCATGAGATTGATTGCAGACCCGAAAATTGGCAATGGCACCTTTCCTCCGCTGGGATACATTCCTTGTTTAAAGGAAAATTGACCACCGTGCGAACCATAGGAAAACATAGGATGGTGCATGGCTATGATTACGGTTTTGTCCCTGTTCTTTTTGATCAAACCCTCCAGCTCCTCAAAAAAACGCTCCCTGTCCTTTATTTCACATTCATCGTTTATGGTCGGGTGCTTGTCCCAATTGACAAGGTACCATTCTGTATCTATGGCAATGACCATTGTATTTTCATTGATTTCAATGTCCTCGATAGGGCAACCATTTTCTGGTTGAAAAGCCTCATTATCATCCAATACGTCCTCAACATATTCTTCCTCCCTTTTAAGACCCTTTAACCCATTGCTGTACCAATCGTGATTACCTGGAATAAAAATGGTGTTTCCCTTAAAATTTTCCAAGGTGGCCAATTGCGCATCCAAATAGTGTTTAGAGCGTTCATAACCATCGCGATCATCATCCTTATCAACAAATCCCGCAGGATATATATTGTCTCCTAAAAAAATAGCAGTGCTATTGCTATCTGCGCCATCAAGAACCTTTTTAAATTCCTTTAATGTGGGATTGAGCTCGCCTATTGGGGATTTACCGGCATCACCTATTAAATAAAAAGTATGCTCAACCTCCTTTTGGTTTAATTCGGTAGTAATAGAAAAAGGTTCGGCGTATTTGGTTTCATAGGTAGCGCAACCATACACCAAAATAATTAATAAGACGAGTAAGTAATGTTTCTTCATATCCGACAAGGTTGATTCCAAAATTTTGTAATTTGGATGTCCCAATTAGGAGATATGTCGGAAATTGTTGATAAAACTAAACACTTCGTTTCTAAACTATTAACGGAAAAACTTGATTCCAAGTTCTTGTACCATAACTTGCGACATACCCAACGAGTGGTTAAAAGTACTAAAGAATTGCTCAATTATTATAATCTTGAAGAGGTTGAAAACGAGAGGTTATTACTGGCCTCATGGTTCCACGATGTTGGCCATATAAAAGGTTGGGAAGACCATGAAGAAAGTAGTTGTGAAATTGCCAGAGAGTTTCTCGAAAAAAACGATTACCAGCCTGAAGGTATTGAGCAAGTATGCTCGTTGATTATGGCAACAAAAATGTGCAACACGCCTTCCAACCTCATGGAAGGAATCATAAGGGATGCAGATATATCCCATTTTGCCAAGAAAAGTTATTGGGAAACCACCGATTTTTTAAAAGAGGAACTCAAAGAATTAGGAGTCGCTGATTATTCTGCCAAAGAATGGCGGGACAAGAACATTAAAATGTTCCGAACAAAGCATAATTTTTTCACGGACTATGCCAAGGAGAATTGGGAAGAGGGAAAACAACAGAATCTAAAAAAACTGCTCAAAGAGAAAAAGGCCGAAAAAAAGATTGCCAAAAAGGAAGCTTTAAAAGCAAAATATAAAAGTGAAAGTCCTGATAGAAGTGTTCAGACCTTGTATCGGGTGACCTTGAGAAATCACCTAAAGCTCAGTGATATTGCCGACACAAAGGCAAATATATTGTTGTCCGTGAATGCCATTATTATTTCATTGGTATTGGCCAACCTACTTACCAAACTGGACAATCCATCCAATACCTATATGATCTATCCCACGTTCATATTGATTCTGTTCAGCGTTGTTTCCATGGTCTTGTCCGTGTTGGCTACCCGACCTAATATTACAAGCGGTAAATTCACCAAAGAAGATGTGGAAAAAAGAAGGGTGAACCTATTGTTCTTCGGTAATTTCCACCAAATGGGTCTTGAGGAATACCAGTCGGCGGTACAAGAACTGGTAAAGGATAAGGATTATGTATACTCTTCACTTACAAAAGACCTCTACTATTTGGGAATTGTTTTAAACAGAAAATATAAGATACTGCGTTTAACCTACAACATTTTTATGTTCGGCATCATTATATCTGTTATTGCCTTTGGAATTGCTTTTCGATTTTTTGGCCCGGAGAGATTGATTTTTTAAAAAAATTAGGAGTTTAGTTCTTCCATTAAGTCATCGTAAGTATAGGTACGCTCCGATTTTTTGTCCTTTTGATATAAAATCTCAGCCCTTATCGCCTTTAATCCAGATACTCCTTGAACCCCTTCCAATTCCACAATCTCAATGTTGTTGGTAAAGTATCCCTTGGCCTTTAAAAAACTAATGTAACGCAGATATTCTTTCTCGTCCTTGCGTTGCGAATACACAATGGCCAGCTTTCCTTTTTGTGTAAGGCGCTCGTTGGTCCCCTTAATAAAGGATTTGTCAATACGCTTTTTGATGACTTCATATCTGGCGTTGTATGTGCCATCTACATCAAAACGCTTTTCATCCATTCTAAAACGAATGGCCAGAGAAGTGCTATAGACCAAAACCAAGGATGCCACATCCAATTTAACTGGAAGATGTGGCTTTAGAGCGTAGTACTTATTCTCCATCTCGCACATAAGCTGAAGCTGCCACAACCTTAGATTGCACAAGAAAAGTTCGTTGAATTCCTTATCCTTTGCAATGGAGTTTCCTATGTACATATTATGCTCCACCCCATCAGTCTTGTAACGTTCAAAATAATGCGGGAACATGTCTTGGGCCTCCTCTTGTTTTTTATCCAAAAGAGCAGCTAGTTTCATATTGGCCTCCATGACACTATTGTCATAATTTCTACGATGATCATAGTAGCTTTCGGTGGCCCTGTCTATCTTCTCGTTATATTTATCTAAAAGCACAACAATTTCGTCATCCTCTTTTTGAAGATGATTGAATACGGGGTCCACTTCTTCCTTTACAAAATCAAAGACGGCTTGTTCGGTATGGGTAAACAATGCCTCCTTAACCTCATTCAAATAATTGTTTACTCTGAACATTAACTCCTCATAAATGGGAAGCTTGTATTTTTTGAAAGCGATTTCCAAAACATCATTGATTTCAGAAAGCTGTATCATTAAATCCCTTTGGATGGCAAGATTACGTTCCTTTGCAGAATCCTTTATATCTATTTGTCCATATAACGGGTACACATCTTTGAAAACAATTTCTTCAAACATGGGTTCGTTGCCGGCTAATTCATCAGCCATAAAGCGCTTGGCCTCTTCTTGGAACTTCCAATATACCGATGGATGCACAGAGGTACACTCGTGCTGAATAACCGCATCAATTAAGTTCTCCTCTTCCTCAATGGTTCGCATTACAGCCGCAATAATGTACGGCATTACATCGTCCAACTTGTTTGCGTTAACACTGTTTAGCTCGTTCACTTTACCAGAAACCAGCTCAAGGACACCCAATAGCTCTCCATTGACAGAAATTGGCGCCAAAATGGCACTTTTAATGCCTTGATCCATTAAGTTTTTATAGGGCTGAACTTTACCCTCTGTTTTTTTATAATATTTCTCCACGTTAGAGATAGCGAAATACTTATTCTCTTTGAACAGTTTTCCATGGGAATAATTACAAAATGTAGAATCGCATTCCTCCGTATCCTTACCGTTGAGGATATAACTGTCCATGCCTTTACCGTATATCTTAAAAAAATGATTGGCTCCCGAATCATAACCCGCAAAACCAACCTTTATATCGTTAAGTTTAAAAAAGGACCTGAAAGTGTCTTCAAAATTCTCCATAAAGGACTCCTTGCCCCTTTGGGTCCTACCTATCAAGGTTGACTTTATTTCAGAAACGGAATGTTCGGCAGTTACATCGAACATATTAGATATTACAAAGCCTTTAGCGGTAAAACTATTTGGTGGTATTTTTTCTTTCCACAAATCCAAGTTGTAAAAGTTGTCCAACAACTCATCCACATCATCTTGTGTAATCTCCTTGGCCTTGTCGGTTGGAATAATTTCCATAAAATCCGCATTGTACAAAATACGGTACCTACGCATCACTCCATTGGTGTCTGGAATGTCATAAAAGAAAGGACGCCTAAAATCTAAATTATAGCCGTAATAGAACTTTAAGATTACGGTACATCTCATAATGTATCCGAACTCGTAAGGTATATTGGTTATTTCCAAGTCAAAATCCTCCCCTGCATCTTTCAAGATTTGACGAAACCGCTCAGAAGAGTTGAATACCAAATTTTCAAAGGGTGTGGATGCCGTCTTTATTTCATTCTTAGTTAAAATTGGAGAAAAAGAGTCCTCCAAAATCACTCGAATCACATCCTTGTGTTTGTCCAACAAAGACAAATCAGAAAAACCTTCTCTCAATTCTGGGTACGAAGCCTGTGTCTCCAACACATATTTTGCCCTTGCAGCAACATGTGGATTGGAGCTACTAAGCTGTTCATCATAATGTTCCAACAATTTGTTGAAACTTACTAATTGAACAAGTGGGCTTTCCGAGTGGTAATCGTGCTTCATTCCCAAGTTAGTCGAGGTTTAGCCGTCAAAGTTACAAAAAGTAGGAATGCATGCCCATTAATAGATATCTTTATGGACAAATCACCATTTTTAAGGATATTTAGCAAAAACTTTTCCATGTCCTCTTCAACACGATTAGACAGAGCCTACAAAAACGCAATGAGGATTCCATTCGATGAGGATTCCAAATTTATCTTTTTTAGTGATTGTCATCGTGGAGACAATAGTTTTGCGGACGACTTCGCCAATAACCGAAACATTTATTTCCATGCATTGAACCATTATTACAGGGAAGGCTTTAATTATATTGAACTTGGAGATGGAGACGAGCTTTGGGAAAATCTAAGTTTTGATTCAATTATTGAGGCGCATAAAAATGTGTATCAACTTTTACGACGGTTCCATTTAGAGAAACGGCTCCACATGCTCTGGGGCAATCACGATATGGTGTATAGGGATCCTGATTATGTGGACAAACATCTCTCCCATTATTTTGAACCTATTGATGGCTCCGACAAAGAACTTTTCGAAGGCATCACCTATCATGAAGCGCTCATTTTAAAACATACCGATACCGGTCAGGAAATTTTTTGTGTCCACGGCCATCAAGCGGATTGGTGGAATTATGTGTGTTGGCGTATCGGCAGGTTTTTGGTTCGAATTTTATGGAAACCGCTACAGGTGGTGGGTATTGCTGACCCCACCAGTCCAGCCAAAAATTATAAGGAGCTTATCCGCATTGAAAAGCGTATCAAACGTTGGATTTTAAAGAAAAACTTGCTTATTACACTCGCAGGACACACGCATCGACCTCGGTTTCCAGAACCTGGTCAAATTCCTTTTTTTAATGATGGGAGCTGTGTTCATCCAAGGAGCATTACAGGGATCGAGATTGAGAATGGGAAAATCTCCCTCATCAAATGGCATATTGATACCAAGCCCGATGGTACACTTCAAATTGTTCGGGTTTTATTGGAAGGCCCAGAAAAACTTCAAGATTACATCGATCACTAAGCTCGTTTTGCCATTGTTTTAATAGCATCTACAAATTGATCTAACTCTTCGGTAGTAGTAAAAACATTTGGAGTAATCCTACACCCATGCACATTTTCAAAATCAATGGCCACGGTCCAAACGTTAAATTCATCCAATAAGGTTTTGGCCATATCGCTTGGTTTCATGTTTTTGAGACCCACGTTAGCAATTCCACAGCTCCTATGAAGTTCAATAGGAGTGTTTATCACCACATTATCCACGTTCCTCAACTGATCACTCCAATATCGTTGTAAATAACGCATTCGCTTTTCCTTCCGCTCCATGCCAATCATTTCCAGATAATCTATAGAATCGTTTATGGTCAAGTCCGTATGCACTGGATGGGTTCCCGTATGGTTCAACCTTCGTATTTTGGTCTTATCGGTCTCGTGTTCTGCCAATAAGGGCCAAATTTTGGGAATTTTCTTCTCGGCCACATACAGCATTCCCGCCCCTAAAGGGGCACATAGCCATTTGTGCAAACTTGAACCATAGTAATCGCAATCCAATTCGGCCAAATCAACATCTATATGTCCAACACAATGGGCACCATCCACCATCACCTCAACACCATGTGAATGAGCCATGTCACAAATTTTTCTGACTGGTAAAATTTGTCCTGTAACGTTCACCATGTGGCAAACCATCAATAATTTAGTCTTGGATGTAATCTGCGATTGATAGAGGGACACAATTTCCTCATCAGATTCAGGGCGGTTGGGCAGTGATACTTTTTTGCAAACTATCCCATACCGATCTTCCATTTGGTGAAAGTGCACTTGCATTGCTCCATAATCCTGAACCGCAAAAACAGCCTCATCACCCTTTTTCCATGGATACCCCCCAATAATCATATCCAAAGATTCGGTAGTATTTCGGGTAATAACCAACTCTTTCTCCGAGCAGTTCACCAGTTCAGCTAACCGTGCAGCCGCCTTTTTCTTGTTCTCCCATTGTACGGTCCGCATGTAATAAGAGCCTTCGTAATTTACATGCTGTATATGCTCCATGTATTTTTCAAGAATGGGGGTGGGAACAATATTGTAGTATCCGCTTTCTAAATTGATGTAATCGGATTTCAATCTATAATCTTTTCGTATCCGTTCCCAAAATGCCTCGCTATCTTTATCCGGATATGGCATTTCTTTGAGTTTAACGTTATCCAGCGTAATTGGAAAAAGTGGGGCAGCCATGGCGGCACTTCCCATGTAACGTAAGAATTGTCGCTTTTTCATTATAGTGGTCGGTTGATTAAAAAAAGATTGGTACTTTTCGTTTTTACTTTGTCTCCAAGATACAATTTACGCCCATAACATGGATGATGTAAAGATTATATTTGATCAAATTCCCATTCACTACGACCTTGCGTCCCACATTATGCTATTGGGCATTGTCCAAGGGTTTTTCTTGGCACTGGTCATATTTTTAAGGGCAAATCGAAAATCGGCCATCAATCTATTCGGATGGTCACTTTTAGTGCAATGCCTAGTGTTTTTGGATGTATACCTCTGCTACACGGGTTTGATGAAATACGTAATCTACCTGAACGATTCCACCGAATTTTTGGTGCTCCTTATCACCCCTACGCTTTATTTCTTCCTCTATACCTTATTGGAACGGAAACCCATAACCCTAAAAAAACATTGGCCCCATTTTGTATTGCCGGTGTTATATGCCGTTTCCCAATTCAACTATTACCTAAGTCCAGCCGAGGTAAAGCTCAATGCCTATTTAGGCGCATACCATAGGGATTTGGGATTCATAGACGTCCCTGGAAACATTAACTATTCCTACCATTACATCAAGGACCAGTTTAGGTGGTTGGTACTGTTCAGTTTTGCGTTTTATTTAGTGCTTTCACTTTTATTGGTTATAAAAACCAAGAAAAAAGGATGGGTAGCCCCTAAGCATATTAAAGTGGACAAATACATTTTTTCCAGAAACACGGTTATTTTCTTTTTTGTGTTGATGATTGCCTTGTTCCTTATTTACTTGAATTATGATGATGATGGTGGTGATCATATTGTTGGGATAATACAGACGGTGACTATTTTTCTCACCTCCTTTTTCATTATTTCGGAATCGCGGTTTTTTGAAAAATCATGGATTTCAGAAAAATATGAGACCTTGGCCAGCAATTCCATTGAATTTGAAAACATAGAAAACTTTATGATGGAATCACAATATTATTCCCGTCAAGATGTCACACTAAAAAAGGTGGCTGAAAGGTTGGATACCAACAGTAATACAGTCTCTAAATTGATCAACTCCAAAACTGGAATCAATTTTAACGATTACATCAACCAAAAAAGAATTGCATTGGCACAACAAAGATTATTGGATGATGAATTCAAACACCTCACCGTAGAAGCTGTTGGACAATCCGTTGGGTTCAAATCCAAATCCGCCTTTTATAATGCCTTTAAAAAACATGCTGGACAATCCCCCTCCGCATTTATGAAGCAAAAAAAGGGGGTAACTTCTCCATAATTGCAATTCAGGACGTTTCCCTAACCAAAAAATAACGCTGTTTAGTTGGCACTTTTCATCTTTGGAAAAAATTTTAGGATGAAAACGACTATCAGACGCTACGATTTGGATTGGCTACGTGTTATTGTGTTTGCACTGCTTATATTTTACCACGTAGGAATGTTTTTTGTGCCCTGGGGCTGGCATGTAAAAAATAATGTGATTTACGATTGGCTCCGCTGGCCCATGTCGTTTTTGAACCAATGGCGACTGCCCATCCTATTCGTTATATCCGGTATGGGAACCTATTATGCCTTGGGCAAAAGAAGTATGGGCAAATTCATGTGGGAACGCTTCCTTCGTTTAGGGATTCCCTTAGTGGTAGGCATGATTCTGATAGTGCCCCCACAAGTATATTTTGAGCGTTTGGTGGATGGGTCATTTACAGGCTCGTATTGGAAATATTTTACTACTATTGCTTTTGATGGCATCTATCCTGAAGGAAACTACAGTTGGCACCACCTTTGGTTTTTGCCCTACCTTTTGGTGTTTTCATTGATTTTGGCACCGCTCTTTGTTTACCTAAGAAAACACAATACCCGCTTTATTGATTGGGTAAAACGTTTGATTCAAAGAACATGGGGCATCTACATATTTGTAATTCCGCTGTATTTTGCAGAATCCTTGGTCGAGCCCTTCTTTCCGATCACACATGCCTTGGTGGATGATTGGTTCAATTTTACATTCAGTATTATCTTATTTTTCTATGGTTTTGTTATGATAGCTACGGGAGATGTGTTTTGGCAAACAATTTCCAAAATAAAGTATAAAGCTTTGATTTTAGGAATTATTGGATTTTCGGGCCAGGCAATAATCTGGTTGTTTTTTGAAGATGGATATATAATCCATTTCACTGAAGCATTGTTAAAAGTAGTAAATATTTGGTCTTGGATATTAGTGCTCTTCGCCTTCGCCGCTAAGTACCTCAACAAGCCTAGTTCCGGACTTGCCTACGCAAACAGGGCCGTTTATCCATTCTACATCTTGCACCAGACCATTACCGTTGGCATTGCCTACTATTTAATGAACCTGGATTGGGGACTTTTTCCAAAAGCGATGATACTAATTGTGGGAACCTTTGGTATCAGTTGGCTCATTTATGACCTGATTATTTTACGGATTCCGTTGTTGCATCCGCTATTTGGTTTGAAAGGGAAAAACAAAAAAAAGCCTGCAGATTAACGATTTAACTACAATTTATCATGTTGGTGGCAAGGTATTTGCTAATTTTATATCAAGACACTTGCTTACTCTTGTTATGAAAAGACTGATTTTCACCTTAATGGGAATTACTTTTGGGTTGGTTTCGACATTCGCACAATCGTCGGACTTACCCACTACACGACCATTGAAAATTGGCAATAACAATAAACTTGATGTAAAAGCAAGCAATCAAGGTACATTACTTCGCATGCCTTCGGTGTTAGATGAAAATCTTACATCCAAAAATGAAAAACCCGGCGTTAAAATGTTGCCGGACCGAGAGTTGCTTCAAGCTGGCCATGATATGGTCATCGACCCTAAAGTGATTGAAAAAAGAGAAAAAGGTGCCAACGAGCATTTTGGAGACCAATATTTGGGTGATTTTAAAACTACCGCAAAATTTGTTGGAATTGTAGCCAGAGACCACGAATATGTGGATGGTGACCGAATCAAAATCTATGTAAATGGTGAGGTTGCTGAATACAATCTTTTGCTTGGCGGCTCATTTAAAGGTATAAACCTAGATTTGGTAAAAGGCTTTAACCGCATAGAGTTCGAGGCTCTCAACCAAGGTTCTTCTGGGCCAAATACAGCGCAGGTCATTGTAACCGATGATAAAGGTGTAGTCATTCACAACAACCGCTGGAACCTTTCCACAGGTTCCAAAGCCAGCCTGATCATTGTTAAAGAAGAGGATAGCGGCATAGAAAAAAGCAACTAAACAGTTTTCTCAATATTTTTCGCCTGGTGAATAGGTTACTTCGGCACGTTTTAAAACATCCTCCTTGTAAAAAGCAGCATCTTTAAATTCCTTATCCGCGTAGCGTTGCGCTTGATCATTAAAGTGAGGAGATTCAGGATCTCCGCTTTGACCTCCAGCTAACATGGTCTTCGCCTTCACTTTATCGCCAAATTCCACTGCCGCCACAAAACTGTTGCCTCGAGTACCATAAATCTTTTTGGTGTTATTATCGTAACGAGCGCCATAAGCAGCCAATGCACCCCATCGTCCACTGGCAAAACCGATTGGAATACTGGGTTTAGCATCATCAAAAGCTTGGCGGATGTCCCCGTTCAAACGTTGGTATCGATTGACTTCGCCCCAAGGCATTTTCCAAGTACCGAAATCCTTTTCCAATATAGATAGAGCCTCTTGAAACATATCCAATTTTTGAGCGTCGGGCCATTCACTGCCCCAATATTCAACCCATTCCATGGAGTACATACCTTCGGGTCTTTCCGCCTTGGAATAACAAAGTGTACCATAATAATGCGCCAAAGTCATCGCAATAGATTTTTTTGACGTAGTGAAATCCCATTCCTGTAGCACTTCAATCGGTTCTTGAAGTTCTGGGTGTGCTTTTGCATTCTCATTATAGGCTCTCACCAACCCGGGAATCAATGCTTCGAAGGCTGGCAAATAAGGATCGTGTGCCATTTCAATCAATCCATCCAAAGTATATCCACTTCGACCGGTCAACAACTCAATGGCGTGGATTCCTCTAAAATTTTCTTGGTTTCTTGACATATAATTTGGGTAATCTTCTTGTTTGGGGCTAAACTCTAGCGCAGAAGTATAAGGCGTAGAATTACAGTTTTGAATCCAACCGTTTTCTGGGTTGAGCACCAAAATATTTTCATCGACGGTATGTAAACCTTGCCAATCGGTTTTCGGATTGCTCCCATCTACAGGTTCGGTATAATCAAAAATGGTATCGCGTTTCGGAACAAAATTGCCATGAAAATAGGCAATATTACCTTCGGCATCGGCATACACTGTATTGTTTGAGGAATTCGTACGGATATCCATCATCTCCCTAAAACCATCATAACCATCCTGTTTGGTTCGGATGTAGGATTGCTCCAATGCTTTTACAGGCTCCCACATCATGGCCGAAGCGGTCCATTGGTCACCCACTTGATGGGTAATCGGACCATGATGGGTTCGGTACATTGGGAATGTTTTCTCTTTCAGGCTTTCACCATCCTTATACTTTAAAGTTACCGAACTAGAATCTACAGGTCTCAATTCCTCTCCATATTGATAAAACAGCTTGCCATCATTATTTACAATGGTTTCCTTGAACTCATCCATCACATCGGTATAGGTAGATGTATGCATCCACCCCGTTTTCTCGTTGAAGCCCTGGTACACAAAAAACTGACCCCAAGTCACGGCACCATAGGCATTCAACCCTTCTTCACTTACAACGTGTACCTCTCCCCTAAAATAAAATGAAGTATGCGGGTTAATTAACAACATCGCATTTCCTGATTCCGTTAAATCTCCAGAAATAGCGATTCCATTGGAACCTTGTGGCTCTGCCATCTCCTCCTCTTTTTTGATTTCAAGGGCTTCCATCTCAGGCAATTCCATCCCACTCTCATAAAAACGTTTGATTTTTCGGGTCGATATACGCTCGATATCCCCACCAATGGACCCTTCACTAAAGTACATCGGCATCCAAGGCTCAAAACGGGTCAATAGTTTGGGTTCAACTTCGGGATGTGTATGCAAGTAATAATTGATTCCATCTGCAAAGGCATCACAGAGTTCTTTTAACCATTCAGGACTTTTCTCATAATTGGCCTTGGCCTCTTCTTCGGTCATAAAAAGTTTTGCGCGAAGATCACTATACAAAGCATCTTCCCCTTCAACTTCCGCTAAACGACCTGTGGCCCAGATATAATTGCGTTCTACACGGTTAAAATCATCCTCACATTGTGCATATAACAATCCAAAAACAGCATCGGCATCTTTTTTGCCATAAATGTGAGGTACTCCGAAGTCGTCTCGAATAATCGTAATGTTTTCAGCTTGGCCTTCCCATTGCTCTACCTCAGTTTGAGGTTTTTCGGAACAGGAAATAAACAAAAAAAGTACTGCAAGGATTGTAATTCTCATTTCGGGAATCAAGTTTAGTTAGTTTGGTGAAAATACGGCAAATCGGATACAATTACCAACTTCCACTCGCTCCTCCGCCACCAGAACTTCCTCCTCCACCAGAAAAACTACTGGACGAACCTCCACTAGAGCCAGAACCAAAGGAATGGGTGCCAGAAGAGGAAAAAGTTTTACTGATATAATCTTTATCTGATTTAAAAAATGAGAGTTTCAAATCTTGATCACCCTTGGTCCTCATTTTTTTGACAACCAATACAAGGGTGAGTCCAATAAATGCGACAACTACAAATAGGACCCAAGTAAAATCTTTGACCAATCCATTCAACAAATCGTCAAAGCCTAACAATAGCACTATAAAAAATATCGGCATCCCGATGAATGCCAGCCCAAAAATTAAGGGAAGCATCATAAAACCTGCCATAAATACACCTCGGATTACAGCCAATTTCCCAATGAACATTCCTCGGAGTATCTCAATTAAAGTGGAATAGCCTTTATAAAAAACGAAGCCACCAGCGACAACGAACATCATTAAGAACAAACCAATTATCCCTAACAGCCACCAAGGCATTTCTGCTTCAGCCTCTATTTCTGCTTTAAACTCTTCCAGAGCTTCGGGATTATTCAAAAACTCCATGATTTGATCCGAAGCACTATCCAATCCACCGAAATAATCTTCTTCTTTGAATCTTGGAATCATAGTATTTCGGATAATGCGTGAGGCTACGCCGTCTGTAATGTAAGGTTCCAAGCCATAACCAACCTCAATGCGCACTTCCCTATCCAGTTCAGAGAAAAGGATGAGAATTCCGTTGTCCTTACCCTCTTGACCCAACTTGTTTTGATTGAAGACTTCCAAAGCGTACTGTTCAATGGTCTCATTGCCCAATTCTTCTATAGTTAAAATCACTAATTGATTAGTGGTTTCCGACTCAAATTGATATAATTTAGTTCGCAGTGTTTCAAGTTGTGGTTCAGTGAAAATGTTAGCATTATCGGTGACGATTTCCGTCAACTTGGGATACTCCTCCTGTGCGACACACAGCGAGAAAACCAAAAAAAGAAATCCGAACCATATTGCCTTTAGCATAGCTGTTTTTATAATTCAAGCACTTAAATATAGTATTTGTTATTGTTCCGACTTCAAAAACAATGGATTCGGCATCCTTTTTAATTTGCCGTAACTTGCAGGTTCTTTCTAAAAACTGTTATGCCCGATAAAAAAGTAAGCATCCTTACCGCATTTAAAACCATAATTTGGCCCAAACGAAAACTCGTTTTTATTGGCCTCTTTTTGATTGCCATTAGCAAGGCAGCCAGTTTTGTTGCCCCGATTGCATCCAAATACCTCATTGATGACGTCATCGTAAATAAGGACGTGGATATGCTCAAATATTTGGTGGCAGGCGTTATGTTGGCCATTTTAGTGCAAGCTGTCACTTCTTTTTTGTTGACCAAAATTTTAAGCGTTCAGGCCCAATACTTGATTTCTGAACTTAGGGCCCAAGTGCAGAAAAAAGTGCTCGCTTTGCCCGTTCGCTTTTTTGACAATGCAAAGTCGGGTGCCCTGGTATCCCGAATTATGTCTGATGTTGAAGGAGTTCGGAATTTAATCGGTACTGGTTTGGTTCAATTGGTCGGAGGTATTATTACCGCAGTGGTTTCCTTGACATTACTTATGGACATTAGTGTTTTTATGACGCTTTTTACCTTTATCCCACTGACAATATTTGCCATAATTGCGCTAAAAGCCTTTAAAATAATTCGTCCCATTTTCAGAAATCGGGGTAAAATAAATGCCGAGGTAAAAGGTAGATTGACAGAAACTTTGGGAGGTATTCGTGTTATTAAAGGTTTTAATGCAGAGAAGCAGGAGGAGGAAGTTTTTGAGGTTGGGGTGGAACGTTTGTATGAAAACGTAAAAAAGAGTTTGACCACCACCGCTTTTATGACCAGTTCGTCCACCTTTTTACTGGGTGTTGCTACTACCAGCGTAATGGGTTTTGGTGGCTACAAAATAATTCAAGATACGTTGACCGTAGGTGAATTTGTGGAATTTACGGTGTTGTTGGGTCTGATGATTGCCCCGATTGTTCAAATGAGCAGCGTGGGGAGCCAGTTAACAGAAGCATTGGCCGGGTTGGACCGTACCGAGGAATTGATGAATTTGGAGGAAGAATCGGATGAGGAAAATCGAAACATCATTTTGGATGATATAGTTGGTAAAATGTCTTTTTCTGATGTCTCTTTTTCCTATGAGGAAGACAAACAAGTACTGCACAGCATCAATTTTGATGTGGAACCTGGGCAAGTTATCGCCTTGGTCGGTAGTTCCGGCTCTGGAAAATCAACCATTGCTGGCTTGGCCGCCAGTTTTTTAAACCCTGATTCAGGAACAATCACGATTGATGGACACAATCTTTCCAAAGTGAATTTGAACAGTTTCCGTCAACATTTAGGCGTTGTGCTACAAGATGATTTTTTATTTGAAGGCACTATCCGTGAGAACATACTTTTCCCACGACCTGATGCAAGCGAAGAAAAATTATTGGAAGCTGTGAAAGCTGCTTACGTGGATGAATTCACCGACCGTTTTGATAAAGGTTTAGACACCCTTATCGGGGAACGCGGTGTTAAACTTTCAGGTGGTCAGCGCCAGCGAATTGCTATTGCAAGAGCTATTTTGGCCGACCCAAAAATCTTGGTTTTGGATGAGGCCACCTCCAGTTTGGACACAGAATCCGAAGCACTTATTCAAAAAAGTTTGGGAGAGCTTACCAAAGGTAGAACCACCTTTGTGATTGCACACCGATTGAGCACCATTCGAAAAGCGGACCAAATTTTGGTAATTGAAAACGGACATATCTTGGAACAGGGCACCCACGAAAAACTGATAGCTTCCGAGGGAAGGTACTACAACCTGTTTACCTACCAAGCGAGGATTTAAGGTTCTTCCGGAGCCAATTCGACTTCGAGACCGTCCAAGTCCTCCGTAATGTGGATTTGGCAACCCAAACGGCTATTGTCCTTCACAAAGAAAGCTTCGGCCAACATGGCCTCTTCATCATCCGACTTTTCTGGTAATTGATGGTCAGATTTTACATAGCATTGGCAAGAAGCGCACATAGCCATTCCTCCACAAATTCCAATGGTTCCCTCTGGGGCAAGTTCATAGGA
This sequence comes from Flagellimonas lutimaris, assembly GCF_003581615.1. Lineage (GTDB taxonomy): Bacteria > Bacteroidota > Bacteroidia > Flavobacteriales > Flavobacteriaceae > Flagellimonas > Flagellimonas lutimaris. Next base: position 55,108 of record NZ_QXFH01000070.1, read on the forward strand.
ACGCACCACTTCCATCAGGTTCATGTTCATATCGGTTGGGGCATCCACTTCGTGCAGTTCGCCTTCACGGTCGGTTATCTTCAATTTAATATCGCTCATACCTAATCGGAATGCTTCTATGAAGTTTCCTTAACGATTTAATTTTTATTTTATTCTTAGTCGATAGCTTTTACGACCGCTTTGGGCGCTTCTTTTTTACTTCCATCAAATCCAGTAACACCGCCAACGGTAGTGTATTTCATCACATATTTTTTATCCGGGAATATTTTCTGATAGGCACTTTGACACATCAAAGTCGCTTCGTGAAAACCACAAAGGATCAATTTCAGTTTACCTGGGTAGGTGTTGACATCACCAATAGCGTAGATACCAGGAATATTGGTCTGATAATCCAACGAATTATCTACCTTGATAGCATTTTTTTCTATCTCCAATCCCCAATCGGAAATGGGACCCAACTTGGGCGACAATCCGAACAATGGGATAAAATTATCGACCTCCACATCTGTTTCTTCGGAGGTAGTGGTGTTTTTAACAGTCACTTTCTCCAAGTGGTCTTCCCCTTTAAGCGAAACTACCTCTGCGGGAGTTATCAAATTGATTTTGCCCTCATTTTTGAGTTGCTGTACTTTCTCCACGGAATCCAAAGCACCTCTAAATTCATTTCTACGGTGAACCAAAGTCACTTCATCGGCAACATCAGCCAAAAAGATGGACCAATCCAAAGCGGAATCACCTCCACCAGCAATCAATACTTTTTTACCCCGATAGATTTCGGGTTCTTTTATCATGTAGGCAACACCGTTGTCCTCATACTTTTCCAAGTTTTCCAATAATGGTTTTCTCGGTTCAAAACTGCCCAGACCCCCAGCAATGGCAACAATGGGAGCATGATGTTGCGTTCCCTTATTGGTTGTAACGATAAAGGAACCATCGTCCAACTTTTCTATCGTCTCTGCACGTTCACCTAAAGTAAAACCGGGTTGGAACGGCTTGATTTGTTCCATGAGGTTATCCACCAAATCTCCCGCCAATACTTCAGGGAATCCAGGAATGTCGTAAATCGGTTTTTTTGGATATATTTCGGAACATTGACCGCCTGCTTGTGGCAATGCATCGATTAAATGACATTTGAGTTGTAAAAGGCCTGCTTCAAAAACAGCAAAGAGACCCGTAGGTCCCGCTCCAATTATCAGAATATCGGTTTTGATCATATACTAGAAATTTTGGCACGCAACTTACTGCTTGCCCAAAAAAGGATTCATGATTTTTATCAGTTAGCTGATATTGATTACCTCTTCAATCTGGGGGGCGTATTTCTTAATCGTCATTTCCACGCCACTCTTCAGCGTCATTTGATTCACACTGCACCCAATACAATTTCCTTCCAAACGAACCTTAACGGTGTTGTCCTCGATGGAAATCAAGGTAATATCGCCTCCGTCGCTCTGTAAAAATGGACGTATCTCTTCCAACGCCTTTTCCACATTGCTCTTTGTTTCTTCTGATGTCATTGTTGTCATGCTCATTTCTTTTTAACAGCGGAACAACCTGCCATTGTTGTAATCTTTATTGCTTCGGTCGGGGGAAGGTCTGTATTTCTTCTCACCAACTCTTGAACTACATTTTTCGTAAGCTCTTCAAAGGCTTCTTCTGTTGGGGTAGCTGTTTGTAAAGCAGCCGGTCTTCCTACATCACCTGCCTCCCTGATGCTCTGCACCAATGGAATCTCTCCTAAAAATGGTACTTCTAGATCTTCCGATAGGTTTTTTGCGCCGTTTTCACCAAAAATGTGATACTTATTGTCCGGTAGTTCCGCTGGTGTAAAATACGCCATATTCTCCACGATTCCCAATACGGGTACATTAATCGCTTCTTGTTGGAACATGGCCACTCCCTTTCTAGCATCCGCCAATGCGATTTCCTGTGGTGTACTTACAACCACTGCCCCTGTTACGGGCAAGGATTGCATGATGCTCAAATGGATATCTCCGGTTCCTGGAGGCAAATCCAACAAAAGAAAGTCCAATTCTCCCCAATGCGCATCAAAGATCATTTGGTTCAATGCTTTTGCTGCCATGGGTCCCCTCCATATTACGGCTTGGTTGGGTTGGGTGAAAAATCCAATGGAAAGCAGCTTAACGCCATAGTTTTCGATTGGCTTCATCTTGGCTTTGCCATCTACATTGATGGACAATGGTTTTTCCGAAGCTACATCAAACATAATGGGCATGGATGGTCCGTAAATATCGGTATCCAACAATCCTACTTTAAAGCCCATTTTGGCCAAAGTCACGGCTAAGTTAGCGGTCACGGTAGATTTACCTACGCCCCCTTTACCGGATGCAACGGCTATAATATTTTGGATTCCCGGAATCGGATTCCCTTTTATTTGGTTCACCTTAGGTTTTGATGGAGCATCAACCTTTAGGTTGACCTTTATTTTGGCCTTTTCATAAACCTCGCTGTGGATTATCTTCAAAATTTCCACTTCGGTCTTCTTTTTGGCTTGAAGACTAGGGTTTTTGATGGTAACATCCACTTCGACCTCATCACCGAATACCTGAACATTGGTTACCGAGCCGCTCTCGACCAAATTTTGGCCTTCACCGGGAGCGGATATTTTTTCCAATGCCTTAAGAATATCTGTTTTTTTCAACTTCATGAATCAAATTTTTTAAACCAACTGTTTGAACTGGTTCTAAACTACAAAGATACGGTGTTGGCGTTAGATTAAGAAGTTGGAATCCTGAATTTCAAAAAAATCACGTGTTGAGTTACAGGGATTGGAATAAATAGCCTCAACAGACACAAAACAGATGTATTTTTGTGGTGGTTTTTTTGAAAAACTGTAGCTTAGAAGCTGCTATTTGAAATTATCAACCAACATGCTACCAAAAACCAGAATCCCCCACTTTATTTTATTGTTTATCTCCTTGACTTGGTTTTCTTGTTCCACCAACAAAAATACCTTTACCAAAAGAGATGTAAAGAAATCGGAAAAACTGATCGGACTCCATTTTGCCAATAAAGATATTGACACCCTCTATCCCTATTTAAAACGTAACCGAAGTGGGTTTGATTCCTTGAGAAAATACCCGCTGGGGAATGATGTTTTCCCAGCCATTCGTTTTGATCCCACCCCTTTTGGTTTTACCATGCCTGAACAACAAAATGGAACTGCATGGAACATCCCCGATAATGTAGAAATTCCCGAACCATACAACCTATTGGCTTTTTACACTATTCCGCAACTAGCATCATTGATCAAAAACCAGAAAATCACTTCTACAGAGTTGACCAAGTTTTTCTTGGCTCGATTAAAGAAATATCAACCTGCCCTGCAATGTACCATCACCCTCACCGAAGATTTGGCTTTGGAACAGGCCAAGCGCGCCGATGATGAAATCAAAAGCGGAAAATATCGTGGTATTTTACACGGAATCCCTTACGGAACCAAGGATCTTATGGCCGTTCCGGGTTACCCAACGACTTGGGGCGCTGCTCCGTATAAAGACCAAATGATAAACGAAACGGCTACGGTTGTGAAAAAACTGGAAGATGCCGGAGCTATTTTAGTGGCCAAATTGGTATCCGGGGCATTGGCCCGTGGCGATGTTTGGTTCAATGGGAAAACAAAAAATCCATGGGATACCACCCAAGGGGCTAGCGGTTCTTCGGCCGGTTCAGGTTCGGCAACATCTGCTGGGCTTGTTCCTTTTGCCTTGGGTACCGAAACTTTGGGCTCCATTACCTCCCCAAGTACTCGAAACGGGGTCACCGGTCTACGCCCAACTTATGGTAGAGTTAGTCGCCACGGAGTGATGAGCTTGAGCTGGTCCATGGACAAAGTAGGTCCTTTGGGACGAAATGCGGAGGATTGTGCCATTGTTTTTGAAGCCATTCAGGGAAAAGATAATAATGACCTGACCACCGTTGATCTTCCGTTTGGGGTAAACTGGAAAAAGGATATCAAAAACCTAAAAGTGGCTTACTTGAAAAAAGATATTGAAAAGGACACCACGGAAACTGGTGAAAATCTAAGAAACGCACTCAAATCACTCAAAGAATTGGGCATTGAGCCCACAGCGGTGGAAATGCCCGAAAATGTGCCTTACCGAGGTTTTGATATTATCCTAAGAGCTGAGGCGGGAACCTTTTTTGATGAACTTGTCCGTTCTGGAGGCGTTGATATTATGGTGGAACAAGATCAGCGCTCTAGAGCTAACTCATTAAGACAGAGTAGGTTTATTCCTGCGGTGGAATATCTTCAAGCAAATAGACAGCGCCAAGTACTTATTCAAAAAATGCAGGATTTGATGAAAGACTACGATGTGCTTATTTCACCCACCTTTGGAAATGATCAACTTTTAGCAACCAACCTTACTGGGCATCCCGTAATTGCGGTTCCGACCGGTCTTGACAAGAAAAATCACCCTACAAGCATGACATTTGTGGGCAATTTGTATGATGAAGCGAGTATTTTATTGCTGGCAAAAGCATTTCAGGATGCCACATCGTTTGACGAATTGCACCCTCCGGGATATATTGATTAAAGCTCCGTGGCCGGATTCCAAAAATATTTTTGAAAATCGACAATTTGATTGTCTTTTACAGGAATCCCTTCGTTTTCGAGGAGTTGTTGCATGATATTGCTTCCATCAAAATGGTGTTTGCCTGTTAACACACCCACACGGTTTACCACACGGTGTGCGGGCACATCCTTTGCCAAGGAATTGTTCATGGCCCAGCCCACCATTCTCGCGCTCCGGGCGGCTCCTAAATATTTTGCAATGGCTCCATAAGAAGTTACCCTTCCATATGGAATCTGTTTGGCCACTTCGTAAACTTTGTCAAAGAAATTTTTTTCCTCCATGCTAGCGGTACATAATTCTAATAAGGGTAATGATAAGCAACAACAGCATCAAGGCACTCAAAATATAGTTGGAGTTTTTTGAAAAACGGTTGGTTTTGGTCTCCATTTTATCAAAATAAAAAGTGTAGAGATACAACACAGCAAAGGTCCCAGCTCCCGCGGCCACCACAAAGGTGGTAATGTCCTTGGCCTCAAACTTTATCCACCCTGCTTCGTTCCACATGGCATTTAAACCGCTGTAATAAGGAATGGTCAAGAGATTGAGGGAGGCTAACAAAACCCCCTTAAAAAAACTGTTCTTTTTACTCAGATTGACCTCTTTTATGGCCTTGGTCTGGGCTTTGTTCCGTTTTGCCATAATGAAGAAATAAACGGCAAAAAAGGCGAATACAGCCACAGCTATCTTGAATAAGATATCTATTACCTCTGGATTTTTGTATAAAAATTTAGAGATGTATACAGCAATATAGGCTTGCACCATAATGGTGCTTGAAACTCCCAAACTAAAAATAACACCGTTCAATTTTCCTTTTTCCACGCTAACTTTGGCCGCATTCATATTGAGCAAGCCCGGTGGCACGGTAGCCATAAAGGCTGCCGAAAATGTGGCGAAAAAGAGAATAAGTACGTGGGTCATTGGTTAGTTGATCCTAAATTGGATGTAAGTAATTGGTTTTCCTTTTTCAAGATACTGATTTTCATAGAAAGTTTGGATCTTGAGCACTTCGGAAGGGGCTCCCTCATTTTTGTAGACATCGTGGTTGGCATATATAATTTCGTGCCCCAAGCCTTGCAAAAGCCCTAGGGTATAGCCATGCATATACTCGCTGTCGGTTTTCAGGTTAATCAAACCTCCGGGCTTAAGAATTTTTTTGTACCGATCCAAAAACACGGGGTTCGTCATTCGATGCTTGGTGCGTTTGTACTTAATTTGCGGGTCTGGAAAGGTTATCCATATCTCGCTGACCTCTCCTTCGCCAAAAAGATGGTCCACCAATTCAATTTGAGTACGTATAAAGGCTACGTTGTTTAACTCTTGCTCCAAAGCAGTCTTGGCACCTCGCCAAAATCTTGCTCCTTTAATATCTATACCAATGTGGTTTCTGTCCGCATTCATCTCGGCGAGACCTACGGTATATTCTCCCTTGCCACAACCCAGTTCCAAAACAATAGGATTATCGTTACCAAAAAAGGATGCCCAATTGCCCTTATGCTTGAATCCGGCCAAAACCTCCTCCCGTGTGGGCTGCACCACATTGGCAAATGTTTCGTTCTCCTTAAACCTCTTGAGTTTGTTCTTACTTCCCACTTCCGTATTTAATTGAGCAAAAAATTAATGATTTGGCAAAACTAAGGAAATCTAAAAGCAATTCGCATTTTGTTTTTTTGTTGAATGGAAAATTCCAATCGGATTCTGGTCGCCCCATTAAATTGGGGGCTTGGGCATGCCACGAGATGCATACCGATTATCCGTGAATTATTGGATCATGGGCATCAGCCATTTATTGCTTCAGATGGAGTGGCGTTGTCACTTCTTAAAAAAGAATTTCCTGATTTGCCCGCTTTTGAATTGCCCTCCTACAAAATATCGTACGCAGAAAAGGGGAGGAATTTTAAAATCAAAATGATTTGGGATTCACCCAAAGTGTTCAAAGCCATTGCCAAGGAGAAAAAAGCGGTGAAGCGTTTGGTCAAGGAGCACGATTTGCAAGGAATCATTTCGGACAACCGATTGGGTGCTTATTACAAAAAGGTCCCTTGTGTGTTTATCACCCATCAACTTAATGTACTCTCTGGAAATACAACTTGGATGAGTTCCAAGGCTCATCAAAAAATCATAAAAAAATTTGATATCTGTTGGGTTCCGGATGTAAAAGAAAAACCGAACTTAACGGGGAAGTTGGGCCACCTGAAAAAAAGCAAGTTGAACATTGCCTATTTGGGTCCTTTGAGCCGATTTGAAAAAGAGGAACTTTCCATCACCCACGACTTGATGGTTTTGCTCTCTGGCCCTGAACCGCAACGGACCATGTTGGAAGAAAAACTGATGGAAGAACTTTATAAGTTCGAAGGCAACATCCTTTTTGTAAAAGGTAAAATTGAAAACCATCAGGTACAGGAAGAAATCGAAATACCCCATGGTAAAATTCTACATTATAATTTCATGAAATCCGATGAACTGGAGAAGGCTATTAATCAAAGTAAAAAAGTGCTTTGCCGATCGGGATACACCACCGTGATGGATCTTGCGAAGTTAGAAAAGAAAGCCTTTTTTATTCCCACACCTGGCCAGTATGAACAAGAATATTTGGCCAAACGGATGCAAAAGCAAGGACTTGTTCCATATAGCACTCAGGAAGATTTCAAACTAAACGATTTATCCAGAATAGATGATTCTGACGGCCTAACTCAATTTGAATCCGTGGTGGATTTTTCTTCGTTATTCGAAATTTTCTCCGCGGCAGAAGCCTTTTCCAAAGTAAAGGAGAACTCGGAACCTACATCCACCTCACTCTCCACGTAGATTTTTTCACCATGCGCCTCCACAATATGCTTTACAATGGAGAGCCCAAGTCCTGAGCCTCCTTCCGTTCGGCTACCACTTTGATCAACACGGTAAAACCGTTCAAAAAGCCTTGGGATGTGCTGTTTTGGAATTCCACCACCGTTATCGGTAACCCGAACAATCACCTTGTTTTTGATAAGATTCTCTACACTTACCTCGGTAGTTCCTTTGGGCAGGCCATATTTGATGGAATTGACCAATAAATTACTGATTACCTGCTGTATTTTATCCTTATCCCCATTTACATAAATAGGTTCGGGATATTCCATATCAAAAGTGAGGGAAATTTCCTTTTTAGCAGCTTTCATCTCCAAAAGGTCGAATGTATTTTGAATCAACTCAATGATGTCAAAATCCTCTCGTTCCAACTTTAATTCACCTGCTTCAAGTTTGGTGATCAGGTCAAGGTCTTTTACAATATAAATTAAACGTTCCACCCCCTTGTTGGCACGTTGGAGGTATTTTTTTCGAAGCTTTTTATCCTTCATCGCCCCATCCAACAAAGTCAAAATATAACCCTGTACGGTAAAGAGTGGTGTTTTTAACTCATGGGAAACATTGCCCAAAAAGTCCTTTCTGTACTCTTCCCGAATTTTAAGGGTATCAATTTCTATTTTCTTTCCTTCGGCAAATTTTTCGATTTCCTGCACCAAGGTCCTCATATCGGTGGTGACTGGTTTGGAGGAAAAGGATGATGATTCCAAAAGGGATACATCATCATAAATTCTTTTGATACGTCGGTAGATAAACCGTTCCACTCGTATTTGTATGATGGCGAAACAAATCACAAAACATATCAAGGCAAAAAGAACGATATGTGGCCAATCGATATGTTCAAGATCCGTATGGAACCCCGCGAACACGGCAGTAATTAAAAGTGTAATAACCAGCGAAGACCTTAAGGCAAACTTGTATGATTTCCTTAACTTAATGGCCATTAGAGTACAAACTTATACCCCACGCCTTTTACGGTTTTAAAGTGGTGATCCCCGATTTTTTCGCGTAGTTTTCTAATATGAACATCTATGGTTCGGCCTCCAACAACTACTTCGTTGCCCCAAACTTTGTCCAAAATAACTTCACGTTTAAACACTTTATTGGGTTTTGAGGTCAATAGGGACAGTAGTTCAAATTCTTTTCTTGGAAGTACCATTTCCTCGCCATTGTTTACGATTTTGTATTCTTCTCTATTGATGACAATATCACCAACCTTGACAATATCCTCTACTTCTTTATTATCATCTTTCAACCTTCTCAACAAAGCTTTTACCTTGCTCACCAAAACTTTTGGTTTTATAGGCTTGGTGATATAATCGTCTGCACCGGCATCAAATCCGGCAACTTGGGAATAGTCTTCGCCTCGGGCGGTCAGGAAAGTAATTATGGTATTTTCCAACCCAGGAGTGTTTCGGATAACTTCACATGCTTCAATACCATCCATTTCTGGCATCATCACATCCATAATAATGAGATGAGGGCCCTTCCTCTTGGCTTTGGCCACGCCTTCCGCTCCGTTTTTGGCAGTGAATACTTCATAGCCTTCAGAAGAAAGGTTATAGCTTATAATTTCCAGAATATCAGGTTCATCGTCAACCAGTAAAATCTTAATGTCCTTGTTTTTCATGGGATGATATTTCAATGTTAATCGTCCAAATGTAAAGATAATACACTTACGGGATAAACGCTTAACGTTGATTTAATCTAGTAACATTATTGTAACGCAATTGAAATAAACACTTAACATACAACTAACACGGCTTTTACAACCTACCTGTTTCTTTGCCCCAAAATTAATCCTACAGAGTAGCGTATGAAAACCTATTTAATATTGGCCTTTTCTTTTTTCACTTTAATGCTTACCGCACAAGAAAACGGTAGCGTTGTGGGAAAACTTACAGATAAGGAACTTAACGATGACCCTCTACCTTTTGCTAATGTCCTGATAAAAGGTACCACTATGGGTACTACTTCGGATTTTGATGGTCTTTTCCAGATTGCTGATGTTGAACCCGGAACCTATACTTTGGTATTTAGCTTCTTGGGATATGAAACTTTGGAAATCCCAAATGTTGTGATCGAGGCGGGAAAAGTTACGGAGATAAATGCTGGTCTTGGCGCTAGTAGTGTGGGGCTGGATGAAGTTGTCGTAACCACTACAGCGAGCAAAGACTCTGAAATAGCATTATTGCTACAGCAAAAAAATGCTTTGGTGATGCAAGAGGCCATCAGCGCAGAGGCACTTACCCTAAAAGGTATCGATGATGCTGCAGCGGCTGTGGCGCAAATATCTGGTATTTCCAAACAGCAAGGATCTAGCAATGTATATGTTAGAGGTTTGGGCGATCGCTACCAGAATACCACTATGAACGGTCTGTCATTGCCTTCCAACGATGTGAACAAGAAAAATATCAACTTGGACTTGTTTGGGTCAAGTATAATTGAAAACGTAGCGGTAAGCAAAGCGTATAGCCCAACTTTTTATGGGGATTTTGCCGCAGGTAATGTAAATGTAGATTCTAAGGAGTATACCGGAGATGGATATATTGAGGTTTCTTTAGGTGGCGGAATCAACACCAATGCTGCCGGTGAAGAATTCTTGAAAAGCGAGGGAACCAGTGATTTTGGTTTTTACAACAGATATGATAACGACCCGTTTGCAGTTGTGCTATCACATGGAGTAGACCCAGAATCTTCTTGGGAACCCATCAATATTAATGGAGCTATTGAAGGAGGATACTCTTTCAATTTCAACGATGATGAATCAAGATTGAGCTTTTTTGGAGCGGCAAGCTTTTCCAACGGATATGAAATTTGGGAAGGTCCTGCAAGAGATTTCACCAACGTTTTGAAAATCGATTTCCCAAATGTTCGTGAATATGCTTACAAAACAACTACAACTGCACTAGGAAATATTTCGTACAGAATCAACAGTGAAAACAAGATTAAGTTCAACTCCCTTTTTGTAAACAGTGCTGCTGACCGTGTTGGATATTACGGTGTAAACGGACAAGGTACCAACAGGGATGCCATCCTTAATACAGATGAAGGTTTTTATGTAATGAACGTTCAGTTCAATCAGGATATGATTTTTGTTAATCAGTTGACCGGACAGCATGTTTTTGATGAGAAATTGACTTTTGATTGGGGTGTAGGTTTTAACAAGGTATTCTCCGATGAGCCGGATAGAAAAAGAATCACTTTGGAGAACTATCACTACGCATTGGATAATGACAATACTACCAATCCTGTTTTCTATACCAACATACCTTTTGATAACCAAAGGTTTTTCCAAAGCATCGAAGATGACGAATTGAACAGCTTTATGAACCTAGGGTATCAGGCTTCAGAAAAAGTAAAGTTCAACTTTGGATACAATGGACGAAGAAAAGAACGTAGGTTCAATAGTATAAGATATGGTTACGATATCCAAGATAGGGACAACACACCTATCAGCGACGTTAACAATCTCGATCCTATTTTTGATGTAACCAACATCAATATTCCTGATGGCGAAGGGCTTTGGAACACTATAGTATTGAATCCTATTAGCAATGAAATCGGAAACACCAACAGACCTGGTCTTCCTGAAAATACGTATAAAGGAAACTTGAATATCCATGCACTTTATGCAACAGCCGAATTGGGTCTTACCGAAAAATTCAGCATTGTTCCAGGTTTGCGCGTCGAATCTTATAGTCAAAAAGTAGTTTACGACGTAATCAACATCAATGCTACCGATCCTGGTTTTAGAGAGGTTTATGAAAATATTTTCTTGCCAAGTTTAAACGCTAAGTATTCCCTTACAGAAAATTCTAACTTAAGGGCAAGTTTTAGTAAAACAGCATCGTTTCCAGAATTTAAGGAAGCTGCACCCTTTGTTTACGAGTCGGTAACTCAAAGAGTAGGTGGTAACCCTGACCTATTGGGAGGACTCGATGGAAATGGACCAACTTATTCGGACATCTACAACTACGACCTTAAATACGAATGGTTCTTGGAAAGAGGCGAAATAATTTCTGTCGCTGCTTTCGCCAAAACCATTAAAGATCCTGTAAACCGAGTTGTTGCAGCCGATGCGACCGGTACACAACGTTATTTTAGAACAGGGGAGCAAGCTGATGTTTATGGGGTAGAATTGGAACTGCGTAAAAACTTACTAATGGATGCGGATGAAAACGCCATCGTTTCAGCTGGTGTCAATGCAGCATATACCCATACCGAGCAAGACTTAAGAGATATCCCCGCTGGTTCGGAAAACACATTCGGAACCAATTTTGATCGTGACTCTGATGAACTTGAAGGTGCATCACCTTTTATCATAAACGCTGATTTGAACTATAGCCCGGTATTTGGAAGCTATAAACCAAAAGCCACAGTAGCTTTCTCTTATTTCTCTGATCGCATTTTTTCATTGGGAGCAGGTAGCTTAGGAAACATTGTGGAAAGAGCCGTACCTACATTGAATTTTGTTTGGCAAAATTCCTTCGGTGAGCATTTTGAAGCAAACCTTTCCGCAAAAAATATTTTAGATCCAGATATCTCATTGGTTAGGGAAGGTACCGGAATCGGAGATGTCATCATACGAGAGTATAACCTTGGGGTTAACGTTGGGCTAACCCTTAAATATAAATTTTAATTCTTTCTAAATTCTTACAAATGAAAAACAAGTTTTTATTTTTAGGTATAGCCGCTGCACTATTCATTGCATGTGAAGCTGACGATACCTCCGATATTGTTATCAACGATAGCAGTGTTACAAACAATACCACCAACAATACAACCGGAGGTGGCTCAGAGACCACTACTGTAAACCTGAGTGGTGTGTACACTTCAGATCTATCTTTAGATGCTGATACCGAGTACATTGTTACAGGTCCAGTTCTTATTGCTGACGGAGCAACAATGATCGTACCTGCCGGTATGACCATTAAAGCCGAGCCAGTAGGAGTAAATGCCTACATTGCAATTCAACAAGGTGCAAAAATCGTTGCTAACGGTACTGCTTCCAATCCAATCGTATTTACTTCAAATGCAGCAAATCCAAGCTCAGGAAACTGGGGTGGAATAGTACTTTGTGGTAAGGCACCTATCAACTCAACTGCAGATGGTTCAGTAGATACGGCAACAACAGAAGTTGGAGGTTTGTCTTTCGGTGGAAACACTCCGGGAGATGATTCTGGAAGTCTTCAGTATGTTCGTATCGAGTATGCAGGTGGTGCCATTGATGGTAACGCTGAGTTAAATGGACTTTCTGTTTACGGAGTTGGTACGGGAACCACTATCGATTATGTTGAAGTTTATGAAGGCTCTGATGACGGATTCGAATTCTTTGGTGGTACTGTTGAAGCAAGCCACTTGGTAGTTGTAAATTCAGAGGATGATTCCATTGACTGGACAGAAGGATTCGTGGGATCATTGACAGATGTTTACGTACAGCACGGAACTAGCCACGACAAAGCTTTTGAGTGCGATGGTTACAATACGGACTTCAGTAACGAAGGTGGGTATTTCTCTGCTCCTACTGTAACCAACGTAACAATTGTTGGTGTTAATGATGGAACCAGTGAAGCTATCAGACTAAGAGCTGGTACTCAAGGTACGTTCACCAATGTTGTTTTCAACGACTTTGATGAGGCATTTGATTTGGATGGTGATGCAGGTGACAACCCAACCGGACAAGGTGTATTGGACGACCTACTAAATGCTGTAGATGTAACGTTCAACAATGTTACCACTACTTTGAAGAACGATACCGGAGAAGTTTTCAACGAATCAGACTTCATTACAGGTGTTGGTAATGGTACAGGAACCGATATTGCAACTTGGGGAGCTGGTTGGACGGTTGGTATCAACTAGTAAAATTCCTTTTAAAATATAAAGAGCCCTCGACTTATCGGGGGCTTCTTTTTTGCATTTCATCGAAAAGTAACCCTCTATTCGTCAAACGGTTCCACTTTCGCATTGCAATTTTTATATATTTGTGGCATAGCCTTTGCATCCATTAACATATGAAGCACTTTTACCTAGTCATTCTCTTTTTTGTCTGTGCACTTGGGTTTTCTCAGGAAAGCGCCAAGACAAGTGCGGATATTGACGGGTTTAAGCTTTATCCCAACCCAGTTACCCAAGGCAAGGTATACATCGAGACCAAGCTCAATGCTCCTAAAAAAATTCATGTATTTGATGTACTGGGAACACAAGTACTGCAAACCACTATTTTAGGAAAGGAACTCAACCTTTCCGATTTGGATAAAGGCGTCTACATTCTTAGGGTTTTTGAGCAAAACAAAGTTGCCACTAGAAAGCTCATTGTGAAGTAGTTCACTGCTTTTTACCCCTACCCAAAGATCCTAAACAACAATTTCCAACGCTTTACCACCTGTTTTAGTGTTTTCACAACATAATATGGGCAACATTACACTGTTTACCTACTTTTATATTGCACATATACCCCAAATCTGCTTTTATGAAGAAAATCTACTTTGTTTTACTTATGGCTTTACCATTACTTTCTTTCGGTCAAGATCTGGTTACAGTGAACAATGAACCTGTTCAAGAGCTCAAGGGTTTTAAAATGTACCCTAATCCAGCCTACGGGAATGAAGTCTATATCACTACAGAATCCAATGGAACCAAACAAATCAAGATTTATGATGTTTTTGGAGAGGTAGTGCTAACCAATAGAATAACCACAAACACTTTAGATATATCCAGATTGGTTCCAGGTGTTTATGTACTCCAAGTAACGGAACGCAAAAAAACCATGACCAGAAAGCTGGTCGTAAAATAAAAAACAACATATTTTTAAAGCCCTTTTCACGAAGGGCTTTTTTATTTTTAGGTACTTTTGGACCTGAATGAAACAATTTGATACCTATCGGATTTTCAATATCAGCAATGCAGATGAATTTGATACGTTGGCATTGGACGTTTTCCGGTTTCAATATGGAAATAACAAGGTTTACCAACAATTTTGCGACTACCTGAAAAAGTCACCCCAAAAGGTTTCCCTGCTAGAAGAAATCCCCTTTTTGCCTATTTCATTTTTTAAGTCCCACAAAGTGCTTTCAACCCAAAAGGAAGCAAAAACTATTTTTACAAGTAGTGGCACAACACAAAGCATTACTAGCAAACATTATGTTCCTGACCTTAAACTATACGAAGAAAGTTTTTTGAAAGCCTTTAAAACTTTCTATGGTTCGCCAGAAGAGCTGTGCATTCTAGCCCTTTTACCATCTTATCTGGAAAGAGAAGGTTCATCATTGATTTATATGGTCAAAAGCCTTATAGAAAAATCTGAGCACCCAGAAAGTGGGTTTTACCTCCACAACCTTGAAGAACTTCATCAAAAACTTCAAGACCTTGATAAAAGTGGTAAAAAAACCCTATTAATTGGTGTTTCTTTCGCACTACTGGATCTGGCTGAACAATTTCCCGTGCATTTAAAAAATACCATCGTTATGGAAACTGGTGGTATGAAAGGCCGTCGTAAAGAGCTTATTCGCGAAGAACTACATCAAATCTTAAAACAAGGATTGGGCGTTAACAAAATCCACTCAGAATATGGTATGACGGAACTTTTGTCCCAAGGATATTCCAAAGGTGATGGGATTTTTCAAACCCCACCATGGATGAAAATAATCACTCGGGATACGGAAGATCCTTTGACCATACAGTCCAACGGAAAAACTGGGGGAATCAATGTTATTGATTTGGCCAACATCTATTCCTGCTCATTTATCGCTACGCAAGATTTAGGAAAAACCTATCCCGACGGAACTTTTGAAGTACTGGGTCGCTTTGATGATTCAGACATCAGAGGATGCAATTTGATGGTACTTTAAACCAGACAAAAGTCAATCTCACCCCATCTACACACAATACAGTACCTTTTACATATACCTAAGCATCATATTTTCAGAGTTTTGCGTAATTTATTTACGAAACCAAACAAACATAAGATGAATAGAAATGTATTTTTAAAACGTAGTGCCCTCTCTGCAGCGGCACTTGCCTCCTTGCCCGCATTTGCCCATTTTTCTTCCAAAGATGAAAAAGATGGCAAACCTCTTGATCCGAAAATTGTAAGAAAGGGTGAAGGCAAACAAGTAAATGTGATCGGTGATCAACAAACCTTTAAACTGACCAGCGAGGATACCAATGGTCTTTTTACTTTGATTGAAGAAGTAAATCCACCAGGAACCATGATTCCACCCCATGTGCACACCAATGAAGACGAAATATTCAAAGTTTTGGAAGGAGAGCTGGAAGTTACCGTAGGTGACGAAACCACAATTTTGAAAGCAGGAGATTTGGCTTTTGCACCTAAAAATGTTCCACATACTTGGAAAGTAGTCGGAGACCAAGATTGCAAAACCATTTTAAGCGTTTTTCCAGCAGGTCTGGAATTGATGTTTGAAGAATTGGGGAAATTGCCACCTGGTCCACCAGATTTTGCCAAGATCAGTGAAATATGTGGCCGGTACGGCATCTCCTTTTTGGCATAAAAAAACAAAAGCCATCTTTAAAAGATGGCTTTTTCATTTTATTCTACTACCAGAACAAAATAATTCTTCTTGCCACGTTGTAGCAACACAAATTTATCATTGATTAAATCTGATGCTGTTATCAGATAATCGTCCTTTACCTTTTCCTTATTTACCGAAATGGAATTTTGTTTCAGCTCCCTTCTTGCTTCACCGTTGGAACCCAAAAAGCTAGTCTTGGCTGCCAATGCTCCAATCATATCCAAACCAGGCTCAAGCTCATCTTTTGCAATAGTAGCTTGGGGAACCCCATCAAAAACATCCAAAAATGTTTTTTCGTTCAGCTGTTTCAAGTCTTCAGAAGTTGATTTTCCAAATAGGATATTACTGGCCTTTATAGCATTGTCCAAATCCTCCTTAGAATGTACCATTACAGTGACCTCTTCGGCCAGTCTTTTTTGAAGTGCCCTCATGTGTGGCGCTTCTTTATGTTCCGCTACCAAATCCTCAATCTCCTTTTGGCTCAAGAATGTAAAAATCTTGATGTATTTCTCAGCATCTTCATCGGAAGTATTCAACCAATATTGGTAAAATTTATAGGGAGAGGTTCTTTCCGCATCCAGCCAGATATTACCTCCCTCAGTTTTTCCAAACTTGGTCCCATCGGCTTTGGTAATCAATGGACAAGTAAGTGCATAGCCCTTGCCTCCACCTATTCTTCTTATTAGCTCGGTTCCTGTGGTAATATTCCCCCATTGGTCACTGCCCCCCATTTGAAGGCTACAATTATGGTTTTGATAGAGGTATAAAAAGTCATATCCCTGCACCAACTGATAGGTAAACTCTGTGAAGGACATCCCTTCCTTGGCATCCGAAGAAAGTCGCTTTTTTACCGAATCCTTTGCCATCATGTAGTTTACGGTAATATGTTTTCCCACATCACGTATAAATTCCAAAAACGAAAAGTTTTTCATCCAATCGTAGTTGTTCACCAAAACCGCGGCGTTGGCCTCACCACTTTCAAAATCCAAAAAACGGCTCAATTGTTCTTTTAGGGCATCCTCGTTATGGCGAAGTGTTTTCTCATCCAAAAGATTTCGTTCCGCCGACTTACCAGATGGATCTCCTATCATTCCCGTGGCACCTCCAACCAATGCATAAGGCTTGTGCCCGGCCAATTGAAAATGCTTGAGCATCATTACACCTACCAAATGGCCTATGTGCAAAGAGTCTGCCGTTGGGTCTATCCCCACGTAAGCAGCACGCATTTCTTCCATTAGGTGCTCCTCCGCCCCAGGCATTACATCGTGCACCATTCCCCTCCATTGCAATTCTTGAACAAAATTCTTCGTCATGATCAGTATTTTGGAATAGCTGCAAATATAAAATGAAGTTGGCATTTCCCTCAATTTTTACAGCACAAATAGGTACTTTTACCTTATGATTTTGGTTACAGGAGGTACTGGATTGATTGGTTCCCACTTACTTTTCCATTTAATTACCAATGGGAACAGCGTCAGAAGCAATTATAGGACCAAAGCGTCCATAGAAAAAGTCCACAAAGTTTTCGGGTACTATACAGATGACCCGTCCCATTTGATTGAACAAATTGATTGGGTACAGGCAGACATTGCAGACTTAGGTGGTCTTGATTCTCTTTTTGACGGTATCGAATACGTATACCATTGTGCCGCTTTAATTTCCTTTGACCCTAAAGACTTTAAAATTCTTGAACGCACCAATGTGGAAGGCACGGGCAATGTGGTGAACCTTTCCCTAAAACATGGCATTAAAAAACTATGTTATGTGAGTTCCATTGCAGCCATTGGCCCTATTATTAAAGGGAAAGAGTCCACTGAGGAAAACGAATGGAACGAAGCAAAGGCCTCTGTCTACGGAATTACCAAATATGAAGCCGAGCTCGAAGTTTGGCGTGGCTCCCAAGAAGGTCTCTCCATAGTTATAATTAATCCAGGAGTCGTCATTGGACCTGGATTTTGGAAGTCGGGAAGTGGAACCTTCTTTAGCTATGCATCAAAAGGCAAAAAGTATTTTATACCTGGCGGAACGGGATTTGTAACCATAAACGACGTCATCAATGCGATGGCGAAGTTGATGGATTCCAATATCCAAACTGAGCGTTTCATTCTGGTAAACCAAAACATGACCTATGAAAAGCTATTCCAAAAAATAGCGCCAAAACTGGGTGTAGCACCACCAACTAAAAAGGTCTCAAAATTTATGCTGGAATGTTTTTGGCGGTGGGATTGGGTGCGCAGCAATATATTTGGAAAAAGAAGAAAGCTGTCCAGGGCCATGGCCAACGGATTGTATCATCAAGAAAACTACAGCAATCAAAAAATAAAATCAAGGTTGGATTTTACCTTTGAAGACTTGGACAAATCTATAGTGTTTTGCTGTGATAAATTTATGGAGAAGGTGTAGACTTGTTCTCTTTTTCTTCCTTAATCGCCTTTAAAGAATCACTTCGTTTTTTGTTCGCTTTCCTTATACTATCGTTCCTTCGTTCCCCAATAGCTTCCAAAGTATCCTTTTGCTTTTTTATTCTAGCCTCAACCCCTTCATAAATAGATTGGTATTCTAAAGGAATCGATGCATAATATAAATCGCTTTGGGAAAACTGTGTGCTATCTATGTCGTATTTTTCATAAAGAAACTCCATAACCTCTATACCAGAATCTTTTAACTTACTACTTGTCAAGGATTTTGAAGCATTTAAAATGGCCAAATCATGAAGAATCCCTGTCATTTTTTCTTTGGGTATTAGGTTTTTGGGTTCCTTCACTACTTTTTCAGCACAGGCCACCAACAAAATCATACCAAAAAATAATGTGACGATATATTTCATCTCCTAACGATTAAACGTGAGTCTTTTTGCATTCTTTTCGGTACTAAATGTGCCATTTTCATAAGCCAACAGACCATTCACAAAAGTTCGTTTCACCTCGGAGTCAAAAGTAATACCTTCAAAAGGAGACCATCCGCATTTATAGAAAATATTGGCTTTTTTAACCTCATTTTTAGAATTTCGGTTCACTTGCACCAAATCGGCAAAATAGCCTTCACGAATAAAGCCTCGACGATCAATATCAAAAAGCTTGGCAGGGTTGTGGCACATTTTCTCGACCATCTTTTCCAAACTTATAACTCCCTCTTTTTCTTTTTGGAGCATTGCCAATAATGCATGCTGTACCAACGGTCCCCCTGATGGTGCCTTGGTATATGGGTTGTCTTTTTCTTCAAGGGTGTGGGGAGCATGATCTGTAGCAACAATATCGAATCGGTCATCCAAAAGTGCCTCCCAAAGTTTTTCCCTATCATTTTTGGTCTTAACAGCAGGGTTCCATTTGATCAGTGTACCTTTTTTAGCATAATCCTCATCAGAAAACCATAAATGGTGAATGCATACCTCAGCGGTAATCTTTTTTTCCTCTAAAGGAATTTTATTCGTAAACAAATCGGTTTCGATTCCGGTAGAAACATGGAAAACATGCAATCTTGCTCCTGTTTTTTTGGCCAGGTCAATGGCTTTTGAGGAGGAAAGATAACAAGCTTCAGCACTACGGATGATAGGATGCATCTCTATGGGAATATTGTCCCCGTATTTTTCTTTGTATTTGGCCAAATTGGCCCGAATGGTTCCTTCATCCTCACAATGGGCAGAAATGACCATTTCGGTATTCCTAAAAATCTGTTCCAAGACTTTCTCATCGTCCACCAGCATATTTCCTGTGGAAGAACCCAAGAACAATTTAACCCCGGAACAGGCATTTTTGTCCAATCGTTTCAGTTCTTCCAAGTTATCGTTGGTTCCTCCAAAAAGAAACGAATAGTTCGCGAAAGAGTCCTTTGCTGCAATAGCAAACTTATCCTCTAATTTCTTTATAGTGGTGGTCTGTGGATTTGTATTGGGCTGCTCCATAAAAGTAGTGATACCACCAGCAATAGCGGCTCTACTTTCGGTTGCAATGGTACCTTTATGGGTGAGGCCCGGTTCCCTAAAATGTACCTGATCGTCAATGATTCCTGGCAATAAAAGGTCCCCTTCCAAATCAATGACCTTGGCATTGGAATCGGAAATATCTGTGTCTATTCGGGCAATAAAATCACCTTCCACCAACACATCGGATTCAAAAATGCTATTCTCATTGACAATCTTTGCATTTTTCAACAGAATTTTCGACATAACTAAAAGTTCTTTTTAAAAAATATACTCCTAAATTTCATGGCAATCACTCCAAAAATGGCTTCCCTAATAATCGCGGAGTTCATTTTGGATTTTCCATGCACCCGATCGGTAAATATAATGGAGACTTCTTCAATCTTGAATTTCTTGAGATAGGCCCTATACTTCATCTCAATCTGAAATGCATATCCAATAAAACGAACATTATCCAAGTTGATGGTTTCCAACACCTTTCTTTTATAGCAGACAAAACCTGCAGTGGGATCATGCACCTTCATTCCCGTTATCAATTTTACATAAAACGACGCCCCATAGGAAAGTAAAATCCTAGCTAATGGCCAGTTGACAACATTGACTCCTTTT
The DNA here is from genome assembly GCF_003581615.1 of Flagellimonas lutimaris. Taxonomy (GTDB): domain Bacteria; phylum Bacteroidota; class Bacteroidia; order Flavobacteriales; family Flavobacteriaceae; genus Flagellimonas; species Flagellimonas lutimaris. The sequence continues at coordinate 75,606 of NZ_QXFH01000070.1, forward strand.
TTGTACCGTGAACCAACGGCAACATCGGCCCCGTTAAGGCATGCTCTGTGCAAACGGGAAAGGTCGGCAGGCCGATGCGAAAAATCTGCATCCATCTCAAAAATGTAATCATAACCATTTTTCAATGCCCATTTAAAACCGTGGATGTAAGCTGTCCCCAAACCTGATTTTTCTTTTCGGACTTCTAAAAAGAGTCTTTCTGGAAATTCTTTTTGTAGGTTTCTTACACAATCTGCTGTACCATCGGGAGAGTTATCATCTACCACTAGAACATGAAAATCCTTTTTGAGGTCGAAAACCGTTTTAACTATGGCCTCGATATTTTCGATTTCATTGAATGTGGGTATAATGACCAAGCCGTCTGCCATTCTCACTAGATTAGAATGTCAAAAATACGGTTTTCTAACTTGCCTACACAAGTTACTATTAACAAGTCGAATTGGCACTAACCCAATATTTGTAACTTTGCCCTTTTAAAATCTCATTTTGATGTCTCAAAAGTTTCCCAGGCTTTTTTTTATTCTCTTAGCGGTCCTTTTTGCACTCAATCTTTTCCAAGCATCGGTAACGGAACTTATATTTGATGAGGCCTACTATTGGTACTATGCACAAAATATGGCTTGGGGTTATTTTGACCATCCATCCATGGTTGCTTTTTTAATAAAAATTAGTAGTTTCCTTTTCGATGGTGAACTCGGGGTAAGATTTATGAGTGCCGTGCTTTCGGCCGGGACTTATATCGTATTTTGGTTATTGATTGACAACCCAAAGAAAAAGGATTACGTAGTTCATTTTTTCTTGTTGATTTTTTCGTTCACCTTGATGAATGCCTATGGGTTTTTAACCCTTCCCGATACGTCCCTTTTATTTTTTACCGCTATGTTCCTTTGGCTATACAAACGTTTCTTAAAGGATCAGGCCCTAATCACCGCTGTATATCTGGGATTGGTAATGGCGGCACTTATGTATAGTAAGTACCATGCGGTACTGGTGATTTTATTCGTTTTTCTATCAAACTACAAGCTCATTTTCAATAAAAAAGCATGGTTGGCAGTGACTTTGGCTCTCATTTGCTATACTCCACATTTTATGTGGCTCTATCAAAACGATTTTATTTCCATTACATTCCATTTGTACGAACGTCCCAATCAAGCCTATTCTTTTGACGAGTTTACATTGGGTTATTTCTTGAATCTTATCGTAATCATAGGTCTTCTGTTTTATTGGATCTATAGTTCATTTTTCAAGTTTAAAGCCACAGACAAGTTTTCAAAAGCATTGGTTTATTTGGTTTACGGTGTATTGATATTCTTTTTTATCTCCAGTTTTAACCGTCGAGTGCAGGCGCAATGGGCCATCGTAATATCAATTCCCTTGGCCATTATAGCATTTAACCATCTTTTGCAAAATACCAAAAGCAGGAAATGGATGTATAGAATCGGTATTGTAAGTGTGGTTCTGTTGATGTATGCCAGAGCATGGCTGATATATTATCCTCTGTTCCCAATGCTGTATGAAACCCATGGAAATAAAGAGTGGGTAAGCGAACTGAAATCAAAATCAGGTGATGTGCCCATTATTTTTGAAAACTCTTACAGACGTGCCCCTATGTATGAGTTTTACTCAGGTATTCCTGCCATATCCTTAAATAATTATATGTACCGGAAAAACCAGTACTCGATTGATGGTTCGGAGGAACGGGTGCGGGGCAAAAAAGTTTTGTATGTCTCAAAATATAGAAAAAGTGGTGATGTCACCTATATGCATTTAGATAGTACCGTTTTTCATGGTATTTATATTGATGACTTTCAATCCTATCGAAAATTGAAATGCATTGTGGACAAACCGGAAACAGGTATCAAGTATTCGCTAAAAGTGTACAATCCATATCCGTTTGACATCCCCCTGGAACAATTAAAATATACAATTTCCTATTCCAATAAACACAAGCAGGTTAAACAAATGCGTTCTCTGAAGGTTGAAAACACCAGTCCACAGCAAACTTTGTTAAAGTCAAAGGATACCATAAACTATAATTTTCAATTACCGCTGTCCACCATGGAAAATCCAGCATATTTTAGGATCGGTATTGCAGAAAACAACCTGCCTCCCGGACTTAACGGAAAACCCATTAAAATTGAATAATGACCCCAATTGAAAAAACAATCATTTCGCTGGACTGGATGACAATTGCGTTATTCATGAGTTTGGTTGTTTTGGCATTGGGCAAATATCTATACCATAAGAAGTTTTTGAACTTTATTATCCTTCCTTTCAATGATAAATACATCCTTCTCCATAATAAAAAAGGGCAATTTTCACATTGGTTTCATCTTCTTTTAACGCTGTTTCAACTGATCAATCTTTCCTTGTTCCTCTTCCTAATAATGAAGTCTTTTGCGCTGCTACCAAAAGAAGGGTCGCTCATCACATATTTTATAATATTAGGGTTTATAGCATTGTTTGAACTGACAAAGTTCCTGCTTCAAATGTTTACAGGATTTGTTTTTAACAACTTGGAGCTTGTTAGCGGGCTTATTTTCAGTAAAATATCGTATCTCAATTACAGTAGCATAATAACTTGCATTGCCAACGTATTATTGATATACATTACAACAGATTCAAAAACAACAATATATGTGGCTTTTGCCCTAATTCTCATTATAAATGCCATTGGTATTGCCAAGCTATTGAAGAACTATCAAAAAGCACTGTTCCCCTATTTTATGTATTTTATTTTGTACCTTTGCGCACTCGAAATTGCACCCTTGGTGTTAATTGGAAGCTATTTAAAAGGTTGAAAGCTTATGAAAGTAAAAACAATTTTGGTTTCCCAACCGGAACCCAAAGTCGAAAACTCACCTTACTCAAGATTAATTGAAAAAGAAAAAGTTAAAGTAGATTTTGTTCCTTTCATTCATGTTGAAGGTGTTGAAGCCAAAAACGTTAGGCAACAAAAAATCGACTTAAACAACTTTACGGCAATTATCCTGACAAGCAGAAATTCTGTTGATCACTTTTTTAGGATTGCCGACGAAATGCGCTTCAAAGTTCCGGATTCCATGAAATATTTTTGTCAGTCGGAGGCGGTTGCCTACTATCTGCAAAAATATGTAGTGTACCGGAAGAGAAAGATTTATGTTGGGAAAAGAACTTTTAACGAGTTGATACCTCTTGTGAAAAAATATAAGGACGAAAAATTCTTATTACCATCTTCTGACTCTTTAAAACCTGTTGTTCCAGAATTGTTGGACGGTATAGGTGTGAATTGGACCCGTGGTATCTTCTACAAAACAGTAATCAGTGACCTTTCGGACCTTAGAAATGTTTATTATGATATTTTGGTTTTCTTTAGTCCTTCAGGCATCGAGTCCCTTATGAAGAACTTCCCGGATTTTGAACAAAACGATACTAGAATAGCCGTTTTCGGCAATAGTACCGTCAAAGCTGCAACAAGTGCTGGACTAAGGATAGACATACAGGCGCCAACACCTGAAACTCCGTCCATGACCATGGCATTACAGAAATACATTACCAGCGTGAATAAATAAAACAACTGGTTAAAAAATAAAAAAAGCCCCGAATAATCGGGGCTTTTTTATTTTTAGAAAGCATACCGTTGCGGTCCTCCTCTTCGAATTTCCTCACTGGCATACGATTCAAACTTTTTAAAGTTTTCCCTAAAAGCATTTGTCAGTTTAAAGGCTGTTTTATAATAGGCCTCATCGTTGTTCCATGTTGCTCTTGGGCTGAGCACCTTAGTTGGAACTCCTGGACACTCTCTTGGCTGTGCCACTCCAAAAACAGAGTGGATATGGTACTTCTCATAATTGTAAAGTCCAAGTTCACCACTAAGAGCAGCACTGATCATTGCACGAGTGTATTTCAGTTTCATTCTTGTTCCTACTCCGTAGGGGCCTCCGGTCCATCCAGTGTTCACTAACCAAACGTCCACGCCGGATTCCTTCATTTTTCTACTCAACACCTCTGCATACTTAGTTGGGTGCAAAGGCATAAAGGGTGCTCCAAAACAGGCTGAGAATGATGGCTGTGGCTCCACCACACCAGCTTCCGTTCCTGCAACCTTTGCTGTATAGCCAGAAATAAAATGGTAGGCAGCTTGTGCGGGAGTAAGTTTGGAGATAGGGGGAAGCACTCCAAAAGCATCAGCGGTAAGGAAAAAGATGTTCTTCACATTTTTCCCGATTGATGGTTGTTGTATGTTTTCTATATGATGGATGGGATAACTGACCCTAGTATTTTGGGTAATGGAAGTATCCGAAAAATCCACTACTCCATTTTGATCCATAACCACGTTTTCCAGTATGGCACCCTTTTTTATGGCCCCATAAATTTCTGGTTCTTTTTCTTGGGACAAGTCTATTACTTTGGCATAACAACCTCCCTCAAAATTGAACACAGTATTATTGGGCGTCCAGCCATGCTCATCATCTCCAATCAATTTTCTGTTGGGATCTGTGGATAAGGTGGTCTTTCCAGTACCGGACAATCCAAAGAAAATAGCCGTGTCGTCAGATTCTCCAACATTGGCGGAGCAATGCATGGGCAGGGTATTCTTATACACAGGAAGGATAAAATTAAGCGCAGAAAATATTCCCTTTTTTATCTCCCCAGTATATCCCGTTCCACCGATAAGGGCAATTTTTCTACTAAAGTTGAGAATGGCAAAGTTGTGTTGGCGAGTTCCATCCACATTTGGGTCTGCCATGAACCCAGGCGCATTGACCACTGTCCATTCTGGGTCAAAATCCTCAAGTTCGTCCTCTGTGGGACGAAGGAACATATTGTATGCGAACATATTGGACCATGGATATTCATTGATCACCCTTATGTTCATTTTGTATTCTGGATCGGCACAAGCATAAGAATCTCGCACGTACAATTCCTTTTCGTTGAGATAGGCAATGACCTTGTCATAGAGCTTATCAAATTTTTCGCTATCAAAAGGAATGTTGATATCTCCCCACCAAACTTTATCAGAAGTAATATCGTCATTAACAATAAAGCGGTCCATCGGTGAGCGCCCCGTAAACTCACCTGTATTGACAGCCAAAGCTCCCGAGGAGGCTTCTTTACCCATTCCTAATTTAATGGTGGTGTCATGAAGTTCGTCCGGAGAAAGTTGATAATTCACATTATCATGGTTTATTCCATACGATTTTAACGAAATCGTTTTCGTAACTGAAGCAGAATCCTTCATAGTTTAGTTTTAATTGTTGGTACAAAACTAGAAAATATTAGCTTTTTGACCTTTTAAAACCTGCCTAATTGAGTTCTTTTTGGGTTAAAATGTTATATCCTAAATAAAACCACCCCGAGATCATCAAAACACCTCCAATAGGTGTTAAAAATCCGATGATTTTGAAATCAAAAGAGGTTAAACTGTTCAAAGCCAACAAGTAAATAGAAAAAGAGAACAAAACAACACCCAAAAGTACTAGGGTAAAAACCATTTTTTTAGCCTTGACAGCTATTCCGTTCCATAGTCCCAAAAACAAAAGAAAAAGGGCATGGTACATCTGATACTTTACCCCAGTCTCAAAAGTATCGATTGCCTCAGCATCCACTAATTTTTCCAGTCCATGGGCTCCAAAAGCACCTAAAATAATCGCCAGCATTCCCATGGCCGTTCCAACCAATAAAATTGTTCTGTTCATAACTTTTATCTGCTATTTTTTTAAAAATATAACATTTTAATACCTTAGTGACCGTTCAATTCAAAAGTAAACAAAACACATGGTCCGTACTATTTTAGTCGTTGGAGCAGGTAAATCAACCTCATACCTTCTAGATTATTTCCTAAAAAAATCAAATGGAGAAAATATTCATCTCAAGATTGGTGATATCCATCCAGAGAATATTCCGGATGAATTTGCCCGACACCCGAATTGTACTGTGTTCCCCTTAGACATCTTTAACGAAGCTGAAAGGAAAAAGGCTGTTTCCGAAGCCTCTATCGTGGTTTCTATGCTCCCTGCCCGTTTGCACATCAATGTAGCCCATGATTGTATTGAGTTTGATAAACACTTCATCACAGCGTCTTATGTGAGCGACGAGTTAAGGGCCTTGGATGAAGAAGTAAAGAAGAAAGGTCTTGTTTTTATGAACGAAATAGGCCTAGACCCGGGTATTGACCATATGAGCGCCATGGAGGTTATCGATAGAATCCGAGACGCAGGTGGGAAAATGTTGTTGTTCGAATCCTTTACGGGTGGATTAGTGGCTCCCGAGAGCGACACCAATCTTTGGCACTATAAGTTTACTTGGAACCCAAGAAATGTGGTACTGGCCGGTCAGGGGGGTGCTGCCAAATTCATTCAGGAAGGAACCTACAAATACATCCCATATCAAAAGTTATTTAGAAGAACCGAGTTTATGGATATTGAGGGTTACGGCACCTTTGAAGCGTACGCGAATCGTGATTCCTTAAAATACCGGGAGGCTTATGGTCTGCAGGATGCATTGACCTTGTTTCGAGGAACCATGCGAAGGGTCGGTTTTTCCAAAGCATGGCAAATGTTTGTGATTCTTGGAATGACAGATGATAGTTATAGCATCGAAAATTCCGAAGGAATGTCTTATCGAGAATTTGTCAACCTGTTTCTCCCCTATTCCCCTACCGATTCCGTAGAACTAAAAATGAGACATTACCTTAAAATTGATCAAGACGATATTAAGTGGGGAAAATTACTGGAGTTAAACCTTTTTGACGACTCCAAAAAAATACCGCTAAAAAATGCCTCCCCAGCACAAATCCTCCAATATATCCTTGAAGATAGTTGGACGTTAAAAGAGAACGAAAAGGACATGATTGTGATGTACCACAAGTTTGGTTACGAATTAAATGGGGAAAAGAAACAAATTGATGCCAATATGGTGGTGATTGGTGAAAACCGAAAGTATACTGCTATGTCCAAAACAGTTGGTCTTCCCGTGGCAATCGCTACGCTCAAAATATTGAATGGTGAGATTAAAACTCCAGGTGTTCAAATTCCAATTAACAAAGAAGTATACAAACCCATTCTAACGGAGCTACAAGCCAGCGGCATTCAATTTAAGGAATACGAAGCACCTTATTTAGGATACAACCCTGATTCTGTAGCGAGTTAGTACCTTTTTTATTTTCAATATCTTTAGCTTCAAATTAAAATCGAAGTTGTGAAAAACAATAACAATTCAGTGAAAATTGATGGTATTGACAAGAAAATCCTAAGGTACCTTATGGAGGATGCTCGCAAACCCATTCTTGAAATCGCTAGAAATATTGGGATTTCCGGGGCGGCCATTCACCAGAGACTTCGCAAACTGGAGAGCTCAGGACTAATCGCCGGCTCTAAATTCGTTATCAACCCGAAGGTTTTGGGCTATTCTACTATGGCCTACATTGGTATTTATTTGGACAAGGCCATGACCAACCCGAGAGCAGTAAAACAATTGGAAGAAATTCCAGAAGTATTGGAATGCCATTACACTACAGGAAACTGGTCCATACTCATAAAAGTACTCTGTAGGGACAATGAACACCTAATGCAAGTGCTCAACAAAAAAATACAGCAAATAGATGGGGTCTCCCGCACAGAAACCTTTATCTCGTTAGATCAACAAATTGATCGACAAATACGAATTTGATATTTGTATTCAATCTAAATAAATATTACATTTGACCCATGAATGTAATACTTCAGTCTACATATTACACCCTTTATCAGGCCACAAACGAGCGTTGTTTTTATATTGATTTTGGTCAGAAAAAAATTCGCATGCCTTTTTGCCAACTTCTTTCACTACGCCATAAAGTCATGAGCATTGACATCGAAGACCATTTTGATAGTGACTTGAACACACACGGATTTGAAGTTCTCACGCTTTGCAATAAAGAGCATCTCTTTATTCTCAATACTTTAGAGGTTTTAGATTTAAAAAATCTTGTGGAATATGGTTTTATGGCCATTGGTCTTTCCTCAAAAACCGAAGCATTAAACCTTTAGCTCAACTATTTTAATCCAGTCTTAGTTGCTTTTTAAATAAGGGGCTGAGCTATTTCAAACAGATAAAATTCTGTAACTTGTAGAGTTCAATCACATTAGAGATTATTATTATGAAAGATATTGCAAGACAAAGTATGAGCATTAAAGTGGAGTCCATGGATATGCTCAACGCACAAATAAAAATGGAAGCCCACGCTTCAGCCCTCTATTTGGCCATGGCCTCTTGGTGTGAGCAAAATGGCTTTTTTACAAGCGCCAAGTTTTTCTATAAACAAACCGAAGAGGAACGCGAGCACATGATGAAGATTTTTAACTTTTTGATCGACACCGGCGGAAATCCAATATCTCCAGAGGTTACCAATATTAATCATGACTATTCTTCCATTGTAGATGTTTTTGAATCTACCTTGGAACATGAAATCAAAGTGACCAAATCCATTCACAACATTGTAAAAAAAGCACGAGAACTTGGCGATATTACTGCCGAACGTTTCTTGGATTGGTTTGTTATGGAACAGGTCGAAGAAGAAAACACGATTCGGGATATCTTGGATATGATCGAGGTAACCGGAACCGAAGGTGTAGGGCTACAAATGATCGATAACCAAGTGGCAGAATGGATTGATTAAATAAATCCAATCACAATTACCAAAAAGAGGCAGTTTTTCGTCAACCTGAACTTGTTTCAGGTTCTCATAGTAATTTTTTATCAGTTTGATGAGATTCTGAAATGAATTCAGAATGACGACTTTTCAACACATACAATTAAAAAAGGGAGCCGTTTGGTTCCCTTTTTTTTGTTTAATTTTTAATCACATCTTAATCTCTTCCTCCAAAAATCTGTAGTGCCCAGTAAAGCAGGGATGCCAAAGCACCCAACGCTGCCACCAAATAGGTCCTTGCAGCCCATTTAAGGGCATCTTCCGCACCTGAGTATTCTTCTTGGGATACCATGTTCTTTTGTTTTAACCAGACCAAAGCCCGTTTACTGGCATCATATTCCACTGGAAGGGTAATAAAACTGAACAAAGTAGCAAATCCCATCATGATCAATCCGGCTACCGCGATATAAAAACCTATACCACCAGCCACACCGGTTGCCGCCATCAACATAATACCGCCAAACACCACCCAAGTGGACATTCCAGAGGTAACACTTACTACAGGAACCAACTTAGAACGCATGGTCAACCACTCATAAGCCTGTGCATGCTGTACCGCGTGTCCGCATTCGTGGGCGGCCACCGCAGCTGCAGAAGCATTGCGTTGGTTGTAAACCCCTTCACTCAAGTTCACGGTTTTGTTTTTTGGATTATAATGGTCGGTTAACATTCCAGGAGTAGAAATTACCTTTACATCCCGAATACCATGGTCATCCAACATTTTCTGAGCAATCTCAGCACCGCTCATGCCATTACGCAAATGAACCTTTGAATATTTTTTGAACTTACTCTTCAATTTATTGCTCACCATCCAGCTGATCAGGGCAATTCCACCGATCAATATATAATATGTCATCATAGCCTTATCTCTTTTATATGAATATAAATATACCACATAAAAGCAAAAACCCCGCCAAATAATGGCAGGGCTCTTTTACTGTCAAAATGTTAGTTTGTTAAGCCGGTACAGGCTCTAAGTGAAATGTCTCGGCAATTTCTTTGTAAACTATTTCACCTTCAACAATATTCAACCCCTTTTCCAAGGACTTATCTAATTTACAAGCACTTCGCCATCCCAAATTAGCCAATTTTAGCACATAGGGCAGTGTTACATTCGTCAAGGCAACAGTAGAAGTATAAGGCACTGCCCCTGGCATATTGGCTACACAGTAATGGACCACATCATCGATAATATAAGTGGGATCCTCATGGGTCGTTGGTTTGGTGGTTTCCACACATCCGCCTTGATCCACCGCTACATCCACAATAACGGTTCCCGGATGCATGTCCTTGAGCATGTCCCTAGTGATCAAGTTAGGGGCTTTTGCTCCTTTTAAAAGGACACCGCCAATTATTAAATCGTTCGTTTTTATATGATTTCTGATATTGAACTCGTTCGAAAAACCGGTCACCACATGGCTCGGCATAATATCGTTCACGTATCTAAGGCGTTTCATGTTTACATCCAAAATGGTTACGTGGGCACCCAAACCTGCTGCCATTTTAGCAGCCTGAATACCCACGGTACCCGCTCCGAGAACCAAAACGCGACCTGGGGAAACTCCGGGAACTCCTCCCAAAAGCACACCCTTACCTTTCACAGGTTTCTCCAAGTATTTGGCTCCTTGTTGGATGGCCATTCTTCCTGCTACTTCCGACATTGGGGTAAGTAGAGGCAAGGTTCCATCTTCATCCTCTACAGTTTCATAAGCTATACAGATAGCCTTACTTTTTATCATAGCATTGGTCAAGGCTTCACTCGATGCAAAATGAAAGTAAGTAAACACGATCTGTCCTTCTTGGATTAGATTGTATTCTTCAGCGATAGGCTCTTTTACCTTTACGATCATATCGCTCATGGCATACACCTGACCGATGGTGTCCAAAATAATGGCACCGACCTGTTGGTAATCCTGATTAAAAAAACCACTTCCTTCACCTGCACCGGACTGCACATATACGGTGTGGTTGTTCTTTACTAATTCAAATACCCCGGCTGGCGTCATGCCGACCCGGCTTTCGTTGTTTTTGATTTCTTTAGGTATCCCAACAGTCATAATGTTGTTTTTAATGGTTGATGGGTCAAAGTTGAACAAAAAAATCAGATTAAAACACAAAAAATCGATAAAAATTAGGGGTGAATGAGTTAAATAAGTATTTTTTAACTATTATACCCCCTTTTTTATAGGGGTTAATATATTTTTTGATTATTTTTTAATTTTAACCCCTACTTTTTTATGGGTAAACATAATATAAAATGAAAAAGCATGCCGATCAGCATGCTTTTTAGGGGTATTTCTATAAAATCTTTAAATAATTAAGCTAATAATACTGTTTTGAAACTACCCTACAATATTCACAATCTTTCCTGGTACCACAATTACCTTTTTAGGTACTCTACCATCTAACTGAGCTTGTGTTTTTTCGTGGGCCAAAACAGCAGCTTCAATTTCATCTTTGCCCATATCCAAGGGCAACTCTAATTTAAAGCGCATTTTACCATTAAAGGATATCGGGTATTCCTTGCTGCTCTCCACCAAATATTTCTCCTCAAACTTGGGGAAAGGTGCTTCGGCAATGGAACCTGTATTGCCCAAACGTTCCCCAAGCTCTTCGGCAATGTGAGGTGCATAAGGTGAAACCAAAATGGCCAAAGGTTCCAAAATAGCTTTGCTTGTGCATTTTTGAGCCGTCAACTCGTTGACACAAATCATAAAAGTAGAAACGGAGGTATTAAACGAGAAGTTCTCGATATCCTCTTCCACTTTTTTAATGGTCTTGTGCAAGGTCTTTAAATTATCGGCGGTGGGTTCCACTTCGCCTCCGCTCAGGGACCCATCGGTAAATGGTGTGTAAAGTTTCCAAAGTTTCTTTAAAAAAGAATGCACTCCAGTAATCCCAGCGGTGTTCCAAGGCTTGGATTGCTCCAAAGGACCCAAGAACATTTCGTACAAACGCAACGAATCTGCTCCATACTCCTCACAAATGGCGTCTGGGTTGACGACATTGTATTTGGATTTGGACATTTTTTCCACTTCGCGACCTACGATATACTTTCCATCTTCAAGGATGAACTCTGCATCCTTATATTCCGGTTGCCATTTTTTGAATCCTTCTATATCCAACTCATCGGATGCATTCACCAAAGAAACATCAGCATGAATCGGAATAATGTTTTTTCCTTCAACCAGTCCTTTAGAAAACAACCTATTGGATTCCATATCGCGGTACACAAATGCACTCGTCCCCGTAATCATCCCTTGGTTGATCAATTTTTGGGCAAACTCGTCTTTGGGCACATAGCCCATATCAAACATAAACTTCTGCCAAAAGCGAGAATACAACAAGTGGCCCGTAGCATGTTCACTACCTCCAATATATAAATCCACATCTTGCCAATAGTTAATGGCTTCGGGAGAGAAAATCGCGGCATCGTTGCGCGGATCCATATACCTATTAAAGTATTGGGAACTTCCTGCCCAACCTGGCATCGTATTCAACTCCAATGGAAAAACAGTTTTATGATCAATCAAATCATTGGAAACTACTTTATTATTCTTCGCATCCCAAGCCCATTCGGTAGCGTTACCCAATGGCGGCTCACCTGTTTCGGTGGGAAGGTATTTTTCAACTTCTGGCAATTGCAAGGGCAAATGCTCCACACCAATCATCTGCGGCATACCATCCACGTAGTACACCGGGAAAGGTTCGCCCCAATACCGCTGACGGCTAAATACAGCATCACGCAAACGGTAATTGACTTTGCCTTCGCCATGTCCGATCTTTTCCAACTCAGCAATGATCTTTTTCATCGCCTCTTTATAAGGAAGACCGTTCAAAAAATCAGAATTAGCTATCACCGTAGTTTCCTTGTCAGCAAAAGCCTCCTCGGAAATATCGACCCCTTCAAAAATGTTGGGGATATCAATATTGTAATGTTTTGCAAAATCATAATCGCGTTGGTCGCCACAGGGTACGGCCATAACCGCTCCTGTTCCATAACTGGCCAATACGTAATCCCCAATCCAAATAGGAATGGGCTCTTTGGTAAACGGATGCTCTGCATACGCGCCCGTGAACACCCCTGAAATGGTTTTTACGTCGGCCATACGGTCGCGCTCGGAACGTTTTGCCGTGGCTTCCACGTAAGCTTCCACCTCTGCTTTTTGTTCAGGAGTAGTGATTTTGGCTACCAAATCGTGCTCTGGCGCCAAAGTCATAAAACTTACTCCAAAAATAGTATCGGGACGAGTCGTGAAGACTTCAATAGTATCATCTTCGTCTTTCACATTAAAAACAACCGAGGCCCCAACAGAACGTCCGATCCAATTGGCTTGGGAATCTTTTAGCGGTTGTGGCCAATCAATTTTTTCCAAACCATCCAATAAACGCTGAGCGTAGGCGGTGATGCGCATACTCCATTGCGTCATTTTTTTACGCACCACGGGATGACCTCCACGCTCGGAAACTCCGTTCACGATTTCATCATTGGCCAAAACAGTTCCCAAAGCGGGACACCAGTTGACTTCGGTATCCGCCAAATAGGTCAACCTATATTTTAATAGGATTTCTTGCTTTTCCTTCTCTGAATATGCATTCCAATCCTCAGCGCTAAAACTTGGCGTATCATCATCACAAGTTGCCTCAACATTTGCATTTCCTTCTTTTTCAAAAATGGAAATCAGACTGGAAATGTTTTCTGCTTTGTCGGATTTCTTGTTGTACCATGCATTGAACAATTGGATAAAAATCCATTGTGTCCATTTATAATATTGTGGGTTGGATGTACGCACTTCGCGGCTCCAATCAAAAGAAAAACCGAGCTGATCTAACTGCTCACGATATCTATTGATATTCTTCCCCGTGGTAATCGCAGGGTGCTGACCTGTTTGAATCGCATACTGCTCTGCAGGCAATCCAAAGGAATCGTACCCCATTGGGTGCAACACATTGAATCCTTTATGTCTTTTGTAACGCGAATAGATGTCCGTAGCAATGTAACCCAATGGGTGTCCTACGTGCAACCCCGCCCCAGACGGGTAAGGAAACATCGACAACGCATAAAATTTCGGTTTGTCGGAATCGTTGGACGCCTTAAAAGTTTCATTTTCTGCCCAATACTTCTGCCACTTGGCTTCAATTTCGCGGAAATCGTAATTCATTGTTAATCTTGTTCAATTTCGTGTGCAAAAATAGGTTTAATCCCCTAAATACAATTTACTTTTCTATTTTTACGTACTGATTCTACTATATGAGCCAATATATTGAACGATATCAGCGACGAAAACTGATTTCCTCTTACTTTTCCGTGGCTTTGAGCATTGCCCTGGTCCTATTTCTTTTAGGGGTTTTGGGCCTTTTGGTGCTGAATACCAAAAAATTGGCGGACCACTTTAAGGAGCAAATCACGATTTCGGTGTTTTTGAAGGACAATGCAAAACCTGTAGAAATAGATCAACTCCAAAAAAGTTTAACGCTAGCGGAGTACACCAAATCTGCTGTATATATTTCCAAAGAAGATGCAGCAGAGCAATACAGCGAGGATATTGGTGAAAATTTTGAGGAGTTTTTGGGATACAATCCCTTAAAAAATTCCATTGATGTGAATTTGAAAGCTGATTTTGTATCCTCCCAACAGATTGATGAGATTGCGGAGGAACTCGCGGCCAAAGCCTACGTGGATGAAGTCAGCTACGACAAACCCTTGATTTCCCTGCTCAACAATAATGCTCGAAAAATTAGTCTTTGGATTCTGGTGGCCAGCGCCATTTTTACAGTAATCGCCGTTTTGCTGATCAACAGTTCCATTCGATTGTCCATTTATTCCAAACGGTTTATCATAAAAACCATGCAAATGGTTGGGGCAACGAAAACGTTTATTCGCAGACCCTTTATTTGGACGAATATTAAACTGGGAATGGCAGGAGCTTTTGTCGCCTTGATCGGTTTAGGTGTTTTGGTATATTATATTGACAAAAATTTCCCTGAGCTAAATCTATTACAAGATTATATTGTACTCATCATTTTATTCGTTAGTGTATTTGGTTTGGGCGTAATTATTTCATGGGCCAGCACCCATTTTGCAACACAACGCTTTTTAAACCTAAGAACGGACGATCTTTATTATTAACTTTGCGACATGAGCAAGAAAAACAACAACGGTCAAAAGCCTACCAAGGAGTTTGTTTTCCAAAAGAAAAACTATCTCTTTCTGTTTATAGGTATTGCCTTTATAGTCCTTGGGTTTATTTTGATGAGCGGTGGTGGAAGCGACGACCCCCAAGTCTTCAATCCCGAGATATACAACTTTAGAAGAATTCGCCTCGCGCCTACATTGATTCTTATTGGCCTTGGCATTCAAGTGTATGCCATTTTGTTGAATCCTCACAAGAAAAACAAGGAGTAATTTGGAATTAATTGATGCTATAATCCTTGGTATCATTCAAGGATTGACCGAGTTTTTACCTGTTTCCTCCAGCGGTCATTTAGAATTGGGGAAAGCTATTTTGGGAGCACAGGCCGTTCCCGAGGAAAGTCTTTTGTTCACGGTAATTTTACACTTTGCCACTGCACTAAGTACCTTGGTGGTATTCAGAAAAGATGTATTTGATATTTTTAAAGGGCTTTTTCAATTTAAATGGAACGAGGAAACTCAATTTTCTTTAAAAATCATCATCTCCATGATTCCTGCTGCATTGGTCGGCCTTTTTTTGAATGATTTTATTGAAGTTTTTTTTGATGGCGCCATCGTAATTGTTGGCATTATGCTCATCATCACTGCTTTTTTATTGTACTTGGCGGACCTTGCCAAAACCACTGATAAAAACGTATCGTTTCGAAGTGCTTTTGCCATAGGGATGGCGCAGGCAGTAGCTATTCTACCAGGTATTTCCCGAAGTGGGGCGACCATTTCGGCCGCTGTTCTTTTAGGGGTAGATAAATCCAAATCGGCCCGTTTTTCCTTTTTAATGGTTGTTCCTTTGATACTGGGAAAAGTGGCCAAAGATTTAATGGGTGGCGAAATCTCCTTTCACGGTGATCAAGCTGTAGCCATGGGAGCAGGATTTGTTGCGGCCTTTGTAGCTGGACTTGCTGCCTGTACATGGATGATCAAACTGGTACGTCAGAGCAAGCTTACCTATTTTGCCATTTACTGTTTAATCGTGGGGCTCATTGCTCTTGCATGGAGCATTTGGGGATAGATCAGTATATTTGCTGCAAAACCCCAAGTTTTTGAACACCAAAGAAGATTTTTTAAACGGTCAAATTTTATTGATCGATAAACCGCTGGAATGGACTTCTTTCCAAGCGGTGAATGCCCTCAAATGGGCCATTCGAAAAAAATTCAGTCTAAAAAAGATAAAAATTGGTCATGCAGGCACTCTGGATCCTTTGGCCACGGGATTATTGATTATCTGCACAGGGAAATTCACTAAAAAAATTCCGGAACTGCAAGGTCAGGTTAAGGAATACACTGGAACTTTCACCTTGGGTGCCACGACACCATCTTATGATTTGGAGACCGAAGTGGATAAAACTTTTCCAACAGATCATATCACGGATACCTTCATCAAAGAAGCTATTAAACAATTTTTGGGCGAGATTGACCAAGTACCACCCATCTTTTCAGCCTTAAAAAAAGATGGCAAGCGATTGTACGAATTTGCTCGTGAAGGCAAACAAGTAGAGATAAAATCACGTAAAATAGAAATCCTTGAGTTTGAGATTACCCGAATTTCGCTCCCCGAAGTGGACTTTCGGGTGGTCTGCAGCAAAGGGACCTATATCCGTTCCTTGGCACATGATTTTGGAAAGGCAGTGGACTCTGGAGCCCACTTATCCAAGCTAAGAAGAACCAAAATAGGGGATTTCAACGTAGATAATGCTACAAGCCCCAATGTTTTCAAGGAAAATCTTGGGGTGAGCACCTCGACCTAGATTGGTCGGAATAAAATATTTTTGCAAAAAAGCGGTTATAGTTAAACCATGAACTTAAACAAGAGCCAGTTATCACTTTTGATCACTTTCTTCTCTATGTCCATAGTGATTTTATTGTTGTTCAATATTCACTTAGGAGGTATACAAGAGGATGAGTATGTCATTGAAATGAGCCTGGCCGATGAGGACATTGAGAAACTTCTCGAAGAGGAAGAAGAACGTCTGGAAGAAATGAAGGCCAACAGTGATCCCATTAAAAGTCATATGGCGCTCAATGAAACTGCAAAGCCCAGCGTTGGAAACCCAGAACCCTTAAAAACTTTGGAAGAGCTCATGGAAGAGAGAGCCCTTAACAGTGAAACGGGAGAATATGCGGACAACTCTGGTTTTGAGGAGCAGTTAAAACAACTGAAAGCGCAACGGGACGAAAAAAAACAAAAACTTGGAGAACGGGATGCTGAAAAAGAGGAGTTTACGAATTACTTAAAAGATAGACGCACTTCCATTTCGTATTCCCTGGTAGACCGGAACGCTTATCATCTTCCACCACCCATTTATACCTGTATTGAAGGCGGTAAGGTTGTTGTAAACATAACCGTGGACAACAACGGGTATGTGACCGAAGCAAGTTTTAATGATAAAAGCTCTGGAACAGATAACGGTTGTTTGGTAGACAATGCAATCGCTTATGCCCTTAAAGCTCGATTTAGCTCAGATTCCCAAAATTCGCAGATTGGAACGATCACTTATCTATTCCAAAGCAAGTAACTCCAAGATATCTTCCAGAATATTTTGCCCTTTGTTTTTGTTGTACCAAACCTGAAGGTCTTGTTTGAACTCAGCAGTTAATTTTCCATGCTCTTCTTTGAAGTCCGCTACCATTTGAGTGGCAATGCTCGGTCTAGGACCCCACTCTCCAATTATTTCATTATTGGCTTCATCCAAAATAATTACTTTGGGAATGGAACGGGCACCATTGGTCAAAAAAGCATCAATTAATTCTGGGCTTTCATCCCTTAAAACTACCTTCAAGGAAATATTTGGGCTTGTTTCGGCGATTTTATTTACCACAGGCAAACTGGCCGCTGCATCTCCGCACCAACTTTCGGTAATCACCAAAAACATGAGCTCTTTATCTAATGCTTGCAGTTTTTGTTGGATGTCTTCCGGAATCTTAAAAGTTTTATCCCATCGAGTCATCCGGCGGTCGTTCAGTTTGGTATAGTTTATCATAGCTTCGGATTGCTCATCCCCAGTTGTTTTTCCAATTTCTGCTAATTGATGCACCAACTCACGATATCTGGGACAATCCATTCCTTTTGAAATGTATTCTTGAACAATTTCTAATCTATTTTTTTCCAAAACTTCCATAAAATAATTTTTTTCAAAAGTACACAGGGCAATTGTCCCATTTGTTGACTTTTGTCATTGGTAGTTTTCACAACCTATTCCTTACAATGTTTTAGGGTTTATGGCCAAACTCTTGAACAACATTGCCTTAGTGTAGAAAAACTTGTTCTGCATTTCGTTTTGCTTCAAGTAGGCGTCGATGAGTTTACTCTCCCTGGAATTGATCAAGAAAAGGGAACTCTCCCCAAAACTAAACTTTCGCTCTTCGGCATTCAGCATGGTTGAATAGTCATTCACAATATCTTTGATGAGCTGGTTCTGCTCGGTAAAAGAATCCAATTCGTTATAAATAGCTATTACCTTGTTCTGTATTTCCACCTGAGCATTGTCCCTCTCGTATTCCGCATCCCTAAGTTTAAACTTGGCCAATTTAAGATCTCCGCGCTCTTTTCTAAGGAAAATGGGCATCTGAAAACTTAATCCCGCTTTGTAGTTCTCGGTAATGAAGGAATTCATCAATTCGGGTGTTTCCGTGATAAAATTATACTCCGCCTTCAGCTTGGGAAGTAATTTATTTGCTTTTAAACGCTTGTCTACCGTCAATCCTTCAATTTTATAATCCAAGGACATTAGTTTCGGATGCGTCTCCAAATTGAAACTATCCAATGGCACTCCTTCTATTTCCAAAGTTGAATTGATGTCCATTTCGGGTTCAAGGTTGGGACTTATGTCTGACTGAAGCTCTACAGGCACATCCTCAATCCACAAAAAGTTACTGAGCTCCAATGATTTTTTCATTAATTTGACTTTCGCCTGCTGATAACCTAAATCCCTGTTCCTAACAGCGATTTTAGCTTCTACGGTGTCGATCATAGCGATATCGCCTGCCAAAGCACGATCTTTTATCCCTTGAAAACGTATTTCAGCATTATCCAAAAAATCTTTGTACACCTCAGCATCCCTATAAGCTTTCAACCAATCAAAATAGGCAAGTGAGGCACTGTAAAGTACTTGGTTGACCTGAAGGTCTTGATCAGCTTTGGTCCGTTCCCTAAAAAATTTGGCCTTTCTTAAAGTTGCCATGCGCTCGTTGATCCAAAACCCCTGCAATAAGGACATGGAAACCCCGGCACTGTACAACCCATCTTCAGGCAAAGTTTCATCTGGATTTATAAAGTCTCCTTCATCCTGCTGAAAATTTCCCTTAAACTCAATGCCAAACCAAGTCGGAATTTTGAAGGTGGCGTTTAATCGGTCCCAATATTCGGCACCCTTGAACTCCTTCCTGTCAAAATCCACCTCCACTTTGGGATCAAAAGCTCCTCTGGCTTTCATTAGGTTCGCCTGTCCTATCGCAATGTTCAGCTGGGCTTGCTTGGCAACGGGATGGTATTTTTTGACATATCCCAAATACTCTTTAAACCCAAGCACCAAAGAATCTTGTTGAGCGTAAAAAAAGCTTACGGAAAAGAAAGAGAGGGTACAAAATAAAAGTAATCTTCTATTTCTTCGTGGCATCTGCACTTGTATTTTGGGGTTGATAATAATTTGGCGGGAAGCCGTTCAACTGCCTCCACAATTCAAACCAGATGGGGACATCTTCCAATAGTGCCATAGTGCTCGCCCCTGAGCCAACACGGATATCCTTGGGCCAAGGTGCTTCTTCCTCATCTGGCGCCAACAATACTCTATACTTACCATTTGGACTGATAAAATTCTCAATGGCGACCACTTTTCCACCAAATGTTCCATACGATACGTTTGGCCAGCCACTAAAAACTATTGCGGGCCAACCATCGAACTGGATTCGTACCTTTTCGTCCAAATGAATCAACGGAAGGTCTATGGGGTCCACAAAGGTTTCTACGGCAATGTCATAATCCGAGGGCATTATCCCCACCAAGCGGGCTCCTTCTTTAAAGGTTTCCCCGATTCCGGATTGAATGGCTTTGGTGATATAACCATTTTGAGGCGCTTTTATGTAAAGCATATTGTTCCTCATTTCGTAATTGGTATACTGGTTCTCCAATTTGGTGACCTGGGCCTCAGAATCGAACTGATTGGATTGTGCACTATAAAGGTCGCTTTGCGCCTTTGAAATCTTATCGGTATACTCTGCTTGAACCCTATTGATTTCTACCTGTGCATTGATTACATTGTTTTTACTAGCCAACAATTTATTTTCTTGACTTATTAGCTTTGCCTGGGTTTCTTGAAGTTTGAGTCGTTTAGCTTCCAAATCCGTTACTGCTTTCAGCCCTTCTTCCTGCAACTTTTCAGTACGGTCATACTGGCGTTGGGCAATAGTTATATTGGTCTTTGCAGCTTCAAGGTCAATACTGTCACTCTTAACCTTTAACTTGGACTGCATCAATTTATTTCTGGCCTGCTCCAACTTTAACCCGCGTTCCTGATTTAGCGCTTTGATTTGTTGGTTCAAGGCCTTGACCTTTTCCTGATAAGAGGTTACAGACATGGATTTTGCCTTGATTTGTTTCCCAGTTCGTTCTACAAGATCGGGGTCGAAGTATTCACTTTTCACCTCCGAGATAAAAAGAATGGTATCTCCCTTTTCAACATAATCTCCTTCCCTTACATACCACTTCTCAATTCTTCCCGGGATTGGGGATTGTATGGTCTGTGGCCTTTGATCGGGGGTTAAAGTAGTTAGGTACCCTCTGCCGGAAATATTCTGTGTCCATGGCAGGAACATCATGAAAAGCACCAGTATGGAAAAGGACGCCAAAAAGCGGTTAAAATGCTTATAATGCCTCTTATGAAAAACCTTTTTGCCAGCTTCATAACCGGTAAGGTCTACCTTCTCGTTCAATTTATTATTTGAAGAAATATTCAGCATGAACTTTATTTTAAGTTGATCAATCTACCTTTATCCATTCGAACTACTTGATTACAGCGACTTTCCCATTTTGGGTTTTCACTTACAACAATAAGGGCCCATCCATTTGCTGGGTCGGTCAAGAAATCCATCATCCTCTCTGTTCCTTCTTCATCATATTGCTCCAAAGGGTCTTTTAGAATCATGAGTTTGGGTCTGGTCACAATACTTCTGGCCAATACGATTTTTCTGGAAATAAAATCTGGAATCTTTTTTCCTTCGGGGTACAAAATGGTGTTGAGTCCATGGGGCTGTTCTTTTACAAATTGTGTCAGGCCCACTTTTTCCAAGGCCCAATACACATCTTCCATCGGAATATCTTTGTTTCCGAAAGTAATATTGTTCAGCAGTGTCCCCTCAAAAGGATATTCCTCTTTAAGAGAGTGCCCTAAATAGGAGCGATACTGACTTAATTTTACTCCCTGAAGCGCCACATTGTTCACATATATTTTACCTGAATCGGGTTCCAATATTCCAGCAATCATCCGAAGCAAGGTGGACCTTCCTGATCCGCTCTTTCCCTGAATCAATAAGTTGGTACCTGGACGAACCGTCAAGGACAAATGGTCTATAATTTTCTTTTCTAATCCGGGAACCTTATATACGATATCTTCGAGTTCCACGGTTAAACCCTCGTTATCTTTAAATGGAGTTTCCCCATCTTTTGGCTCTAGTTTTTTGTCCACAACTTGACCCATTTTCTCCAAAGAGGTCAATAAGTCATAAAAAGTTTCGAGACCTAAAATCAACTTTTCCACAGAACTGATTACCAATAAAATAATGATTTCCGCTGCCACAAACTGACCTATGTTCATTTGCTGCTCCAACACCAACAATCCACCAATTAATAACAAACCGGCCGTTACCAAGACCTTAAAACCGATCATTTGAATAAACTGAAGGACCAAAACCTTAAAGTGGCTTTCCCTTGCCTCCAAATAATCTTCCACCAGCGCATCGTTTTTATCCAATGCATGGGATGTTTTTCCTGAAAGCTTAAAACTTACGATGGAACGTGCAATCTCCTGAACCCAATGTGCCACCTTGTATTTAATCTTGGATTCTTCTAAACTGGTATCTAACCCTCTTTGCGCTGTAAACTTGAACACAATGTAAATGAGCAAGAGCAAGAGCAATCCATAAATAATAAAGAAAGGATGGTAAAAGGATAGCAGCAATAACCCAAATACAATTTGTAACAAGGCCGCTGGAAAATCGATAAGTATTTTAGAGAGCGATTTTTGAACCGTAAGGGTATCAAAAAAACGGTTAGCAAGCTCTGGGGGGTAATAATATCTTAGTTCGCTCATCTTAATTTTTGGGAAACGGTAGGCAAACTCAAAGGAAGATCTGGTGAAAATTTTCTGCTGAAGATTTTCAATAATCCGTATTTGCATTAATTGAAGTACACCTACAAAGGCTACGCCCAAGGTTACCAGTACCACCAGTACAATCCAAGATGTACTTACCCTGGCTCCTTGTATGAGGTTAATAATAGCCTGTATGCCCAAGGGAAGGGAAAGGTTTACCAAACCGGCAAATATGGCATAGTAAAATATTTGAAAAATGTCCTTTTTGTCCAAAGTCAAAAGGCCCATTAGCCGTTGCCAAGCAGTGAGTATTTTTTTAGCCATCTATTTTTTGATTTAATGTGCGAAATATTAGATCCGTAAAAAATTTGGTCGGTGTAACTGTTTCGTTACAATTGGTAAGCTTTGGAAAATGTTCCTTTAAAAAATATTGGTGAAGCGATCCTTCCAGAACATTACTCGCCAGACTAATAGGGTATGGATACTTCTCATCCACAGCAGAAATCATATCACTGAGACGGTTTACCAACCTTTTATAAACCACAAAGTAACCATCCTTATTTTCTTGGTTCACCTCTTTTACCAAATACGATTTTGAATATTCATTGATAACCAGTCTGTTCAACACTACTTCGTTGACATGTGTTATAGAGCTGTCCTCTTCTACATTCTTAGTGAGAATCTCCACTGCTTTTTCCAATTTTTTAACCGGGTCGGAGATACCATTTGTAGCGAAGACCATCCTATATTCGACCCATCCCCAATACCACGTAGCCAAATAGAGCAATAGCTTGTGCTTGTTCTCGAAATAGCGATAGATCGAGCTTTCATTGGAATTTATTTTTACGCCCAATTTTTTGAATGTAAAATGGTCAAATCCCATTTCATCAATCATTAAAATGCTTTGCTCTACAATATTCTTCCCCAAAGTTGAAGACTCAGGGTCTTTTATGTAAAGCTTTTCATTAACACCAATTTTTAAGGATTTCATCAGTAAATCCATCACACTTCACTTTTAAAATTTAGTCTCGCAAATATAAAAGTATTACTATCATATTATAATACTTTAACTTTCAATTAACTCTTGGTTTTTTCCTTTACTTTTGACAAAAACCGGACGGCAATGCAAAAACACAGATGTGGATGGTGTGTGGGCGACCCCCTCTATGAAGCCTACCATGATAACGAATGGGGCGTACCCGTAAAAGACGATGACACCCTTTTCGAATTCTTGATTCTTGAGACTTTTCAGGCGGGTTTGAGCTGGATTACCGTATTGCGAAAGCGTGAAAATTTTAGAACAGCTTTTGATCAATTTGACTATAAGAAGATTGCGAATTACAATCAAACTAAGATTGAAGCTCTTCTGCAGGACTCTGGAATTATCCGAAATAAGTTAAAAGTAAACGCCACCGTATCCAATGCGAATGCTTTTATGGAGGTTCAAAAAGAGTTTGGTAGTTTCAGTAAGTACATCTGGAGTTTTGTGGATGGCAAACCCATTAAAAATGAGTGGGGAAATTACAAAGATGCCCCGGCAACAACTTCCTTATCCGATACTATTAGCAAGGATTTGAAAAAAAGAGGCTTCAAATTTGTGGGAAGCACGGTGATTTATGCACACATGCAGGCCACCGGTATGGTAAACGACCACGAAGTAAACTGTTTTAGGTATCATGAAGTTTAACTATTTCTTCTTTTTAGTGCTAGGTGTCGCTCAAGTTACGTTGGCTCAGAACAAATATGAAAGTGAATCAAGAATAGCTTTGGACGAGTTTCCCATTAAGTCTTATTCCCTCATCCAGGACTATTTGAAGGATGCAAAAAGAGTGCGATTTTACCAGGAATCGGACAGCACCAAAAAAAGTTACGAAGCCAAGTTTAAAAAGGGACGATTACACTACAGCGTTGAATTCGACAAAGAAGGTGTACTAGAGGATGTTGAGTTCAAAATAAAAGAAAGGGATATTCCAAATGATACATGGAGCGCTATCCAATTTTATTTGAATGAAAACCACGGCAAGCACAGGGTAAAAAAGATGCAGCAGCAATATCCCGTTCAAAAAGGACAATCTATCGAAAAAACCTTGCACAACGCCTTTCAAAATCTTATTCTGCCCGAAGTAAACTATGAACTGGTATTTTCGGCCAAAGAAAGTGATGGGTTCCAAGAATATGAAGCTCTGTTTAATTCCGAAGGACAATTGATTAAAATTCGAAAATCCTTTTCTCCAAGCTATGATCATGTCCTTTACTAAGTGGTTTTTATTTTTTGTTTTCTTAATGCTGATGGGCACCGTTCAAGCCCAAGAGAACTTGACAGGTTATTGGCAGCCACAATTTGCTGTGAACTATCAGGTATCAGGTTCCTATTCCCACAATTTTTCAATTGCCAACCGAAACTACATCGTTAATGATGAAGAATTCACCCTAAAAGTAAGGCAATTGGACCTTGCTCATTTTTCCAAACTCAAGATGAGGGATAATCAAAGTATTGCGCTGGGCATTCAATATCGTTTTCGTCAGAATTTTGAAGATGGGGAGAACGAACTGCGCCTTACCCAACAATATAACATTACCAGCAAACCTCATACTATTCGTTTTGGGCACCGACTGCGAACCGAGCAACGCATCACCAAGGCACTGACCACCCACAGGTTCCGTTACCGTTTTGCTTTGGACTTTCCTTTGGTTGGGGAAAAACTGGATCCGGGCGAACCTTACTTTGTTGGGAGTTTTGAAAATCTCTTGAGTGTGGCAAAAAGCAATGCCCCGCAATACGATACTCGACTTTCTGGCCAAGTGGGATGGCAATTGAACAGTGGTATAAAGTTTCAGATGGGAGTGGAATACAGAATAGAGGATTACGGCTCCGGCCTACCGCAGGACATTTTGTTTTTATTGACGAGTGCGCAATTATCCTTGTAAGATCTTTATAAACTCTTTTCTAGGAATCAATTCGGCCCCCAAACTCTCCAAGTGGTTGGTATGTACTTGACAATCGATAAGTTTGTATCCTTTTTCGCCTAATTCCTGCGCCATTTTTATAAAGGCAAACTTTGATGCATTGGACCTTAAACTGAACATGCTCTCACCACAGAACACGTGTCCTAAATCAACCCCGTACAAGCCACCAACAAGCTCCCCGTCTTCCCAAACTTCAAACGATCTGGCATAACCCTTCTTGTATAGATCCATATAAGCAGTTTTCATTTCAGGGGTAATCCATGTACCGTCCTGTCCTTTTCGCTCAATTTGGGCACAATAGTCCATTACCTCCTCAAAACACTTGTTTTGGGTCAATGTAAATATTCCATCACGAAATACCTTACGCATACTTTTGGACACTTTAACCTTTTCCGGGAAAAGCACCATCCGTGGATCGGGTGCCCACCACAAAATCAAGGAATCATCATTGAACCATGGAAAAATTCCATTTTTGTAGGCCAACAACAATCTTTCTGGGGACAAATCACCTCCAACGGCAAGCAACCCGTCCTCACTGGCCGTATCGACTGGAGGAAACTCCAACCTTTTGCTCAAAAAATGTAAGGGAGTATTTTCCACAAGCAATTTTTCCTAAAAATACAAATCAGGGTAAAAACAAGAAAATCTGAACACAAGGCCCAGATTTTCGCAATTGATTCTATTAAAAATACCTTTTTCTTTTAGAAAGGCAAGTCATCATGGTCTTCCTCATTCAGGTCGTCCGCAGGCTCAAAAGCTTCCATTGGAGGAACGGGAGGCATATTGTCCGAACCTTGTTCTTGTTGTATGTTTTCAATTCGCCACCCTTGAATGGAGTTGAAATACTTGGTCTCTCCTTGAGGGTTCACCCACTCTCTACCTCTTAAGTTTATACTGATTTTCACCATTTGCCCAACACTATAATTGTTTAGCAAATCGCACTTGTCCTGAACAAACTCAACCAATATATGCTGCGGATATTGCTCTTCCGTAGTCACGACCACTTCTCTTTTTCTGAAACCATTGTTACCATACGTTTTGGTTTCATCTATCATTTTGATTCTTCCCTGAACTTCCATGCAATGTTAATTTTTGTTGAAAACTCAAAAGTACATAAAATGAATTCCAATGGCAGACGTTATTTTAACGAACTATCAACATGTTTTCCATTTACTATCTTTAAAAAGAAATTGACTTCCAATGAACTTTAGCCCCAAACGGAAAACCTCCAACATTATAATGCTGATTTCGGCATTTATCATTGTGAGTCTAATTCTGTGGAACACCAATAGTTTTTTTAAAAAATTCAAAGAGGAAGAGCGTTTAAAAATGGAAATTTGGGCCACGGCCCAATTGGAACTTATCCAATCCTCCGTAGATCAAGAACTGGGGAACCTCACCCTTAAAGTATTGGGAAACAACACCTCCACCCCAATGATTTTGATGAACGAAGAGGGATCCTACAAAACCCACAATATACCAGAGGACAAAATAACAGACAGTGTATATATTCAAAAGAAGATTGCACAATTCATAAATGAAAATGAGCCCATACAGATTATTCAAGAGGATGAATTGTTGGAAACGCTGTATTATGGCAACTCGGAAGTCTTGAACAAGTTGAAGTACTATCCATTGGCCTTGCTGTTGATTATTTTCTTGTTCGGAGCAGTCATTTTCTTTTTCTTTCGGACGAACAAAGCGTCGGAACAGAACAAACTCTGGGCGGGAATGGCCAAGGAAACGGCTCATCAAATTGGAACTCCCCTTACTTCCCTCTTAGGTTGGAATGAACTCTTAAAATCAGAGGATATCAACCCAGAAGTAACACAAGAAATAGCGAAGGATATTGATCGCTTGGAAACAATAACCGAACGTTTTTCCAAAATTGGATCTGTTCCGGAATTAAGGGAACATGATATTGTTGCGGAAACCAAAAAAGCTTATGATTACCTAAAGCAACGAAGTTCCAAGCTTGTTCATTTTTCTTTTAGCTCCAATGTAGATAAGGCTCCTGTTTTAATGAATCCTCCGCTATACAATTGGAGTATTGAAAACCTTGTTAAAAATGGTATCGACGCCATGAAAGGAAAAGGGAATATTGCCATTCAAATCGAAAAAAAGGGACAAACCATCAACATTTTGGTTTCAGATACTGGCCATGGCATCCCCAAAAGCGATTTTCAGAACATTTTTAACCCAGGGGTTACTTCCAAACAAAGAGGATGGGGATTAGGACTTTCGTTGGTAAAAAGAATTGTTGAAGAATACCATAAAGGAAAAATTAAAGTATTTTCGTCTAGTAAAGAAGGAACTATCATGCAAATTTCCCTACGAGCAAATGAAAATTGAACTATGGCCAAGGAAAAACAACTTGTAATACAAGAAGCTGATATCACCAACAATTGCCCCGAATGTTTTAATCAGGAACTTAAAATTACATTTTACCAAAAACACACTTTTAATGCACTTTACCACAGAACCACAGGTGTTGTGACACATGAAATCAAATGCACGAAGTGTAACTCGATTATTTATCCAGTAAACTGGACCCCAGATATTGAGCGGGTTTTTGACTACTACAACAAACTAGTTAAACCCGACAGACCAGCTGTAAGGTTTACCATGCTATTTTTTGTCATTTTGGTAGTGATGCTGTGCTTGATAGCAGCTGGAGTCTATTTTTACCTAGAAGGACTTAATTAAGAAAAGACCGGATTTCCGCTGCAACGTTTTCAAACTCCTTGGCAGTAAAACTCTCTTTGTGTTGAAAAGTGGCATTCGCCATACTTTGAAGCGGAATGAGATGCACATGCACATGGGGTACCTCTAAACCAATAACGGACATTCCAACGCGTTTACAGGGCACCGCTTTCTCAATGGCAAGTCCTACCTTTCTTGAAAAAGCCATAAGCTTCATATAGGATTCCTCATCAAGGTCCATAATCTTGTCCACCTCTTTTTTCGGAACACACAATGTATGCCCTTTGGAGTTTGGGTTGATATCCAAAAATGCATAGTTATCATCATCCTCGGCAATTTTATAGGAAGGTATTTCCCCATTAATGATTTTTGTGAAAATGCTGGCCATTCTGATTCCGTTTTAAAATAAAAAATCCCGTCTTTCAACGGGATTAAATATAACTAATTTTGTTGCTCTTATTCTCGAGTAATCTCTAAAATCTCAAATTTCAAGGTTCCGTTGGGTACCTTGATCTCTGCTACATCACCAACTTCTTTTCCCAATAATCCTTTTCCAATGGGGGATGTTACCGAAATTTTACCTGTTTTTAAATCTGCTTCACTCTCTGCCACCAAGGTATACTTCATTTCCATACCATTGGCTTGATTTTTAAGTTTAACGGTAGACAGGACCAAGATTTTGGAGGTATCCAATTGTGATTCATCTATCAAACGGGCATTGGCCAAGGTTTCTTCCATTTTGGAAATTTTCATTTCCAAAAGTCCCTGGGCTTCTTTCGCTGCATCATATTCTGCGTTCTCGGAAAGATCTCCCTTGTCCCTTGCTTCTGCAATAGCTTGTGAAGCTTTGGGACGTTCTACATCTTTTAAGTAATTTAACTCGTCCCTCAATTTCTTTAATCCTTCGGGTGTATAGTATGAAACGTTGCTCATATCGTTAATTTTTAATGCAAAGAGGCATCAAAGAAAATCAAAAAATTTCCCCTATGGCATCCTTTCTTTATAAATACAAAAAATCCTCAACTATACCCATGCCCTGCATGGTATTTTTGCGAGGATTTAACGCAAATATAGACAAATTTTCATCAACTTTGTTGCTCAACCGTTATCAAACATTGACTATGAAGCACTTCTGGGCCATTGTCCTTTTGGCACTTATAGTATCCTGCAGTTCGGATACAACCAATCGAAATCCTTATTTACAGGAAGTACGATTTCGATTCGAGTTGAACCTCAATCTACCATTGTACAATAATTTGCAAAATATTGGAAATCCCGTTTATGTGGGCAACAACGGAGTAGGTACAAGAGGTGCTTTTGTCATAAATACAGGGTCTAGTTTTATGGCTTGGGAAGCCAGTTGTCCTAACCATGTTCCCAATGCATGTTCCACCATGTCCATTGATGGGCAGAACGCAGTTTGTAGTTGTGAGGGATATACCTATAATTTATTTACAGGGCAGCAACTGGATAGGCCCGATGATGGAAACAGATATCATGACCTTTTATTTTATAGAGCCACACAGAGCGGAAATGTTGTTATTATATCCAATTAAATTGAAGAATGAAGTATAGAAAACTCGGAAAAACAGGAATAAAAGTATCGGAAATCTCCTTGGGCACCTGGCAGGTAGGCGGTAAATGGGGCTCTGGTTTTGATGATGCTTTAGCTGAACATATTATCAATGAAGCCATAGATGCAGGTGTAAATTTTATAGATACCGCTGATGTTTATGAGGCTGGAGCAAGTGAAGCAGCGGTTGGCCGAGTAGTCAAATCAAGGTCTGAAGAAGTTTTTGTGGCCACCAAATGTGGTAGACAGATCAATCCACACGTGAATGAAGGGTATACTGTTGAGGTACTGCGAAAATATGTAGAGGACAGTTTAAAAAATACCGGGTTGGATTGTTTGGATTTGATTCAACTGCACTGTCCACCTACTGAAGTTTATTACAGACCCGAAATTTTTGAATTGTTCGATCGATTAAAGGATGAAGGCAAAATAAAAAACCTCGGTGTCAGCGTGGAAAAAGTGGAAGAAGGCTTAAAGGCCATTGAATATCCCAATGTGAACACGGTTCAAATCATATTCAATATGTTCCGACAGCGCCCTTCGGAATTGTTCTTTGAACAAGTTCGAAAAAAAGATATTGGCGTGATTGTCCGTGTGCCTTTGGCAAGTGGGCTGCTTACAGGAAAATTTTCATCGGACTCCACTTTTGACAAAGACGACCATAGGAACTTTAATAGAGATGGTGCAGCTTTTGATAAAGGTGAAACCTTTAGCGGCGTCCCTTTTGATTTAGGCTTAAAGGCCGTTGATGAACTTAAAAAAGTATTCCCACAGAGAGATAACCTCGCACCAGTTGCGCTTCGATGGATATTGGACTTTCCCGAGGTGAGTTGTATTATTCCTGGAGCATCAAAAGTGGAACATCTCAACAGCAATATCAAAGCCGCGGAATTACCTCCGTTAACAGACAAAGAAAAGGTAGCTGTAAACGAAATCTACGATAAGCACATCAAAAAACATGTGCATCATCTTTGGTAAGATATTATACGGTGCCTAGAATTTTTTCCATGACCCAATTGGTATTCAAACCAGTCTTTCCAGTTGATGGATGTACTGCTTTGTCCAAAAGATGATTTTTGATATTTTCCACATGAAACTCCTGAATATGTTCGGGATGTGGAATTTCCAATGTTTGATGCCCTGATGCATTCTCCAATTCAATCGGTGCTTCATCCAAAATGGCAAAACGAATGCTTCCTTCGGAACCTAAAATTTCGACTTTATCGCTGCGATGGTGCGTTCCAAAATTCCAACTGCCGGTACCTGTAACACCTCCTTCGTGCATCCAATTTGCTGTTACCGCATCAAAAGCGGAATACAGTCCAAGTTGGTTGGTTCCAAAACCGTTGGCATCGACAATATCTCCTAAAAGAAAGGCAAACAAATCCAGTCCATGACTGGCCAAATCATCAAAATAGCCACCTCGGGCAATAGTTGCATCGGTCCGCCAATTATATTTTTTGCTCAAATCGACCTCATTGGGCGGTTTAGTCTTTTGCCAATGAATATGCCGTACTTCACCGATCAAGCCTTTATCCAGCCATTGTTTAATTTTTAAAAAACGGGGCAAGGAACGTCGATAATACGCTACAAAAAGTGAAATATTCTTAGCTTGAAAGGCTTTATAAATCGCTAAACTGTCCTCGTAGGTTGGAGCCATCGGTTTTTCAATACAACAGGGTTTACCAACCTGGGCCACCTTTAATGCATACAATTTATGGGTATCTGGAGGGGTAGCGATATAAATAGCATCAATATTAGGATTATTGATAACCTCATCGGCGTTGGTGGTCCATTTTGGAATATTATGACGTTTGGCATAGTCCTCTGCCTTTTCGGTATTGCGCCGCATGACCATATCCACTCTAAAACCGAGAGTATCTTTATAAGCGGGAACGCTCTTTTTTTCTGTAACGCTACCACAGCCTATTACACCCCAGCGAAGGGGTTTTTCTTCGGAAAAATGAAAACGAGATTCTGTCATTGTGTTAAAATTACAGAATCCCGTTAAAAAAATTGAGTTAAAACACAGTTCTCGATACAAAATCCCTTCTGGGTTTTACTCGAACTGACTCCTTGTCTTCCTTAACTTCTTAAAAATTGACTGTTGCTCCCAGAAGAAAGTTGATTCCTGCTTGTGGGTAGTATCCAGCACCTTCTATGGTTGTGATGGTTCCAGGGTTGGAATAATCATCATCAAAAGTGTAAAAATATCCGTTGGAGACAATATCAGCATCAAAAATATTGTTCACCAAACCAGATAGCACAATACTTTTTACAAAGGAATTGGTGTTGATGGTGTATTGAATATTAAAATCCGTCTGCGTGTAACTGTCCAAAACAGAGCCTTCGGAATCGATATTCCCCATATACTGCTTGCCTACAAATTTGGACAACAAGGAAACTTGAAAGTTTTCATTAGGTTGGTAGGAGATGATATTTCCAGCAATCAATTGTGGTGAATATGCAATGTGCGTATTTCCCAAATTTTGAAGCACTCCATCACGCTCAAAGTAGAAATCAATATTTCTGTTATCACTCAAAGCAATGTTTGGCCTCCATTTAAAGGCATTGGACAAGCTCACATTCGCGTCGATTTCCAGACCTAAACGGTAACTGTCCCCGACATTGGACCTTAAAGGCGCACCAACATCGTTCAATTCGCCCGTCAAAACCAGTTGATCTTTATATCGCATATAGTACACATTGGTGTTTAGCTGAAAACTTGGGGAAACGTACCTCCACCCCAACTCAAAATCGTTGAGTTTTTCCGGCTTTGGGCTTCCGCTCTCATAATCGTTACGATTGGGCTCGCGATTGGCCCTTGCGTATGATAGGTAGAAGTTATTGTTACGGTTTAAATCGAATGTAATACCTGCCTTTGGATTGAAAAAGTTGAAGGAATCATCCACCAGACCTGTATCATCACCATTGGCTTCGTAAGTTACCCCTCGGTATTGCACATCTCCAAATAAGGACCATAGGTCCGTTAATTTATAATTGGCCTTAGTGTATAGGTTGAAATCGGTTTTGGTGGAATTGTCGTCGTAGTATCTGTCACGAATTTCGCTGTTGCTGGCATATTCAGCCCAGATAATCTCACCAAAGTGATCCCCTTTGTACTCGTTATATCCACCACCCATAATAAGTTCGAGGTTGTCGTTATTGTACGTAGCTGAAAAAATAGCTCCATAAAAATCATTATCCAACCAGCGACGACGAATCAAATCTGTGTTTTCCACCAAATCACCGTTTATGGTAATGGGTTCCAGACCATAGGTGGCGAAATCGTCATCCTCCCTAAATTGCTCAAAGAAGCCTCGCCCTCTTGTGTAATGTACCGCCAAATGGGTGTTCCAAGCCGAGTTCCATGTTTCGTACCAATGTAGTTGAAAGTGATCTTGCTTGTAATCATCAACTTCGTTATCGTAAAACTGAGTGTTGCCGTTATCATCAGTATAAATTCCTGCTGAATTAAAAGTACGGTCGTTTTCCAATTGTTCTGGGGTAATACCATTCCAAGCTTGATAGGTAACTTCATGTCCACCAAAAAGCAAGGCTTTCACCAAAGTGTTGTCATCATTATAAACTCCTTGAAGAAAATAACCGTCTAATTCGGAAGCTGCACGGTCCACGTACCCATCTGAGGTAACTCGAGATAACCTTCCCGAGAATTCAAAATAACCATTCATTAATCCTGTACTGAACTTTACATTGTTCCGCAGGGTGTTAAAGCTACCCACAGAGGATGAAATTCTTGCATAAGCCTCTTCAGAAAAGGCATCGGTAAGCATGTTCAAACTCGCTCCAAAAGCACCTGCTCCATTTGTGGAAGTACCCACCCCACGCTGCAATTGCAAACTTTGGGTGGAAGAGGCAAAATCGGGCATGTTCACCCAAAAAGTTCCCTGTGACTCCGCATCATTGTATGGCACACCATTGATGGTCACATTTACCCTTGTCGCATCGCTACCACGAACACGGATACTCGTATAGCCCACTCCGGCTCCAGCATCGGAGGTGGTGACCACGGCAGGCATAAAATTCATGAGAATAGGAATATCCTGCCCTAGGTTTCGCGGGGCCAGTTCAACCTTGTCCAAATCGGAAAAAGTAATAGGGAACTCCTTGGTTACCCTCACTGCTTGTACCAGCACCTCGTCCAGCACCACTTTTTTTCCTTGCAGAGTGTCCGTGGGTTCTTCTTGGGCACTCATGGTAAGAGATAGGCCAAACAAGGCCATAATTGTACATAAAGTTTTGATGCGATTCCGTTTACGGTGTGTCGGTCCCGTTGAGCCAAGAACGGCCCTTAATTGAATAATTGAATAGAGTTTCATTCGTAAAAATGTTACGAATAAAAGGGGTCATTATTCTTTGTTAGTAATTGATTGTTGTTTCTAAAAGAAACATAGAAATTCCAAGATGCGACTTGCGCATTCCCTTGGCAGCATTACCCGCCCAGGTTCATTGGGTATAATCTCAGCCTTTTGGTAAAAGCACCCCTTTGAGATGTGACAAATGTAAGTTGTTGTCCGCATTTTTAAAAACAAATTCAATTAATTCTAAAAAAATATCGAATTAGAAATATTGCAAAAAAGAAAGGCTGCCGAAGCAGCCTCTCATTATTGCCAATTTAATGGTCACAAGGAAAAAAGACCATGGTACAGATTGGCAGAAATGGATAATACGTGGCTAGTGTTTACATAGCATCATCCTGATTCTTCATATTCTTGTTATTATTTCTGTTTTTTAGGTATGATATCAATATATACAAGGCCAAGACCAACGATACCACATTAAAGCACAGGACTATTTTGTATAACATATTATTTTACGTTGTTGCCTATCGTTTCCGAACCTTATGAAAAGAAGACCGCGCAAAATGCACGGTCTCTTACCAAATCAACCAACCTAGTTGAGACAACCCGCAAGGATTATCAAAATTTAATCATGTCATCGAAAACAATTTCGAATATACTTTTAAGACACGCTTTTTATAGACAGGTCACATCAAAGCACAAAAAAACCCGCTCTTTTTAAAAAGGGCGGGTTTAATATATTGCTTACAAGACTCTTATGCTTGATGCGTTGGCTTTAAAAGGTCGTTGACCGTCTTTACAGGATTGAAGGTTACTAATGGTACTTCAACAAAAATGGTATTCCAAAACGCCATGGCTCCATTCCATAAACCTGGAAGCTCCAAAGCTTTTAATTCTTTTCCTTCTTTGGTCTTTCCTGTGATAAATCCTTGCTTGGGATCCACGTAGTCCAACAAATTGAACTTATCCCCTTTATAGTTTCGAACACCACAAACCAAATCCACTGGATTAAAGTGTGTTGAATTCTGTAATATGGCAGCTTGATCTTTATTGCCCATATCAATCTGGGCGGATTCTATAATTTGAAGAGAAATATTTCCTTCACCATCTTTGATCCAAAAAGGACCTCCCCCAGGCTCCCCTTCATTTTTGACCATTCCACAAATTCGGATAGGACGATTAATTCTATCCTTCAAAACCGATTTTTGTTCTACTACCCCTAAATCATCATAATTATTGGGCATACGAACATTGAGGTCTTTTTCCAAAAATGCTTTTATCTCATCTGCCTTTTCCACAGCAACATCACTTTCTTCCAAAAGTTTAGCATAAGCAAAGGCCTTATCCTGAACTTTTTTCAGAACACCTGCCAGCATTTTTTTACTATTGGAAACCGTTTCCAAATTCTTATCAATCACCACATTATCAATATTTTTAATGAAGATGATATCGGCATCTTGATCATTAAGGTTTTCTATAAGTGCTCCGTGACCTCCTGGTCGAAACAAAATGGAACCATCACCATTTTTAAATGGTTTGTTCTCCATATCTACCGCTATAGTATCTGTAGAGGGCTTTTGATTAGAGTAAGAAACATCGAATTTGGTATCAGTCTGTTTTGAAATCTTTGGACCTACCAACGCTTCTTCTTTGGCAAACATCTCGTCATGTTGTTCCGAAACGGTAAAATGAAGATTAGCCTTGCCCTTTGTTTTTGCATAAAGAGCAGCTTCTTTCAAATGCTCCTCAAACGGAGTTGCTGTACCTGAACTATATTTATGGAAAGGCAAAAGACCTTTAGGATAAAAACCGTAGTTAAGACCACTTTCCGTCAACATTTCCTTAACAAAAAGATAGGCTTCTTCATCCTTGTTGGATGCTTTGCCCTCTATTCTTGACATTATCAAATCGTAAAAAGGAAAATCGGGGAGGTTCTCGGTAAACTTTTGGGCATCCTTGTCACCGGTTCGCTCCAGATATTCTGATAGTTTTTCCTTGGAAGGATCAAATGCTTCCAAAAAATTGAACATCGCCTTGAACATTCGGGATGCTGCTCCGGAAGCGGGCACAAACTTTAATAAATCAAGGTTGCCCCTGTTATCTTCAAAATATTGAAGCAGGCCTAGTTGCTCCTTTTCGGAGAACCGAAGTATGCCGTTGCCAACTACCGCGGCCTGCGATAGCTGAACAAAAGGGATGCCTTCTTTAAATGTTTGTATTTGATTTTCTACTTTTTCTTTGGAAATTCCTTTGGAATCCAATTGTTCCAAGTCTTTAGGACTTAATTCAATCATGTTTTTGGAGAAGTTTATCTATGTGTTTTATTGCTGTGGATAGCCTTGACGCTTTATCCCCTTTTAAGATAATAAATTTCCTGTTATTATTCTCCAAAGCCTCCCTGAAATACGCAAACATTCGTTCTCTCTCATCTGGTTTGTCACGTAAATCGTCCGCCTCCCATGGTGTATCAATATATGTCAAGAAGTATAGGTCGTAGGTGTTTTTTAAAGCATATTCTTCTAATTGCGGATCACAGGTGCTATTATAGTAGGCCTCGGAATATACTTTTGTCTCCAAAAGATCGGTATCGCAAATAAGTACTTGGTTTGCTTTCTTGGCCAATTCGTTTTCTAAACGTATCTGCCCATATGCGATAGGAACCAAGTCGTGCGGCTCACAAGTTTTCTGTTCTCTATCCCATTTATCTTGAAGGTACTCACGGGCATATTCGGGCACCCATTCCGTATGGTAATGCTTGGCCAATTGTTTAGACAACGTTGTTTTGCCGGTTGATTCAGGTCCAAAAAGGACTACTTTTATGAGGTTTGAAGGCTGTTGCCCAAGTTTTTCTTCCATACTAGATATCCCTGTATTGCCAATACAGTAAAAATGAGGTATTGTAAAGAGAACATCCCCCATCCTCTATATGCATACAAAGGTACAGTTATTAAATCACCCAAAATCCAAAGGGTCCAGTTTTCCAATTTTTTATTGGCCATATACCACATCGCGGTAAAGAAAATACCTGAAGTAAAAATGTCCACATAATTGGTTGGTCCTATTTCTGCGCCAAATGCCTTGTACACGCCATACGTAACCAACATGGTAAGTAAAAAGAAACCAAATCCAATCCATTTCTCCTTGGTATTTGTTCTGGAAATATGCACTACATGTTCCCTATTATCTTTTCTTCGGGCCCAATTCCACCAGCCATAAATACTCATAATGGAGTAATAGAAATTCATCATCATATCCCCAAATAAGCGATCTGTAAAAAATATGTAAGTGGTTATCACAGTTGCGACCAAGCCCGTGGGGTAGACCAGAATATCTTCTTTTTTGGCATAGACCACACTAGCAATTCCAAAGAAAAAAGCGGTAGCCTCTAAAATAATCAGGGATAGTTCCCGGTCTTGGTAGGGACCGAGAAAAAAATCAAAAATGGGGTTCATACTCGCTTCGGTCGGATTTTACCATTTTCATGGTCAGTACCACATGGTCCAAGTTTTCAAAACTTTCCTTGATTTCAGAATGGAGCAGTTCCATTACTTTATCATAATCGCCAAATACCTGTGTACTTAATGGATTTTCTAAAACGGCAAGTCCTGAATCACGCAATTTTTTGATAAAATTAATGATGGGTGCTTCAAAATCATCCTGAAGAGGGGATAAAGTAAGTTCAACGGATATTTTCATGGTCAGTTATGGTTTCCGGACAAAACTACGAAAAGGAATCATCATCCCCCCATCATTTTTAAGGCATACACACAAGTAAATCCTTCAAACTCCAAGAATTGAACTTCATAATGCGATTTTTTGCCTTGATACATGATTTCCGCTACTGTTCTGGTATCATCAAAAGAAAAATCAATGACATTGATATGCCTTAAAAAACTTAACCCCTGTTGTGCACATATTTTGTAGAGTGATTCCTTAGCTCCCCAAACAATAGTCAGTTTTCGCATCAACGCTTCGGAATTGGCCAAGGTTTTATACTCTTGAATCGGCGTGAATTTATGGGCAATCCGAAGGATTTTATCCCGCTGCATCTCAATATCGATACCTACTTCATCAGTTTCGCTAATGATAATCCCAGTAAAATTGTGCGAATGGGTAATGGAGATGAACTTTCCGTCTTTAAGATGGGGCTTGCCAAAGTCGTCGTAATACAGGTCATGATCCACATAACCTGCTTCTGCCATGAGGTGGCGAATACTTAAAAAAGCCCTTCTATGAGCTTCCGATTTCATCCCGTCCATACGGTTCTGACAATGCTGTGTAAGCTCCACATCTTTAGAAAGCTGGAGTTCTGGCTCGGTAACCTTCCAGATATAAACTTTAGTCGTTGGGGAAACTGTTATTGTTTTGTAAACGGGCATTAACAAAAGTTAAGTGATTTCGTATCTTTGTCGCACTATTTAAGCTAAGCTACAAAAGTAAATTTATAAAAAGTATGAGCACAAAGACAATTCCGTACGTACCTTATAAAGTAAAGGATATCTCTCTTGCAGATTGGGGAAGGAAAGAAATTGAGTTGGCCGAAGCCGAAATGCCAGGACTAATGGCATTGCGTGAAGAATACGGAAGCCAGCAACCTTTGAAAGGTGCAAGGATTGCCGGTTGTCTTCACATGACCATTCAAACCGCTGTTTTGATTGAAACCTTGGTGGCCCTTGGAGCAGAGGTAACCTGGAGTTCTTGCAACATTTTTTCCACTCAGGATCACGCTGCTGCTGCTATTGCTGCTGCCGGAATCCCCGTTTATGCATGGAAAGGAATGAACGAAGAGGAATTTGACTGGTGTATTGAACAAACGTTATTCTTTGGAGAAGACAGAAAACCATTGAACATGATTTTGGATGATGGTGGCGACCTTACCAATATGGTTTTGGATCAATATCCAGAATTGGCCGGAGGTGTAAAAGGCCTTTCAGAAGAAACCACTACGGGAGTTCACCGTTTGTATGAAAGAATGAAAAATGGAACGCTTCCGATGCCGGCCATTAACGTTAACGATTCTGTGACCAAATCCAAATTTGATAACAAGTATGGATGTCGCGAGAGTGCCGTGGATGCCATTCGTAGAGCAACGGATACCATGTTGGCAGGTAAACGCGTGGTTGTTGCAGGTTATGGTGATGTTGGAAAAGGAACTGCTGCCTCGTTCCGTGGTGCTGGTGCCATTATTACGGTAACGGAAATTGACCCAATTTGTGCCCTACAAGCTTGTATGGACGGTTTTGAGGTGAAAAGATTGGAAACCGTTATTTCCAAAGCCGATATTGTAATTACCACTACAGGAAACAAAGACATCATCCGTGAAGAGCACTTTAGAGCTCTAAAAGACAAGGCCATTGTTTGTAATATTGGACATTTTGATAATGAGATTGATATGGCTTGGTTGAATGGGGCCTACGGTGACACCAAAGACGAAATAAAACCACAAGTGGACAAATACACTATTGATGGTAAGGATGTTGTAATCTTGGCCGAAGGGAGATTGGTGAATTTAGGATGCGCCACAGGCCACCCAAGTTTTGTGATGAGCAACTCCTTCACCAACCAGACCTTGGCACAGATGGAACTTTGGAACAACAGTGATAAATATGCCAACGAGGTGTATATGCTTCCCAAGCATTTGGATGAAAAGGTAGCCAAGTTGCACTTGTCTCGCTTAGGTGCTGAATTGACCGAGCTTAATGAAGAGCAAGCAGACTATATCGGTGTAAAAGTAGAGGGGCCCTATAAGCCTGAATACTACCGATACTAAGTACTAAAGTGCTATAAAACAAAAAACCCATGGCAGAACCATGGGTTTTTTTATTGGATATTATGTTCTTAATCAGCCAATAGGGTTTCACCATAGTAGCAGGTCTTGCTTTCCTGTAGCAAAGCCAAACCTTCTTCCCTAGTGCTCATTGGGTCAATTTTTACTTCTTCACCATTTGGCATGTAAACAATGTAGAATCCTTCTTCAAAAGAAGATAGTTTTATAATTTCTCCATTAGGACGTATAGCGTTCCAAGATTTCTCATCCGGCTTGTACACCAAATCAATTTTCTTTCCTTTTTTAGGGCCTTCCACAACAGTTACCTGAATTCTATTTTTGGTGGCGATCATCTCAAAAGTATTACCATCGTGTTCGACCATTTGAGTTTCGGATTCCCCATCTTTCATAGCAATTGGATTAGATCCGGACCAGAACTCAATAACATTGAAGATAATGGCATCTCCTAAAAAGAATAACCCATACACAGGTACTATATTCAATCCCCAAAAAATTAGGTTGTCCAAAAACTTACTGTCCGTTAACCCCTGATTCCAATCTTTCAAATTATTGAAAGCGCTAAAAGAACCTAAGCAGCTAGTGAATAAAATAGAGCAAGCAAGTAGTGATGAAATAATTACTTTTTTCATGATATAAGATTTATAGTTAATGATATTAAAGCTACGAAAAGATTTTTACTAGCAACATACGTTTGAAACACATTCAGATTTAGGCATGGAAAAGTCTGCAACATCCCAACGTGATTATTACCTTTATTTGCTCAAAATGGCAGAAATGGAAAATAATTGGTACATCATAGAAAATGTGGAAACAGTCGATTCTCCTTCAATTGCATTGTACTTGGAGCATCTCAAATACAATATAAATGAGATGATTTCTCTCGTTGAGGGAAAAACCGAAAGATTGATGCCACATATAAAAACCAACAAAATGCCCAAGGTGATGGAGCTTTTATTGGCTTCGGGCATCTCAAATTTTAAGGCCTCCACCATTTCTGAAGCAGAGATTGCCGCCGAAGCTGGTGCCAAATCTGTTTTGATTGCCCACCAACTTGTCGGGCCAAAAGTTGACCGCTTACTTAGTTTGATAAAACACTTTCCAAATACACAGTTTTCCACTATTTTGGACAATATGGACAGTGCTGAGCTTTTAAATCAAAAAGCTTTGGAACATGAAATCAAACTCAATATTTATATTGACATCAATAACGGCATGAACCGATCCGGTATTGAAATCGGTCCAGGTTTAGATGAATTGATGGCCTATTTAAAAATATGTAATTCTTTATTTTTCAAGGGACTACATGCTTACGACGGTCATTTAAGAGATGCTGATTTCACTATTAGGAAAGGAAAAATAGAAAAGGGAGTAAAGGATGTTGAAACTTATTTTGAAGCGCTCAGAATCGACTATCCAGCAGCTGAACTAATATGCGGGGGAACTCCATCCTTTACTTCGCATGCGTTACAAGAAAAAAGGATTACTAGTCCGGGCACCTGTGTACTTTGGGATTGGGGCTACGGTGAAAAATTAACGGAACAAAACTTTAAAC
Source organism: Flagellimonas lutimaris (assembly GCF_003581615.1). GTDB lineage: Bacteria > Bacteroidota > Bacteroidia > Flavobacteriales > Flavobacteriaceae > Flagellimonas > Flagellimonas lutimaris. The sequence continues at coordinate 116,676 of NZ_QXFH01000070.1, forward strand.
ATGCCGCCCTTTTAGTGACCCGAATTATTTCCAAGCCAACAGAAGGAATCATAACCATTGATCTGGGCCATAAATCTGTTGCAGCAGAAAATCCTATTGACAAGCGGGTTAAATTCCTAAATCTTGATGGTTATGAATTGCTTTCACAAAGTGAAGAGCATGGTGTAATCCAAGTAAAAGATTGGGATAAGTTTAAAGTTGGTGATGTCCTATATGGCCTTCCATACCACATCTGCCCCACCATAAACCTGCATGATGAAGTTTCTGTGATTGAAAATGGACAAAAAGTGGATTCTTGGGAAATTACCGCTCGAAAACGAAAAATTCGATTTTAAACTTAACATCTACTTAAAATAAAAAGGCTCCGCAAATGCGGAGCCTTTTTAATCAATATTATTGCTGATTACTAAGCTTCAAAAGGTTCGATGGAAACATAAGATTTGCCACCTACTTTTTTCTCAAACTTAACTAAGCCATCTACTTTGGCATGCAAAGTATGATCTTTTCCTGCATATACGTTATCACCAGGGTTATGCTTGGTACCACGTTGTCTTACAATAATGTTACCTGCACTTGCTGCCTGACCACCAAAAATCTTGACACCTAAGCGTTTCGATTCTGATTCTCTACCGTTTTTTGAACTACCTACACCTTTCTTGTGAGCCATGATATATAAATTTTAGTTCTTTTCTTTATTTGCTTAACGCTTCAATCAACTCGGCTTTCTTCATGGAAGAGTAACCGGTAATTTCCTTGGCTTTCGCCATTTCCTTCAATTCAGCAACAGTTTTGGAACTCAAATCCTCAGTAGTTGCCTTTGGAGCTTCCTTTTTAGGAGCTGCGGCTTTTTTCTCCGCCTTTTTAGGTACAGCAGCAGGTTTTGCTTCAGCTTTAGCTTTTGCCGGAGCCGCTTTCTTTGCACCTTTAGCTACAATACCTTCAACAACGATTTCAGTCAAATATTGTCTGTGACCGTTTTTCTTACGGTAACCTTTACGTCTTTTCTTTTTAAAGACGATTACCTTATCTCCTTTTAGGTGCTTTACAACTTTGGCTTCAACAGCCGCACCTTCTATGACCGGGGCGCCAATGGTTACGTTACCACCATCTTCCAAAAGAAGAACTTTGTCGAAAGTAACTTTTTTACCTTCGTCTTCCTGCAAACGGTGAACGTACACTTTTTGGTCTTTTGCAACTTTAAATTGCTGCCCTGCCATCTCTACAATTGCGTACATAATGCGTTGATTAGATTAAAATTATTTCGCTTTTATCAAAATTAGCGGGTGCAAATATACTGCTAAATCCTTAATCCACAAGTATTCCTCCTTGATTTAGCCCATAATTTTTTTAGAATTGTTACTTGTTTTAAAAAGCTGCATAAAAGAAAGTGTCAAAACCAAGGTTGTAGCGAATCCCATAATGGCCACGGTAAAAAATACAATCCCTTGGAAATTCTTATAGTCGCCGGACCATGCCGAGGAAAGCTTGTCCAAAAAAGCGCTATCCAATTCTGTTGCATAGAATGCGAAGAAAATGGTAAACAAAAGTGTGGCCACAAACCCAGTGGTAACGCCAGCTGTAAATCCCTTTCCATAACTAAAATCTTTGCCCTGCTTAATTTTGGTGTACTTAATGGTCTCGTAAATGCCGAAACCAGTTATAACTCCATTAAATAAACTATAGAATACGTTGGTGTGTTTTCCCATTAAGGCCAAAATCAAAAAATATGCTATCAGCACAGCACTGGTAACTATTCCAAAACGAATTGGAAGGGTTAAATTTTTCATATAATTGTTTTTTGGTTCATTGTATAATTTACTGAATGTTTGTGAATTATGCCATATTTTAAACCCTAAGACTTTTATAAATCTGCAGGCCTTCCGAAAAATATTCTATATTTAGCGTAACATCGATTGGAAAATCGACACCAACCTCTTAGCAACATCAATTTTTAAATACTTACTATTACGATGAAAAAACAATTGTTTTCTGCATTTACAATGCTCTTTGCAATTACTCTGCTGTCTGCACAGGAAGTAGTTTTTGAAGAGTATAATCTGGACAATGGGCTCCATGTTATCCTACATCAGGACAACTCGGCCCCAGTAGTCACCACATCCGTAATGTACCATGTGGGATCTAAAGACGAAAATCCGGACAAAACAGGTTTTGCCCACTTTTTTGAACACTTATTGTTCGAGGGCACCAAAAACATTGATCGAGGTGAATGGGATCAAATAACCGCAGCTAACGGAGGAAGAAACAATGCCAATACCTTTTTAGACCGCACTTATTATTATGAAGTTTTTCCTTCCAACAGTTTAGAAGTTGGTCTTTGGTTGGAATCCGAACGGTTGATGCACCCCATTATTGGGCAAGTTGGAGTGGACACCCAAAAAGAAGTGGTTCAAGAAGAAAGAAGGCTTAGAGTGGACAACTCGCCCTATGGCGCCTTTTTCAATGAAATTCTCAAAAATCTTTACACCGAACACCCCTACCGATGGGGAGTTATCGGTTCCTTGGAGCATTTGGCCAGTGCTACTTTGGACGATTTCAAAAAGTTCAATAAAACTTATTACGTGCCCAACAATGCTGTGTTGGTCGTAGCTGGTGATTTTGAAACCGCCAAGACCAAAAAGATGATCGAAGACTATTTTGGCCCTATCCCAAGAGGAGCTGAAATACAAAGACCAAATGTAAAGGAAGAGCCCATTACAAAAACGGTCTTTGCTAAATATCATGACCCCAACATCCAAATTCCTGCGATTCTATTGGCATATAGAACACCTGGTCAAGGACAGCGGGATTCTTACGTCATCAACATGATTTCTACCTATTTGAGTAGTGGAGAGAGTTCCAAACTCTACAAGAAATTGGTGGACGAGAAAAAAATGGCACTACAGATACTTTCTGTACCTATTGATGCGGAAGATTACAGTTCTTACATTGTTGGAGGGCTTCCAGTAGGAGACAATTCCATTCAAGACATCAAAAAAGAAATTGATGAAGAAATTTTAAAGCTTCAAATGGAATTGATTTCCGAAAAGGATTACCAAAAACTTCAGAATAAGTTCGAAAACCAATTTGTAAATGCCAACAGCGGTGTTGAGGGCATTGCCAACTCCTTGGCCGAAAATTATATGCTGAAGGATGATACCAACCTCATCAATACAGAAATAGACATTTACCGTTCCATAACCCGTGAGGAAATCATGGAAGTGGCCAAAAAATATTTGAAGGTGAACCAACGCATTGAATTGGAGTATTTACCAGAACAAAAAGACGCTAATTAAAATGAAAAAGTACATAGTTTTAGCTGCGCTGTCGTTATTTATGACAGCGTCTTACGCACAAATAGATAGGAGCACACAGCCTGAACCGGGTCCAGCTCCCAAGATCAATTTAAAGGAGCCTGCCCGTTTTGAACTCAAAAACGGTTTAAAAGTACTGGTGGTCGAAAACCATAAATTACCAAGGGTACGCATTCAACTCTCTATTGACAACCCACCCATTATGGAGGGGGATAAAGCCGGTGTCTCTGCGCTTACCGGAAGTATGTTGGGAAAAGGATCCAAAAACATCCCCAAAGATGAGTTTTATGAAGAAGTGGATTTTTTGGGTGCCAATATTTTTATAGGCGATCAAAGTGCCTTTGCCAGTTCGCTATCCAAATATTTTCCAAGAATTTTGGAATTGATGGCCGATGCCGCACTCAATCCAAACTTTACCCAAGAAGAATTTGAAAAGGAAAAGGAGAAGGTAATCACTGGCATCAAATCAGAAGAAAAAGATGTTTCCGCTATTGCAGATAGGGTTCAGCTAGCTTTAGCCTATGGCAAAAACCATCCTTATGGTGAGTTTATGACCGAAGAAACGGTGAACAATGTTACCTTGTTGGATGTGGAGCAGTTTTATCGTTCCTATTTTGTACCTGCCAACGCTTATTTGGTTGTGATTGGCGATGTTGACTTTGATACAGTTAAAGAACTGGTCACAAAAGCCTTTACGCCATGGTCCAAAGCGGCACCACCATCGTTCAGCTACTCCGACCCAAAAGATGTGCAGTATACGCAAATCAACTTTGTTGATGTACCCAACGCCGTGCAGTCTGAAGTTGCGGTAGAAAACATCACCGATTTGAAAATGAAAGATGAAGATTATCTGGATGCTCTTTTGGCAAACAGAATTTTGGGAGGAGGTTCCCAAGCTCGCTTATTCAAAAATCTGAGAGAAGACAATGGATACACTTATGGCTCCTATTCTGGAATCAGAGCCAATAAGTACAGTCCAATGCGATTCAACGCCTACGCGCAAGTACGTAACGCGGTTACCGATAGCTCTGTGGTAGAAATATTAAAAGAGATAGACAAAATGACTTCCGAGCCTGTAACCGACGAAGAGTTGGCAAATGCTAAAGCAAAATATGCCGGAAGCTTTGTGATGGCCCTCGAAAAACCAGAAACGGTTGCGAATTATGCTTTGAATATAGAAACCGAAAATCTTCCAAAAGATTTTTACGAAACCTATTTGGAACGATTGGATGCCATTACCAAGGAGGATGTACAGAAAGCTGCTCAAAAACATTTTTCAACTTCTAACGCCCGTGTGGTTGTAACAGGAAAAGGGAGCGATGTTTTGGAAAACTTGGAAAAAGTATCCTTTAACGAAAAAGATGTTCCAGTACTTTTCTACGATAAGTATGCTAGCAAAACGGAAAAACCAGACTATAATACTGCCATTCCAGAAGGTATGGATGCCAATACCGTTTTGGAAAAGTATATTGAAGCTGTTGGAGGGAAATCAAAACTGGAAGGTGTGGATTCTTACTCCATGATGGCCGAAGCCGAAATGCAAGGCATGAAATTGGAACTTGAGATGAAGAAAACTTCCAAAGATCAATTTATGCAAGATGTGAAGGTTATGGGAAATTCCATGTCCAAACAAGTATTGGATGGTGATTCAGGCTATGCGGTAGTTCAAGGTCAGCGTAAAGATCTTTCGCCAGAAGAAATCGAAAAGATCAAGGAAGAATCATCGGCCTTCCCCGAACTGAACTATTTGGCAGCCGGCAACGTTTCCTTGGAAGGCATTGAACCTGTAGGCGATTCAAAAGCGTACAAGCTAAAAATAAATGATAGTAAATCCGCTTTCTACGATGTCGAAACTGGTCTTAAGGTACAGGAAGTAACCACACAGGAAGCACAAGGGCAGCAAATCACAAGCACTTTGGGCTATGGGGATTACCAAGAAGTATCAGGAATCAAGTTCCCGTTCAAAATTATGCAAACTGTGGGGCCACAGAACTTCGAATTCATTGTAAAGGAAATTAAGGTGAACGAAGGTGTTGATGCATCCGATTTCAAATAAGCATATATTTTAAATACAAAAAAGGGGCGCCAATGGCGCCCCTTTTTACTTTTTACAGATTTAAAAACTGTATTGTACAAAAGCGGTCAAGTTTCTACCCGGATCATTGATGGGTACTCTACCATAGTCCGCTTGGTTCACAAAAGAGAAATTCAAATGGTTATTGTAGGTCTCATCAAAAATGTTGGATGCTGCAATTCCTACCGTAAAATGCTCAAAAGGTTTTGCCCCAAAACGCAAATCCATAACCCCATAACCATCCGTTGTTTGCTCTCCAAAGGAGAGCGCTATATCGGATTGTTTTGAAGTAAGGGTATATGTCGCCCTAGCCCAAATCGTTTCTCTCTCAAAACTTAGATTGAAACGGGTAACCAAAGGTGGTGTCAAAGGAAGAGATTCATCCAGATCCTGATTTTTTGCATACACATAGGACACTTCCGTTTTAAACGCAAAATCTTCCAAGAAGGCCAGTTCCCCAAAAATTTCAAACCCCGTTTTGTAGGCATCATTCAAATTGGTGAATCTTTTTACGTCGGTAGGCTCAGCCATCGGCATATACTTTTTATCCAATGATGGATCTATAACAGGAACAATATAATTGTCGTAGATAGAATAATACACAGAAGCCCCATAATCCAAACGGTTGAAAGCATATCCCTCAAAACTGGTATTTGCTTTAACGCCCAGTTCAAATTGATTGTTCACCTCGGCATCCAAATAAGGGTTACCCACATATTCGTAAGGATCTTGCCCAACCGTAAAATGGTTGATAAATCTTTCAATCATATTGGCGGAACGTACTCCTCTACCGTAGGCCAATTCCAATAAAAGATTGGATGTGGCCATATATTTAAATGATGCTGTTGTACTAAAGTTATGCTCCGTTCTTGTATCCAAATCGGGATATTCGGCAACAAAATCGTCAGCTGGTGCATCCGTTTTGGATCGCACCATGTCATACCTCGCCCCAACATTCAACAAAAACTTTTCCGACAACGGGTATTTCCCTTCCACAAAGGCACCATAATCATCAATTTGGGAATCTTGCCATACCTCATCAACAAACTCCATAGGAGTGGGCAGCAAATCTCCGTTCATATTCCTTTTCACCAAACGTGTTCTATTTCCCGTTCTTCCTACTGAAAATGCATCCAACCCAGTATAGAGTTTTAAGTCGTCAATAGGTCTCCATTCGAGTTCGACCCTACCACCAACAGTAAGGGCATCAACTTCTGATACCGCCTCTGTCATCATAAAAGACGGCCTTAGTTCGTTGGTCATTACATGGTCTACTTTAGAACGATAAACCTTTGCGCTCAATGCTTTTAAGCCATCAGAAATATTATCCAACTTATAATCGACAGAAAGCACATTGCTATCATCTATTTCCGTATCCATAGGTAATCCGGCATGCAGCACATCCCTTCCAAAAGATTGTCGAAACCCAAGTTGGATTCTTTGGTCCTCTGTTGGGTTATAGCCTATCTGAACCCCATAATCGGTACTCTTGAAGGAGGAAGGCACTTCGTTTCCATCACCATCTTCATAATTCCCAAAATCACGAAATCCGAAATTGAGGTTCGCATCAAACTGCTCCCCAACATACTTTAGGTTGGCAAAACTTGTAATGGCATTCCCGTTGTTCTCGCCACCAAAATTAACCTTGCCATGATATCCTTTTTCTTGTTTTCCAACTTCTTGAGTCACCAAATTTACAATGCCGCCAAAGGTGGGCCCGTATCTAAAGGTATATGGCCCTTTAACCACTTCTACCCGCTCTATCTCCTCTGGGGTCACATGAGTGGTAATGGGATCCATCCTGTTGGGACAGGCGTGCATCACCTTGGTCCCTCCATTAAACTGAACATTGAGCTGCTCATATTGAGAAGCCCGAAAAGAAGGGTCTATGGCATAATTACCACGTTTGATCAGGCTAAATCCATTGATATCTTTAAAAAGATCGGCCACATTTTTTGATTGGACAATTTTCTTCTCCGGCTCACTTTTGAACGTAGAAAAAACTGGGTCTATTTTTCTTTTCCCCTCTACAAGAACCTCATCCAATTGTACTGGTTTTTTTGTTAGGGAATCTTGCGCATTTGAAACTTGCGCGTAGGACATGGTAGTCCCTAAAAGCAAAACACAAAGTTTTGCCAGTGCACTTTTATTCATTTTTGATTTTATGTTTAAGATTATACATGTTCGACAATGTGTATTTGCCGCTTTTAACGTAAATCTTAAACCATTGGGGGCTTTATAAGGGTATCGCTAAATCGATACGAATAGGAATCGGAGTAATAGAATGGGGCTATCTCATTTTCGTTGCTATCAGGGAGATTACAACCAGGTATTTCCATAAAAAATACCAAAACTTCCTCCCAACCAATCACCGGCATGGGTTCATCGTCTTCCGCTTGGGCACGGAGCATTTGCATCAACATACATTTACCGTCACAATTAAGTTCCGGTTTGTCCTTGTTTTCACATAGTTGTTCAATAAACCCCTCCCTATCCAGGCTATAGTAAACATACATGGAAGAAAACCGCAGGTTGCTAATCATTATCAAAAGAATGAAAAGCGAAGAAAAGCCAACCCGCCTCGGCAAAGTATGTGAAGATTTATCCAATACTTTCTTACTTCTTAATTGAAACAATCAGCGAATTTAAGAATACCTAAGATTCTATTATGTGACCAAAGTCACTTTTATTATTTATTTGAATATTTAGCTTTAATCCCTCATTTTTACTGTCCCAAATAGTTAAATTTGAAGACCTAATTTTATACACCATGAAAAAACTTTTTTCAATCCTTATCTGTACTGTTTTGTTTTTGAGTTTCTCCTGCAAAGAGGAGAAAAAAGCACCTGAAGGCTCATCACAAATGGAAGAGGTAATGGCCATCCATGATGAGGTAATGCCTAAAATGGGAACAATCGGCAAATTGGTCGGTGACCTGAAAGCAAAAGTGGACACTACGGAAATGGGGCTGAAGTATGAAGTTGCCATGAAAGACCTCCAAGATGCCAATACGGCAATGATGGATTGGATGAAGGATTTTGGTGATCGATTTAATCACGAAGAAATATTGGAAGGTAAAGAACTCACCAAAGAAAAACAGCAATGGTTGGATGAGGAAGAAGAAAAGGTAAAAGTGGTAAAGGAAAAAATCAATGGCAGTATTGCTCGTGCCGAAGCCCTGCTTGCCAAGGATTCAGTACAATAATCATTTTTTCCAACGCAAACTTTCCATAATTCTTCTAATATCATTCTGTAAATACATCGCTGCAGGAAGAATGGAATCGTAATTGGGTTTTGCGTAGAAATAAAGCGAACCTGTCACAAAGTGATTAATGCTATCGGTCACATAAAATTGCGATTGTGAAGCCGCATTACCACTTACTTCGTAGAACATTCCATACACGCTATCTTCATGGTTAATGAATGGTTGTTCCACAATATTATCCGCTTTTACTACATGTTCATAAGATAGTTTCTGAGCGTCCACAAGTAGCGTATCCAAATTATTATTAACCGATTTGTAAGTTAGATAGATTGAACCGTTCATCATGGGGTAGTCCAAAACCAACGAACAATCTTTGTTCTCCTTAATGTTGGAGAGCGTATTTTGGTCAAAAGTGTAAACACAGTCAGAACCAGTTTGCATATACTCCGCTGTAGGATAATCTAATCGCAACATGGCCTTGGGCTTCGGTAGCACCTCGTCTTTACAACTAACTAAAAGCGTTGCTACAATAATGAAAAACAAAATACTATGCTTCATGGGGCAATGTTACTTTTACACGTTTCAACCTTTTTTTGTCCATGCTTTCCACAATAAACTGGTAGTCCTTGAACAATACTTTCTCTCCTATTTTAGGGAAACTTCCTGATATTTCCAGTACAAAGCCTGCTATGGTCTCAGATTCTCCTTTTTGGCTTTCAAATTCCTCCTCTTCTTCAATTTTTACGACGCGGTAAAAGTCCTTTAGGGCTGTTTTGCCATCGAACACATAATTATAGTCGTCCAATTTGGAGAAAACGAGGTCTTCATCATCAAACTCATCGCTAATGTCTCCTACAATTTCTTCAATAATATCTTCCAACGTTACAATTCCCGATGTTCCTCCATACTCGTCCACCACAACGGCCAAGTGATTCTTCTTATCCTGAAACTCCAACAACAAATCGTCCAGTTTTTTGTTTTCCGGAACAAAGTAAGGTTCACGAATAAGCGACATCCAGTTAAAGCTCTTCCTTTCAATATAAGGCAATAGGTCTTTCACATAAAGAACACCCATTACGTTGTCCATATTCTCAGAAAAAACTGGAATTCTGGAGTATCCGTTCCTTTTAATCTCCTGGAGCACTTCTGGAAACTTCATTTTTTCATTAAGTGCAAATATGTCAATACGTGGTCGCATTACCTGTTTTGTATCCGTGTTTCCAAAGGTTACGATTCCCTCCAGTATTTTTTGTTCTTCCTTGGTGGTATCCCCCTCAGAGGCAAGTTCCAACGCTTGGGAAAGGTGGTTTATGCTCAAGTTGGATTTTTGCCTCCCTAATTTATCCTCCATAAAAAGCGTAACGGAGCGCATCGGAGAACTCAATGGCGTAAACAGATAATTCAGTCCTTTTAAGGGAATCGCCATAAAATGAGAGAACTGTACCCGGTTACGGTTAGCATAAATTTTTGGCAGGATTTCCCCAAACATCAATATTAAAAAGGTGGCTAAAACAACTTCCAATAAAAAACGAAAGGCTCCATCAATATTCGCAAAAATTGTATTGCCAATGGAACTGAACAAGAGTACAATACCTATATTGATAGCATTATTGGTTATGAGAATGGTGGCCAATAACTTTTTGGGCTTTGCCAGCAACTCTACAATCAATTTTCCACGAGAAGAATTGCTCTCTTGCATTTCGTTCAAATCGGTCTGGGAAAGACCGAACAGAGCAACTTCTGCAGCTGAAATCAGTCCAGAACCTGCCAACAGCAATACAAGCACGACAATTTTTAAAGTGAAAATTCCACTAAACGCTGTAAAGTAAAATGCCAAACAATAGGGCTCGGGATCCAATTTAATATTGCTTTTTAAACGTTTGTTTTAGAATGGTAGGTCATCATCCTCTTCGGTGTTATCCATAGGTGCCGCAGGAGTCTGAGGCTGCGAAGGTTGCTGATTGGAGGGAGCACCCGAAGATTGTCCATTGGCCATACTTTCCTTCTTGGTCGTTAAAAAAGTAAAGTCCTGTACGTGCACTTCGGTAGTATATCTCGTATTACCGTCCTCACCTTGCCATTGCCTGTTTTTTAACCGGCCCTCCACATAAACCTTGTCACCTTTACTAAGGTATTTTTCACAAATTTCAGCGGCCTTATTGCGCACAACTATATTGTGCCAATCCGTATTGGTCACCCTTTCACCCGTTTGCCTATTGGTATAGGTCTCGTTGGTGGCCAAAGGGAATCTACCGATACAGTTTCCTCCTTCAAAATAGTGCATTTTCACTTCGTCTCCCAAATGCCCGATCAGCATTACTTTATTCAATGTTCCGCTCATATCTCTTTAATTAATCAAAAGTACTAAATTTTCAATGTCTTAATAAAATCTGCTATCAAAACTGGAACTGGAAAATTATCTATTTCATTCCATTGTGTTCCTTCCTCTAATATATGAGAAGTTTTTAGGATCCAAAATTGTGTGTATAAATGTTGATGTGATAGTTTATGCACGATCGGTTCATTATTATATAATGATAACGCATCGAATACCGGAACATCCTCTTTTTCCTTGATCAATGGCCTCAATTCTTCGGCCTGAAGCCTTTTCTCCGACTCGATCAATGGAAACTGGTACAAATTCTGCCAAATGCCCTTTCCTTTCCGTTGTTCCAAAACGGTACTTTCATTTTCATCGAGCAACACTAAATAATTAAAGTAACGATTCCTTACTCTGGTTTTGTTTTGTTTTACTGGAAGGGTGTCCACTTTATTCTCTTTCAGCGCAATACAGCTTTCTTGAAGTGGGCACAATAAACAGGAAGGCTTTTTAGGAGCACATTGTATGGCACCAAACTCCATAATACCCTGGTTATAGTCGCGTATGTTCCCTACGTCCATCACCACACGGGCGAGTTTTTTAAAATATTTGATGCCCTGGGTACTGTTAATAGGCATATCAACACCAAAATATCGGGACAAAACACGATAAACATTACCATCCACCACAGGTTCTGGCACATCAAAACAGAATGAAGCAATGGCACTGGCCGTATAATCCCCAATACCTTTTAAAGATTTCAATCCTTTATAGGTCTTCGGGAATTCTCCATGATAATCCTCCACAACCATTTTGGCCGTAGCGTGCAAATTACGGGCACGGGAGTAATAACCCAGTCCTTGCCAAAGTTTCAACACCTGCTCTTCAGGAGCGTTCGCAAGATCATAAACTGTGGGGAAAGCTTCCACAAACTTATAATAATAGGGCATTCCCTGAGCTACACGGGTCTGTTGTAGTATGATTTCCGATAGCCAAACTTTATAAGGTTCACGTGTTTGCCTCCAGGGAAGATCACGTTGATGTTCAAGATACCAAGTCAAGATTTTTTGGGCAAAATTCATTATACAAAATAATAATGCTCAAATGTATCAGTTTATATACTTAAAATTAAAGGGTTAAAGGGAAAGATTAATTATAATGTTTATATTTGCAAGCCGAAAAAAATTTGAAAATTAATAAGACGAAATGACGAAAGCAGATATTGTAACTAGGATCTCAGAAAAACTAGGTATTGAAAAAGGAGATGTGCAAGCGACAGTAGAATCCTTTATGGAAGAGGTAAAATCATCCTTGGAAAATGGTGATAATGTTTATTTAAGAGGTTTTGGTAGTTTTATCATCAAGACCAGAGCGGAAAAAACCGGTAGAAATATCTCTAAGAACACTACCATAAAAATTCCTGCACACAATATTCCTGCATTTAAGCCAGCCAAAGTATTTGTGGAAGGCGTAAAGACCAATGTACAAGTAAAATAATATAATAACAACACTAAAGCAAGAGCCATATGCCGAGTGGAAAGAAAAGAAAAAGACATAAGGTAGCCACGCACAAGCGTAAGAAGCGTAGAAGAGCTAACCGACACAAGAAAAAGTAGTTGAAACAACTACTTTTTCGTTTTACCCTATCACGTTCTTTGACATAGAGATTCAATAAACGAATTTCAATCGGTTCGAAAAATAACCGATACTATATATTGTTTAATCATTTATCCCAAAATTCATGTGGGATAAATAAAAATCGATTCAGGTGAATAGAGAATTAATAGTAAGATCTACGCCCGATGCAGTCGATTTTGCCTTACTAAAGGATGGAAAATTAGTAGAATTACACAAAGAAGAAGACAATAATAACTTTTCCGTAGGGGATATCTTCCTAGCCAAGATCAGAAAACCCGTTACAGGCCTAAATGCAGCATTTGTCAATGTAGGTTATGAAAAAGATGCGTTCCTGCATTACCATGACCTAGGCCCGCAACTATCTTCAATGTTAAAATTCATTAAACAAGCTAGAACAGGGAAACTAAAAGATTACTCCCTGAAAAATTTTCCGTTTGAAAAAGACATTGACAAGAATGGCAGCATTAACGATGTGCTAAAAGCCAATCAGTCACTACTGGTACAAATAGTAAAAGAACCCATATCAACAAAAGGACCAAGAATCAGCTCTGAGCTTTCCATAGCCGGGCGTTTTCTGGTCATGGTACCTTTTTCCGATAGAGTCTCGGTATCACAAAAGATAGCGAGCAAGGAAGAAAAGGACAGACTTATTAGACTTGTAAAAAGTATTAAGCCCAAGGGATTTGGAGTAATTATACGTACCGTAGCAGAAGGCAAAAAGGTTGCGGAGCTGGATAAAGATCTTCAGAACTTGTTTTCCAAATGGACAAACATGTGCAAGAAATTGCAAAGGGCGTCGCATCCATCCAAAGTTTTGGTGGAACTAAACAGGGCGTCATCCATCCTTAGGGATGTCTTCAACGATTCCTTTACCGGAATACATGTTGATGAAGAAACACTCTACAACCAAATCAAGGATTATTTGCATGAAATTGCACCTCAAAAAGAATCCATTGTAAAGTTGTACACCGGTCCGGCCCCTATTTTTGAAAAATTTGGGATAGAGCGTCAAATTAAGACCTCTTTTGGCCGAACAGCATCCATGAGCCGCGGGGCTTACCTTGTTATAGAGCACACCGAAGCTTTGCACGTTATAGATGTAAACAGTGGTAACCGCTCTAACAAGGCAAAAAACCAAGAGGATACCGCACTCGAAGTAAACCTATTGGCTGCAACCGAAATTGCAAGACAATTACGTTTGCGCGACATGGGCGGAATCATCGTGGTAGATTTTATTGATATGACCAAAGGTGACCACAGACGAAAGTTGTATGACCACCTTAGGGACGAAATGAAGGATGATAGGGCAAAGCATAAAATTTTGCCCCCCAGTAAATTTGGTCTTGTACAGATTACAAGACAAAGGGTTCGTCCGGAAATGAATATTAAAACCAGTGAGGAAAACCCGAACGTATCGGGTGCCGAAGTGGAAGCTCCCATCGTCTTGATTGATAAAATTCAAGTGGATTTAGAGCGAATCCTAAAGCAAAAGGGCAAAAACAACGGAATTGTATTGAACATTCATCCGTTTATTGCCGCTTACCTTACTAAGGGATTTCCTTCTATCCGTTCCAAATGGTTCAAAACCTATAAGAAATGGATCAAAATCCAACCTCGGGATGCCTATAAGTACCTTGAATATCATTTTAAGGACAAAGACGGCAAAACAATAAGACCATAATACGAAGCGACTCCAGCAATGGGGTCGCTTTTTTTGTTTTTACAAGTTTAGCGCAAAGCAGTATTTTTGATATCCTAGCATTCTAAAAATGAAAACGCCAACCTTCCTTTTATTTAGTATTTTGATTATGGCATGTTCCTCTCAGACAGAGAATACAATGTCAAATATATTGGATGAATCTCCCAATATTAAAGGGAAAGAAACCTACTTAAACTCGCCTTACGTCACTGCCGGGGACAGAGTATACATGGCTGGCCATCAAGATGGAACCTTTCCTACTCTAGGTTGGCATATTAAAGGAGAAATGGGTGGAATTTGGAATCATCCCATAAAACTAATGGATGGCTTCGATGTGGAGATGGCGGTTAGCAATAAAGTGTTGAAATTGAACAAGGCCTCTGAGTTTATAAACTACCCCTATGCAAACAAACACATATTCAAATTTGAAAAAGACGGTCTTGTTGTTGAAAGGATTCAATTTGTTCCTGATAATGTCCAGGGTATTTTTGTTCAGTTTATTATCAAAAATAACGCAAAGGAAAGCGTTAAAAGCTATGTAAATTTTGTTGGTCATTCCAACTTGCGTCCCACTTGGTTGGGGGAGCGCTCAAATATGATTGACTCGAAGGATTCAGCTATTTTAGAAGAAAATTATTGGGTAGTCAAAGACAGTTTAAATTCATGGTATACTGTTTTTGGGTCTGACCAAGCACCTATTTCCTCGAAAGTGATTGAAGAGCCGAACAAGTCCAACGGTGCATCCAATGCGCTTGAATATGTAGTTGAGATTCCTGCTAAATCGAAGAAAACCCTAAATTTTGCCTTAACCGGATCATATATTTCTCGTGAAGATGCAATTAACAGCTATAACAACATTCTCGAGAACATTGTTCCGTTGGCCAAAGCAAAAAAAGCTCGTTATGAGCAACTGGTAAACCAGTCAAAATTAACCATTCCCGACAAGCACCTGCAAGAAACATTTGAATGGTTAAAATATAATTGTGACTGGCTTGTACGAACAATTCCTGAAATTGGTTCAGGCATTGGCGCAGGTATCCCTGATTATCCATGGTACTTTGGTACGGATAGTGAGTATGCGCTTAAAGGGTATATGGCGATTGGTCAGGACGAGATTGTAGAGAATACCGTCCAGCTTTTGGATAGTGTTTCAATGGCGGTAAACAATAATGGTAGAATATTTCACGAAATGTCCACCAACGGTGTTGTTTTCAATAAAGGAAATATCAATGAAACTCCCCAATTTGCATCATTGATATGGGAAATCTATAAATGGAACGGCGATAAAGAATTTCTGGCAAAATATTTTCCAACGATAAAAAAAGGTTTGAAATGGTTATTGGAGGAAAATGATGCTAACAAAAATCTATTTCCTGATGGTTTTGGTATGATGGAAATACACGGTCTTAATAGTGAAATGATAGACGTGGCCTCCTATACGCAAAGAGCTTTTGCAGATGCCGCACTTATGGCCAGCGAGTTGAACGAAACTGAATTGGCCAGAGAATATCAGAAATTGGCGAATCAGCTAAAGGAGAAAATAAACACTGAATTTTGGGCAGAAACTTTTCAATCCTACGCAGATTTTATTGGAACCGACCAACAAGCATTGCATTTAATAGATGATGCTTTGGTAAGGGCCGATACGTTGAACAAACCATGGGCAGTTGAAGAACTTGAAGCAACAAAACAACAAATTTTACGTAATCCATCCGATGAACCCAGACCCTTTGTACTTTATCACAACTGGGTCGTGAATACCCCCATGGAAATGGGCATAGCAGATTCTACAAAAGCAATATTGGCTTTGGACAATGCAAGGAAATTCACCAATCCTTTCGGGGTGTTCGTGACAGGTATTGATCGCGATGAGACAGCTGGTGATGACTCTGGCTCCTTTAAGGGAAGTAAGGTATTTTCTTATACCGGTGCCGTAATGACATTACCCACGGGAGTGCAAGCGGTTGCAGAAAATAATTATGGCCGTCCCGACCAAGCCCTCGATTACTTAAAAAGGATATCTCGTTCCTTTAGTTACGCATTACCCGGAAGTATCTACGAGGTTTCTCCAGACTATGGTATGATGACCCAGGCATGGAACATTTACGCATTTGCTGTACCCATTGTAAACCAATTCTTTGGAATCAAACCTCTGTCACACAAAAAAGTTATTATAATTGAACCCCAAATGCCTTCAGGATGGGATGATGCTTCATTGGAAGATGTAAATGTGGGAGACAACAAGATTTCGATATGGCACACAAAATCCAAAGAATCCCATCAAATTAAAATACAACAAACAAAAACAGACTGGAAAATTAAACTCATTTTACCCCAAGGAGAATATATTGTATCAGAAGGCAATTCAGAAACAACAACGGAAAATGGTAAAACCATACTCACTTTTTCGGATAGGTTGATTGTGGTATCAAAAAAATAAACATAAATGCATTCAGGATTTTCTTCCCAAAAATTTTACTCCATCCAAGAAGCCACTAAAAAAATGGAGCATTACTGCGCCTACCAAGAGCGGTGCCATAAGGAAGTTACGGAGAAGTTAAGGGGTATGAACATGATTCCTGAGGCCATAGATCAAATTTTGGGACACCTCATCCAAGAAAACTATCTCAACGAAGAACGCTTTGCAAAGGCCTTTGCCAGAGGTAAATTCAATATTAAAAAGTGGGGGGCAAACCGTATTATTCGGGAGCTTAGGTTTCGTGATATTTCCCCTTATAACATTAAAAGTGCTCTTGCAGAAATCACAAACGAGGATTACCTCCAAACTTTTGATGAATTGGCCAGAAAACGTTTGAGCCAAATCAAGGAAACCAATAGCTTTAAAAAAAAGAAAAAGTTGGCTGATTACCTTTTATATCGAGGATGGGAAAGTCATTTGGTGTACGAAAAAGCCAATGAGCTTATCAAGTGAGCCATTACTGTTGCAACAATAATTTTTGCGTACGCTCCACAGCTTTTTCATTTTTCCAATCAATCCATTCTTGTCCCTTAAGTCTACGCATGAGATTATCAAAATGCCGCATCACAAAAATATTATAGACTGCCTTTCCAAAATTCTTTGGCTTTCTGGCAATCGCCCGCAGGCTCATTGAAAACCCCGGGGTAATGTATTTCATATGGTGCCAATACCCTTCGGGAATATAAAGGATATTCCCATGTTCCAAATGGGTAATATGGCCCTTGGCATGCTTCAAAGCCGGCCATTTTTCTAAATCAGGGTCTGCAAAATCTATATCCTCCCTCGTAATCAAAGAATGGGGAATCTTGTATAAAAACTTGGTTTCAGATTGCGAAAACAGGATACATTGTTTCTTTCCCTCAAAATGAAAATGGAAAATATTGGCCAAATCAATATCATAATGCATAAAGGTATGCGAGTTCTCTCCACCAAAAAAGAGCATGGGCAACCCTTTCATAAGACGTAATCCAAAATCTGGGTAAGAATAGTCTTTTTGAAGTTCGGGAACCTCTTTTAAAATGTTCCAAAGAAAGATTCGATATTTGGTAGGGCCGCTTTTTAAAAGGTCCACATAGTCTGCCATCTTCATTTTGGCATGTGGCTCATTGAAGCCTTCGTCGTGCTTTACTGGCCTGTCGTCATAAAGGGGCACTTCCTTTTCACCAGCCACCTCTTTTACATAATCTAAGCTCC
This sequence comes from Flagellimonas lutimaris, assembly GCF_003581615.1. Classification (GTDB taxonomy): domain Bacteria; phylum Bacteroidota; class Bacteroidia; order Flavobacteriales; family Flavobacteriaceae; genus Flagellimonas; species Flagellimonas lutimaris. The sequence goes on from NZ_QXFH01000070.1 coordinate 134,596, forward strand.
ATTTAGAATATGCAGGCCAATCCCCAATAAAGCGCTCAATAACAACTGGCTTTTGAGGCTTGAAATATTTTTGGAGAAACTCTTTCTTCGAAAGGGTCTTCTCCCGAGGTATCTGTTCAAGGTTCAGCTTCAAAATTTCAAGGAATTTTAAACCTCTAAATTAATAAAAGCTTTTAAATGCCTTTTGTGGATTTAGTCCCAATTGTTTGAAGAGCGCCATATCCTCATTTACATCGGGGTTTGGAATGGTAAGCAACTTATCTCTTGCAAAAATGGAGTTGGCTCCAGCAAAGAAACACATGGCCTGACCTTCGCGACTCATTTCGGTTCTTCCGGTGGATAGCCTCACCTGTGTTTTTGGCATTATAATTCGGGTAGTGGCCACCATACGGATCATCTCCCAAATTTCCACAGGTTTTTGGTCTTCCATGGATTGTTGCGCCTATTTAAAACTATAACGCAGACCGAAAAGCACATTACTTGGCGGCATTGGAACAAATCCAGACTCTATGTAATCTGTATCGAAAATATTGCTTGCAGTAATGGTAAACTCTGTCTGCTTTACTTTGATAGCCAATGAAGCGTCCCAAACATTATACGTTTGCCCCGTAGTACGCTCTGCATATTTGTAAATTATATTTTGACGTACGTTTTTGAACAATTGCGTACTTAAACGTGTGGTGTATTGGTGTTTAAGCGTATTTAAAGAGTAACGCGACAATTCTTCATTCTGATCTAAAATATTGTCATCCAAAAACGCATAGCCAACACTTAATGTTTGGGTATAGTCCTTAAATTTAAAATTATAAGCAGCGTCTAACTCCAAGCCTTTGGTGTTTACCTCAGTAATATTTGTTGCCACAAACACATCCTCAGCAACATTGTTTCTTACATAATCTATTAGATTGTCTGCATCTCTATTAAAAACAGCAATACTAGCATTAAATTTGGATGTGGTATACTTTACCCCAAATTCCTGTGCAAAAGCTTCTTCTGGTTCCAAATTTGCATTACCACTTGTAACAGGATCATTGTAAAACAAATCCGTGTAAGTTGGTATACGGTAGGTATAACCAATATTACCATACACCTTGAAATTATTGGTAAGATTATAACCTAAATCCAATCCAGGAAAAGCACGAAACTTAAAATCTGAAAAATAGGTTAATGCTACGCCAGGAGTAATGTCCAGCTTGTTGTCTGCAATGCTAAAACGATGTTCTAAAAACACATTGGACATGGAACGGTTTCGGTTACCCAAGTTGTTACTTCTAAGGTATATTTTAGAAAGTTCTACCCCAAAACCAGTAATTCCTAATTTAGATGCATAAGAAGCGTTGGTTTCTACGCCTATCTTGTTAGAAATATGCATGTTTCTGTAAAAACCCGGTTCATTTCTTCTTAATAGAAATAAATCTTGATTACGCTTCCAATAGATTCTTGGCTGTATTTTTAGCTTGTTTTTCTTAAAGGTAGTAGAAAACGCCAAAAGGCTATTTTGGGTTTCTTCGTACTCGTTAAACGTAGAATTGGTGGTGTAAAAGTTCTCAGCCCCAAAATTGCGCTCCAAGAAAGTAGCTGTCATTTCAATAGGCTGTGCATTTTTATTGAAAATGCTTTTTAAAAAGTAATTACCATTATCGTAATCTGAGTTATTTCTATAACCTTCAGATGTTACCCTTCCCACATGTATTATATGAGACGAGTTTTCCTTATCCACACCAGCGGTTACGCTACCATTTAATTGTCCAAAAGATCCTGCTTCTACGTTTAGGGAAACGGAATTATTCAAATTCTTCTTTGTAATGATATTGATGGCCCCAGCAAAGGCGTTTTGTCCAAAAACACGTGCTGCAGGGCCTTTTATAATTTCTATTCTTTCTATAACCTCTAATGGCAAAGCTGCGTTCATGGTATGGTGACCCGTTTGCGCATCGTCCATTTTAACGCCATCTATTAATACTAAGGTTTGGTCAAAACCACCACCTCTTATATACAAATCTGCTTGGCTACCACCTGTACCGCGTCTTCTAATATCTACGCCCGCAACTTGTTGCAATAAATCCGCAACATTAACCGCTGCACTATTTTTAATATCACTGGAGGTTATTATGTTTATAGTTCTAGAATTTTCCTTAAATGGAAGGTTGATTCGGTTTGCGGTTACTACAACTTCGCTTAACGAATCTACCTTAACAGCATCGTCCTGTTGTGCTTGTACTTGAAAAGCACCGGCCATTAAAATCGCAGAAAATAAAATTGATTTCTTCATTATTTGAACTTGTAACGTATGTTTTTAAGTCATTTAAATTAATGCTGCAAAAGTCCTAACTTTCCGGACGATTAAACTAGTCCACTTTTAAAACAATGAATAGTCCGGTTTTTGATTTGTTGGTCCAGCTAGTATCCATAGACAAGTCTATTGTACAGCCTGTATACGTGCAAGTGGCACAGCAAATCATGAACGCCATACAACGAGGCTATTTGGAAAAAGGCAGCAAATTACCCGGGACACGGGTTTTAAGTGAGTTATTGAACGTCCACCGCAATACTGCCGTGGCCATCTATGATGAACTGGCCTCGCAAGGATGGGTAAACATTATTCCCAATAAAGGAACTTTTGTGGTGGTTCCGGAAGATTCCAATGTAAAAATTAAGGCAAGTACGCAGCACATCAATCAGGCATACGAGTATCCAAAAAGTCCAGGATTCCCGTTCCAGCAATCCTTTCACCTTGCATCTACCAAGGAAGAAACCTCTTCTAAATATGCTATAAGTGATGGCAAGCCCGATTTGCGTTTACATCCCGTGCACCAATTTTCTAGGTGGTATAGTGCTGCAATGAAACGAAAGCCACTGATTAACAAATGGAACGGAACAAGTGCTTTAATCCCTTCCTTTTTTAGCACGCAATTTTGCAATTACTTAAATGCCACACGAGGATTTCATATAAAACCAACCAATTTATTAAATACACGTAGTACGGAAATGAGCCTATACATCGTTTCACAAGTGCTAATTAATCCTGGCGATTTAGTGCTGGTTGGACAACTGAGCAATTATGTGGCCAATATGATATTTCAGCAAGCGGGGGCAAAAATAAAAACCGTGCCCGTAGACGACGAAGGTTTGGATATTGGATACATAAATGAACATTTTATACATAAGAACATTCGTTGCATATATGTTTGCTCCAACAGGGACTATCCAACAACAATAACTTTAAGCACCAAGAGAAGGTTGCAGTTACTGCAATTGGCCAAAACTCACGATTTTGCCATAATCGAGGACGATTTTGACCATGACTTTCAGTTTGAAGGCTCTTCCATGTTGCCCATGGCCAGTGCAGATGCCAACGGAAATATTATTTATTTGGGTAAACTAGGACAGTCTTTATTTCCGAGTTTTCATACGGGTTTTGTAGTGGCTACAGAACAGGTAATTGCCGAAACCAAAAATTACTTGCAATTATTGGATACCCAGGGAGATTTAATACAGGAACAAATGCTTTCTGAATTGATATCAGAAGGCGAAATATACCGGCTCAAGAAAAAAAATATAGTTACCTATAAACAACGTAGAGATGCTTTAAGTGCTTTATTAAAGCAGCACTTTGCCAATATCCTTGATTGGCAAATACCTTCTGGTGGGCTTGCCATGTGGTTACAATTTAAAACTCCCATATCACTAGTAAAACTAGCCGAAAAAGCAGAGCAATTAGATTTATTCTTACCTAAAACCATTCTCTATCAAGATAAAAACACCTGCGCCATCCGTTTTGGTTATGGACATCTAAACAAGGAAGAACTTAAAATCGTAATTGAAAAGTTAAAGCAAGCCTACCTTCAGTTGGCAGCTGTTTAAAATAAAAAGAGACCATTATTAAATGGTCTCTTGAGCTTCTATTTCTTTTGCTTCGGGCTGAGCTTTAAACAAGATGGCATCTGCCTCGCCCTTAGCTTTTCTCCTAACGGGACTGGTCTAGTGCTGAGTCAAAGGGTGCCAAAGGTGTTTTTTATCCCTTTCCGATAATTTTTAAGCCACTGCGGAATCTCTCAAAACATTCAAATTTATCTATATTGCATAGATGATAATTAATGGCCAAAAAGCTGAATACCGTCGTGCTTAAAAAATTCCGCTCCTTTAGCTTTCAAAATCTTGATTGGAAAACAGTCCTGCTTATTTTGGTTGTACTGGCCATAATCATTCGTTTCCCCTTCTTTTTTAGGGATTACATTGATCGAGACGAGAGCACTTTTATTATTATGGGACAATCATGGGCCAATGGACATCTGCCCTATACCCAACTATGGGACCTTAAGCCTCCGATGACTTTTTTATTTTTTGCCATTATCATTAAAATATTTGGGAAGAGTTTTATCGCCATACGCCTTTTTGGTTCTCTTATTGTCGCTTTAACGGCTTTATTCACCTATGGAATTGCTACTAAAATCACTTCCAAAAAAATAGCGTTCTGGGTGGCCATCTTCTGTGTTTTTTTTCAAAGTTTATTTGGTAGCCTACAAGGGGTTATGTCCGAACATATCTGTACTTTCTTTTTTGTTGCAGGCCTATACATTTTGTTTTTGAAGGATGACCAAAAATGGTTTTTTACTTCTGGACTTCTTTTGGGGATTTCGGTGATGACGAAACTGAACATGGCCTATCCCGTATTGAGTTTGGGCCTATATTTTTTATACGAAGGGTTTCACAAAAAACAAATTTCCAAGAACATCGTCAATTTAGTTTTTATGGGTATAGGTTTTTTCGTAACCATTGCATTCACCATAATGCCCTATTACCTTCAAGGGAATATCCAAGTTTGCTGGGAATCCATTTTTGAAGCACCTCTGGCCTATTCCGAAGGCAAGTTCCATTCTCCACTAAAGACTTTGCCATTCGTAATAGTCATTTTAGGGCTGCTAATGGCTGGTTTTACCCTAAAAATAATTGATTGGAAAGACAAAAAACTTCAAATTTTAACGGTTGTTATTTTGGGTATCCTACTCTCCTATATGCAGGCAGGCAAAGTAAACGGACATTATCTAATTCAATTATACCCTTTAATTTTGATTCCTTTGGGAATAGCCGTTGGCAAGCTTCCGCCATTAAAAAAGAGGTATCAATCTATAGTCATTATTCTTTTGATTTTGATACCCATGGAATCATATCTGGAATATGGCAATATCATATCCAATAAAATAAAAAAAGGAACCTTTTTCAATGGAGAGGGTATTGAAGTACCAGCATACATAACAGAACATAAGCTAGAAACCAAGAATATTTTTTTTACCGAATACCACATTGGATATTGGGTATTGGGTGAAAAACCACCCACAAAAGCAGCTACACACCCTAGCAACATTACCCGTGAAGAAATGTTTCCCTATATGGAAAATCCGAGAAATACAGGGATGGAAGAGCTTCGGTATATTATGGAGGTTATTCAACCCAAAACATTAGTTGCTAGAGAGGGAAAAGAAATCTTTGATAAAAAATTGGTGGACTACAATACTTATATTGATGCTTACCTAGAAAAGCATTATCAGCTAACAGCAACGGTTGGAAGGGGACTTATTTACCAACGGTTAGAATGATTTTTGGGTTTCCAATAATCTGCTTCTAATGATTCGACTACAATGGCCTAAGCAACTGTTTTACCAACTTCCGTTGAGATTCCTGTTATAAATAATTTCATTGGGCGGGCCTGGTGATAAAATTACACTGCATACATTGGTATTTTTTTGGCTCGAAGAAAGGAAACAGCTTATAAAACAAGGTACTTCGGGAGTAATAAATTTCGGATTTTGTGGCCTTACAATTTGGACACACTACTGGATTTCCAAATTCATCCGTGGCATAGTTTCGGACTTCGTCAAAAATTTCTTTGGCCCGTTTTTTATCACTGGAATACACCTGAAGTTTTACTCCTCCGAGAGCAGCACTGATTAAAGGATCCGAATTTATGGTGTTTTCATCCTTTAAAAACACAGGAATTCCTTCCGCCTCGAGCTTACCCTTAATTACTATGGCGTCCGCGGGAAACTCAAATGAGCCTAGGGTGTAAAATTCTGTTTTCATGCTTTCCTATATTTTTTGAGCAAATCCAACGTATTTTGCTCTAGCTCTCCATTTTTAGCCGTTCCCAAATAATCGTTGGAGGAAAAATCGATCAATGCTTTTGTACGGGGCAGACTACGCAATGCGTTGTTTTCCAAACGTTGTGATTGCTTATCGGACAGTTTTTTGGAAAATTTCTCCATAACACAAATGTAGCACTTACGGTGATTAAACAGTATCTTAGTCGTTATTAAACCTATTCCAAAAATGAAATTTACCCTTTCCATTTTAGCAATGTTCACGGGCCTATTAATGACTGCCCAGACCAATACCTATGAAATTTCTTTTGACAATGCCGTCCACCACGAAGCGCTCATCCAAGCCACTTTTCCCGATTTAACCTCGGATATTGTGGAGTTTCGAATGAGCAGGACCTCCCCTGGACGATACGCTATCCACGAATTTGCCAAAAACGTCTATGGTTTTGAAGCTACGGACAGTAAAGGAAAAGCTTTGACCGTTACCCGTCCCAATCCGTATGCTTGGACGGTCAGCGGGCACGACGGCGCTATCAACATCAAATACATATTATTTGCCAACCGGGGTGGCGGCACCTACTCCCAAGTGGATGAAACCCATGCCCACTTGAACATTCCTGCGACTTTTATGTTTTCTCCAGCGCTGAGTGAGCGTAAAATTGAAGTAACTTTTGACGTTCGTGAAGATTTGGATTGGAAAGTGGCCACACAGCTTCCTTTGGTTTCCGGCACTACCTATACGGCACCTAACCTCTATTATTTTATGGATAGCCCTACGGAAATCAGCAATTACATGCTTCGCTCTTTTGAAGTAGATGGAAAAACCATCAACCTTGCGCTACATCATAATGGAACCGAAGAAGAGGCTGATGAATATTTTGAGAAAGTAAAGAAAGTAGTATTGACAGAAAAAGAAGTCTACGGTGAACTACCCGATTTTGATTATGGAAATTATACATTTCTCGCATGCTATATCCCCAATGCTTCGGGAGATGGGATGGAGCACCGAAACTCTACGATATTGACCAGTACCCGAAGCTTGGCAAACGGTGGAATGGAGCGCAATATTGGGACGGTATCCCACGAATTTTTTCATGCTTGGAACGTGGAACGGATTCGCCCAAAAACTTTGGAACCCTTTGATTTTGAAGAAGCGAATATGAGTGGTGCTCTTTGGTTCGCCGAAGGATTTACCAGCTACTATACAGGTTTGATTTTGTGCAGAGCGGGCCTTTCTTCCCCCAAAGAATATGTGGAAGGTTTGGCTGGAACTTTTAACTATGTTTGGAACTCTCCTGCACGGCAGTTTTTCAATCCCATTGAAATGAGTTTCCAAGCTCCTTTTGTGGATGCTGCGACCTCGGTAGATCCTGTAAACCGTGATAATATGTTTATTTCATATTATTCCTATGGAAGTGTTTTAGCATTGGCTTTGGACCTTTCTTTAAGGGAAGAAGGACTAAATCTGGATGATTTCATGAAATCTGTCTGGAAAAAATATGGTGCTACCGAAATACCATATACCATCAAAAATCTTCATGATGCCTTGAACGCGTATGCAGGAAAAGAATTTGGAGACCATTTCTTCAACAACTATATCTACAAGAGCGAAATGCCCGATTACAAAACATTTATGGAGTCGGTAGGGGTGGTTTTGGAACAGCCAGAAACAGCACCCTATTTTGGAGCTTATGTTTCCATGAGCGCTGATAAGTCAGGCTTTATGATTCTCAGAAATACAAAAATGGGCAGTCCTGCTTACAAGGCAGGTTTGGATAGTGGTGATGTTATCCTCAGTATCAATGATAAACCATTAACCGAAGACCAAAAGTTTGATGATTATTTAAAGCAGTTCAATTTAGGAGAACCGTTGCAGGTAAAATTCACCCGATACGGAAAAGAAAAAAGCACAGAACTGGTTTTAGCACCCAGCCCAAATTATTCTTTCAGTTTGATGGAAGACAAAGAACAAGAACCATCCAAAAAGATGCTCGAGCAACGAAAAGAATGGCTTAAAGTGGAATAAATGGTCAGCTATAAACAAGCAGACACTTTAGCGGAACTAGAACAAATTCTAGACCTCCAGCAGCGTAATTTACCTAAAAACATAAGCCAAGAAGAAAGCACAAAAGAGGGTTTTGTGACCGTGGAACATACCATGGATCTGCTCAAGGCCATGAACGATGTGTGCGGGCACATTATTGCAGTGGAGGGTAATCAGGTTGTAGGGTATGCATTAAGCATGCACCCAAAATTTGCCGAGGATATTGAAGTGCTTCGCCCGATGTTCCAAGAAATTGACACCGCTCTGAATGATGATATCAACTATATGGCAATGGGACAAATCTGTGTGGCCAAAAGTCATCGGGGCCAGGGTATCTTCCGAAAGCTGTATCAAACCATGAAAGAAAATCTTCCCGAAGGTTTTGATACCATTGTTACTGAAGTGGATGGAAAAAACAAAAGGTCATTGGCCGCTCATGCGGCGATAGGGTTTGAAACATTAACCATATACAATTCAGGTGAAAAGCAATGGCATATCATCATGTTATAAATGAAAAAAGCCGCTCCAATGGAGCGGCTTTTTTGTGAATGAATTCATTTATTTTAATCGGCTAGGACGATTATTTTGTTGTCTTTCATCTCCACTGTTCCACTTGAAATGGACAAAACTGTTTCTCCATTCTTTCCTTTGGAAAATTTGTCTTCAAAAGCTTCTTCAATGGTAATGCTACCTTTCACTTTTACGTTACCAGCTTGTAATAGAGATACAATAGGTGCGTGATTCTCCAACATCTGGAACTCACCATTTACTCCAGGAACAGTAACTGAGGTTACTTCGCCTGAAAATAAAGTGGCTTCGGGTGATACAATCTCCAAATACATATCTTAAGCTTCAGCCAACATTTTCTCTCCAGCCTCAATAGCTTCCTCGATGGATCCTTTAAGGTTGAAGGCAGATTCTGGAAGGTGATCTAGTTCGCCATCCATAATCATATTAAATCCTTTAATAGTCTCTTTAATGTCAACCAAAACTCCTGGAATACCAGTAAACTGTTCGGCTACGTGGAATGGCTGAGATAAGAAACGTTGCACACGTCTTGCTCTACCTACGGCCAATTTATCTTCTTCAGAAAGTTCTTCCATACCCAAGATGGCGATAATATCCTGAAGTTCTTTATAACGTTGCAACAGCTCTTTTACGCGTTGTGCACAATCGTAGTGGTCTTTACCCAAAATCTCCGGAGTCAAAATCCTAGAAGTGGAATCCAATGGATCCACCGCAGGATAAATACCCAACTCAGCAATTTTACGGGAAAGTACAGTAGTTGCATCCAAGTGAGCAAATGTTGTCGCTGGTGCAGGATCCGTCAAGTCATCGGCAGGTACGTAAACTGCCTGTACCGAAGTAATGGAACCTCTTTTTGTTGATGTGATTCTTTCCTGCATGGCACCCATCTCTGTTGCCAATGTTGGTTGGTAACCTACCGCAGAAGGCATACGACCCAATAGTGCCGATACCTCAGAACCTGCTTGGGTAAAACGGAAAATGTTATCTACGAAGAAAAGAACGTCTTTACCTTGTCCTTCTCCCGAGCCATCACGGAAATATTCTGCAATGGTCAATCCAGACAATGCCACACGAGCACGTGCTCCTGGTGGTTCGTTCATCTGACCGAACACAAAAGTTGCCTTGGATTCCTTCATGGCTTTTTTATCTACTTTGGACAAATCCCATCCTCCTTCTTCCATGGAGTGCAAGAAATCGTCCCCGTATTTTATAATACCGGACTCCAACATTTCACGAAGCAAATCGTTTCCTTCACGAGTACGTTCTCCAACACCTGCGAACACGGACAAACCACCGTGACCCTTTGCAATGTTGTTGATCAATTCCTGAATCAATACAGTTTTACCTACACCGGCACCACCGAACAATCCAATTTTACCACCTTTTGCATAAGGCTCGATAAGGTCGATTACTTTAATACCTGTGAAAAGCACTTCTGTTGAAGTGGAAAGATCTTCAAATTTTGGCGCTTCCCTGTGAATTGGAAGTCCATTGTCTCCAGTTTTTGGTAGTTCCTCCAAACCATCGATAGCGTCACCGATTACATTGAAAAGACGTCCGTAAACATCTTCTCCAATTGGCATTTGAATTGGATTTCCGGTAGCTACAACCTCTACTCCTCTGCTCAATCCATCGGTAGAGTCCATAGAAATGGTCCTTACGGTATTCTCACCAATGTGTGATTGTACTTCCAAAACCAATCTTGAGCCATCTGCTTTTGCTATTTCAAGGGAGTCATAAATTCTTGGGATTTCTACCCCTGATTCAAACTCAACATCAATGACCGGGCCTATAATTTGGGCAACCTTACCTGTTACTTTAGACATTAGTATGTTTATTTTTAATTGAATACGCGGAAAATAACCGCTATTTTTTCGGCTGCAAAGATATGCTTTTACATTTTTATTCAGAAACCGATTTCAGCTTTTTTTTAAAGAAAAAAGGCGTTGGAAAATCCAACGCCTTTAGTTTTGCTTGTTTACTGTTCTTTAAGGATTTATGGTCCAAGACAAATAGTATATGGAACCGATAAATCCTGTACCGATTGCGGTGTAGTATTCATCACCCAAAAGATTAGATCCACCCAATTTAAAAATAGATTTCATTGAAGGAACCGAATAGTTTATCTGTGCATCCAACACCGTATACGCCGGAATATCCCCATCAGCAAAAGAGGCTTCCCAGTAATAGCTATCGCTCCAACGGTAATTTACGTTAAATCCAAAGTTTTTGAAAAGTGCGGCATTACCAAACGATGCCTTAACCTTATGCTTTGGTGTATTAAAGTTGGTCCTTACGTCTGGGTACTTTCCTTCATCAATATCCAACTCGGCAAATGTATAGTTTACCCCAAGATCAAAGTTTCCAAGCTTCGTATCTACACCAACGGTACCTCCGTAAGAGTTGATATCTGCTTCGGAATTGGTATATGTTTGATATACTTGATAATCCCCGTTCTGAAGTGCCAACAACGAAAGACCTCCATCACCAGCTTCTCCATAAAAAGGAACCGCCGTTGTAGTGTTGGCCAAAAAGTTAGAATAGCTATTGTAGTATCCACTTAAATCTATCGTGAATCTTCCAACTTGCGCCCTATAACCAGCTTCAAATGCCGTAATTTCTTCCGGTTGTACCAAAGGAGTGTTCACCGCCTCGGGTGCTCCAGCTTGTAATGAGCTAGTGGAATAGGCGTTTTCATAGGCTGCACGACCGACAATTTCTACCGTGGATTGACCTGTAAGGGCCTGACCGCTTTCGCTAACATTAAAAGTTCGTACATCTCTATCCAAGTTGTCCGGTGCAGAACCTACCAAAATTGCTCTACCTGCATTCAAGCCAATAAATAAATCCTGTGTTGTTGGATTTCTAAAACCTTGCTGCACAGAAACCCTTAGGTTATGGTTTCTCTCCTCTCCCAAAGTATAGGCGAATGATACTCTTGGTGAAAGGAATCCATCAAAAAACTCATTTTTATCGTAACGCGTAGAACCTGTAAACTTTAAACGGTCGTCCAAAAATTTCTTCTGTACTTGAAGATATGCACCATATTCGTTGTATTTGATAGGGCCATCAATATCTGTAAAGATGGTTCCTTGGGAGTTTAATTCGTATTCCCTGAAAGAACCTCCAATTTGAATATCAGCCCAATCATCAATTAGGTGTGCAATATTGTAGTTACCGTTTACATGACGGAATTTGGTCTTATCAATAAATTTGGCACCCGTAGTTAAATCACCATTATTGATTACACTGTTAAAGACACTTTCAAAACCAGGTGTCCCAGGTATCAACCTTCCTTGGTCGGCAGCTTGTCTTCCAACAATATGTGCTTGAGCGGATGCTTGTTCTGGCGAAAGCCCAGCTCCTTGAATGCCTCCTAAATATGTAGGAATATAAGCCCCTGCATAATCAGTAAACCATTGTGTATCCGATTTCCAGGCTCTGTTTACGTTAATCGCTGCAAAACGGGTATCGTAAGCGTCTCCAGAATTTTCGGAAACAATATACCCTCTAACAAAGAAGTTATCATTCTTAATTTCCAGCCTGTGTTGTTGCATCGTAAATCCGGCCACCGCATAACGGTTGGCTCCTTGATAAATCGTGGTACCTCGACCAATTCTACTGTTCAGAATTACTTCTAGATCATTAGCAAAAGGCCTATAATGCAAGGCAAAATCTGCTTTTACACTTTCCGCATTGTAATTGGCCAAATCAGCTTCATCATAACCTGTTCTGGAAATTGTTGCAGACCCAACAGTTCCCGTGGGGAATCCAGCGGCTGCATCAAAATCCAAAGTTGTTGAAACTTCATCACCATATACATTTAATCCATCGTAAGCGGGATTGGAACGGTCAGCGCCAGGATTGTTCAAATCCATTCGGCTGTTGGCGTGCCAGTCTTCACCGTTAAGCACTGATAAGTTTGCTTTAACTGCTAATTTATCACTAAAAGCATGAGCGGCGCGTACACCAAAATCTTTGTAAAAATTGCTTCCGGCAGCTTCTTGATCAGTAAATCCAGCCTTAAAATAAGCACTTATCCCTTGAAAATCGAACGGGTTTTTACTGGTCATAAATAGGATACCGTTAAAGGCACCTGCACCATATAGAGCTGAGGAAGCTCCTGGAAGGATTTCCACACTCTGAACATCCAATTCGGACATACCAACAAGGTTACCCAGTACAAAGTTTAGACCGGGAGCGGTGTTGTCCATTCCATCTACCAACTGTAAAAATCTATTGTTGGCAAAGGTGGCAAAACCTCTGGTGTTTATGGATTGAAAGGTTAAACTATTGGTATTAATGTCGACTCCTTTTAAATTTTGCAGGCCACCATAAAAAGATTCTGCGGTGGTGTTCTTAATTTCCCTAAGTCCAAATCTTTCAACGGATACGGGAGACTCAAATATACGTTCCGGTGTCCTTGACGCCGAGATTACAATTTCGTCCAGCAACGTATTAGCTTCCAAAAGTGTAATGGTAAGCGTCTGGTTGTTCGAAGTCACATTCGCTGTAAAATCAGAGAAACCAATGCTGGAAAATTGAAGCTGAAATGGGGGCTCTTCATCAGTATTAAAGGTAAAATTTCCATCAAAGTCCGTAGTGGTTCCTTCTGCTTTACCTACCAAGATCACGTTAGCTCCTGGAATAGGTTCATTATTTTCATCAACTACCTTTCCCTGTACGGTGGTCTGACCATAAGTTGCCAAACCCAACAGCATTAGGGAAACAAACATAAGTTTTTTCATTTGCTATGGATTAGAGTTAATTTAGTTTTTGTGCATGTTAAGTATCAAGCGGGAAGATACATTTTTTTTTATTCCGATTATACAAATTTGAAAAAAATTATGCATGCATAATACTTTTTTGGCAAAAAAATGTATTTAAATCTACGTTTTCAATAAAAAAGGCGCTGAAAACAGCACCTTTTCTATTTAATCCTATGTTTTGATATTGCTACTCAACCGTAACCGACTTCGCCAAGTTTCTTGGTTGGTCCACATTACAACCTCTCATAACAGCAATATGGTATGACAACAGTTGTAACGGTATTGTTGTTAGTAATGGAGATAGGCTTTCTGAAGTTTCTGGGACCTCGATTACATGGTCTGCCAGTTCTTTTACCGTTTGATCTCCTTCGGTTACTATAGCAATAATCCTACCTTTTCTCGATTTAATCTCTTGAATGTTACTAACCACTTTCTCGTAGTGCCCTTTCTTGGTGGCGATTACTACAACCGGCATTTGCTCATCAATCAAAGCAATGGGTCCGTGTTTCATTTCAGCAGCAGGATAGCCTTCTGCATGGATATAGCTAATCTCCTTTAATTTTAGGGCCCCTTCCAAAGCAACGGGGAAATTATATCCTCTTCCTAAGTATAAACAGTTAGCCGAATCTCTATACGTTTCGGATATTTCCTCAACCAAAGGATTGGACAACAATGCTTTTTCAACCTTTGCAGGAACCGCTTCTAGCTCTGCCAAATATTCTTGATACTTAGACTGGGAAAGTGTTCCTTTTTCTTGTGCCAATTTTAAGGCTATCAAGGTCAGTACTGTAATTTGTGTAGTAAATGCCTTTGTGGAAGCCACTCCGATTTCTGGGCCAGCGTGGGTATAGGCACCGGCATGGGTTTCTCGGGCAATGGATGAACCTACTACATTACAAACACCAAATACAAATGCTCCTTTTTCTTTGGCCAGTTTAATCGCTGCCAAAGTATCGGCCGTTTCACCAGATTGAGAAATGGCTATAAGTATGTCATTTTCGGTAATAACAGGATTTCTATACCTAAATTCTGAAGCATATTCTACCTCAACTGGAATTCTTGCCATATCCTCAAAGATATATTCCGCCACTAAACCGGCGTGCCAAGATGTACCACAGGCAACAATTATAATTCTATTGGCGTTAAGGAATTTTTCCAGGTTCTGGTCTATTCCTGCCATTTTTATAATACCCTTATCTGCCAATAACCTTCCTCTGTAAGTATCCTGTATAGCTTTAGGCTGCTCATAGATTTCCTTGAGCATGAAATGATCGTACCCTCCTTTTTCTATTTCTTCAAGGTTGAGCTGCAGTTCCAAAATATTTGGATAGGCGATAGCATCGTCCTTGATTTTACGTAGCTTAATTTCTTTACCAATCCTTACAATTGCCATTTCTTCATCTTCGAGATACACGGCATTGTTGGTAAATTCGATAAAAGGAGAAGCATCAGAGGCAATAAAATATTCATTTTCCCCGATTCCGATAGCAAGTGGGCTACCTAATTTGGCCACAACAATTTCATCTGGTTTGTTCTTATCAAAAACAGCAATGGCATAAGCTCCCACAACTTGGTTCAATGCGATTTGAACGGCCTTGCCCAGCTTTACCCCCTCTTTGTTCTTGACCTCTTCAATTAAGTTGATCAACACCTCAGTATCCGTGTCAGACTCAAAAGTGTAGCCTCTTTTAACCAAGGCTTGTTTAATGGATTCATAATTTTCGATGATTCCATTATGTATAATGACCAAATCGCCGGAATTAGAATAATGGGGATGGGAATTCACATCGTTGGGAACTCCATGGGTTGCCCAACGCGTATGGCCTAAACCTAACTTTCCATTTGTAGGAATGGAGCTTTCGACCTTGTTTTTTAAATCTTCAACCTTGCCTTTGGTTTTGGTAAGATGGATGTTTTCTCCATCAAAAAGGGTTACTCCCGCACTGTCGTACCCTCTATACTCAAGTCTTTGTAGACCCTTTATAATAACTGGATAGGCATCTCTATGACCAATATATCCGACAATTCCACACATAAGATTTTTTTAAGTTAACAACCATTTGGGGGAATGGTCATCAAATTTAAAATGTATACGTTAAAATACGCTGTTCTGGTTCTTTAAAACGATAAACGTTCAAAAAACAACGATAAATACGATGTTTAATTGGCCTCGGTGTAGTAAATTTCCAATTTGAGTTTACTTGACTCCTCTCCCGGGGCCACATTGCTTCCATAGAGGACCGTGCCCAATGGGCTAATAGCAGCACCAATTGGATAATCGATTCCTTGCATATCGCTACCGATTGCTTCTTGGACACCAATAAGGTTAATATTAGGAGTCAAAGTCAACCCTAATTTAGCGTTTGTAGAATCCCTGACAATAATATTGTTGATATGTTCTGTAATGCGAATTGTATACTTTACACCCAAATCATTGTCAGTTTCTAGCAGACCACTATGATTCTGAAAATATCTCAATGAATTTTGACCAGAATTAACCAAAGGATCCTCATTAGAGGCATCAAACAGAGGTCTATTGGTTTCTGCATTGAACAGATAAAGCCTTGGCGGCTCCACAACAGAGGCACCCAATGTTTCTCGATCCACATAGAAAACCAAATTAGCTTCGTTAATCACCCAATTGTTCTGTTTTATTTGATTGATTATTGCAGAACCACCGTTCTCCACTTCATCGAACAACCTTACTTCAGCCAAGGTAGTTCCACCCTTTACAAATATTCTGGGGGCGTTTTCACCACTATTAAGGGCATTTTCAATTTCTGGAGGCAACATTTCATTCTCAAAAACATTTACGGCATTTCCAAATATCCCAGCTTGAGAACTCTCCAGAAAGTTTAGGACAAAATCCTTTTCAGCGGTTACAGTCTCCTCGGTTTCCGGGTCATAGTCATCGTACTCGTAGGTAATGGTAATATTGGCTTCGGTCAAATCCAGCAAGAACATCAGCTGGTCCATATCCGTCCCGGACAAATGGATTCCTCGGATAAAATTTTTAAAATTGGAACTGCTCAACAACTCTGGTTGACCTTCCTTATCCAAAATATTCTGTTGGAAAAAGTCAGGATTCAAAGGAATTCTTATCCCGGGAGCTATCCGTGAATCCACAACAGTTTGCGACTCGTCCACATCTTCGGTGTCTGGGTCATCCTCGGCATAAATCAACATTTCCGTATCATCAATTACTACGGTTTTCTGACCATCTATGGTAAGTTCCTCTCCTATAAAAGAAGAAAAATCCTGATTGGAATAATATTCTTGTGCTTCTTCAAAATTGGAATTTGGGTCTAGGTCGCGAAGAAAATAATTAGACTTTGAGACCACCAAATCAAAAGTTTGATTTCTATCCCCATAAATACTATCCAAATCAAATCGATTTGCATAAATATTGGCAACAAAATCATCCCCTGTTCCATCTTCTGTGGCGTCGTAAGGATTCGACCCTATGACACGCTCTTGGCTATCGGTAACGCCATCTCCATCATAGTCGGAATTAGGATCTTCCGCATCATCACCACTTTCCAAGGCATCTGGAATACCATCTCCATCGGAATCAGGTGTGGGAGCTGTTTGAAACGGGATGTACAAATAGACTTCTTTTACCGTCTCATTTTCCTGATCGTTATCGGCTTCGTCTTCACTTGCCTGACTAAAATCTCCAAAAGTTGGAGAAACGTTTGGCAGTGAAAGCTGGGAAATGATACTGGCCTTCCTTTGGCCATAAACAGGATCCTCAAAAATTCCTAACTGATATAAGGGAAGCCTATTGGTTTGTACAGCCGTAATCCCTTTATTAAAAGCAAAAACCTCATACTCTACTTTGCCTGTACTAAAGGGTTCTCCTGCAACAACACCCTCACCAATGGTATCCAATTCCTCTTCACAAGAAGCAATTAGTAAAAGCAAAGTTCCAACTATTGCTGAAACTTTGGTAATCTTGGAAAATCTCATTCAATCTATTTTAAAACCTCTGTGTTATAGAAATTTGTATATGCTTCCTCTGCTTCCTGAAGTGGAACATAGGGCAAAACAGGTACGGAAAGATTATCAATATGGTTTTTTAAGTCCTCTGACAATTCCTCCGCGGCTAAAATAACGGCATCGGAATGATCTACGGCAACCTTTAACAAATTATTATATTCGGGTTTGGACAAGGCGGAAATTTCTTCCTTATCAATACCATCAAAAGCAATTTTATCTATCATGGCACTATCCAGCTCTCCTTCAAAATCTTTCCCATAAACGGAAGTAACTATTCTACTTTCAGAAAACAATGGCTCATCCGCGTAGTATTTTCGCAGGTAAAGTGGCACCATCGAAGCCATCCAACCGTGTACATGGATGATATCTGGAGACCAATTCAACTTTTTAACCGTTTCAACAACTCCTTTTGCAAAGAAAATTGCTCGTTCATCGTTATCTGGAAACAAATTGCCATCAGCATCTGTAAATGTGGCCTTTCTTTTAAAATATTCATCATTGTCTATAAAATAGACTTGTATCCGCTCTTTAGGAATAGACGCAACCTTAATAATCAAGGGCATATCCATATCATTGATCACCAGGTTCATCCCCGATAAACGTATTACCTCATGTAATTGATGTCTCCTTTCGTTAATATTTCCATACCTGGGCATAAATATCCGTATTTGCCCACCGCTACTGTTCACCATTCTAGGCGCTTCGTACGACATTAAGGAAACAGGATTCTCTGGGAGGTAGGGAACTAATTCAGAAGATACAAACAATACCTTTTTACCATTCATAAACACTTTCTTTTGTTTATCTGAAAAACATAGCTGCAAAAGTACAAAAATTATGCTGATTAGCAGTATTTATAGTATTTTTGCACCCTTTTGTACCTGTATATGAAGATATTCGACCGTAAAAAAGAACTGAACGCCTTTACTTTGGAAGAGCGTAAAAAAGATCGTACGATTGGTCTTGTGCCTACTATGGGCGCACTCCACACAGGTCATATCTCATTGGTAAAAAAAGCCCTTTCAGAAAATGATCTGGTTGTTGTAAGCATTTTTGTAAACCCTACTCAATTCGACAAAAAAGATGACTTGGAGAAATATCCTAGAACTTTTGAAAAGGATATTGAACTATTAACACAGGTTTCGGAATACATTGTGGTTTTTGCACCCACAATCGATGAAATCTATGAAGGAAAACTTGAATCAGAATCTTACGAGTTTGACGGTTTGGACAAAGTAATGGAAGGGGAGTTCAGAACAGGTCATTTTGATGGTGTCGGTACCATTGTAGAGCTTTTATTGAGAACAGTGGCTCCCGACAAAGCCTATTTTGGGGAAAAAGATTTTCAGCAATTGCAGATTATCCGAAAAATGGCCGAAATCAAGAAATTGCCCTATACCATTATTGGTTGCCCCATTGAAAGAGAGCCACATGGCTTGGCAATGAGTTCCCGCAACGAAAGACTCTCAAAAAATACCCGCGAACAAGCTAATTTTATTCACAATACGCTACAAACTGCCAAAGCCAAATTTGGCATGAAAAGTGCTACATATATAATGGATTGGGTAAAATCCGAATTTGAGCAACATCCTTTGTTTGACCTGGAATATTTTGAAATTGCCGACGAGAATACATTGACTCCAGCTTTAAAAATACAGGACAACCAAAAATACAGGGCGTTTATTGCCGTTTACGCAGACGGCGTACGCTTAATTGATAATCTAAGATTGAATTGATAATTTTGCACCATGCAAGTAGAAGTCGTAAAATCTAAAATTCACCGAGTAAAAGTTACCGGAGCAGACCTTAACTATATAGGAAGTATCACTATAGACGAAGATCTTATGGATGCCGCCAACATAATTAGGGGCGAAAAAGTGCAGATCGTAAACAACAACAACGGTGAGCGATTGGAAACTTATGCCATTCCAGGGCCAAGAGGTTCAGGAGAGTTGACCCTTAACGGTGCCGCTGCCAGAAAAGTGGCCGTAGGTGACGTATTGATCCTTATCACTTATGCTTGGATGGATATTGAAGAGGCAAAAACATTTAATCCAGCATTGGTGTTCCCTAACGAGGAAACCAATCTACTCAAGTAAATTTTGGGCAATTCCCTAAAAAAATTCCTTAAAATATTTGTGCCCATTGCCTTTGGGTTGTTTTTGGTTTGGTACTCTTACAACTCCACAACACTCGAAGAGCGTGAGCAGATTATCCATTACATTTCCAACGCAAGTCCATTTTGGGTCGCTATTTCCGTAGTTATTGGAATATTGAGCCATATTTCAAGAGCCATGCGCTGGAATTACCTTCTGGAACCCCTAGGGTACAAACCCAAGATTACAAACAACGTTTTTATTGTATTAATTTCCTATTTCGCCAATTTGGGTATTCCCCGTTCCGGTGAAATCCTTAGGGCCACCGCACTCACCACATATGAAAATGTCCCTTTTGAAAAAGGGTTCGGCACCATCGTCACCGAGAGAGTCATAGATTTATTGATGCTTTTGATCATCATCATGATCACCTTGCTTTTACAAACCGATTTTATCCTCGGCTTTTTGGAAGAAAAAGGAGTGAACATTATCGGTGCTATCGGAATTCTATTTGTTGGGATTGTTGGTTTGTTTTTGGCATCTTACATCATTCGTAAATCAAAGTCACCATTCGCACTAAAACTCAAAGGGTTTTTAAACGGACTTCAAGACGGCGTGCTTAGTGTTTTCAAAATGAAGAACAAATGGCCGTTCATCTTCCACACACTTTTCATCTGGGTTGCTTATGTTGGTATGTTCTGGGTTATAAAACACACTGTGGAAGAAACCATCACACTAACCTTGGGCGAATTATTGGTAGCCTTTGTCGCTGGAGCTTTTGCTATGTCCACTACCAATGGTGGAATTGGTCTTTACCCCATAGCCGTTAGTGCTGCTCTCGGTATTTATGGCATAAGTTCGGTTTCCGGCGATGCATTCGGATGGATCATGTGGATTGCACAGACTTTAATGGTGGTAGTTTTTGGTACAATATCCTTCATTGTATTACCGTTATTGAATAGAAATCGGTAAACCCCAGCCGCCTAAATCTTAACCAATGAAAAAATGTCTATTTCTACTGATAGGCTTTACTTGCTTGAACATAAGTGCTCAAGTAAAAAAGGAAATCTTTGAATCCTTTAAATTGCAGGAACGCAGGGATGTATCCTACTATTTTCCAGAAGATTATACCGAAGAAAAATCATACCCATTAATTGTGGTTTTGGATGCAGAACATCTTTTTGACCTCGTGGTAGCCAATGTAAAGTTCCAAAGCCGTTTTGATCGTATGCCCGAAGCCATTGTGGTCGGTGTTGACCAATTGGAAAATGATTTACGATGGGAAGATTGCGCATACGAAGAAGTATCAGGTTTACCCACAGAGAAAGGAAAAAAGTTTTTCGAATTTTTAGGCACCGAATTGATTCCTTACTTGGAGACCAGTTATAACGTTGCACCCTTTAAAATGTTCGTGGGATACGATATCACTGCCAATTTTGGAAATTATTATTTATTTAAAGAACGTTCATTTTTCAACTCCTTCGTAAGTATCTCACCAGTTTTGGCCACAGAAATGGAAAGCAGGGTCCCCGCCCGTTTGTCGGAACTGGACCAGACCATCTTTTACAATTTGATTGTGGAGAAACAAGCCACCGACGATAGACAACGTATCCTACAAATGAACCTCAGCATCAAATCTATTGACAAAGAATCCCTGCATTACTTTTTTGATGAGTACGAAAATGCAGACCATACCTCTATTGCTGCTTATGGGATAAGTAAAGCTTTTGATAATGTCTTTCGGATTTACAGATCCATCACACCGGCCGAATACAAATCAGATATTTTGACTTCCGAGGAACCGGTTTTTAATTATTTGGAGAACCGATACCAAACCATTGAAGATTTATTTGGGTTTGAAAAACCTGTGGAACTCAATGATGTTATGGCTATTTATGCCGCTTGTCTAAAAAAGGAAGACTACGAGTCACTCAAACCTCTGGCCGACCTTTGCAAAAAGGAATATCCCGAAACTATGATGGGCTTCTATTTTGAAGCGGAACATTACGAATTCATCGGAGAACCCAAAAAGGCATTCAAGGCATTTGAAAAATCTTTCCAATTGGAGGAAATCGACTTTCTGACCAAGGATTTGGCCCTTGATAAAATTGATGCTCTCAAAGCAGACTTTGGATACTAGAACTTTGAATGGTTAGATAATTGGAAGGGCGCCATCTAAAAATCTGATGGTTCAAAAATCCAACAATCTGAAAAAATCATCCATGTAAATCCATATCTTTAGGCCTTCACCCAAATTAAAGAATGGCCAAGACCAAAACAGCATTTTTTTGTCAAAACTGTGGAACCCAATTTCCCAAGTGGATCGGGCAATGCTCCTCTTGCAAAGAGTGGAATACCATTGTGGAGGAAGTGGTCCAAAAAGAGGACAAAAAAAGTTGGAAAACCGATACGGTTGCCAAACAGGCCAATAAACCACTACGTGTTTCCGAAATCACCCAAGAAAAAGAACTCCGTTTGGACACCAAGGACCAAGAGTTCAACCGAGTTTTGGGCGGTGGATTGGTACCGGGCTCACTGACCTTGTTGGGCGGAGAACCAGGTATTGGAAAAAGTACATTGTTGCTTCAAATTGCACTCAATCTGCCCTATAAAATTCTATATGTTTCAGGAGAGGAAAGTCAAAGGCAGATAAAAATGCGTGCCGATCGTATTCAGCCCAACAGTGAAAATTGCTACATCCTTACCGAAACCAAAACACAGAATATTTTTCAGCAGATTTCCACTATTGAGCCCGACTTGGTCATTATCGATTCCATTCAGACGCTGCACACCGATTATATAGAATCTGCAGCAGGAAGCATTTCACAAATCCGTGAAAGTACCGCCGAGCTCATCAAATTTGCGAAAGAAAGCCACACCCCTGTTATTTTGGTGGGGCATATCACCAAAGATGGCACTATTGCAGGGCCCAAGATTTTGGAACATATGGTGGATACCGTTCTACAATTTGAAGGAGACAGAAACTATGTGTATCGTATTCTTCGTTCCCTCAAAAACCGATTCGGTTCAACCGCAGAACTGGGCATTTACGAAATGCAGGGAAGTGGATTACGTGAAGTGAACAACCCATCCGAAGTATTGATTTCCAAAAATGACGAAGACCTCAGCGGAACCGCCATCGCTGCCACTGTAGAAGGCATGCGACCCTTATTGGTTGAAATTCAAGCTTTGGTAAGCACCGCTGTTTATGGAACGCCTCAACGTTCCGCCACAGGCTTCAATGCGAAAAGATTGAATATGCTCTTGGCCGTTTTGGAAAAACGGGCAGGTTTCAAATTAGGTGCAAAAGATGTGTTCTTAAACATTACCGGCGGAATCTCCGTTGATGATCCCGCAATAGATTTGGCCGTTATGGCCGCCATCCTATCCAGTAACTCGGACATCGCAATTGAAAAAGGCATTTGTTTCGCCGCCGAAGTAGGACTTGCAGGCGAAATAAGACCAGTGCAGCGGGTAGATCAACGTATACTTGAAGCTGAAAAACTGGGGTTCTCAACCATATTTGTTTCGAAAAACAATAAGATTGGATTAAAACAATCGGGAATACAGATTCAAAAGGTATCCAAGATTGAAGATGTCGTCGCTCATCTGTTCGGATAGCCAGTGGTTGCAAGTTTCTTCCTATATTTAAGAAACTTTCAAACTTCACATGAAAAGATTTTTACCTCTTCTTTCTTTAGCTATTTTGGCTTCCTGTTCCAGCCCAAATTCAAACAAAGCAAACAAAGCCTATTTCACCACTTGGGAACATTATTTGGGTGACCCGGAGCGGACACACTTTTCCAACTTGGATCAAATCGATACGACCAATGTTTCACAATTAAAACTAGCTTGGAGTTATAAGAGTGGAGGATTACAAGAAGGCAGAACAACTCAGATACAAACCAGCCCATTAATGATAGATGGTTTAATTTACGGGGTAAATGCAGCCATCGAACTGTTCGCCATAAACGCAAAAACAGGAAAAGAAATCTGGAAATTTTCACCAAAAACCAAAGATGAATCAGGTTTGGGGCTCAACCGTGGATTAAATTATTGGAAATCGGATGGCGAGGAACCTAGCCGCATCTTTTTCTCCTCTGGACCAAAACTATACGCCATCAATATTGAAACAGGCGAACCCATTTCCTCTTTTGGCAACAACGGAAGCATAGACCTGCGAGATGGTTTGGGCAGGGACCCGAGCAAATTATCCGTGGTCTCCAACACCCCTGGGGCGGTTTTTAAAAACATACTTATTCAAGGTACCCGAGTTGGCGAAGGGCCGGGTTCCTCCCCAGGCCATATTAGGGCATATGATGTACTCACAGGTGAAACCCTCTGGACGTTCCACACCATTCCCCAACCAGGAGAATTTGGTTACGACACATGGCCTGCCGAAGCATATAAAATAGTAGGAGGCGCCAATAGCTGGCCGGGAATGGCACTGGACAACGAACAGGGTATTGTTTACATCCCAACTGGCTCGGCTGCTTTTGATTGGTACGGCGGAGACCGCGAAGGATCCAACCTGTTTGCCAATTCCCTTTTGGCGCTAAATGCCGATACCGGTGAACGCATTTGGCATTTTCAAATGGTGCATCACGATATTTGGGACCGTGATTTACCAGCACCTCCCAATTTGGTAGATATTGTTAGGGACGGACAAACCATTCCAGCGGTGGCACAAGTCACTAAAAGTGGTCATGTATTTGTATTCAACCGAATAACGGGGGAGCCCTTGTTCCCTATCAAAGAAAAAACCTATCCGAGTTCCACCTTGCTTGGCGAAAAAGCATTTGAAACTCAGCCCTTACCGTTAAAACCAGCTCCTTTTGCGCGTCAAACTTTGACGGAGGATGATTTGTATGCCCCGAACCGAACTGCTTTTGTTGATGATTTGGTTTCAGGAAATGAAACCGAGGACAATCCAACGGTGTTGGAAAAATTCAACTCCATTACATCAAAAGGGCAGTTTATTCCGATGGATACCACTGGAGTGATTCTATTCCCAGGTGCCGATGGTGGTGCCGAATGGGGCGGGGCTGCTCTTGACCCTCGTGATGGAATAATGTACGTGAATGCCAATGAAATGGCTTGGATCATTAAAATGAAAGAAATTGGCGGAGATGAAGAGGGTTCAACTATAGGACAAAGCTTGGCTCAAATCCATTGTGCTAGATGCCATGGTGGTAACTTACAGGGTTTGAACGGAATCCCTGAGCTTCAAAATGTGAAATTGCGTCTGGAATCCGATTCCATCAAAACCATTATCCAAAAAGGGCGTGGTGCCATGCCCGGAATGCCTAATCTTTCCGAAGAGGAAACCAATGCCATTACAGACTTTATATTGGATATGGAAGAGGCCAAAGACCATAGAGTGGAAAAACTAAAAGTAGATGTTCCCTATTCCGTGGCCAGTTTCGCCAGATTCAAAGATGATAGAGGTTATCCTGTGGTAAAACCGCCATGGGGAACTTTGAATGCTATCGACCTTGACTCTGGTGAATATCTGTGGACAGTGCCTTTGGGGCATGAGGAAAGTTTGGACGACCCAAATATTCCTGTTTCGGGACTGGAAAATTATGGAGGTCCCGTCGTCACCAAAGGTGGGGTATTATTTATTGCAGCAACCAAGGATGAAAAAATCCGTGCGTTCAATATGAAGACAGGCACACAACTGTGGGAAGACCAACTTCCTGCTGGGGGTTATGCTACACCTATTACCTATCAAGTTGATGGCAAACAATACCTGGTAATTTCCTGTGGAGGTGGTAAAATGGGTACGGCCTCAGGTGATGAATACCGTGCTTATGTGTTAGAGTAAATTATGGTGCAGGGTTAGGAATGGTTTTATGGATTTTCTCAATGCCATCCAAAACCTCATCGGAAAGATTTACATCAATACTTTCTATGTTTTCCTTTAGTTGTCCCATGCTGGTTGCTCCAATAATATTACTGGTCAAGAAGGGTCTGGTATTTACAAAAGCCAATGCCATTTGCGCTATGCTCAAACCATGTTCTTTTGCCAATTGGGCATACATCTCCGTGGCTTGCACAGCGGTATCTCCACTATATCTGTTGTAATTAGGGAATAGAGTTACCCTTGCTTTTCTTGGAGGAATTTCGGTCAGATACTTTCCGCTCAACACTCCAAATCCAAGCGGTGAATACGCCAATAAACCTATCTGCTCTCTCATGGAGACCTCGGAAAGCCCAACTTCAAAAAGTCGGTTTAATAGACTGTAAGGGTTTTGGATGGTGCGCATACGAGGAAGGGATTGGTGCACTTTGCTTTCTTCCAAATAGCGCATGGTTCCCCAAGGGGTTTCATTAGATAACCCCACATGACGGATTTTGCCTTCGGCAATCAAATCACGCAGTGTTTCCAAAACTTGGTGGATATTATCATCCCAGACGTCAACAGCATGGGCATTGTATCCTCTTTGTCCAAAGTAATTGGTGTTCCGTTCTGGCCAATGGAGCTGGTACAAATCAATATAATCAGTCTGCAAACGCTTTAAGCTATCATCCACGGCACTGATAATGGATTCCTTACTGAATCCTGTACTTCGGATGTGTTTGGCGGCGTATCCTGGCCCAGCTATTTTGGACGCAAGCACCACTTTATCCCGATTACCTGTCTTTTTAAACCAATTCCCAATCAGTTCTTCTGTTACCGCATACAGTTCTTTCTTGGCAGGAACCGGGTATAATTCGGCCGTATCAAAAAAATTCACACCTTGGTCCAGGGCGTAATCCATTTGTTCATGGGCCTCATCTTCATTGTTTTGGCGGCCCCAGGTCATGGTACCCAAACAAATTTTACTGATTCGGATATCGGTATTTGGAATTCTGGTGTATTTCATCTTTTAATGTTAAGGACGGTTAAAGGTACTGAAACAAAAACATCAGTCTTTACGCCAATGTTATTTTTCAACCTCCAATAAAATGGGACAATGGTCACTGTGTTTGGCTTCGGACAAAATCACGGAGCGCTTCAATCTATCTTCCAACGGCTCGGCCACCATCCCATAATCCAAACGCCAGCCCTTATTATTGGTCCGCGCATTGGCTCGGTAACTCCACCACGTATAATTGTCGGGTTCCTTGTTGAAATGTCTGAAACTATCAATAAAACCACTTTTCATAAAATCACCTATCCATTCGCGCTCCACGGGCAAAAATCCTGACACATTCTTGTTCCGAACCGGGTCGTGGATATCAATGGCTTCATGACAAATATTATAGTCCCCACATACAATAAGATTGGGGCGTTCTTTTCTTAGTTCCTCTGAATACTTTTGAAAATCGTCCATGTAGGTCAATTTAAAATCCAAACGATCCATATTGGTTCCAGAAGGCAGATACATGCTCATCACGGACAAATCGCCAAAATCGGCACGGATATTTCGTCCTTCATGGTCCATGTAATCTATTCCTGTTCCGAACTCTACATTGTCCGGCTCATTTTTACATAGTAAAGCCACACCGCTATATCCTTTTTTCTGAGCACTGAACCAATAATGGTGCGAATATCCTGCTTCTTCAAAAATGGAGGTGTCCACTTGTTCTTCCATGGCTTTGGTCTCTTGTAAACAGACCACGTCAGGACTTACAGACTCCAACCATTCAATGAACCCCTTTTTTAAGGCTGCCCGAATACCGTTTACATTATAGGATACAATTTTCATATGTTCAATTTTGTTCAAAAATAGCTATTGTAGACGGCTCCCTAAAATTGAATTTTCCAATAGGCATATCAATGAAAATAATCTCTTGTTCCATTATTTTGTTTTGCAGTACTTTTAGGTCAAATTCATCCTCATGACCGCACTTCTTTTGATTGACATCCAACTTGCACTCCAAGAAATGGAGTATTATGGCACAGAACGAAACAATCCTGAGGCAGAAGAAAATTGTGGTCGACTCCTGGGTTATTTCAGAGAAAAACAACTACCCGTTTTCCATGTAAAACACAATTCCACAAACCTTAGTTCACCGCTACATCCCAGTAAAATGAGCAACGATTTTCATCCTGCGGTACAACCCTTAATCAATGAACCTATATTTGAAAAAACGGTGAACAGCGCTTTTATAGGAACTGATTTAGAAGCACAATTAAAAGCACAAGGCATTTCCGACTTGGTCATTGCAGGGCTCACCATTGAGCATTGCATTTCTACTTCGGTAAGGATGGCCTCAAATTTGGGTTTCAACGTAGTTTTGGTTTCAGATGCCACTGCGGCATTTGATAAAATTGGGTATGATGGAAATACATACAGTGCCGACGTTATTTTTCATGCTGAATTGGCCAATTTAAAAGATGAATTTGCCCAAATTATGAACACCCAAACACTATTGAACAACCTTACCAATTAGTTCCTATTTTTATGGACTCGCTAAAAACCCCGTAATGATTCGATATATACTCATTCTATTTTTTTGCTGTTTGAACTTTTTCTTTGGGCATGCCCAAACCAAACCACTAAAAATTGGCATTGCGGGTCTTACCCATACCCATGTGCATTGGATTTTGGGTAGAGAAGATATTGGTGATATAGAAATTGTTGGCATTGCGGAATCCAATCGGGAATTGGCACAACGTTATGCAGAACAACATGGTTTTTCTATGGATCTGGTCTATAATAGTTTGGAAGAAATGATTTCGGCCACCAAACCTGAAGCTGTTACCGCATTTGGGACCATTTATGACCATTTGGAGGTCTTACAAACTTGTGCTCCCAAAGGAATTCATGTAATGGTTGAAAAACCCCTTGCCGTGAATATGGGGCACGCAAAAAAAATGAGAACGTTAGCAGAAAAATATGGCATCCATTTGTTAACCAATTACGAAACAACTTGGTACCCCTCAAACCATAGGGCCAAAGAACTGCTTGAAAATGGAAAAATTGGCGATTTGCGCAAGGTAATTGTTCGCGACGGTCATCGAGGTCCGGTAAAAATCGGTGTGAATCAAGAATTTTTGGATTGGCTACAGGACCCAGTGTTAAACGGAGGTGGCGCCATAACAGATTTTGGATGTTATGGGGCGAATTTAATGACTTGGCTTAAAAAAGGAAAAAAGCCCAATACCGTAACCGCTGTCACCCAACAACTTCAAGCCAACAACAACCCCAATGTGGACGATGATGCCACGATAATACTTACATATAACGATTGCCAAGCTATCCTGGAACCTTCATGGAACTGGCCTATCGGAAGAAAAGACATGGAGCTTTATGGCCTCACAGGGGCTATTTATGCCGACAGCCGAAATACCCTTCGCATTCGCATTGCAGAAGGTTATGATGGATTCCATGAAGAACAAATTACCCTTGAAGAACGCACTCAACCCCACAACGACCCATTTTCTTTATTTGCGGCCGTGATAAGGGGCAATATTAGTTTGGATCCTAACGATCTTTCTTCTCTGGAAAACAATATGACGGTTGTTGAAATACTGGATGCAGCCCGAGAAAGTGCAAAAAAAGGAAAAACAGTCACCCTAAAAAATTAACCTCACTTACTTTGAAACGATCCCAACAAAATACAAATAGATTTTTGCTCGGTCTACTTTTGTGTTGCTTCCATACCATTAAAGCGCAAAACACTACAAAAGATTCCATAACCCAACTGGATGAAGTGGTCTTGATCCAAGATGCCATTCCTAAAAAAGCAACAGGAATCACTTCTTCATCAAAAATAGCTGGTCAAACATTTGAACGATTCAATCCTACGGATATCCCATCTGCCATCAATCAAATTTCAGGTGTATATATCCTCTCAGGAGCTATCAACACCAACCGAATAACCATTCGGGGCATCGGAGCAAGAACTCCCTACGGAACCAATAAACTCCGAATGTACTTTAACGGTATTCCTGTGACCAATGGCACAGGTTCCTCCACAATTGAGGCCTACGATTTTGAGAATTTAGGTGCGGTAGAGGTCATTAAAGGCCCAAAGTCCACGGCTTATGGCTCCAATCTTGGCGGTGCCATTTTACTGGACACCAAAGTGTCTGTTCAAGACAAGACCCAACTTATCAATTCATTTACCATGGGATCGTACAATATGCTCAAAGATAACCTGACCTTTTCTCATTCGGAAGATGGTTTTAATTTGAGCTTTAGCTATAACCATTTAGAAACCGATGGCTTTAGACAGAACAGTCAGTTTCAGCGTGATGGATTATTATTGAACACCCAGTTCCGAACAGGGCAAAAAAGCAGTATCGTACTTTTGGTGAACTATATTGACTATACAGCTCAAATTCCGAGCTCCATTAACCAAACCGATTTTGAGGAGGATCCTACTCGTGCAGCATCAAACTGGTTGGCAGCACAAGGGTACGAAGCCAACAAATATATTTTGACTGGGCTCTCACACACCTATCAATTTTCGGAACATTTGCAAAACACCACCAGCGTTTTCTACACCTACTTAGATCATTACGAACCGAGACCTTTCAATATTTTGGACGAGTTTACCAATGGGTTTGGTATTCGGAGTCGATTTACAGGCAATTGGGGAAAAGCAGACTTTACCTTTGGTGGCGAATTTTACAAGGATGAATACGATTGGGGCACTTTTGAGAATTTGTACGAAGAAAATGATGGAAACGGTAGCTTGCAAGGAACACTATTGAGCAACAATATGGAATTCCGAAGACAGTTCAATCTTTTTGGGACCCTTACCTATCCCATCACAACTCAACTTTCCGCCCAATTGGGTCTCAATTTGAACAAGACCCATTATGATTTTAGAGATTTGTTCAATCAGGGGGAAAGCAATGCTTCGGCAATACGTGATTTTGATGCAATCTTGCTACCAAACCTAGGATTGAACTATCAACTGAAAAATGGAAAAATTTACGCCAACATAAGTAGCGGTTTTTCCAATCCAAGCTTGGAGGAAACTTTGACTCCAGACGGAATCATCAACCCAGATATTGCCCAGGAAACAGGAGTGAACTATGAGTTGGGCACAGAATGGTCTCTATTTAATAAAAGGTTATCGGCCAACATCACATTATACCGAATGAACGTGAAAAACCTACTGGTGGCCCAACGTGTCGGAGAAGACCAATACATTGGCAGAAATGCAGGAAAGACGCGTCACCAAGGGCTTGAGCTTGACGTACAATACCGAGGAAAAATATCTCAGGCCATTAGATTTTCACCTTACTTAAGTTACACCTTAAATGACCATAGTTTTGTTGATTTTGTGAATGAGGATAATGACTATTCAGGCAATCCGCTTACAGGAGTGCCAAAACATCGGTTGAGTTCGGGAATTGATTTCAGGCATAAAAATGGTTTGCAACTTAACCTGACACACCAATTTGTGGATGAAATTCCCATGACTGATGCCAATTCAATCAGTAGCGATTCCTTTAATGTGTTCCATGCCAAGCTAGGGTTCCGAACCGCTATTTCATCTCATGTCAATTTGGGGTTGAATGCCGGAATCAATAATATTTTTGATAGCAATTATGCCCAATCCGTATTGATCAATGCCGTTGGTTTCGGCGGGGCACAACCCAGGTACTATTATCCTGGAAATGGCCGAAATTATTTTGGCGGTTTGCAAGTAAACTATGTTTTTTAAATCGTTGTACATGACCCCAAGAATACAAACCTTGCCTGCCACCATGTTGGTCGGTAAAAAATCAATTACCTCTTTTGCCAACAATAACACGTATAAACTGTGGCAGAGTTTTTCTCCCCGTAAAATTGAAATAGAACACTCGATCAACAATGATAACTACGCAGTGGAAATTTATCCCACCACTACATTTTTTCAAAATTTTGACCCCACAAGCCAATTTGAAAAGTGGGCTGCCATTGCTGTTTCCAAAATAGAGGAAATACCCAAGGGCATGCAAAGCTTGACCATTCCTGAGGGATTATATGCCGTGTTCCCATACAAGGGAAAACCTAGTGAAGCCATGAAAACTTTCAGATACATCTACTCTGAATGGCTCCCGAATTCGGAATATGAAATAGATAGCCGACCCTATTTTGCACTTATGGGCGACAAATACAAAGGGGAACACTCGGAATCTGAGGAAGAGTTTTGGGTTCCTATCAAGAAAAAGTGATTCATTTTCGGATTTTACAATAATCCAAAGGGATTGGTTCGGAACCAATGCCTTCTTAGGTTTAAGTATTATCTTTGAGACAATTGCGATTACCAACCAAAACCAACTATTACAATGAAAAAACCTCTAATACTCAGTTTAGCCCTTATTCTGATTTCAACAATTAGCTTCGCACAAAAAGACAAGAAAAAGATTATTGCCGACCTAGACGCCAAAAAAGATCACTACAAAGAAATTGCCAAAGAACTTTGGACCAATCCCGAGCTGGGCTATTTGGAAGAAAACAGCTCGGCCCTACTTCAATCAGAATTGAAAAAAGAAGGCTTCACTATTGAAAAAGGTGTAGCAGGAATCCCAACAGCATTCACGGCAACCTATGGTTCAGGAAGTCCAGTGATTGGAGTGCTAGGTGAATTTGACGCCCTTCCCGGCATGTCTCAAGATGCCGTTCCTTTTAGAAAAGCAAGAGTAGCCGGAGCTCCTGGGCAAGCTTGTGGCCACCACCTGTTTGGAACAGGCTCCATGGCAGCTGCCATTGCTGCCAATGACTATTTAAAAGAGTCTGGCAAATCTGGTACCATACGTTTTTATGGAACACCTGCCGAAGAAGGCGGTTCAGGAAAAGTATACATGGTCCGTGCAGGACTTTTTGATGATGTGGACGCCATCGTTTCTTGGCACGCGGGTGATAGGAATGCATCCAACCCTAGTACCAATCTGGCCACTATTTCCGGTAAGTTCCGATTTACAGGAAAGTCTTCCCATGCCGCCATGGCTCCAGAACTGGGTCGTTCTGCATTGGATGGCGTGGAAGGAATGAACGATTTGGTGAACATGCTCCGTGAACATACAACCGAACCCACTCGTATTCACTATGTAATCACCAAAGGTGGTGATGCGCCAAATATAGTTCCCAAGGAGGCCGAAGTGTATTATGTAATACGTCATTCCAACAGGTTAGAGGTAAAAGCTGTTTGGGACAGGGTGGTAAAAGCTGCTGAAGGTGCCGCTATTGGGACCGAAACCGAAATGACCTATGAGATTATTGGTGGTACTTATGAAAAATTACCCAATGAAGCACTTGCAAAGTTAATGCATAGTAACATGACCATTGTTGGTGGCGTAGATTATACTGAAGAGGAAGTAGCCTTCGCCAAAGAAATTCAAAAAACTTTGGGAGCACCCAAACCCATTGAAAGCGCTGGTGAAATTCAACCCATGAAATTTACTTATGGTAAAGCCTCAGCGGATACTGGTGATGTTAGTTGGAATACTCCAACCGGGGCGGTCAATACAGCAACCTGGGTTCCAGGAACACCTGCACACAGTTGGCAAGCCGTTGCAGCTGGTGGAACCGACATTGGTTTTAAAGGAATGATGGTGGCTGCAAAAACCATTGCGTTATCTGCAATGGACTTGTTCAAAAACCCAAAGCTTTTAGAAGAAATCAAGGCGGAATTCAACGAAAGAAGAGGGGCCGATTTTAAATACGAAGCTTTATTGGGTGATAGAAAACCTGCATTAGATTATAGAAAAAATTAAAAACAATGAAAACAAACGTTCTCTTTTTCCTTGCCTTATTGGCCTTAATTGGATGTAAACAAAACGTAGAACCTACAGTTAAACAAGAAGTCTCAAAGTTCGTGCACGATGTAAACACAGGGCCCAAACCTTGGACCAGCGAAACGTTTGAATCCACAGAAGACGATTTTACGTTTGCCATTATTTCTGACCTCAACGGAGGGGAAAGAGAAGGGGTTTATGCCACAGCAGTGCAACAATTGAACATGTTGGACCCCACTTTTGTGCTCAGTGTAGGGGATTTGATAGATGGTGGCACAGAAGATAAAGAACAACTTGCCAAAGAATGGGATTCATTTGATGACCGTACAGCTAAACTCAACATGCCTTTCTTTCATTTGGGCGGCAACCACGACCTCACCAACCCTACCATGAGGGAGTTCTGGAAAAACCGTTTTGGACCCCGCTACTATCATTTTATATATGAAGATGTTTTGTTTTTGATGATGGATTCCGAAGATTATGAAGAAGAACGTATGATGGAAATCTATAAGGCCCGGGCCAAAGCATTAAAAATCATTGATGGCGAAATTGAAGGCACCTATGAAGAATCGGAATATTACAACATGCCTGAACGTAGGATAGGTGGGATGAGCCAAGCCCAATTGGATTACTTTACAGAAGTACTGGAAGCTAATCCGAATGTAAAATGGACTTTTGTCCTCATGCATAAACCACTTTGGATGCGTGAAGACGAAAAAGGTCTTGGACCTTTGGAAGATGTATTGACTAACCGTGAATACACCGTAATCAACGGGCATTTCCACTCCTTTTCAAACCAAATGCGCAAAGGACATAGCTATACTATTTTGGGTACCACTGGAGGCAGTCAAAACCTACAGGACTCTATGGCCTTTGATCACGTAAGCTTGGTCCGTATGGCCAAAAAACCGGTAATCACGCACCTAAAAATGGAGGGTATTTTAAACGAGCAGGGAAAAGTACCAACTGCACCATAAATTAGATTCCTTATTGAGTGCAGTATCAGTAATCTTTAGTATATCAATCGAGGTTCTTTAACCAGAACTTCCTATTAAAATCTTATAACTCAATTTAATATTTTTGAAATATCAAATAATATTTAGATATTTATCTAAATAACTAATTAAAATGAACTCACTGTTCAAAGCGCTTAATGATGAAACCCGAAGAGGAATTGTAGAACTTCTCAAGGAAAAAGACATGAATGCCGGCGAAATTGCCGAACGGTTCCATATTTCCAAACCTAGTATTTCACATCATCTGGATATACTAAAACAAGCAGACCTTGTCATCAGCGAAAAAAAAGGTCAGTTTGTAGAATACTCCCTCAACACCACTATTTTGGAAGATTTGCTCAACTGGATACTAACCTTAAAAAAATAAAATATGAAATTAAAAAAGGAACTACCCTTGATTGGCATTGTGCTATTGCCCTTTTTATACTTGGCCTATATTTGGAACCAACTGCCCGCTGAAGTTCCACTACATTATAACATTAAAGGAGAGGTAGACCGCTACGGAGATAAATCGGAACTTATCTTAATCCCTGTTCTAACTTCCCTGCTTATCTACCTGATTTTTTTGGCAGTTCCCTATATTGACCCAAAAAAACAGATTCAAAAAATGGGAAAGAAATACGATACCTTAAAATTGGTCATCACTACGTTTATGTCGATTCTGGCGCTGTTTATTATTTATACTGCTAAAAACCAATCTTTTGCCAACTCCAATTATGTTTTGTTGTTATGTGGAGTCCTTTTCATCATATTTGGCAACTACTTTAAGACTATTAAGCCAAATTATTTTATCGGTATTCGTACTCCCTGGAGCTTGGAAAGCGAGGGTGTTTGGAAAGAAACCCATAAACTCGCTGGTAAAATTTGGTTTATTGGTGGTTTAATAGTCATCCTTAGCAGCTTAATCTTTAATGAAAAAATTAATGTCATTATTTTTATGGGTAGCATTGCCATAATGGTTTTGATTCCTGTTGCCCATTCCTATTTGCTGTTCAAAAAACAGAAAGCATAGCGTATTGATTAAATAACTAAAGTAGATTTCTTAAGGGTTGACAAGTAATCCCTATCTTAGTTAACCTATTGCGAAGTATATGACCAAGATTTTTTTTCCTCTTATTTTATCCCTTCTAATTCTTTCCTGTGCCGAAAAAACCAAGAAAGAGGTGAGTTCCATTGACCCAATAAACTGGAGCAATCGTACCGCCAATATCCCTGAACAAGATTCTTTGTTGAATGGGACGTCTTACCTTTCGGTTTATTCCGAAATTTATAGTGAAACGGAACACCGAACACATAACCTCACCAGCACTATTAGTATGCGGAACACTAACCTGAAGGATACCATTTACATCAATAAAGCAGAGTATTTTGATACAAAGGGCAATTCCATAAGAACTTATTTTGAGGAGCCAATCTACATTAAACCGATGGAAACCGTAGAAATTGTGATTGATGAAAAAGACCGATCGGGTGGAACAGGGGCCAATTTCCTTTTTCAATGGTCTATAAAACCCAACTCCCACAAACCCTATTTTGAAGGTGTCATGATTTCAACATCGGGACAACAAGGACTTTCCTTCACTACCCAAGGCCGCAGAGTGGATTAGTTCTCCCAAGGGTTACATATGTCATAGTTTTACTCCTCTAATTATAGTATCTTGTGTATCATTTTTGGGGAAAACCTTTGTTTCCCATGCGCATAAAAAACTACACTATGACCGATTTACAAATCGCCAAAGGTGTTTCTTTGAAACACATTTCTACCATTGCAGAAAAATTTGGAATCGACCCTGAGAACATTGAAATGTTCGGTAAATACAAGGCAAAACTTCCGTTAAAAGCCATAAATCGAGAAAAAGCTCAAGAAAGTAACCTTATTTTGGTATCAGCCATTTCCCCCACCCCTGCTGGGGAAGGAAAAACAACCATGTCCATCGGACTTTCCGAAGGACTGAACCGTTTGGATAAAAAATCAACTGTGGTTTTAAGGGAACCATCGTTGGGACCTGTTTTTGGAATCAAAGGAGGCGCTACGGGAGGCGGCTATTCCCAAGTATTGCCCATGGAGGATATCAACCTGCATTTTACAGGTGATTTTGCCGCCATCGAAAAGGCGCACAACCTATTATCGGCCATTATTGACAATAATATTCAGAGTAAGATCAATTCTTTACGCCTTGACCCCAGAACCATAGGCTGGAAACGGGTTA
Source organism: Flagellimonas lutimaris (assembly GCF_003581615.1). GTDB lineage: Bacteria > Bacteroidota > Bacteroidia > Flavobacteriales > Flavobacteriaceae > Flagellimonas > Flagellimonas lutimaris. The sequence continues at coordinate 171,025 of NZ_QXFH01000070.1, forward strand.
TGGACATGAACGACCGTTCTCTGCGCCATATTATCGTAGGACTTGGCGGTACAGCTTCGGGCGTGCCTAGGGAAACCGGTTTCGATATTACGGCGGCTTCCGAAATTATGGCCATACTTTGCTTGGCCGAAAGCCTGAGCGACCTAAAAAAGCGATTGGGAAACATTTTTGTGGGGTATGCCTACGACAAAAAACCTATATACGCCAAAGATTTGAAAGCTGAAGGTGCCATGGCAGCCTTACTAAAAGATGCCATAAAGCCCAATCTAGTGCAGACAATAGAAGGGAACCCTGCCATTATCCATGGTGGTCCTTTTGCCAATATTGCACAGGGAACCAATTCTGTAATCGCTACCTTGATGGGTATGTCCCATTCCGATTATACCGTTACGGAAGCTGGATTTGGATTTGATTTGGGAGCTGAAAAATTCTTTGATATCAAATGTCAAAGTGCCCATTTAAAACCTAAGGCCGTTGTGCTTACCACTACCATTCGCGCCTTAAAATACCATGGTGGCGCAGATTTAAAATCCTTGACAGAACCCAATGTGGAAGCTTTGAAAAAAGGCCTTCCCAATTTGGAGAAGCATTTGGAAAATATTGCAAAATTCAATGTGGTTCCCGTGATTGCCATCAATAAATTTGTTTCGGACACAGATGAAGAAATAGCGGTAATTAAAGCATTAGCGGTATCAAAAGGTGTTCGAGTAGCCGTTGCCAATGTTTGGGAAAACGGCGGTGAAGGTGCAGAAGATTTGGCCAAATCAGTTATTGAAACCGTAGAATCCAAAGCTTCGGAATTTAAACCCCTTTATGATTGGAAATCAACCGTGAAAGATAAAATAGCGACCATCGCTACCGAAATTTATGGTGCAGAATACGTGGATTACACCTCCAAAGCCAAAGCTGATTTAAGAAAAATTACTGACCTTGGTCTAGATCAATTGCCCGTTTGTATTGCCAAGACACAAAAATCCCTGTCAGACAATCCAAAACTGTTGGGCAGACCCAAGGATTTTATTATTACGGTGCGAGAAATTGAAATTGCCGTTGGTGCTGGTTTTTTGATTCCGATAACAGGTAACATTATGCGCATGCCCGGATTGCCAGCGCATCCAGCCTCCGAAGGAATCGACATCAATGATGACGGTGAAATTACAGGCTTGTTCTAAACCTTAGATTTTCTGTAACCAATAGCGCATATCCACTTCTTTGGAGATGATATCCTTCACCTCCGAAAGTTTCACACGACTTTGCTCCATAGTATCCCTATGCCTAATGGTAACCGTTTCGTCTTCCAATGTTTGATGGTCAACCGTGACACAGAATGGTGTTCCTGCCGCATCTTGACGTCGATAACGACGACCTACGGCATCCTTTTCATCATAATCAACATTGAAATCCCATTTTAGCTCATCCACCAATTTTTGGGCAACTTCAGGAAGACCATCTCTTTTCAACAGTGGAAGTACAGCTACCTTGTTAGGCGCAAGAACTGCTGGAATCTTAAGTACAGTACGCGTTGAACCATTTTCAAGTTCCTCTTCTTGCAATGAATTGGAGAACACCGCCAAGAACATACGATCTAATCCTATGGAAGTTTCCAACACATAAGGAGTATAGCTCTTGTTTTCCTCATGGTCAAAATATTGGAGTTTTTTACCTGAGAATTCCTCATGCTTGCTCAAGTCGAAATCGGTTCGGGAATGGATTCCCTCCAACTCCTTGAATCCGAATGGGAACCTGAATTCGATATCAGCAGCGGCATCGGCGTAGTGGGCCAATTTTTCATGGTCGTGGAAACGGTAATTGTCTTCACCCATTCCAAGGGAAAGATGCCACTTCATACGTTTTTCTTTCCAAGCTTCGTACCACTCCATTTGGGTACCTGGTTTTATAAAGAATTGCATTTCCATCTGTTCAAATTCTCTCATACGGAAGATAAACTGACGGGCTACAATCTCGTTACGGAAGGCTTTACCTGTCTGGGCAATCCCAAACGGAATCTTCATCCTTCCGGTTTTCTGGACGTTCAAAAAGTTGACAAATATACCTTGTGCGGTTTCTGGACGAAGGTACAGGTCCATGGCACTATCGGCAGATGCTCCCAACTTGGTTCCAAACATTAGGTTGAACTGCTTGACATCGGTCCAGTTTTTAGACCCTGAAAGTGGGCATGCAATCTCCAATTCCTCGATCAAGGCTTTTACATCGGCCAAATCTTCATTCTCGAGAGATTTTCCCATACGTTTTAGGATACTATCAGCCTTTTCCTGATAGCCTATTACCCTATTATTGGTCGCAAGGAATTGTTCTTTGTCGAAGCTATCGCCAAATCGTTTGGCAGCCTTTTTTACCTCTTTTTCAATCTTGGCTTCAATCTTGGCGACATAATCCTCGATTAAAACGTCGGCACGGTATCTTTTTTTGGAATCCTTGTTATCAATCAAAGGGTCGTTAAAGGCATCCACGTGGCCCGAAGCCTTCCAAGTAGTTGGATGCATAAATATGGCGGCATCGATGCCCACAATGTTCTCGTTGAGCTGCACCATGGCCTTCCACCAATATTCGCGAATGTTCTTCTTTAGCTCAGCTCCGTTTTGACCATAGTCGTAAACTGCACTAAGTCCATCATAAATCTCACTGGATTGAAATACATATCCGTATTCCTTTGCGTGGGAGATAACCTTCTTAAAAATGTCTTCCTGATTTGCCATTGGGCAAAAATAGAATTTTACCCAAAAAGAAGTATGCTATTTCAGTTGAAATTCAGTAGAAGCCAACAATCTTTCGTCTTCAAAGACATTTAGGGTATAAATTCCCTCGGGCAAAGAGCCTTCTGGAACAGTGATAGCATCACAAATACTGATTTCCTTTCCAGTATATACAATCTCTACTCTTTTACTGTAGGTGTTACCACTAACTGATATAGTGCTGGCATTATCCTCGATAACGGCCATGTTTGGGCCCAAAAACTGAAGATAGAGCACTTTAATATCTCCATCTGAATTGGGATCACTTAGAATAGTGACACACCCTCTCAACTTCTCTATTACTGAAGCCTTATTGGTCTTGATGGGTCTGCCTGCCCTTAACCTAAATCCGCTACCTTCGGCATCCTGCAATTTTAGATAGCTTTTTATTCGGAGTTCCCTAGTAAGTTCCTTATTGGTCTCGCGCAGCAAAGATTCTGTCTGTTGCATATTATTGGCCCTGCCCCGCAGTTCTTCCAACTGTTTTAAGGTCTCATCGTACTTGCTGGCCAATAAGCTATTGTTGTACCGAAGAAAGTTGTTCTTGAGTTTTAGGCTGTCAAAGCGCACTTCCAATTTGCGAAGTTCCTTTCTGGTCTCCTTCAATTTGGTTATGCTAAAGTTTAATCTTCCCACAGAGTCGAGCAATTGTTGTACTCGGAAGCGAGAAGTTTGCAATTCGATTTCGTTGACTTCGTTTAAACCTGACAAACGATCAACCTCAGCTCTCATCAATGTTAAATCTTTTACCAAAAGTCCCTTTTCCTCTTCCAAATAAATCATTTGGTTTTTGGATTGTGCGTAGCTGTAATAAAAGGCAATAAGAATCCCCACAATAACCGCTGCCATTGCGGCAAAGATAATTTTGTAGTTGAAATTGTTATCTTGGGAGTTCATGGGGTTGACAGTCTACTCTAATAATGTAAAAGATTTGACACCAAAAAGGTTGGCTAAGATAATAAACGAGATTAACAACATCCTATTGCCAAGGGTATGTTTTGGATGTAATACGCAATTATTTAGGGAAGAGCACATTTTGTGTGCCGTTTGTCGACACGATGTGCCACTCACCGATCATAACTATCTGGAAGAAAATGAAGTGGGCCGTATATTTTATGGTAGAATTCCTATTAAAAAAGCTGCTTCTTTTGTTTTTTTCTCAAAAAATGGACTAGTAAAAAATTTATTGCACTGGCTCAAATACAAAAATCAGGAGCAAATCGGAAGCTTTTTTGGTGACTGGTGCGGAGCACTTTTAAAGGAAGATGAACACCTTAAAAACATTGATGTCGTGGTACCTGTTCCTTTACATCCCAAAAAACAAAAAAAACGGGGCTACAATCAAGTGGCTCAATTTGCCCATAAAATAGCAGAAAATATTGGAGCAGAATATTGTGATGATTGGCTGATCAAAGTAAAAAACATAAAGACCCAGACCAAAAAAGGCCGACAATGGCGGTGGGAAAGTTCAAAAGATGCCTTCAAACTAAATACTTCAAATGGGAGAACGTTTAAACATGTGCTTTTGGTGGACGATGTCATCACTACGGGAGCTACCATTGAATCGTGCCCACAAACACTTCTCCAACAAAAAGAAGTGGAGGTTTCGGTATTGAGTACGGCCATGGTACCAGAGGGTTAAAATTTATTAATGCGGCATTCCAGTTTTCAAATAAGTTGTTTCTTTGTTCCACATTATTTTTAGGCATGGTGTACTTAAAAAAATTGTTGGGACTTCTTTTTTTCGCTTTTATGGCATTGGCTCTATGGCAATGTGCTAAGCGGGGTTCTCCCAGCGGTGGTCCAAAAGATGTTACACCCCCAGAACTGATAAGGGCCGAACCGGCAAATTTTACTACCAACTTTAAGGCTGAAAAAATACGTCTCTACTTTGATGAACTTATCAAGTTGGAAGATGTGCAAAACCAGTTAGTAGTTTCGCCTCCATTTAAGAACCCGGCCGAAATAACTCCTATGGGGGCACCCAGCAAGTATATTGAGGTAGTAATAAAAGATACGCTTCGGGAAAACACCACCTACACCATTAATTTTGGACAAAGTATTGTGGACAATAACGAAGGAAATCCCAATAGCTTTTTAAGTTATGTGTTCTCCACTGGGGATTATCTTGATTCGCTTACGGTTTCCGGTGCAGTAAAAGATGCTGTTAACCGAAAAGCAGATGAATTTATAAGTGTAATGCTCTATGAATTAGACAGCACCTATAATGATTCCACCATATACAAAGAACCCCCGTTGTATATTACCAATACAGGAGATAGCTTGCCCCTTTTTGAATTAAGAAACCTGAAAGCTGGAAAATATGCGTTGTTTGGCCTAAAAGATGTAAACAAGAACAACATGTTCGACCAAGGGCAAGATAAAATTGGGTTTATAGAGGATACCATTATAATTCCAACGGATTCCATTTACTTACTGAACCTATTTCGGGAACAGTTAAATTATAAAACTTCTGTGCCAAGCTTAGTTGCCAAAAATAAAATTATTTTTGGGTATCAGGGGGATTATAGGAATATGAATATTGAAACCCTGACTTCGCTTCCCGACTCTGTTAAGACCACCATATTAAAAGAACGGGATAAAGACACCCTAAATTACTGGTTCACTCCAACCGATTTAGATTCCATTAATTTTATAGTACAGAATGAGAAGGCACAGGTTCTAGACACTTTTACAGTAAAAATACGGGAGCTACCCATAGATTCTCTAAAACTTACTGCATCGATTAGCGGAAAACTTAATTTTGAAGATACATTTAGTGTTTTGTCCAACACGCCGATTGTCGCTTTGGACACCAGCAATATATCATTGAATATCAGCGATTCCATTCCTGCAACTTACACCTATGAATTGGACACCTTGAAAAACAAAATCGATTTTGCTTTTGAATTGGAGCCCAATCAAAAATATTCCTTTTCCTTTTTACCAGGGGCCATTACCGATTTCTTCGGAGTACAAAATGATACGTTGGACTACAATTTGTCCACAGGAAGTTTTGCTGATTATGGTAATCTAAGAATGGTTTTGGGTGGTGCTGTAACCTTTCCCGTAATCGTGCAATTGACCAACGAAAAAGGAGAGGTGAAACGGGAGATTTTTGCTTCTGAATCCCAAATTTTCGAATTCAATAATTTAGATCCGGGCAACTATATAGCCCGTGTCGTATTGGATGGAAATGGAAATGGCAAGATGGATACAGGTAACTATCTTGAAAAAATCCAACCTGAAAAGGTAAGCTATTACCCGGGTGTTATTGAAATTCGGGCCAACTGGGAAAAGGAAGAAACCTTTATCCTTTCAAACTAAAACGGTCCCGATCTTCCAAAAACCTTAATTTTTTTCGAGTAGACTCAATATGTTTTTTGTCTAAAGTGGCATAAATAATCTCTTCATCCTTGGAAAAAGCCAATGGCTCGCCCAGTACATCATAAACTGCGGAATGTCCAGGATATTGAAAATCCAAACCATCCTTTCCTGTTCGATTTACCCCGATACAATAGGCCATATTTTCTATAGCTCTTGCTTTAAGAAGGGTATCCCAAGCATTGATTCTTTTTTTGGGCCAATTGGCCACATAGATCAACAAATCGTAATCCTCGGTATTTCTAGCCCAAACCGGAAACCGAAGGTCATAACAAATCATGGGACAAATTTTGAATCCTTTGTATTCAAAAATGAGTTTTTCATTGCCTGCTTCGTAAACTTCATCTTCACCAGCCAAGGTAAAAGTGTGCTTTTTGTCATACGTTTCTATTTCTCCTTCTGATGAAATAAAATATAAACGGTTAAAGAATTTGCCATTTTCCTGAAAAATGATACTTCCAACAAGTGCTACCCTGTAATCTTGTGCCATTCGCTGCATCCATTTTACCGTGATATCCCCTTCGGAAATATCAATGTTTTGAGGCTTCATTGTGAAACCTGTTGTAAACATTTCTGGTAATACTATCAAATCTACTTTATCGGGAATACCACCTATTTTTTCTTCAAACATTTTCCTGTTGCTAACTGGATCTTCCCAGTGCAAATCAGTTTGAATCAAGGCAATGTTCAAAGTTGTGGACATCTAGTATTTTTTTAAAATTTCTTCCATTTCTTTATTTCCCTGCTCCAGAACAAGGTCCATTGCAGTTTTCCCTCTGGCATCTTTTACAGAGGCATCCGCACCTTTTTTTAAGAGAAGTTCAGCGATATCTTTACGATTGAAGGTTACAGCATAGATGAGACAGGTGGCTCCCATGGCATTTTTTTGGCTGACATTGGCCCCTGCATCGATCAATTTTTGTGCAATGCTGGTAAACCCTTTGAAGCAAACACCCATTAGAGCAGTATTTCCTGAACCGTCCAAAGCATCCACTTGGGCTCCTTTGCTCAATAGAAGTTCTACAATATCCTCATGCCCATAATAAGCCGCCAACAATAATGGTGTGGATCCCCTTTCATCTTTCGTCTCCAAAAAATTCGGGTTGTTTTCCAATAGGTTTTCAACAGATTGTGAGCTCCCGTTGCGTATTTGATTGAAGAGTTCCTCTTTTTGTTTCATAGCTATTTGAAAGTTATAAAAAAACTGCCACAACCTTATTGGTCATGGCAGCATTTGAAATTAATTTTCCTTTCTATTTTTTACTCTGAATGGATTAATTAATCCAAATCAAAGCGATCAAGGTTCATTACTTTGGTCCAAGCGGCCACAAAATCTTTCAAGAATTTATCTTGGGAATCGCCACATCCATAAACTTCGGCAATGGCGCGGAGTTCGGAGTTGGAACCAAAAACAAGATCTATCCGAGTACCTGTCCATTTTACTTGGCCAGTTTTTCGGTCTCTACCTTCGAATAATTGTTCATCACCAGAAACATCTTTCCACTCGGTTCCCAAATCCAAAAGATTTACAAAAAAGTCGTTGGTCAAGGTTTCAGATTTATCTGTAAACACCCCATTTTTGGAGCCATCTTGATTGGTTCCCAACATTCTCATACCTCCAACAAGGACCGTCATTTCGGGGGCGGTCAACGTCATAAGTTGAGCCTTGTCCACCAACAATTCTTCGGCAGGAACACTGAACATCATTTTTGTGAAGTTTCTAAAACCATCGGCTAGTGGTTCCAAAGCCTCAAAAGCCTCTATATCAGTTTGTTCAGTAGAAGCGTCTGTTCTACCTGGAGTAAATGGAACGGTAATATTTTTACCGGCATTTTTTGCAGCCATTTCAATAGCTGCAGACCCACCAAGTACAATCAAATCTGCCAAGGATATTCTTTTGTTCCCTGACTGGGCTTTATTGAATTCATCTTTAATTTGCTCCAAGGTATCCAACACCTTTTTTAATTGTTCTGGATTGTTCGCTTCCCATTGATTTTGGGGAGCCAAGCGTACGCGTGCTCCATTGGCACCTCCACGCTTATCAGAATCCCTGTAGGTGGAAGCTGAGGCCCAAGCTGTGCTTACCAATTCGGAAATACTCAAACCAGAAGCCAAAATGTTGGCCTTTAACTCCGCTATATCCTTATCATCGACCAAATCATGGTCTACCGCAGGAACCGGGTCTTGCCAAATCAGTTCTTCCTTTGGCACTTCTGGTCCCAAATATCGAGAAACAGGTCCCATATCACGGTGCGTCAGTTTATACCAAGCACGTGCATAGGCATCGGCAAACTCCTCGGGGTTTTCCAAGAAGTGTCTGGAGATTTTTTCATAATCAGGATCCATGCGCAATGACAAATCGGTCACCAACATAAACGGTGCATGTTTTTTACTTGGGTCATGAGCATCGGGGACCGTTCCTGCACCGGCACCATCCTTGGGTTGATATTGCCAGGCTCCTGCTGGGCTCTTTGTCAGTTCCCATTCATACCCAAATAAGTTTTTCAAGTAGGTGTGGCTCCATTGGGTTGGTGTATCGGTCCAAGCCCCTTCCAGACCACTGGTGATGGTGTCGGAACCTTTTCCCGTACCAAAATTATTCTTCCATCCCATACCTTGCATCTCCATAGGAGCTCCCGCTGGTTCTGGCTCCAAGTATTCTGCATCGGAAGCGGCACCGTGGGTTTTTCCAAAGGTATGTCCACCTGCAATAAGAGCTACAGTTTCATAATCATTCATTGCCATTCGACCGAAGGTCTCCCTTATATAGTGGGCCGCCTCTACAGGGTCTGGATTGGCATTATGTCCTTCTGGGTTAACGTATATCAATCCCATATGGGCAGCGCCCATTTGTTTCTCAAGTTCTCCATCTTGATTGTATCGTTCCTTATTGTCCAACCATTCTTTTTCAGAGCCCCAGTAGATATCTTCTTCGGGCTGCCATATATCTTTACGGCCTCCTGCAAAGCCAAACATTTTTAGCCCCATGCTCTCGTGAGCCACATTACCGGCCAAAATCATAAGGTCTGCCCAAGAAATCTTTTTACCATATTTCTGTTTGATAGGCCATAGCAATAATCTTGCTTTGTCCAAGTTGGCGTTATCGGGCCAACTGTTCAACGGAGCAAAACGTTGGTTTCCCGTTCCACCGCCACCTCTTCCGTCCGAGATACGGTAAGTACCAGCACTGTGCCATGCCATACGTATGAAAAATGGTCCGTAGTGTCCATAATCCGCAGGCCACCAATCTTGACTATCCGTCATTAAATCCGCTAAATCCTTCTTGACCGCTTCTAGGTCCAAGGATTTGAATTCCTTTGCATAATCAAAATCTTCATCCATTGGATCTGCAAGTGATGAATGTTGCCTAAGAATGTTCAAATTCAACATATTGGGCCACCAATCTCGGTTGGAGGTTCCTCCACCGGCAGCTTGCTTCATTTCGCCGTTTAAAAATGGGCACATACTTTCGTCTGCTCCATTTGCCAATTCTTTACTCATGATCTTATAGTTGTTTTTAAATAGATTTTCAGATTACTAAAAATACAAAATCACACTCCCTTATCATAGAGGTTTGATATTAAAATACTATTAAAACATAGCTGTTCTCTATTGCAAGTTGATTCGATCAGAAAAATCTTAACTCAAATGCTTTTCTTAACAATTATTGGGAAAGCCTATCCTAAAATCCGCGACTAGGTTTTCTAACTTTGAGTGAATACAAAAAACAATAAATATGAAACTGATAAAATCATTCCTAATAATTGCCGTGCTATTAGTAGGTACAAATGCTATAGCACAGAGTAAAAAAGATAAGAAAATAATGGCCGATGCCAAAAAAGCGAAGGCAACCCTATTGAAAACAAGTCCAGGTTTAGAACGTTTTTTTGATGAATCTGCCGGATATGTCATCTTCCCCAATGTTGGCAAGGGTGGATTTATTATCGGCGGTGCATCCGGCAACGGTGTTGTTTATGAAAATGGGGGGGCCGTGGGCATGGCAGACCTTAAAAAACTGAACATTGGCCTACAAGCTGGTGGACAGGCGATCATCGAGGTGATTTTCTTTGAAACCGATGTGGACCTACAACGTTTTAAAACCGAAAAATTCCAATTTGCTGCGGAAACCTCTGCGGTAGCCTTGAAATCTGGAATTGCCTTTGAGGCCAAATATAAAGATGGTGTAGCTGTTTTTGCCCTGCCCAAAGCTGGTCTTATGGCCGATGCATCGGTTGGTGGGCAAAAATTTAAGTATAAAGCTTTTTAAAAATTAATCCCTGGTCCCTGAGGTTAAATCCTCAGGGGGGCATTTTGTGTTGTGCCAATTCCTACAAATCTTCGTTTTATAACATTATGATTCTTTGAATCATGCATTTAATCTAAGTGAAGGATTTGTGAAACTCATTAAAAATTGGCGTAATGTAGTTATTGCGGCTTGACTACACCAGGCTTCACCAATAAAATTATCCTTTGGATTCTTATAAAACAAATAAGGGTGATATCTTAAAATTGTACTTAAAACAAACGCAAATAAATAATCTGAAAGAATCGGTCTCCACACCAAATCAATATTGTTAAGTTTTAATTTAGGAACAAAGTGCCAATGATGATCAGGATATTCAAAATACGGACGAAACCCAAAGAAGTCTTTTAATGCATTTTCTGCTTCTGGAATACTATAATATAGGTCAATTTGCCTCGCAGTTGTAGAATGATCTCTAATGGTAAAATCTATCAATGATTTTCTTGAAAACTGAGTTGGATGGAAATCATAACAATTCTACCAATCAATTTTATCTTGATTATTGATAAACCTACTAGGTACTATCGTGTATAATTTATCAGGTAGATTTATCTGTAATTAGTTGTAAGTCTGAACTAGCACAAGACATTTCAAACCAAGTTTTACTCTCGTTGCTTCTTATTAAGGAAAACAAAGGGATTATGGAGGGGTTGAATCCATAAAATTGAGAGGTTTCATATTCAATATCCTGACAGTATGGAAGAAAGTCCTTTACCTTAATTTTAGTAGTATCACTAAATGGCCATTCATTTCCCGTAATTGCCTTATAAAATATCGCAAAAACATTTCTTTTATTTCTAGTAATTTTTGGGTGTATTTCTAACTCTTAATCAATAATTCGATTAATATTTTGCGGTTGTGCAGACAGTCCATGGAATACACTATTTGTTGACAAATAATTTCTTCTCAAAAATCTACTTGTTACCGTTAATGCTTTAGCAAGATTCAAGAAACTATAATAATAAAGCAGTCCAGAAGATCTCCAATTTGAATTGTGAGCATCCATAAAATATGTTTTAGCTTGATCAATATATGGTGCGGTACTTGTTTACCATATATAGCTTTTGATCCAGAGATGAACCGTAACATTGTTTAATGTTGCCAAATTTGCAAATACAGCTCTGCAGTCGTCGTAATATTTGAAACTCCATTATTCAAAAAGGGTTTGAATTTGTCTTCAGCCATACTTAATTATGCTTTTAACTTGCGATATATAAGCAATTACCAAAATAATTCTAAAACAACAAAACTTTGTTTATTGAGTTAAACGAAGAAAAATAATCAGACCAATTAGTAAAATGCATTGTTTCTCTATCTTTAAACCATGACCGTTAGACTACCAAAAGACGAAGACAAATACATATCGGGCACTGATGATATTGCGCGTATTATGCAAAAGGTGCTTTGGCGACAAAACAAGCTCCATAGACAAAAAGAATATTTCTGGACCATTGGGCTCAATGCTGCAAACGATATTGAGTATATTGAACTTGTAACGATTGGCACAAGCAACCGAAATATTGTTACGCCAGTACAAGTTTTAAGTCTGGCAGCGGCCAAAGAATGTCATAAGATTGTCCTCTGCCATAACCATCCTTCGGGTAAATTGGAGCCAAGTGAAGCGGATATAGCATTTACAGACCGTATGGAAAAAGCTGCTGCCGTTTTGGAAATAGAACTATTGGACCACATCATAATTACAGAAGTAAACTACGTGGCCATTTAAGGGTTGTCAAGACAACTTGGATGAGATTCCCGCCTGCGCAGGAATGAAGTTACATTGGTTTTATGCAAACCATTGCCCCCAAGGAATGCGGCTCAAAATCAATAAAAGACCCAGCCCATAAAAAATGGAGATGGTCTTGAATTTTTTCTCGCTCTCCATAAACTTTTTATGTCGGGACCAGCCTATGGTGATCAAAACCAGAGCTATTATGTTTATGAAAGGATGTTCTACCGCCAACAAACGTGCAGGAGCATTTAATCCGCCCATTCCCAAGGTTTGAATAGCCTTAAGTCCGTTTGCTGATGTAAAGAACAATAGCAGACCCACCAAAAGCTGAATATGGCTAAGTATAAGTGCAAAGAGACTTACGCGAAGGTCTTTATACATTGTGAAGTCTTTTTTGCCCAACCAGCCTGCTATGGCATTGACCACGGCAATAACTAAAACGGCCAAAACCACGTAGGCCAAATAAGAGTGTAGGTTCTTGATGATTTCCATAAGGTATAGTTTGTGAGCTTAAAAATACGGATTTTTGAATATAAAAAAAGCCCTTCGCGAGAGCGAAGGGCTTTTGATTTTATAAAAAGGCCTGATTAGAAATCGTAACGTAATGTTACGTTCCATGTTCTACCCCATCCAAAATAACCTCGGTTGGAAACATTTATACCCTTGTATGTCTCATCGCCCGGTTCAACAAAATCAGTTGTTGTTAAGCGAGAAATATAAATGTGATTCAACAAATTGTTCACATTAGCTCTGATTTTCAACTGCTTTGTTTTATTAGCGCCTAATGGAACTCTGAAAGTTGCACCCGCATCCATTATACTATATGCAGGCAATTTCAAGTTTTCTTTGACAGCTCCTACATCAGAATAAAGGTCTCCGTAATATCTCCAGTCAGAATCAACAGAGAACATGTCGTTGATTCTGTAAGATAATCCAAGTCCACCGGAAGTTTGAGCAGCACCACCAACTTTTCCACCATCGTAATCAACATTTTCCGTGCTTATTACATTTCTTTCTTCATCGGTAACCTGAGTAACAGCATCACCTTGGTATTTCCAATCTCCGATAGATGCGAAACCATTTATGGAAAGTCCTGAAACTGGTCTGAATTTAAAGTCTACTTCCACACCTGTATGCAATTGTTCTGTACCAAAGTTTGTTTCAAATGTAACCACATCGTCCACCACGTCAGAGCTTGTTACAACCCTGTCTTTCCAAGAAGTTCTGTACAAGTTTAAGTTAGCAGAGAACATGGAACTAGAGAAACCATATCCTGCTTCAAGACCAAGAATTTTCTCATTTTCCGTCAACGGGTTTACTTGGTTTGTAAAGTTCAGATAAATATTGTCGTGATATGGCTGACGGCTATAGTACCCAGCATTTGCGTAAAAACTATGTTGAGATGTTGGGGTGTAACTAAACCCTGCTTTTGCATTGTAACCAATGTTATTCACTTTTTCAGAATCCGTTCCTGGTTCGATATCCGATGGCAACGGTTCGCCTGTCCATTGAGATGAAGTTCCGTTGATCAAAGATTGGTCAGCATATTGGTAGAAGTCAAATCTTTGATGGTATTGGTTTGAGATAGAACCTTGGAAGAAGGTAGAAAAAGTGTCAGTTGCATACTCCAATTGCGTGAACAACCCTCCGTAGGAGATTCGCTCATCATTGCTATAAGCAATCTTTTGATCCTCAGGATATGAGTTAAATGCTGCAGCCCATCCGGAAGGTCTGAATGACTCCGTAGCAATTACTTGTTTATACGTACCAAAGGTACCATAAGATTCGTGATTGTTGTTTTGGTCAATCAAACGAATGTTTTCTTGCCAAGAATCCAAACCATGGAAATCTGAAACTACTCTAAAGTGTTTACCGTAGTAAGTTCTTAAGTCAAAACCAACATTCCAAGTTAGATTGTCACTAAGTTGTTTTTCAAAGTTTGAAATCAAGCCATACCAATTGTGCAGGTTCATGGATGCTCTTGTAACGTATCCGCCCCCAGCTGCAAAATATCCGCCTGCACCATCAGGCACACTTTGGTTAAATGCATAAATGGCGTCATAATCAATACGTCCTTCATCAGTTCTAATCCTATCACCACGGTTACCTGTTCCACCACCATTACCCCAAGAAGCGTAAAGTACTGTAGAAAGGTTGGCAGTTTCGCTGATATTCCAGTCCCAGTTCAAGTTGGCAACCGGTTTGTGGTAAAAGTTCCTTCTTTCAGTCAAATACTGACCATTGTAAGTTCCCCAGTTGTTGTTGTACCTTCTTCCATACTCCAAGTAATCAGCAATTGGTTTAGTAAAGTTTTGATCATGGAACTGAGGTGCACCTGTAATCAAAAAGTTGAAGTTATGTGAATCATTTGGGCTGTAACCTACAGAGATGAAATAGGTTTGTCCTTCTCCAAAGTTACCCTCGTTGTAACCATCACCTTGCCAGTGAGAAAGCATAACACTCATACCCCATCCTTTGTCAGAAATACCCGTGTTGTAACCGGCAGATGTTTTAATATAGTTGTTGTTGGCTACGGTTGCATAACCAAAACCACCTTCGTTCATTTCTGTGGCTTTTGTTACAAAGTTAACTGTACCACCAACAGAAGAAATAGCCAATTTAGAAGAACCAAGACCCCTTTGAATCTGAATACCCGAAGCGATATCATTGATACCGGACCAGTTTGACCAATACATCTTACCGTCTTCCATACCGTTGATTGGCTGTCCATTCAATAAAAAAGCAGTGTTGTCTTGTTCAAAACCTCTAACCCTCATATCTGTATCACCAAAACCTCCAGACTGACCAGATACATATACAGATGGTGTATTTACCAATGTCATGGTAACGTCTTGAGTACCTATTTTCTCTTGAATTGTTTTAATTGGTACAGAAGATACAGCGATTGGTGTCTGTCTGTCCGTTGCAAGGTCAATAATACCCGTACCTATAACCACAACCTCACCAAGCTCCTCGGCGTCAGGCATTAATGAAATGGTTCCTACGCTGCCAGTGGAAGAAAAAGGAATTGATTTGGAAACAAACCCTATATACGAAACAATCAATGTTCCCGAGCCTTGGTTTACTTCCAAAGTAAAGTTTCCATCAAAATCTGTAGACGTTCCCGTTCTGGTTCCTTTGACCATTACGGTAGCTCCTGGTAGTGGCGCGCCCATGTCTCCATCGACTACCGTTCCAGTAAGAGTTCCTTGTGAAAATGCCATCGCGGAAACAAAAATTGCCGCAATAGCCAAGTAGATTCTTTTCATTTAATTCAGTGTTTAAGTGTTTAATTAGCCTTGCAAAAGTGATTTATTTTTGACATTCTGCGATTAAGTCAAAGTTAAAATCACGCAAATATAGTTAACACTAAATTAACAAAACAAGTTATCTGACAGACAATTGTTTAGAGTTTTTGAGTGGATTTAAAAAGATGGCAATTTACTCCTTAAAAAAATGTAGAAGGTTCAATGTGGAGCTATCGTGTTTACCAATTTCTGAATTCTCGATATCGGTCAAGATATTTTTGGCCAATTGCTTTCCTAATTCCACGCCCCATTGATCGTAGCTGAAGATATTCCAGACAACACCTTGTACAAATATTTTATGCTCGTAAAGTGCAATCAGCGCACCGAGGCTTTTGGGAGTCAGTTTTTCTATCAATATGGTATTGGTAGGCTTATTTCCTTCGAAAATTTTAAAAGGAAGCAGTTTTTTGAGTTCTTCACCAGACAATCCTTGGGATTCGAGTTCTTGTTTTACCTCTTCCCCTGTTTTACCGTTCATCAAAGCTTCTGTCTGTGCAAAGTAGTTTGCCATCAATTTATTATGATGATCTACATCCCCATGCAAGGATTTCTTGTAACCGATAAAATCCGTTGGAATCAATTTTGTTCCCTGATGTATCAACTGAAAAAAGGCGTGCTGCGAATTGGTGCCTGGCTCCCCCCAAATGATGGTACCCGTTTCATAACCTACTCTATTACCAGACCTATCCATGCTTTTGCCATTGCTCTCCATGATACCTTGCTGCAAGTATGCGGAAAAACGGTGCAAGTATTGTGTATAGGGGATGATGGCTTCGGTCTCCGCCCCATAAAAATTATTGTACCAAATACTGATAAGAGCCAATATCAGCGGGATGTTCTCCTCAAATGGGGTTTCCTTGAAGTGGACATCCATTTCATTAGCTCCATCCAAAAGTGCCTCAAAGTTCTCGTAACCTACGGAAAGGGCTATTGACAATCCAACAGCACTCCAAAGGGAGAATCTACCTCCGACCCAATCCCACATGGGAAAAACATTTTCATCTGCAATACCAAACTCCTTGATTTTTTCAAGGTTCGTGGATACTGCAACAAAATGGTCCGCTACATCTTTTTCGGATGCGCTTTGCAAGAACCACTTTTTAATGGTCAACGCATTGGACAATGTCTCTTGGGTAGTAAAAGATTTTGATACTATTACGAATAATGTCGTCTCTGTATCAAGCTCTTTCAGCACCTCGTGAACCAAGTCACCGTCCACATTGCTTACAAAATGGGTTTTTAAATCATTTTGATAGAATTTTAATGCTTCGGTTACCATTACAGGTCCTAAATCCGACCCGCCGATTCCAATATTAACTATGTCGGTAAAGGCTTTGCCCGTATGTCCTTTTCGCTCTCCAGAAATAACGGCCTCCGAAAAAGATTTAATTTTTTCTTTTACCTCAAAAACCTCCTCAATAATATTCACGCCGTCCACTAAAGCCTTGTCTCCTTTTTTGGCGCGCAAAGCGGTATGCAATACTGCCCTGCCTTCGGTTTGGTTGATGAGCTCCCCACCAAAATAACTTTTTATCGCATCTTTCAACCCTACCTCATCGGCCAGTTCCAAAAGCAACTTCAGGGTTTTATCCGTAAGCCTATTCTTTGAATAGTCCACCAAAAAATCCTTCCAAAGTATAGAAAACTTTTTTCCACGATCTTCTTCTTTAGAAAACAATTCCCTTAAATGTACATCTTTGGTTTCTTGGTAGTGTTGCTGAAGTTTTTTCCAGGCATCAATAGTAGTGGGGTTGATTGTGGGTAGCGCCATTACTGGGTGTATGATATTAAGGTTTCCTCGGGTTCTATTGGAGTTAGATCTACAAATTCAATACAGTCCAATTGTTCTTTGAGCGGCGAAATATGTGCCAAATAATCGGCGCGCAATGAATCTGCAATAGGTTCGGCCGCTGGAAGTTCTTCTTTAAATGGATCCACTTGTCTTCCATTTTTCCAAAAACGGTAACACACGTGTGGCCCTCCTGTATTTCCAGTCATACCGATCCAACCAATTACATCACCTTGGCGCACAAAATCTCCACGCTTAACATTTTGGGCTTTCATGTGTAGATATTGAGTACTATAAGTGCCGTTGTGTTTAATTTTTACATATTTGCCATTGCCTCCTCTACGGGTTGACTCCGTTACGGTTCCATCTGCCGTGGCCACAATAGGCGTTCCAATGGCAGCAGCAAAATCAGTTCCTTTATGGGGCCTTACCTTATTACCGTAGTAGGCAATCCTTCTTCTTAGGTTATAACGAGAAGACAATCGATACTGGAATTTAACCGGTGCCCGTAAAAAAGTACTTCGCAAATTATTAGCCTCTTGATCAAAATACTCCAATATGTTGTGGGTAGCATCGGAAATATATGGGAAGGCATAAATGGTTTTTCCTTTATGCTCAAAATAAGCTGCTTTCACAGCACCAATCCCTGCATAAATGCTATCATTGATATAACGCTCCTCAAAAACCACCTTAAATTTGTCTCCTTTATCCAATCGTCCGAAATCGATGGTCCATGCATAAATATCTGAAAGTGCAAAAGTAAGATTATAATCTACTCCCAAAGTATCGATAGACATGGATAAACTATGATCGATAACTCCACCTATCTCACGCTCCACTAATTTTATTTTTTTCTTGCTCTTGTAGGCTTTTGTAGAATCGCGAAGATCTATAACGGTGTAATTAATTTTGTCGTTCTGATAAATAAAAACCTCAGCTACTTCAGAAGTGTCTTTGGATTTCAATATCACATAGGGCTTTCCTACCTGAATTTTTCGAACATCAAAAGTATCCCTAAAGTTTTCTGAAATAGCGGCAATTTTGGGGTATTCCACTTTGTTTTTAAGCATTAGCTCTCCGAAACTATCGCCTCTGCGAACCGTATCATGAACCACATGAAATTCATCTAGATTAAATCCATACTGCAGCTCCGGAAGTTTTTCAATTGTTTCCGCCTTCGCTATTTCTTTAGCCGGTTCCTTTGCCTGTTTGCATGATGCTAGTGCTGCTAGCGTCAAAATTGCCCCAATAATTTTCCGCATCGTTCTTCTATTCCTTATTTTATTTTTTGTCAGGATTAAAAACATGGTCCACCCATTGTTTACCCCATGTATCCAACTCTTCTTTGGTATGCAAAGTTGGGAAAAAAATTATTTTCTGGAAACTTGGTGGTAAATACTCCTTCCAATTGGTGCCTCCAGTTGCTTCCACATCCTTGCCTTCCCTTGCCAAATATCTGTGTGCCGATCCCATGTGCATCAACGGCCAATTTACATTGGCATTCAAATCTAACTCTTTTAACGCTAAAATCAGCTCTTCATTGTTTCTGGATGTATCGGGAAGTTGAAGATATTTCTGATATATGGTACTGTTCTTCACTTGGTTGGCTATTCGTAAAAGTCTTGCCGTATACCTTACTTCAAACTGTTTAAGAGTTAGTGTCTTTTCACCAGTCGCCATATCGGTCGCCCCTTTTTTCCAATAAACATGTTCAAATAGTTCTTCTATACTGTTTTCCGAAGAAAATGAATCTCTTTCGGAGGAGTGTACCATATTTTCCAAGGGAGTGGCGTAAAATTCTATCATCCTATATTGTACGGATTGGAATCCGCTTGCGGGTAGCAATGCCATGCGGTACCTAAGGAATTGTTCCCGCTCCATTCCTTTTATCATAATGCTAAAAGAAGATATTAGCGCCTTGAAATAACTATTGACCCGCCTTACTTTTTCTATAAAAAATTGAACGTCTTGGGATTTGTCCTCTACAATCTGTTTTTGTTCGTGAAGAATGAGTTTAAAGTGCAGCTCGGTGATTTGATGGTACATAATGAAGATTTCCTCATCAGGAAAATGCGTCCGTGGTACTTGAAGGCTGAGTAGGGTGTCCAAGTGTATATAATCCCAATATGTAAGATATCTTTGATAAAGAAGTCCATCCAAATAAGAACTTAAATCTTGTCCAGAGTTTTTGTACTTTTCCTCCAACTTATTGATTTGGGAAACGATTTTTGCATCCTTATCCATTAATGCCGATCTACTATTTCATTATTATTTTAAACTGGTTCTTTAGTCCATTATAGCCATCTAAATCTGCTTTTAAAGATCCCACGGCCAAATCTGCCTTGATTCGGATAGGGATTTTGTTCCAATCATTAGAAACCCAAAGTGTGAGACTCTCTTTTTCTTTAAAAACACGACCGGACTGAACCAACGGTCTAAATTTAAGACATTCCACCTTTCCATACTTTGTCCGGAGGATTTCTTTTCCCAAATATTTCAACTGGAACCTAAAAACCCCATCATCATCAAAAAGCATGTCCAAATCGATAGAATCCCCAACTTCAAACTCTTCGTGGTTGTAGTTGCTCCTTAAAAAATAGGAAGCGGAAATAAGGTCTTGTATTTGATCATGAATTGTGAAGTCTTGTTTTGTTCCATTCTTATTATCAATTAGAACGGCTTTGTCCCTTTCATAATTAAATTCAATTTCCAAGTCTTTGGTATATCCACCCTCATTTATTTTCCGGACAAACTTGTAAGGTTTACCATGTTCTCGGCCAAAATAACTTTCGTAAGTATCATCAACCTTAAAAAAAATACTGGCAAAACCCGTAGTTTTTCCTTTTCCAACGACATGGTAGACAGGTACATTATCCAAAGTTTCGGAAGTCAGATGCAATGTAGCATAGCTTGCATTCAGAAACCCATAATGGATTCTAAATTTCAGCCATTCCCCTGGTTTAAAGGCCGGGCGTGAACTTTGACCCATAACCGGCATTGCCAAAAGAAGCAATAGCATGGGTGTTATTATCTTTTTCATTTGCAATTTTATTGGTATAAAATTAGTAAAATCACCTTAGGGGTTGCGCTGTTCACATATACTTAAACAAAACTTATTCCAAAATAGTATAAACAAAAAAAAGCCCAGTCTTGAGACTGGGCTTTTCCTAAATAACCAACCAAACTTTAAATTATGAAAAACCAATACTTAAAGTTATAAGGGAACCACCCCTTATGTTGGGTCAAAGATAAGTCAAGGTTTTGTAGGAAAAAGCGTTTTTAACGGACTTTAACTAAACACCTAGAATATTGATTGGTTTTGCCGTTTTTTTTGACAAATTATTAAGATAAATAGGTGTTTTGATATGAGGATATCATCAAAACCAATACCCAACACTAACGAAAAAATTACCGTCATTTATCTCTGGCGACCAAGAATAGTATAATTGGATAGGTCCCAAGAAAGATTCAAAACCATAGCCTAATCCGTAACCTGAAAAACTTGGCTCTTCAAACCAGTCTCCTGTACGAAAAAGGTCATCGGCAACATTGGCGTAGTTGACCAAAAAAAGTGCGTGATGCTTTGGGGCAAAGCGATAATCGAATCGCGCGGAACCTTTTACATAACTATTACCGGGAATACTAAGAAAATCATATCCAAAAAAGGGCACAAAATTATTTACGAAGTTATTTCCAAAACCTCCCAGAATAAAATCAAAAGAAGCTACCGGGGATGTTCCCAACTTCACACCTCCTTCAGTTTCCAGGTTTAGGCTTAAATTGTGAAATAAAGAAAATACACCTCCCAGTTTGGCCTTTGCGACGGCAAATTCGGAGAAGTTTTCGTTATAATCCGATGAAAAAGCATAAAAATGGATGTCCCCGTCAAACAGTAGTCCCTTGGTGGGGAAATATTTTTCGTCATAGGTATCCAATTTGATTTGAGAAAAAGCACTAAAGTAATTGGAGTTATCAAAAGTGGTTCTTTGATTTGAAGCAGAGGCTTCAATTTCAGCATCTACATCTATTTGATTCAGTGTCCTTGTGCTATAGTTTAAAAATTTATGCTCCGCCCCAACAGTAAAGGCAAACTCTTCTTGGAGAACGGTTTGTAGGTAAACTTGATTGGTAAGATCGGTTACATCAACATTAATTGTTTGAATATTAGGATCGTTCGGTACATTAAAATTGCCCCTTATCAATGAAAAATCGGTTTCCGCTTCAAAATTTGTTAATTTGGAATTGACCCCAAAACTCCAGTAATAGCCTTTGTCCAAGTAATACTGCATATTGTACCTAATATGGTCTCCCAATATAAAATCAAAAGATGCCACATCATCTTTCATTAAAAAATTCTTCTTGGTTAAGTTTATGAGGGCAGCACTTTTATATAAATCATCGTAGTGGGCAGACATTTTAATGAACATCTTGGTTGGGTTTTCTTTAAGCTTCAAAATTAAATCCGTGCCCAGTCCATTGGATACAAGATCATACCTTATCGCTTTAAAATTTCCTGTGGCAGAAAGATTGTTTATGCCTTGCCTTAAATCCTCGAAAGAAATCTTTTCCGCTAAGTTGAACCTTAGTTTACCTTTTATATAACCTCTTGTATATCTGTCGTTCCCTTCAATGATCATCCTATTAACGGTTAAACTATCTACCATATGGATGCTCTTGCTTTGTTTTGGAGTTCTATTTTGAGCCAGGGCTATTTGTTTTAACTTATCAATTTTGTCCCTGGCGGATACTTCGCCGATTTCCACAATTTGGTTTCCCTTTTCAAAGTCGATAACGGAAAACTCATCAATGTCCGGCTTGATATAAATATCCGTTTTCTTGGACTTTTCTTTCATATCGTTCACCGTGCGATAGTTGTTGATCTGAAGAAGAATTTCTGTAGCGGAAGAGAGCGATTCTCTAGTTGCCAGATCGTGTTGCACATCGACCCCAATGATGATATCCGCACCCATAGCTTTTACGTGATTGATCGGATAGTTGTTCACAACGCCTCCATCAATTAAAATTTTGCCATCTATTTCTGCAGGCTCAAATAAAGATGGGAATGTTCCACTGGCCACAATAGCTTCAGGAAGGTACCCTTTGTCCAATAGGATTTCTTCCCCAGTTTCCACATTGGTGGCTACACACAAAAATGGTGTGGGCAACTTTCTAAAATCCTGTACATCCTTCACATGAAAAAGTAACTGCACCAAAAGATTATAGATGTTTTGCCCTCCAGAAATTGCCTGAGGAAAAGATATTTTAAAATTTTCAAAGGGCAACGAAAGTGCATACCGCTCTGAATCTTCTTTCTCGTAAAATGTTTTTGCGCTTCGTGGAACATTATCCTGAATCAAATTAGCGAAATTGGTACTTCTAAAAATGGAGTCCAGTTGCTGGGCGGAATAACCTGATGCATACAGCGCACCTATTATAGCCCCCATACTTGTTCCTCCGATGTAATCAACTTTAACACCCGCTTCCTCAATAACCTTTAGTGCGCCAATGTGAGCCAAACCTTTGGCCCCACCTCCACTTAAAACAAGACCCACTTTGGGTGGTTTGTTTTCTGAAGTGTTTTGGGCCATGCCCATAACACCAAGTAAGGCAAACAGAATTGTAAAGATGGCAGCTTGTTTTCTCATTGCTTACTTATGAAAGGTTTTATAAATTTTTTTTGCCCTGGACGCTCCAACGGATGCCGTCAAATTTTCTAGGGATGCTTCCTTAATTCGTTTTAAGGATTTAAAGCTTTTTAACAACTGTTGGGCCGTTTTTTCGCCAACTCCTTCAATATTAACCAATTCTGAATTAATAGCACCCTTACTTCTTTTGTTCCTATGATGTGTGATTCCAAACCGGTGCGCTTCGTTCCGGAGCTGTTGGATTATTTTTAGGGATTCCGATCTTTTATCCAAATAAAGCGGTACGGGGTCGTCCGGAAAATAGATTTCCTCCAAGCGCTTGGCTATGCCAATAATGGGAATTTTTCCCCGAAGCCCCAAAACTTCCAGACTTTTTAACGCCGAGGATAATTGACCTTTCCCTCCATCAATAACAATAAGTTGTGGCAAAGGCTCTTCTTCGTTGAGCAACCTTTTATATCTTCTAAAAACCACTTCTTCCATACTGGCAAAATCATCCGGGCCCTCAACTGTTTTTATATTGAAATGACGATATTCTTTTTTAGAGGGTTTACCGTCCTTGAAAACAACACATGCGGCTACAGGATTGCTTCCTTGGATATTTGAATTATCGAAACACTCGATATGCCTTGGTTCTTCCGAAAGTCGCAAATCCGATTTCATTTGCCCCATTATCCTCGTGATATGTCGGTCTGGGTCTGTTATTTTGATTTGCTTCAATCTATCTTGTCGGTAAAATTTGGCGTTGCGTTCCGAGAGGTCCAAGATTCTACGTTTATCTCCCAACTTGGGGAGGGTTACCTTTAAACCATCATCCACTGTAACAGGGAAAGGCAAATACACCTCATTGGATTGAGAGTTGAATCGTTGTCTCAACTCCGTTATGCCCAATTGTAACAATTCTTCGTCGGTTTCATCCAGCTTTTTCTTTATTTCAAGCGTATGTGACCGAATTATGGCCCCGTGGGAAATCTGTAAAAAATTGACATAGGCATGTGTCTCATCAGAAATTATGGTAAATACATCCACATTATTGATTTTTGGATTCACCACCGTAGATTTTACCTGATAATTCTCAAGAACATCGATTTTATCTTTGACGCGCTGAGCTTTCTCAAACTCCATTTTTTCAGCAAAATCTTTCATTTGCTGCTTAAAGGTCTGTATGGAGCTTTTTAGGTTGCCTTTTATAATTTGCCTAATATCTTCAATCTGGTCATGGTATTCCTTCTCGGTTTGAAACCCCTCGCAAGGCCCCAAACAATTACCCAAATGATAATCGAGGCACACTTTATACTTTCCAGCTTCTATTTTTTCTTTGGAAAGGTCATAATTGCATGTACGTAGTGGATACAGACTTTTAATTAAATCCAAAAGGGTCCTTACGGTTTTCATACTTGTGTAAGGACCATAATATTCTGAACCGTCCTTAATGAGTTTTCGTGTGGAGAACACCCGGGGAAAACGCTCATTTTTAATACAAATCCAAGGATATGTCTTATCATCCTTTAGCAGCACATTGTACCTTGGCAACAATTTCTTGATCAAATTGTTCTCCAATAAAAGTGCATCGGATTCGGTAGCAACCACAATGTGTTTAATGGAGTGAATCTTCTTGACCAGCACCCTTGTTTTACCGTACTCTTGTTTTTTATTAAAATAAGAGGAAACCCTCTTTTTTAAGTTTTTAGCTTTTCCAACGTAAAGAATCTTACCATCGGAATCATAAAATTGATAAACTCCCGGATTATTGGGGAGTGCACTCAACTGTACTTTTATTGATACTGATTTGGACATAGAAGTTCTAAAAAATGAACTATTTAGACATTACAACAAATTTATATTTTAATTATCGGGTTTCTTGTTAAACTCGATCAATTCCCGTTTTGCATTGATATTTGGTTATTCTTATCCACAAAACATTAAAAAACAAGCTAAATGAAAAATCTACAGATTTATGACGTCATATTGTCAAACTGGGGATTTTCCACAAAAAAACTATGGAAAATCCATATTTTCATGGTCAAGATTTAGTCTAAATTGTTAAACAGTTATTAAAAACTGTGTATTTCATCGATAAAATATGCAGTTCATGGTAACTTTTTCAAATGTTTTATTTACATTTAACCGTATAAAACAAATCCTATGGAAAACTATATCATCGTTTTGGGAATGTACTTGATCTTGATGCTTTTCTTCAAAATCTTTTTCTCTGTTGCCACTAAAGGAGAATAAATATTAAAGTACCCCCAAACAACCTCTAAATCTTCAACAGTTAAATGTTGAAACGTGAACTAAGAAAAAAATATAAAAATCTGAGAGCGGATATAACTCCATCACAGGCTTCGGATTTCGGTTTAATTTTAGCAAACGGTTTACTCCAAATCCCAATCTGGGATTTTTTTTATTACCATATATTTTTGAGTATTGAAGAAAAAAATGAAGTGGATACACTTCCATTGATAACTCTCCTTCAAGGTAAAGACAAAAACATAGTTGTTCCCAAAGTATCCGGTAAGAATTCCATGGAAAATTATTTACTCACCGACAGCACTCCTTTTAAAAAAAGTGCTTGGGGGGTCCCCGAACCTGTAGATGGCATTGAAATCCCTGAATCTAAAATTGATGTAGTTTTTGTGCCCCTATTGGCTTTTGATACTTTGGGTAATCGAATAGGGTATGGTAAAGGGTATTACGATACTTTTTTGAACAAATGCAGGAAGGAAACCGTAAAAATCGGCTTATCGTTCTTTGGTGCGGAAAATGAGCGAATAACCGACGTAAATGTAAATGACGTAAAATTGGATTACTGTGTTACTCCGAAAAAGGTTTATGAATTCTGATCAGCCACCGTTTCTTTCTTTTCGGCATCCTGTTTTGGAAATGCTTTCTTATTGAACACAATTAAAATACCAACCCCCGTACTAATAGCGGTATCAGCGATATTGAATACTGGTTCAAAAAAACGGAAACGTTGACCTCCCCATGATGGCACCCAATCTGGCCATGTAGTATCCACCAAAGGAAAATAAAGCATGTCCACCACCTTACCATGAAATAGGCTTCCGTATGGCTCATCTGCAAAAAGCGTAGCCACCTGACCGTTACTTTGGTCAAAAATAATTCCATAGAAAACTGAGTCTATAATATTCCCCACAGCTCCTGCGAATATTAAAGAAACAGCCAATATCAATGTCCGTGGTGATTGCTTTCTTATAATATCCCATAACCAATATCCAATTCCAAAAACGGCAAAAATCCGGAATATGGTCAAAACCAATTTTCCTGCCGGTTCCGAAATAGGCAATAAATCGCTCAATTTTGTTCCCCATGCGGCACCTTCGTTCTCAATAAAGAGAATTTTGAACCAACTGAAAACATCATGTGATTCACCAAGTATAAAACTGGTTTTGATATAGATTTTGCTTATTTGATCTACAAGCAGAATCAAGATGACAATAATAAGGGACTTTTTTAAACTCATGCTTTTATTAAAGGGATTGCAAAAATATGGATATTATTTTGTTTTGGTAAGGAAGATATCACCTTCTATCGTCTTCAGAATAAATTGATTGTAACCGAAAGGTATTATTCCTTTTTCCACATTCCCGTATGTGCTCTCTGCAACAATATTGCCACTTGGTGCCATTACCATAATATCTCCTTTTTGAGTGGTTACCTCCACAGATTCCGAAACATTCTCCAAAGTACATCGACCATCGGACAAGGTTATATTTAAATCCTCATATTTTCCCGTGGCATATAGGTTGGTATTGGTCCCAAATACATCCACATATTTGTACTCGGGCACCCTTATTTCCAAAGCAATGGAAACAACTTTGTGCGCGCTGAGTTTATCATTGGGGTTTATAAAAAGAGGTTGGAAATCTGCACTTATCATAGCGGTAGTGCCGCTTTGCTCAATAGAAATCAATAAATCTTTGGCATATTCTCCTTCCATACTGGCGGAGATTTCAACCTCATTGGAAGATGCGGTCTTCAAATCAATTCTGTAGCAATATTGGGCATCAATTTGAATGGTTTCTGTTCGTGGGTCAATAAAGGCCTTCCTTACTAATTTTTGCGCATGAATATTCACGAGCGTAAAAAAGACCACAAAAAATAATAACGCCCTCATAACTAAAAAACGCCCGAAGGCGTTTTGATTATTTCTGCATGTTCTTCGCCTCGATGCTCAATGTAGCATGCGGCACAAGCTTTAAACGCTCTTTGTTGATGAGCTTTCCGGTTACTCTGCAGACACCGTAAGTTTTGTTCTCTATTCTCAATAAAGCGTTTTTAAGGTCGCGTATAAACTTCTCCTGTCGGATGGCCAACTGGGTGTTCGCTTCCTTGCTCATAGTCTCGGAACCTTCTTCGAATGCCTTGAACGTTGGTGAGGTATCGTCCGTACCATTGTTACCATCGTTCATATAGGAGCTCTTTAAAAGGTCCAAATGTTTTTTGGCTTTATCTATTTTTTCTTCTATCAAAGCCCTAAATTCTGCAAGGTCCTTGTCGGAGTATCTTACTGTTGAATCTTCTGCCATTTTCTTAATGTTTTTGAATAAACAATTTTGTGTTCACCTCATCAAAGGCTATTGCAACACCTTCTTCAAGTTTCTCTTCAAAGTTTAGCTCAGCGGTCAACGTTTCCGTTTTGATGTAATCCTCATTACTGGAAACAGCATTTTCCACTAGGCCATCCTTCAATATTTTAATGTCAATTTTATCTGTTACCTCAAATCCTGATTCCTTTCTAAGGTTCTGAATTCGGTTTACTAGCTCTCGTGCGATACCTTCTTTTCTTAAGGTCTCATCTATGGTTACATCCAAAGCTACTGTCAAGGAACCGGAACTTGCAACCAACCAACCTTCGATATCTTGGGAACTTATCTCTACATCGGTTAACTGTAAATTAACGGTTTTATTTTCCAACTGTAGTAATAATTCTCCTTCGCGTTCAATTTTTTGAATATCCTCTTGGCCCAATTTTGACACTTCAGCAGAGATTGCTTTCATATCCTTACCAAATTTTGGGCCTAAAACCTTAAAGTTGGGCTTTATTTGCTTTACAAGAACTCCAGAAGCATCGTCCAACATCTCAATTTCCTTCACATTAACTTCAGACTTTATCAAATTGGAAACAGCTTCGATATCACTTCGTTGTTCATCGTCCAATACTGGAATCATTATCTTTTGAAGTGGTTGGCGTACCTTTATTTTTTCCTTCTGACGGATGGAAAGTACTAAAGATGAAATCTTCTGGGCCAACTGCATCTTGCGCTCCAGGTCTTTGTTCACCATACTGGCATCAAAAACAGGAAATTCTGCTAAGTGAACACTTTCAAAGCCTTCTTTTTTAGTGGTCGCATCCAAATCCCTGTACAACTGATCCATAAAAAACGGAGCAATCGGCGAAGATAATTTGGCTACGGTAGCCAAGCAGGTATAAAGAGTCTGATACGCAGAAATTTTATCCTGTTGGTAATCCCCTTTCCAGAAACGTCTTCTGCTCAAACGAACATACCAGTTACTCAAGTTTTCCTGCACATAATCGGAAATCATTCGTGCTGCACGGGTGGCTTCGTAATCTCCGTAAGCTTCATCCACGTTTTTAATCAATGTATGAAGCTCGGACAAAAT
The DNA here is from genome assembly GCF_003581615.1 of Flagellimonas lutimaris. GTDB lineage: Bacteria > Bacteroidota > Bacteroidia > Flavobacteriales > Flavobacteriaceae > Flagellimonas > Flagellimonas lutimaris. The sequence goes on from NZ_QXFH01000070.1 coordinate 199,585, forward strand.
CCATTGGTCTATCTCTGGCCTCTCTTTCAACGGAATATCAGCCTCGGAATAATCAAATTCATCAATGTTGGCATAAAGTGCCATAAAGGAATAGGTGTTGTACAACGTTCCGAAGAACTTTCGCTTCACCTCAACAATTCCTTCGATATCAAACTTAAGGTTATCCCAAGGGTTAGCATTGGAAATCATATACCAACGTGTAGCATCGGGCCCGTGCTCTGGAAGCACCTCGAATGGATCAACAGCATTGCCCAATCGTTTGGACATTTTTTTTCCTTCCTTGTCCAAAACAAGTCCGTTCGAAACTACGTTTTTATAAGCGATACCATCAAAAACCATAGTGGCGATAGCATGGAGGGTATAGAACCAACCGCGGGTCTGATCTACCCCTTCGGCGATAAAGTTGGCCGGGAATGCAATCCCATCATCAATGAGTTCCTTGTTCTCGAATGGATAGTGCCATTGCGCGTAAGGCATGGAACCACTATCAAACCAAACATCGATAAGGTCTGCTTCGCGTTTCATAGGTTGTCCTGATGGCGAAACCAAAGTAATGCCATCCACTATATTTTTATGCAAATCGATTTTGTCGTAATTCGACTCGCTCATGTCGCCCACCACAAAGTCATCAAAAACATCCCTATCTAACACACCTGCCTCAACAGCTTTGGCCATTTCCGACTTTAGCTCTTCTACCGAACCAATCATCAATTCCTCTTTACCATCTTCGGTTCGCCAAATAGGCAATGGAATACCCCAATATCTTGACCTAGATAGGTTCCAATCGTTAGCGTTCGCCAACCAATTTCCAAAACGTCCCTCACCAGTAGATTTTGGCTTCCAGTTGATAGATTGGTTCAGCTCGAACATACGATCCTTTACATCGGTTACCTTGATGAACCAAGAGTTCAAAGGATAATACAGGATGGGTTTGTCCGTACGCCAGCAGTTCGGGTAGCTGTGCACATATTTCTCGACCTTAAAGGCCTTGTTCTCAATTTTTAGTTTGATGGCAATCTCTACATCGATTGACTTTTCAGGTGCTTCACCCTCATCGTAATATTCGTTCTTTACATATTTGCCGCCAAACTCTTTCATTTCTGGTCTAAACTTCCCTTGCAGGTCAACCAATGGTACCGGATTGTCGTTTTCATCCAGAACCAACATTGGAGGAACCTCCGGGGTGGCCTGTTTTGCCACCAACGCATCATCTGCACCAAAGGTGGGCGCTGTATGTACAATTCCCGTACCGTCTTCGGTAGTTACAAAATCACCCGAAATAACTCTAAAGGCATTCTCCGGATTTTGGTATGGCTGCACATAATCAATCAGCTGCTCGTATTGGATACCAACCAAATCCTTGCCTACAAAAGTTTCGCCTATCAAAAATGGAATCTTTTTGTCGCCTTCTTTAAATGCTTTTAGCTCTTCCTCTGTCTCAACTTTGGAGAACTTTCCAGAAAAATTGTAGTTGACCAAGTTTTTGGCCACCACCACATTTATCGGCTCAAAGGTGTATTGATTGAACGATTTTACAAGTACATATTCAATTTTTGGTCCAACGGTCAATGCCGTGTTCGATGGAAGTGTCCAAGGTGTGGTCGTCCATGCCAAGAAAAAGATGTCTCCCTCAACCTTCTTTAAAGATTCTGGAAGTGAATCGGTTTTAGCCTTGAACTGTGCGGTAACCGTAGTATCCGTCACATCCTGATAGGTTCCTGGCTGATTCAACTCGTGTGAACTCAACCCTGTACCTGCTTTAGGCGAATAAGGCTGAATGGTATACCCCTTATAAATAAGTCCTTTATCGTAAATCTGTTTAAGCAGCCACCAAACAGATTCCATATACTTAGGCTTGTATGTGATGTATGGGTCGTCCATATCCACCCAATAGCCGACTTTTTCGGTCATTTCGTTCCAAACGTCCGTATAGCGCATTACCGCTTTTTTACAGGCCGCGTTGTATTCCTCTACCGATATTTTCTTTCCAATATCTTCTTTGGTGATGCCAAGTTCCTTTTCCACGCCAATCTCCACAGGCAGGCCATGAGTATCCCATCCAGCTTTTCTTTTTACCTGAAAACCTTTCATGGTTTTGTACCGTGGAAATATATCCTTGATGGTACGTGCCATTACGTGGTGAATACCAGGCATTCCGTTTGCAGATGGAGGCCCTTCATAAAACACATAGCTCTCCTTGCCTTCCCTTGTGGAAACGCTCTTTTCAAAAATCTGTTTGTCTTTCCAAAAGTCAAGAATTTCTTCAGATACTTTCGGCAAATCCAATCCCTTATATTCTGCAAACTTCATATACTGCTTCTTCTTCTAGAATTCCAAGTTTGCAAAATTATAAATTTAGATGGAATTATACCCTTCCTTTTGATATTAGAATTCACATAATTCCCTTAACCTAAATATGATAAGCAGCTTACCTACCCTTTATATTAATTTAACTATCTTACTACATTATTAACACTTAGCCATTTTAACTATGAAAAGAGTACTGATTGCCGCAATGGTATTGACTTTGTCAATGAACGTTATGACATCTTGTAGGGATACCAAAGACAAGACTGAAGAAGCCGCTGAAGAAGCTGCCAAAAGCTTGGAAGAGGCAGGTGAAGATTTAGAAAAGGCTGCAGAAAATGCCGCCGAAGCTATGGAAAAAGCTGGCGAAGAAGCCATAGACGCTGCAGAAAAAGCTGGCGAAGACATGAAAGAAGCCGCTAAAAAAGCTATAGATAGCATATAGTCCCAGAACTAGGTCATAGCAAAATATGTCAAGAAAAAGAAGGCTCGGAAAATTCCGAGCCTCTGTTTTTTAAAATGCGTATCCTACACCCAAAACTAAATTAGTTCCTGGGGCAACTATGCCCGAAGAATACATTCGATAACGCTGGTTAGTCATATTCTCCAAACTCACAGATGCCTTTAAGGTATTGGTAATTTGATATTGTGACCTAAAATTCAAGGTGTACCAAGATGGTGAATAAGGGTTCCCGTTGGCATCACTGGCATACATATAGGTTTTGCCCTGTTCAGAAAGCGCCAAATCATCGTTGCTAACCTCTCCGTTGTAGTTGACAAATATATCTGCTTTAAGTTTATGGTTCTCCCAAATCAAATGCACATCACCAAAGGTGGGTGCAGCGTGACGCGATGGACTATCCGTTCCGTCATCATCCTCCTCAATTCCTTCTGTTAAAGTTAGATTTGAATTTAAGGAAAAGTGTTCTCCAAAATATGCATTTAAGCCAAATTCAAAGCCATACACATAGGCTTTAGCCGCATTCTGAATCGCCTGTACATTACTTGGTTCCCCGTTGTATTCGATTTCTGTTTGCCCACCGAAAGAGAAATCCCTTCGTACCAAGGCATCTACCAAATAGGTGTAATAAGCAGCACTTTTTAGTACCACAACATTATTGAAGTTTTTTCTAAGACCCAACTCACCATTGTAAGCATATTCAGGTTCCAAATCGGGATTGGGCACTACTACGGAACCTGGTTCAGAATCAAATATTTTTCCAATATCATCAATATTAGGTGCTCTAAAACCCGTAGAACCGTTTAAGGTCACTTGCAAATCAGACCTCGGAAACCAACTGAGTCCCAAACTTCCTGTAAGCGCACCCGTGACAATATCCGCTTCATCAAAAGGAAAGGGGTGATAAGTGGTCTCAAATATGGCATCCACCCACACTTGGCTATAGCGAATACCGGACAATAGGGAAAGATTGGGTTTTAATTGATACTCGCCATTAATATAACCTGCCATGGTTTGCCAAGTGGCACCATCAGGATATCTGGAAGCTGTTTCTTCAACCTCATCCGTTTCAATATTTCGCATACTCCCTTTGGAATCCACCTTGTTGAACACATATTCAGCTCCATAATACAAGTGCAGATCACCTATTTTTTTATTCTCAAAATCCAAGTTAACGGATAAGGCATCCACCTTTTCGCGGGTTGAGTATAATTCCATATCCTGAAACCCTCTATCGTGTCTACTTTCTTCAAAAAACTGGTAGGCCGTGGTCAATTTAACCCCATCGTAAAATTTGTTTTTCCCTTTTTGGGTGACTTGAAAGTTTCCCATGAACCATTTTTGCGGTCCATAGTACCATTCTGCAGAACGAAGTCCATCACCGTCTCTACTTGGTCTGATCAATCTATCATATCTAGGATAATCGGAGGTTTCGGAATAATACAGTCCCAAATTGTAGTTCCATGTATTGTTGGGCTTGTAAGTAAACTTTTGAAGGAAATTAACCTGACCATAACCTGTACTTACTTGTTTTTTGGGGTCATTATTTTGTACCAAGACATCGGTTCCATTCTCACGGATCACATAATTGTTTCGTAAATAGGATTCGGGACCATGCTCACCCATCTTCAAATCATCAAAATTGTTGTAGGTAAAACTTGTGTAAGACGCCCAATTTTGTTTTCCGAAATTAAAATCTACATGCGCTGTGTTTTCATTGTTGGCGGATGCATATCTGTAATTCACATTCCCAGAAAAAGCAAGGCTATCCGCATAGGAAAAATGAGGATTTTGCGTGTAGAAGTTCATAACTCCACCAATGGCATCACTCCCATAGATTACTGACCCGGGACCAAAAGTCACCTCTGTTTTTTTGATGGTGAACGGGTCTACCGATATCACATTTTGAAGGTTTCCTCCCCGAAATATGGCATTGTTCATTCGAACCCCATCTACGGACAACAAAATACGATTGGTGGCGAACCCTCTGATCATAGGACTTCCTCCACCCAATTGACTCTTTTGCACGAAGACTTTCCCGCTGTTCTGCAAAAGGTCTGCAGAAGTTTGCGGAGCGGTAAAGGCAATGCTACGGGCATCAAAGGTTTCAATTTTTTGGGGAATATGCTTTTTCTGTTGTTCCCATTTAGATATAGACATCACCACTTCTTGAAGCTCTTCTGTTTTTAAATGTAGATAAACGCGATTTCCCCTTCGGGCAATTTGATCTTTTGTTGTGGTGTAGGTTTCGTAACTGATATGTTTGAAGGTAATTCTCTCGTTAGATGAAAAAATGTCAAGCTCACTTTTACCATTGGCATCTGTTAGTGTGCTTTTAGACTGATCTTTGTTATAAATCGCGATGTTGTCTACAGGTATTCCTGTGTCGGCATCTAAAACGGTTACTTCCTGAGCATAAAATATGAGGGTAAAGATTAGAAAAATTAGGGTTAAGGTTGGTTTTAGGTTTTGCATTTTTAAGTAAATACTGCATTTAATACTGCGAGGGACTTTGGTTCGCGAAATCCATGCACATGGAATCGGAAATACTGAATTACCGTTTTTAAGAGTTCTCGCCTGTTAGACTTAGTTAGTTGTATCGTTTCTAATGCCTCAAAATCCGTGCCCAAAAATTCTCTAAAATTATCTAGATTTTCATTCTGAATCAACGGGTTAAGTGTTGGTGTTTTGCAAAAACTCCCTTCTAAAAGATCAAAAAATGGCAAGTTCTTAAAAGAAGTGTCCGGATAGAAGCCTAAATACTTGGTAAGATTGAGCAAAAAAAGAATATGGAAATTCGGTGAGAGCTTATGCACATCCATCCATTGAAAAGCATATTCCAAATAATTAAAAAGACCTTCGTCCTGCTCCTGTTCTTGAATACTGTTGCCCAACATTTCGGCTAAAAAAAGGACCACGCTATTTTTTACAACATCGGTATGCATGGTTTGGTAGGGCATAGCGACCTTAACGTCCTGGATACTCTCCAAAGTTCCCTTGTTTTTGTGATTGGCCACAATCTCCAGCTGCATAAGTGGGAGAAAGTAAGCGGGCCTGACTTTTGCTTTTTTTGAGGACAGCACTCCTTTAAGCAAATACGATTTTAAACCATCTGATTGTGTGAAAGCCCTAACAATAAGACTGGTGTCCCCATATTTTATGGAAGAGAGAACTATGGCCTTTGTTGTGATTTGCATGGGCTAATAAAAAAGCAGTTACCAAAAGTGTAAAAGTAATCACTCCTCTTGGTAACTGCTAACCAAAAACCATTCTAGATGGTTTATATTATATCACCCCCTGGGCCAGCATGGCGTCTGCGACCTTAACAAAGCCAGCAATATTGGCTCCTTTTACATAGTTACAATAGCCGTCTTCATCCCCATATTCCACACAAGAATCGTGGATATCGGACATGATTCCTTTCAATCGTTTGTCCACCTCTTCCCTGGTCCAGCTAATACGAAGTGAGTTCTGGCTCATCTCCAATCCTGAAGTAGCAACTCCTCCTGCGTTTGAAGCTTTACCCGGTGCGAACAAAATCTTGGCATCGTGGAATGCATGAATTGCTTCTGGAGTAGAAGGCATGTTTGCTCCTTCTGCCACGGCAATACATCCATTTTTAATCAATGTAGCAGCATCGTCACCGTCCAATTCGTTTTGGGTAGCGCATGGCAATGCTATATCACAGGCAACTTTCCATGGAGTTTCTCCTTTATGGTATTCCGCTGATGGGTATTTATCCGCATATTCGGAGATTCTTCCACGTTTGTTGTTTTTCAAATCCATCACAAAGGCCAGTTTTTCTTTATCGATACCGTCCTTATCATATATGAATCCACCGGAATCAGAAAGCGTCAATACTTTACCCCCAAGATGTAATACCTTTTCTGCTGCGTATTGGGCCACGTTACCAGAACCTGAAATCACCACTTTTTTACCTTCAAAAGTCTCATTTATGGTCTTTAGCATGCTATCTGCAAAGTAAACGGTACCATAACCGGTTGCTTCTGGACGTATCAAAGAACCTCCCCAAGAAAGTCCTTTACCGGTCAATACACCGGAGAACTCATTTCGAATCTTTTTGTACATCCCAAACAAGAAACCAATTTCACGGGCACCAACACCAATATCCCCTGCTGGAATGTCGGTGTAAGGTCCAATGTGCCTACAAAGCTCTGTCATAAAAGCATGGCAAAAACGCATGATCTCGTCGTCGGATTTGCCTTTTGGGTCAAAATCGGAACCACCTTTACCACCACCCATAGGCAGCGTTGTCAAACTATTTTTAAATACTTGTTCAAAAGCCAAAAATTTAAGTACACTGGCGTTTACGGTCGGGTGAAAACGAAGACCTCCTTTGTACGGTCCTATGGCAGAGTTCATTTGCACACGGTAACCTCGGTTTACATGGATTTCCCCATCATCATCTATCCATGCCACTCGGAATGAAATCAATCGTTCTGGCTCTACCATTCTTAAAAGAATGTTTTTACCGTGATAAATGTCGTGCTGTACAATATAAGGTATCACGGTTTCCGCTACCTCTTGTACTGCTTGTATGAATTCAGGCTCATGACCATTTCTGTCAATCACCTCGTTCATAAACACTTTTATTTTATCTTCTATTTTTTCTTCCATATATGGGTTAAAATTAATTGTCCTTCCACTTGCGAAAAGTGTTTTTTTATTGAATTATGAATTTGAGGGCAAAATTATATTATTTCAATAATTTGAACGTTTATTTTTTATAAATTTTTCAAAAAATCTTAATTAAGGGCTTGCTCCAAATCGGCAATCAAATCTTCCACGTCCTCTATGCCTACACTTAGCCTGATCAAGGCATCAACAATACCATTTTTTTCTCTTTCTTCTTTAGGAATACTCCCGTGCGACATGCTCGCTGGATGTCCCGCCAAACTTTCAACACCACCCAAAGATTCGGCAAGGGTAAATAGTTGAAGTTTTTCCACAATTTTAATAGCATTCTCGTAGTTCCCGCCTTTGGGCACAAAGGAAATCATGCTTCCAAAGCCGTTCATTTGCTTTTTAGCCACATCATGGTTGGGGTGATTTTCAAACCCTGGCCAATATACGGTATCGATTTTAGGATGATTCTCCAAATATTTGGCAATGGATTCTCCATTTTCGCAATGCCTTTGCATACGCACGTGGAGTGTTTTTATGCCGCGTAGCGTTAAAAAACTGTCCATAGGTCCACTGATTCCTCCACTCGATTTTTGAATAAAATAAAGTTGTTCGGCCAATTTTTCATCCTTTACCGCCAAGGCTCCCACTATTACATCGCTATGTCCTCCCAAGTATTTAGTGGCGGAATGCATTACAATATCAGCACCTAGTTCCAACGGTTGCTGTAGATATGGTGTTGCGAAGGTATTGTCTACCGCTAAAAGCACCTTATGCTCTTTCGTGATTCTTGATACTTCTTCAATATCTATAATGTTCATCATGGGGTTGGTAGGCGTTTCTACCCACACCAATTTGGTGTTTTGGTTGATTTTCATTGCCAATTCTTCCATGTTCACCATGTCAGAAAACAAAAACTTGATTCCGTATTTTTCAAATACCCCTTTAAAAAGGCGGTAGCTGCCTCCATACAAATCACTTGTGCAAATCACCTCATCTTCTGGACCCAACAATTTCATAACAGCATCAATGGCGGCCATTCCACTACCAAAAGCCATCCCAAAGTTGCCGTTTTCCAAACTGGCCACTGCATTTTCCAAGGCAGTTCTTGTTGGGTTTGCTCCCCTGGAATATTCATATCCCTTGTGTCCGCCCGGAGTGGGCTGTGCATAAGTGGAAGTTTGATATATGGGTGGCATCACAGCTCCATAAGCGGTATCGGGTTGTTGGCCACCGTGAATAGCTTTACTATTGAATTTTAACTCTTTTTTGCCCATGTTGAAACTATCTTCATACAAATGTATCGTTATCTTTCCGAAGTATTATTTTTGATGACCCCAAAACCTCAATCCATGAAAAAGCACCTTGGTCCCATCCTTTTTTTGTGTTTCTTGATAAGTTGCCAAACAGAAAGCAAACTTACTTTTGAACCCTTGCAATTACAAGGAGAAGACTGTGATGGTTGCCCTATAATAGAAATCAATATTCTTAGTGCTTTGGACGATTCTCCGGTTTCCGAAGTTATAAACCGATCGCTTCAGGAGGAAATCATTAGTATTTTATCTTTTACAGAAGACAAAACCATTGATAGTGCAGACAAGGCTCTACAATCCTTTACCGATAGCTATAAAGAGTTGAAGGTTAAATTCCCGGACGAAGTGCAATGGGAGGCCAAGATAGATGGCGAAGTCGTTTATGAGGATGAGAACATTATTACATTCGTAATGAATTCATACTCTTTTACTGGAGGTGCCCACGGTTATGCTTCCACTTCTTTTTTAAATTTTGATAAAAGTAAAGGTACAGAACTGGAAAACTGGGAACTTTTTGATGATTTGGATGGTTTTGAGGATTTTGCCGAAACCAAGTTCCGAATTCAGGAAAAAATCCCACAAGATGTCAACATCAATGCTACGGGTTTTATGTTCGAGGGGGATTCCTTTCACTTACCGAACAACATTGGGTATACCAAAGAGGGCATCAAGCTAATCTACAATCAGTACGAAGTGGCATCCTATGCCGATGGCCCCATTGTTCTGATTTTGCCTTATACCGAAATCAATCTTTACCTAAAACGAAAGGTGAAAAATTAAGAGATGCCTCTATTTTAGGCAATACCGAAGCCCCGCACCCAGTAAGAGGGTAGAATCGTTAAGGTCACTATTAAAGTGGTAATATCCGTTAATGGGAATTATCAAGGAAAAGGCATCCGAAATAAAGAAATCCATTTCAAAAGAGGCGTATCCCCCATAGATAAAACTACTTTCAGCCTCCAAGGCATCAAAAGCAAACTCAGTTCCTCCGTCATTAATGTACTTGTACCCTACAGACGGACCCCCTCCAAAATAAAAGGAAATACCTCGTTTGGGAGAGGTTAAAATAGTGGTGAAATATCCTAGGTTGAACAAGTAATCCTCATACGGAAATTCCACACCCGAATTGGGTTTTTCTTTTGAAAAAGCAGCTGCCAAAGATACTTGCATATAATCTGTGGTACTATGGTAATGATTTATGTTGAGCTGTATACCATACCCATCCGTTTTATAACTGGGCACAGCGCCCACAGAAAAATTGCTGCGTTGTGAAAAACTTTTTTGTACTTGGAGGGTTAAGGCCAATAGCAACAGCCCATAGAGAAAATGGTAGTGTTTCATTTTGATTAAGATTTGGGTTCTTAACTTCTGGCAAACAAATATAACTGATTTTCAATAAGTTAAATTCAATCAGAATCATTTTGATTGAAACAGAATAGAATTCCAACCTACAAAATCAATCGGTACTTTAGGTGAAGTAACTCCTAGGCTTGTGCCAACGCTTTTTTCAAGGCCAGTATAGCTCCTAGGTGAAGCCCTTCGTGGAACACATTGAATGCAAGTGCGTCCTCTGCACTGTTCAGCCCTATTTTTGGTGAAGTCATATATTCTTGAAAATTCTTGAACTTGCCATGTTCATAATCCAGTTGAATATGCTTTACTGTACTGAATAGATAGGCTGATATTTTTTCCTGTTCTTTCTTTGATGGTTCACCATCCGGAAAAGTGCCTTTTTTGTATTTGTTGATCAACTCTTCCTCAATGGTGAAATCAAGACCACTCAATTTATACATCAACAATTGGGGAGTTACTACTACGTGCGCAATGTTCCACCAAATATTATTGTTGAATCCTTCAGGGACTTTGAACAAATCCTCTTTAGGCATGTCCTGCAAAAAATTGTGCAATATTTTTCTATTCTTGAGAAGAATGTCAAATGTCTTTTCCATAAGATAGCAATTGGTTGATGTAAAACTAGCCTTAATATCTGAAAAAGCACTCCTCAGTATGGCTTAAATCAATTAACAAAAACAAACACCTCCCCTAAAAGCTGTTGAATTTATGTGTTCGTAATGTAATTTGATGATTTTTTGATTTCCTTTGTCCATCCAACACTATAATCATGAAAAAAATATACCATTTGGGCAGTTGTTCCACCTGCAAACGTATCCTCAAGGAACTGGAACCGTTGGATGGCGCGGAACTTCAAGAAATAAAATCCGAAGCCATAACACCAGAACAATTGGAGCAAATGGCAGCATTGAGCGGAAGCTACGAATCACTTTTTAGCAGAAGAGCCATGCTTTTTAGACAAAGGGGACTTCACGAAAAAAACCTTTCCGAGATTGACTATAAGGATTTGATTCTAGAGCACTATACCTTTTTAAAAAGACCCGTATTTATAGTGGATGACCAGATTTTTGTTGGCAATTCCAAAAAAACAGTGGATGCCGCTAAGGAAGCCTTGCATTCATGAGTAAAAGAACCCTGGCTATATTGGCTGCCATCGGTGCCACCGTTATTTACGGTATAAACCATACTGTGGCCAAAGGAGTAATGCCCGGACATGTTAAACCCTTTGGGTTTATATTTTTAAGAGTGGTGGGAGCTGCCCTTCTATTTTGGTTGATTTCCTTTTTTGGACCCAAAGAAAAAATTGAAAAGCGGGATTGGGGCAGAATATTGGTTTGCGCACTGTTGGGAATGTCCATAAATATGCTCTCCTTTTTTAAGGGCCTACAACTTTCCACGCCAATCAATAGCGCGGTTTTGGTAACCATTATACCTATTATTGTAGTGGTTATTTCAGCTTTATTTTTAAGTGAAAAAATTACCCTGAACAAGGGATTAGGAATTTTTATGGGATTTGTAGGAGCGGTAGGACTCATCCTATTTGGTGCAGAAGTCCGCCAAGATGCCCCCAATATACCTTTGGGAAACTTTTTGTTTATAATTAATGCAACATCCTATGGCGCCTATCTGGTTGTGGTAAAAAAACTCATTGAAAAGTACCATCCCTTTACTTTAATGAAATGGCTTTTTACCATTGGGATCATTATAAATCTTCCCTTAACACTCCCAGATGTTTTCGAAATTCAATGGTCAACCATGCCTCTCTGGGCATACGGTTCGGTTGCTTTTGTGGTTATCGGCACCACATTTTTGACTTATTTGTTCAACATTTTTGCGCTAACGCAGCTAAAAGCGTCTTCTGTAGGGGCTTTTGTATATATGCAGCCTTTGGTAGGCATTCTTTTTGCCCTTCTTTCCGGAAAAGATGAGCTTACCCTGGTTAAAGTAGCGGCAATGACCTTCGTGTTGGTAGGTGTGTATTTGGCAAGTAAAAAGCCTAAACAAGGTTCTTAATATCGTTTAAAAGTGTGCCTACGTCAAAAGGTAAGGCCCATCCATCAATTCATCCTGTTTTTTCAAGCTTTGATTACGTAGTTTTCGCTTTTAAAGGAACACTATGACAGATTATACCCCGCAAATCCATTGCATTAAAAACAAGCTGCTCCAAGCAAAGGTGAAAGATGATCTTTTTAAAGTTTTTTGAGCTGGCAGTCACAAATACGAAACAAATAGTCCAATAAGTATTTCGCAGATTGACGCTTTCGAACATTATTATGGAGTCCAACTACCTGAATGTTATAAATCCTTTTTATTACATATTGGAAGCGGTGGAAGGTCATACCTAAACTCCGGGGACGGACCATTCTTTGGAATTTATCCTTTTGGTGAAAATTTGGATGACTTAATTCACAACAATGTTGAGAAGCATTTAAAAAAGGAGTGCACACTACATCCGCATATTACGGAAACACAATGGGATGAATTGACGAACCCTTTTTACGAGGAAGACATTTCAGATGAAGATTATGAAGAATTGAACGGTACACTTTATGGTGGAATATTGCCGCTTGGTTCACAAGGGTGTTCTTTTATCCACGCCCTTGTTTTGAATGGGCCTTATAGAGGTATGGTCGTGAACTTGGACAGAGGGGAGCTATCATCTCCGCAATTTTCAAAAGACCAAAACTTTTTGGATTGGTACGAACGTTGGCTCGATGAAATTATCTCGGGGAAATTGATAACAACTTCCCCGAGCTGGGTCGGCTATCCAAAAAAATGAAAATCTAGCTTACATAACCTCCATATCCTTCGGAACTTGAATATGCTTTCTAGTATCGGCTTTGGTCAAAATTTTAAAATCCTCCGATTTTTCCATGGATTCAAACGCTTCCAGGAATTGTTTGGGCAATCCCGTTAATTTCCTTTCTTTCAAATCAATCCAGGCGCCCATCATTTCACAACGCGCAAAATTTTTGCCATTGTGATCGTAAAAGTTGTGTCTGAACTCAAAAAACCTTCCGTCTTCGCTCATTCCAACAAATTCCAATGAAACTTTTACCGGTCTGCCGGGAAATGCTTCTTTAAAATAATATACGTGCTCATAGAATACCACTGGACCAATGTTGTTTGCTGCCATACTTTTATGATTAAAGCCAAGCAGCCCCAGGTAGGCCATTCGAGTATGGCTCATAAAGTTAATATAGGCGGAATTCGCCAAGTGTCGATTAGCGTCGATATCGCTCCATCTAATCTCAAATTCTTTAAAAAACATAGTGGGTTATTTTGTTATGCATGCATAATAATTGTAAAAATACCATAGTTTTGATAACTGATTCCAATAAGGATGAAGAATTGTTCCTATTTTTAAACTTAGTTTAATACGAAACCCATGAGCCAAAAAGCTGAATTCATCAAAAATCTATCACTTCCTGTCATTGCTGCCCCCATGTTCTTGATTTCGGGGCCAAAACTGGTAGTGGAATGTTGCAAAAATGGAATTGTAGGAACCTTTCCTGCCCTAAACCAACGTACCAGCGAGGGTTTCGAAGAATGGCTCATTCAAATAAAATCCGAGCTAAAAGCTTTTGAAGAGGAAACCGGTAAAAAAGCAGCTCCTTTTGGTGTAAACTTGGTAGTTCACCCTACCAACCCTCGATTAGAAGCGGATGTAAAGCTTTGCGTGAAACACAAAGTACCTCTTGTCATTACTTCTTTAGGTGCTGTGAGCCAAGTAGTAGACGCCATTCATAGTTACGGAGGATTGGTGTTCCACGACATCATCAAAAAGCGGCATGCCGAAAAAGCAGCCGAAGCTGGGGTAGATGGACTTATTTTAGTATCTGCTGGAGCAGGGGGACACGGAGGTACCATAAACCCGATGAGTTTGGTGGCCGAAGTGAAAAAATTCTTCAACAAAACGATACTCCTTTCGGGATGCATCAGTACTGGAAGAGATGTTGCTTCTGCCCTACAAATGGGAGCAGACCTAGCTTACATGGGCACCCGTTTTATCAACACGGAAGAAAGCAAGGCCACGGAAGAATATCGTAAAATGATTATGGATGCCGGAGCCGGTGATGTAATTTATACAGCGGCTATTTCGGGAGTTCCCGCTAACTTCTTGGCTGCAAGTCTAAATGCAGCGGGAATTTCTGAAGAAGATTTAAAAAAGGGTAGAAAAATAGATTTCGGCAAGGAACTCGATACCGAAGCCAAAGCATGGAAAACAATTTGGTCCGCCGGTCAAGGAGTAACCACCATAGACAATGTGCTGCCAGTATCAAATCTGGTCAATAACCTAAAAGGTGAATTTAAAATAGCCATAGAAGAGCAGGCCAATCTTTTAAAAACCTATCCAAAGGAATAACCGATGCCCCTAGTCAATTCCAACTATACCCCTCCCTTTCTTTTCAGAAATGGTCATTTTGCCACGATTTATTCGGGCATTATCCGTTCGGTGAACGGTGTGGTTCAAAAAAGGGAACGGCTAAATCTTTCCGATGGGGATTTTTTAGATCTGGATTGGAGCGATTCACAAAATCCGACCAAAAAATTAGTAGTTCTACTGCATGGGTTAGAGGGAGATGCCCAACGCCCATACATAACCGGAAGCGCCAAAATTCTCAACCAAAATGGATACGATGCCTGTGCCGTAAATTACCGTGGATGCAGTGGCGAACCCAACATAATGTACCGTTCTTATCATTCTGGAGCGACTGAAGATTTAATCGAAGTGCTAAATCATATCCTAAACACTAGAAATTATTCCGAAATCCACTTGAAAGGATTTAGTCTGGGCGGAAATTTATTGCTCAAATATTTAGGTGAAGGAAACGATGTTCCAAAAGAACTGAAGGGCGCCGTTGCCGTATCCGTACCATGTAACCTTCACGATTCCTGTAAACAACTGCTCAGTACAAAGAACATGATGTATGCCATTCGGTTTAAAGGAAATTTATTGGGCAAGCTAAAGAAAAAACAACAGCTATTTCCTGAAAAAATCAGCGATAACGACATCAAAAAAATCAAGACGCTCAAGGATTTTGATGACATTTATACCAGCAAGGCACACAATTTTAAGGACGCTTTAGACTACTACGAAAAGTCCAGCTCCTTACAATTTTTACCAAGTATCAATGTGCCCAGTTTAATCATTAATGCTAAGGATGATTCCTTTTTAGGCCCTGAATGTTATCCTGTAAAAGAAACCGATAACAATGTTAAACTATACCTGGAAACCCCCAGCTATGGTGGACATGTAGGTTTTTGGGGCAAGAACAATATCACCTATACGGAAAAGAGGGCTTTGGATTTTTTTGATTCCATTTAAATAAAGTGCTGACGGGCTTATTGTGAGGTACAAAACAAAATACACTCCAATTATTAGTCCCTAATTACCTATCTTAGTGCCTACATTTACACATACAAACTTCAATAGAATCAGAATGAAAAAAATTGTAATGGTCTTGGCTTTAGGTGCCTTGATAGCAAGTTGCGGTGGAAAAAAAGAAGAAAAGAAAGATGGTTTTGAGGTGAGCCGCACCAAAACTGAAGATAACAAAGCGCAAGCCAAAGAAGGTGTTCCCGTTGATTTGGACAACAAAGGTGTGGGACCCATAACCAGTGTGGATTTTCCTGCTGATATCAATGATGAAATGGCTGCACGCGGCAAAGCTAAATTTGATGCCATTTGTGTTGCATGCCATATGATAGACCAACGAATGATCGGTCCTGCATTAAAAGGAGTTTATGATAGAAGAAGTCCAGAATGGGTAATGAACATGATCCTGAATCCTGATGGGATGCTAAAAGAAGACCCAATTGCCAAAGCTTTATTGAAAGAATACAACAATGCAATAATGCTTAACCAAAATTTGACCGAGGACGAGGCCAGAGATGTTGCTGAGTATTTGAGAACACTCTAACAAACCAACCCATTATATTAGAGAGCTGCTGTTTTGCAATAAAACAGCAGCTTTTTTTATCTTAATAGAAATTTAGGTAATGGAAAAAATAATATTATCAGCTCTTTGTTTACTATTCGCTCCTCTTGTACATGCACAAGATTTATATGGCGCATGGACCACCATAGAATCCAACGATGAAGGAATCCAAGTGGAACATACCCATACATTTACAAAAGGTTTCTTTTCCGAAGCTATTTTTGAAAAGGCCAACGGAAATTTTGTGGGAACCAATGGAGGCAGTTACACATTAAATGGTGAAACGATCGACTTCTTATACGAATTTTCTACCCAAAACCCTGAATTGGTCGGGGAGACTAAATCCAAGTCGTACCGCATTAAAAATGACATCCTTGAATTAGGCGAAATGACATGGGTCCAAATGGATGATGGAACCCCAGGTGACCTTTTCGGAGCATGGCTGATATCTGGCAGAAAACGAGACGGTAAAATTGTACAGCGAGATACTTCGGGACCTAGAAAAACCATGAAAATATTGTCCGGAACCAGATTTCAATGGATTGCCTATAATATAGAAACTAAGGAGTTTATGGGTACCGGTGGGGGAACCTATACCACAATTGATGGCAAATACACCGAAAACATAGGTTTCTTTTCCCGCGATGATTCGAGAGTAGGTGCAAGTTTAGAGTTCAATTATGAGTTAAAGGATGGCGATTGGCATCACTCGGGATTAAGCAGTAAGGGCAAACCAATTTACGAGGTGTGGAGCAAAAGAACTCAATAGAAACAATATTGTTTATTGATTTAACAACCTAATTGATTGGGGACTCCATCAATTTTTTTAGTATTTTACTGACACATTAACCATTAATTTCTGTAGAATGAAAACCTCAGTCATGCTGTTTTTCTTGGCTATTCTTTTAGCTGAATCTTGTAACAGCAATAAATCAAACGAAGAAGCATTGTACGGCCCAACATGGGAACTGGAATATATTTCTGGTCCCCGTATTGCTTTTGAAGGTCTATTCCCCAATAAAAAACCACAAATTGCCTTCAACAAAGAATCCGGTGAAGTATTTGGAACAGATAGCTGTAATGGATACACGGCAGATTATAAACTGGAAGGCAATTCCATTTCTTTTGGAGAACCTGGACCAACAACCATGATGTTCTGTGGTGGAAGCGAGCGCCAATTCTTGGAAATGATGAAGAAAATTGACGGCTATGCTCTAGAAGATGGCAAACTCAATCTATTGATTGGAGAAATACCTATGATGCGATTCAAAAAAGTGGAGCCATGAAAAATATACTCATCCTAAGCTGTGCCTTTTTTTTGTTTTTCGGTTGCGTAGAAAAGAAAAAACAAGAATCTTCTGAACCAGAGGCAATGGAAGAAGAGTCAATAACAGATACCGTTCAAGTGGAAGAAAAAGTAAGGAAACTGGAGCCGATTGCCATGGAAATTGACGGCAGTTATTTTAAAGCAACGGGTACAGAACCGTTTTGGGGACTCAAAATCTACGACAACAAAGTTGAGCTTCAGACCATGGAGGACACTATACAAACACCTCCTACGGAACCCATTAAAGCTCAGGATTCCAACATTGCCATGTATCGAATCCAAACCGAGGCCACTTTGTTAGACATTATTATCGCACATAAGGAATGTACCAATGCCATGTCGGGCCAAATTTCACCTTATACGGTGACTATTTCCTATAAATCTACAGGTGGTGACGAAACCCAAGTTTTCGAGGGCTGTGGTTCTTATATTACCGATTATAGGCTACATGATATCTGGGTATTGGAGGAAATGAAAGGTGCAACCGTATCCAAAGAAGATTTCAACGGAACAGATGTTCCCAATATGGAAGTCAACATCAATAACAATAAATTTTCTTGGTTCTCGGGCTGCAATCGAATGACAGGGAGTCTTTTTTACGAAAAAGATGTGCTGCGATTTACCCAAGTGGCATCTACACGAATGGCATGCCCAAATATGGAAAAAGAATCCGAGTTCTTGACCGCACTACAGAGTAGTACAACATATGAAGTTGAAAACAACCGGCTTTACCTCTCCAATGGGTCTGAAGAAAATCTTCTAGTATTTAAAAAAATAGATTGATTATGAAAAAACTATCCTTTTTATTCATCTTTTTTATTTTAATAATGCACCACCAAATTCAAGCACAAGAAATGGACCTCCCTTATAAAGAAATACCTGCCTATCCCTCCGATTATTCCTCGGGCAATTTAGTATCCAGAATGATTGATGGTTTAGGGTATCGGTACTACTGGGCAACAGAAGGATTGACCGAAAAAGACTTGAAGTACAAACCTTCGGAAGATGGACGAACCATCTTGGAAACTTTGGAACATATCCATGTGATGTCCAACAATATTTTATTGGCCCCAGATGCGAAGCCGTATGAAATACCCAAGAATCCCCCAAAATATTCTTACGAAGAACTCCGTGCCCTAACATTGCAAAACATAAAGGCCGCGACCCTAAAAATCTTGGGCAAAAGCTCCCAAGAAATGGAAGGTTTTAAAGTGGTTTTTAAACAAGGAGACAGAACATCAGAGTTTCCATATTGGAACATGATCAATGGTATGATTTCAGATTGCATTCATCATACGGGCCAAATTGTATTGATGCGCCGTGCAAGCGGAAACCCACAGAATCCGAATGTAAATGTATTTTTGGGTAAGACAAGAGATTAAACAAGTCCCTTTTAATTGTCCACCACAACCTTATAGGTAGGGTCTTCCAAAACGTTTACCTCGATAATATCATCCGCATTCGATAACAATCGCCTACAGTCGCGGCTTAAATGCTTCAGGTGTACTTTTTTGCCCACTTTTCGGTAACGCTCGGTAATTTTGTTTACAGCCTCAATGGCAGACATATCTACCAATCTGCTTTCTGCAAAGTCGATAACCACGTCTTCTGGGTCGTTCAACACATCAAACTTTTCTGCAAACATGGTAGTACTGCCGAAAAACAAAGGACCATAGATCTCATAATGTTTTACCCCTTCATCATCAATGCTTTTTCTGGCACGGATACGTTTTGCATTGTCCCATGCAAATACCAAGGCAGAAATAATAACCCCTACCAAAACGGCCAAGGCCAAATTATGAAGGAAAACCGTTACTAAAGTAACGAGCACCATCACCAAAACATCGGATTTTGGCATTCTGCGGAAGGTTTTTAAACTCGCCCATTCGAAGGTTCCCAAAGCGACCATGATCATAAGCCCAGTAAGTGCAGCCATCGGTACTTTTTCAATCAGACCAGAACCAAACATAATGAATACCAAAAGCATCAATGCGGCAAAAATTCCAGAAAGTCTTGCTCTCGCTCCATTCGAAGTGTTTATTAAACTTTGTCCGATCATGGCGCAACCGCCCATTCCAGAGAAAAGTCCAGAGAGAATATTGGCTGTCCCTTGTGCAACAGCTTCTTTGTTGCCCCTACCACGAGTTTCTGTGATTTCATCCACAATGTTCAAGGTCAACAAACTTTCAATCAAACCAACACCCGCCATTATTGCGGCGAAGGGAAATATAATTTGTAAAGTTTCCCAAGTAAATGGAAGATCAGGAATGTGAAAAGGAGGAAATGTTCCTTGAATGGAAGCAATATCTCCAATAGTTCGGGTATCCAATCCAAAGAAAAACACAATACCAAACACCAATAGAATGGCGGCCAAAGATGCCGGAACCACTTTGGTCAATTTAGGGAGCCCCCATATCACTACCATGGTCAACAGCACCAATCCCAAGAAAATATACAAAGTACTTCCACTCAACCATTCACCATCCACAGTTTGAAACTGGCTCATCTGCGACATAAAAATAATTACCGCCAAACCGTTCACAAAGCCAAATATTACGGGGTGCGGTACCAAACGCATCAATTTGCCAAGTCGAAGAAAACCGGCCAGCATCTGCATAATTCCTGCAAGAATTACCGTTGCAAAAACATATTCCACTCCATACTGCTGGGCCAAACTAACAATCACAACAGCTACGGCACCAGTGGCGCCAGAAATCATTCCCGGTCTACCTCCCAAAATTGAGGTAACCAAACCCATAACAAAAGCGGCATACAAACCAGTTAGGGGAGACAAACCTGCAATAAAGGCAAATGCAATAGCTTCGGGCACCAAGGCTAGTGCCACGGTTAAGCCCGATAAAATTTCTGTGCGATAGTTTACTTTTTGTGAAAAATCAAAAAGGTTGAGATACTTTTTCATGGCTTCTTTCTTGAAGCGGGCAAAAATAGTATTATTAAATGCAAGACCCTAATCGACTGGAAATTTTTAAGGATTTGATAATCTACCAGTTAGATAACCCCAATAACTTTTCGCCAAGTGGACTTAATTTTGCGGTTTCGTATTTGGTCTGTTCCCATTTTCTTGGATCTCCCGGAAATGCATAGCCTTCGGGAGCAATCCTATTTTTCCATGAATTGATCCTCCATTCTCGCATATCTTTATTATCCTCTTCGGCGGGCATCATGGAAATGTATTGTGCAATCCGCACCTTGTCCCCAGATTTATTTGGACGAATACCATGCGGCTGGGTACTGTTGAAAATCAAAAGATCACCAGCTTCTAATTTCACCTTCACGATTTTGTCCTCTAATCCTGTAACATCGGGCTGAAAATGGTCGCGGTCTTCGGGTTGGTTCAATTTCCATGTATCATAATTGCGATATAACCATGGAATACATTGAAACCCTCCCATGTTTTCATCGGTTTGATCGGCCAAGGCCAACACCCCCTGTACATTTTGAGGTTTTGTCTCAGGATCGTAATCCCAATGAATAAATCCTTTTTTGTTCTCTCCTGGGCGTTGCGGCATATTTAAGTTGGCGCGATCGATGGTCACCCAAAGTTTTTCGGTCCCCCAAATGTCCACAAAGGCATCGTACACTTTTTTGGTCTGTCTGTTGTTCCACAAATGCTGGTGGTTGTATACTTCTACCATTCCTGTTCCCGTAAGTTCTTTCATTTTCATTTCTGCACGGGCAGGAGCATACCAAGTTTCTGGGTCGTTCGGGTCCTTTTCATCAAACTCCCATAAAAAATCTGCAGTCGCTTTCGCTTGTTCCTTTGGAACGGCATTTTTTATTACAGTGTATCCATTCTCTATCCAAAATGCCCAATCTTCTTCGGACAGCACTCTTAAAGGTTTACCATTGGACCTATCGTTAAGTTTTGTTTTACTGCTAGTTGCAGTGGAGGGGTTTCCAGGTATCGCTTCATGGGCCTTATTGGCCATTTCTACTTTTTGTTGCATTCTATTTCTGTTTTTTTAGTTGAATAATCTATACCCCAAAACTATGGGAGCATCAAAGTGCATTCCACCCTAGTGTTGACCAATATTTGAACTATATTGACTTTTAATCAGTATTTTTAAAAATATTTAAGCAATACAATGAAAATTCAACTGGAAAACATACAACCAAATGATAAGAGTTCTTTTCACTTATTGCACAATCCCAAGTTGAACGATCTCTTTTTTTGGCACTTTCATCCCGAATTTGAACTGGTCTACATCGAAGGTGCCAATGGTAAGCGCCACGTAGGCAGGCATATTTCCAATTTTAAAGGGAGTGACCTGGTTCTGATTGGTTCCAACATTCCCCATTTGAATTTTGATCATGGAATCAAAACAGAATATCACAAAGAGGTTTTGCACATAAGTTCTTCTTTTAAAGAGAAAGTTTTTACCGAAATCGAGGAACTGGAAGATGTGTTTGAGTTATTGGACAAATCGCAGCACGGAATCGCTTTTTATGGTGAAACCAAAGAAACGGTTGGAACCATTATGAAGCAGTTACAAGGAATGAATCGATTTGAACAGTTCCTTAAAATTTTACGATTGCTCAAACTTTTGGCCAAGAGTGATGAGTTTGAACTCTTGCACACCAACCCAATCGTAAACGACAAGGCCAACAAGCAACAGGAACGTTTACAGAAGGTCTACTCTTATATCGATGAGAACTATTCCAAGAAAATAGCTTTGGACGATATTGCAGCATCCATCAATCTAGGGAAAGAGGCTTTTTGCAGGTATTTCAAGAAGAATACGGGGAGCACATTTACCAATTTCTTGAACCAATATCGCATTACCCAAGCCAAACGATTGCTATTGACAGGCAGGAACATTGGCGAGACTTGTTACGAGTGTGGCTTTGAGAGCTTGTCCTATTTTAATCGGACCTTTAAAAAGATTAGTGGCGAAAATCCTTCGGATTACAAAAAGAGAAACCAATAAAAAAAGAACCGCCCCGAGCAAATGTACCCAGGGCGCTTCTTAACTAAATAACCAACCAAAAAAACTGTTTGTATAGTCGAACAAAATTGTTCTTCCTTACATATTTCGTTGACGGGTAACGTCCATTACAGGGTTCTTGGTTTTTGAACGTTTTTTACCTGTTCCGTCACTTGATTTTAAATATTGAATGTATCCCCTTCCCTTAAATTCATAAACCGTTCCGCTGGATACGTGGTACAACTCTATGGTACTATCATTGATAACGTACAACTCAAAATAATCATTGCCCAAGAAGTCATAATCGAGTGTTAAAGTTTTCAACGTAGCATCATTGGCTACATCGTACACTTCGTAATCACCCTCATAATCCCATTGTATATTGTTAAGTGGAATGCTCGTTGCATCCACAGACGACCTAAAATACCCACTTCCGGCATCAAAAAACTGTAGATAGTTTTCCTCATCAAACTCGTTCAATGCACCCACCTCACTGGTATAGGTTTTTTCCCAAACTTGGTATTCTTGTAAAAAGTAATGGATGTTGTCGTAGAACACCATATCATAATCGAAGTTGTTTCTTTGATAACCCTCCAAAACATAGGATGTATCCGAACGTGGGTCGTACAATTCCAATGTATTGTTATCCAAGGCAAATACTTCCATCAACCAAAGACCGTCCAAATCGTGATCT
The DNA here is from genome assembly GCF_003581615.1 of Flagellimonas lutimaris. Classification (GTDB taxonomy): domain Bacteria; phylum Bacteroidota; class Bacteroidia; order Flavobacteriales; family Flavobacteriaceae; genus Flagellimonas; species Flagellimonas lutimaris. The sequence continues at coordinate 222,571 of NZ_QXFH01000070.1, forward strand.
ATTTCAACTTGTCCGCTATAAGTGGAGTAAGCGCCTACATCAATTCCCAATCCGTTGCCTGTTTTTCCCAATCCTGAAAGGTTGTTGTTTGCGTAAACAATTCCTCTATCAAAAGAAATGGTAAATGCTCGTTGTAAAAATGGTACTTCGCCATTTCCACGGGTTTCATTGACATCCACGTACCAAAGGTCGTGCGATTCCAAAACCAAAGCGGTATTGATTGGTGATTCTTCTATGAAATCATCTTCCACAATAACCTCGGTATAGCAAGAACTGGCCAATAGACCTAAGAACAAAATTCCAAAGAGTAGTTTTCTATTTTTCATAATCGAGGTTTTAAAGTTCTCCCTACATAAACCAAGCACTGTGCCAAATTTTTTAACTATTTGATAATCAATATAAAACAGGCTGATGAATTTATTTTTTAGATTTACACCCTAATTTGGATGCATGAAAGACAAACTTACGTTTGGAGTATTTGGAGGTGGAAGTTGGGGAACGGCCATTGTTAAAATGTTGACCGAAAATTTGGACCAAGTAAACTGGTACATGCGAAGCGATTCCGCGATTCGGCACATTAAAAAGGAATGGCACAATCCCAACTATTTGAGTTCAGTAGAGTTTGATGTAAACCAGCTTGCCATGAGCCATGATATCAATGAAGTGGTGGAAGCGTCCGATGTGCTCATTTTTGCCATCCCATCCGCTTTTTTGGATCGGGAACTTCAGAATTTGACGGTTTCGCTTAAAGATAAAATCATTTTTTCGGCCATTAAGGGGATTGTTCCGGAAAGTGGATTGATCGTTGGGGAGCATTTTAATGAGAAATATGATATTCCTTTTGAGAACATTGGGGTTTTAACTGGTCCCTGTCATGCGGAAGAGGTCGCCTTGGAGCGACTATCTTACCTTACCATTGCCTGCGCGGATGCGAACAAGGCCAAAATGGTGGCCAAGCATTTAAAAAGTGACTATATCCGAACCAAAATATCGGATGACATTATCGGTACCGAATACGCTGCCATGCTAAAAAACATTTATGCCATTGCTGCGGGTATTGCACACGGACTCGGCTATGGGGATAATTTCCAAAGTGTATTGATGAGCAATGCCATACGAGAGATGAAACGTTTTATTGACCGCGTGTACAAAATGAAGCGTAACATCAACGCATCGGCCTATTTGGGCGACTTATTGGTGACAGGCTACTCCGTTTTTAGTCGAAACCGCATGTTCGGGAATATGATAGGTAAGGGCTACACCGTAAAAAGTGCCATGATGGAAATGAACATGGTAGCCGAAGGATATTACGCCACCAAAAGTGCCCATGACCTTATGGACAAATTACAAAAGAAGTCCAAAACACCCATTATTAATGCGGTGTACCAAGTGCTCTATAAAAACAAGAACCCTAAAAAGGTTTTTGAGAAGTTGACGGAGAAGCTGGATTAATCCCGCTCCAATGAAAAATCGGAATGCTCCTTCAATTGCGCATCCAATTCCTTGGAAAAGGCCTCCATTTCTTCTGCTGAATAGTTGTACGCCTTCTGGAATTCTTCAAAAACAGGTTCCTTGTATTTTCGAACGCTGTCAATATCAAAATAAAGTCGGCCCGTTCTTCTAATTAAAAAATCCAATGGATTCAGAGCCATTTCGTGCGCTATGGCAAATTGCACCTCGGCCCTGATCATTCTTTCCTTGGATTTGTCGCCTTTGATTTTGGCATACAACTCTAAAATGGATTCGGTTTGTTTCCCATAAGTGGTCACCAAGTACCAAGCATCGTATTTAGCAAATCCATCATCTTGTAGTTGCTCTTGTACCTTGCCAATGTATTTTTTTACATGCTTAAACTTTTTAAAGTCGTTTCCACAAAGTGGGATTTTATCCGTAGTGCAAGGCTCCAGTTCCAAATCGTGGTCTTCCTCCATCTTTTTAGCGATACGATTTACTGTTCGCTCGGCCATTTTTCGGTATCCCGTGAGCTTCCCTCCCGCAATGCTCACCAAACCTGTATCAGAAGTGAAGATTTCATCTTTTCGTGACAATTCGGAGGCCGATTTTCCTTCTTCGTGAATCAGAGGTCGCAAGCCCGCCCATGAGGAAATAATGTCGTCCAACTCCAATTCAATATCCGGAAACATATTATTCACCGCGGATACCAAATAAATGGCATCGGCGATATCGGTGCTCACATGGTCCTTGTCCAAATTAAAATTGGTATCGGTGGTGCCGATGTAGGTTACCTTACCACGTGGAATGGCGAACATCATCCGTCCATCAGGGATATCAAAATAAACGGACTGTTTTACGGGAAGTTTTTCCTTTGGAAATACCAAATGTACTCCTTTGGTCAAATGTAATCGCTTGCCTTTTTTGGACTGGTTTACACTTCTGAGTTCATCCACCCAAGGCCCAGCGGCATTAATTACATATTTTGATGAAACACTGTATTCATCTCCAAAGACTTCATCAGTGAATTTTACGCCTGCTACTTGCTCATCCTCATAGATAAAATCGGTGACCTTGGTATAATTGAATATCTGTGTGCCAAATTGAAGACTGGTCTTTAAATTTTCCAAAGTGAGTCGGGCATCATCGGTTCGGTACTCCGCATAATAGCCGGCGCCGTTCAAAATCTTTTTGGGCAAAAGGGGCTCCAGTTTCATGGCCTCTTTTTTCTCCAACATCTGTCGTTTATCATCCCCAGAAACTTGTGCCAGAATATCGTACACCTTCAAGCCGATAGAGGTTAGCCATTTTCCATAAGAACCGCCCTCAATCAACGGAAGCAACATCTTTTCAGGAAGAACCAAATGGGGAGCCAATTTGTGTACGATGGCTCTTTCCGAACCCACTTCCTTCACCAACCAAAAATCGAATTGCTTTAAATAACGGAGTCCACCGTGTATGAGCTTGGTGGACTTGCTACTGGTGCCCGAGGCAAAATCACCTTTTTCTAGCAACAAAACCTTCATGCCGCGAGAAGAGGCATCCAAAGCTATACCTGCTCCCGTGATTCCCCCTCCGATTACCACAAGGTCATACACCTCCTTGGCAACTTTTTGCAGGTTTTCTTTTCTGTTTACGTTTGAAAAAGCAATGTTCTCGCTCATGAGTCTATTTGTTGAATTCGTATTCCCGTTCTACTCGGCACACTCTAACTTTATACCAAGAGTACCATTTTTGGATTCCTTTCTTTTGGGCTTCTTTATGATCTATCTGGGCTTTCCAGTTAGCAATTGCCTCCAAACTCTCCCAATAACTGATAGAAATTCCTAGACCGTCACGGGCGCTTTCAAAATCTAGAAAACCAGGCTGTTTACGGGCCAATTCTTCCATTTCTTCGGCCATTTTTGCATAACCATCATCACCAGAAGTTCTAAGATTGGTAAAAATTACGGCGTAGTACGGTTTTTTTAGCTCCATTTTAGGTGATGTATTCCTTCTCCATAAAGTAATTGACCAAGGCTTCCTTCATTAAAACGGATTGTTCCCCTGCCTTTAATGGTGGTAACTGTTCTTTTATTTTATAATGAGGCCATCCATCATCGTCGAAAAAATCAAAATCGTAGTAGCCATACGGTTCCAAAAGCCTGCAAATCGCAATATGCATTAAATTGACCTTCTCGTCCTTTTTGAACTTACGATGAAAATTGCCCAATTCCTGAACTCCTACCAAATAAACAATTCCATCCAATTCCAACGGGTCACCATCAGAAAATTGTGCAGACAGTTTCTGAACCAGATAGTCCCATCGTTCCTTTAATTGTTCGTCTCTTGACATGTGTTTTGATATGAGTACCAAAGGTACAAATCAATATTCTATATTTGTTAAAACCCACGTATGAGCTTTTTGGATATAATCATCGGAATTCTATTGGTTTGGGGCCTTTACAAAGGTCTCAAAAATGGCCTTTTTGTGGAATTGGCCTCTTTGATTGCCCTTATTGCAGGAATTTACGGTGCAATCCATTTTTCGTACATCACGGGCGACTACCTCGCCGAGCGCTTTGACTGGAGCGACCAATACTTAAAAATTACTGCATTTTTGATTACGTTTTTTGCCATTATAATAGTGGTGAACTTGGCTGGCAAATTCCTGACCAAGATTGCTGATTTCGCAATGCTCGGACTATTGAACAAAATCGCTGGGGGTATTTTCGGTGCCCTAAAAGTTGCCGTTATCTTAGGTGCTTTCCTTATTTTCTTCGAAAGGCTTGCCTCTCCCCTAGGACTTATCAATGAGGAAACCAAAGAGGAATCCGTTTTCTATGAGCCTATCAAAGAATTGGGCGCACTGGTTTTTTCCTATGTTTTCGATGATGAGGAAAACTCCCCTAATGAGAAAGTCGAGGCAAAGGAAGAAATCATATAAACGGTGCACTTTTTCCGATAAAAGGATTTGCATGGTGCCCTACAAATACTGTTGCCCCCCTATTTCCTGTATTTCAACGTGATAATCCATCTCGATATGGAAATTTCATGGAAAAGGAAGGAGTCTCCATTATTTTAGCAAAGAGAACACCAGGGAGCTTAGAACACTCCCAAAAAACACCCCGAAATGAAAAAATTATATGGCACTTTGCTGGTCATAGTGCTTGCCGTTGCCTTGAGTGATTGCAGCACAACATCTACCCAAGAAGAAGAACAAGGATATACCGAAGCAACCCTTGGAAATGAAAAAGTAACCATTGACCCAGAAAAAATGGAGGAAGAACTGGTTGGTTTGGTAAACCAACACCGAACTTCAATTGGTTTAAATTCTTTGGCAAACAGCGCTCCTGCATATAAATATGCAGAAGAACATACAGATTACATGATTTCACACAATGTCCTGAGTCACGATAATTTTGACTGGCGGGCATCCCAGGTTGCCGAAGAGACCCATGCTGTGAGTGTTTCAGAAAATGTGGCAAGATATTATGCCTCAGCAGAAAAAACCTTGGAAGCGTGGGTGGAAAGCGCTTCACACAAGGAAGCCATGGAAGGAGACTTCACTCACACCACCTTGAGTATTCAACTGGATAAAAATGGAAGACCTTATTTTACGCAGATATTCATCAAAGTAGAGTAACAAAACAAGAATCTTAATTTTAAAAAGAACTGCAACTTGGTGGGTCTTTTTTGTCAATTGCTATGTTGCCAGAAAGGTTTTTTTTACCTTTCATAAAATCTTTGAACATGGCAATAAAGGCACCTTTCAACCTTAACAAATGGATTGAGGAAAACCGGGAAACCCTAAAACCTCCGGTTGGCAATAGAAATCTTTACAAAGAGTCCGGGGATTATATTGTTATGATTGTGGCCGGACCCAATGCACGTAAGGATTATCACTATAACGAAACAGAGGAGTTATTTTATCAGCTCGAAGGACAAATAGAAGTGCACATACAAGAAGATGGCCAAAAAAAGACCATGAAATTGGGGCCTGGCGATATGTACCTTCATCCAGCTAAAGTTCCACATTCCCCTGCCCGCCAAAAAGGTTCCATTGGGCTGGTAGTGGAGCGAAAACGTGTAGATTTGGATGCTGAAGATGGATTGCTTTGGTTCTGTGACAACTGCAATCATAAATTGTACGAGGTCTATTTTAAACTGAATGATATTGAGAAGGACTTTCTAGGTCATTTTAAACACTTTTACGGTTCGGAAGAATTGCGCACTTGTGATAACTGTGGAACCGTTATGCCCGTTGACGAACGTTTTATAGCCAAAGAAGAATGATGCTCCTATTCGCAAAAATCATCATTTTGATTGTGACCTTGCTCCACATCTATTTTATGTGGTTGGAAATGTTCGCATGGACTACCAAGGCCAAAAAAGTGTTCCGAACCTTTCCTGAAGAATTATTTGAACCCACAAAAACTTTGGCAGCAAACCAAGGTCTTTACAATGGGTTTTTGGCTGCAGGGCTTATTTGGTCCTTGGTGATACAAGATGCTACATGGCAAGTTTATGTGGGGTTCTTCTTTTTGGGATGTGTTGCGATTGCCGGTATTTATGGTGCATTAACAGCGTCAAAAAAAATATTTATGGTTCAGGGGCTTCCAGCCATTATAGGGATAATTCTTCTCCTGGTCCATCAATTCCTCTAAACCGTTTATCCTCTTGGAGAATATTCGTAATATTGTAAAAATATAACAATACATCACTAAAAAGTTATAAATGTCAAAAATTGCAACTGCTTTTGGAATAGAAGAAGCCTTAAAAGAACTTGGCTTAAATGAAATAAACAACGGTACTTCCACAGGAAAAGATTGGTTTTCCAATGGAAATATCATTGAATCCTACTCACCTGTTGATGGAGCTTTAATCGGAAAAGTTAAAGCAACAACTCCAGAGGATTACGAAAAAGTAATTAGTACGGCTCAAGAAGGTTTTAAAAAATGGAGAACTATGCCGGCCCCACAACGTGGTGAAGTGGTTCGACAGTTTAATGACGAACTTCGGAGATTGAAAGAACCATTGGGAAAACTGGTATCCTACGAAATGGGAAAAAGCTACCAGGAAGGATTGGGCGAAGTACAGGAAATGATTGATATCTGTGACTTTGCCGTAGGTTTATCAAGGCAATTGCACGGACTTACCATGCACAGTGAGCGCCCTGGTCATAGAATGTACGAGCAATATCACCCACTTGGTGTTGTAGGCATAATTTCGGCCTTCAACTTCCCTGTTGCAGTTTGGTCATGGAACACCGCCCTAGCTTGGGTTTGTGGTGATGCCTGTATTTGGAAAGGCTCTGAAAAAACTCCAATGACATCCGTGGCTTGCCAAAATATCGCTGCCCGTGTGTTTACCGAAAATGGTGTTCCCGAAGGTATTTCTTGCTTGATTACAGGCGACTACCACGTAGGTGAACTCATGACAAAAGACGAACGAGTCCCATTGATTTCGGCTACTGGTTCCACCCGCATGGGAAAGATAGTTGCACAAACAGTTGCAGGACGTCTTGGAAAAACATTATTGGAGCTTGGTGGAAACAACGCCATTATCGTAACACCCGATGCCAACATTAAAAACACCGTAATCGGTGCCGTATTCGGCGCTGTTGGTACTTGTGGCCAACGTTGCACTTCAACGCGCCGATTGATTGTTCACGAGGATGTGTACGATAAGGTGAAAAATGCCATTGTAGATGCCTATAAGCAAATAAGAATTGGCAACCCATTGGACGAAAACAACCATGTTGGACCACTAATTGATAAAGATGCTGTAAAAAATTATTTAAACGCCTTAGAAAAAGTCGAAGCCGAAGGTGGAAACGTTTTGGTCAAAGGCGGTGTATTGGAAGGCGAGGGCTATGAAAGTGGTTGCTATGTAAAACCTGCCATTGCCGAAGCAGAAAACCATTACGAAATTGTTCAGCACGAAACATTTGGTCCGGTTTTATATATTTTGAAATATAAAGGTGACCTTCAAAATGCTTTGGACATGCAAAACGGTGTTAGGCAAGGTCTTTCATCTGCTATAATGACGAATAATTTAAGAGAAGCTGAACGATTCCTTTCCGTTGAAGGTTCCGATTGCGGTATCGCCAACGTGAACATTGGTACATCTGGAGCAGAAATTGGAGGAGCCTTTGGTGGTGAAAAAGAAACTGGAGGCGGTAGAGAAAGTGGTTCCGATGCTTGGAAAGTGTACATGCGCAGACAAACCAATACCATTAACTACACAACCGAGTTGCCATTGGCCCAAGGCATTAAGTTTGATCTATAAAAACAAAAAGCCGCCCGTTCAGCATGTAACTGAATTGGGCGGTCTTTAAAACCAACTTAACTAACTCAAACTTAACTTTAAAACCCTACTCCAATGCCGGAACTTTGTCGGGAGAAATAGGGTTCTTTACCTAATATTTGGCCTAAATCTCATCATATTTATTCAAGTATCTAAGAGATATCTTACAAGTGGATCCAAAAACTGTATGTTTGGTTCTATTTGTTCTGTTTTCTGTCTTTTGATTTTTCCATTTGATCCCTTCTTTTTCGAGATACCTCAACTTCTGATACTTTAATTTAGAATTTTAAGATTTTTTTAATATTTTAAATGGGCAGTTTTTGCTGTTCAAATATCTAAACTATGGATTGGGAAAGTTCAACTATATGGTATTGGATTATTTTGGCTATCACGGGAATTATTTCCGGAATCCTTGGATACTTTTTTGGAAAGTCGGACACGCCATCAATTCAAGAAAAATCGTTTGAAATAAATACACTAGAAATACAGAACGCCAAATTAAAATCCGATTTGGAGACATGTCGTAAAAGGCTTGAATCCTTCACTACTAAAACTAAACAGCTTGAATTTGATAACCATACAAATTCTTTACAAAGTAAGTCTTTCTCTTTTGATACAGGCGAAGCTAAAGCTGCGTTTGGAAAAACCATCAAGGAAAATGACCTAAAGCTTGTTGAGGGTATCGGTCCAAAAATTGAAGGCCTATTTCACAATTTCGGCATTAAAACCTGGAAAGAACTTGCTGAAACCTCCGCGGATAAATGTCAGGAAGTGCTGGACTCTGGCGGAAAACGTTATCGCATCCATGATCCTGCCTCATGGCCCATGCAAGCAAAAATGGCCTACGAGGGTCATTGGGAACAATTATTCGAGTGGCAGGAAAAGCATCGTGCCGGCAAATACTAGTCAGCAAGACCGACCTGTCTTTCTACAACATTCCGTTTGCTTGCACCCATTTAAAGGTATATTGATCTTGTGAAAATTGCATGCGCTCTGATATACGCTGTAATCTTTCTGGAAGTTTCATTAAATAAACCCGGGCCTTTTCCGCTTGATCGGAAAGTCCTCGAAGATTCCCAATTTCCCAATAATCGTTCAGCTTTTTCAAGATATCGATATAGTCCTGCGCAGTGTATACCCCCAAACGCTGGGCACAATTGGAAAACTGCTCGAACGCCTCGCCAATATTTCCTCCTGATTCCCTTAAAAAATGGGCAGGCATCACTATTTTTTTCTTCATCATATCGGCAAATGCCAATACCATCCCATCCGGGTCTTGTCCTATAATCGTCTTTACAAATTCCCGATACGCTAAATGATGTCTCATTTCATCACCTGCAATAATGGTGCACATTTTTGCGAGAAGGGCATTCCCTTTCTTTCTGGCCATTTTTCCCACCCTTTTGTGGGAGATATTGGTAGCAAGCTCCTGAAAAGAGGTGTACACAAAGTTTTTGTATGGGTCTCTATCAGTTCCTATATCAAACCCATCAGAAATTAAATGTTGCGTGGTAATTTCAATCTCCCGCATGTTTACACGACCCGATAGATAGAGATACTTGTTCAAAACATCACCATGTCTGTTCTCCTCCGCAGTCCACGCTCGCACCCATTTGCTCCATCCATTATCCTTGCCGTTGTGTTGATCAATACCTTCTACATCCATTAACCATGATTCATAGGTTGGGAGTGCTTCTTCAGTAATCGTATCGGCCACAAGGGTTACCCAAAAATCATAGCCCAACTCCTTGGCTTCGCCCCTAATCTGCTCTATTTCATCAAAAAAATTATCGCTTTGGGAATCTGGCAAGAAATCAGTGGGCTGCCATATTTTTTCACTTGGAATAAGAAATTCATCAATAAACCCTTCAACTTTGGGTTCAATCGACTGCATCACTTCCAATCTTACATTTTTAATCGACATATATGGGGGTTTTTACAAAGGTCTTCATAATTTAATGAATAAACGTTAATTTCTTCCTCTTTCACCGGGATAAAACGTATGAACCGGGTCACTTTGCCAATATTCCTTGGTTTCTACATCCAACATCGTTAATCCACCCATAAATGCAGCTCCTGTATCCACGTTCCAAACATTAGCCTTCTTTTGTGGTTTTACAAACTCATTTTTGGACAAGGGTGTATGGCCAATAAATACTTCTTTGTAATGGGTCAATCTTTTTGGAAACTTTGGGTCTGTTGGCTTTAAATCTGGATCAAGTGCAGTGGCTAGCTCCCATAATGTCCTGTCCCAATAAAAGGATTGTTCAAAATATTCGTAGTCTATTCCCTTGAGGTTTGTGTAGCCGGCGTGCAAATACAAACGGCTGTCATTAGCCAGATAATAGTTCTTCAAATCTTCATAAAACTTGAGATGCAAATCCCATTTATCCCTATTCGCATTTAAATAAGAGTTCCTTGTAGCAGTGCCACCATGCGCCAACCATTGTGGGTTTTCTTTTTGATCCACCAACCAAGCCCTGCAGAGTTCATCATGGTTTCCGCGAATGAAGGTGCAAGTGTATTCACTTTGTAACTGAATCAAAAAATCAACCGTTTCAACAGCGGTGCTCCAAGCATCTACGTAATCTCCCAAAAAAATAATATGATCATTAGAGGTAACCTTGGCTTTTGTCATTAATTGTTCCAAAGCCCGCACCCCAGAATGGATGTCGCCCACTACAAGTGTCCGCATAGAAAAGTTTTTCGCAATATTACACACAAATGGTTGGCCGATGAAAAATCACAGTGGCTTTATCACGTATTTAACCTACAATTCAAATAAACCTAACTGATTTTTGGACGTGGTATAATTTTCTATGTACCTTAGAATATTTCGAAACAATATGAAGAAAGTATACTGTATTGGTGAATTATTAATTGATTTTGTTGCCGAACGGCAAGGGAGCGACCTTTCCAAAGCGAATGAATTCACCAAAAAAGCAGGCGGTGCCCCGGCCAATGTGGCTTGTGCCATATCCAAATTGGGAGGAAATGGAATCTTTATCGGATGTGTTGGGGACGACCCGTTTGGTAAATTTCTTTTAGAAACTCTCAAAACTGAAGGGGTAGATATTTCGTTGGCCCAACTATCAAAAACCTTTACCACTCTTGCCTTTGTTTCCATTGCGGAAGATGGAGAGCGAGACTTTGTTTTTAGTAGGGGTGCGGATAAGGAACTTAAATACAACCCCGACCTAAGAAAAAATCTTCCAGGAAATATACTGCACCTAGGGGCAGCAACTGCTCTGTTGGGTGGCCCTTTGGAAAAAACATACACCAAATATCTTTTTGATGGCCTTACCAAAGAGATGTTTATTTGCTTCGACCCAAATTTTAGAAGTGACCTTTGGAAAGATGATGAAGAAACCTTCATAAAAAAATGCATGCCTTTTGTGGAGAAATCACATTTGTGCAAGTTCAGCCTTGAGGAAGCTCAATTAATTTCAGGTAAAAAAGATTTAAATGAAGCTTGTGATTTACTACACAAGGCCGGAACAAAAATTATTACCGTTACCTTAGGAAAAGATGGAACTCTTTTAAGTATGAACGGCTCTAAAAAAGTAATTCCAAGTGTTCCTGTTAATCCTGTTGACACTACAGGAGCGGGGGATGCATTTATAGGGTGTTTATTATATCAAATTTCCGATTTGGGTAATTTTGAATCTGTCTTTGAAGATTTTTCTTTAGTTGAAAACATGGTGGCCACAGCCAACAAGGCCGGGGCCATAACCACTACAAATTACGGGGCCATTGTGGCCCTACCAACAAAGGACCAGCTCGAAAAGTAAATGAACCAAGCCAATTTACATAGACTACTTTCTCAAAAAGGGAAAGACAGCAAGGAACTCTTCGACCTTCGGTTGGCCACCAACCTCACCTTGATTCAAAAACAGTTCTTTTCTCTATACTCCGAAGAGCGTCATGAGAAACATTTTCAAAAACTGTTGAAACTTCTGGCCAAATTGTACTTGGACAGACCTGAAGAGTTAAGGAATCAAGATTTGGAGAGATTGAAATCGGGCAATTGGTACCAATCCGAAAAACTTGTTGGCATGCAGTTGTATGTCGAGCATTTCAACAAAGACCTAAAAGGGCTACAAGAAAAAATACCCTACTTTAAAAAATTGGGAATAAACTTTTTACACCTTATGCCTATCACCACAAGGCCCAAAGGGGAAAGTGATGGTGGGTACGCCGTGAACAGCTACCTTCAGGTGGATAAAAAATATGGCTCCAAGGAAGATTTACAGGAATTGACCACGGCATTCCGTAACAATGGTATTTATTTGATGCTCGATTTCGTTGTGAACCACACTTCCAACGAATTTTCTTGGGCTAAAAAAGCGATAAAAGGCGATAAAAAATATCAGGGCTATTATTACACTTTTGAGGATTTCACTATTCCAGAGGAATTTGAAAAAACATTGCCCGAAGTCTTCCCGGAAACCTCACCTGGTAATTTTACCTATATCCCCGAAATGGAAAAATGGGTAATGACGGTATTCAACAGTTATCAATGGGACCTCAACTATACCAACCCCGATGTGTTTTTGGAAATGCTCACCAATTTGGTGAAGTTAACGGATTTGGGCGTGGATGTGGTTCGTTTTGATGCGCTCGCTTTTCTTTGGAAAAAAATCGGGACGATTTCCCAAAACCTTCCCGAAGCCCACAATCTCATTGCCTTGTTCCGAATGTGTTTACAAATTGTTGCTCCGGGCACCATACTTTTGGCAGAGGCCATTGTAGCCCCAATGGACATTGTGAAATATTTTGGAGAAGAAGAAAAACGGGGCAACGAATGTGAAGTGGCCTATAATGCTTCGCTGATGGCACTGTTATGGAATTCCATTGCCACTAAAAAAACTCAATTACTCTATAAAAGTTTGATGCACGTGCCGCCAAAACCCAAAGATTGTACTTGGATCAACTATATCCGTTGCCACGATGATATTGGACTGGGATACGAAAACCACCTCATCGAAGAATTGGGTTGGAATCCCGGGATGCACCGTAAATTTTTATTGGATTACTATTGCCAACGATTGGATTGGTCCCCAGCCACCGGAATGCTTTTTATGTACAACCCAAAAACAGGCGATGGGCGCATCACTGGAAGTGCAGCATCGTTACTGGGAATGGAAAAGGCTTTGGCAACAAAAGATGAAAGTTTACTGGAAGAATCGGTGAAGAAAATCATTTTGCTGCACGGAATCACCTTAGCTTTTGGTGGTATTCCTTTGATTTACGCAGGTGATGAAATTGGCACCTTAAACGATTATTCCTTCCAAAATGATGCATCCAAAAAAGGAGATAGTCGCTGGGTAAATCGCCCCATGCAGGATTGGGAAACCATTTCAAAACTGGACAATCAGAACCTACCTCAGTCCAAAATATTCCATACTCTTCAAAAACTTATCGGAATTAGAAAAAAGAACACGGTTTTTGCGGATAACAATAATCTGGAATTGTGCCACACGGGCAACGACCATATTTTATCATTTGAAAGAACTCAAGACCAAGAGGGGTTGCTTGTTATATGCAATTTTGATGAAAACCCTCAGGTCATCGATAGTAGCTGGATCAAAAAGCTTGGCTATTTCAGTAAAGGGGAACCCTTGGATTTAGTATCCGATGAAAAAATAGAGTTAAACAGTGGTCTTTTGGAAATTGCCCCTTATCAAATGATGTGGTTACAAAGAGATTAGGCGTAATATACCTTCCGCAAAATTCGCTGCGATTCCTTTAACGATTGATATACATGACTATCGTAAGCCTTTATTAAGGCCCGTGAATTATTCATTTTATCCTTGGCTTCTTCAAAACCATTCAAATAACAGATAAGATACGTTGCTGGGAGGTGGGTCATATCCGTATGCTCCGAATCTGTCAATGGAATATGGTTTTCCAACTTTTTCAGAAGCGCATTGTTGGTATTGTAAACATGATACAGCGTTTTCTTATCAAACTGCGGCGGTTCAAATATCAATTTACTGTTGATGGCGTACTTACCATTGTCCGAAAATGTGATCACCATTTCTTCCAATGGATAATATTTTTGTTGTGATCCCAACCCCAGTTGAACATATTCCAAGGTTTTGAACGAATCATCATCATAGTCGATGGTTATTTCATCCAAAGCGGAATAGAAAAGTTTTACTTGTTCGTTGATGAGTTCTATGTCTACTCTTGAATAATAGGTTTTACCCTTTACTTTTTTCTTGTTCCCTGCCCAGCAGACCACAAATTGTTCCTTGAAAACCTTGTAATCACTAGTTAAGTCCGGGTGCCGTGTGTTAAAAAAATTTAGAACGGCGTCCAAAGTGTATTCGATGTTGTTCCGGGCATGTTGCTCTATGGTGGCTACCTTATCGGAGTTAATATCCTTCAACTCAATATCAAAGGCTTTAGGTAGGCTAATGCTCCCTTCCCGAAAGAAAACCGCACCGCCATAATACTTCCAAATATTTTTGCGCAAAGCGCAGACTTTTCCGTTGGATCTAATGGTGACCAGACCGACTACCTTCCCTTCTGGCAGATGGGGAAAGGGAATGTTTTCATAAGAAATCAAGGGTGGATTATCCAAATAGGCATTAACGAGATTCTGGATTTTACTGTCATCAAAAAAATCGACACCTACAATCGTATTATCTTCGTCCTCTACGCCTATTACAATAAAAGAATTGTTTTTTGGATTGCTGTTGGCCAAGGCACAGACATGCTTTAAAAACTTGGCCTTTCCTTCTTTTTCACCTATGGATATAAAACGCTTTTTGTCGTAAAAACTATTTTCGTCGTTGTGGGCTAACAGGTTTTTTACGAGTAGGCGTTTATTGATCATAGTTCCTTCTTCACTATTGTGCTGCTGGCCTGTGCAGTGGGCATCACCACAAGGTCGGCAATGTTTACATGATAAGGACGCGTGACAACAAAAAGAATGATATCCGCAATATCTTCTGGTTTTAAAGGTTGAAAGCCTTGGTACACTTTGGAAGCTTTTTCCGTATCGCCCTTAAAACGAACATCGCTGAATTCTGTTTCCACCAATCCAGGGTTAACTGCTCCAACACGAATTCCGTAAGCATTCAGATCTATCCGCATGCCTTGATTTATCGCATCTACAGCATGCTTACTGGCACAGTACACATTTCCGTTTGGGTAAACTTCCTTCCCCGCTGTAGAACCTATGTTGATGATATGTCCAGATTTGCGTTTCACCATTTTTGGAATGATAGCTTTGGACATGTACAACAATCCTTTAACATTAATATCTAACATAGCGTCCCAGTCATCCGGATTACCCTTGTCGATGGGGTCCAGTCCATGTGCATTCCCTGCATTGTTTACCAGAATATCAATTTCTGAAAACTCCTTGGGTAAATTTTCAATAGCTGAAAACACATCTTCTCGATTTCTTACATCAAAATTTAGAGTGAAAATTGCAGTATCTCTCCCCAGTTCATTTTTGAGTTCTTCCAAACGTTCTTGCCTTCGCCCACATAGAATTAAATTGAATCCTTGCTTTGCAAAAAGTTCCGCTGTTGCTTTACCTATTCCACTCGTAGCTCCAGTTATTAGTGCTGTTTTTTTCATTTTTTATATTGTTTATGGAACATCATGTCCTTGGCCGGCCACCAAAAGGGTGAACCAATCTTGAAGTTCCAATGCTATTTTGCTGGCCTCTGCGGCCAATTCCATTCTTTTTTTATTTGTTGTCCCTATGATCGGATGCACTTTGGCAGGATGTTTTAAAATCCATGCCAAAAGCAACTGGTTCTCATCGGCATCGTACTTGTCCAGCAACGGGCCCATCGCCTCTTTTATACGAGCCGCTTGTTCATCCGTTTCCCTAAAAAATGACCCCAAAGGACTCCAAGCCATGGGCATTCTTTTATTCGCAATACAATCATCAAAAGTTCCATCATACATTGGGTCTCGATGTGTCAGAGAAAATTCGACTTGGTTTCCTTTTACCGGTATGGCCGTTTCCAACATGGCTACTTGGGATGGTGTGAAATTAGATACGCCGAACTGTTTTATTTTACCGCTTTGCAACAATTGCTGTCCAGCTTCTGCCATCTCTACGGGTTCCATTAACGGACTTGGCCTATGCATCAAAAAGAAGTCCAAATAATCCGTCTTCAACTTTCTTAGAGACTCTTCAGCCGACCAAATGATGTAGTCCTTGTCATATTGATAATGATTGATTCGATTATCTCTTCCTCGGGTCAATTGAATACCACATTTGGTGATGAGCTGAATGTTCTCCCTTTTTATTCCGCTATCTCCAAACGCCTCCCCAAAATCCGCTTCGGTGGAGTAGCTTCCGTAAATGTCGGCATGATCAAAAGTGGTTAGGCCACATTCAATGCTATGGTGCATTAATTCAATCATTTCTTTTTTGAAAAGTTTTTTGCCCCAACTGCCCCATGTCATCGCTCCCGATATAATGCGGGAAAAATTCGTTGTCTGTTCCATATGTGCTGAAAGTATAAAATTAAACCCTTAAATCCTTCATAAAACTAGGGGTTTAGCGTTTTTTTTAACCATTAATTAACAGGCAGGTTTTAAATAAATTTTCATTTTGCACACCTTAGAAAAAACCCCGACATTAACACCAAACAATAAAAGTATACAATGGAAGAAAACACTACTATTGATATTAGTGCTGTGAATGAAAAAATCGCCCAGGAAAGCGCTTTTATTGACCTTTTAAAGGTTGAAATGAACAAGGCCATCGTAGGCCAGACCCATATGGTAGAGCGTTTACTGATAGGTCTTTTGGGAAAAGGACATATTTTGCTTGAAGGTGTTCCGGGATTGGCAAAAACATTGGCCATCAACACCTTGGCCAAAGCAGTAAAAGGAAGTTTCAGCAGAATACAATTTACTCCAGATCTTTTGCCTGCCGATGTGGTAGGAACACTTATCTACAATATTAAAGAGAACGATTTCTCCATTAAAAAAGGGCCCATTTTCGCCAACTTTGTTTTGGCAGATGAGATAAACAGGGCTCCCGCAAAAGTGCAATCCGCTCTTTTGGAGGCCATGCAGGAAAAACAGGTGACCATTGGGGATGAAACATTTGTATTGGACGCGCCATTTTTAGTTATGGCCACGCAAAACCCTGTGGAACAAGAAGGTACTTACCCACTTCCCGAAGCACAGGTAGACAGGTTTATGTTAAAAACTGTAATAGACTATCCAAAATTGAACGAAGAGCAACTGATTATCCGTCAAAACCTGAGGGGCAAAACAGAGGCCGTTAACCCTGTGGTTTCTTTAGAGCAAATTCTAAGAGCCCAAGAAGCTGTTGGCGATGTTTACATGGACGAAAAAATTGAAAAATATATTCTCGACCTCATTTTCGCTACACGTTACCCAGAAAAATACAACTTGGAAAGCTTGAAGCCACTTATCAGTTTTGGTGCTTCTCCAAGAGGTAGTATAAACTTGGCCAAAGCATCCAAGTGCTATGCGTTCATCAAGCGAAGAGGTTATGTGGTCCCCGAAGATGTAAGGGCCGTAGTGCACGATGTGCTGCGTCATAGAATTGGAATCACTTACGAGGCCGAGGCAGAAAATATTACTTCCGAAGAAATCATCAACAAGATTGTAAACGAGGTAGAGGTGCCTTAGCGGTTCAATGTTTATCGGAATATAAGTAGCAATACTTTTAACCAACCCGAAAACCTATTTTTTTGAACCAAATGGATACAAAGGAACTACTAAAAAAAGTACGTAAAATTGAAATAAAGACCCGGCGTCTTTCCGACCATATTTTTGGTGGGGAATACCATTCTACGTTCAAAGGTCGGGGGATGACGTTCAGCGAAGTACGCCAGTATCAGTTTGGGGATGATGTACGAAGCATAGACTGGAACGTTACGGCACGCTACAACGAACCCTACGTAAAGGTTTTTGAAGAAGAACGTGAACTCACCATGATGCTGATGGTGGATGTGAGTGGATCGGAACTTTTCGGTACGTCCAACCAGTTCAAAAAAGAAATTATCACCGAAATTTCTGCCACACTTGCCTTTTCCGCGCTTCAGAATAACGATAAAGTAGGATTAATACTTTTTTCTGATGAGGTAGAACTTTTTATCCCTCCTAAAAAAGGAAAAAGCCACGTACTACGAATCATTAGGGAGTTGCTGGAATTCCACCCAAAAAGTAATGAAACAAATCTGGCAGAAGCTTTAAAGTTCCTTACCAATGTGATGAAGAAAAAAGCCATTGTTTTTGTGCTTTCGGATTTTATCGCAGACGAGTATGACAATACACTTCGTATTGTTGGCAATAAACACGATGTAACAGGTATCCGAGTTTATGATGAACGTGAAGAAACTATCCCAAACTTGGGCATGGTGCAAATGCAAGATGCCGAAACAGGGGAAATTCAATTGGTGAACACCCAATCCAAACAGGTGAGATTGGCCTATGGGAAACACTACCGAGATAAAGTGGCCTATTTCACTAATGCCTTTAATAAATCAGGATGCGGTGTAATAAATTGTCGGGCGGATGAAAGCTATGTGAAAAAACTATTGGGGTATTTTAAACGAAGAGGATAATGCTAATTGAAGGTTTACATAAAATAAGAAACAAGATAAGACTCCATATTTTATGGGGGCCTTTAGTGTTTTTATTTCTATTGCCCACGGTTGGTTTTTCGCAAACCGGACCCAAGATAGATGCCGAAGTGGATACTTTGGCCATCAAAATTGGGGAGCAAATCCAATACAGAATAACCGTCGAGACAGACTCTACCGATGTAGTTTTCTTTCCCGAAGGACAAACCTTTTCCCCACTGGAAACTGTAGAGGCCATCATGGCCGATACCCTTAAAAATGATGAGAAGGTCATTCTTCAAAAAATATATTCCCTAACTCAATTTGATAGCGGAGCCTACACCATTCCACCACAGCGAATCGCTATCAACGAGCAACCTTTCTTTACGGACTCTTTTCAAGTGAAGGTTGCCGATGTGGTCGTGGACACCACCAAACAAAAGATGTACGACATCAAACCCTTGATTGAGGTAGAGCGAAGTACCGCCGATATGTGGCTCACCGCGCTCTGGATTTTTTTGGGGTTGATTGTGATCGGAGGATTGGTCTATTGGTTCTTTTTACGGAAGAAACCTTTGACCGAAGAGGAAAAAGTTGCCTTGCTACCGCCGTATGACAGAGCCCTTATGGAGCTAAAAAAGTTAGAGAACTCAAAGTACCTTATCCAGGACGAGTACAAACAATATTATTCGGAGCTTACCGATATTGTACGGTCTTATTTAGAAGAAGATGTGCACGTCTCAGCTATGGAAAGCACTACTTCCGAGCTCATCACTAAACTGGAAATGTTGCGGGATGCGGGCGAACTTAAATTGGATGATGATACGCTGCAACAATTCCAAAAAATATTACAAACGGCGGATTTGGTGAAATTCGCCAAATCCAAACCAGCTACATCCATTGCAGAGCAAGACAGAATGGTAGTTGAGCAGATTGTGACCAAAACCCACGAAGCTTTACCAGAACCTACTGAGGAGGATTTACTTCTGGATGAAGAATACCTGGAAGAGCTGGTCAAGAAAAAACAACGAAAAAGAATTTATTTGGCCGCTGCAATTTTTGCAGGAATCATTGTTTTGAGCAGTGTGTTTTCTGTTGCCTACTTTGGTTTCAAGCAAGTTAGGGATACTGTGTTCGGTTACCCTACCAAAGAACTTTTGGAAGGCGAATGGGTAGCGAGCTCCTATGGCTTCCCACCCATTCAATTGGAAACACCCGATGTTTTGGTGCGCCAAGATGTGGAGCTTCCCAAAGAAACCGAAGAGTTGATCAAAGAGCTTCAGGCTTTCTCATATGGAAGTTATGTGGGAATATTTTCGGTAAGTACCAGCTCCATCACATTTAAAGAACAAAAAGAAGATCCCCAATTTGATGCTGTAATCGGCTCAACCCTGAACAATTTTGAACAACTGGGGCTAAAAAATATCATCACCAAGCAAGAGGAGTTTGTCACCCAATCTGGTGTAAAGGGAGTGAAAACCTTTGGCACTGGAACTTTGGAAACACCTAAAGGCGATTCCAAAAAAGCGAAGTATAGTATTCTTTCTTTTGGTGGCAAAGGTTTTATCCAGCAAGTGGTAATTACGTGGGAAGAAGGCGATGAATATGCAGAGCAGATTGTAGACCGAATTTTGAACAGTTTAGACGTAAAAACACAAGCATAGATGTTTGAGAATATAGAATTTGCAAATCCTGAATTTTTCTGGCTGCTTCTTTTCCTGCCACTGGCTTTGCTATGGTATTTTTTCAAACGGAAAAATGAAATGGCGTCCTTGCGCATTTCAAGTATCAAAGGATTTACAGTGACTAGTTGGGCCTCAAAATTAAAACCTGTTCTCTTCGGTATTCGGTTGCTGGCCTTGGCTGCCATTATTACGGCATTGGCACGGCCACAAACAGAGGATATATCCACTAGGACCAAAACCACAAAGGGTATCGATATTGTAATGGCCATCGATGTTTCTTCCAGTATGCTGGCCCGTGACCTGAAGCCCAATCGCTTGTCCGCCCTTAAGGACGTGGCGGCAAATTTTATAGAAGAACGACCCAACGACCGTATTGGATTGGTCGGTTATGCTGGGGAAAGCTATACCAAGACACCTATAACAAGTGACAAGACCATTGTTTTAAATGCCCTTGAAGACATTACCTATGGTGAACTTGAAGATGGTACCGCTATTGGAATGGGCCTGGCAACATCGGTAAACCGATTAAAAGAAAGCAAAGCGGTAAGTAAAGTTATCATTCTTTTAACGGATGGTGTCAATAATTCTGGCTTTATTGAACCCAGAACTGCTGCTGACTTGGCGGTGGAGTTTGGGATTAAAACATACACCATTGGTTTAGGAACTAACGGAAATGCATTATCTCCCATCGCTTATAACAGGGATGGTTCTTTCAGATACGGAATGCGACAAGTGGAAATTGATGAAGAATTGCTGGAAGAAATTGCTGAGGTAACCGGAGGAAAATATTTCCGTGCTACTGACAATGAATCTTTGGAAGAAATTTATGATGAGATCAACAAGTTGGAAAAAACAGAAATAGAAGAATTTAAATATTACAAATACGAGGAAAAATTCAGACCGTTGATTTTCTTGGCCGGGATTTTGTTGTTGTTGGAATGGGGATTGCGTAATTCCATATTTAAAAGTTTTATTTAGAGAATGATTCAGTTTGACGAAAAAATATATTTCTACCTCTTGGCCATAATTCCAGTTATGGTCCTGGCTTTCTTTTTTCTTCAAATCTGGAAAAAAAAGACCCAGAAACGTTTTGCCAATTCGTCCCTTTTAAAGCGATTGGCCCCAAACAGATCTAGTTTTAAATCAACAGTTAAATTGGCCTTTCTATTGGCCGGACTCGTATTTCTAGTTTTAGGATTGGTAAACCCTAAAATCGGGACAAAACTGGAAACTGTAAAACGTGAAGGTGTTGATATTGTTTTTGCCATTGATGTGTCCAAAAGTATGTTGGCAGAAGATATTGCCCCCAACCGATTGGAAAAAGCAAAACGCATTGTTTCGGAAATCATCAACCAATTGGCAAGTGACCGTATTGGAATAATTGCATACGCTGGGCAAGCCTATCCACAATTACCGATAACTACAGATTATGGCGCAGCCAAAATGTTTCTGCAGAGTATGAATACGGATATGCTTTCGTCCCAAGGAACTGCTATAAATGCAGCCATAGATTTGGCAAGCACCTACTACGATGATTCCCAACAAACGAATAGAGTACTCTTTATTGTTTCTGACGGTGAAGACCACTCCGAAAGTGCCACTACCAATGCGGTTGAAAAAGCCACACAAAACGGAATCCGTGTTTATACCATCGGAGTTGGACAAGCAAAGGGAGCACCCATCCCCATTAAAAGGAACGGCATTGTAGAAAGTTTGAAAAAGGACAATCAAGGAGAAGTTGTCATCACCAAATTGAACGAAAACGTATTGACAGAAATTGCCGACAGGGGCAATGGCGAATATATTGATGGTTCCAACACGGAAAGTGCCGTAGAATACATCAAAGAAGAACTGAACCGAATGGACAAAACGGAATTTGAAGCCAAACAATTTGCGGAGTACAAAGACCAATTTCAATGGTTTCTTGCTGCGGGCTTTTTATTTCTATTTTTGGACATCTTCGTTTTGGATAGAAAAACACAATGGTTGAAAAAACTGAATCTTTTTAATGAACATGATGAATAAGATAAAGTTGACATTCGGACTATTGCTATGTTTCGGGATTGTCCAAGCGCAGGACGACATCACCGAACAAGCGAACAAAGAAGCGGAAAAAGCATTACAGGCCTCCACCGACCTTACCTATGAGGCCAATGAGCAACTTTCTGCCAACGATTTTGTTACCGCAGAAGCAGATTATAGAAGGGCCATTTCCAAAAGCAATAAAAATGCCGCCGCAAGATTTAACCTAGGCAATGCATACTACAACAGGGAGAGTTTCGGCGAAGCCTTTGGAAGGTACAAGCAAGCAGGAGAGGCCACCGAAGACAAAGTAGAAAAACACAAGGCTTTTCATAACATGGGCAATGTGTTTATGAAAAATAAAGAATATGAAAAAGCTGTGGAAGCTTATAAACAAGCCCTCCGCAGTAACCCTAATGACGACGAAACCCGTTACAACCTTGCCTTGGCCAAAAAAATGTTGGAAAAACAACAGGACGAGCAAAAGAACGACCAAAACAAGGACAACCAAGATAAAAAGGACCAGGAAAACGAGGATAAGGATAAAAATCAGGACCAGAACAACGAAGGGGGAGACAACGAGAAAAAGGACGAAGGCGAGCAGAAAGAAGATGAAAATAAGGACAAAGGCGACCAAGGGGAAAATGGAGAAGATAAGCCCGAAGAAAACCAAAAAGGCGATGGGGATGAGAAGAAAGAACAAGAGAAAAAGCCAAATGAGGGAGATCAGCCTCAAGACCAAAAACAACAGCCCAAACCTAATCAGCTTTCCAAACAGCAGATTCAGAATCTGTTAGAGGCCATGCAAAACGAGGAGAAAAAAGTACAGGAAAAAATGGAGGCACGTAAAGTTCGAGGCAAAAAAGTTAAAAACGAAAAGGACTGGTAATGCAAGTGCTAAAGGGCAACATATTATTTATTTTGGGAATGTTCCTTTTAACAGGACTGCATTCATATGCCCAAGACAATGCCGAAGAAATTACGTTTACCATGAACTTGAGCAAAGAGGAATTGGGTCTAAACGAACGTCTTCGCGTGGATTTTACCATGAACAAAGATGGCGACAATTTTAAGCCACCCCAGTTTGAAGGTTTCAAAGTGGTCATGGGCCCCTCTCAGTCCATTAGCTCCTCTTGGGTAAATGGTAAGCGTAGCTTTTCTAAAACCTACACTTATATTTTGGTGCCCACCGCCAGAGGTAATTTTACCATAAACCAAGCTACCATAGAGATTGGCGGGCAAACCTATAAAACAACACCTAAAAAGGTTGAAGTAACCGCTGCGGTCGACAAGCCAAATTCTCAAAAAACGGTGGACGATGTCGCCGATGAAAGTCTTCATTTGGTCGCCGAGGTTTCTAAAGGAACCCCCTATCTCAATGAAGCTGTCACTGTTATCTATAAATTATATGTCAGTCCAAACATAAGCGTAACCAATTATCGTCCATTAGACAATCCAACCTATAACAATTTTTGGAGCCAGGACATTCCAGTTACAAAACACACTGCACAAAATGGCACTTACCAAGGTAAACCTTACCGATATGTGGTTTTAAAACGAGTTGTCCTTTATCCTCAAAAATCAGGGCAATTAAATATTGAGCCCCTTTCCCTGGAGATTTTTGTGGACGTGCCTACAGACAAAAGGGATTTTTTTGGCGGTCGGATTTATACCCAAACCAGCAAAACGGTTTCGGCAGGTAGCAGAACAATTAATGTAAAACCATTGCCAGAAGCAGGAAAGCCAGCCAATTTTAGCGGAGCAGTCGGGGATTTTGATTTTTCCGTAACAACAAGTAAAACGCAACTGAATGCATCGGAATCGCTCCAAGCCAAAGTTGAAGTCTCCGGAAAAGGGAACTTAAAGCTATTCCAACTTCCAGAACCAGAACTTCCAAGCTCATTGGAGGTATATGACCCAGAGTACGATGAAGATATTCGTACATATAGTACCGGCATGGAAGGAAAAGTGGTCAACAACTACACTATTGTACCCTCTTTTAGAGGTAAATATCCAATACCCAGTATTTCTTTTAGCTATTTTAATCCTAGAAATGGCAAATATGAAACCATCAATTCCGATGAAATCAATATTGAAGTTGTTGAAGGACCAGCAGGCAACACGGACAATAATGTAAGCCCCTCGACCAGCAAACAATTAGTTGTGCCCACGGGAGAGCAATTTCATTTTATCAATATAAACCCAAATCTAAGCCCTATTGGTGTTAATCGTTTTTTTGGCTCAAGACTCTTTTTTATTCTGTTGTTAGCTCCTCTTTTATTGATACCAATGACCATCTTTGCCTTTAAGAAAAGGGAAGCAATTGCTAGCGACGTAGTCGGAAATAAAATAAAAAAGGCAAATAAACTGGCTAAAAAATATCTGTCTACAGCAAAAAAAGAGCTGGGGAACAAAGAAGCCTTTTATGTAGCTCTGGAAAAAGGACTTCATAATTACTTGAAGGCCAAATTGCATATAGAGACCTCCGAGTTCAGCAAGGACAAAATAACCAATATTCTTTCGGACAAAAAGGTTGAAAAAGATGATATTGATGGGTTTATAGCACTGTTGACCAGTTGCGAAATGGCACGCTATAGTCCTTTTTCCAATGTTCAGATGCAACAGGATTATGAAAAGGCAAGTGAAGTAATTTCTAATTTGGATAAGCACCTATGACCATGAAGAAGATTATCCTTTTATTATCTCTCCTTTCATTCTCTTTTGGGTTTTCTCAAAACAAAGTCCTCTTTAACGAAGCTACCGAACTTTACAATAACGGAGAGTACTCAGCAGCGATAGAGAACTATGAGCAGATAATCGAAAATGGTGAACATTCGGCCTCATTGTACTTTAATCTGGGGAATTGCTATTATAAGCTTAATTCGATTGGTCCAAGCATATATTATTACGAAAAGGCATTGCTTCTTTCTCCAAACAATAAAGAAATCCAAAACAATTTAAGGTTTTCCCAAAATATGAGATTGGATGCCATCGAGGAAATGCCAAAGACCGAATTATCCAGGATTTATAATGTTATTGTTGGCATGTTCTCTTCTGACCAATGGGCCTACTTTGCCGTAGGTTTTGTTTTTTTGTTCGTGTTGGCCTACATGGCTTACTATTTCTTAAGGTCGGCAAATCAAAAAAGGGCCACCTTTATTTCAAGTATATTATCACTTGTACTTGGCGTTGTATGTATTTTAATGGCTTACCTTAACTATCAACGATATAAGAAAGACGACCCTGCCATTATTTTTAGTAAAGAAGTTAAAGTTAATTCGGAACCCAATAACAATAGCAGTACCATTTTTACTATCCATGAGGGTACCAAAGTGAATGTTCTGGATAAACTTGACGATTGGAAAAGAATCCGTATCGCAGATGGCCAGACAGGATGGCTGAAAGATGGTAATGTTAGGAAAATCAAGGACTTTTAAGGAAAAAAACGTATCCTTATTTATAAATCTTTATTTTTAATCAAAATTATCTCTGTGCTCAAAACAATACTTTTTCCAATTATATCTTTCCTGTTGATATTGTCGATATCGATATCGCCGGTTATTCCCTTATTGGATAAAGAGCTGGGAAAGACTATGATTCTTGGGGCGGCAGAAGAAGAAAAAAGCAATAAAAAGGAAGAGACAGAAAAAAAGTTTGATGAAATAGATGCTTATTTTAAGTACTTTCTAGAATTGGCTGACCATCAAGTTTCTCAAAAAACACAATTAGATTTTTTAGGATATATATTCCCAACTTCTGATTATACCGTTGAAATCTTAGACCCACCTCCCCGAAAATTGATTTAATCTTAAAATTCACATTCAAATCAATTTTTAATCGTCTTCTACAAAAATACATTCATGTAGAGGACTAATCTTACTTATTATGTTCAAGTATATAAAAAATGACTTGCCTGCCAGTATTGTCGTCTTTTTTGTGGCGCTACCACTTTGTTTAGGTATTGCATTGGCCAGTGGGGCACCATTGTTTTCAGGACTTATCGCAGGTATTATCGGCGGAATCGTAGTCGGGGCCCTTAGTGGTTCCCAAATTGGAGTGAGCGGACCTGCTGCCGGACTCGCGGCCATTGTTCTTACAGCTATTGGAACCTTGGGAGGTTATCAAAACTTTCTGGTTGCTGTAGTTTTAGGGGGCGTTATCCAACTTATTTTCGGATTCTTAAAAGCTGGAGTTATTGCCTATTATTTTCCATCCTCGGTAATTAAAGGAATGCTTACCGGTATTGGTATCATTATCATTCTAAAACAGATACCACATTTTTTTGGATATGATGCCGATCCAGAAGGTGATTGGGCTTTCTTCCAGGTAGATGGCGAAAACACATTTAGTGAAATTATTAATTCAATCAATTTTATTAGTCCAGGTGCAACCCTCATTGCGGTTATTGCCCTGGCCATACTAATTTTGTGGAGCCAGGTTTTGACAAAAAAATCCAAAATCTTTGAACTTATTCAAGGTCCTTTGGTAGCCGTAGTAATTGGGATTGTTTATTTTACATTGACGCAAGGCGATGGCACATGGGGCATCTCTGCAGAACATTTGGTAAAAGTTCCCGTTCCAGACAGTATTGAATCATTCTTGGGCTTTTTTAGTTTTCCAAATTTTTCTGCCATAACCAACCCTGATGTCTGGGTAACAGGTTTCACCATAGCTTTGGTGGCCAGTTTGGAAACCTTGCTCTGTGTGGAAGCAACGGATAAATTAGATCCCGATAAAAGAACAACACCCACCAACCGTGAACTTAGAGCCCAAGGAGTCGGAAATATGCTTTCCGGTCTGGTTGGAGGTCTTCCAGTGACCCAGGTAATCGTCCGTAGTTCCGCCAATATTCAATCCGGGGGTAAAACAAAGGCCTCCGCCATCATTCACGGATTTTTACTTTTGGGTTCGGTTATTATCATACCAACCCTGCTCAACATGATTCCATTATCTGTTTTGGCAGCCATACTATTTATTGTGGGATATAAACTTGCGAAACCCAGCTTGTTCAAAACCATGTACCAAGCAGGATGGAAGCAATTTGTTCCCTTTGTGGTAACCGTGGTAGGTATTGTTTTTACCGACCTTTTAGTTGGAATCAGCTTAGGTCTTGGAGTTGGAATCGTAGTTGTACTTATTAAAAGTTACCAAAACTCCCACTTCCTTCATATTGAGGATAAAAGTAATGGGGCTCATAAAATTAAAATGACATTGGCCGAAGAAGTAACCTTTTTTAATAAAGGCGCTATCTTAAAAGAGCTGGACAGTCTACCTGAAAATTCCTACCTTGAATTAGACGTAAGAAAAACACGTTTTCTTGATAATGATATTGTAGAAATCCTTGAAGATTTCTCAGATAAAGCAAAGAATAGAAACATTGACATAAAAATTATCTCCGAAAAAGGTGAGGTTGAAAATCCTGACAGTTATATAGAATTTTTTAATCTGACACCGAAAAAATCGGCATAAAACATACCTATGAAAGCACATACAAAAGAAACACAATCGACGATGACGCCAGAAAAGGCCATTCAATTTTTAAAGGAGGGCAATGAGCGTTTTCAACAGAATTTAAAAGCAAACAGAAACCTTTTAGAGCAAGTTAATGACACCAAGGATGGGCAATTTCCATTTGCTACCGTTTTGAGCTGCATAGACTCCAGAGTATCTGCTGAGCTTGTTTTTGACCAAGGACTTGGAGATATTTTCAGTATAAGAATAGCTGGTAATTTTGTTAATCAAGATATTTTGGGCAGTATGGAGTTTGCCTGTAAATTGGCAGGCACCAAAACCATTGTAGTTCTCGGGCACACTAGCTGTGGAGCGGTTAAAGGAGCATGTGA
Source organism: Flagellimonas lutimaris (assembly GCF_003581615.1). GTDB lineage: Bacteria > Bacteroidota > Bacteroidia > Flavobacteriales > Flavobacteriaceae > Flagellimonas > Flagellimonas lutimaris. Next base: position 250,438 of record NZ_QXFH01000070.1, read on the forward strand.
CCATGCACGCCTCGGAAATCTAACGGCTCTTATAAATAAAATAGAGCCAGCAGTTTATGCCGTAAAAGAACCCAAAGAAGAATCCCAGCGGAATTCCAAAAACTTGGATTTTGTAGATGCAGTTTCGGTCAAAAATGTTGAAATGACCTTGGAAAACATAAGAAACCAAAGTGTTATCTTAAAAGAGATGGAAGAGAATAAAGAAATTGCCATAGTCGGTGCCATGTACGACATCTCGGATGGGAAGGTCACCTTTATGTAACAAAAGATAGCTTTGTGTAATAAATGCCAGTGGATTGTATCCATTGGCATTTTGTATTTATAATATTGCTATATTCAAACTACATATTAACAACCACACTATGTTTAAGCACCTAAGGGGAGATCTATTCGGAGGTATTACTGCAGGCATCGTTGCACTGCCCTTAGCCCTTGCATTTGGGGTGAGCTCCGGATTAGGACCAAGTGCTGGATTATACGGTGCTATTTTTATAAGTTTTTTTGCGGCTTTATTTGGAGGGACCAGCACACAAATTTCAGGCCCAACCGCTCCAATGACCGCCGTAAGTATGGTTGCTATTGCAGGTATTATAGCCATAAACGATGGCGACATCAACAAGGCACTCCCTGCTATTCTTACCGTTTTTTTATTGGCCGGAATCATGCAGGTAGGTTTGGGGCTTTTGGGAATGGGAAAATATATCAAATACATTCCATACCCCGTAGTTTCGGGCTTTATGACAGCTATTGGCATTATTATTCTAGTGACTCAAATATTGCCTGCCGTTGGGTATTATCCTGAGGAAGACGAAGCTTATGTAAATCAATTTATGCCGGAAGCTGAGGAACAAATTTTGGAAAATATCCTTCAGGAAGAAGCTGGTGAGGGTATTTTGGTTTTGGAAGATTTTACAGAGACCATAAAACGTGCTGACAAAATTACCCCTGCAGATATGCTAAAAGAAGCTGGTACCCTAGCTTCCAAAGAAGCATCAGGAGTTACTGGAACTTTTAAAGTGCTTCCCAGAGCCTTGAAAAATATTAATTGGTTGGAACTGGCTCTGGCCCTAGCTACCATTATCATTATTTATGGTTTTAAACGGATAACCACGGCTATTCCCAGTACGCTAGTGGCCTTGATTGTTGTTTCGGGTGTAGCTTTTGGATTTAAAATGGATTACAGGCCCATTGAACAGATTCCCAGTGGTTTGCCAATTCCCAATCTTGAGATTTTTACAGCATTTAACTTAGATAGTATTACTCCGTATATTTTTACTGCTTTTACTTTGGCCCTCCTTGGTGCCATAGATTCTTTGCTTACATCCGTTGTTGCGGACAATATGACCCAGACCAAACACAAACCCAACAAAGAGTTGATAGGTCAAGGTATAGGGAACAGTATAGCAGCCATTTTTGGAGGCATTCCAGGTGCTGGGGCTACCATAAGAACAGTGGTGAACATCAATTCCGGAGGGAAAACAAAACTTTCCGGTATGGTCGCCGGTGTGCTTTTGCTCATTATTTTACTGGCGCTGGGCCCTATAGCTTCGCAAATACCGGCCGCAGTATTGGCAGGTATTTTGGTTACTGTAGGTATCGGGGTGATGGATTACAGAGGCTTGAAGGCTATCCCCCATTTGCCAAAGGACATCAAAATCGGGCCGTTTAAACTTAGCTCGGAAGTGGTTATTATGCTAGTAGTAATGGTGCTTTCATCCGTTTGGAACTTGGTGTATGCCGTTGGAATAGGCTTAGTTATTGCCTCTTTAATGTTTATGAAGAAAATTGGTGACCTCACGGCACAACGCTCAAATGTGAGAGCCTTGCGCGAAGAGGCTTGGTCCGATGAAAAAAATATACCACAAAAAATAAAAGATGAAGTTTTTATAAAACATATAAAAGGACCGTTATTTTTTGGGTCTACCAACGAATTTCAACAACTGGCATCACAAATTCCCGATACAGCTTCTACGGTTATCATCAGAATGGGCAGAATGCAGTATATGGACCAAACCGGGCTTTACGCCATGGAGGATGTATTGCAGGATTTAAAGCGAAAAGACGTTACCATTCTCTTGGTTAACATATTGGATCAGCCCGAATATATGTTGGAACGTATAGATATTATTCCTGACCTTATCCCAAAACACCACGTTTTTAAAAGCTTTAAATCTTGCTTGGAATGGGTAGATGAAAACCTCAATTCACAAACATAAGTTTGATTATATCGTAATGCCCCTCAAAGATTTTCCTCAGGATTCAGGACCAATATATTTAGAGACCGTTGAAGGAAGGTTTCCAGTGGAGCCCTTTAACACCTACAGTAACTTAATTTTCCTGGTGTTAATCATCTATTGGGGTATAAAAGTATATCGCAATCCGAAACAACATCAATTTTTAGCTTGGGTTCTTCCCATAATCGGAATTAGTTATATCGGTGGAACAGTTTATCATGCAACACGCAGTCACGAGTTTTGGCTTCGTTTGGATTGGATGCCCATAATGTTGTTATGTGCAGCTTTGGTAATCTACTTCATTTTTAAACTAGTGAAGTCGTGGTGGCAACAACTTCTCTTAATCACGGCATTGCTCGGAGCATCCTTTTTGCTGAGGATTCTTCCCATTCCCACAGGTTTGAGGATCTCTCTTGGATATGTAATAACAGTGGCTACCATACTTGTTCCCTTGGTCTGGTATTTAGTCAAAACCAAAGGCAAAAATATAACTTACGTTGCACTTGCCTTCTTAATATTTAGTGTCGCCATTTTCTTTAGAAGTATTGATCTTTACCAAAATTTCTTTCCCATGGGTACCCATTGGTTGTGGCATCTTTTGGGTGGAATTGCAGTACATTTTCTAATTGCTTATATATTCAAGGACAATTTGCTAAATTTGTCCGCCAATAGCGCAAGCAATCATGATTGATACCATTAAGGAACATATCGCCGAAGTAGAAAAATTTACTTCGACCTCAATTGAAGAAATTGAAGCTTTCCGAATTAAGTATTTGGGGAAAAAAGGACTTTTGAACAGTTTCTTTGCCGAATTTAAAAATGTGCCAAACGAGCAGAAAAAAGATTTTGGCAAGGTTGTCAATGAATTAAAAACTGCCGCTACCGAAAAGGTCAACGAACTTAAGGAGGCCTTGGAAAACCAAACCGATGCAGCTGGAAAATATGGTGATTTGACCAGACCTGGTGAACCTGTGGAAATTGGTTCCCGTCATCCTATCAGCATTGTAAAGAATCAAATCATTGATATTTTTTCAAGAATCGGGTTCAATGTTTCTGAAGGACCGGAGATTGAAGATGACTGGCATAACTTTACCGCACTCAATCTTCCGGAATACCACCCTGCCCGAGATATGCAGGATACTTTTTTCATCCAAACGGATCCGGATATCCTTTTGCGTACCCATACCTCATCGGTACAGGTAAGATATATGGAAGGTAACAAACCTCCGATCAGGACCATTTCCCCTGGAAGGGTTTATAGAAACGAAGCTATTTCAGCTCGTTCCCATTGCTTTTTCCATCAGGTGGAAGGTTTGTATGTGGACAAGAATGTATCCTTTGCCGATTTAAAACAGACTTTGCAATATTTCACTTCAGAAATGTTCGGTAAGTCAAAAATTAGGTTGCGGCCTTCTTATTTCCCGTTTACAGAGCCTAGTGCAGAAGTTGATGTGTATTGGGGACTTGAGACCGAGACAGATTACCGGATGACAAAGGGTACCGGATGGTTGGAAATTATGGGCTGCGGAATGGTGGACCCCAATGTGCTTAAAAATTGCGGTATAGATCCCGAAGTGTATTCCGGTTTTGCCTTTGGTATGGGAATAGACCGCATAGCACTCTTACTACATCAAATTTCCGACATTCGCCTACTTAGTGAAAATGATGTTCGTTTTCTGGAGCAGTTCAAAAGTGCACTGTAAATCATTTTATGAAAAAGGATATTGAAATTCCCGTAGCCAAGGATGTGCATGTTGCAGTAATTCGTGAATGGAACGATGAATTTCTATCCAAAGATTGGAATGCCTACCTCATTAATAACAGAACGGATATCATTGAAATGGCCATTGTGGTTTCCAAAGGTTTTGATGGGGATACAAAAACCTCTACCATGCGCCACGGCATTGGTATTCTTGAACCAAAATCCTTTAAAAAAATTGAATTGCTACAAGAAGAGGTGCTCGCACTCAACAATGAATTCTTTGTTACCTTTTTTGCCGAAAACAAACTGTTTGAAAAAAGGTTCCTATTTCCTAAACATACCATCACCGAAGATAGCCTAACCACAATCCCAATCCTAGATAAAGAAGGAGTTCTTCCTGAGGGTTGATGAGTATTTGGCATACAAAACTTGTTGAATCCTATCATTATCAGTAATCTACGGGGTTATCTTACGTTGGAATATCTTCAAAAAAGCCCCCCTCAATAGTAGTTTCAGCTAACAATACTTTAAAAAAATCCCTTTAATTTTAACACATTCTTTTATAAACTGCTGATTTTTATGTTTTTAGTGTTGTTTTTAGCAAAATGATCGCATATTTTTAATTTCTTCTAAAAAACTAAAAAACCAATGGGAACTACAACTAACATCAACAGACGGGATTGGATAAGAAAAAGTGTGCTCACCGCGGGCGGTGCAATGGCCTTACCTTACATAGGACTAGCGGAAACACCAAAAGCTCCATTAACCTTGGACGCCGAAGGAAATGCAGTGTACAGTCCTTTCTTTAAGGAATATTTACCGAAACCTGAGGCGGTCCTTCCAGAACTGGCTGCAAAATTGAATGCCAACGAAAATCCCTACGGACCTTCACCAATGGCCTTGGAAGCCTTTAAAAATTCAGCTTCCGGAGGAAACAGATATGCATGGAAGGAATTGTTCCAATTAGTGGACAAAATTGCGGATTTTGAAGGTGTTGAAAGTAAAAACGTAATGATGGGCCCTGGTTCTTCCGATCTGTTGGAAAAAACAGCCATGGTATTCTTTATGAACGGAGGTAATGTGGTGTCTGCCGATCCTGCTTATATGTCCCTTATTAGAGTGGCCGAATCAGTAGGTGCCACTTGGAAGCCAGTTCCGTTAAAAGATGACTGGTCGCATGACCTTAAGGCCATGGAAGAAGCAATTGATGATGACACCAAATTGGTTTACATCTGCAACCCGAACAACCCAACTGGTTCCATGACGGATCATGAGGAGTTGGTCGATTTCTGTTCGCGAGTGTCAGAAAAAGTCCCCGTATTTGTGGATGAAGCCTACCTATGGTTCTTGGATGAAGGAGCTAAGAAAAGTATGGTTTCCTTGGTAAATGAAGGTAAAGACGTCATCGTCGCCAGAACCTTCTCCAAAATTCACGGTATGGCAGGACTACGTGTTGGGTACGCTGTCGCCCAAGAAGAAACCTTGGGAAGAATCCAAAAAATCACAAGAGGGGGTATGGGAATCTCTTTACCCTCCGTATATGCCGCAATGGCTGCCATGGATGATAATGCTTTTATCGAAAAATCCCGCGAGCTAAATGCAGAATGCAGGGATTACGTGTATAAAAGTTTGGAGAAAATGGGCATTACTTCTTATGTCCCCTCTTCAACAAGTTTTATCATTTTCCCTATTGAAATGGAGGGTAGGGCGTTTTTAGAGCAAATGACTGAGTTAAAGGTGGGGGTGCGTGCTTTCCAATTTATGGATCAAAACTGGTGCCGTGTCAGCATGGGTACCATGGACGAAATGAAAACATTTACCGCCGCACTCAATAAAGTGTTGGTATAGTGGATGTAGGCATTCAAAAAACCATTGTATTTCTTTTTTTCATCTTCATTGGGGTTTTACTCAAGGTAAAATTTAAATCCAAGGACGAGATTACTGGAATAAAAAAGGTAATTCTTAACCTAGCATTGCCCGCGACCATTTTTATTGCGTTGTTAGGGGTAAAGGTGGAATTACACCTATTAATATTGCCCCTTTTAGCGCTTGGGCTTAACCTATTGTTGTTTTTTGCCATGCCCTTTATTTTGCCCCTAATGGGTATTGGCAAAGGAACTTCCGAGTACAGAACCGCCAAATTATTGGTGCCTTCTTTGGCTCCGGGATTATCTTCCTTTCCTTTTATTTTAGAGTTTTTAGGAGAAAAATATCTGGCCAAAGCTGCCATGTCCGATCTTGGAAACAAGGTTTTTGTACTGTTCTTCTTGTATTTAGTCGCCATGAACTGGCACTACAGCCTTCAGTCCAATGAAAAGAGAAATGGTGGGACCAAGTTAAAGCCCTTAATCAAAGCCATGGTATCAGAGCCAGTAAACGTTTTTATTGGTGCTGCTTTAGTGTTGTTGGGATTTGGCCTTAGTATGGATTCGCTTCCTTTCTTTATGAGTGAGACCTTAGAGAAGCTAAGCTTAATCATGACTCCTTTGGTGCTCTTATTTATTGGATTGGCCGTGAAAATCAAAAGGAAACAATTCTTCCAGATTTTTTCCTTGTTGTGCACCCGTGCAGGATTGGTTTTGTTGATTTCAGGGATTTTCGTGACCGTAGCAGGAATTGAAGCTCGAAATGAAATTTTGTTGACCGTAGCCTTTGGCCTAAGTGCCTGTAGTTTTTGGCCCTACGCACACATAGCTGCAGTAGATAGTATGGAGATGGACAAAAAATCCAAGAAAAAAACATTCAGTAGTGACTTTGGTGTGGCCATATTGGCATTGTCATTCCCATTGTCCACTATCTTGATTTTGGCAACTTTAAACAGCGGTTCGTTCTTTGTGAACCCTTTCAATATTTTCATGATGGCCGTTGTGCTCTTAACAGTTGGTTTTGCAATTCCATTGATAAGTGGTGTCAGCAAAAAAAAGTGGTCAGAGCAAAAGTTGATCGATCATGAAATAAATTCTGCTGCCACAGAAAAAGCTGCCTAGGTTTCCAAAGAAAAGTTATTTTTAAATTCCTAACTTTCAAAAAATCAGTAAATCATGAAACAACTACTCGCTACTGTTTTGACCCTTTTTTTCGTTGGAGCGCTATCTGCACAGCAACCAAAAGTCAATCAAGACCGACTTGAAGACCGGATATTTAATCTTGCCGAATTTGGTCTGCAGGAAAATGGAGAAACGGAGCGCGTTGCCTTTAGTGATGCGGATATCGATGCCCGAAATTGGGTGATTAAAACCCTGAAGGGTTTTGGAATGGAGGTGAGGGTTGATGCCGCAGGAAACATTATTGGAAAAAAGCAAGGAACAGATTCATCAAAAAAACCGATAGCTTTTGGTTCCCATATTGATAGGGTACCCAATGGAGGCAATTATGATGGATGTGTAGGTTCCATGGCAGCTCTGGAAGTGATTGAAACCCTGAACGAGAACAATATTAAAACCAAGCATCCTCTGGAAGTCATCATTTTTCCGAATGAAGAAGGCGGGGTAATGGGAAGTAGGGCCATGGCAGGAAACTTGGGTAAATCAGCTCTTTCGGTTGTTAACTCTACAGGATATTCCATGGGTGAAGGCATCATGAGAATTGGTGGAGATACCACAAAATTTAAGGAAGCTAAACGCGAAAAAGGCAGCTTGGCCGCTTTTTTGGAACTTCATATTGAACAAGGAGGTAAGCTTGAAAAAGAAAATTTGGATATTGGTGTGGTGGAAGGCATTGTTGGCCTTAATTGGTGGGACGTAGTCTTTACAGGCTTCGCCAATCACGCAGGCACCACCCCCATGAACGCCAGACAGGATGCGTTGCTGGCTGCTGCCAAATATATTGTGGCGGTAAATGAGATTACCAATAGTTTTAAAGGAACTCAAGTGGGTACTGTGGGTAGAATCAAGGCGGAACCAGGTGCACCCAATGTAATTCCAGGAAAGGTGACTGCTAGTCTGGAAATTCGTGATTTGTCTTTGGAGGTGATTCAAAAAGTGTATCAAGCCATCAAGAAAAAAACAGAAGAAATAGCCGAAGCATCCAATGTGTCTGTCGAATTTTTACCATTGGACACAACTGCAGAACCAGCCTTGACCGATACAAGCATCCAAACAGAAATCGAATCATCTGCCAATGCACTTGGGTTAAGCTATCAATATATGCCCAGCGGTGCCGGCCATGATGCTCAAGATATATCAAGATTTGCTCCTGTGGGGATGATTTTTGTGCCGAGCAAAGGAGGGATTAGTCATTCACCCAAAGAGTTTACTTCAGCAGAAGATATGGCAAACGGTGCCAATGTGCTTTTGCGCACTATTTTGTCGTTAGATAAGAAGTTGGATTGATTATTCGGCCTTCTTTAGCAAAAGAATCTTCCTAACAGCATTCGCAATCAAACCAATGCTTAACCAATAGGTGCTTAAAATCACAATGCTGGAATAATCAAAATCTGTTTTGAATTTTGATATGGCAATCATGGTATCGGAAAACATAAAGAGCAAAACAGCTATAGCTATCCAAAGAAATTCTTTTCTCTTTTCCTTAAGGAAAAGCCCAATACCTTGCCACGCCATAAAACAAATAACCACCACGTAACCACCGACGGGAATTATAAAGTCTCCCAAACCAGGTTTCAACCATAAGAACAATGAGGTCCCAATGGCATAAAGAATCAAAAAAGAAATCCAATGCGGGTGAAATCCTTTAAGGTTTATAAACCCAATTGTAAATAGGATATGTGCCACCAAAAAAGCGGCGAGTCCGAACACAAAATAAGCTGGAAATAACAAAAGTATATCCCCCAACAAACAAAACAACAACGCGGAAATCATTAACTTTTTAAACTTGGAAGACTCTTGTTCGGGCAGAAAAATCAATAAAGAAGTCACCAGAATAGTGGTCAATGGCTTTAAAAACATATAAACCGTCCTATTGTCCGAAAACTCCATCAAAATGGCCAAAACAGCGCTTAAAACAATCAACAGGTTGATTGTTCTCGATGCATGCGGTGCTTTTCTTACCATTGCTTAAATGGTTTTTTACTTAATTGGGAATTGTAATATTGAACTTGGCCTGTTACTTCCTCGCCCAACCAATCAGGTTTCTCAAAACGCTCGTCCTCATGGTTCAATTCAATTTCTGCCAAAACGAGACCTTTATTCTCTCCCAAAAACTCATCTACCTCATACAAATGATTGCCAAAAGGCACTTCAAACCTTATTTTTTCCAAGATACCTGCTTCACAAAGGTCAATAAGATTGGCCGCTTCCGAAGCAGTAATTTCCGTTTCCCATTCAAATCGGGTAGTTCCTGATGCGTTACTAGCTCCCTTAACGGTCAAAAAGCCCTTATCACCCTTTATTCTAACCCTAACGGTTCGATCGGGGTCAGTGTTCAGGAATCCCTGTACTATTCGCGTTTGGGATGTGAATTTCTGTTTAAATCCATCAGACCTGACTAAAAATTTACGTTCTATTTCCAAATGTTCCATCAAACTAAATATACCCTAAATTTGAAAATGGACTTTGATTTTCCTTTAAGAAAAATTATTCATGTAGATATGGACGCCTTTTATGCGTCCGTAGAACAGCATGACAACCCCGAACTTAAAGGGAAGCCTATTGCCGTAGGTGGAGGCTCCAAAAGAGGTGTGGTTTCTGCCGCTAGCTACGAGGCAAGAAAATTTGGAGTACGGAGTGCCATGGCGGGATCCATTGCGAGAAGAAATTGTCCTGAACTCATCTTTGTAAAGCCCCGTTTTGATCGCTACAAAGAGGTTTCCATGCAGATCCGGAGTGTCTTTTTTGAATACACGGATTTGGTTGAACCCCTCTCTTTGGACGAGGCTTATTTGGATGTGACCGAGAATAAAAAAGGAAATCCGTCCGCTACTTTGATTGCCCGAGAAATTCGTCAAAAAATATTTGATAAAACAGGGATGACGGCTTCGGCTGGAATCTCCATAAACAAGTTTATAGCCAAGGTCGCCAGCGATTACAACAAACCCAACGGACAAAAAACGGTAAACCCCGAAGAAGTCATTGAATTTTTGGAAAACTTGGATATTAGAAAGTTTTATGGTGTGGGCAAGGTGACCGCCGAAAAAATGTATCGTTTGGGGATTTTTACCGGACTGGACCTAAAGAAAAAATCCCTTGAATTTTTGGAGGACCATTTTGGAAAAAGTGGTGGTTACTATTACAATGTAGTCCGCGGAATTCACTTGAGTAGCGTAAAACCCCATCGTATTCCTAAATCCGTAGGTGCCGAGCGCACGTTTTTTGAGAACCTGAGCAGCGAGATATTTATGTTAGAGAAACTGGAAAATATTGCCGCCGAATTGGAAAGAAGGCTTCAAAAATCAGAAATAGCAGGAAAAACAGTCACTTTAAAAATCAAATACAGCGATTTTACCCTGCAAACCCGAAGCAAAACCCTCCCTTATTTTATTGCAAGCAAGGATTTAATTTTGGAAACTGCCAAAGAACTTTTGTACCAATCCACTTTGGAAAATTCAGTCCGGTTGTTGGGTATTTCCTTGGCCAACCTCAACACGGAAAAGGAAAAAAAGAGTGAGGAAAAAGAGTCGGTGCTCGTTCAGCTCAAATTTGATTTTTAAAGAAAAGGCCTCCCAATTGGGAGGCCTTCTTTTTTAGTTTTTGATATCTGTTTTAACAGGTTCTACTGCTGGCTTCTTTGGATTACCATCGGCATCGATCTCTATGATGTTATCAAAACCAAGTTCATCCAATTTGTTAATGATCTCGGCCCTATCGCCCACCATAAACCAATTTACCTTTTCTGGTTGAACCACCTCATTGCTCACTTTTCTGATATCATCCACAGAAAGGTTTCTTACATTCTGATCATATTTTTGATAATAATCGTCAGGCAAATCATATCTGATCAAATTCCTGACCGAACTATTAACGGAACTATTGGTCTCCCATTGGCCCGGAAGCTTCAAAACTTGATTGGTTTTTACTTTTTCCAACTCTTCACTGGTTGCAGGACGGGTAGAAGTGAATTCGGATATTTCCTTCCTGATTTCAGTAACGGATTCTGCCGTCTTATCAGTTTGCACAGGGGCATAAACAATAAAAGGACGCTCTTCCTTGGAACCTAATACAAAGCCTCCAGCTCCGTAAGACCAATGTTTGTCTTCTCTTAAGTTCATGTTGATTCTGGAAGTAAAATCACCTCCAAGAATATTCACCATTTGTTCTAAGGCAATCTCTGAAACATCACCGTACTTTTCGGTCAAATGTCCAGCAAGAATTACAGATTGTTGGGATTCTGGTCGGTTCATCAAATACAGCGTGTTCTTGGAATTGGTTTTGGGTTCGTTGAACGCAATGGTCGGTACATCACCCTTTTTCCATTTGCCCAATGTTTTTTGCAATTTGGATTTCAACTCGCTCATATCAACATCCCCAGTAACAATTAAGGTAGAATTGTTGGGCTTGAACCATGTATTATAAAATTCCAAAACATCTTCCCTAGTCAATTTTGAAACGGTATCCTCATATCCAGTTCCTGTATAAGGACTACTGTATGGATGGTCTTCGCCATAAAGGTATTTGTTCATGACCCGCAAAGCCATAGTTATGGGTTGCGATTTTTCTTGTTTTATGTTATTGATCTGTTCTTTTTGAAGTCTTTCGAATTCTTTCTCGGGGAAAACAGGGTTGAGGACTACGTCCATAAACAAATCCAGACTGGCATCCAAACTTGGCTTTAAAGTACTCATGTACACATTAGATTCATCTTGACTTGAAAAGGTGCTCAAGGATGCCCCTAGGAGTTGAAGCTGCTCATTGATTTCCAATGAAGTCATGTCCTTGGTTCCCTCGTCCATCAAATTCATGGCCAAATTTGCCGTTCCCGGACTGGACAGGTAATCGGTTTTGTAACCTGCATTGGCAACTAAATTGATAACTACCGTGGGAACTCCTTCGCGCTGGGCCAAAACTACATTAAGTCCATTGGATAATTGTGTACGCTGGAGTTCTGGAAATTTGGAACTTTTTGGTGCTCCAAGCTCAGGCAACTTGCTCCTGTCTACAGAAGATTCTACAATATCATATTCTGGAAATGGTTTACAAACCAAAATGTGCTTCCCTTTGGTGAGCCATTTGGCAGCAGTTTTCTGTAGATCCGCTATAGTGGCTTCTTCAACGTATTCCAATTTTGTTTTGTAGTAAGATGCATCTCCATGATATGTTTGATTGGAGGCGAGAATATCCGAAACTCCACCGAAGCCTCCTATTCGCTCCATACCCTTGATAAAATTGGCAAAGTAATTCGCCTTTACTCTTTTAAGCTCTTCTTCTGTTGGGCCTTCTTTGATAAATTTATCAATCTCTGCCTGAAGTTCCCTTTCTAACTTTTCAGGATCTTCTCCCGCTTTTACATTTAAATAGGTGATGAATCTACTTGCAATCTCACTGGATGCCTGAAAAGAAACAGCAGCACTGGCCGACTGATCTTGGTATATAAATTTTTGATATAACCTTGAGTTCTTGCCACTGGTAAGAATAGCCGAGATTAGGTCAAAGTGTAAATCCTCTTTAAATCCAAATGGAGGGGAATTCCAAGCAAATAATACTCTTGTCTCAGGAACACGATCTTCGTATTCTTGACGGGAATCATAAATTTTATTGGGGATATTTACTTCCTGTCGTTCCACTGTAGGACCCGAAGGAATATCTCCAAAATACTTGATCACCTTTTGATGTGCTTCCTCAGCATCCACATCTCCCGCGATGGCAACAACGGCATTGGCTGCTCCATAATAGGATTTAAACCAATCCTGTACATCCTCCAAGGAGGCGGCGTTCAAATCTTCCATCTCACCAATAACGGTCCAGGAATAAGGGTGCCCTTTGGGGTACATGGCCTTGGTCAAATAATCCCACTGCATTCCGTATGGCTGATTTTCGCCCTGTCTTTTCTCATTTTGCACAACGCCTCGTTGCTCGTCCAACCTTTCTTGGTCAATGGCACCTAACAAATGCCCCATTCGGTCCGACTCTAAAAACAAAACTTGATCCAAGGCCGAAACAGGAACATTTTGGAAGTAGTTGGTTCGGTCTGTGTTGGTGGTTCCGTTAAGGTCCGTTCCCCCTATACTTTCCAAAGCCTGGAAATAATCGGTGTTGTAATTTTCACTTCCATTGAACATTAAATGCTCAAATAAGTGTGCAAATCCACTTTTCCCGGGTTTCTCATTTTTGGATCCAACGTGATACCATACATTGACGGCAGCGATAGGCGCTTTATGGTCCTCATAAACCAAAAGGGTAAGACCATTTTTTAAGGTGTACGTTTTGTAATCAATGTTAATATCTTCTGCTTTAAACTGAAATTCTTGTCCATAACTCAAAGGAGTGCATAGTAAGCCTATGAAAAAGGCCAGTAATAATTTTTTCATTGTAGTGTTTGTTAATTATTTGATTGATAAAATTGCTTTCTACAATATAGGGAATAGTTTGCAATCAACACTATTTTAATAAGTTAGAGCATGAGTAAAAGTACATCTCTATTGTTATCTTCTTATTGAAAGACCACTCCTCAGTACATTAGCTGAACTTTAATTTGGTTTTTTGGTCTGTACTATATTGCCCGACACATAATTTCTTTATTAATTTGTAGAAGCATCTCCCCCAGTGTTTTATAATTTCAATTACTTCTATGCAACGAAATGAATTGCACGAGCATATTATATCCTCTGCTGGAAATCTTTTCTATTCCCAAGGGTACAATTCAACGGGTATCAATGAAATCATAGCCAAATGCGATATTGCGAAAGCTACCCTTTACAGTCACTTTAAATCCAAAGAGGATATTTGTATTGCTTATCTAAATCAACGTCACAGTGTTTTTATGAACAGGTTTAAAAGCTACGTTGATCAAAGAGATGAAAGCAAATATCAACTGTTGGCTATTTTTGATTTGTTACGGGACATGTATCTTGAAGAAAATTTTCAGGGGTGTTGGGCCCTTAAAACCCTTGGCGAGCTTTCTCCAGATCAAACAAATATTCTAAAGGTTATTCAGCAACAAAAAAAAGAGTTGCTACTGTATTTGGGAGAAGTAGTTGGTGATACTATTTCCAACCTTTCAAAAGCAGAAACTGAAAAAATATCGGGAGGTCTCTATCTTTTGTACGAAAGTGCCGTTACCGAGAGTCACTTGTTTAAAAATGATTGGCCCATTTTTATGGCCAAAAGTATAGCATCCTCACTCTTTATTGATACTGAACTGTAAAAAAAAAGCCCTTCCAAAATTGGAAGGGCTTTTAAACTTATAATTATATTTTTTTAAGCTTCTACGGCTTCCAAAGGCTGCGCTACTGGAAAATCAACTGGAACCTTTGTAGTGCTGTGGAGATAGTTTGAGATGGTTTTATCTCCCACCAAAGCTATGGTGTCAATTAAATTTTCTTTGGTCCATCCGGCGGCAAAGAAATTATCCAACACTTGGGCATCTGTTGCCCCTCTGTTTTCGGTAATGTTTTTGGCCAATTGTGCCAAAGCATCCAATTTTTCATCAAAAGAGGCTTTCCCCGTCCTTAATTCAAGAATCTGTTCTTCGGTAAAACCGTTCATTAGACCAATGGCAGTGTGTGCAGATAAACAATAAATACAGTTGTTCACTTGGCTTACGGCCAAATTAACCACTTCTTTTTCTTTAGCCTTTAATGAGGTTTTGGCGTTGGAAAAGTTAAGATAGTTAGCCAACGCATTTTCTGAGTGGGCGTAGGTGGCGAAAAGGTTGGGTACAAAACCCACTGCTTTTTCCAGATTGTCAAAAATGGCCTGATTGGCCGCACTTACTTCTTCTCTTTTGGGTACATTGATTGTGCTCATAATTGTAAATTTTTTATTGAATTTTTATGAATGGATTAATACGTCTGTACAAATGGTTTTTCAACATCACAATAGAAATCGTGATGATATTTCTGCTCACAGTGTTTCGAAACCTGTACGGTCTGCGCCTGGGTTTTCTGTGATGTTCTAAAAATCTCAATGAGATTGAAAATAGATTTTTCCGTGGGTTTCATCTTTTATCTGTTTTTTAATTTCAGGGCAAAGATGCTTCCAAAAGAAGGGTGGGTGTTAGGAAGGGTTTCCCGATGGCTTGACCAATTTTCCCTTAGGCCACCAAAAGAAGGTTTTCGCGGTATTCCGAGGGGGTCATCTGTGTCATTTTTTTGAAAAATCGACTAAAATGGGCGGGGTCGTTGAAGCCTAGTTCAAACGCAATTTCCTGATTTTGCTTATCGGTGAAATTGATGAGTCGCTTTGCTTCCAACGCAATTCGTTCCAGGATAATCTGTTGGGGTGATTTTTGGTTATAAATGGAAAAAAGATTGGAAAGTGTCTTCGGTGATTTGTACAACATTTCAGCATAATCACTTACTTTTCTCTTAGTCTTGTAATGCACGTCCACCAAAAAATTGAATCTTCGGATGGTGTCTATCTGGTCGTTCCCAAGTGTTTTAACGATGAGCTGCTCCTTTGCCAAACGCGTGCTCATAATAATCAATCTTTTAAGGAGCATTTGTAGCATATCGCCCTGAATATTGTCTGGGGTAGAAAACTCCTCGATGAACATATCGTGCAACAAATTGAACTTTTTCAACTGACCTTTGGGAATTGTGATAATAGGGATGTCCTGAGTTCCAAAAAACAAAATACCGTTGCAAGAAACCTCACTATCATGATCGGATATGCAATAAAATTCCCTGTTGAAAAGGATGGCCGAAAGAGGCAGTTTTGTTTCTGAATAGGAAACATGTTGCAGATAAGTAACCGTAATAATTTGATTGGGCAACAATTCCAAATCCATTCCGTCTATCTGAATCGTGAGCGGGCAATCATTTCTGTTCCATAAAAATTTAATGGTCTTTGATGTAACGGAAAAACGTTCCTGATCTCTTTTGATGTCGTCTGTAAAACCTAAAATAGCCCCTAATTTGGAATCGTTGTATTCGTATTTCATTGGTTTGATCATTCCGTTACAGAACAATTAGTCCAATATTCTTGTTCATACTTACAATGCATAAACTTCTCATTAGTAAATGAAATCATACATAGTAGGCAAACAAAAAAGGTGTGCATTGAAAAAATGCACACCTTTTTACAAATTTATTTATTGTAACTTTTAAAAGTTACAACTCTCTATCTCGGTTACACGTAAAGTGTTCACCATACCTTTTTCTTTGATCGGCATTGCTGCCAAGCTGACAAGCATATCACCAACTTCCAAAAATCCTTTTTTACAGGCTATTTGGTTCACATCTTCAATGGTCTGGTCTGTAGACACAAATTTATCGTAGTAAAATGCTTTTACCCCCCACAAAAGATTCAACTGAGTTAATATTCTTTTGTTGGATGTAAATACAAGAATGTGCGCAGCAGGTCTCCAGGCGGAAATCTGAAATGCAGTATAGCCACTATTTGTCAATGTGGAAATAGCCCTTGCTTTAATTTCGTTGGCCATTAATGCCGCATGGTAACAGACTGATTTGGTGATGTATCTTTTTGTTCTGATGTGCGGGGGTGTCTGTGGCACTTGAATCAAGCTGGAACCTTCGACACTGGATACGATGCTGGACATTTTCTCTATAACCTGAACAGGATAATTACCTACCGATGTTTCTCCAGAGAGCATTACTGCATCTGCACCATCCATCACGGAGTTGGCCACATCGTTTACTTCTGCACGAGTTGGGGTTAAACTGGTAATCATGGTTTCCATCATTTGGGTAGCAATGATTACCGGTATTCTACCTTTTTTGGCACTGAGCACCAATTTTTTCTGAATCAATGGAACCTCTTGTGCTGGAACCTCTACACCCAAATCTCCACGGGCCACCATAAGTCCATCGGAAGCCTTTACAATCTCCTCAATGTTTTCAAGTGCTTCTGGCTTTTCTATTTTAGAAATAACCGGAATTTTGTATTCGGTATGTTCCTTGATCAAATTATGAAGGTCATACAAGTCTTGTGCATGGCGCACAAAAGACAAAGCTATCCAATCAACATTTTGCCCTATCGCAAAAATGGCATCCTTAATGTCCTTTTCGGTAAGGGCCGGCAAAGAAATATCTGTATTGGGCAGATTTACCCCTTTTTTCGATTTCAACGGACCTCCTTGTATAACTGTGGCCACTACTTCATCTTCTCCATTGGTGGATTTTACTTCAAAAATAAGTTTACCATCGTCCAATAGTATACGCTCTCCTGCTTTTACATCCTTAGGAAAGGTTTGGTAGTTCATGTATACCCTCTCCGCAGTTCCTTCGAAAGGTTCTCCCGTAACAAATGTAACCTCATCACCTGGAGCAACGATGGCTTCTCCGCCCATTACCCCTACTCTTAGTTTAGGCCCTTGAAGGTCGGCAAGTATGGCGGTGTTGATATCCAACTCCTCATTGAGTTCCCTTATCATCTTGATTCGCTCCGTGACATCCTCATAGGCAGCGTGGGAAAAGTTTATTCTAAAAACATCCACTCCCGCCAAGATCATTTCCTTTAGGACTTCCTTTTTACTGGTAGCCGGACCCAGGGTTGCTACAATTTTAGTCTTCTTTCTAGTTGGCATTGTTAAAAGATTAAATTTCTTTTTGATTTTAGGTTTTGTGTGTCCAATGGATATGCTGTTATCACTTTGGAAATCTGATTGATGGCTTTAATTTTTTGAGAAAATATAGCATCGTCCGCTGCATCAACTTTCAAAAAATAATCCACTTCTTTTCGTTCTTTCAATAAATGATCAGTTCTTATGGAAATGTTATTTCCAAATAACCCGACCGATGGTGTCTCCTCCTCAACTTCACATTTGTTCGAAATCAGCGTCCAGTACACATCATTTATCTCATCATCCCAATCGAACACGGAGAAAGACTTGTTTTTATCTAGATGAAGGTCTTTTTTCATCCGTTTTAAATATAGTCCACAACCGGAATTTATGGCATAAGTGATGGCATAATCTTCCAAATTGCTGTGAATGGCGATGAGAGAAAAACAATCATCATATAAGTCTGCCGATATCTTGTGTGTTGTTAACATGCCCATAACACGAACGGTAAATATAGGCTTAATCCTAATGAATGCCTAGTTAATACAAAACAATACACTTATAAAACAAGCGAAAACGTTTGAGTTTACCGTTATTTAAAGTTACTGATTTTCTATCTTGCTCTGTAGTGCAAAATAGGCTCGTTTGGATGCTTTTTCCTCGGCTTTTTTCTTGGACGTGGCCCTCGCTTTTGCCAACATTCTATCTCCAATGGTTAGTTTTACAGCAAAGTGCTTAAGCTCATCATTCCCAGTGTCCTCATACACGTGGTAATTGAAAGGTTTTTTTTCTTTTTGGCACCACTCGATTACCAAACTTTTATAACTGATGACCTTGCCCTCGAGCTGTTCAATATCCACATAGGGCTCAATTACTCTTTCATCAATAAATTTTTCGCAATAATTATAACCTCTATCCAAATATATAGCTCCAACAAGTGCTTCAAAAACATTTCCATGTATGTTTTCTCCAAAATGTGATTTAGGAATCCTACTCTCCACATATTTCAATAATCCCAAGTCCTTCCCTAATTCGTTAAGATGCTTTCTGCTCACCACCTTGGAGCGCATTTTGGTTAGATAGCCTTCATCTCCTTCTGGAACTTCGTTGTACAAATGTTTTGAAATAATGGTTCCGAGCATGGAGTCACCCAAAAATTCCAAACGTTCGTAGTTAACGGGATTGCCTTTTTCATCCTTTTTGTTCATGGATCTATGGAGGAACGCTGTTTTGTAGATTTCCAAGTTCTTGGGCTTAAACCCGAGAATTCTTTTCATTCCCAAAAAAAAATCCCCATCCGTGCTCGGATGGGAATTGAATATTTTGGGAGTAAGTTTCATGTTACAAAACTACCCTAATTTTTTGAATAACACACAAGCATTGTGTCCTCCAAAGCCAAACGTATTGCTCATGGCAACCTTTACCTCTCGCTCTTGTGCCTTGTTCAAGGTCAAGTTTAGCGATGGGTCTATTTGCTCATCCACAACACTATGGTTTATGGTGGGAGGCACTAAATTATGTTCCATAGCCAGAATAGATGCAATGGCCTCAATGGCTCCAGCTGCTCCCAATAAGTGTCCGGTCATGGACTTGGTGGAGTTGATGCTGATATTTTTGGCGTGGTCACCGAATACTTTAGTAATGGCTTTTAACTCAGCAACATCTCCAAGCGGGGTAGATGTTCCGTGCGTATTTATAGCATCTACGTCTTCCGGTTTTAGTCCAGCATTCTCTAAGCAGTTTTCCATAACTTTGACAACCCCTATACCCTCAGGATGCGGTGCGGTCATATGGTAAGCATCACTGGATAGTCCACCACCTAAAACTTCTGCATATATCTTGGCGCCTCGGGCCTTGGCATGCTCATACTCTTCAAGTATAAGTGCTCCTCCACCTTCTCCCAAGACAAATCCGTCTCTTGTGGCATCGAATGGTCTGGAAGCGGTTTCCGGGCTTTCATTTCTTGTGGAAAGTGCGTGCATGGCATTAAATCCGCCCATACCTGCCATAGTTACCGCAGCTTCACTACCTCCGGTTACTATGACATCGCAATGTCCCAACCTAATATAGTTGAGGGCATCAATCATAGCATTGGCCGAAGAGGCACATGCAGAAACCGTAGTATAGTTTGGTCCCATAAATCCATGTTTAATGGAAATGTTACCTGGTGCTATATCGGCAATCATTTTGGGAATAAAGAATGGATTAAAACGTGGTGTACCATCACCATTGGCGTAATTGATCACCTCATTTTGAAAAGTTTCCAATCCGCCTATTCCTGCACCCCATATAACACCTACCTTAAACTTGTCCACAACCTCCAGGTCGATTCCAGAATCTGCTATGGCTTCATCTGAAGACACCAAGGCATATTGGGCAAACCTGTCCAGTTTTCTGGCTTCCTTACGATCAAAAAAATCGGCAGGATCGTACCCTTTAAGCTCGCAAGCAAACTTTGTTTTAAATTTTTCGGTATCGAAATAAGTAATGGGGGCAGAACCGCTCTTACCGGTCCGTAGTCCTTCCCAATAAGCTTCCAAATTGTTACCTATGGGTGTTAACGCTCCCATTCCGGTAACCACAACTCGCTTTAACTGCATTGAACTATTTTTTACCCTTTAGACGTAAATTATAAAAAAAATTATCCATGTGATCATAACCACATGGATAATTTATAATCTTTAGCGATATATCATATAATTACTTAGCTTCTTCTATATAGCTAATTGCTTGACCTACAGTGGCAATGTTCTCTGCTTGGTCATCTGGTATTTGAATATCAAATTCTTTCTCAAACT
This sequence comes from Flagellimonas lutimaris, assembly GCF_003581615.1. Taxonomy (GTDB): domain Bacteria; phylum Bacteroidota; class Bacteroidia; order Flavobacteriales; family Flavobacteriaceae; genus Flagellimonas; species Flagellimonas lutimaris. The sequence continues at coordinate 270,744 of NZ_QXFH01000070.1, forward strand.
CCATGATAAGTTCAACAGTGTCCAAGGAATCCGCTCCTAAGTCGTTGGTAAAGCTAGCTTCCGCTACAACTTCATTTTCATCTACACCCAGTTTATCAACGATGATAGCCTTTACTCTTGATGCAATGTCTGACATAATTATTGTGGTTTTAAAAATTTAAATCGTTGGCAAAAATATAAAACTTTGGATTAAATACACTATTTGTCGATAAAATGTGCTCCAAATTAAGGATCTTAAAGTGTTGTACATTATTTTAGCCGACGTAATTTAATCCAAAATCACATGAATTCCTAACGAATGAAACGAATTGTCATCTTTGCATCAGGTAGTGGGTCAAATGCAGAAAATATTATTTCCTTTTTTCATGAAAAACCAGAGGTGACAGTGGCTGCGGTGCTTACCAACAAGAACTCGGCAAAGGTCTTGGAGCGTTGCGACCGTCTTGGAGTGCCTGCTTTCTACTTTAATAAGCCTGCATTTAAAGATTCTGATACGGTCGTAAATTTTTTACAAGGACTTAACACGGATTTAATTGTGCTTGCTGGTTTTCTTTGGAAGATTCCATCCAACCTTATTGATGCTTTCCCGAATAAAATTATCAATATTCACCCAGCGTTGCTACCTAAATATGGTGGAAAAGGTATGTATGGAGACAAGGTGCATCAAGCTGTAAAGGACAATAAAGAGACTGAAACCGGTATTACGATTCATTATGTAAACGAAAATTATGATGAGGGTGCCATCATTTTTCAAGCAAAAACAAATGTAATTCCTTCAGACGATGCAAATTCCATTGCCCAAAAAGTACATCAACTGGAATACGAACATTTTCCTCGGGTAATCGAAAAACTCTTATCCTAAATGGCGAAGAAAAAGAAGTTTTATGTAGTCTGGAAAGGAAAACATCCCGGTATTTTTGAATCTTGGGCCGATTGCAAAGCACAAATTGATGGGGTCCAAGGAGCACAGTACAAATCCTTCTCCACCTTTGCGGAGGCCAAAAAAGCCTTCAATGGCAATTATTTGGAGTATAAAGGCAAATCCAAGAGCAAAACAGATCTCACCCCTGAGGAATTATTAAAAATTGGCGACCCCAATTACAATTCTATTGCCGTAGATGCTGCATCCAGTGGCAACCCTGGAAAAATGGAGTACCGTGGAGTAGATACAAAAACCAAGCGAGTTCTTTTCCACCAAGGTCCTTTTGAACAGGGAACCAATAATGTTGGCGAGTTTTTAGCGCTGGTCCACGGTCTTGCTTTCTTAAAGCAACAAAAGAGTGAACGTATCCTTTATTCAGATTCCAGAATCGCCATTGGGTGGGTACGCAAGAAAAAGTGTGGCACCAAATTGAACAAAACAGCCAAAAATGCCCAGCTTTTTGAACTGATAGAACGGGCCGAGGAATGGCTGAAAAAAAATAGGTTCAACACTCCAATCGTGAAGTGGGAGACCAAAGCCTGGGGAGAAATTCCTGCGGATTTTGGAAGAAAATAGATGTGAGAAATCAGAAATGTGATGCTAGATGTAAGACTTGGAAAGCATCCTCCTTTTGTGCAAGCACTCAAGCCCGAAACTTGAGCTTGAACTAGTATTTACTCACTCTTTTTCTTAAAACCTATACTAATGATTCCAATATGGAATATCAAACCGTATATTTGCAGCAAAAATTAGGGAATGGGCAAATTACTGATCGTGGGAACCATGGCCTTTGATGCCATTGAAACACCGTTCGGGAAAACAGGAAGAATTTTGGGTGGCGCTGGCACCTTTATCGGCTTGGCAGCTTCACAATTTAAAATAGACTCCGCAATCGTATCTGTGGTGGGGGATGACTTCCCTCAATCTTACATGGATATTTTAAAAAATAAGGACATTGACCTTTCCGGGGTTGAAGTAGTAAAAGGTGGTAAAACCTTCTTTTGGGAAGGAAAATATCACAACGACCTTAATTCAAGAGATACCTTGGCCACCGAACTAAACACTTTGGCCGACTTTAATCCAGTGGTGCCCAATGATTATACCGGTGCTGATATCGTAATGTTGGGTAATCTTCACCCAAACATCCAGTTGAGTGTAATTAATCAGATGGAAAAACGACCAAAACTTATAGTTTTGGACACCATGAATTTTTGGATGGACAATACATGGGATGAGTTGATGGCGGTAATCTCCAAAATCGATGTTATCACCATTAATGATGAAGAGGCAAGACAAATGACCAACGAATATTCCTTGGTAAAAGCTGCTGCGAAGATCCAGGAAATGGGACCTAAATATGTAGTTATTAAAAAAGGGGAGCACGGCGCCCTCTTGTTCCATAAAGACAATATTTTCTTTGCCCCTGCTCTTCCTTTGGAAGAAGTTTTTGACCCAACCGGTGCGGGAGATACTTTTGCAGGTGGTTTTTCAGGATATTTGACCGAAGCAGGCAACATATCTTTTGAAAGTATGAAGAACGCCATTATTCACGGCTCCAATTTGGCATCGTTCTGTGTGGAACGCTTTGGAACCGAACGGATGGTAGATTTAGAAAAGAGCGAGGTCGATGCCCGCTTGGTACAGTTTAAAGAACTGACGCAGTTCAATATTGAATTAACGTAAATGTTTGCCCTGAAAATTTCGGGGCTTTTTTATTTGATTTGTTATGAGTGATCCCATTAAGCACGAATGCGGAATATCGTTGATCCGTTTGCTTAAACCCCTGGAGTACTACAAAGAAAAGTACGGTACAGCTTTTTACGGCGTAAATAAGATGTACCTAATGATGGAGAAACAGCACAACCGCGGACAAGACGGAGCTGGTTTTGCAAGTATTAAAATGGACATGGAACCCGGTGAACGGTACATGAGCCGTGTAAGATCGGCCCAACAACAGCCCATTCAGGATATTTTTGCCCAAATAAACAATCGTATCAATACGGCCCTGACCGAGCATCCAGAACATGAAGACGATGTAGCCTGGCAAAAAAAGAACATTCCCTATATCGGAGAACTTTTAATGGGACACGTTCGCTATGGCACCTTTGGAAAAAACAGTATCGAGAACGTACACCCGTTTTTGAGACAGAACAATTGGATGCACCGTAACCTCATTGTTGCGGGGAACTTTAACATGACGAATGTTGATGAGCTTTTCGGGAACTTGGTGGAATTGGGACAACACCCAAAGGAAAAAGCTGATACTGTAACCGTAATGGAAAAAATCGGTCACTTTTTGGATGATGCCGTTGCCAAGCTCTACAAACAGATCAAAAAAGAAGGATACACCAAAAGAGAAGCTTCTGCTTTGATTGCAGAACGTTTGAACGTAGCCAAGATTTTGAGAAAAGCCTCAAAAAACTGGGATGGCGGGTATGCCATGAGCGGACTTATTGGACACGGTGATGCTTTCGTAATGAGAGACCCAGCGGGAATTCGACCCGCTTATTACTACCAAGATGATGAAGTTGTGGTGGTTGCATCGGAACGTCCCGTGATTCAAACCGTATTCAACGTTAATTTTGATGATGTAAAAGAGCTAGATCCTGGACATGCCGTAATCATCAAAAAGAGCGGTTCCATGGCCTTGAAAAAGATTTTGGAGCCAACCGAACGTAAGGCGTGTTCTTTTGAGCGCATCTATTTCTCCCGAGGTAGTGATAAAGAAATCTATCAGGAAAGAAAAAAATTGGGGAAACTGGTATTTCCTGAAATATTGAAGTCCATCGATAACGATTTGGAGAACACGGTTTTCTCCTATATCCCCAATACGGCAGAAACTTCCTTTTTTGGAATGGTAAAAGAGGCCCAAAATTACCTTAACAAGAAAAAAGAGGAACAAATTTTGGCCTTAGGTCCGAATATGACAGGAGAACAGCTTCATAAAATATTGAGTGTTAGGCCGCGTATAGAAAAAGTAGCCATCAAAGATGCGAAGCTAAGAACCTTTATCACCCAAGATAGTAGTAGAGATGATTTGGTGACGCACGTTTATGACATTTCGTACGGTTCTGTAAAGAGCACGGACAACCTTGTTATAATTGATGACAGTATTGTGCGGGGAACGACATTGAAACGAAGTATCCTAAAAATATTGGACAGACTTTCTCCGAAAAAGATTGTTGTAGTTTCCTCCGCTCCGCAAATACGTTATCCCGATTGTTATGGAATCGACATGGCCAAGCTGGAAGATTTTGTAGCCTTTAAAGCAGCCAAAGCATTGCACGAGGATCATGGCACAACACATTTGATCAAGGAAATCTATGAAAAGTGCTTAACGCAGACCGACCCGTCCAATAAGAACGCGGTGAACTACGTGCAAGAATTTTATGCGCCCTTCTCTGCCAAACAGATTTCCAAGAAAATTGGGGAGATTTTGAGTCCAGAAGGAATCAAGGCTGAAGTTGAAATTATCTATCAGACTATTGAAGGATTGCACAGCGCCTGTCCTCAAAACTTGGGAGATTGGTATTTTACAGGAAATTATCCGACACCAGGAGGAAACAGAATAGTCAATAAAGCTTTTGTCAACTTTTTTGAAGGCAAAAACGAAAGAGCTTATTAATCAGTTACATAGAAAAAGAGTGCAAAGCGTGCACTTTATCGATGAAACTAGCAGTATGGCGGGTTTTTATACAATCAGAAACCCACAATCCTACTTTAGTATCTGCCATAGCATAAGTAGGTTAAGTTCATGGTAAGATTTGGGGCAAAAAAGGTGGAAGCTATTCCACCTTTTTTATTTTACATACTTCTCCAATTTTAAAAAAACACACTCATTTACTTGATAAATATCAATCCTAAAGTCCAGTTGTACACTTTAACCAATTAAAGGGGGTTTCATCTAAAAGCTTGGGCACAAAAACATAGCTTAGCTTACATTTGGAGAACCATAGCATAAGTAGGTTAAGTTCATGGTAAGATTTGGGGAAAGAAGCCGGAGCGTGCTCCGGCTTCTTTATATTTGACTACCAAGCTTTTATCCATTTTATCGATGAACTGCACGTTTTCTTTTTCTTCCAAAAAGCAAAATATTTTTTAAAACCCTTTGTTATTTCTCACAATACCAGTATTTTAGTCTCGCCATAGCATAAGTAGGTTAAGTTTATGGTAAGATTTGGGACGAAAAGGGTGAGGACTTCCTCGCCCTTTTCTATTTAAAAAAACTAAAACTAAAAAAGCCCCGCACTTTCGTGCAGGGCTTTAATTTTAAAGGCAAGCTAACTCTTATTTGCTTGCTGCGTAATTTTCAGAAACTTTATCCCAGTTGATAACACTGAAAAACTCTGAAATATATTCAGGTCTTCTATTCTGATAATGCAGATAGTATGCATGTTCCCAAACATCCAAGCCCAAAATTGGGTAACCACCACAACCTACTCCTGGCATAATGGGATTATCTTGGTTTGGAGTTGAGCAAATTTCAACTTTTCCTCCTTTGTGCACGCACAACCAAGCCCAACCTGATCCAAATCTTGATCCGGCAGCAGCACTGAATTTTTCTTTGAATGCATCAAAAGAACCAAAAGCTTCATCAATGGCAGAGGCCAATTCGCCTGATGGAGCTCCACCACCGTTTGGTGACATTACTTCCCAAAAAAGGCTGTGGTTAAAAAATCCTCCTCCGTTGTTTCTAACTGCGGTGTTGGACATATCCAAACCAGAAAGGATATCTTCAATATCTTTTCCGGCCAAATCTGTTCCTTCGATAGCCGCGTTTAATTTAGTTGTGTAGCCATTGTGGTGCTTGGTATGGTGGATTTCCATGGTCCTTGCATCTATATGTGGTTCCAATGCATCGTATGCATACGGTAACTTAGGTAATTCAAAAGCCATAATATTCTGTTTTTTTAGGTTATTACTTTAATCACGTAAAAATACAAGTTTTAACATTTATATTCCGCTAAAACCATGTTAACATCAGGCAAGGAATCCTTATTTTGCAGGAAAAACATCCTTGGAGGGGTCTAATTTTAAAATATATAGCGCATCTGCAGGTTCGGGCAAAACCTATGCCTTAGCAAAAACATACCTTAAATTATTGCTGTCCAACGATGCTGCGGTAAAATTTCGCCAGATTTTGGCCATTACATTTACCAACAAAGCGGTAGATGAAATGAAAACCAGGATATTGGACAACCTTTATGCTTTTGGTCAAGATGTTGTCCCCGAAAAACAGAAAGGTCTTTTCCATTCACTTTGTGATGAACTTTCTTTGACCGAAGAAGAATTACCGAAACGATCAAAGCTTATTCTAAAGCGGATTCTCCACAATTACTCTTTTTTTGAGATTTCTACGATTGACAAGTTCAACCACAAAATCATAAAAACATTTGCCCGCGATCTGCACCTATCCCAAAATTTTGAAGTGGAGCTCAATTTGGATTTACTATTGGAAGAAGCCGTGGGTAGATTGCTGGAACGTGCGGGCAACGATGAAAAACTTACCGAGGTACTGATCGCTTTTTCCTTGGAAAAAATTGATGATGACAAAAGCTGGAACATTACATACGATTTAATAGAAATCGGGAAACTTCTTTTTCAGGAAAACCATGCCGAGCACATAAATCCCTTGCGAGAAAAATCCATTTCGGATTTTCAGGACATCCAAAAAAGGATGGCATCAGAAAGTAAGGCCATTGAAGAAAAGGTAAAACAACTGGCTGAAATTGTGCTTCAGGAAATGCAGAATCAAGGGTTTGATTTTGCAGATTTTCCCAGACAAACCCTTCCCAATCATTTTAAAAAAATGATTGATGGCGAGCTCGACCCAAAAAAATTGTACACCGCCAAAACTTTGGAGCCCAATCTGGTGGAAGGGAAATTGCTCAAGACCAGTGACAAAAGGGACGTTACCCAATTGGCCGTGACCATTTTGGAAAAGTATCTCAGGATAAAGCAATTGATTTATCGGCATAGTTATTTGCAAAACATTTATGGCAATATCGTACCGATGACTGTTTTGAACGAAATCGGCAAGGAAATCAAAAATATTGAGCTGGATAGGGACATCATTCCCATTTCTTCCCTGAACGCGATTCTCTCAAAAGAAATCAAGAATCAGCCTGTACCTTTTATTTATGAACGGATGGGCGAAAAATACCGTCATTATTTTATAGATGAGTTTCAGGATACCTCAAAAATGCAATGGGAAAATCTGGTGCCGCTTATTGGCAATGCTTTGGAAAGTGAAGATGAAAAGCACCAACACGGTTCTCTTTTTTTGGTGGGTGATGTAAAACAGGCCATTTATCGCTGGCGTGGTGGTAGAGCAGAACAGTTCCTTAATCTGATAAATAAAAAATCGCAGCCCTTCGTAGTAGAGCCCAGCGTTCATTCTTTGGATACCAATTGGCGGAGTTATGATGAAATCGTGAACTTCAACAATAGCTTTTTTACCGAAGTGGCGCCTGTACTCGCCAACGAAGACTATCGAAACCTCTTTTTGAACGACTCCCATCAAAAAACCAACAACAAACCTGGAGGTTATATTCAAATGTCCTTTTTGGACAAAGATGTAGAAGAAAAGGACACCACTTATTGCAATGAAACACTAAGGGCCATTCAACACATCATTTCGGAAAACCATGCGTATGCCGATATCTGCGTTTTGGTTCGCGACAATAATAAGGGAATGCTGCTGGCGGATTTTTTAGCGCAGCATCAGATTCCCATTATTTCTTCGGATGCGTTGCTGTTGAGCAAAAATGAAAAGGTCATCTTTTTGATTTCCATCCTTCGGATTTTTGAAAATGAAAAAGACCGAGAGGCAGCATACCATATATTAATGTATCTGTCTCCCGATGAAAACGGCAAACACGACTTCATCAGCAAAAACCTGGAAACTATCGAAGCATTCCTAGCCTCGGCATACCATTTCAATTTAACTGAATTAAAAGGCGAACCTGTGCTTGCCATTTTGGAAACCGCTATTGTACAGTTTGAGCTTTATGAGGGTTCCGTTGCGCATATTTCGTTTTTGATGGACGAAGTACTGGATTTGGAAAAAAGGAAAGGACCAAGCGTATATGCTTTTCTTAATTATTGGGAAGTAAAAAAAGGTTCCCTTTCCATCGCAGCACCCGATGGTGTGGATGCCGTAAAAATTATGACCATCCACAAGGCGAAAGGTCTTGAATTCCCATTTGTGGTTTTTCCGTTTGCCAATGCGGTTCTGGATGACAAACGAAAGAAAAAGAAATCTTGGGTGCCAGCCACAACCAATGATGAAGCTTTAGGATTGGACGAATTTCTAATCAACAATAATAAAGATATGTTGGAATACAACGAGGTAGCCCAACAAAAATATATAGACGAGGAGCAAAAGACCCTGTTGGATTCCATGAACGTGCTTTACGTTGCACTCACCCGTCCCGTAAAAGGACTCTTTGTGATTACCGAGACCAGTAAAAAAGATATTGCTTTAGTTGATGCTGCTTCATCCTACTCTGATTTGTTTCAATTGTATATTCAGCAGAAGAATATTCCTGAAAGTAAAAGTGGTGTTTATACCATCGGAACCTTTCCATCAAAAGAAATTGCAACTTCACCTTTGGAATCCACCGAAAATTATATCTCCTATGTCACCCGTCCAAAGGAGGACTCCGGATTTACGGTTTCTACCAAATCAGGCCGTATGTGGGACGATGAACGTATGGAAGCCATTGAGATGGGGAATTTGATTCACTTTGCATTGAGCCAAATTGGGACCGAGCAAGATGTTGATGGTGTTCTAGAGCGATTGGAAATTGAGGGGCATTTTCCCACAGAGGCCGCGAGCGACATCAAACAAAAAATAATGGCCGTTGTGAACCATCCGAAATTGAAGGACCTATTCTTGGAGGGGCTTCAAATTTTGAACGAACGAGAAATCTTGACAACGGATGGTCGTTCCCTTCGTCCCGATAGAATTGTTATCTCTGGAAACGAAGCCACTATCATTGATTATAAAACAGGAAAACCATCGCCCAACCACAAAGAGCAGATTGCCAACTACGCAGATATTTTAAGAGAAATGGATTTTAAAATCAAACAATCGGTCATTGTTTATATTGACCAAGAAATAGACCCTATTTTTGTATAAAGCGAATTAAAAGATATGTACGGAAAAATAAAAGAACATTTGGCCAAGGAACTGGAAGCAATTGAAGAAGCTGGCCTATTTAAAAAAGAACGAATCATTACCTCTCCGCAGGACGCTGTGATAAAAATTTCCACAGGGGAAGAAGTCATCAATTTTTGTGCGAACAACTATTTGGGGCTCTCCTCACATCCTGATGTAATCCAAGCCGCAAAAGACACCATGGACACCCACGGTTTTGGAATGTCGTCAGTACGTTTTATCTGCGGAACGCAGGACATCCATAAAGAATTGGAACAGAAAATCGCCGATTTCTACGGCACCGAGGATACCATATTATATGCAGCAGCTTTTGATGCCAACGGTGGGGTATTTGAGCCTTTGCTCAGCGCTGAGGATGCTATTATTTCAGATTCCTTGAACCATGCCTCCATTATTGATGGGGTTCGTTTGTGCAAAGCAAAGCGATATCGCTACACCAACAACGATATGGCCGACCTTGAGGAAAAACTCAAACAAAGTAACGCCGATGGATCGCGCTTTAAGATAATCGTAACCGACGGAGTGTTCTCCATGGATGGCCTTTTGGCTCCTTTGGACAAAATCTGTGATTTGGCAGATAAGTATGATGCATTGGTTATGATTGATGAATGCCACGCAGCAGGGTTTATAGGGGAAACAGGCCGCGGAACTTTGGAAGAAAAAGGTGTTATGGATCGTATAGACATCATTACAGGGACACTCGGTAAAGCTTTGGGCGGCGCTATGGGCGGCTATACTACTGGAAAAAAAGAAATTATTGAAATGCTTCGCCAGCGTTCACGACCCTATTTGTTCTCCAATTCGTTGGCACCAGCCATTGTTGGGGCGTCTATTAAAGTTTTTGAAATGCTGGATACAGATACATCGTTGCGCGATAAGCTCCAAAACAACACGGAATACTTCAAAAAAGGCATGAAAGAAGCTGGATTTGATATAATTGATGGCGATTCTGCCATTGTTCCAGTAATGCTCTACGATGCGAAACTATCCCAAAACATGGCGGATATGCTCTTGAAAGAAGGAATTTACGTGATTGGTTTCTTTTATCCAGTGGTTCCCAAAGACAAGGCAAGAATTCGTGTTCAATTGTCCGCAGCCCACGATAAGCAACACTTGGACCATGCGATTAATGCATTTATAAAGGTAGGAAAGTCGTTAAATGTCATCTAAATTCGACGAAATACATCAAATCTTCTGGCAAATGAGTCAAAAAAAAAGAAATTTAGATTTTGTTAATAATTCTTAACAACTTACATTTGCTGCTGATAAACACTTAAACTTAAAATTTTGAGCATGAAACATCTTAGCAAATTATTAGTTGTTGCTCTTGTATTTGTAGGGTTCAACAGCATACAAGCGCAGGACGAAAATAATCCCTGGCAGGTTAGCATAGGGGTGAATGCAATAGACACTTATCCAACTAACGATAGTAACAATCCTTTTTCAAGTACTACGTTGTTCGATGAGTATTTTAATGTATCCGATCACTGGAACATTTTACCTTCTGTGTCATATGTAGCCGTTTCCAAATATGTTGGCGATGGTTTTTCTGTAGGAGCAAGAGGTTCCTTGAACAGAATTGAAAAATTAGGAGATTTGGACGTTAATGATCTTTCTCACTATGCTATTGATGGTACTATCAAGTACAACATCTTAAAGAACACAGTTGTAGATCCTTTCGTTGAAATCGGTGGTGGTTACACTTGGGTTGACGAAATTGGAGCTGGTACCGTGAATGGTGGTGTTGGTGTAAACTTCTGGTTCTCTGATAATCTAGGTTTCACACTTCAAACACAATACAAGCATGCTTTCGAAGATTACTTGGTTAAGCATTTCCAACACATGGCTGGTATTAGCATTAAGTTTGGTGGTACTGACACCGATGGTGACGGTATCTACGACAAAGACGATGCTTGTCCAGAAGTTGCAGGTCTAGAGGCATTCAACGGATGTCCTGATTCTGACGGTGACGGAATCGAAGATGCTAAGGATTCATGTCCTAACGAAGCTGGTTCTAAAGAAATGAACGGATGTCCTGATTCTGACGGTGACGGTGTTGCCGATAAAGATGACGCTTGTCCAAGCACTCCAGGTCTTCCTGCACTAGCTGGTTGTCCTGATGCTGACGGTGACGGTGTTGCTGACAAAGATGATGAGTGCCCTAACGAAGCTGGTCCTGCTGAAAACAACGGATGCCCTTGGCCTGATGCTGACGGTGACGGAGTTCTTGACAAAGACGATCAGTGTCCAGATGTTGCTGGTACTGTTGCAAACAACGGATGTCCAGAAGTAACTGAAGAAGTTCAGAAGCAATTGAACGATTACGCTAGAACTATCTTGTTCGATACTGGTAAGTCTTCTATCAAAGCAGAATCTACTTCTGTAATGGTTGACATTATCCAAATCTTGAACGAGTATCCTACTGCTAAGTTTACTGTAGAAGGACACACTGATAGTGTAGGTAGTGAAAGCTTGAACCAAAAACTTTCTGAGTCAAGAGCTAACTCTGTTAGAGACTTCTTGATCGACAAAGGAATCGGTTCTGACAGATTGACTGCCATCGGTTACGGCGAGGCTAAGCCAATCGCTACTAACAATACAAGAGCTGGTAGAGCACAAAACAGACGAGTTGAAATCAACTTGGTAAAATAATAAGAAACAAAGTTTTCTTGAAAAAGGCTCCGCAAATGCGGGGCCTTTTTTATTTTTAATCCATGCATGATACTTTCTTAGAATATGTACTGGATGACCTCCACGGCAAAAAGTTGGATATTACCAAGTGTACCTTTGTGCTGCCCAGTAAAAGATCGGGTACCTTTTTAAAAAAACATATCTCCAACCGACTGAAAAAAAACATATTCAGTCCAGACGTAGTATCTATTCAAGAATTTATTGGTAAGCTATCAAACTTAAATCAAGCATCAAATATTGATTTGCTGCTGCTGCTTTTTAAAGTATACAAACAATCTGAAATAGAAGAATCAGATGATTTTGCTTCCTTTATCAATTGGGGACAAACATTATTACAGGATTTCAATGAGATTGATGGTTATCTAATTCCGGCTCATGACATATTAAACTACCTCTCTGCCATCAAGGAAATCAACCATTGGTCAGCGAGTAAGGAAAAAACCGAACTCGTTAAGAATTACCTACAGCTTTGGAAGAATCTGGAAACCATCTATAACAACTTTTATGATGCCTTGCTCGAGCAAAAAAGAGGGTATCAAGGCTTGATTCAACGTGAAGCGGTGAAAGCCGTTCAAACTGGAAATCATCAAGAAACCAATACCGACCCCATCATATTCGTAGGTTTTAATGCGTTAAACGCAGCAGAGTCTACCATTATTCAATACTATCTGGAACAAGGCAATGCACATATATATTGGGACATCGATGATTATTTCCTGAATGACCCCATTCACGATGCGGGATTATTTGCGCGAGACTATCAATACAACTGGCCCTACTACAAGCACGGGCATAAAATAGAGCCGCAGCACAACTTTCTGGCAAGAAAGAATATTACTATAACCGGGGTTCCCAAAAGCATATCACAAACCAAATATGTAGGTCAATTATTGGAGAGCATTGGCCAACAAAAAGATATCGACCTCACCAAAACCGCTTTGGTTCTGGCAGATGAAACTTTGCTCAACCCTATGCTCAATGCCATTCCCTGCAATATCCCAGAGGTGAACATCACCATGGGGATGCCTTTGAACAAAACGGTGCTCTATTCCTTTTTTATAAATTATTTGGAACTCCACCTCAACGTTTCCGATAGAGGTTGGTTTTTTAAACGGGTGTTGGAATTTATCTCCAATCCCTACACCTTGACCCTATCTTCTGAAGGTCAAGGCAATTTTGCACAACGGATGTCCAAGGATATCAAGGAAGGAAACCTGTTATACCTTAACTCAGAGACACTTTCAAAATATTCCAAAGCAAAAGATTTGTTATCCATCGTATTTCCATCGGGTGAAATCTCCCCAATGGATTGGATCAACAATTGTTTGTTGCTTATTGAACGGTTGAAATTAATTTATCAAGACGAGAAAAATGCCTTGGAACTGGAATATCTGTATCGGTTCTATGCACTCTTCAACCAATTGGGACAGTATTTGGACAAGGTTGATTTTATGGGTGAACTCAAATCCATCAAAAATCTCTTCAAACAATTAGCCAATATGGAAACCTTGGATTTTATTGGTCAGCCGTTGACGGGTTTTCAGATTATGGGAATGTTGGAAAGTAGAAACCTTGATTTTGAAACCGTTATCATCACTTCGGTGAACGAGGGTATTATCCCTTCGGGCAAATCCAACAATTCTTTTATTCCTTTTGATGTAAAACGGGATTATGGCCTGCCAACCTATAAAGAAAAGGACGCCATTTATGTGTATCACTTCTACCGATTGATTCAACGGGCGAAGAACATTTATATAACCTACAACACCGAGCCCGATGTGTTGGAAGGTGGAGAAAAGAGTCGCCTCATCACCCAATTGCTGACGGATGAAAATCTAAAATCACACATTACCCATACCATTGCCACCCCCAAAATCAGTATTAAGGCAAAACCTCTAATTCAAATCAACAAACAGGGGGAGTTTATGGAAGACCTGAGGGCTTTTGCCCTTAAGGGGTTTTCCCCAACTTCATTAACAAACTACATCAGAAATCCGATTGATTTTTACACAAGAAACATTCTTAAAATCAATGATTTGGAAGAAGTGGAAGAAAATATTGCGGCCAATACCTTCGGGACCATTATTCACGATAGTTTGGAGCAACTCTATACGCCGCTCATTGATCAACTATTGACGGAAGAAAATGTGAAGGTCCTAAAAACTCAGGTTGCCGTTATGGTGCAGCATCATTTTGAAAAGAATCTTTCTGGGGTCGATGTTTCCAAAGGAAAGTTTCTGCTGGTGTACAATGTCATCATAAAATACCTGCACAACTTTTTGGATGATGAACTCAAACAGCTAAAACGACACGAAATCAAAATATTGGCGCTTGAGGAACGCTACGAAGAATTCATCACTATTCCTGGGCTTGATTTTCCCATCAAACTAAAGGGAACTTTGGACCGTGTGGATCAATTCGACGGTACCATCAGAATCATCGATTATAAAACAGGCAAGGTGGAGGCCAAAAATGTGAAAATAACGGACTGGGAAACACTTATTACGGATTACGACAAAAGCAAGGCGTTCCAATTGCTCTGTTACGCCTACCTATATTCAAAAAAACACGGCATAAGCGACGTACAGGCGGGAATCATCTCCTTTAAAAAACTGAGTCAAGGATTGTTCCGCTTTTCAGAGGACAAGAACACCCAAATTAATGTAGATACCCTTACTGCCTTTGAAAATTACCTGTACCAACTTATCCGCGAAATCTGTAATACCGAAATTCCCCTAACCGAAAAGGTGGACTGACTCGATAATCGAAATTTAAATGTTCCGAGACTTGTGCAGAAATTAAAATGTGTTTTTACTACCAATGCCTCATGGGCTTATTCCAAGGTAGTTTGCTATTTTAAATCGGGCCGTGTAGGACGTACTTCAATTTTACTCGGCAAGGTTCGTGGGTGCATGGTTAGCAAATCGATAACCAATTTACCAATATCCTCAGGCTGAATTTTCCACGCATCCTTATCCGATGGTTCGTTGTTGTTGAAATGACTGGCTACCGAACCTGGCATAATGGTGGTGACCTTGATGTTGTATTGCCTTAAATCCAACATAGCTGCCTGTGTAAAACCGACCACGCCAAATTTGGTGGCATTGTAACCCGCTGCGGTTGGAAAAAAGTTGGTTCCCGCCAAACTGGCCAAGGTCATATAGTAGCCTTCGGATTTTTTCAAAGCTTCCACCGAAGCTTTTAGCGTGTGGTACACCCCGTTTAGGTTGGTATCGATCATTTGGTGCCATTTCTCGTCTTCCATTTGGTCAATGGGGGCAAAATGTCCCACCCCCGCGTTGGCCATCACTACATCCAATTGTCCCCATTTATCGAGAATGGCGGCTACGGCCTTTTTCTCATCTTCCAGTTTGGATACATCCGACACCAAACCCAGTACATTATCAGGACTGTTCAAGCCTTTTACGGCGGCATCGGCGCCTTCTTGGCTTCTTCCGCTAACGGCCACCTTCATGCCTTGTTCCAACAAGCATTGGGCAATACCGTATCCTATGCCTTTGGTTCCTCCTGTGATGTATGCTACTTTTCCTTCTAATCTCATGTTGATTTGTTTTGAGGTAAAGTTCAAAAAAGCACAAGCCAAATACAAAAAATCCATCCTAAAGGATGGTTAATGTTTGAGGAATAAATCGATTAAATAGCTTTAATGTAAAAAATGGTAGTTTTATGTAATTATCAACTCTTGAATCGAAGCAAACGAAACCCATAGCGTCCCTGAAATTCCCGAACCACAAAGGCTACAGGAATACGGTGTAGGTGTTTTTGAGGCTATACCAACTAAATCCGCACTTAAAAAAGCCCTAAAGAAAAAGTACATTACCGTGAATGGTACCATTGCCACTACAGCGACCTTAATTACCGGCGGAGAGCACATTACCTTATCCATTCCAAAAGAAACCCGGCCTAAAAAGCAACTCGTTTTTCCGCTACAAGTTTTGTTTGAGGATGAGCATTTGGCCGCCATCCACAAACCAGCAGGTATCGAAGTGAGTGGCAACAAGTTTAAAACCATCGCCAATGCCCTGCCTCAAAACTTACAACCCAATTCGCTGTCAAATGCTACTACGCCCCAACCCGTACACCGATTGGATTATGCCACTACGGGTATTGTTTTGGTCGGGAAAACGAGCAGCAGTATCCGAGCCTTGAACAAAATGTTCGAGGACAAAACCATTGTAAAAACTTATTATGCTGTTACTATTGGCAAAATGAAGAGCAAAGGAGCCATAACCTCCGAAATAGATGGTAAACCATCAAAAACGGCTTATCAAGTAATGGAGTCCGTTCCCTCGGAACGGTTCGGCACGCTTAATTTGGTGCAATTGCATCCAAAAACGGGCAGAAGACACCAATTACGCAAGCATTTGTTCGGTTTGGGCCATCCCATACTCGGCGATAAAGACTACGCCTTGGAAGGTTTAATTTTAAGAGGAAAAGGTCTCTACCTACATGCCTATTCGTTGGAGTTTGAGCATCCATTTACCAGCGAGAGCATACGCATTATAGGTGAGCTTCCTGAAAAGTATAGGAAGATATTTCCTTAGAAAATACCACAAAAAAAGCACCTCGAATGAGTTCTCCATTATACTTTTTCAATTTTACCCATTGTTCAAAGGAGAATGATGCTCATGGACCATTTTCCATCCATCGCTTGTTTTTACAAACAGTAAAGTAATCTGGTCGTTAACTATAACAAGGTCTTCACCGAACTTAAGATGAAAATCAGAGTGAAAGGTTAAGTTTGCCACATCGCCATAAACAGCAATTTGTAGGTCATTGGCATCAAATTTTACCACTTCGCTTACAGAACCAAAAACATTACGTTCATGTGCTTCATTTGCTACGCCACCATTTCTATGTTCTCCATTTTTGAATTCCGTAAACTTCGGACCATAGGCATGAAAAGAGATTAACTTATCTAAATCCTTATCCTTGATGCTCTGTGCTATTGCGCCAAAGGTTTCCATTACCTCTTGTTTCGCATCCGGGAATTCGTCATTGATCAGATCCGTTTGGGCCATTTCCATTTGTGAGCTACAATTGGTGGTTAAAAATCCCATGAAAATAATAATTGCTAATCTTAATTTAGGTTTCATAATACTGTTTTTATAGTGTTTTTTAGAAGAAATACAGGACTTTCCTGCACCTGTTTAATCGAATGAAGTAAATATGGTAAAAAGGGCTAAACACTACTAAACAGGTATGTTGCCGAAATATTAAATTATTGTTTAAGAACTGAAATTATGATGCGGATTCTTTAACAAATGTTGCAAGCCGCTAGTTTGGGGAATAAATTTCTGTGGCAGTCTTAATGGGCAATCCAATATTTAAAAACCCAACCTTTTCATATAAATCAATATACCTTGGATCATTTCTCACTGGAGCCAAAAGGGGTTCTTCGCGTAACCAGGTGAGTTCCACTTCATGCCGATCAAAAGACTTCCGCAACCATTTAAAAGCCCGCTCATAATCCTTCAGCACGCAATAATACATGGCAATAAACCATGCTGGGCTGCCAGAGGAAACGGCATTGTACTTTTCATGCAGTTCCGACAAGTATTTATCCTTTTTGTTGGAATCTCCATCCATCTGGGCATATGTGGCGTTTAACCACATCAAAATAGGCGGATAATCGGTATATAAGGTCTGGATTTTCTTAAGATGCTTCTTAGATTTTTCATAATCCTCGAGGTAAAAATAGAGTTTGGCAGACTCTCTTAAATAAAACCAGTTATCGCTGTATAAAAGGTCTGAGTCATTTAACATTTTAACAGCTTCTTTCTTGGAGCCTAAAAACATCAATGCTTCCGCTTTGAAAAACGGGAAAAACACATTGGAAGGATCAATTAAAATATGTGCTTCAATTGTGTTTAATGCTTCCTTAAATCTCCCCGTTTTTATAGCGTAATCCAGGGATATAACCGGAGATCTATCGTAGAAGGGATGATCCAAAATATATTGATAATATTCTTCTACAACCTCAAAATTCCAATCATAAAAAAAATATCCTGTGTATAATTCTTCTTCTGCCTGTCGATTTAATGGGTCTATTTCCAAGACTTTTTGTAATAATGCCTTACCATTATCCCAAGCTGTACGCTTATCGTAAAAACCCCAAACGCCACCTCCTAAATTCCAGATATTTGCCAAACTCAAATATGGTTCTACAAAATTAGAATCCAATTCAATAGCCTGTTCGTATAAATCAATTGCATTGGAATACGATTGTTCGTTTGCTTTGTTCTTTTGAAATTCAGCTTGAAGAAAATAGGAATACGCCTGTTTACTTTTTGTGGGTACTTTTTGAATAGCCTGCAATTCGTTTTCTGAAATAGTGGCCCTCATATTATTTGCGACAGCTTCGACCACTTCTGCCTGTATAGCAAAAATCTCATCGCTCTTCCATTCCTTGGTATATTCTTCCGACCAAAGATGAACGTTTGAGCTCCCGTGAATCAACTGAAGGTTGACTTTTATTTGATTACCAGAAATCTGGAGATTACCTTGCAAAATGTTGGTCACTTCCAATTCTTCAACAATTTCTTGAATGGATTTTTGGGTATGCTTATATAGCACGGCAGAGGTGAATGGAATTACCTTGTCAATAGCATCGATTTTTGTAAGCCTGGAGATAATCGCATCGGTCATGCCTTCCGAAATATATTCCAAATCAGGATTTCCTGTCCAATTTTTCAAAGGGAGTACAACTATGGATTTCCCATCGATTCTAATTTCGTTATTATTCGACTCTGCTATTGCGCCCGAATTAGAGTAGTAAAAATAGAATCCACCTATCAATAATGCCGACACTAAAAGTATCGTCCAAAAAACATTTTTATTGACATTACTTTCTGCAATATCATCATTTTTACCAGTAAGAAGTCTATTAAATTCATCGTTGTTTTTTGATTTGACTTCTCCTGGTGTGATCCCATAAAATTTATGGAAACAGGTATTAAAATAAGTGGGACTACTAAATCCGACCCGATATGCCGCCTCGGAAACAGTTATGTTATCCTGTCGGAGGATTTCAAGAGCTCTTTTCAATCGATATTCCCTAATAAATCGGCTGGTAGAAGTATGAAGTAGTTTGTTAAGTTTACGATGAAGATTGGAACGGCTCATTCCAACCGACCGGGCAAGACTATCTACTCCAAATTGTTCATTATTTAGATTTGCCTCAATCTCTTTGGTCAATTTATCGACCAAGGATTCCCGTAAAATATTTTCTTGAGAATCTTTGTCAATATCACGGTTCGCACCCATTTACGTATCAAATTCCTTTACAGGGAAATAGTACAAGTTAAACAAATAAAATGCAGTTTTATATTTAACTCGCTAGCATTTAAAGCGTTTCGTAAAATAACTCTACATATCCGGGTAGTTTCGCTGTGTAGAACATCTAGTTTACCAAATCTATTCCCACAAAAAAAGCACCCCGTGTATGAGGTGCTTTTTTAATTTTTGTTGGAGAATACCGGATTAACACGTTGTTCCGTTATATCCAGTTCTGCAAATGCAAGGGTCAGGACTTAAGGTCCTGGGCATTTAAAACACAAAAGCCGCTCAAATAAATTTGGCGACTTTATTAGTTTTAAACGCAATCCCCTTGCGCTTAATCGTGGAGAATACCGGATTCGAACCGGTGGCCTCTTGCCTGCCAGCAAGAGGATTACCACACCAAATCAATCCAAATAAATTTATATATACTTGTTTATCAGTATTTTACTAAATTTTGAATTCATATAAGTTCAAATAAAATCAGCTATTTGCGTGCAAATTGCGTGCAAATTTTTTTTACCTTTGATTAGGATGAATACCAATATAAAACTTTCTTTAGATACACGTAGGAAGAAAAAAGATGCCTCCTATCCTATTATTTTACGATTAACTCATTTTCGAAAAACAACTTCCATAAGCTTAGGTCAATCTATAAAAAAGGAATTTTGGGATAATAAAAATGAGAAAGTTAAGAGAGCGTTCAAAGGCACTTCATCAGTTAGTAAACTAAATAATCAACTCTTAAAAGAAAAGACGAGAGCGGTCGACATAATTAATGACCTGAACGAAAAGGACGAGCTCAACTTTTTATCCATTTTGCAGCTTAAGAAGAAAATCGTAAAAACTGCATCATTGGATTCATTTTTTCAGTTTAGCAAGGATATTGTCAATGAGTTAAAAGCAGCTGAACGTTATGGTAATGCAAACACATATTACGCGGTAATTAAGGTGTTGGAGAAATTCGCTGATGGAAATGATATCAAATTCAATGAAATCAATTATGATTTTCTCAAAAGATTTGAGAACTGGCACTTTTCCAAAGGCAATTCTGTTAACAGCTTATCGACGTATATGAGAACAATCAAAGCGGTCTTTAACAAGGCCATTAAGTCTGATGTTGTTTCTAGAGATGCTTACCCTTTTACACATTATAAGATTAAAACTACTCCTACAGAAAAAAGAGCCCTTGACATCAAGAGCATCAAATCAATTATGCTTTTAAAACTGGAAGAAACGGATAGTCTGTTTCACTATAGAAACTACTTCCTTGCCTCTTATATGCTTTATGGTATTTCTTTTATGGACTTGGCTTTTTTAAAGGTTCAAAATATCATTGACAACCGAATTAAATTCCAAAGGAAAAAAACATCAAAGCCGTATGATATTAACATTACGCCTCAGTTAAAAGAGATTCTCTCGTTTTATCTTAAGGATAAAGAGAGGTCTGAGTTTATATTTCCAATAATTAAAAGAGTCACATTTGAACTTCAATATAAAGACGTCTTATGGGCACGAAAGAGATATAATAAAGGACTAAAAGAAATTGCAAAAAAATGCAAGATAGAACAACGGTTGACTTCTTATGTATCTCGTCATAGTTTTGCAACCCAAGCTATGCTGCAGGACGTTCCCTTACAAGCTATTTCTTCAATGCTTGGCCATAATCGACTATCAACTACTCAAATATACCTGAAGTCCCTGCCGAATAATATATTAGACAATTATAATCAGAAGTTGGTTAAACTGTAGCCCAAACCATCTCTAGTCCCAAATCCCTTTAGATTAACTTTCTATTTTAAACCATTGTTTATGATGTTGAAAAGAGGGGGTCCGGGGGAGACTCATAACTTCCTTTTTTGTGGATAACTTTGGTTTTTAAAAAGAGAATGGGGTGAACTCACCCAAATCCTGGGTTAACGGCCCATGGTAAGTATTAGTCCCCATTCTCTTCTAATCAGGTTACAATGGACCAGATAGAATTTTAGGAATCCCCTATTAAAGGTTTTAGTCAACGTAACCATTTTAAAACACTATAAAGTTATGGAAATCAAAGAGACCATCGGCATCGATGTAAGCAAGGCCACCCTCGATGCAAGTATCCATTCAAACAAGCGGTCGGCCACTTTCGAGAACACGGAAAAGGGAATGTCCCTTATGGTAAAATGGGTTTTGGCCAACACTGTCCATCCAAGGGAAATGATCTTCTTCGCTTTTGAGCATACAGGGCTATACTCCGAACGGCTGTCCGAATTTCTCTCGAACAATAAGCTGCCCTTCTCCATCATTCCCGGACTTGAGATTAAAAGGTCCCTGGGGATATCAAGGGGAAAGGATGACAGGGTAGATGCCGAAAAAATCGCAATCTACGCCTATAGGCTCCGCGAAGAAATCCAGCCCTCCCAAGTCGCCCCAAAAGAAATAAGGACCCTAAAAAAACTCCTGTCGTTGCGGGAAAGACTGGTAAGGCAAAGGGCCGGTTACAAAGCCAGCCTGAAAGAGCAAAAAAAGTGTTCGGAAAAGAAATGCCCAAACTATTGCTAGGGGTACAGAAAAAAATGATCAAGGAACTATCCGTTCAAATCGACACCATTGGAACAGAAATGGAGGCCATCATTTCCTCAGATAGGGAAATGGCCCGAAAGTTCGAATTATTGCTCTCCATCAAATGCATTGGGAATCAGGCAGCCCTCCACCTAATGGTCTTCACTGAAGGATTTACCAAGTTCAAGAACTCAAGGCAATTTGCGTCATACTGTGGAGTGGCACCATTTCCCAACCAATCGGGGACCAGTCTGAAGGGAAGGCCTAGGATTAGCCAGCTTGCGAACAAAAAGATGAAAAGTCTTTTGGATATGTGTGCCAAATCATCCATCAGGCACAACCTTGAAATACGGGAATATTACCAACGCAGAGTGGCCATGGGAAAGAACAAGATGAGTACCATCAATATCATTAGGAACAAATTGTTGTCCAGGGTCTTTGCCGTGATACATAGGGGAACCCCATACGTGAACCTTTACGGGCACATTACCTAAAACATTATTTTTCCTTCAAAACGCCCCCCACAAAAAGACGGGGCGGATTGAACGGGAAAATAATCTATAAAAAAGTTGAGAATTTATTTGGAAAGTCCATAGAATACTTACCCAAAACTTCAGCGCATGGATCCTGGCCCATTTTTGTAGCGTTCGGGAAGAAAAGCGTACCGCAAAAATAGGCTAGGGTGCTGTCCTACTTTTTGCCTTTTTCCTCCAGCCATTTTTGGTACAGTTCCTTTGCCTCTGGGCTTTTTTCAAAGAATGTCCCGTAATGTCCCATGGCACTGTCGCGCCCTTTGATGAAAGCGGCCTCTTCTTTCTTGGATGTCCTTGACACCTGATAGATTGAAAATCCAAGGACCAACAGGACCGTGACCAACAATCCCCAAGTAAGTTTTATGGCCCAACTGGGCAAGAGAACGGACCGCTCTACTTTATGAAGAATCCTTTCCATCAGTCTTTGTTGTTTCTCAATGTTGTTATTTTGGTTGTTGCCATACTCTTTTAGAAGGGCATTTAATTCGCTGGTATCTGGCCTTAATGGATGGTTTTTGAAATCCTCATGAACCTTTTCCAATCGGCCGATACTCTTTTCAAATCCGTTGATCTCCTCCGTCAACAGTTCCGCTATTTCATCCAGTTTTGCCATGATGTTATGTTTAGATTCCTATTCCTGTGTCCCTGACCACCTTGATGGCCAATTTGATGGTTTTCTTTATGATGGTCTGGGTCAGACTTGTTGGGACATTTACTGTCCTGCCCAAAAGCTGCATGCTCCTGTCCTTGGCAATCCGCTGTGCCATGTTCCTTTCAAAGTTCATTTGACGGGCGATCCTGCCCATGGACATGGAACGGTGCACCTCGCTTCCCTTGAGGTTGGTTCCCTTGTACTCAAAACGGAAGCCCTGCAACTGGTTCTGCCTGTTGATGCTCGGGATGACCTTTACATTGTTCTGCTCCATCGACTTGATGTACTGGTCAAAATCCCTTGGACGTCCCCTGTCCATGACCTTTTCATGGATCTTTTGAATTTCAGAGCGGACCTGTTGCATCCGGTAGAGTTTTTCCTGCTGTACCTCCCTTACCGTGGTCAGGTCCATCTGTTTGGCCACTTGCTCCGCTACTTGTTGGCTCCGCTTCCCGATGAAACTGTCATTGTATGCCTTTCCCTGAAAGTTTATCCGGTTGGCATACAGATGGACGTGCACATGTTCCTTGTCCCTATGGACAAAGGCAACGGCCTGGTGCTGCTTGAGGTTCATTTCCTTGATAAACCGCTCCGTCATTTCCTTGAGCTGTTCCTTTTCCAGTTTCCTGCCATCCTCGATGGTGGGGCTCAGCACAAAACTCAGCGTGTTCTTCCGGCACAGTTCGTTCTGTTCTTGGATGACCTTGAACTCCTCGGTGATCTCCCTTGGGGTCTCCCCGGCCAGATATTGGCTGTGGATGATTTCGGCTTCTTTCTCCTCGTTCATTCCGTAGCTCATGGAGGCTGCGGTGTGCGATATGGATTTTCCCATGCCTATCATTTCTTGAAATTTAAAAGGTGTTGCCGTATCTCCTTGGCCAGTTGGGCCGTTTCCTCTGCCAACTTTGGGTTACGCTTCCGGAACATGTTGGTGATCAGTTTAAAGTTTCGCTGGTATTTGACCAATAGCTTATAGGCCTCGATCTGTTCGTCCGTCATCCGCTCCACGATTCGGTCTTCGAAGGCGGCACGTCGACAGTACTCGCTGATGGAAAGACCGCTCTTTCGGGCCTTGACCTTCAGCAGTTTCTTCTCGTAGACCGAGCACCGGAACTGGACAAACTCCTTCTTCATTTTTACATCATCTTTTGCGACCTTCGGGAGCAAAAGCAAGATTTGTCATGACAATGACACATCTTGAATTCGTTGCCGGACTTCATCCTTAGCGCATTTTACCATCCATTCGTTCATATCCTTGAAACCTTCATAGAGAAAGGACATATCCCTGCTGTTCGGACACTTTTCCAATAAAAGCTCTGTCATTCCCAATCCTGTTCCATCCCCATCTAGAAATAGCTTTACATCCTCGTATTCCACTATTTTGGGGATCATCCTTTTTACAAAGGCCGTGGTGTTCAATATCAAAAGGTCATGGCCGTTCCCGATTTCTGGCATCAGCTCCAATAGGGTAAGCATATCGAACATGCCTTCCGTAATGACCAATTTCTTAAAGCTATTCCCTATGATCGAAACATCCTTGGGAGAAGTGGACCCTTTCCAATATCTGTTCCGCAGTTCCCAACCTCCAGATCTGTTTTGGAGTCCGAGGGCAAAGTATTTCCGACCACAAATTTTATAATGGATTTCCTTGCACAGCTTTCTGGCTGTTGTAGCCGAGATTTTTCTGGACCGCAGATAGGTCTCCAGAGCCCCGTGCTCAATATCCATTTCCTTGGTGATTTTAATGGGGTTGGCCTTACATTCCGTTTTGGTTGGAATCGGCCGCCGGTGAAAAGAGAAATGGCCCATGTTCCCTGATAATCGTTCCAATGCCTCCCTTACGGAAAAGTTCTCCATTTTCATCACCAGGTCTATGGTACTGCCCCCTTCGAAGGTCCCGAAGTCTATCCAGTAGTTTTTCTTCAATGATACCTTGAAAGAGGCTTGGGTCTCGCTCCGGAACGGGCTGAGGAACCAAGCTTCTTTCTCCGTTTTCCGGACTGGAAAGTGCCCCAAATTGGCAAGCGTGGAAACGATGTCAATGTTGCGGGCTTTTTCGCAGTCCAATCTCTTTTCTTTCATGGTTCTGTTTTTAATCGATTTTTGATGATTTGATGACAAACCTCTGGGAGACCCTATAAAAACTGATGGTTTCCCAGTCATCATTTTGTCATCGTTTCATCGTTTTTGTTTTTTTCTTCATGGTACCTGTCATCATTTTTTATTTTGATGACAGAATGATGACAAAGTGATGACAGCCTGAACCCTTATAAACACTGGGCTTATATCAATCTGTCATCAAATCATCAAAATTTTGGACCAAAAAATTCTTTTTTATGGTAAAGTACCTTCCCTTGGCGTCCTCGGTGTTGATCTCACCGGTGTTCCAGATGGTGATCTTTTGGTACTTGTTGGAATTGGGCTGGTTGTCCAGTTTCCAATCCTTTTTCAGCAACCGTCTCAATTGGGTCAGGTCGGTCTTGACCCGTGTGCGGTTGAGCATGTGCAGGGCATCGATTGGACAAAGGTCCACGGAGTCCATCTCGAACTTTTCCATGGCACTGAGCAATAGACTGGCCAGTTCCTTCTCCACCCGGTTCCGGTTGTTGTTCACCAACTTCTTTAATGCAGGTGTGTAAACCTGTTTAGCTGTGAACCACATTCGTGTTCTTTGCTTTGAATTGTACTCCCTTTTTGAAAGGAAATGCAAAAAAGCGGGCACTTCCTGGACCAACTGGTCCAAGAAATCGGTGTCCTCTTTTTTAAGGGATGGGATCTTCCGAACCCAGAACCTGGTCTCATGGGCATCGATCTTGATAAAACTGTCCTCGTTGTTACTACAAAGGATGAACTTGCCGAAAAACTCCACTTCCCGTTTGTCCTTGCCCTTTGCCTCCAGTTTGTTCCGGTTGGTGGTACTCAGATATTTGATGCGCTCGGTAAGCTCCTCTTTGTTGAACAGTACCTCGTCAACGCATATCAGCAGCTTGTTGGCCCAGTCCGCGTTGAACTGGCTTGCAAAGCTGTCATTGGTCAGGTATGTCAGGTTGTTTCCGAAGATTTCCTTGAGCCATTTGAGAAAGGTGCTTTTCCCGGTGTTCCTTTCGGTGGAGACCAGACAGAGGATGGGGAGCACCTGCACCGGTCTTTGGTAAAGAAGCTTCAAATAGTCCAGTCCCAGCTCCAGTTGGTTACCGAAGATATGCCCTAAAAAGGCCCGTGTCCTTTTGATGCTTCCCTCTTTAGGTTCGTGCGCCAAAGGGGAATAGGTATTGTAGAAACCATGGTGTTCCTTCTTGAAATCGACATGGCAGGGGATACAAGCGAATCCATCATATTTGGGCACCTTGCCCAGATAGTCCTTGCCATGGTCCTGCTTGATGATATGCTCGTTCCATTGCACCAACTGCTCGTTGAAATGTCCGGATATGGTGGGAATCATGACCAACTTGTAAAAAGTGGTGCCAACCCTAATGTAAGGTACTGTTTTCATAATGAAGATTTTTTGAAATACTGTGATCCCTATAACTTTAGTTGAACAGATAATTGATTTTAAGATGAATCCGACTAGGAAATAGAATCCCCAAAGGTTTCACTTTCCGGCAAAGGCTTCCGTTCGTTTTGAAGTAACCATCGGACTATCTTTTCCCTTTCGAAGAAAATAAGCTTCCCATTGGGCTTGGAGTGCGGGATGTGCCCCGCAGCGGTAAGTTTGTACAGGTAACTTCTGGATATTCCAGTGTAGTCACAGGTTTCTTCAAAGGTCAGCACCTCTTTATTGGCAATCAACAGTCTTTCCAAACGGTCGAGCCGTTCAAGTATTAAAAAATTGTCCATTTTGTCTCTTTTTAGGGTTACGAAATGAACAAAAGCGCTTTTGTTTTCTTTTGAAGAATTCTTTGGATAAAGATAAAAAGAGGGAAAGGAAAAAGTAAGATTGACCGGTAGACTTTATCCACAAAAAATTGATATACAATCTTATATGTCAAATCAATTTAAATGAAGCCAAATATCTATTGATAAATAAAATTTGGCTTTAAGTCGATTCATATGGTACCAATAAGTTTTTTCTTAAATGAAGAGATTTTCACTTATTAACAATTGAAAATTTAATTATCAAGAAAATAAGTATGGTTAAAAGGCAAATTACATTACTTAAAAATGAAAAAACTAGCCATCCGTATATAATCTTGTCCCAAAAAGATTCTTTTTATGCGAGTATTTTAAAATGACGATTTAATACAATTGTATAAGATTAGTTATGTATTTTGAGCACAATAAATAGAAAAGAAAATACCGATTGTAGATAAGTGAAGACTTTAGTAACCTGCCTATTCTTAGCAAATATTCTTCATAGTAATATGCATTTTACTTATCTTTTATTTGCAGTAATATTTTTTTTGCATTTTCATTATTTGGATTTAATTCAATAGACTTCTCATACATTTCAATTGCTTCTGCTTTTCGATTTGACTTCAATAAAGCTTCGCCATAACTATCATATGCATTAAAACTATCTGGAAATAAAATTGTAGTTAATTTAAAAACTTCCATAGCCTTATCTAATTCTTCATTTCCCAAAAACGAATATCCCAATGCATTCAAATCTTGTTCTGAACGATTATTGACCTTATTTTCAATAGACAATGCTATGGCATTATCCAAAGCCTTTTGTAAAAGCTCATTTTGTTGCTCTTCATCCACTGTTTTTGAAAACGCTTTAATAACTACATTGATGATTAATGCAGGATTATCTTGAAATACAGCATGACCACTTCCCTTGGCGATGATGTTTGTTACGTTGTCTTTATTGTCATCAAGTTCTTCATTTAGTTTTCTCCATCTATTTGAGAGTGCATCAGGAAAATATGGGAAAGATTTTTCAGGAAAAACATTAGTAATCGGAATTTTTTCAGGAAAATCCATATTTCTCACATATCGCATTGTTTCATTGAAATTGGCATTCATATAATAGTCGCCAGAATGCTTTTCAATAGAACTTATATCAACATTGTTATCTCTCATTGTCAGTAATTCCTCGTTCCAGAAATCACTAGGTGTAGCATCTATTAAAATGATCGACCTGACTTTTTTAGGGTGTTTGCGTGCGTACAAGAGATTATATAACCCCCCGTAAGAATGAGAAACAAGAATAATTTCATTGTTGAAGCCCAATTTTGAAAGACCTGTCTCCAGTTCTTTTATACCATTCTCTATTCCAAAATCAGAATCGTTTTTCAAATCTGGATTTAATTCACTTTGTCCAAATCCAGAACGGTCATAAGTAATTAATGTCGCGCCTGTAACATTATGAATTTTCTCTAACAAACCGTGCCAAACAGTAGCATCGTTACCACCACCAGCTTCAAAAAGAATTGGGGTCCCCTTTCCTTCCATTACGTTGAAATGCATTTTATAACCCCCTAAGTCCACTAAGGTATCCAGGCTTTGAGAATGCATCGAAAACGATAAAAAGAAAAGCATTAAGAATTTAAAATAGCAATATTTCATTTGATTTATCTTAAGAGAGCATAGGTTTTTTATAAATAAATTGGATTATCCCCGAATCCAAAACTAGCTCATATTATTGCTTTTAAAGTATAAAAATCTCAATCAAAGTAAAAGAAAACAGCCCTTTTGTGGCGAAATGACTAGATTTTGGTATTAGTAGATAAATAATTTTTGACTGAAGAATAATACGACTTCGATACCGGAATTGAAATAGCTACATCTTTAAAAGAAATAGCGGCTTTATTAGAGTTGCCTTCTAAACACTTTATCTTATATGGGTTCACAATAAAAGATCGATGAACTTTTAGAAGAAATGAGAAGTCCTTTAGAATTTTCTTCAATGTACCCCGCATTAAATATTTGGTGTAATCACCATCTTTTAAATAATGTATCTCAATATAGTTATCTTGCGATTGTATATACAAGAGTGAATTTAAATTCAAGCGAAACCCATCTAATCCGTTTTCTTCTTTAATGCATAAAATATTTTTCCCTCCTGACAAATAAGGTTTAGCGCTGGGAAGATATATTTGGATTGGAAACACTGCCGTTTTTAAAAAATGAAAAATAAAAAGAATGATAGGGTAAAAGGGTAAGGCCAATATTAAGATATATTCCATAAGAAAACCAAAAGTAACGAGACCATCTTTTACAACGATTAAACGGTCATAAAGAAAAATGAGCACAACGCTTATAAGGGCAAGAAAAACATCAAAAAGAATCAGTTTTAAATAATTGAATTTTGTGGTTTTAAACCAGTTCAATAAAATTTCATAGCCAATAATATAGACTACTGAACAAATGAAACCGACACCTATTCTAACGAGTGTAATGTAAGGGTGATCTATTATGCTTTTTTCAAACGGCTTCAGCCCGATTAAAATTAAAGCGACAAAGAAGCCTAAAAAAAAAGATGAATACCAATATTTTTTTCGGTCGCCACTTAAATAAAAGCATCTTTTGTAATTAGGTATAACATTATCCATTCAACAAATTATAAATGGTCTGTACTAATGGTTGGATGCCTGTCATGTTTTTGATTTAGTTGATTGATGCATAGCCCTTATGTATATTATTCCCTAAAAATAACAAATAACCGATATATTATTTAAAGAATTCTTGGGTGGGTTTAGTATAACTTTCAATTATATGAAAGTGGAAAACGGTCCGATAAAACAGCTGATTTAAAGAAACCAAGTAATGAAAGATTCAAAAAATGATAACCAGTCCCATTTCCCGTCCTTTATTATAGCTTCGTTGATTAACCTTTTTAGAAGGCTTAGATCACTTAAATCATTGAAGGTTAAAATGAAGACAATATTTTTTTAAAAAAAGATTTTAGAATCAATCATGAACTGCCAAAGCAAACCAAAATGTTTCAAATAGAATCAAGTTAAAATAAAAGCTTGTTTTGCGTGCAAATTGCGTGCAAATGAAAAAAGCTTCAAAAGTCAAAAACTCTTGAAGCCTTATATTTACTGGTGGAGAATACCGGATTCGAACCGGTGGCCTCTTGCCTGCCAGGCAAGCGCTCTAGCCAACTGAGCTAATCCCCCAAAGTGAGCGCAAAGGAAATACTTTTTTCCGAAAGTATCAAAAATTGCGCCGCTTCCTTAATCTTTTTTAACGCTGAGAACCAGTACGGGTATCTTAACAAAGAATTCCGATTTTTGAATCGTGTTCTTTTCCCATAGTTTTTTAAAGAACCCCCGTTTTCTTCTAAACACGCACAACATATCCGGATGCTCCTTCTGAAAGTATTCCGTTACCCCCAAATAGGTAGTTCCGTTTTCGGTAATGGATAAATGAGAACTTAAATCCATTAAAGCGGTGTTCACCTTCAAATCATCTTCCGTATAACCTGGCCTTTTCACTAATAACAAACTGACCTCTGATCTAAACTTGTTTTTGATCATGATCAATGGAGTCAGAATACTGCTTCTTTTTAAAATCCCCGATCCAAAAGCCGTCAATATTTTTTTTGCTGGTTTAAATGTGGTCCCTTTAGGAACAATCAGCGTAGGTATCTCTGTTTGTTTAATGATTCTACCAGAAGTATTCCCTAAGTAAAGTTCCTCTTGGATATCGTTACTTCTTGGTGCAATAATAATCAAGTCGATACCAAGCTCCTTGTTGATACTCTTTAAACCATCTATAATATCACCATTATAGGTAGCCATTTTTATCTCAACACCTTTGGTGTCAACCTGATCTATCACCTCTTTTAAGTGCTCCTTGCTGCTCTTGGCTACCTTTTCTTCTACATTGGCCAAACTTCCTACGGCCGTGGTAACATTAAATACATCCATCACATAGACCTTAGCTCCAAAATTTGAGGCAAAGTCAACAGCGTATTGCAATGTTTGAGAAGAATCTGGAGAAGTTCCAATGGGTACAAGTATGTTATTCATGGTTTGGTGATTACGATTAAACCTTAAATTTACAATTAAATTGAAACGAATCAATGATAAGACGCGCAAAGATATCTGAAATCCCCGATATCTTGACCATAACTCAGGCCTGTGCCAAAAAAATGCAGGCAAATGGTATTTTTCAATGGAACGAGCATTATCCTTCCAAAGAAGCTTTCATAAAAGACATTGAGCGTGAAGAACTTTTTGTGATTGAAGAAAACAAGACCGTTCTGGGTACTATTGTCATATCAACCCTAATGGATGAAGAATACAAACCCATTAAATGGTTGACCCCAAATGGAAACAGCACCTATATCCACCGCCTTTCAGTACACCCAAGCCTTCAAGGGAAGGGACTGGCCCAAAAAATGATGGATTTTGCCGAAGCCTATTCCAAAGAAAGCGGGTTTGTCTCGGTTCGCTTAGATACGTTTTCGCAGAACAAAAGAAACCAACGTTTTTACGAACAACGGGGCTACCAAAAACTGGGAGACATCTACTTTCCCAAACAAAGCGAGCATCCTTTTCATTGTTATGAATTAGTGCTGTAACTTGCGCCCGATTTGAGCACACAGGTAAATTTTAAGAGTATTAACCAATTAGCGATTCCCGCGACCATTTCGGGTATTGCGGAACCCATCCTTTCCATTACGGATACAGCCATTGTGGGCAATATTCCTGTGGATGGACTGGAATCCTTAGCTGCTGCGGGAATCGTGGGGTCATTTTTGTCCATGCTTATTTGGGTGCTCGGCCAAACCCGAAGCTCCATTTCAGCTATCATTTCCCAGTATCTGGGCGCTGGAAGGCTGGACGAAGTAAAAAACCTTCCCGCGCAGGCTATTTTCCTCAATATCCTTTTGAGCATTGTGGTACTGCTTACCACCATCTTTGTAATTGAAGAAATTTTTGCACTCTTCAATGCATCGGGAAAAATCTTGGAATATTGTGTTTCCTACTATTCCATTCGGGTATGGGGATTTCCGCTTACCCTTTTCACTTTTGCTGTTTTTGGCATCTTCCGCGGATTACAGAACACCTTCTACCCCATGGTAATTGCTATGCTGGGTGCAGGTCTCAATATCCTTTTGGACTTTGTTCTGGTCTACGGAATCGACGGCTTGATTCCTGCACTTTATTTGGAAGGTGCTGCATGGGCCAGTTTAATTTCACAGGCCATCATGGCCATATTGGCACTTATTTTATTGGTGAAAAAGACGGATATCAGTATGAAATTGACCCTTCCGCTGAACAAGGAGATAAAGCGGTTGATTTTCATGAGCCTCAACCTTTTTGTAAGGACTTTGGCCCTTAATGCCGCCTTGATGCTGGCCGTTCGTGAGGCCACCACCTTGGGAGACCGTTTTATCGGAGCACATACCATTGCTGTAAACCTTTGGTTGTTTGCTGCATTTTTTATTGATGGTTATGCTGCCGCGGGCAATAGCATGGGAGGAAAACTTTTGGGTGCCGCCGATTACGATGGCTTATGGAAACTGGCCAAAACCATATTTAAATATGGTATGATCGTAAGTCTCGCCCTTATGTGCCTCGGGTTTATTTTTTACCGGCCCATCGGTCATCTTTTTTCAAATGAAGAAATTGTGCTCAACACTTTTTACAGTATTTTTTACATCGTGATTCTAGGACTGCCCATGAATACTTTGGCCTTTATTTTTGATGGAATATTTAAGGGAATGGGTGAAATGAAATATCTGAGAAATGTACTATTGGCCGCCACCTTTTTAGGGTTTATCCCATGTCTGTATTTGGGCATGTATTTGGGGCTCGGTTTTTATGCCATTTGGATCGCTTTTGTGGTCTGGATGATGATTCGAGGATTCTCCCTGGTTTGGAAATTTAGAAGAAAGTTCAGCCCCTTGGTGCAAAACCCTTAATTTAGTGTTTACATAAATCTGACACCTGACAATCGATTTTAATGACAACAGATAGAACCAACGGAAGTTTATATACCAAAATAGAAAACAAGGTGGCGACCATCGAATTTGGTCACCCTGCCAGTAATTCCTTTGTTTCTGAACTTTTGGCCCGCCTTGCCAAGGAATTTGACAGGCTTGGTGAAAATGACGAGGTTTCCGTCATCGTTTTAAAATCTGAGGGAGAACGCGCATTTTGCGCCGGTGCCTCTTTTGATGAATTGGTGGCCGTTTCCAACTTGGAGGAGGGCAAAGAGTTTTTCAGCGGTTTCGCCGATGTCATAAACGCCATGCGCAAATGTCCCAAACCAATTATTGGTCGGGTTCAAGGCAAAACTGTTGGTGGCGGTGTGGGATTGGCATCGGCCTGCGATTATGTGCATGCAACGGTCGAAGCAGCCATCAAATTATCGGAAATTTCCATAGGAATCGGTCCGTTTGTGATTGCTCCCGCCGTGGAACGCAAAATGGGAAAAGCCGCTTTGGCAGAGCTCACTTTGTATCCCACAGAGTGGAAAAATGCCTATTGGGCCAAAGAACAAGGCCTGTACGCCAAAGTATACGATTCCATTTCCGAATTGGACAAAGAGTTGGACATTCACATCCAAAAACTGGCAACCTACAACCCCGAAGCTCTGGCCGAAATGAAAAAAGTACTTTGGGAAGGAACCGAGCATTGGGACGACTTATTGTTGGAGCGTGCCGAAGCCTCTGGAAGATTGGCACTGTCTCCGAATACTAAAAACGCATTGGAGAAGTTTAAAAAACAAAAGTAATTATGACTGATTTATTGTTCCCCTTATTGGCCCTTTTCGTAATCGTAGTGTATGTGGTCAACAGAATACGTAGCAACAGACGTTATAAAAAATAAATGAAGAACATTGCCCTGCCTAAAGGCAAAAAAGTCTATTTCGCGAGCGATAACCACCTTGGGGCACCTACCCGAAAGGACAGTTTGCCGCGTGAGAAAAAATTTGTGGCCTGGCTGGATTCCATAAAAGATGATGCCGCCGCTATTTTTCTAATGGGCGACCTTTTTGACTTTTGGTTCGAGTACAAAACTGTGGTGCCCAAAGGTTTTACGCGTACCCTGGGCAAATTGGCCGAACTATCGGATATGGGCATACCCATCACCTATTTTGTGGGCAACCACGACCTTTGGATGAATGGC
Organism: Flagellimonas lutimaris; assembly: GCF_003581615.1. Lineage (GTDB taxonomy): Bacteria > Bacteroidota > Bacteroidia > Flavobacteriales > Flavobacteriaceae > Flagellimonas > Flagellimonas lutimaris. Next base: position 304,600 of record NZ_QXFH01000070.1, read on the forward strand.
TATTTTGAAGAAGAACTCAACATTCCTGTTTACCACAAACCACAGCAATTTCTCATTAATGACACCTCCTTTTTTATTGGGCATGGGGATGGTTTGGGGCCCCACGACAAAGGTTTCAAACGGATGAAAAAGGTGTTTACCAATCCTGTTGCCCAATGGTTTTTTAAATGGCTGCACCCCGATTTGGGAGTACGCTTGGGACAACACCTCTCCGTAAACAACAAGATAATTTCGGGTGAAGCTGATGCCAAATTCTTGGGAGAGGATAAGGAATGGCTTATTTTGTATGCCAAACGCAAGCTGGAAGAGCGACATTACGACCACTTTATTTTTGGTCACCGTCATTTACCTTTGGAAATCAAACTCAACGAAAAATCGACCTACACCAATCTCGGGGATTGGATTTCCTATTTTACCTACGCCGTTTTTGATGGGGAAAAATTAAGCTTGGAGAAACTGGAAGGTTAATCTTCCTTTTCGTGCTCGTCAATATCTTTTTGTAAATCCAATTTCCTAAAGGAAGGTGAAACAATAGCAGTTGTTCCGGCCGTTAAAATTGTCATGCATCCACCGAACACGACCGCTGTAACAGTTCCCAACAATTTGGCTGCCAATCCACTTTCAAAGGCGCCCAGCTCGTTAGAAGACCCCACGAACATCGAATTTACCGAAGCTACCCTTCCTCTCATATTATCGGGTGTTTTTAATTGTAGGATAGTTTGTCGAATAATCATGGAAACACCATCTACGGCACCGCTTAGGAACAGGGCAATTACCGATAGCCAAAACAATTCCGATAGTCCAAACACAATGATGCAGACCCCAAAGGCAAACACAGCCCATAACAATTTTTTACCTGCTTTTTTATGCAATGGAAATCGAGTTGAGCCCAACATGGTAATGGAAGCACCTACAGCGGGAGCCGCCCTCAAAATTCCGAATCCTTCGGAACCCACATGTAGAATATCCTGGGCATAAATGGGCAAAAGCGCTACGGCACCTCCAAAAAGTACCGCAATCATATCCAAGGTCAACGCTCCAAAAATGGCTTTGTTTCCAAAAACAAATTTGAGTCCGTCCCGTAAACTTTGAAATACGGGTTCTCCAATTTTGGGATTCAAAATGGGTTTTTTTGGAATCTGGAAAAGGAAAATCAAGGCAAACAAAGAGAAACCAAAAATGACGCACATGCTCCAATGCACTCCTATCCAGCTAATGGAAAATCCTGCCAAGGCAGGACCTAAAACCGATGCCAATTGCCAAGTGGAGCTGCTCCAAGTAGCTGCATTGGGATATATCTTCTTGGGAACGATCAAAGCAATCAATGAGAATATGGTCGGGCCCAAAAAAGACCGTACAAACCCACCTAAAAACACCAAGGCATAAATGGAATACAAAATTGTTTTTGATTCCCATGAATCTTCAAGGCCTGGCCAACTTAACAAGAACAGTCCAAGACTTATCACCGAGAACCCTACAATACAGGTGACCAAAAGGTTTCTTTTTTCTCTTTGATCTACAATATGTCCAGCAAATAAGGCCATGCTCACCGCAGGAATTACCTCCATCAACCCAATAATTCCAAGGGAAAGTGGATCTTTGGTCAAGGAGTACACCTGCCACTCAATCACAATAAATTGCATGGACCATGCAAATACCATAGCAAAACGTACAATTAAAAAAATGTTGAATTCCTTATAGCGGAGTGCTGCGTAGGGGTCCATAAAATGCTAGCGAATATCTCTTAATTTAAGTTGAAGGGTCACTGTTCCGTTCCATTCATTCTCGTCCAACGAAAATACGGCATCAAACGGTTTTATACCCTTCACCCGCTCTAATTTATTGCCCAAATTAAACCCAATACCTCCAATGGGATTGGAACCTGTTTGATATAAACTACATTTTAAATGTTTTTCGCCCTCACCAACTCCACGGGCATATCCGGTATCTTTTAATCCTTCGGCCATAAATATGGGGGTCATGTTCCCAGGACCAAAGGGAGCAAATTGTTTCAGAATCCGCATCAATTTTGGTGTAATTTGATTCATTTCTATTTTGGCGTCTACAGATATTTCGGGTTTTAGTAGTTCTGGGTCGATGGATTCCGATACCACTTTCTCGAACTGATTTTTGAAGGCTTCGTACTGCTCTTCCAACAGTGTGAGTCCTGCCGCATACATATGTCCGCCGAATTGTTCCAAACAATCGGAACAGCCTTCCAACGCGTTGTAGATATCAAACCCTTTTACTGATCGTGCCGAAGCCGCCAATTTATCACCGCTTTTGGTAAATACCAAGGTAGGCCTATAATAGGTTTCGGTTAATCGAGAAGCCACAATCCCTATCACCCCTTTGTGCCAGTTTTCATTATATACAACGGAGGTAAACCTATCTTCTTCTTGGTTTTCTTGGATTTGAACCAGGGCTGCTTCGGTGATTTCTTTATCCAAACTTCTTCGCTCTGTGTTGAACAGCTCTATTTCTGAAGCATAGTGTTTCGCTTTTTCAAAATCGTTTTCCGTAAGAAGCGTGACTGCATATTGGCCATGCTTCATACGTCCCGCAGCATTGATGCGTGGTGCAACAATGAACACTACATCGGTAATGGTGAGTTCCCGCTTTTTAGTTTGATCAATTAGCGCCTTGATCCCTGTTCTTGGATTTTCGTTGATGACCATCAAACCATAATAAGCCAAAACTCGGTTTTCGCCCGTAATAGGAACAATATCTGCCGCTATGGCGGTCGCCACCAAATCCAAATACAGCATTAAATCTTCTATGGTCTTACCTTGTTTCGAACCCAAGGCCTGAATCAATTTAAAACCGACCCCGCATCCGCAAAGTTCTTTATATGGGTATTTGCAATCTTTTTGCTTAGGGTCCAAAATGGCCACTGCATCCGGCAAAATTTCCCCTGGCCTGTGATGGTCACACACAATAACATCTATCCCTTTCTCCTTGGCATATTTTATCTGACCAATAGCTTTAATCCCACAGTCCAAGGCAATCATCAAACCAATGTCGTTATCCGCAGCAAAATCTATCCCTTGAAACGAAATGCCATATCCTTCCATATACCGGTCGGGAATATATGTGGCTACATTAGGATAGGTTTCCATGAGGTAAGAACTCATCAAAGCCACAGAAGTAGTTCCATCCACATCATAATCTCCATAAACCATAATGTTTTCATCATTCGCAATGGCTTGCTCTATCCGCTCTACCGCCTTGTGCATATCCTTCATCAAAAAAGGGTAATGCAAATGGCTCAATTCGGGGCGAAAAAATGCTTTGGCTTCTTCATAATTAGTAATTCCTCGTTGAATCAACAGTTGCGCAACTAAATCATCTACCCCTAATTTTTTGGAAAGATGGTCAATGGATTCTTGTGTAGGTTTTGGTTTTATGGTCCAACGCATAGTAGGTGTTATTTTGTTGCTGGGACTTTACTTTCAAACCTTTTGATAAGTGAAAATGTAATAAAAATATGGGCGAGATAATAGGTTGGTGTGATTAGAAAATCAAACATATGATAATCCACAAACTCTTTAAAAGCAATTATGGTATCAGAGAAAATGATAAGAACAATCCCAAGGATAAAACTCCCTTTTGCTGTGCGGTCACCTTCCATTCCCATAGCCGCTCCCAACGAAAAACAGGAAATGAGCAAATACACCAAAGAGGCTATCATTAAAGGTACATCTGTAAAGGTGGGGTACAGTACCAAAAAGAAAAACACCAAATACGCAGCCAATAAAATTACGGTGAACATTCCCTTGATTCGACCATTGAACAGGGCATAAAGCAAATAACCTACATGTGCCAAAAAGAAGAGGGCGATTCCTTTTACGAACATAAGGCTGTCCCCGTTCATATTGGATAAAAACCAATCGCCTATAATGGAAAAGAGAAATGCACCCAAAATCATCCAAGTGTCCTTGGCACTTTTCTTAAACTGCGCGTAGAGTATCAGAATTATGAGAATCCCCATCCCGGCCGTGCCGGACTTAAAAATAAAATTTGCAGTGGAAACCCCTAAAATTGCAAGGATGACAGAAACACCCAATAATACATATAACCCATTCTTTTTTAGCCACATTTTGTTTCAGTTTTAATGTTGACAGCGAACAACATGGGCTCCAAAAAGAAAACCCATATCATCAAAAAGGAACTAGAGGTTATTGTCCTTTGTGTTCGGCCTATTTGTTATGATAAAAAATCTTAATGTCCAATTTGGCAAATTTTCTGAACATTTCCATCACACCACAATATTTTTCCACGGAAAGGTCTACTGCTTTTTTAAGCTTGTCCTCCTTTAGATTGGCGCCCGTAAAATGATACTCAATTACTGCAGAATCGTAGTATTTTGGGTGCTCATCTGTAAGGTTGGCGATGGTCTCAATCTTGAATTCTTCCACTTCAAGTTTCATTTTTTTCATTAGCGATGCCACATCCAATCCTGAACACCCTGCCAGTGACGTAAGCATCAATGCCTTGGGACGTAGTCCTTCGCTTCCCCCCCCATGCTCTGGAGAGGTATCAATCTTAATAGTATGTCCAGAAGGATTTGTGCTCTCGAAAGTAGTTCCACCCAACCAAGTGGTAGTGACGTGATTTGTCATGAAATATAATTTTTGTTTCTTGTAGAATTCAAAAATACAATATTAAATATCATCCATGGCTTTAGTAAACCCCCTTTCCCCCGATCATGATCCAGAAACCAAAGAACTAGCAGCGTTCTTTAACGAAACACTTGGGTTTTGCCCCAATTCCGTGTTGACCATGCAGCACAGGCCTGCTATTTCCAAAGCATTCATCAACCTCAACAAAGCGGTAATGGCTAATGAGGGCAGAGTGACTTCTGCCTTAAAAAGGATGATTGCCTGGGTGAGCAGCAATGCTACGGGGTGCCGTTATTGTCAAGCACATGCGATCAGGGCCGCAGAACGATATGGCGCAGAACAAGAGCAACTGGACAATATTTGGGAATATAGAACGCATAGTGCTTTTTCAGAAGCGGAAAAGGCTGCGTTGGATTTTGCTTTGGCTGCTTCGCAAGTTCCAAATACCGTTAATGCTGATATTAAAGAGCAGTTGCATAAGCACTGGAATGATGGTGAAATTGTAGAAATGATGGGGGTAATCTCACTTTTTGGCTACCTGAATCGCTGGAATGACTCCATGGGGACCAACATTGAAGATGGCGCCGTGGAAAGTGCGGAAAAATATTTAGGTGAAGTGGGTTGGGAAAAAGGGAAGCATGATGGGTCTAAGTATTAATGGTCCATTTATTTTTTTCCTCCAACCACAATCACAAATTCTCCTTTGGGGGCTTTATTGTTGAAATGTTTCAAAACTTCTGACACAGTTCCTCGAACCGTTTCCTCGTACAATTTGGTCAATTCCCTAGAAACCGAAACAGGTCGATCCTCTCCAAAATACTCGGCAAAATGGGTCAAAGTTTTAATAAGCTTATGGGGCGATTCATAAAAAACCATGGTCCGGGTTTCATCAGCAAGTTCCAAAAGTCGTGTCTGGCGACCTTTTTTTACGGGCAAAAACCCTTCAAAAACAAATCGGTCGTTGGGCAAACCGCTATTTACCAAAGCGGGAACAAAGGCAGTGGCACCTGGTAGACATTCCACTTCAATATCGTTCTCAACACAAGCGCGCGTTAATAAAAATCCAGGGTCAGAAATAGCTGGGGTGCCTGCATCAGAAATCAAGGCATATGTGGAGCCATCTTTCATTTTTTGCACCAAAGAATCCACCTGCTTATGCTCATTGTGCATATGGTGGCTCTGCAAAGGGGTGTTAATTTCAAAATGTTTTAGGAGTTTCCCACTGGTGCGTGTATCCTCGGCCAAAACAACATCAACCTCATTTAAAACCTTGATGGCGCGGAGTGTCATGTCCTCAAGATTTCCGATTGGTGTTGGAACCAGATATAGCTTTCCCATGGACTAAAGTTAAGGTCTTCCAGTTAAAATAAAATTGGAAAAATGAATTTATGCGAACCTACGTTCAATTAAAGCGGTAAAGCGAGCTTCGTATTCTTCTTTACCCTCCCAATTGTTGTACTCCGGTTTTACCATGTTGTTGATAAATGCAATGGAACGTTCCTCGGTGTCAATAGTGTTGAGTTGGGAAAGTACCCTTGTGTAATCTTCCATACTATTGTTAAAAAGGTGCTTTACAAAGGCAAGTTTATCGTTGAGCCCCACTTGAAGGTCCTTGGCCAATCTGTCGTTCAAAGATTTAGCTTTTTTCTGCTGGGTGGTAACAGCACTATCATCGGTGGGAGCCAAGTTTTCCTTATCGTTTTTCATAAAATCAGGCTTGGCTACAAATTCAGCAAACACCTTTTCCAAATCGGCGTTGGAGGGCATTTCGGAAACCATATCTTTTATGGTGTCCATACCCGGGGTCATAATATCTTCCTGATGTGGATTGCTTTCAGGCACAGAGATGTTGCCACTCAAAACCGCATTTGCCATTTTCTCAAACCTTGTGGCAATCACATTCTTGCTGGTGTCAACCTCAACATCGCTTAATTTTTCGTCTATGAATTTCAATACGGCCAACTTTTCGTAAATCTCTTTGGACTTCTCATAAAGTGCCGCAAGATCCGTGTCCTCTCTTGCCGTAATTATTTCGGTGGACAACTTGATCAACTCTTCCCTCAATTTCCGTATCATAGCTTTTCTTTTTTACTATAAAAATATAATGATTTTGCTAATACCCTATCAACAAAAGGTTAAAATCTTATTGAAAACAGGGGTGCAATTTTTTAGTAGCTTTGTGCTTGTCCCAATATAACGGGAAAACAAACAATTTCTTTCAAAAATACGGTATGTTTCTCGAAAACACGGTCAATCATAAAGAACAGTTTGGATGGATTGAGGTTATCTGCGGCTCCATGTTTTCCGGAAAGACCGAAGAGCTCATCCGAAGACTGAAGCGCGCACAATTTGCCAAGCAAAAAGTGGAAATCTTTAAACCCATTGTGGATACCCGTTATCATGAGGAAATGGTGGTCTCCCACGATTCCAACGAAATTAGGTCCACTCCTGTGCCCGCAGCAGCCAATATTCGCCTCTTGGCAGATGACTGTGATGTCGTAGGAATTGACGAGGCCCAATTTTTTGATGATGAAATTGTGACCGTCTGCAATGATTTGGCCAACCGAGGGGTTCGCGTAGTAGTCGCTGGTCTGGATATGGACTTTAAGGGCAATCCATTTGGGCCCATGCCCTCTTTAATGGCCACCGCAGAATATGTAACCAAAGTACATGCTGTTTGCACACGAACCGGAAATTTGGCCAACTACAGTTTTAGAAAATCCCTTAACGACACTTTAGTGTTGCTAGGCGAAACCGAAGAATACGAGCCTTTGAGCCGAGCCGCATTTTACAAAGCTATGCTGCGCGAAAAAATCAAAGAAATGGATGTGGATTCGGAAGAAGTAAATACCAAAAAAGAGGAATCGAATGAGTAAGGTCGGAGAAACCACGTTGATTCTGGACCTTTCGGCCTTGGAACACAATTACAACTACTTACGGTCCCAAATAAACCCTGGAACCAAATTTTTAGGTGTTGTAAAAGCCTTCGCTTATGGAAGTGATATAGTAACTATTGCAAAAAAACTCAAACAATTGGGTGCCGATTATTTGGCCGTTGCTTATGTGAGTGAAGGGGTTTTGTTGCGCGAAGCAGGTATTAAAACACCTATTTTGGTGTTACATCCTTTAGCTTCCAATTTTGATGATTTGATTGCATACTGCTTGGAACCGAGTATTTATTCTAGAAATATCCTGAACCAGTTTCTTGAAGTTGCTAAAGCAAAGCAACAGTCGGATTATCCCGTCCACATCAAATTCAATACAGGTTTAAACCGTTTGGGTTTTTCAGAAAATGATACTGATTTTATTGCAGAGGAAACCAAGGACAACGGAAGCATCAAAATAGTTTCTTGCTTTTCACATTTGGCTGCGTCGGAAGATATCAACGAACGTGATTTTAGTTTAAAGCAAATCAACTCCTTCAAAAATTTGAGTAACAAACTCATTGATGCGTTGGGCTACGCCCCCATGCGACACATGCTGAACACTTCAGGCATCATCAACTATCCGGAAGCTCAGTTTGAAATGGTCCGCAGTGGAATCGGGTTGTATGGCTATGGCAATCAAGCCGAAGTGGATGCACAATTAAAACCTGTGGCTACCCTAAAAACCATTATTTCGCAAATCCATCAAATCGATGCCAACGAATCTGTTGGGTACAACCGTGCTTTCAAATCCGACGGCGCCATCAAAAGTGCCACCTTGCCCATTGGCCATGCCGATGGTATTGGCCGACAGTACGGAAAAGGCAAAGGTTTCGTTACTATCAATGGAAAAAAAGCACCCATACTCGGTAATGTTTGCATGGATATGATCATGGTAGATGTTACTGGAATCGATTGCCAAGAAGGAGACGAAGTCATCGTTTTTGGACCGAAGAAATCGGCTGAAAGATTTGCGTCATCTGCGAACACCATTTCTTATGAAATCCTAACCGCCATATCACAACGCGTAAAAAGAGAGGTAATAAACCAATGATTTTTGGTCTAGACAGAGGAACAAACCGCTTTTTTGCTTAATTTGTCTCTGATTAACCAATACTCAACTATAAAAATGGGATTTTTAAAAGAGTTTAAAGATTTTGCCATGAAAGGAAACCTGGTGGATATCGCCGTAGGTTTTGTCATGGGTGCCGCTTTTAAAGAAGTGGTTTCTTCGTTCACGGGAGGCATAGTTTCTCCTTTGATCGGATTATTGTTCAACGCAGATTTCAACGATTTGAAGTATGTGATTACCGAGGGTACTCCCAATGATGCCGGAGAAATTGTCGGGGAAATAGCCGTAATGTATGGTGCATTCCTTACCAATGTTATCGACTTTATCATAGTGGCCTTTGTTATGTTCCTTGTGGTTAAAGCCGTGAACAAAATGAAGAAAAAAGAAGAGCCTGCTCCAGAACCTCCAAAGGGACCAACCCAAGAGGAATTGTTGGCAGAAATCCGCGATTTGTTGAAGAAATAAAAATCTTTGGTACCGAAAAGTTTCGGTATCGCCGCTACATCACAATAACCTTTAAAAACCATCAATGTGTTTCGCTAACATGTTGATGGTTGTTTTATTTATAACATTTTGTTATTTTTTATTGATTGGTTGCAAAAAAGCTTGTTTAAGTCGCTGACTGAACTACCTTTGCAACAAGAAATAATTTTACGATGAAAGTAGCAGTTGTTGGAGCCACCGGAATGGTAGGCGAAGTCATGTTGAAAGTGTTGGAAGAACGTAACTTTCCCATTACAGAATTGTTGTTGGTTGCTTCGGAGCGTTCCGTAGGCAAAAAACTTACTTATAAAAATGAAGAGTACACCGTAATAGGATTGGCAGACGCTGTTGCTGCCCAACCGGACATTGCCATATTCTCTGCAGGGGGGGACACTTCTTTGGAGTGGGCTCCGAAATTTGCCGATGTAGGGACCACGGTAATCGATAACTCATCTGCTTGGCGCATGGACCCGACCAAAAAATTGGTGGTGCCGGAAATCAATGCCGATGAATTGACTGCTGATGACAAAATCATAGCAAACCCTAACTGCTCCACCATTCAAATGGTATTGGCCTTGGACCCTTTGCACAAAAAGTATCAAATGAAACGCGTAGTGGTGTCAACTTACCAATCTGTTTCGGGAACTGGGGTTAAAGCGGTAGAACAAATGGAGAACGAAGCTGCCGGAATCGAAGGTGAAATGGCATATCCTTACCCCATCAACCGAAATGCGTTGCCCCATTGCGATGTATTCTTGGAAAATGGGTACACCAAAGAAGAGATGAAATTGGCCCGTGAGCCACAAAAAATATTGGACGACCGTACGTTTTCGGTTACCGCAACCGCAGTTCGAATCCCAACCGCTGGCGGGCACTCAGAATCTGTGAACGTGGAGTTCCACAACGATTTTGATTTGACAGAAGTTCGAAAGTTACTCAGTGAAACCCCAGGAATCGTGGTTCAGGACAATCCAGATACCAACACCTACCCCATGCCTGTTTTTGCCAATGGCAAGGACGATGTTTTTGTGGGTAGACTCCGCAGGGACGAAACTCAACCCAACACTTTAAATATGTGGATAGTGGCGGACAACCTTAGAAAAGGGGCAGCTACCAATGCTGTGCAGATTGCGGAGTATTTGGTGGAAAACAACTTGGTTTCGAATACATCAGAGGCAATTTCTTAGGAAGTTATTGCTTATTTAAAATAAAAAAAGGGGGCAATTGGCCCCCTTCTTCTTTTATAGTGATAGGGTTAGTTTACACCAATTGTATCAGCGTTTCCGTCGGGGTCACCACTTACCGTTCCTCCATTGCTAATGTTTCCCAAAAGCAACAGACCACATGCATGTGGAGAAGCCATGGAAGTACCACTTATGGTATTGTATCCTCCTGGCCAAGTAGACTTAATAGCTACACCAGGCTCACAAAAATCAACCGGCGGATTTCCATAGTTTGAGAACGAAGCCCAAATATCTCCTTCGGACATCGCAGAAATGGTATAGATATTATTTCCGTTGGCCGAAGCAGGAGAAGACCCATTCGCATCCGCACTTTCATTACCAGCAGCAATGGCAAATTTCACGACTGATGAAGCATTGATTACTGCATCGTTAACAGCTTGGGAAAATCCACCTCCCAAACTCATATTGGCCACATCTCCATTAGAAGCATTGGCAGCCACAAAATCAATTCCTGCAATAACTCCAGAGTAGGAACCACTACCGCGACGGTCCAAAACCTTCACTGGAATCACAGTAGCACCGGCAGCAACACCAACAACACCAATCTCGTTATCAATGGCAGCTACAGTACCTGCTACGTGTGTTCCGTGACCGTTTTTATCCACGGTCAAGTCAGAATCAGGTCCATTGGTAAAAGCATTGTACCCTCGGCTTACATCCACATTCAAATCTTCGTGAGTAGATTCTATACCGGAATCAATAATCCACGCAACATTATTACCAGTATAAGAAGACCCGCCATTAACTCTGGCTATTCCCCATGGAATTTCTTGAGCAGCAGATCCGCCGCCTCCACCTCCACCTGGACCTTTTCCTGGTGGTGGTGCCAAAGTAAACATTTGGTCTTTTTCAATATAGGCCACACGATTATCTCCAGAAAGCTTGGCTGCATCTGCAGAACTCATTCGGGCGGAAACTCCCATCAAAGTTTTGCTATACACGCGGTCAATAATTTCTCCTTTCATTTGTAGACTTCCCAAAACTTCAGTAGCCAATTGTTTTACAGCTCCTTTGGCTGATTTATAATCAGTTCCAAATTTAGCGCCAACATCACCGGTCACCTTTTGATCAAAAACAACAATGTACGAACCATCAATTTCGTAACTGCCCTGATTGAAAATCACAGATTCCTCTGTTTCGGGAACTGCAATTGAATTTTCGAGGTTTTCCATTTCAGTTTGACTCTCATCCGAACAAGAGAATAAAATCAACCCAGTACTGGCCAAAAAGACCATCCTTTTTAAAAGAGGTTTTTTCATAATTCTATTAGTTTTTAGTTTTAATCTGGATGAATGTAATACTTTTCCTCACAAAAATATGTTATATCGTTAAAAAATTTTTAACATTACCTTAACTTTTTTATGTGGATTACGCTTTCCAGCCCATATCTTATCTTGTTTTTTATTTTTTTAAACTCCTATAAAAAAAAGGACTCACACAAAACCAGACAGCATCAATCTCATAAAATTCGTTAAAGCCTATTTGCTTCGTTCAGGTTTCTTTGTTTTATGGTATTTTTATCCGAATCAATCCAAGAAAACATGAAAAACATAAGTCTGTTGGCTGCGTTGGTTTTATTTGCAGCCTGCCAAGAAGAAACAAAAAAAAGAGATCCCATAACTGTGAACTACCCCACTACCAAAAAAGTTGACACCATTGATAATTATTTTGGAACCGAAGTGCCCGACCCCTTCCGTTGGTTGGAAGATGACCGTAGCGAAGAGACCGAAGCTTGGGTAAAAAAGCAAAACGCAGTCACTTTTGGCTATTTGGATAAAATTCCGTTCCGTGAAGATTTAAAAAACCGATTGGAAAAACTCTGGAACTATGAAAAAGTAGGTTCCCCATTTAAGGAAGGTGACTACACCTATTATTACAAAAACAATGGCCTACAGAATCAATATGTGGTTTACCGTAAAAAAGATGATGGCGAAGAAGAGGTGTTTTTGGACCCTAACACATTTTCTGAAGACGGCACTACATCCTTAATGGGACTCAGCTTTACCAAAGATGGCTCCAAAGCCGCTTACCTTATTTCCGAAGGAGGAAGCGATTGGCGAAAAGCCATTACCATTGATGCGGAATCCAAAGAGATTGTAGAGGATACTTTAGTCGATATCAAATTTAGTGGTGTGTCTTGGAAAGGAAACGATGGTTTCTTTTACTCCAGCTACGACAAACCGGAGGGAAGCGAACTTTCTGCAAAAACGGACCAGCATAAACTGTACTATCATAAATTGGGTACACCCCAATCCGAGGATAAAATCATCTTCGGGGGTACTCCTGAAGAAAAACACCGTTATGTAGGTGGTTCCGTTTCAGAAGATCAAAAATATCTATTCATTTCGGCATCCGTTTCCACATCAGGAAACAAATTGTTTATGATGGACCTTTCTGAAACCGATCCAGAGCTCATCACTATTTTGGATGACACCGATTCTGACACCTACGTTATCGACAATGAAGGTTCAAAACTCTATTTGGTAACCGACCGAGAAGCTCCCAACAAAAAAGTGGTGGTTGTGGATGCTTCCAACCCTACACCAGATAATTGGCAAGACCTGATTCCAGAAACTGAAAATGTATTGACAGCAGGAACCGGCGGAGGCTATTTCTTTACCGAATATATGGTGGATGCCATTTCCAAAGTACTTCAGTATGACTATGAAGGAAATTTGGTCCGCGAAGTGGAACTGCCAGGTGTAGGAAGCGCAGGAGGTTTTGGTGGCAAAAAAGAAGACAAGGAATTCTATTTCTCCTTTACCAATTACAACACGCCTGGATCTTTGTACAAATACAATGTGGAAACGGGTGAGTACGAGCAATATTGGAAACCTCAAATTGATTTTAATCCAGATGATTATGAATCAAAACAGGTATTCTACAATTCAAAAGATGGCACAAAAGTGCCTATGATCATCACCTATAAAAAAGGAACAGAACTCAACGGTAAAAACCCTACCATTCTTTATGGCTATGGAGGTTTTAATATCAGTTTGACACCTTCATTTAGCATTGTGAATGCCGTTTGGATGGAGCAAGGTGGTGTGTATGCCGTTCCCAACCTAAGAGGTGGTGGAGAATACGGTAAAAAATGGCACATAGCGGGCACCAAGCTTCAAAAGCAGAATGTTTTTGATGACTTTATCGCCGCTGCAGAATACCTGATTGATAATAAGTACACTTCTAAAGAATATTTGGCCATTCGTGGTGGTTCCAATGGTGGATTATTGGTTGGTGCCACAATGACCCAGCGACCTGATTTAATGCAAGTAGCTTTGCCAGCTGTGGGTGTAATGGACATGTTGCGCTATCACACCTTTACCGCAGGAGCTGGATGGGCCTACGATTACGGAACTTCGGAAGACAACGAAGAAATGTTTAAATATATTAAAGGCTACTCCCCAGTACACAACGTAAAAGAAGGAACTGAGTATCCGGCCACTTTGGTAACTACTGGAGACCACGATGATCGTGTGGTTCCTGCGCACAGCTTTAAATTTGCTGCAGAATTACAGGAAAAACAAGCTGGCGAACAACCTACCCTAATTCGAATCGAGACCAATGCAGGTCACGGGGCAGGAACGCCAGTAAGCAAAACCATTGAGCAATATTCCGATATTTTTGGGTTTACCTTTTTTAATATGGGATTTGATGAATTGCCCAACCAAGCCGTGCTCAAAGAATTTAAAGATTAAACATATAAAGGGCCACTGATTTTGAGTGGCCCTTCTTTTCTATGCTAAAAGTTCACGTAGATTCTTTCGGTTATCATGACCAAACTATTTTAAAGGACATTTCTTTTGAAGTGGCCCCAGGTGAGCATGTGGCTTTGATGGGGGAAAGTGGTTCAGGCAAAAGTACCTTGCTAAAAATCATCTACGGTCTGCTCCATGTAGAAGAAGGTTCCATTTTTTGGGGAGATATTGAAGCTCTTGGGCCTAACTTTAATTTGGTTCCCGGTGAGCCCTACATGAAATATCTGGCACAGGATTTTGATTTGATGCCTTTCATATCCGTTGAAGAGAACATTGGTCAGTTTCTCTCTGTTTTTGAGCGGGAAACCCATGAAGAACGCATCAATGATCTACTGGAGTTAATTGAGATGAAGCCTTACGCCAAAACCAAAGTAAAATACCTCAGCGGGGGACAGCAGCAACGAGTGGCCCTCGCTCGAGTATTGGCTCAAGAACCTGAAATTTTGATTTTGGACGAGCCTTTTGGCCATATCGATAATTTTAAGCGCAATTCTCTCCGAAGAAATCTCTTTTTGCACCTCAAAAAACAAGGCATTACGGTGCTTACTGCAAGCCACGACCCCAGTGATGTACTTCCGTTTGCGGAACGCACCTTGATTTTGGAAGAAGGAAAAATAATCGCCAATCAAAATACACGAGATCTTTACAACAACCCTCCCAACTACTACACGGCATCCATGTTTGGACAGGTAAACCAAGTTCCCATGAAGCTTTTAAAATCCTATTCTGAGATTGAAAGGTCAGTGCTAGTATATCCCCATGAATTCAAATTTTCCGATTCCTCTGGTTTAAAAGTTGAGGTGGTCAACTCTTTTTTTAATGGCGGTCATCATTTAAATGAAGGATCCACAGATGATGGAACCATAATCTTTTTCAATTCTGAGAAAAAGCAGGAAAAAGGAGTAACCATATTTCTTAATGTATCTTTGGAAACCATCAACAGAAGGCTCCAAGTTGGACAAAAAACAAATACATAGGGAACTTCAGTTTAAGGCTATGCGAAGCAGCGGTGCCGGAGGGCAGCATGTGAACAAAGTTTCTTCCAAAGTAGAACTCACTTTTAACATTCCAGCTTCGGAAGGGCTTTCGGATAGGGAAAAACATCGGATTCAATTAAAATTAAAATCGCGCCTGACCAATGAGGGTGCTTTGGTCCTTCAATGCGATGAAGCCCGAAGTCAGCACCGAAACAAGGACTTGGTCGTAAAACGTTTTTTTGAGATGCTCAAAAAAGCCGTTACCATTCCCAAAAAGCGAAAACCGACAAAACCCACAAAATCTTCCAAGGAAAAACGGTTACGGTCCAAAAAGAAAACCTCAGAAAAAAAGGCAACCCGTAAAAAACCAGATTTGGGGAAATAAGAATTTGTTGATTTTACCAACACTAGATTATAAACCCATTAAAAAAACATCCTCCACAGTAATTCTAACGGACTTGATTTAATATCCTCGTTACAAATGCTTAATTTTCAGTCAAATTCTAACTAATTCAAAAAAATGATTTCTAAAACTGCAAACCTCAAAACATTGCTGCTCTTTGCGGTGATGGCTTTGTCTTGCGCTGCGTTTTCCGTAGCACAAAATGTTCCCTCCCCCGAAGACGTATATGGATTTAGGGTGGGAGCCGATTACAAATTGGCCGATTATTCCCAAATAGAAGATTACTTGTCCAAATTGGATGCCGCTTCCAACAGGGTTAAAAAAATTGAGATTGGAGAGACCGTTTTAGGTCGTAAAATGTACCTCTTGTTCATCTCCACGGAAGAAAACTTGGCTCAACTCGATAAATGGAAAGATATCAGCACCAAACTTGCCCGCGTTCAAGTTGGCGAAGAAGAAGCCGTTAAACTTTCACAAGAAGGGAAAGCCATTGTTTGGGTAGATGGTGGAATGCACTCCACGGAACTGGCCCACGGGCAGATGACCTCTGAACTAGCTTACACCCTTGCCACATCCGAAACGGCAGAAATGCAAAAAATAAGGGAAAATGTGATTACCCTTTTAATGCCGGTAATGAACCCGGATGGGCTAGACATTGTTGTGGACTGGTACCGAAAAAACCAAGGTACGGCGTATGAGACCTCACGTCCTCCGATTCTATACCACTACTACATGGGTCACGACAATAACAGGGACTGGTTTATGAACATAATGCCAGAAACCTATAACGTTACCAAAATATTGTACAACGAATGGTACCCGCAGATTGTTTATAATCACCATCAATCCTCTCCGTCTTGGACCAAAATTTCACTTCCTCCCTACGCCGATCCGGTAAACCCAAGGATCCATCCAGCAATCACTGCAGGTGTTAGCGAGGTGGGTTCTGCCATGACCAAGCGCTTTTCCCTTGAGAATATGCCCGGTGCCATTGCAGACAACTTTTATACCATGTTCTGGAACGGTGGTGGACGTACGGTGCCATACTATCACAACATGATCGGTATTTTGACCGAAACTGGACACACTACGCCAACCCCAAGATTCTATGACCCAGAAAAGCTTCCAAAGACAGTGGCGGGAGGTACCCCAACAGATGGTACGGACATAATGTACCCAGACCCATGGAAAGGTGGTGAATCCCATTTTAGGGACGCGGTTGATTATATGTTGACAGCCACTTGGGCCACTTTGGATCTTGCTGCCGATCGCAAAAGCAATTACCTACACAACATATACAAAATGGGTAAATCTGCTGTTGAAAAAGGAAAGACCGAAGACTTGTTCGCTTACATCATCAGCAAAGAACAATGGGATTCGTTTGAGGCTGTAAATTTGGTGAACGTATTGCTTCAAGGTGGAATTGAAGTTGAAAAAGCGACCAAAGATTTCACTGTAAACGGAAAAGAATACGAAGAAGGTTCTTATGTGATTTATACTTCACAAGCTTTCAGGCCTTATTTATTGGACTTAATGGAAAAACAAAATTATCCAACTCGTTTTCAATACCCAGGTGGTCCTCCGGATACGCCATACGATTTAGCCGGATGGACACTTCCAATGCAGATGGGAATAAATGTGGATAAAATTGCAGAATCATTCAAAGCCCCAACAGAAAAAGTTACTGGTCTTGTAAAATATTATGAAGGTGATGTAAATAGAAATGGTTCTTTTGGTTACGCCTTGAGTGTAAACACAAACGCCTCTGTGGTCGCCACAAACAAAATTTTGAAAGCTGGAGGAACTGCACACAAAAGTATGGCTGAATTCAAAGCTGGAAAAGTAACTTTCCCTGCAGGGTCTTATATTGTTTCTGGTGATAAAGAAATGATGGAGTCCTTGGCCGATGAGTACGGACTTGAATTCACAGGACTTGCAGCCAAGCCTGAAGTACAGTTGAAGAAAATCCATTTGCCTAAAGTAGGCTTGTACAAATCTTGGGTGGCCAATATGGACGAAGGATGGACCCGTTTTGTAATGGATGAATACGAGTTTGACATGGATACCTTGCACGATGCTGATATCAAAACCAAAGATCTCTCACAGTATGATGCGATTATTATTCCATCACAAAGACCAAGTTCCATTTTGCATGGACACAGCAATTTAAGCATGCCAGAAAAGTTCACAGGGGGAATTGGCCTTAAAGGTTCGGTTGCTCTTAGTGACTATGTAAACGAAGGTGGAACTTTGATAGCCTTTGACGCCGCTAGTAATTTTGTTATCGAACAATTTGGACTGCCCTTGAGTGATGCCGTAGCAGGTGCCGACAGTAATGATTTCTTTATTCCAGGTTCTTTAATCAAAGCTGGTGTGGATACTTCGCATCCATTGGGTTTTGGCATGAAAGATACTGTTGCAGTATCCTTTAATAGAAGTAGGGCTTTTACTATTGACAAACAGAGAAAATCAGGTGAAGGTGGTGAAGAGGACATTAAAGATGCCCCCGCACCCGAAGTTGAAGTAATTGCCTCCTATGCTGCCAAAGACCTATTGATGAGCGGTTGGGCCATGGGAGAAGATAAGTTTATAGCCAAAAAACCGGCAATGGTTAAAGCTAAATACGGAAAAGGCTCTGCCATCTTGTTTGCGTTCCGTCCACAGTTTAGAGCGCAGCCACGTGGCACCTACAAATTGATTTTTAATGCGATTTACGACGGTGCTTCGGAATAGCAAAAAGCATATTAATGGATAAAGGAAAGCCGCATCAAATTGATGCGGCTTTTTATTTGAATACATTTTTTGTCTTACCTAAAAAGAATCGCAACAGCTCCGATTGCCGTCACAATCAAAATAAAGCGTTTGTAATTTTTTTCGTTGATTTTTCTCACCAAAAAGACACCCAAAATCAGTCCAGCACCAATGGCTGGCAATAATCGTAAGTTAATTAGAAGGCTTTCCACCGAAATTGTTTTCCATACAAAAACATGAAAGGGGAGCTTAAACAGATTGGTGATAAAAAATAGCCAAGCCGCCGTACCTACAAATTCATTCTTGGGTAACCGCATGGCCAAAAAGAAAATATTGGTAAATGCTCCGGCCAAATTTCCAATCATGGTGCATATGCCTGCAAATATTCCCATAGAACCGGAAAACAACCAATGGGTGGGTACTTTTTTAGATTTCCTTCGATCCCACCAAATCAACATTCCCAAACTGATAAATATAACGACCACCATTCCCCATTTAAACTCACGTTCGGGAAGATCTTTTCCGATTAAAACCCCCACAAGAATCCCGAGAATCATCCAAGGAAGAAACTTAATAATGTACTTCCATTGGGTATGCCGGTTGTAATAGGCCACCGCAAAAATATCACCCACAATAAGCAAGGGAATAAAAAGACCGGTAGAAGCCCTAGAGCCAAAAGCCAATGCCATTAGCGTCACATTAAAAATGGACATGCCTTTCAGTCCCGCTTTTGAAACCCCCATTAAAAAGGCGGCGGTAGCTGCCATGGTCCATGCGGCAACAGAAATATCTGAGAAAGTGGAAAGAAACATGAAGACTTTTTACTAATTCACAAAAGTAACCCAAAAAACCTATCTTTAACTCCAGCCAAACTAAACAAATGAAACTAGAACTTTTAGATTACATCATCATTTTTGGATTTTTTGCTATAGTCCTTTTTATCGGAATCTATGTCTCCAAAAAATCAGGAAAAAACACCGCAGAATACTTTTTATCCGGTCGTAGCATGCCTTGGTGGCTTTTAGGGTTTTCCATGGTAGCCACTACATTCTCCACGGACACTCCCAATTTGGTAACCGATTTTGTTCGTACCGACGGGGTATCGGGAAACTGGGGATGGTGGGCCTTTTTGCTAACAGGTTTACTTACGGTTTTTGTGTATGCTAAACTTTGGAGGAAATCCAACGTCTCCACCGATATGGAGTTTTATGACCTGCGATATGGAGGAAAGCCTGCTCATTTTTTAAGAGGGTTTCGCTCGTTGTATTTAGGTGTGGTCTTTAATGTAATGGCCATGTCGGCCGTTACTTTAGCTGCCATTAAAATTGGACAGGTAATGCTTGGTTTGGAACCCGTTGAAACCGTGCTGCTGGGAGGTACCATTACGGTAATATTTAGTGCAGTCGGTGGTTTTCGAGGGGTAGTCTATACAGATTTTCTTCTGTTTTTTGTTGCCATGGGCGGTGCTATTGGAGCTGCGGTCTATTTAGTGAATATGCCGGAAGTAGGTGGTCTGGATAGTATTTTTGCCAATGCCCAAGTGCAGGAAAAAATGTCAATTCTTCCAGATTTCTCCGATACCGATGCTTTAATTGGTTTGTTGATTATACCATTGGCAGTGCAATGGTGGAGTGCTTGGTATCCTGGTGGGGAACCAGGTGGTGGTGGCTATATTGCGCAAAGAATGTTGGCCGCGAAAAATGAAAATCACGCTATTGGAGCAACGTTTTTCTTCAACATATTGCACTACGCGCTAAGGCCTTGGCCATGGATTTTGGTGGCATTGGCCTCCATCGTGGTCTTTCCAGATTTGGAGAGTATTCGTCAAGCCTTTCCCAATGTGCCCGAAAACATCCTTAAAAATGATTTGGCCTATTCCGCCATGTTGACCAAATTGCCAACAGGTTTGTTGGGTCTGGTGATGGCTTCCTTGGGAGCGGCCTATATGTCAACCATTTCAACCCACCTCAACTGGGGTTCCTCTTATATTGTAAATGATTTTTACAAACAGCAAGTAAACAAGAATGCATCGGAAAAAGAGTTGGTTAATGTGGGAAGGATTTCCACCGTTGTGCTGATGATTTTAAGCAGCTTGTTCGCTTTAGAGCTCAATAATGCTACCCAGTTGTTCGATATAATCATCATGTTTGGAGCGGGAACAGGACTCATCTTTTTGTTGCGTTGGTTCTGGTGGCGTATCAATGCATGGAGCGAAATTGTTGCCATGTTCTCATCTGGTATAATCTCTATTTTGTTTTGGCAGTATGAAGACGTCCTCTTTTTGGCAGAAGGAGCACCTTTTCCTACTTGGAGCAAATTTCCATTGGTCGTACTTATAACCACCATACTTTGGTTGGCAACCACATTTTTGACCAAACCTGAAGAAAATAAGGTGTTGTACCGATTCTACAAAATCACAAAACCAGGAGGTCCAGGGTGGAACAAGATTCATGCAGAAGCGAAGGCCGAAGGAGTTTCTTTGGAAGATGAAAATGCCAAGTGGTCCGTTCCTTCAGGAGTTTTGGCCATGATTGTAGGCTGTATTTTGGTGTATGGATGCCTTTTCGCTACTGGAAACTGGATTTATGGTAATTATCCTTTAGCCCTAGGGCTTACCGTTTTGGTGGTAGTGGCCGCCTTTGTCCTTTTAAAAGTATGGCGTGGTATGCGGAATGTGTTCTAGTGAGCCTTTACCCTCTCAACTCCAATAAGCGGGAAACATATTTCCCAACCACATCAAACTCCAAATTCACCTTTGTACCTGCTTTGTAGGTATGGAAACGAGTATGCTCATGGGTATAAGGAATAATCGCTACGCTAAAACTGGTCTTTTGAGAATCTACCACGGTTAAACTCACTCCATCTACGGTGATGGATCCTTTTTCAATGGTCACATTATTGAGTTTGGGGTCATATTCAAAACTATAGATCCAGCTGCCATCTTTCTCCTCAACAGATTTACAAACCGCGGTTTGGTCCACATGCCCTTGAACAATGTGTCCGTCCAAACGGGCACCGAGTACCATGGCACGCTCCAAGTTTACCTCATCGCCCAGCTCTAAATCATCCAAATTGGTTTTATTTAGAGTCTCTTCAATGGCTGTCACGGTATAGCTATCACCATCCAAGGAAACCACAGTAAGGCATACCCCATTGTGGGCCACACTCTGATCTATTTTCAATTCCGAAGTAATATCCGAAGCGATAGTGATGTTCAGATTTCCACCATCTTTTTCCAGCTTTTCGACTTTACCCAAAGTCTCTATGATACCTGTGAACATGTGTCTTATTAATTGACTAGTTTTGTAATGCAAAAGTAGCCATAACGGCATTCATTTTATGAAGGAAAAGCAAAAAATAAAGTTAGGGATTTCCATAGGGGACATTAACGGCATTGGGTGCGAGGTAGCACTCAAAACATTTGAAGACCCGCGAATGTTGGAGTTTTGTACCCCAATCATATTTGCATCCAATAAAACCATCTCCCAACAAATCAAAGATTTGGGAATGGACCTTAAGTTTAATGGTGTTAGGGATGCCGAACAAGCTTTGGAAGGCAAGGTAAATATTGTCAATGTTTGGAGGGAAGTTCCTAAAATAGAATACGGTCAGGCCGCCAAAGAAGGAGGTAATTTTGCTATTCGTTCCTTAAAAGCTGCCGTTGCTGCTCTAAAAGAAAACAAGATTGATGTGTTGGTAACAGCACCCATCAACAAAAACAATATTCAGTCCGAAGATTTTAAATTTCCCGGACACACGGACTTTCTTGCCCAAGAACTTGAAGGTGAAAGCCTGATGTTTATGGTCACGAATTCGTTACGTGTTGGTTTGCTTACCGATCATATTGCGGTAAAAGATGTTGCCAAGACCATTACCCCAAAATTGATTCGTGACAAGGTGACCACAATGGAAAAATCCCTAAAAATGGATTTTGGTATTCGCCGACCCAAAATCGCTATGCTGGGCATTAACCCGCATAGTGGAGATAGTGGAACTATTGGTGAAGAGGACGATAAAATTATGAAACCCACCATTAGCGAATTGTTTGCAAAAGGAACTTTGGTGTACGGACCGTATTCAGCAGATAGTTTCTTTGGCTCCAACAGCCATGAGAACTTTGATGCCATTTTAGCGGCCTATCACGATCAGGGATTGATACCTTTTAAAACTCTTTCCTTTGGAAAAGGGGTGAACTATACGGCAGGATTGGACAAGGTCCGGACATCCCCAGACCATGGAACAGCCTATGAAATTGCCGGAAAAGGCAAGGCGGACGAGAGTTCTTTTAAGGAAGCCGTATTTACTGCAATGCAAATATTCAGAAACAGAACTGAGTATTTGGAACTGACCAAAAATCCCCTTCAGAAGCAGAAAATTAAGCGTGGAGGCTAAAAAGTTAACTGCTTTTTGGATATTTGTTGGAGCAAGAATTGCAGTTTTGTAAATTAGTAGTATCTTTGCACCCGCCTTTAAAGGCTGGTACACAAACCTTAAGTGTAGAAATGATGAAGCTGAAAGAGTTTTTTATCCCTTTTTCAGGTCTGAAGTTGGGAAAACATAAATTTGTGTACGAAATTGATGATGCGTTCTTTGAATCTTTTGACTACCAAGAATTTAACGGAGCTTCCGTTCGAATTGATGCTGTTTTGGAAAAAATGAGCACCATGATGGAACTTCAGATTGAAGCGAAGGGTACAGTAAATGTGGATTGTGATTTGACAGGTGAGCCTTTTGATCAGCCTATCGATTCCAATTTAAAACTAGTCGTCAAGTTTGGCGAAGAGTATAATGATGAAGATGATGAAATCTTGGTCATTCCACATGGAGAGCACCAATTCAATATTGCACAATACATTTATGAAATGTTGGTGCTGGCCGTTCCACAAAAAAGGGTTCACCCTGGAGTTGAGGATGGTACGTTACAATCGGAAATTTTGGACAAACTTGAAGAGTTACAGCCAAAAGAGAATACAAAATCATTAGAAGAAACAGATCCCAGATGGGACGATTTAAAAAAGTTACTAACGGATAAATAGGTTTATAATGGCACATCCTAAAAGAAAAACATCAAAAACCAGAAGGGACAAAAGAAGGACCCACTACAAAGCAGTTGCGCCAACAATCGCCAAAGACTCAACTACAGGTGAAATGCACTTGTTCCACAGAGCACACTGGCACGAAGGCAAATTGTATTACAGAGGTCAAGTTTTGATTGACAAAACAGAAGAGGAAGCTGCGGCATAACCGCAAATCCCTTAAAATAAAGCAACTCCCGTTCAATTTTTAACGGGAGTTTTTTTATGGGCCCATGTTAACACCCAAAATCGGTTAATTTTGACTATAAAGTCATATAAAATGACTAATTTTCACCGCTTTTGGGTCAAATTTGAATGTTTTTGACAATAAAGAGAGGCTAAAAATGAAGAAAACAACAGCAGCAATAACAGCTGTAGGAGGGTACGTTCCAGATTTTGTTCTTTCCAACAAAGTATTGGAAACCATGGTGGATACCAACGACGAGTGGATTACCACAAGAACAGGGATCAAGGAGCGAAGAATCTTAAAAGAAGAGAACGCAGGAACATCTTTTATGGCAATCAAAGCTGCGGAAGATTTGCTTCAAAAAAGAGGCATTGAAGCTTCCGAAATAGATTTTGTGCTAGTTGCCACCGCTACTCCAGATATGCCCGTTGCAGCTACAGCGGCATATGTTGCTTCGGAAATTGGCGCGGTAAACGCTTTTGCTTACGACTTACAAGCAGCGTGTTCCAGTTTTTTATATGGAATGTCAACAGCCGCTAGTTATATAGAATCTGGGAGGTACAAGAAAGTACTGCTTATAGGTGCAGATAAAATGTCGTCCATAATAGATTACACCGATAGAACAACGTGTATTATTTTTGGAGATGGTGCCGGAGCGGTTCTTTTTGAGCCTAATGAAGAAGGGTTGGGATTACAGGATGAGTATCTACGTTCCGATGGAATTGGCCGACAGTTTTTAAAGATTGATGCAGGAGGTTCAATTTTGCCCGCATCCGAAGAAACCGTAAAGAATAAACAACATTATGTCTTTCAAGATGGTAAATCTGTTTTTAAGTTTGCAGTCTCCAATATGGCTGATGTATCCGCACTTATAATGGAGCGAAACAACCTTACTAAAGAAGATGTACAATGGCTGGCGCCTCATCAGGCCAACAAACGTATTATTGACGCAACAGCCAACAGGATGGGTGTCGAACCCGAAAAGGTTATGATCAATATTGACCGGTACGGAAACACCACTTCTGCAACATTGCCCTTGTTGCTTTACGATTACGAAAAGCAACTAAAGAAAGGAGATAATATCATTTTCGCCGCTTTTGGTGGAGGTTTTACATGGGGTTCCATTTATTTAAAATGGGCCTATAATTCTTAATCACACAACTAACTAAATTATATTCCATGGACATTAAGGAAATTCAAAGTTTAATCAAGTTTGTAGCCAAATCGGGTGCCAGCGAGGTGAAGTTGGAAATGGAGGACATTAAGATCACCATTCGAACAGGAAGCAACGATTCCAGCACACCGGAAACTACAATTGTTCAACAAATACCGGTAGCTCAAGCTCCAACAGCCGCTGCACCGGCACCGGCAGCTCCCCAAGAAGCTGCACCATCATCAGATTCCAAAAAAGCAGATGATGACTCAAAATATATTACTATCAAATCCCCCATCATAGGAACATTCTATAGAAAACCATCTCCAGACAAACCCCCATTCGTGGAGGTTGGCACCACCATAAACCAAGGCGATGTTCTTTGTGTAATCGAGGCAATGAAACTTTTCAACGATATCGAATCAGAAGTTTCAGGTAAAATAGTTAAGATATTGGTTGACGACTCCTCTCCTGTTGAGTTTGACCAACCATTATTCTTGGTAGACCCATCCTAGTGAGTTTTAAATGATACATTTTAGGCAATAAGTTTTGTTGCTTAGAACCATTTAAGATTTAGAATTCCGAATTTAAGATTGTGTTCTATGTTTAAAAAAGTATTGATTGCAAATAGGGGTGAAATTGCCTTGCGGATTATAAGAACCTGCAAGGAAATGGGCATTAAAACCGTGGCCGTTTACTCCAAGGCCGATGAAGAAAGTCTTCACGTACGCTTTGCCGACGAAGCCGTATGTATAGGCCCAGCACCCAGTAGCGAATCTTATTTAAAGATTCCAAATATTATAGCAGCAGCGGAAATTACCAACGCCGATGCCATTCATCCAGGATACGGATTCCTTTCCGAAAACTCCAAATTCTCAAAAATCTGTGCCGAGCACGATATCAAATTTATTGGAGCCTCTGGTGAACAAATTGATAAAATGGGAGACAAAGCAACAGCCAAAGAAACCATGAAAAAAGCCGGTGTACCCACCGTGCCAGGTTCTGAAGGTTTGTTGAAAGATGTTGACCATGCAAGAAAGGAAGCTAAAAAAATGGGCTATCCTGTAATGATCAAAGCAACCGCAGGTGGTGGAGGTAAAGGAATGCGCGCCATTTGGTCCGAGGATGAGATGGAGAAAAACTTCAACAGCGCCGTTACAGAAGCAACTGCGGCCTTTGGAAACGGAGGTATGTACATGGAAAAGCTGATTGAAGAACCACGCCACATCGAAATTCAGATTGTGGGCGATCAGTATGGAAAAGCTTGTCACCTATCCGAAAGGGACTGTTCGGTGCAACGCAGGCACCAGAAACTTACCGAAGAAACCCCTTCTCCTTTTATGACGGACAAGCTCCGTGAAGATATGGGGAAAGCGGCAGTAAAAGCAGCGGAATACATAAAATATGAAGGAGCGGGAACCATTGAGTTTTTGGTAGATAAACATCGTAACTTCTTCTTTATGGAGATGAATACCCGTATCCAAGTAGAGCACCCTATTACAGAGCAAGTTGTGGACTACGACTTGATTCGTGAGCAAATTTTGGTTGCGGGAGGTGTGCCAATCTCTGGAAAAAACTATTTCCCAAAATTGCACTCTATTGAGTGCCGAATCAATGCGGAAGACCCTTATAATGACTTTAGGCCTTCACCTGGAAAAATTACCACATTGCACATGCCTGGTGGACATGGAGTACGATTGGACACACATGTGTATAGCGGCTATATGATTCCGCCTAATTATGATTCCATGATTGCAAAGTTGATAACCACCGCTCAAACAAGGGAAGAGGCCATTAACAAAATGAGAAGGGCCTTGGACGAATTTGTAATCGAGGGAGTTAAAACTACTATTCCATTCCACCGTCAATTGATGGATCATCCAGATTATTTGGCAGGCAACTATACTACCAAATTCATGGAGGATTTTAAAATGGACCCAAAATACAAAGACGAACATTAAATAGAGCCCCGATACATTCGGGGTTTTTCTTTTATGGAATTAAGTTATTGGGAACATAAAAGTTGGTTTTCAAATGTTGACTTTAGCGTTATCGGCAGCGGCATCGTTGGCATTAACTGTGCCATCAACCTGAAGAAAAAATACCCCAAAAGCAATATCTTAATTCTTGAAAAAGGCAGCTTACCCCAAGGAGCAAGCACCAAAAATGCAGGCTTTGCTTGTTTTGGAAGCGTTTCCGAAATTTTATCGGACCTAGAGCATCATACCGAGGAAGAAGTGGTGCAACTGGTTCAAAAACGTTGGAATGGCATTCAACGACTACGAAGTCTGTTGGGCGATGAAGCCATAGGTTTTCAATTGCACGGCAGTCATGAACTTTTCCCTTTGGGAAAACCTCAGTTCTACGAAAACTGTTTGGAATCCATTCCTTACCTCAACGGTTTGATGGGGCCCATTTTTGGTCAAAACCCTTTTGTAACCAACAATAATCTGTTCGGTTTTGGTAATATTCAAGAAAAATACATCACACACCAACTGGAAGGGCAATTGGATACTGGAAAAATGATGCGTTCCTTGATTCAAAAATGTTTGTCCTTGGGAATTCCTATTTTAAATGGGGTTATGGTCAATGATGTTGTTGAATCGAATAATGGCGCTACCATCGTAACAGGTGACTTTGAGTTTTCGTCCAAAAAAGTATTTGTGGCCACCAATGGTTTTGCTTCCAAACTATTAAAATCAGAAACTGTGAAGCCTGCACGAGCGCAGGTTTTGGTTACGGAACCCATCAAAAGTTTGGAAATAAAAGGCACCTTTCATTTTGATGAAGGGTATTATTATTTCCGAAACATTGACAACAGAATCTTGTTTGGAGGTGGCCGAAACCTTGATTTTAAAACCGAGGAAACTACAGAATTTGGAGAAACACAAATTATCCAAAATAAGCTTGAAGCATTACTCCAGGATATGATTTTACCGAATCAACTCGTCAAAATTGAACGAAGATGGAGTGGCATAATGGGCGTGGGCAAACAAAAATCCCCTATCGTAAAACAGGTTTCCAATTCCATTTTTTGCGGTGTTCGGTTAGGAGGCATGGGCGTGGCTCTGGGAAGCCTTGTTGGTAAAGAATTGGCTGATTTAGCCGATTAAACCATTCTTCCGTCCAATAAATTGATGGTCCTGGAACCGTATTCAGCATTTTTCTCGGAGTGCGTCACCTGAATTATGGTTACCCCTTCATCATTCAATTGTTTAAACAGTTCCATGATTTCCTCTCCCTGCTTTGAATTTAGGTTTCCAGTGGGCTCATCCGCCAATATCAGTTTAGGATTTGATATCAATGCTCTGGCCACACCGACCAATTGCTGCTGTCCCCCACTTAACTGGGCGGGAAAAAGATCCTTTTTTCCCACAATGTTGAACCGGTCCAACATATCAGCTACCCTGGCCTTACGTTCAGCGCCTTTAATTTTCTTATAAATCAACGGCATTTCCAAGTTTTCCTTTACCGTAAGTTCATCCAGCAAATGATAGGATTGGAATACAAAACCAATATATTGTTTATACAGATTAGAACGGTGTTTCTCCTTTAGAGAATGAACGGATTCGTCCAAGAAATTATACTCTCCCTCGTCAAAGGTGTCCAACATCCCAATAACGTTGAGCAAAGTGGATTTTCCCGAGCCCGAAGGTCCCATTACAGAGATAAATTCTCCTTCTTCTACTTCAAGATTGATGTCCTTCAGTAAAAAGAAGCGTTGACCTCCTGAATGTACCCATTTAAATATGTTGTTGAGTTGTAATAGCATCTTATTTGTTTTTTATTTCGTCTAATTTTTTTCTAGAATTTTCGCACCAATAGCAATTCGCCCCAGGTTTAAGCTCTATCGCCTTTTTAAAACTTTTAATAGCGTTGGGCTTGTCATTAAGCAAATAATATCCTTCACCTAAAGAATCCCAAAGATTTCCATCTTCTGGGAAAAGATCTGTATTCAGTTTTAACAGTGCAACGCCCCATTCAACATCCTTGTTCTCTGATACTTGTTTAAAGCCGATTCGGTTCAAGAGCGCCTTATCATTTATTGGCGTTTCGGTTTTGCTCTCAATAAATTGAGGTAATAGACTCACTTTATCAGGAGAGTTCGACCTAATAAAATCAAAAACCAGCTCATACTTGTTTTTTGGAATTATTTTGGAACTGTATTCTTCATCTATCACCATTGAAGCAATATCCCATGCTACATTTTCTGATTGGTGGTTTAAAATGATGTTAGACAAAGCAATTACCACTAAATCATCTTCTACAAACCTGAGAAAATCCGCAAAGTAAATTCCATTACTACCGTTATGTGCAACAATTTTTGTGTTGTTCCGTGAATTGAATATGGCCCAACCATACCCATAAAATGATGTTCTAGTTTCATTCTCTGGGACATGGGCCTTTTCCATTAAGTTGTTTGTTTCGGCAGACAGTACTTTACTGTTTTCCAAAGCAAGGTGCCATTTGTACAAATCTTCGACGGTAGAATATATGTCTCCTTTTCCGATACTGTACCAATGCTCATTGTTGTAGGGTAGATGTTCTTGAGTTATTCCCCAATCCCGCCATTCACCATCTGTATAATGGAAATAGTATCCGTGCGCAAGCTGCTCGCTATTAAAATGTATCTCCTTATAACCTGTATGGTTCATTTGCAAAGGAGTCCAAAAGTTTTCCCTTAAAAATGTTTCATAATCTTGTTGGGAGGCTTGTTCAATTATTGCTGACAACAAAATATAGTTGGCATTGGCATAAGTATGTTTTGTTCCCGGCGCATACATTAATTCTGCTTCAAAAAAGTCCTTTAAAAAAGCTTCTTTGCTCGCTTTATCATATCTGAATCCTCCTGTTCTTGGTGATACACCAGATGTATGAGTAAGCAAATGATGTATCGTAATGTCTCTTTTATCGGCAGGTACTTGTGGAAAATACTTTTCAATGTTATCCGAAACTTTCAGTTCTTGATCTTCCATAAGCTTCAAAATAGCAGCCGCCGTAAATTGCTTGGTTACTGAGCCTACATTAAATACCGTTGACGGAGTGTTTGTTATTTTCAAGGATCTATCGGCCCAACCAAATCCCTTCGAGAAAACAAATTCACCTTCTTTGGCCACTAAAACGCTTCCTGAATAACCGTTAGCAACACTTTCACTCAAGAATTTGTCAATTTTAAACGCAAGGCTATCATCTTTTAACCCCTCTTGAGCCAATAAAGTGTTACCGAAAACCAATGATAGGCATAGCGCTTTCAATATATTACTTTTCATTTTACAGTAGTATTTGTGTTCTATTCTGTTCGTAAACTTTTTACTGGATTGGCAGATGCTGCTTTTACTGTGCGTGAACCCACGGTAATAAAGGCAATAAGACTGGCTGTAAGTCCTGCGCCAAGAAAAAACAATGGGCTTAAGCTAACATGGGATGCATAGTTCTGAAGCCATTCATTTAAAAAGTACCAAGCAATTGGTGTGGCAATAAAAAAGGCAAGGCCGACCAACTTTAAAAAATCTTTGGTCAGCAAAAGTGCCACAGAAGATACACTTGCACCAACCACTTTTCGTACTCCGATCTCCTTGGTTCGTTGGGCAACTACCAACATGGATATGGCAAAGAGCCCCAGACAACTTAAAATAATTCCCAATACACTGCCACTTGTAATAATGGTTGCCATGGTTTTTTCCCTTTTAAAGGTGCGGTCCACATTTTCGTCCAGAAATGAGCCCAAGAACTCGGCCTGTGGTTCAACTTTCTCCCATGCATTTTTTATGGCATCAAAAGATTGTGCCGTATTTTGTGGGGCAATTTTCACATAGGCATAATAAAGGTCCCAATTACGATTCATGAAAAGCGTAAGTGGCTTTATTTTTCTGCTGACTTCCTGAAAATTATAGTCTTTTACAACTCCAACAACCGAATATGTAATGGAATCGTCCATGGGAATACGGATGGACAAAGGGTCCTCTTCTCCTAATTGCTTCGCCATACTTTCGTTGATTACCATACTAAGGCTGTCCGTACTAAATTCTCGGTTGAACATTCGACCTGATTTAAGCTCAATGTCCAGCGTTTTGGCATAATCATAATCCACTGTTAGGGCATTGGTGACGACACCTCTGCCTTTGTATTCAAAGCCCATTGCACTGCTAGTAATACTTCCGTCTTTTCCAAGTCCCAAATTACTATCAGAACCCGAAACGCTCAAAATGTCAGAATTTTGGGAAAGCTCATCACGCAATAAATCCAGAACAGCATAGCTATCCTTTCTTCCGTTTAAGGGAATAGACACCACTTGCTCCTTGTTGTATCCAAGGTCTTTGTTACGTAAAAAGTCTATTTGCCCATGCAATACCAAAGTTCCACTGATCAAGATAATGGCGATAACAAATTGAAGGACGATCAACCCATTGCGCAGTCGGTTTTTGCCCAAATCGAGTTTACCCTTTAGTGCCCGAAGTGTACTCAGCTTGCTCAAAAGTAATGCAGGGTACCCTCCAGCAATCAGAGTGATTACAAAAATGGACGCCGCAAACAGCACAATAATTCCTGGTTGGGTCACCTCGGCGAATGTGGCCTTTGTATTAAAAAGGGTCTTGAACGGGTCTATGAGCAAATTACTGACCATAAGTCCCAAACCTATCGCAATCAAAAAAACAATCACACTTTCCATCCAAAACTGGAAGAACAATTGCTTTTTGACAGCACCAAGCGTCTTGCGCATTCCAATTTCTTTGAGTCTTTTTTCGCTCAAGGCAATATTCATATTAATGAAATTGGCGCAAACAATAAATATGATTACTAACGCTACCCCTAAAATAATATACGGAAAGGTTCGTGGCGCTTCAGCTTTACCTGCTTTAAAAGATGCAAAATGCATGTCCGTAATGGGCATCAAGTGAAATTGTTTGTATTGCCCGTTGACATCGGGAGTGGCACCATCTCTTTTGTCACTTTCAATACTTTCCGCATAATGAAGGTTTGCAAAGGCTCTTGTGTTCTCCTCAAATTGTTGAGTTGTCACTCCTTCTTCCAACTGCAAGTAAACAGGTAGAAACTGAGAGTTCCATACATCTTTGTTGGATTCATATTCCGGATGATTCTCAAAAGGAATCACAATATCAAAATCCATACTGCTATTAGCTGGTGTATTTTCTAAAATGGATGCAACGGTAAATGGTTTTTCCTCGCTTCCTATTCTTATCTGAAGAATTTCTCCCACAACATTGGTTGTACCAAAAGTTTTTAACGCAGTTTCCTCCGAAATGGATACCGAATTTTTGGTGGGAAGCGGATTGTTGGTATTACCATTAATTACGGCAAACGTAAATAGGTTGAAGAATTCTGGATCTACATATTCAGCATCCAAATTCAAATTTTTTTCTTTGTAGGTTACCAGCGCATCTTCACTCAAGGAACGCGTAATCTGTTTTATTCCCGGAACTTCTTCTTTCAGTGCCTTCGCCAAAGGCACTGGATTTGATGTGCTTACTTCTGCTCCTCTAGGAGTTTGGTTGGTAAGATAGACTTGATATGTGGAATTTTTATTCTCATGAAATTGATCAAAAGAGAGTTCGAACATTGCGGTCATGGTCAACAAAAGTGCAACGGCAAACGCGCAGGTAAGCCCCATTATGTTGGCAATGCTAAATATTCTGTTCTTGATCAGGTTCCGCCAGGCGATTTTTAAATAGTTCTTGAACATTTTTTAGGTTTTGGTTGATCTATTCTGTTCTAAGACTCTTTACTGGATTTACAATCGCCGCTTTTATACTTTGATAACTCACCGTTAAAAGGGCAACGCCCACAGCCATGAATGCGGATAGTGCAAAAATCCACCATGGAATATCTATTCGGTAAGAGAAGTCTTGTAACCACCTATCCATGGCAAACCATCCTAAAGGAAGTGCAATGATTACCGAGAGCCCGACGAGTTTTAGGAAATCCATGGAGAGACGATACACAATTTGTCCCACTCCTGCACCTAGCACTTTTCTCACACCTATTTCCTTTACCCGTTTTTGCGCATTGAAAGCAGCAAGCCCAAGAAGTCCTAAACAGGCAATTATTATGGACAGAACGGTAAAAATCATGAAAATTTGCCCCAGACGTTGCTCCGCTTCATAACTTGTATTGAAGGAGTCGTCCATAAAATAATATTCGAATGGTTGAGTGGGGGCAATATTCATCCAGATATTCTCAATGTCCCCAATGGTTCGGGTAACGTCACCTTTGGCCAGTTTAATAATCAAATTACTGGCCCTATCAGTTCCGTAAAATAGGGCAAGTGCCTCAACCTCATCCCGTAGGGATTCAAAATTGAAATCCTTTACAACCCCGATTACTGTAATCAGTGATTCTTCGTCAAAATTATCCAGAAATTGTTGGCCCAATACAGTTTCGGGAGTTTCCCCCAAAATAGCCACCGCTTTTTCATTAAGGATAATTGCCGTGGAATCGCTAGCGTATCGAGTAACATCAAAATTTCTACCTGAGACCAACGAGAGCCCAATAGTGGAAATGTAATTTTCATCCACGCGCCATTGTTGCATATTGATGGCCTTTTCCTGACTTCGATCTTCCTTTCGCATAAATGAACTATCGCTTCGAGAAGATGGTGTGGGCAAATAGCTGCTTAATGTGGCCGTATTCACCTGGCTTAATTGCCCCACTTCGTTTTTGAAAGCCTTTTTGTTGCCATCCAATGAATTAACCCCTTGAATCACCAAAACTTGATCTTTGGCATAGCCAAGATCTTTTCCTTGAATGTAACTCAATTGTTGGAAAACCGTCAATGTGCCCATGATCAGGAATACAGAAATGGAAAACTGGAGCACTACCAGAATGTTCCTGACACGTCCCCCGCCAATGGAATTGTCTCCCTGACCTTTCAGTACTTTGGCCGCAACAAAACGGGACATAAAAAAGGCCGGATAACTACCGGATAGAATGCCCAGGGCCAAGGAGGCCATCAACAAAACCACCCAGAACAAGGGGTTTGTAAATGGAATGGACAGTTCCTTACCACTGAGATCATTATACAATGGCATTGTAACTGCGGCAATAATTACGGCAAACACAAGGGATCCCATCGCAATCAATCCGGATTCGGTTAAAAACTGGCCTATCAAACTACTTCTTTGAGATCCCAATGTTTTTCGGATACCCACTTCTTTAGATCGTTTTAGGGAATGCGCAGTAGTGAGATTCATAAAGTTGACACTGGCCAATATGAGAAGAATTAACGCTATGGCTCCTAGGATGTAGACATTTTTAATATCACTTACCGGACTAAATTCTGGTCCTCTCCCGGAATATAGGTGTATGTCCGTAAGGGCGATGGTGGAGTATTTCATGTAATTTCCAGAATCCAAGAACTGTTGCTCGGTAATTCCAGGAAAAAACCTTTGGGCATAAGGAATAAGATATTTCCCTACCATGGACTGCATTTCGACCTCCAAATCTGCTACTGAAGCCCCGGGAATCAATTTTATGAGAGTATAATAATTATGGCTTCCCCATTCGGCCATCCGCGAATCTTCATATCCTGACATGGCCAAGAACAAGTCCCTGTCCCTTAAAAAGGAATTCTCAGGCATATCATCCACAATACCAGAGACGGTATATACATCTCGGTCATTCAGCAAAACGGTCTTTCCGACGGCCTGGTCTATTGGAAAGTGTTTTACAGCGGCAGTTTTGGTCATCACCACGGTATTGGGCTCTGTCAAAGCAGTATTTTCATCACCATAAAGGAGTTTTATCCCCAGCATTTCAAAGAAGGTGGAGTCGGCATAGGTGACCCCTGGTTCGCGTACATTGCTGCGTGTTCCCTCTTCTTTGATAAAAACACTTCCAACACCCCTGAACCGTGTGGTGAGTTCCACCTCGGGATAATCATTCATCATTGCGCCCGCCATGGGTGCGGAGACCTCGGCCATTTGCTCCGCCTTGCCTCCGAACTTCATATCTGCATTAATGCGATAAATCCGGTCTGCATCGGTGAACATGGTATCGTGACTTAATTCATCATAAATGTAAAGACCGAGCAAAAGCCCCCCAGCCATTCCGATAGCTAATCCAAATATGTTGAGAAAGGTGAAGAATGGCTGCTTTTTAAGGCTCCTCCATGCTATTTTAATGTTGTTTTTAAACATGATTTCCGTTTTTTGATGATACTGTTATTCTGTTCTTAAGCTTCTGGCTGGATTTAATTTTGCTGCTTTAATGGCCTGAAAGCTTACCGTTAAAATGGTAACTGCTAAAGCCCCGATCATGGCCAGAGCAAAAATCCACCATTTCAAGATCACACGATACGGATACTCTTGTAACCAACCGTTCATTACATAATAGGCTATAGGGACTGCTATAAAACAGGAGATAATTACCAGTTTTAAAAAGTCCTTGGACAACATGTTCCACACATTGAACACAGAGGCGCCCAGTACTTTTCTTACCCCAATTTCCTTGGTTCTTTGTTCTGCTACAAAAGATGTCAGTCCAAACAATCCCAAACAACTGATTAAAATGGCAAGGGCAGTGAAAATTCCGGAAAGACGACCTATCCGTTCTTCTGCGGCAAATTTTTCACCATACTCTTCATCCACAAAATCATATTGAAATGGGATATTGGGAAAATGCTCCTTAAAAACTCGTTCGATTACCGCTATATTTTGGCTGGCACTTTGGCTAGGGTTCAACCGCATATTATAAAAAGAACCATTTCCATCTTTGTCAAACACATACATCCCTTGCTTTACGGGTTCGTATGGAGATTGGGCTATCATATCCTGGACCACTCCAATAATCTTCATAGGATCGATAGGGTTTTCTGTGTCAGGATCAGTGATTAATTTCCCTATAGGATCTTGAAGGCCCATGTATTTCACTGCAGTTTCATTAAGTAGAACACCAGTAGAGTCAGAAGCAAACTCTCGTGAAAAATCCCTTCCTGCTATAATTTTTAAATTAAGGCTCTTGGCATATTCCGGAGATACTTCGGTCCAAGCTAAATCTTCCTGGAAACCTTCCGGTTTGCCCTCCCAGTCAAACCCGCTTCTATTGGACCATATGCGGGTAGTAGGAGCACTTGACGTGGACATTTCGGTAACGGCTCCGGAATTGATGAATTCTTCACGCATCAATTCAAACTTTCCGGTAAAATCCTCACTCATTGTCGGCACTTGTACCAAACCTTCCTTGTCATAACCTATAGGTCTGTTTTTTGCGTGGTTGATTTGCTGCATCACGATTACAGTGCCTATAATGAAAGCCACGGATACCGTAAACTGAACCACTACCAATATTTTTCTGGGCAAACCGGAATGTTTCCCCGTTTTAAAGGTGCCTTTTAGCACATCAACTGGTTTGAACGAAGACAAATAAAGTGCAGGATAACTGCCTGCCAATAATGCGGTAAACAGAATGAAGACCAAAGACGACGCCCAAAAACCAATAGACCCCCATGGAAACACCAACTCTTTTCTGGCCAGGTCATTAAACCCGTTAAGCGAAAGCACTACAATGGCAACAGCAATAACAAATGCAAAAAGCACTACCAAAAACGACTCTCCCAAGAATTGATTGATCAATTGACTACGTTGTGACCCAATCGATTTTCTGATGCCCACTTCCTTGGCCCTCTTCTCGGACCTTGCAGTACTAAGGTTCATAAAGTTTATACAAGCCAAAAGCAATACAAAAGCGCCGATAATACCAAATAACCATACGTACTTAATTCTACCACCGGCTTGTTTTCCATTTTCGAATCGTGAACGCAAATGCCAGTCCTTCATAGGAAGCAAAAACAATTGAGGGTTAAATTCTCGAGAGTCTTCGTTAAGGTCTTTTTTTACATTTCTTATCTTATCTGTAACCGCTTCCATGGAAGTATTATCCGCAATCTGGACAAACATCTGATAAGAGTTGTTGCCCCAGTGGTCTACAGAATTTTTGACCCATTCATTAACGGAAACGTACTTATCCCATGGCATCAAAAAATCTGTGTCGCTAAAAGAAGTATTGAACGGTATGTCTTCGAATACCGCTGTAACCATCATATCATATTGACTATTAACCTCAATCGTTTTTCCAATAGGGTCAGCATCACCGAAAAGAGCTTTAGCTGTAGATTCCGAAAGCATGATTGAATTGATTTCCCGAATTCCATCCTTTTCTCCTTTTAAAATATTAAGGTCAAACATTTCAGGAGCTTCTCGTTGCATAAAGTTTCCCTCCCTTGAAATACTGGTTTCTTTGTACTTAAGATACTGTGGGGTGGTCCAGGATGACATCACTACATGCTTAAAATTATCCATATAGCCTTCCCTAATAGCCATTTCTAAAGGTC
The DNA here is from genome assembly GCF_003581615.1 of Flagellimonas lutimaris. Classification (GTDB taxonomy): domain Bacteria; phylum Bacteroidota; class Bacteroidia; order Flavobacteriales; family Flavobacteriaceae; genus Flagellimonas; species Flagellimonas lutimaris. The sequence goes on from NZ_QXFH01000070.1 coordinate 341,595, forward strand.
GTGGAATGGCTGGCCCAGTTCCTGTTTCTCCATTATTTGTCTGAGATTGATATATCTGCGCTATTTGATCTTTGTTCGAAAAATAACTGTTATGGGAAAGCTCATCCTTGATCCATAACCCTATAATTAAGGCCACAGCCATTCCAAGTGCAAGACCGCCTACATTAATAATGGTATAACCCTTGTTCTTAGTAAGGTTTCTCCAGGCTATTTTCACATAATTCTTAAACATGATTGATGGTTTTTGATTGATTTATTCTGTACGTAATCCTTTAGTAGGCTGCAAAAATGCCGCTCCTATCGATTGATAACTAATTGTAAGTATTGCTATGCCAAGCGCTATAAGTGCCGCGGTTGCAAATATTTCCCAACCAATGGTTATGTGATAAGCAAACCCCTCCAACCATCGGTTCATAAAGTACCACCCAATTGGAATTGCAATGCAGATGGAAATAACGATCAGCTTTAAAAAATCGAGCGTAAGCAACTGGTAAATATTCTTGAACGGGGCTCCCAAAACACGTCGGATGCTTATTTCCTTTCGTCGTTGTTCCACCATAAAGGCAGATAGGGCAAATAATCCCAAACAAGCTACAAGTAAGGCGAAAAGGGCGAAACTGTTGAATATTTTGCCCATTCGTTGAACGTCATCATGCATTTGTGCAAACTCTTGTTCCAAAAAAGTATAATTGAGTGCTTGGTTCGGTATATTCCTGTTCCACACCTTTTCTATGGATGATAAAGCTTCTGATGGATTCCCTTTTTCCAGTTTTACGGAAACGGCACCAACATCCTTTCCTATCACCAAGGAGAGTGCAGAGATATCTTCTTTCAAAGATTTAAAATGGAAGTTTTCAATAACTCCGATTACTTCGAAGGTTTGACCACCATTGTCAATTTTTTTGCCAATTGGGTCTTTTAAACCTAAATCAGAGGCCATTTTAGTATTGATGACAATGGAATTAATCGAATCATAGGCAAATTCCTTGGAGAAATCCCTTCCTTTTGTCATTTGAATGCCCAAAGTTTTAATATAGTCATAATCCACTCTCCAAATTTGAGCTGGAATGCCTCTACCACCATCATCTTGCCCTTCGACCATAAAAGTGTTTCCATTTCTACTTCCCCCATCAACAGGTAGGTAATTGGTGGATGTTACATTTTTTACTTGTGATAAAGATGATAGTTGCTCCTTAAAAGATTCTATTTTGTTCCCAAGAATATTGGTTCCCTCGAGAACCACAACCCGCTCTTTATTATATCCTAACTCCTTACTGATTATATAGTCCATTTGACGATAAATAATCAATGTTCCAATAATCAATATTACCGAAGTGGTAAACTGAAAAATCACTAAACCACTCCTTAATCTTCCACTTTTACTTCCAACACTCAGCGTGCCTTTTAAAACGTTCACTGGTCTAAATGCAGATAAATAGAACGCTGGGTACAAACCGGCCAAAACTCCAATCAATAGAGCGGCTATCAATAAAGCTGGAAGAAACCACCATGTGGACCATGGCAATTCCATGTTTTTCGAAGCAATCTCATTAAACGTAGGGAGCAATACCCATGCGAGTGCAATCCCCAACACAAAAGAAATGATACTGAAAACCACCGATTCCGTAAGAAACTGGTTCACGAGATTATTCCTAAAAGCACCAATAGTTTTTCTAAGCCCTACCTCTTTTGCCCTATTGGCCGACTTGGCCGTGGAAAGGTTGATAAAATTAATCATGGCCAAGAGCAATACAAAGGCGGCGATTGCAGCAAACAACCATATAAACTTAATATCACCGTGCTTTAGACCGTCCTGCATTTTAATATCTGATTTTAGGTAGATATCCGTTATCGGTTGCAGTTTATATTCAATCGTTCTCAACACATCTATAAAATCAGCGGAACGGCCTCTCTTTATTTGTGCCGGGATGATATATTTTTCTACAATCAAAGACATTTTTTGCTCCAATTCCTGAATGTTGGTATTCGGGTTGACCAATACATAAGTGAAATAGTTCTGGTTCGTCCAGCTACCATAATTGTCCTCCACGGGAAGCATAAAGTCGAAGTTAAGATGGGAGTTCTCGGGTATATCCTCCATTACGCCTGTAATGGTATACGGTTTTGAAGTGTCGTTATCCAAAAATATGGTCTGCTCCAGAGCATTACCGTTTGGAAAATACTTTTCCGCCTTGGATTTCGAAATCACAAGGCTTTTGGGTTCTATTAAAGCAGTTTCTGGATTACCTTGTTTCAGATTGATTTCCAAAATATCGAATGCTTCTTGGTCGGCCAGAACAAAGTTCTCCTCAAAAGTGTTCTCCTGTTTACCGTTCACCCGAATTCCATGCTTGCCTGCACCAAAAATCTCAATATTGTTTACTTTTCCCGCCTTGATTATTTCTGGAAAATCCGATTGGACTGCTTCAGCAAAAGGCAACTGGAAGTGTGTGCTTTTCAATACCTCGCCCTGGAGCACGCCCTGCATCACCACCCTATAGATTTGGTCCTTCTTGGCATAATGCTGATCGTAGCTGACCTCGTTACGAATAAATAGGGCAATTAAAAGACAGGCGGCAATACCCACGGCAAAACCTCCTATTTTGATAAAAGTAAAGAGCTTGTCCTTTTTGATAGTTCTCCAAGCGATATTTAGGTGATTTTTGAACATGATTGATGATTTTTGATTGATTTATTCCGAACGTAAACTTTTAACCGGATTTACCCTAGCCGCATTAATTGCTTGAAAACAAATGGTCAACAAGGCTATGATTATGGCAATGGCCCCTGCTATCACAAATGCCCAGGCATTAATGGAAATACGATAGGCATAGCTCTCCAACCAATTTTGCATAAAGAACCATGCAATAGGAATGGCTATGACAATTGCCATAAACACCAATCGCATAAAATCTTTGGACAGCAAGCCAACAATACCCGTAATACTAGACCCCAACACCTTTCTAACGCCAATTTCCTTTCTACGTTGCTCTGCTGTAAAGGCAGCAAGTCCAAGCAATCCCATACAAGAAATAATAATGGCTAGAAGAGAAAAGATTTTGGAAAGCTCACCAATCAATTCCTCATTTCTGAACCTAGAATTGAACATGTCATTTTCAAAACGATATTCGAATGGAAACGCAGGATTGTATTCTTTAAGAATTTCCTCAATCATCGCCAATGCCTCTGTTCTTGACGATTCTGGTCTTATATTTATATACATGGCATTGGCCCCATCATAATTATTATAGAACATGACCGGACCTGTTTTTCCATTACCGTACATATCGCCATAGAGATAATCCTTTACAACTCCTATGACATTATAATTGATATCATTGCGCATGATGGTCTTACCTAGAGCGCTCTTATCTCCCATAAGATCCGCAAAAGATTGGGTTATAATTACATTGGTACTATCCACGGCCCTATCTTCATTAAAACCATGTCCTTCAACCATATCTAAACCAACGGTATTAAAAAAACTAGGGCTCACATATCTAAATCTAACCAGAACATCTTCAGTATTTACGCCTCCTTGCCAGCTCAAACCCGACCCGTTGTTACCACTGGATAACATATAAGAATTTGTAAGGGCTACATTTTCAACTGCCCCGGAAGCCATCAAATCTTCTTTAATTGGATAGAATTTATCAACCATGTTTCCGCTAACCGAGACATTAACTAAGTTCTCTTTTTTATAACCTACATCACGAGCTCTAACATGTTGTATTTGCTGATAGATTATAATACTACTAATGATGAAAACAATAGATGCCGCAAATTGTGTGACTACAAGCCCCTTGCGAATTATCGTTGCGCTGCCTTGATTTTTGCCATTCCCTTTAAGCACCTGTCCAGGTCTAAAAGACGAAAGATATAAGGCAGGGTACCACCCTGCCAAAAGACCGGAAACCAACGTAATTGATAAAAGAGAAAATATATGTACTGGTTCAAGTAATCTTAATTCAATCTGTTTTTCCACCAGCGTGTTGAACAATGGCAATAAAACCAACAATAAAACAATGCTCAACAAAGCAGAAATACCCGCCATGATCAAAGCTTCCATCATAAATTGGGAGACCAGTAGTTTCTTACTGGAACCCAGTACTTTTCGAACCCCTACTTCATTAGCCCTTTTCCCGCTCCTAGCAGTCGATAGATTCATAAAATTTATACACGCTATCAACAGTATGATCAATGCAATAAATGCTACTAAGCGAACAAAGGTAATTTGGCCTCCAACCTTCTTTCCACCTCTAAAATCTGAACGTAAATGCCAATCCTTGATGGAATGCAAAAAAGCCTCATTTGGGATTCCATTATCACTATCCATTTTCGAGGCAATTATTGCCCTTACTTTGTTATCTACTTCTTTAAAGTTCGAATTAGGAGCAATTTCTACAAAGGTGTCGGCAAAGTTGTTACCATACTCTTCCGTCCAGGACATATCTTCTTCCCCTAGCTGAAATCGTTCAAAAGGTAGGAGCCAGTTGAACCCGAACGTGACATTATTGGGCAAATCTTCTACAACTCCGGTAACAGTAAAACTATATTCGTCGTTGACTTTTATTACACGGCTAAGCACTTTTTTGTCCGAACCGAAAAGTGCTGCGGCTGTTTCTTGCGTCAAGATGATTCCATCTGGCCTCGCTAGCGCGCCTTTTAATTCTCCCTCCAAAAAGTTGAGGCTGAAGATGTCTAAAAAATCAGGAGATACATATCTCCCATACCGATTGATTCCATTTTCGCCATCAGAAAGTAAAATTTCTCCCCCCCAGGTAGTAGAGGATTTGGTAACTTCCGGTATCTCATCTTTCAAATCCTTTGCCAAAGGCCCAGGCGTCGAATAAAATGTATAGACTTCACCCTCGAAAGTTTGATTTGTAGGAACAATATATACCAAATCTTGTTTAGGGAAAACGCTATCATAATTCACTTCGTCTTCTACCCAAAGTAATATTAGACTGGCACAGGTAATACCTATGGCCAATCCAAAAATATTAAGAGCACTGTAGCCCTTGTTTTTCCAAAGACTTCTGAAGGCGATTTTGATATAGTTCCTAAACATAATGTTCTTTTATGATTGATGATTAAACTCCTACACCATTGCTTTCATGGGCTTGTTTTGGCTTTCTGTCACAATTTGACCGTCGAATAGGTTGATGACCCTGTGTGCATAATGCGAATCGCGGTCGGAGTGAGTTACCATAACAATGGTAGTTCCTTCTTGGTTTAGCTCGGTCAACAGGTTCATTACCTCGATACCGTTTTTGGAATCCAAGTTACCTGTTGGCTCATCCGCCAAGATCAGTTTTGGATTGGTGACTACCGCACGGGCAATGGCAACCCTTTGTTGTTGTCCTCCGGAAAGTTGCTGTGGGAAGTGCTTTTCCCTATGTGCAATCTTCATGCGCTCCAATACTTTCATAACTTTTTCCTTTCTTTCAGCCTTGTTCATTTTAAGGTAGATCAAGGGAAGTTCCACGTTTTCAAAAACGGTAAGCTCATCAATAAGGTTAAAGCTCTGGAACACAAAGCCCAGGTTACCTTTCCTAAGTTGGGTTCGCTGGCTTTCTTTTAATCCGCCCACTTCGTGCCCGGCAAAATTGTAGCTGCCCTCCGTAGGGTTGTCCAGCATGCCGATGATGTTCAGCAAAGTAGATTTTCCACATCCGGACGGGCCCATGATTGCCACAAATTCACCCTCTTCCACTTTTAGGTTTACACCGTTCAAGGCCAAGGTTTCTACCTCTTCCGTTCGGAAACTTTTTTTAAGATCTGTTATCTGTATCATTTTTTTGATGGTTGTTTTATGTTTTGTTAAAGACTACACTTTATTGATTGATGTTACATTTCTACGAATTATTTCAGTACAATCCGTTCTGCATCACCAAAACTATCATAGTTGCTGGTAATGACCTGTTCCCCTGGTTGAAGTCCTTCGAGGACTTCATAATATCTTGAATTTTGTTTTCCCAATCGTACATTACGCTTAATGGCTTCGTTTCCATCAGGACTAATCACAAAAACCCATTGGCCACCTGTACTTTGGAAAAAGCCTCCTTTGGGCAACAAAAGGGCATTGTTGGATTCGCCCAATTGCAATCGTATGTTGTAACTCTGTCCGGCGCGAATGGTTTCTGGTTTTTCGTCCACAAAAACCAAGTCTACGCGGAACCTACCGTTCCGAACTTCTGGGTATACTTTGCGCAAGCGCAATTTGAACTCGTTGCCATTACGCTCCAAAGTGGCAGAAAGATCTCTTTTTACACGATCGATATAGTGCTCGTCAATATCGGCTTCAATTTTAAAGTCGGTGAGTACGTTAATCTGTCCAATACGTTGCCCCTGTGAAATATTCTGACCGATTTCGGCATCCAAAAACCCTAGTTGCCCATCAGCGGGCGCGCGAACATTTAAATGGTCCAAACGTTCGTAGACCATGGATAACGTTTTTTGCATACGCGCCAAGTCGGTGTCCAATCCTTTTAAGGAGGTTTCCCTCAATTCATCATCCTGCTCGGTCTGTAGCTTTACGATTTCGTATTGCTTTTGCGCCAATTCGTAATCTTCCTTAGACTTTAAATACGTTTCCTTTGAAATCAATTCTTCTTCATACAACTCTTGGTTCTGCTCATAGGCACGTTTTAGCCTTTGAACATCGTATTGTGCTGTGGCCAAGGATTTTCTTCCTTCAACCTGTCTGGAATCAAAAGTTAGTTTGGTAGAGCGAAGGTCGTTCTGCTTTAGTGCCAGGTTGCTTTCGCTGGCCAAAATCTGTTCGTACAGGGCCATATTCTCTAGTTTTAGAATGATGTCCCCTTTTTTAACCATGGAACCTTCTTCTATCAACTTTTCGGATACTCTTCCACCTTCATACGCATCCATATAAATAGTTGCAATTGGGGCTACATTACCATTTATGGTAATATAATCATCAAACTTGCCGTCAGTAACGGAAGAAATGGACAAACGCTCCTTTTCCGTTCTAAAAGTGGACATGGAAGTGGCAAAAATAAATTTGTAGCCAACAAATAAGAGCAATATTCCTATGGCTATATAACCGTAGTGCTTGAGCTTAAGTCCTTTCTTTTTTTCTAATTGTATATCCATCGTATTTTTTAGTTGATATTAAAAATTGATAGCCCGTTATAAAAGTCAATGGTGCTCTGGTTGACTTTTAACCTTAGACCTACTTGTAGGTTTTGGTTCTGCGCAACACCATAAAGGTTCTTTGCCTGAAAAAGCTCCAAGGCATTGATCAATCCTTTTTCGTATCTCTTTTGCGCTATGGTAAAAGCGATTTGTTGTGATTCTACTTGTTTTGCACTTTGTTCAAATTCTGCAATAAGGGCTCTATTATCTTGAACAAGTTGTTGCAACAACTGAAAAAGTTCCTGCTCCTGAATCTCCAAATTATTCTTGGCTTGCATATACGCTATCTTCTGCTGCTTAACTCTGGAATGGTTGGACCATCCATTACTTATAGGAATATTCAATTGTGCCCCAACAAACTTGGACGTGTTATCACTAAACTGTGTTCTAAAAGGTATAACATTGCCATTTTCATCCACATTGGTCTCAAAATAGCTGGTTCCGTAACCTGCAAAAAGAGATAAAGAAGGAAACAATCCCCCTCTTGTGGCCTGCAATTGTTTTTTGGCTGCTGTTACTCTATATTCTTGTGATTTTACTAAGGGCACAAATCCTCTGGCGGATTGGTACAGGGAATCCAAAGCAACATCTTCATTTACCATAGTTTCCTCCAAGCTTTCTTTTAGGTTTATATCCGATACTTCGGTCAAATTCATTTCTTGAATCAGGACTAGTTTGGCATTTGTAAGTTGGTTTCTATTCTGTGTCAACAAAAGTTTATCTCCCAAAAGATTGGACTCTGCTTCATAAAGGTCGGCACCGGCCATTAACCCAAGTTCCACTTGTTTTTGGACCAAATCATAGTTTCCTTGTGAAATTTCCAGTTGCTCCAAGGAATTGGCCACCAAACCTTCGAAAAATTTAATATCGTAATAGGCACTCATTACCCTAAAAGCCAGTAGAAATTTCTCTTGTAGAATATCTTCTTGGGTAGCCTTGTAAATGAACTTGGAGGCTCTAATGGAATTCAGCTTTTGAAAACCACGAAACAAGTCCAAGTTGGCGTTAAGGGAATAATTATTACTGAAGAACTGGGTATTCACAAAATCGTTGGTCTGTGGATCTGCAGATCTACCGTATCTAATACTGTAATCGGTGGACCCATTTACCGATGGCAACAAGTCCCTGACAGACTGTCTATAAGATTCCCTACTGGATTCGTTGTTATAAGCAGTATTCTTCACTTGAAGGTTATGCTCAATGGCATAGTCCACACATTCTTCTAAGGTCCAAACCTCTTGGGAGACCCCAATGAATGCAGTAAATAATAATAAGGTTGTTATGTATGTTTTTAGACTCATAATTTTATCCTGTGCCAAACTACTGTCCATTCTTGTGCCAAATTCATTTTAAACTGAATATCAATTAATTACGATATTAAATCAACAGCAAGAACTAATTAGATGTAAAAATTTTATACAAAAAATGTCAAAATATTTTACACTAGGTTAAAACATATCGATGCAATTACTAGTTTTAACCAAGAAAATGAATCCAGAGCCTTATGGTTGATGCCAAAATTTTAGTTGTTGACGATAATAAGAGCGTGTTAAGTGCTTTGGAAATTCTATTGCAGTTTGAATACAAAAGCGTCCAAACCATTTTTAATCCCAACCAGATTTCCTCTTTTCCGAATTTGGAAGACATTGATATCGTGCTCTTGGACATGAATTTTTCAGCCGGAGTAAATACGGGCAACGAGGGTTTGTATTGGCTCAACGAAATCAAAAAGAAGTCGCCCAACACATCGGTAATTATGATGACGGCCTACGGCGCCGTAGACCTTGCCGTTAGGGCCCTCAAACAAGGAGCCTCCGATTTTGTACTGAAACCCTGGAACAACGAACGCTTGATGACCACAGTAAAATCGGCCTATGAGCTGAGAAGGTCCAAACAGGAAATACATAACCTAAAGAAAAAAGAGAACAACCTTAAACAGGTCATAAACGAAGGACGAAATTATATCATTGGTCAGTCCAAGGCATTGACCTCTGTACTAAACCTGGTAGCCAAAGTGGCCAAAACCGATGTTAACGTTCTCATCACAGGTGAAAACGGTACAGGAAAAGAATTGATTGCAAGAGAACTACATCGTTTGTCTTCCAGAAAGGATGAGGTTTTTATTGGAGTGGACATGGGTTCCATTGCGGAAAACTTGTTCGAAAGTGAACTCTTTGGGCACACCAAAGGCTCTTTTACCGACGCGAAAGAAGATAGGGCCGGTAAGTTTGAGGCCGCACACCAAGGCAGTCTATTTTTGGATGAAATAGGCAACCTTTCCTTACAAATGCAGGCCAAACTATTGTCCTCCATCCAAAATAAATTCGTTGTGAGAGTGGGTTCCAATCAGCACGTCAATGTAGATATTCGCCTCATTTGTGCCACCAATTGCAACTTGGAGCAAATGGTCTCGGATGGCTTGTTCCGTGAAGATTTGCTGTACCGAATTAACACCATACATATAGAAGTACCTCCATTGCGGGACCGCGATGACGATATTTTGGTGCTGGCCGATTTTTTCTTAAAAAAGTTTGCCCATAAATACGATAAGAGCGGATTGCGCATCAATCAATTGTCACAAGAAAGGTTAATGGAATACCCTTGGCCAGGCAATATAAGAGAGCTTCAGCACACCATGGAGCGTGCCGTTATTCTTGCTGATGGCAATGTTTTAAAACCCTCCGATTTTCTATTGCACGCCAAACCCATGCAATCTATCGACAACGAACCCATGACCCTCAATGAAATGGAACAGCAGATGATTTTTAGGGCTTTGGAACAGAATGAGGGAAACTATAGTGCAGCAGCCGAACAATTGGGCATATCGCGCCAAACACTTTACAATAAGTTGAAGAAAAAGAACCACTGATGGCAAGTAGAAACTTTTACATTCAGCTTATTCTTCGGGTAATCTTTCTCTCCGTAACAGCCATTTTAATGGCTTTTTCATTATCGCATAAATGGTATTTTACTATGGGGCTCTGTGCCGTGTTAATGGTCACCCAGGTCTTTTCCTTGATTACTTTTATAAATCGCACCAACAGAAAAATCTCGTATTTTTTTGATGCAATCAAAAATGAGGATTTTACCCTACGTTTTCCAGAGGGGGTCACCATTGAATCCTTTAAAGAACTAAATAAAAGCCTAAACCGCGTTAACGGGCTTATCCAAGAAGTACATATGCAGCTTCAGGTGAGGGAACAGTATTACCAAGAAATTTTGAAGCAGGCCAGTATCGGTATCATGACCTATAATGAAAAAGGACACATTTTGTTTGCCAATCCTACGCTTGAGCATTTATTGGATTACACGCCGCTAAACCACATCAAACAACTAAAGCAGGTTGATGAAAATTTGTATGAAATCTTCAAAAATTTTAAACCTTTTCAGCGCAAGTTATTTCAGCTGTCCAACGAACGTGAGCAGATACAGTTGGCTTTAAAGTCCACACCGTTGACATTGGATGGTCAGTTTTTACAATTGGTGGTAGTCCAGGATATTCACAAGGAACTGGATGAAAAAGAAACGGAATCTTGGGTGCGCCTTATCCGCGTGCTCACCCATGAAATTATGAATACTATAACCCCGATTGCCTCCATATCGGATTCCATTATCAAATATTACCGCAAAGGGGACAAAATCACTCCGATGGAAGAGTTGGAGGAGATCCAGATAAAAAATACATTAAAAGGATTAGAAGTTATTAAAGATCAAGGTGGCGACCTTATGGATTTTGTACAGTCCTACCGAAGCTTGCTGCATGTACCCGAACCGAACAAAACTCTTGTGAAAGGTAAAGATTTACTGGAAAAAATTGACGTGTTGATGTCTGCAAGGCTCATTGAGGGCGATAGTGAGTTCACCACACGTTGCAACCCCGAAGATCTGGAATTCTATATTGATGAAAAACAAATTTCACAAGTGTTGATCAACTTGGCGAAAAATGGCCTACAATCTGTTGAGTCAATTGAAGGCGGGAAGGTACAGGTGATTGCTGGTGTTGATGAAAATGGCTCAAAATACATTGAAATCCAAGACAACGGACCGGGCATTCCCCCCGAGGTGATGGACGAAATTTTTGTGCCCTTTTTCACTACAAAAAGTGAAGGTACGGGTATTGGACTAAGCCTTTCCAAAAGAGTAATGCAGCTTCATGGAGGTGGCATACAAGTGCGTTCCGTTCCTGAAACAGAAACTGTTTTCCGACTTACCTTTGCGTAATCAAATTATGAAAAAAGCTCTTTTAGAATTTTGCTGGAAGCATGTAAACGAAAGAACGGATCGCCTCAAAAAACAGAGCGATGAGCTCCAAGAATCTTTGGGTTCCGAAACCAAAAGTTCGGCCGGAGATAAACACGAAACAGGCAGGGCCATGGTGCAATTGGAACAGGAAAAGCTGGGTCAACAATTACAGGAACTCGAAGCTACCCGAAGCATTCTCAAAAAAATTAATATTGAAAAACCGTCAGACAAAATAAGATTGGGTTCCCTGGTAAAAACGAGTATGGCCGATTATTTTATTGCTATCTCTGCAGGAGCTTTTAAATATAATGATAGTGTTGTTTACTGTATTTCGGCCAATGCTCCTATTGCCAGATTCCTGTTAGGAAAGGAAAGGGGTGAAAACTTTGTTTTTAATGGTGATGAACAACCCATATTAGAAGTTTCATGACCTTACTTGTATTAAGGTTATTCAATAATCTCCCTAACCAGACTAAAGCTTACTCCTATTTCATCACTTTTATAGCGCATACGAACCATATTGTTTCGAATTGTACTTTGCCCTCCCCCTGCTTCATTCTCGAATAAAGTGGATAGGGACTTAACTGGCTCTATGTCTGCCTCGCTTAGGTATACTTTTCGCTCCGTTCTTGGAAACAGATCCATAAAAGTATTTCCCAAGTCTTTTTCAACAAAAAAGAAAACAAGATTTAACCAAGTATTATTTTCAAACTCCTCTAAGCTTATACCTCCAAAATCATTGAGGTCTATCGTAATTTCTACCTTTCCCTCCGGCAATGCTGTACCTTCTCCTGTTCTTAATTTAACCAAAGAGTTTTCCTCGATACTAAAAATTTCTCCCTTAAAGGTACCATTGGCTCCTGAAAAATCAACATTCTTTTCCAGTCTGACCGTAATAGGTGTCTCACCCGGGTCTTTGAACCAGACGGATAGGTTTGCCCGGCCATACAATTCCAGAGCATTTCCGTCTACCCCCATATCATGGGCTTCATATACAACAAGCCAATCACAGCTTACCGTGTATTTAATTTTGGTGGCTTCTATTTTTTTCCGATTCGATGACTCAACCCGTATTACCTCATTTCGGTCGAAGTTTATTTTCTTTTTAGACGTATTATCTGTAATTATACCATTCTGATCCATAAACACAAAGGCTCGTTCCCTATTCCAGTTCATGGGCTTAAACTCCAGGTCCACGATATATCCGTTTGCACCATAAGTCTCGGAAGCCTTAGTTAGGAATTGACCTCCTATATTTCTTGCCATAACCTGCCTATTCGTAGCTATTGCCCATCCACTCCCTTGAGGCACAAACTCTATATCGGTTATAATATGCCCATCTTGCAAATAAGTGAAGAGGCGTCTGGTAAGTTCCTCGGGCACCTTTTCATTAGCTTTGTATGTGTTGTTGGTATAAATAAAGAGTTCCTCTCCATTGGGCCCTATGGCAGCTATGGGTTTTTGGTTCCCGTTTACTATTGAGTTTTTGTTTTCTGAAAGTTCGGAGTCTTTTAAACTTCTGTTTTTCAGATTTTTAGAGTTGCGTTGCCATATCTGTGCGTTTCCCCTGCCAGATGCCCCAACCATTACGGTTAGTTTATCCTTGGCAGACAGCTCCATGGTTCCATCGTAATACTTATAATTACTCCCAAGCTCTTGATGTTTAAATGTATTCGTTCCCGTAGAGACAATGTTCTTCCATTTAATATCGCCTGCTTTTAATCGGGTGTTGACCGCATTAATGATAATTCCTTGGCTATCTTTTATTTGGATGACCATGCCGTTGGCCTTTTTATTATTGCCATCGATACGCACCCAAGTTCCGTTCAAAGAAGCAATGTCACTTAAATGTGGTATGCGTTCCGCATCGTCCTTTAAGGGTTGGATAGGTATATCTTCAGAGGAATTACGGAAGCCTTCCTCCATTTCTAAATCAGATTCTGCAGATTTGGCAAGGCCTTCTAAACTACCGAGCAACAGTAATCCAAGAAGAATAACTTGTAATCTTTTCATTAAAGAAGTTATTGTGAATTAACGTATACTTTGAAACTCAACCCTGCGATTCTTTGCGTGGTCCAGAGGACTATTGCCCATTGTAAGCAACTCTGTTTCTCCCTTGCCTTCCACCGCAAGTTGTTCCGGGTCTACATTAAATAATTGGATCAAGGCTGTCCGAACTGATTCCGCTCTATTTGTAGAAAGCTCTAAATTGTAATCTGCGTCTCCATCAGAATCCGTATGGCCAATTATCCTTAGGTTCAAGTTGGGCATTTCGTTCAAGACCTGGGCAACTTTTTTTAGGACCCCATTGGATTCTGGTTTTAATTTGGCGCTGGCCTTGTCAAATGTAATTCCATAAGTAACTAGGTTTCCTTGATTCAAAAGCTTGCTTCTTATATCTTCCTTGCCTTCTGCGAAGCGGAAATTACTTAAATAATAAAATGTTTCATTTTTTCGGATATTCGAAAAAACCCTAAAGTTTTTGGCCAGCCCTGAAGCCTGAAAGGCCCTAGGAAGGTCAAATACTTTTTCTTCGTCCAAATAAACGCGAACCCTCTTTCCTTGTTTCCAAATGGAAATGTGCATGGGCTTACTTCGGTTCCAAGAACCATACTGAATACTTGAAAAGTCTTTAGGAGTGCGGACGTTCAAATTATTGTCTGGGGTATATTTATAAAATTCCATATGACCTTTATCCCCAACACCACCATAGACCAAAAAGGATGCGCCGTTTTTTCCTGGAGTATCATCGTTCATGTCGTAACCGGGGTTTGGAATATCCGACATGGTAAAGGATATTACAGGTTTAAATCCTCCCATCTTGGTATCGTAATCAATAATAATGTCAAATTCCAAAGAAAAATTCTCTGGTAGTTCATTCATAAAATCCGGAACAAATGCTCCGTCTCCGATTCCAATTTTCAACCATTTGCCTTCCTCTGTGTTCAACGAAACCACTTCTGCAGAATTCGATGTATTCCACCTTGCTGGTAAATCGCCAATAGCGTCTAAGCTAAAGTCCTCGACCGCAATAATCTCGTCTCCTGGAACAAAATCAAATTTTGAATAGGCCTCAAAAGTGTTCTGATTTTCTCCCTCAGCACTAGGACCATTATTTTGATCGTTTCCGACTTTATCATTTCCTTTTTTTGAATTCCTGCCAGACCGCTCGCCATTAGGTTCAAAAATGCTGTCCATTGCTTTTTCAGTTTCCTTTCTGGTCTTCTCTTCCGTTTTTTTAATAACCGTTTCTTCCGCGGCTTTTTCTACTTTTTTCTTAAGCTTTTTAAAGAACTGTGCTTCCGCTGTGTTGGCAAAAAATAAGAACAGAACGGCTCCTATTAATTTTTTGATTGTTGAGGTTTTCATTTTAATTATATCTTTTTTACAATTAACAATTGTTGTTTCTAAGTGCGGTAAATTTTAAAAGAAAATGAGGCTTACTGTTCCTTTCCCGTGTTTTTGAGGCTCCACTTTAGCTTCTGATCTTCCTGCTCTGAGCGACTTAACTTCATTAAACATACCTCCGGGGATGAACATTCCTCCAGGAATAAACATACCCCCTGGAATTTCCACATCGTCAGGTAAGTATTCTTTTCCCTCATATAAGGTTAGTTCAAAGCCTTCTTCAAACTTTAAATCCTTGAGGCTATACCCCGCCTTACTTGATACTAATGCAAAATAGGGCTTGCTCCCAGAAAAGCTTTTTTCCTTTGAGTTATATCGTTCCATGAACTCTTCGTAGGGCCAAATCCTTTCTATATATTGTTCTTCATGGTTAATTAAGACGGCAACTGCAGATGTTTCTGTAACATTTGGTGTGTCCTTGTTTTTGTGTTCTTGAAAGTCCTCTTCAGAGGGGGAAAAAAGAACAAAAAGTGTCAGCCAAAAAAGTTTTGTAAGATACATTTACCTAAGTTTTTGAGATTGTTAGATAAAAGTATCATATGCCCAAAGTGAAGCCGGGGATTTATGTAACAATTATCTGTAGTATTGTAACAAATTCTTTTGGATGGCCCACAAATCAAGAATTGACAGCTTATTCAATCCTTTTGCTTTCTAAATTGCGTAGGGCTTAATTTATAGTGTTTCTTAAAAACTTTACTAAAGTAATTGGCGTCGTTGAAGCCTGTAGAAAATGCAATCTCAGAAATACGGAGGGTAGAATTTTTCAACATTTTCTTGGCCCTGCTCAAACGAGCTCTATTTAAATATTCCATAGAGGACATACCACTTACCGCTTTTATTTTTCGGTGAAATTGCATTCTGCTCATTCCTAAATGCTCCGCAAACTGTTCAGCAGTAAAATCTCCGTTTTCCAATTCTTCTTCCACCACTTCCTTTAATTGTCTTAAAAAACCTTTTTCGGTTGTGTTAAACGTGTTTTCTAAAAATTGGTTTATGTCGTTTTTGAGATAATACTTTTGCAATAAATTTCTGTTTGACAAAAGAGACTCAATTTTAGCCAGTAACAATTCATTGTTAAAGGGCTTTACCAAATACTCCTCTGCCCCGCTCCGTATTCCCTTTAATTGGTTTTTATGGTCTGCCCTGGCAGTTAGCAAGATTATTGGAATATGGCTGGTTCTCATATCCTCTTTTAACTCTTTACTTAATTGGATGCCATCCTTAATAGGCATCATAACATCGCTGATAATTAAATCGGGAACTCTTTCCTTTGCGGTCCTAATTCCCTCCATACCGTTTTCGGCGGATATTACTTCAAAATATTCTGACAACAAACTGGTCAAAAAAGTAATCATATCCTTATTATCATCTATTACCAGCAATAAGTTCGAATGGGTTTTGGGAGCTTCTTGGGCAATTGGTGTCTGCTCTTTTATGGGAGGTGCAATAGCTGTAAGGTTGTTTAAAAAGCCTTTTTCTTCTTTTAAATTTTCTTTATCATCCCCTGTTTCGACAGGGAGTTTTACCTTAAATGTGGTCCATTCCCCAACTTTACTCTCCAATGTAATGCTACCTTTGTAAAAGTTGACCAATTCGTTGACAAGTGCTAGACCAATGCCTATTCCTGTTCCTTGATTTTGGTTTATCTGGTAAAACCTATCAAATATTTTTTCTTTTTGGCCCTCTGGAATCCCAACGCCTGTATTTGTAATGGTTATCTCTAAAATGTTATGTTTCAATACCGAGAAAAAATCCACCTTTTTTCGCTCAGGTGTGTATTTTAAGGCATTGGATAATAAATTGGATACAATTTTACTTAAAGCGTCTTCATCAAAGATTATTTCAGTCCTTTTTTTCGGAATCTGAGTATGTAGTTCAATCTTTTTTTCCTCCATGGCAAGTTGAAAAGCCCCAATGGTTTTCGAATAAAAAACATGAAGATCTATTTTGCTCTTTTCTGGTTGATTGTTACTTGATTCAATCTTGGAAATGCCCAGTAATTGATCTACCAAGCTCAAAAGTCGGTTGGAATTTAACTTTATCATGTTAAAGGCATTTCTGTCCTCAACAGATAAATCCTTCCTTTTAAGTAACCGCTGTACAGGACCAAGTATTAAGGTAATGGGAGTTCTAAATTCATGGGAAACGTTTGCAAAAAAATTAGCTTTTATCTCCCTTTCCTTCTCGAGCAATTCATTTTTTATTTTTAAATCAGAGGTCCGTTCTTCTACCAAATGGGTCAATTCTTCATTTAATTGGCGGCTGACCTCCTCATTTTTTTTGAGTTGGCGGATATATTTCCCTTTTACATCATCCTTTTCCTTTTCGATTAGGTTAAACTTGTAGCCCAATCCCAATGCGAAGCAAATCATTTCCAAAAAAACTCCCAATTGAGAGGAATTAAAGGTGTAGAATCCGTACAGCACATGTGTGGTCAATGTTTCATCATATGTTAAGCTACTCGCACTGTATACCCCAATTATGGAAAATGTAAATAGGAATATATTGCTCCACAGGATATAGTGCCTGATTCTGGATTTAATTATAAAAAAGGCTTTTATTAGTGCTGCTAATGTATAAGCGTGCATCGGCAGTGTCAGGTAACTTTTGATATTCCTGACACCTTCAAAATCGTGTGTGAACAGGGTGTATACAATAAGCCCAAGGCCAACAATAACAAAGACTGTTGAAAAGACATCCAATCTTTTGGCAAAAGGCACTGAATATTTTCGAATCTCAGCGAACACATTAATAAACCTCACGTAGATAGCGGTCATTATCAAGAGCAAAGGAATCAATAAGTGATTGTGGAGTTCATAGGAAGAATCCAAAATGTCAAAACGGACCACTTCATCTATACGTAACAAGAAATAAAAGGTAAATACCAACAAATAAATTCCATATAGCAGGTAATCTCTCTTCCTGTTCTGAATAAACAAAAGAAACATATAAACTCCCATGACCAGAAAAGAACCGATAAATAAAAAGGAGGTGACTATTGCTTTTGTTGCGTTTCTATAGGCTTCATATGAAACCGTGGTTTCTTGAGATACCTGTCCAAATAAGGTAAAACCACAGATTAGCACAAAAAACAGAACAAGAACTTTTCTTTTGAGGTTACTAGTCAAAATAATTGCTTTACTTATGTCTGGTCAATACCAAATATATGTTTATCAACTTAATAATGACGATTTCATGTTGATTTTAAGTCTATTACAAGAATAGAAAATAGTGAAGTTTCCCCAATCAAGCAAAGGCTAGAGTCGGAAAGTTTAATGAACATAAAAAATAAATGAGAAAAGTAATTGGATATTGCTTAACACAAGCCATGCAAACAATACTAAATAGTTGTTATACGAAACCAGGGAAAGTTTTTAAAAAAGAACAACTCGGCACTGGCATAGAACCCTATTCATCTACAAGTTCCATGTCCCGTTTTTCACGTTTAAAAACGATAACAAGAAAAAGTATTCCAATAATAATCAAGAACACAATTTCTATTCGAGATAACATCTGATTCATGCCTAAAGACCTTTTGGAACGCTGCGTCAACTGCCTGCCTTCCGAAAGCTGTACCTCCGCAAGTTCGTCAAGGTTTCTGCTAATACTGTTCAGCACGGAAACAATTTCTTTTTTTGAGCTATCATTTTTGGCATGGTTGGTCTCCAAGGTTTTAAGTTCCTTATAGTTTTCCTTCAAATTTGTTAAGAATAGTGACTCCTCCCGAGTCAAGTCGGTCCTCTCAAAATCCGCCAGAATGTTTTTTATCTCAGGATATTGTGGAATTGCTTTATTATTCAATGTGTTGTTGGCCAAATACAATTCTTTTTTGTGAAACAGATTGTTCAGCGTGTAAATGTATTCTTGGACCACCAAGCGGTCCTCAAAAACCGAATCCACGCCATGCTCTACTGTAGAAAAATTTCGGTTGTTCAGCCGATTGGATGCAAGAACCAATAAAAATGCTGCCGCAAGTATAAAACCTGCATGAATACGTTGCTTTATTGTTCTCATATTTAGCATCCTTTTTGGGTTTTTAAATGAAAGGGGGCAGTTGTTAGTATATGAAATAAAAAAATTCTAGGAAACAAATCCGCCCAGCCATTAGCTAACCATTCTAATTGAGCAAACCTAAATGCTTTAAGCTGAGCGGAACTCATTAATCAATTATAGTACACTTAACTCGCCAGACTCAAGTGCTTCTTTTAAATCTGCCTTAACAACTGGGTGACTGTTAAAGAATCTTTTACCGTCGGTCTTTTTGATTTTTACCACTACGGTACCGTCTTTTTTCTCTTTAATGTCAGTTACCACAACTTTGTTGCCTACCACTCTTTTATAATTGGCTATGCCGCCTTTTTTAATGATGAAGTTGGCTCTTGGAAAATCAATGTGTTTGAACTTGGGTGCGTCGGGACGACCAATTTCCAAAACATCGCCGACTTTTACATCTTGAGGGTTTGCGTTTTGTGCATTGATATTTGTGGTTGCCACCACGAACAGAAGTGCTAAAATTATTTTTCTCATAATTATATATTTAAGGTTTAAAATTAATTTTCATGTGTTTTTCTATAAATCAAAACTGGATGATAACTGGTGCGACTGTTCCACACCGACTATCTTAAAGGATTGAACATCTGATGGGAACCCGAGTTGAATTTGATCGTCCACCGCAAGTCCGACCAAGCTGGCCCCTAGGGTACTTACCACAGATATCATGTTCTGTTTAAGATCATTGCGGGTTGATGCAACCAATTGAAAACTTTGTCGTGATCCCTTCATAAATTCCACCGTAACCTTAGAGTTCAACCGAACCACATCGTCGGGCATGTCGGATTCATCTTCCACTAAAGCATTGTCAATCCTATCGCCCAACTGTTCCAAGGCATCTTTATGGGCATAATCCTCATAGAACCTATGGAAGTTTAGTATTCTTTTCAGCGTTAGGTAATCCTTTTTTTCCATGATCAGGCTTCCGTATTTCATTTCCAATTCTTAACGGACGGGACACTAAAAATCAGCATCCCAGTATTTTCTCCATATAAAGGCAAAGCCTGTGCCACTTGAGAAAAAATTATCAAATCAAAATTGTAAAAATTTGATAATCAGTTTATTAAATATATTTTTGTATCAAATAAAAGAGAATGGGTCCGGGTAATTTTTACCCGGTCGGGGCGAAACGCCCCAGTAATTACTTCAATTTTTCGCGCAGTGTTTTACGGTTGATTCCCAAAATCTCAGCAGCTTTGGTCTTGTTGCCATGGGTGGAAAGTAGCACTTCTTGAATATATTCCTTTTCTTTTTCCTGAAGTGTTTTAAAGCCCTTTTGTGGGAAGTCGATTTTATATTTTAGTTGGTCCGGAAGATGTTCCAAAGTGATTGTACCATCACACATGATCACAGCACGCTGCACCACATTTTCCAGCTCGCGTATATTGCCTGGCCAAGAATATCTTTGTAAAACTTCAAGGGCACCATCGGCAATGCGGACAAAACGGTCTTTGTACTCAATTCCGTATTTATGCATAAACTTGCGCACTAACAAAGGAATGTCGGAGGAGCGTTCCCTAAGCGGTGGTACATCAACAGTAACAACCGAAAGGCGATAGAAAAGATCTTCCCTAAATGTTTTTTTTTGTATCAGTTCTTCCAAATCACTATTGGTGGCAGCAATGACACGAACGTCCAATTTTTCAGGTTTTTGAGAACCTATTTTGGTGACTTCCTTTTCTTGGAGCACGCGTAGCAATCTGTTTTGAACGGGTAAAGGGGCATTTCCTATTTCGTCCAAAAAAATAGTGCCCTTGTGCGCCGCCTGAAAAAAGCCATCACGATTCTCGTTGGCGCCGGTAAAAGCACCTTTGGTGTAGCCAAAAAGTTCGGCTTCCAACAGATTCTCGGGAATGGCACCACAGTTCACCGCGATAAAGGGAGCTCGAGAGAACTTACCCGAGTAATGAATAGACCTTGCCACTAGCTCCTTTCCTGTTCCACTTTCCCCGCGTACCAAAACCGTAGCTCGATTATCTTTTACCCGATCAATGATCTCGGTGACTTTTTGGAAGGCTTCTGAATTTCCGATCATATCGGAATACCCGTTGGTGGCCACAGGTTTTACGGGCGGTGTTTTAAAGGTTTCCTTGGCTTCTTTGCTGGCCAGTGCTTTTTTCACAGCCAGTTCCAGTTCAGCTTTGGTAAAAGGTTTGGTCAAATAATCCGTTGCACCGTGTTTAATAACACTCGACGCATCTTCTACCGATGGAAATCCCGTTACTACCAACTTAGGCATGTTGGGAAAATGTTCCGCCACATATTTCACCAATTCCAACCCATCGATCTCAGGCATATTAATGTCCGTCACCAATAAGTCTATCTCGGTATCCTTTAAAATATATAGCGCCTCCTTCACCGAAACAGCCTTGTAGGTGTGGTAATCCATCGATTTTAAGTGCCGTTGCAGCAGTTCCAAAATATCGATATCGTCATCGACGAGCAATATGTTTTCCTTTTTCAACAAAGCGTTTACTTTTTAGGGAATTTCAATGTAAAGATAGTGCCTGCTGGGGTATTCGGGGTAACTGCAATGCTGCCTTGGTGGCTCTGCACAATGCCGTGCACCACGCTAAGTCCCAATCCAGACCCTTCACCCACGGGTTTGGTGGTAAAAAAGGGGTCAAAAATATGTGCTTTAGATTCTTCAGGGATTCCAGGACCTTGGTCGGCAATTTTTAGGATGATATTTTGCTTTTCGACACCAAGAGAAACGGAAATAGTGCTTTTTGGCGGTGCAAAATAGATGGCGTTTACAATTAGGTTGAAGACCACTTGGGTCAATTGGATTTTATCTATACGAAGTTCAATGGTATCTTCAGAATGTTCAAAGTCACAAGAGACGTCATTCTGGCGCAAGGTAGTCCGCAACATATTGATAGCTTCCTCTATCACTTCCACTACGTTGATGACTTCCCTTGTTTCGGGCATTTCGCAGGCAAAAAACATCAGTTTTTTGACCACTTCCCTTGAAAATATGGTGTTCGTGATGATTTTGTCCAAATCCTTGAGAGCTTGTGGATCATCACTGATATGTTCCTGTAAAAGCTCGGTAAACCCCAGGATGTTAGCTAAAGGTGTATTGAGCTCGTGAGCAATACCTGCGGTAATTTCTCCTAATATCCGAAGCCTGTCGGATTGTTCCACTTGTCGGCGGATGTGTTCTTCCTTTTCTTTGATTTCCTTACGTTCCAAGAGATTGCCCACTTTAAGGCACACATTGTCCAGCAGTTGTTGCTCTTCCTCCAAAAAGTCCTTGAGTTGGTACTTGGGAGACGGATACCCAACTTTTATCTCACCCTTTGGTTTGTTGAACACGGTAATGACTGATTCCAAAAACACGTAGCCTTCCCCTTTCTCCTCTGTCTTGATGAAGTAATCTGGGGTGGAAAGAACCACATAAGTTTCCTCGTCGAACTGCCAAGCGCGCTCCAAGCATTGCACAATACCAAGCAGTGCAGTTTCCATATCATCGTAATCGCAGTTGACAATCAATGAAGTAACCTCGTACAAACAGGTAAGTTCCTTGATGCGTTCCTTGAGCTTTTGTTCGGCGGTGAGCATGTTGTTCTCCTTTGTAGCAAATTAGTGAATTCTTGGTGTTTGGCAATTATCTTTCAAAATGCAAAAAAACTGGTCTATTATACCAGGATCGCCAGAAGCCTGAGCTTATCAAAAAAACAGCCGCATTATAAAACATTAAAGTATTAGGGTTTTAAATACTGGTTTATAGTGGATCGCGCGAAAAGAATGCTTTTAAAGACTTGTATCAGGCTTTTTCTAAATTTTCCTAGTTAGCGGAATAATTGTTTTCAAAAGGACTACACGTTTGTTCAGTATGGTACAAAAGGCCATTAGCCGTCATCCCCTCAACAACAACCTTTACCTCTTTCTGTTCGTTTAGAGGTACGGTGATTGAATATGGTGCTTCTGAGTTGACCTCAAGTTGACTTTCCCACCAAATAGCACCATATTTTTTATATAAAAATGAAGTGTAATCAGGATAATTTGGTGTAAAATAGGTTTGTGTACGGCTGAATCCTTTTGGTATAAAAATACTTGTAAACTGTCCCTCTCTGCCATACAATTCATCATAATCATACCGTAATGATAACGAAATGAAAGGCTCTAGTCTATTCTTGCTGTAAACCATTGATTTTATCGAAGAAAGCGGCCTGGAAATAAGCTCACCTGGGCTGGCCAACATGCCCTCAATTAAAACAGGCACAAACTTTATGCCGGGAGGGTCTGAAACATAAACATTGATACCGCCATTATCATAATCTGGATATATCCTAAAACCCAACCTTCGGATATAGCTTTCAAAAGTGTATCGTTTTATAGTCTCTTTATCTATGATTCGTCTTTCTATGTTGGCAGTTATTTGAAATTTAGTGTTCTGCTTTGCCCTTTCCGAAACTACAACTTCGTCAAGAGATATGGTCCTATCTGTTAGGTTCAGGTCTTCATCTGTTTTTAAAAGCATGGCTTCTGGTTCAACTTGGTTCGTATTCCTTAACCATTTTGTATAATCAAAAGTATCTCCATCATAATTGTTAAAGTAGAGTTCGGCTTTTGGCTTTCTGAGTTTTCCCTTGCGGTCCAGAACACTGATCAAAACGGAATCCCCCTCGAATAGTGGCAGGCTCCCATAGAAACGCTTATCAGAAGCAAGATCAAAAAGTTTGACAGCACCAAACGATTGGGACATAATGGAAACCTGTTTTTCATTTTTGGTGTCTGCATCCAAAATCTTTCCGTCTATGGCAATATTTTTTTCGAACTCATATATGTTGTTTTGACTCTCACCTATCCCAAGGTATCCGTTGAACTTTTCAGTTTTTTCCATAAGCAACCTGGTATCCATTTGGTAGTCCCTTAAACGTTTGTTTCCCTCAAAAAAATAGTTGCCATCAATAAACTGTTGGTCCAGATAGGGCTGTACCAAGAAGGATGAGCTTATAGAATTGTTGGGGAAGTGTGCGCTTGATTCGACAGGAAGCACTGACATACTTACATTGGCCTTTTCGCTTCCTTCGGGGAGTATCAGGTCTATCTGTAAGGAATCCTGATTTTTGGTCAGGCAATAGCTAACATATACTGAATGCACTTTTTTAACTTCTGTTTGTTTGTTAAAAAACATACGTTGTGAGATGGGGTGCATTTCTTCATCTAGAATCACCGCCGTGTTGATTCCGTTGGGGATTTGATTTCGGTTTACCGAAATTACATCATTGTCTCTATTCAAATCATCAAGATATATGAAAGACCGATTAATATTGTTAAAAATTGCAATCGAGAATCCAGTTGTTTCTTCTGTATTTAAAGTGGAATTTGACCATTTAGGGCTAAGTACAACAACTTCTTTTCCCGTATTGTCCACACTGATTCCTATTCCCTGCTGAATGTTAATTTCCAGTTTTTTGGTAGTCCAAAGACCCTTCCCATCTTTGATTTTTAGGAAATATGATTGGGTGGGGTCAGCAAAAAAACCAAACCTGCCTTGCCCCAACTCGTTTGTTTGAATATTTGACTGAATTTGAGCGCCATCTTCGGTCATCAACTGAATACCAACAGTTTGTATGGGATTACCTGTCTGGTTATAAACCATCAGTCCAATGCTATTATAAGTGTCTGCTACAATTTGCTGCCCCTCAGGATGAATCAAGGCGGTTATTCCTCCTTTAGGTTTTGTGGCAGTTTGCTTTGCATTTCCAATCATTATAATTTTTTGTAGAAAAGGAGTGGCAACTTCAAAGTTTTTCATATAGTTGGTCCATGCCATCAGAGTATATGAGTCCTCAACAAAAGTTGAATCAATTTTGAAATCTCCATAGCTGATGCCATTGTTGACGAAAAACATTTTTTTTACCAGAGCCTTTCCGTCTTTTGAAAAAACACCAACATGTAGATTGGTGGTGGTCGAAGATGGCATACGCTGATCCTGAACGTAGGCCTTGAACCATAGGCGCTCCCCTTTGAAAAATGCCGTTTTATTCAGGTGAAGATGTATATTTTCAAGCAAAGGTTCCCCTTCTACACCTATTGTTCTCGCCTCTTGTCCAAAAGCAGCAAAGAATAGTGTCAAAAAGAAAGGGAATGTAATTATGTTTTTATAATGGAACACTACGAATAAAGTTAGAACATGCTAAGCTCAAAAATTATGCCTATCCATAAGAAACTTCCTTCAAAACGTAATCTCTAAAACGACAAAAACCCAATAATTCTTTGATGATGTCAAAATCTCTGGGGGCTTTTGAGCAAAATTGAAGTTGCAAAAGCCAAAAAACTCGGATGGAAAAAAGCCACACCATCCAATATGATTGATTTTGAGAATGCTACAATGGACATAAACAATATCTGCGTAAATTAGAGGACACATTCATCAAACCAATGGCCATGAAAACACTTCCAAGCTTTCTATTTTTCCTTTTTTTATTTTTATCCGCCTGTAAAAAACAGGAAAGTCCCAATACAATCCATATAGCGGGACTAACAGAAAATGTAGAAGTACTTCGGGACGAGGTGGGAATCAACCACATCTATGCAAACAACCAACATGACCTGTTTTTTGCACAAGGCTATTATGCTGCCAAAGATCGGCTGTTTCAATTTGAAATATGGCGAAGGCAAGCTACCGGAACGGTTTCGGAAATTTTGGGGGAAAGAGAGCTGAAACGCGATATCGGAACCCGCCTATTTAAATTTAGGGGCAATATGGAGACCGAGATGCAGCACTACCACCCCAATGGGGAAGAAATCATAACAGCATACACCGATGGGGTTAATGCCTATATTGAGGAAGTCCTTCAAAACCCACAATTGTTACCGGTTACCTTTAAGGCCTTGGGCATCTTGCCGCAAAAATGGACCCCCGAAGTGGTTATTTCCCGACATCAGGGTCTATTGGGCAATATCACCACCGAATTGGAAATCGGTCGAACAGTAGCCAAATTGGGGTCAGAAAAAACGAAGGAATATTATTGGTTTCATCCCAAGGAGCCAAACATAACATTAGACCCAGCAATAGACCCTTTGCTTTTATCCAACGATATCTTGGAATTGTATGAAGCATACCGAAAACCAATAAAATTTGAACCCGAGGATATTCTACCGGCTTATCGTGTGGAAACAGGACTGGCTTTGAATACTTCGTCAGATTATTCAAGTACATCTGAGGCCGATAAAATGTGGATTGGCAGCAACAATTGGGTAACAAGTCCATCCTTGACAGCAAACGGACATGCCTATATGGCCAACGACCCCCACAGAACATTGGCCGTGCCTTCCCTTCGCTATTGGGCCCACCTATCCGCCCCAGGTTGGGACGTAATCGGTGGCGGTGAACCGGAGATTCCCGGAATTTCCATTGGCCATAACCAATATGGTGCTTGGGGATTGACTGTTTTCCGAACTGATGGGGAGGATTTGATGGTCTATGAGCTAAACCCTGAAAACCTCAACCAATACAAATACCAAGACAACTGGGAAGACATGGAAGTCATTACCGAAACAATCCCGGTAAAAAACAGTGACGATGCTAAAGTGGATTTGAAATATACCAGACATGGCCCTGTAACTTATATCGATTCCATCAATCATGTGGGCTATGCTGTAAGATGTGCTTGGTTGGAACCAGGAAGCTCCCCCTACTTGGCATCTCTGCGTATGAACCAGGCCAAAAATTGGGAAGAGTTCCGCGATGCTTGTGATTATAGCAATATTCCGGGTGAGAATATGATATGGGCAGACAAAGAGGGCAACATTGGATGGCAAGCAGTAGGTATTGCCCCCATCCGTAGAAATTTTAGTGGTTTGGTGCCCGTTCCCGGAGATGGAAGGTATGAGTGGGATGGTTATTTGCCCATCAAACAAAAGCCACATGATCAAAATCCTGCCAATGGGTTTATCTCCACGGCCAATCAAAACGTGACGCCAGACAGCTATACAGAATGGGATGTTATTGGTTATTTGTGGAGTGATTCCTTTCGCGGAGATCGATTGAAAGAAGTATTGGGCTCGGGCAAAAAACTGACCATGGCCGATATGAAGGCACTTCAGACGGATTATTTGTCCATACCCGCACGTAGCCTTGTTCCTATTTTGGGAGAGCAATCCTTTACGGAAAATATGCCTAAAAAAGCACAGCAATTGTTATCCGATTGGGATTTTGTTTTGGATAAATATTCTACAGAAGCCGCCATTTATGTTGCTTGGGAAAGGGAATTGCTGAAAAGCTATTTTGATTTTTTCCCCGATTCAGAGGCCGAGCAAGTTATACCCAGTATCCAAATGAGCAAATTGATGCAATGGCTGATCGAACCAGAATCCAAGTTTGGTTCAAACGCCATAAACAAAAGGAACCACTTTTTAACAGGAACCTTTGCTACAGCTGTAAAAGGTCTTGCTGAA
The DNA here is from genome assembly GCF_003581615.1 of Flagellimonas lutimaris. Classification (GTDB taxonomy): domain Bacteria; phylum Bacteroidota; class Bacteroidia; order Flavobacteriales; family Flavobacteriaceae; genus Flagellimonas; species Flagellimonas lutimaris. The sequence goes on from NZ_QXFH01000070.1 coordinate 368,865, forward strand.
AAATTTGGTGATCAAATGGATTCTTGGAAATATGGGGGTGCCGATTACAAACATGTACAATACATTCATCCGTTGGGCAGTGTGGTAAATATAGAATTACAGTCCAAATTGAATACGAAGAAATTGGCAAGGGGAGGCAACCAGTATACGCCTGGGGTAACCGGAAGCCATAACAACCAAACATCCGGTGCCACATTCAGAATCATTGTGGATGTGAATGACTGGGATTTATCCATTGGTACCAATGCACCGGGGCAATCCGGCAACCCTGAAAGCCCTTTCTACAAAAATTTGTTCAAAAGTTGGGCCAATGACCAATACTTTCCAGTATATTATTCCAAGGATAAAATTGATTCGACAACCGTGAAAAAGGAACTGCTTGTCCCCTTAGAATAAATGAGATGGAATCACCCTCAAATGCATACGGTTGCGTTTTTCTCCAACAAACACTGTATAGTTCTTGCTCTTAGCTATTTAAGTGTATTACCATTTGTAACATTGAGATAATAAAATACGTGATTTTAAAGTAAAAATGATACTCCAAAAACATATCTTACTGTTATGATGCCATCAAGCGTTATATTTTTATGGATCGAAAATATTGTCCATTTTGGATTCCTTCTATTTCAACAAGGACAAACCATACCGTAAAATGCCAACATACCCTAAAAAAGTAAAAAACCCTCCAAATCAGCGACTTGAAAGGGTTTTGTGTGGTCCCACCTGGGCTCGAACCAGGGACCCCCTGATTATGAGTCAGGTGCTCTAACCAGCTGAGCTATAGGACCCGCATTTTGCGGATGCAATATTAGTGTTTATTTTTCTTCAGCGCAAGGTTTTGCTACTTCTACCCTTCTTTTATTTCTTGGCAAAGCTCCACCAGTACCCCATTGGTGCCCTTTGGATGCAAAAAAGCCACCAGCTTGTTGTCCGCTCCTTTTTTGGGCGTTTCGTTCAAAACCACAAAGCCTTCGCCTTTTAATCGTTCCATTTCCGAAGCTATATCTTCCACTGCAAAAGCGATGTGATGAATGCCCTCTCCCTTCTTTTCCAAATATTTGGCAATAGGGCTATCGGGCTTTGTCGCCTCCAGTAGTTCAATTTTATTGGGCCCCGATTTAAAGAATGAGGTCTTTACCCCCTCCGAGGCCACTTCCTCGACTTTATAGTGCGGCACGCCCAAAAGCTTTTCAAACAATGTATTGGATGTTTCCAAATCTTTTACCGCAATACCGATATGTTCAATTTTATCCATAGGAGTTACAATAAGCGTTAAAATGTTCACCTTTTCCCAAAATTACGGACTGTAAATGGTTAATAGCGTGAGGTTAGTCATTTATTCGCTTATTTTTGCAGTATGGAGGAAACACAAAGACAGAAAAAAATAGCAGGAATCATTCAAAAAGACCTGGCCGATATCTTACAACGCGCCGCTACCGATGGTGGCCTTAAGGGAACTTTGATCTCCGTGTCCAAGGTTTCCGTGACCGTAGATTTATCCTTGGCCAAGGTGTATGTGAGCATTTTTCCGAACAAAGGTGCCAAAGAACTGTTGGAAGGCATCAAAGAGAACCAAGTGGCCATCCGGTATGAATTGGCCCAGCGTACCAAACACCAATTAAGACGAGTGCCTGAGCTTAATTTTTATCTGGATGATTCCTTGGAATACATCGAAGGGATTGAAAAATCATTGAAAAGAGAAGAAAACCCTATCGAGAACAGGGACTTGCTCGACAAACGTAAGAAATCCTGATTTTGAACTTTCCGCTTTATATCGCAAAACGTTACTTACGGTCCAAAAGCAGCCAAAATGCGGTAAATATCATCAATTTTATCACTTTTTTGGTGATTGTGATAGGTTCTGCGGCTCTATTTATCGTGCTCTCCGCTTTTGCCGGTCTAAAGACGTTCAGCCTTTCTTTTTCCAATACGTTTGACCCCGATTTGAAGGCTACGCCCTCTATTGGAAAACATTTTACCCTCTCTCCAGATGAAGAATCTCAGCTAAACCAAATTGAAGGACTGGCCAACTATTCCAAGGAACTGGAAGAACGGGCCTACCTTACCTACAAAGAAAAAAGCACCATCGCCTATATAAAGGGAGTTGATGAAAATTACCGTGCCGTTACAGGGGTGGACAGCACCCTAATTTTTGGAAACTGGGGCTCCGATGTCTACAACGGAGTCATTGGCATTGGCATATATAATCTGTTGGGCGTACCCATGAACAACAGGACCGCTATGGAAGTTTTGGTGCCTAAACCCGGCGAGGGCTCTTTTTCGCAACAAGGGTTTAATTCCAAACCTTATGATGACCTTGCTTTAGTGGTAAGCGGCGTTTATGCGGTGGAAGAAAGTTTGGACAAAAAATACGTCTTTGCCCAACTTCCTTTGGTGCAAGAACTGTTGCAGAAAGATAGTACAGAAGTGTCCGGCATCAACTTTAAATTGACCGATGGCGCCTCTCCCGATGCGGTTAGCAACTCCATTTCGGAGGTTTTGGGCGACAAAGCCTTAATTTTGACGCGCAGGGAACAAAATACTTCGCTCTACCGGATGCTGAATACCGAAAATTTGGCAACCTATTTGATTTTCACGCTCGTGTTGATTATCGCTCTTTTTAATGTTGTTGGGGCTATTATTATGATGATTTTGGACAAGCAACAGAATTCCAAAACGCTGTATAGTTTAGGTACGACCATTAAGGAACTGCGTAGTATCTATTTTATTCAAGGATTACTGGTCACCTCTTTTGGTGGATTGATCGGTGTATTGATTGGTTCCCTGTTGATTGGTTCCCAGTTGGCGTTTGGGTGGTTAAAAATTACTCCCACGCTAGCTTATCCCGTGGAATTTGATATCATCAACTTGTTGATTGTAATAGGAACGATTGTGGTTCTGGGCTTTATCTCTTCAAAAATTGCGAGCAGTCGAATCACCCAAAAATTGGTTTCCGCTTAAGCAAACTGAAAATCCCCGAATTTTTCCTGTACCTCATCAAAAGTGGCAAAAACATCTGCAGCAGCATCGCTGGTCACCATTTTCATCCGGTATTCCTTAAAGTGCGGAATGCCTTTAAAGTAATTGGTATAATGTCTTCGGGTTTCAAAAACACCCAGTTTCTCGCCTTTCCAATCAATGGCCATTTGCAAATGCCTACGAGCGGCCTCCACGCGTTCTTGCATGGTTGGTGGCGCCAAATGCTCTCCTGTTTTAAAGTAGTGTTTTACTTCCTTAAAAAACCAAGGGTAACCAATGCTTGCCCTCCCGATCATGGCACCATCAAGACCGTATTCGTCACGCATTTTTACAGCAGCTTCGGGTGTGTCCACATCTCCATTTCCGAACACAGGAATATGCATCCGCTGGTTATTTTTAACCTCAGCAATGGGTTTCCAATCGGCCTCCCCTTTGTACATCTGCACACGGGTACGTCCGTGAATGGAAATGGCTTCGATCCCAACATCCTGTAATCGCTCTGCCACCTCAATAATTTTGATGGAACTGGTATCCCACCCCAAACGGGTTTTTACGGTAACTGGCAACTTCGTTCGTTTTACAATTTCTTTGGTCAATTTTACCATTAAAGGAATGTCTCGTAAAATACCTGCGCCAGCATTTTTACTCACCACTTTTTTTACTGGACAGCCAAAATTAATGTCGATAATATCGGGGTTGGATTTTTCAACGATATCCACCGCCTGAAGCATAGAGTCCAATTCGGCACCAAAAATCTGAATGCCCACGGGACGTTCTTTTTCGTAAATGTCCAATTTAATGACACTTTTCGCGGCATCCCTGATCAATCCTTCGGAAGAAATAAACTCGGTGTACACAACATCGGCGCCCTGCTCTTTGCACAGTTTGCGGAAAGGCGGGTCGCTGACATCTTCCATAGGGGCTAGAAGAAGCGGAAAATCAGGGAGTTCTATGTTTCCAATTTTTGGCAAATCCTATAGTTTTTTGGACTGCAAAAGTACAAAATAGGCCGTAACCTAAAAGCTAGTCTTGCGATTCTAGTCTTTCGCGCTCTTTTTTATCAATTCCACGCTGGTTATCCTCTAATCGGAAATTTCCAAAATTATAGGTAAAACCAAAGCGGAGAAACTGCGTTTCAGGGCGTCTGCGGTAAAAGTTGTCCTGGTTGAGATACTGAGAACGATAAGTAGGCACATACTGCTCCAAAATATCCTCCGCAGCAAGCGATAAAGTTATCTTGTTGTCGAACAAAGTCTTTCGCAAACCAATCGTCAAATTAAACTGTTCGTCGGACACATAAGAGCCAAACAAGAATTTAGAGACATAGGTGGCGGCAACCTCTCCTGTGAAGGTTCCATCGCTAGACAAGGTTAAATAATTGCCCACATAGGCATAGACACCGTTAACCTCATTGGTATAGGGCACATTTCCGCTTTCTTCAGCCAAAAAAGTCTCTTCCTCGTGAAAAATCGATGTGTAAGCATACATATACCAAGGAGGCAAAATGGATTTGCTCATGGTAAAGTCCAACCCATAGGATTTACTATCTAGCACATTCTGTTTTAGCTCAACCAAGGTTTGGTTATTGTTGTCCTGAAACACCAAATAGGCAATGTTACTGCCATTGTCTCTGTAGTAGACATCGAAAAAATATTCGCTGTTGAGTGTATAGTTGAAGTTAAAGCTGTTGCTGAAATTGGGTTTTAACCCGGGATTTCCCTCTTCATAATCGTTTTCGTTGTAAAAAAACCGAAAAGGATTCAGGTCATTGTACTTAGGTCGATTAATGTTTCTTCCATAGTCAAAAGAAAAGCTATGCTTGTCCGATGGCGAATAAAGCAAATAGACCGATGGGAACGGCTCAAAAAAGTCTTGGGTATTAACCTCGTCCAACGTCAACGAACGTCCTTCTGCCTTTGTCAACTCTCCGCGAACACCCAACTTCATGGACCATTTTTCCCAATTTTTTACAAAACTCATATATGCGGCGTACACATCCTCATCATAAATATACCTGTCCGACTGGGACGCATCCACGGTATTGCTGGATCCGTTAAAATTGAAAAAGGCCATATTGTTTTCGGAGGTAATCGATGACATCTTTGCTCCAGATTCAAAAGAAGCGTTTCCAATTGGAGTTGAATAATCCAATTGTCCTGTAAAAATTTTAATTTCTTGGTCCGAATCGGTATCAAATCCAAAATCCCTCAAAAACGTACCATCTGCATCAAAATAATTGGATGATAGGCGCTGGAACATTTCCCCATTAAAATAGGTGTAGTGGCCATTGGCGCGAATTTGGGCTCCCTCTTTTTTTAATTTATGCACATAAGTCAGGTCAAAAGCCAGATTGGTATTATCCATATTGGCATTGTTTTGCGAGGTAAACGTAGAATCCAACTGTGCCTGTGCATTCCTCATTTCGTTGTCCAAAAGGGTCTCCTGCCCTTGGTCTAGATTGAAAAGTAGGTTTGATGTCAGGTTCAAGCTGTTTTGGTCATCAAAATCATAATCCAATATAAAGCTTGCATTTTGAGATTGTGACCTATCCGTTTGATTGTAATCCGTGTCCCAAACCGAGAAAACAGTATTGGCATCATCCATGAAATTGATGCCCTTTTTGGTTTTGTTGATCTCTTTTTTGGGGTTGATGGTATAGTTCGCAAACAAATTAAGCTTGTCCGTTTTGTAATAATGACTGGTTCCTAAACTGAATTTTGGAAAAACAGCTTGGGTGAATGACCCGTTTACGCTTCCTTTATATCCTGGAACAATATTTTTACTGGTAATGATATTTAAAATGGGGCCTCCTTCGGCATCATAGCTAGCCGGTGGATTGGCAATCACTTCTACGGATTTTATGTTGGTGCCCGAAAGTCCCTGCAACAAATCCTGAACTTCTTGACCAGATAACTGCACCTTTCTATCATTAAGATAGACCGTAGCATTTTGACCGCGAATCATTAGAGCGTCCTGATTTACAATAACCCCAGGCGTACTTTTCAGGATATCCCATGAGGTTCCCTGGGAAACCACGGTGTTTTCCACCGAAAAGACCAGTCTGTCCGGTAGTCGTTGAAGCTTGGGCCGCTGGGCCGTAACCACAACCTCGTCCAATTCGTTGTTTTCCAAAGGGATAATCAATGCGCCCAAAGAGACATCTGTAGCGATATCCAAAGCTCTGGGTTCTGAGCCTCTGCCAACATAACTTGCCTGTAACAAATATAGATTGGGTTCTACTTCAGAAAGCTCAAAAAAGCCTTCCTCGTTTGCCGAGGTTCCTTGGACAAAAGTGGAGTCAGTTGCCTGAAGAAGCAAAATATTGGCAAAGGGAATAATCTTATTCTGTTCGTCCACAACCTTTCCGGTAATCGTAAAGGTTTGGGCATACGCGCCACATATTGTAAAAAGCACCAATAAAAAAATAGAGGTGAGGTTCTTCATTCGAGGTTTGGGTTGAACCTCAAATCTAAGAAATTATTTTTGAGCGGAATAGGTGCTTGTTTTTCTTATTTAGAAAAAACCATTTGCGGGCATTTAAAACAATTATATTTGCAGTTGATTATGTCCCTTTTTTAGGGTATGTTATTGTTGATATGGAGAAGATCAGGAATTTTTGCATCATTGCGCATATAGACCACGGTAAAAGCACCTTGGCAGACCGATTGTTGGATTTTACAGGCTCGGTTACCGAACGCGAAAAACAGGACCAGTTGTTGGACAACATGGACTTGGAGCGCGAACGAGGAATCACCATTAAGAGTCATGCCATCCAAATGGACTACGTTCATAATGGTGAAAAATATGTGCTCAACTTGATTGATACTCCTGGACACGTAGATTTTTCATATGAGGTATCCCGTTCCATTGCAGCCTGTGAAGGTGCTCTTTTGGTGGTTGATGCCGCACAGAGCATTCAGGCCCAGACCATATCCAATCTATATTTGGCCCTGGAAAACGATTTGGAAATTATTCCGGTGCTCAACAAAGTTGATTTGCCGAGTGCGAACCCAGAAGAAGTTACTGACGATATTGTTGACCTCTTGGGTTGTAAGCCCGAAGAGGTAATCCAAGCAAGTGCTAAAACAGGTGTCGGAATCGAAGAGATTCTTACCGCAATTATTGAACGTGTTCCCGCCCCAAAAGGCAATCCAGACGAGTCACTCCAAGCCCTTGTTTTTGATTCGGTTTATAATCCGTTTAGAGGTGTTGAAACCTATTTTAGGGTAGTAAACGGTGAAATCAAAAAAGGACAAAAAATAAAATTTGTTGCCACAGGGAAGTCTTATTTCGCGGATGAAATTGGTACTTTAAAATTGACCCAACATCCCAAAAATAAAATTTCTACAGGCGATGTGGGCTATTTGATCACTGGAATTAAAGATGCCCGTGAAGTAAAAGTTGGTGATACCATTACCGATTCCGCAGACCCAACCAAAAATCCCATTGGAGGTTTTGAAGATGTAAAACCTATGGTTTTTGCAGGTATTTACCCTGTAGATACTGAAGACTTTGAGGATTTACGCTCTTCCATGGAAAAGTTACAGTTGAATGATGCTTCCTTGGTATTTACACCTGAAAGTAGTGCCGCCCTAGGTTTTGGTTTTCGATGTGGATTCTTGGGAATGCTTCATATGGAGATTATCCAAGAGCGCTTGGAGCGTGAGTTTGATATGACCGTGATTACCACGGTACCCAACGTGAGCTACCACGCTTATACCACCAAAGGTGATATAGACCCTATTATAGTCAACAATCCTACCGATTTGCCGGATCCATCTACTATTGATAGGGTTGAAGAACCATATATCAAAGCAACTATCATTACAAAGGCTGATTTTGTCGGCAACGTAATGTCTCTTTGTATTGAAAAGAGAGGACAAATAGTTAACCAGACGTATTTGACCACCGAGCGTGTTGAGCTCATTTTTGATATGCCTTTGGCGGAAATCGTTTTTGATTTTTACGATCGTTTGAAAACCGTTTCCAAAGGGTATGCCTCTTTTGATTATTCTCCTATTGGGATGCGGCCATCAAAACTGGTGCGTGTTGATATTTTGTTGAACGCACAACCCGTTGATGCCCTTTCTGCCTTGGTACACTTTGACAATGCCTATCACATTGGGAAAAAGATGTGCGAGAAATTGAAAGAGCTGATTCCAAGACAGCAGTTCGATATTCCAATTCAAGCCGCCATTGGTTCCAAGATTATTTCTAGAGAGACCATTAAAGCATTGCGAAAAGATGTTACCGCCAAATGTTACGGTGGTGATATTTCCCGTAAGCGTAAGTTATTGGAAAAGCAGAAAAAGGGTAAAAAACGGATGCGCCAAGTGGGGAACGTGGAAATTCCACAACAGGCTTTTATGGCCGTTTTGAAGCTGAACGATTAGTCCTTATTTTCTTTATCCGTTTCCAATATTTTACCTAGATAAACCAATTTAAACCCATCGCCCTTGGGGGTAAAGTCCTTACTGTTGGCGGGAATAATATCTATGCTTCCATTTGGGGACTTGGTAAACAACGGTACAATATCATGTTCTTTATAAGTAATGTCAATGAGTCTATCGTAATGCTCTTTATCCTCTAAATCTATCTCGTGAATGGTAGGATGCTTGCGTACCGTGTCCATAAGCTGGATAAAATCGTCTGTGTGGGAAAAGAGCCCTTCTTTGGGGTTATTCTCTGGGTCATTTACCTCTTCGGTGTTTACTAATCTAAACGCTCCGTTTTCTCCGAATTGCTTCTGAAACTTATTAATGGCAAACTTATTAATGTCGGAGTTTCCTGTCAGGGCCATTAAATAACCCATATCGTTCAACTCAATGTTGTCGGTAAGTGTATCCGAAAAAATATTGGCTGTAATGGCTTCAAGGCCCAGTTTTTTCGCTTTTTCCACATTGTTTTGGTTATTGTCTATCAGTACTACATGCCTGTTGTTCTTTCTTAAATAATTTCCAATAAGTCTGGACAGTTTGGATGCGCCGATTATCAAAATACCTTCTGACTTTGTCAAGAACACGCCCACAAGCTTAGCAAACAAACGTGCCGTGGTGGCATTTAATAACACCGTACCCAAAACAATCATAAAAACCAGGGGGGTAATATATTCTGCGCCCGGTTCTCCGCGTAACATCAACTTAGAACCAAAAAGTGAGGCAATACCTGCGGCAACTATACCACGTGGACCTACCCAGCCAATAAAAAGCTTTTCCTTGAATTTTAAATTGGATCCCTGAGAGCTCAGGAATACCCCCAATGGCCTGATTATAAAAACAATCACCGCAAAAAGAGCGAGCGTTCTCCAATTATAAATTAGCTCCATATCGCTAATATTGATATTAGCAGCCAAGAGGATAAATAATATGGAAATCAGCAATACACTGAGCGACTCCTTAAAATAAAGCAGCTCCTTTATGTTGGGTAGCTTCATATTTCCCAACACCATGCCCATTACCACAACGGCCAATAAGCCAGATTCATGGGCAAAAAGGTCAGACTCCACATAAACCAAAAGCACGGTGGACAAGGAAACTACGTTCAATAAATAATGCGGAATAAAATCCTTTTTAATGGCAAATGCCAACGCATGAGCAAAGGTGAAACCAAAAGTGGTTCCAAACAGAATAATTTTACCAAACTCGACAAGAGCAGTTTGTGTAAATGCTTGTCCCTCCCCAACGCTGATAAATTCGAATACCAATACAGCAACCAAGGCCCCGATTGGGTCAATCAGGATTCCTTCCCATTTTAAAACCGCCGAAACGTCCTTTTTTAGGGGGATATTTCTCAAAATAGGAGTAATAACAGTTGGACCCGTAACAATTATCAAGGCAGAAAACAGGAAAGAAATTTGCCAAGAAAGCCCAAAAATATAATGGGCTGACACACCTGCTCCAAAAAATGTAACAATCGTACCTATGGTTATCAGCTTAGATATTACCGGTCCTACATTCGATATTTCGGCCCTTTTAAGGGTAAGCCCTCCTTCAAAAAGGATGACGCTAATGGCCAGTGACACAAAATAATAAAGCCCTTCCCCGGGGAACAAGCCTTTTTCTCCATTCCAGATGGGTTCAATAATTTTTGATCCATCTTCTGTATACAGTGTTGCGATTGGGCCCACCAGCAAACCAATCAATATCAAGGGTAAAATAGCCGGCAATTTAAACCGCCAAGCCACCCATTGTGCAATAATGCCAAGAATTATAATTCCAGCAAGTTCGAGCATGGTCTAAGTTTTGTGGAAATTTAATGTTTTTCTTTTAGATAATCGTTCTTCACAGAAGCTCCAAATGTTTTTGTTGGTCCTCCATATCACATATTATGAGGAAACTTTGTGCCACAAACAAGTACTTAACCCGATTTTGTTAAAATACGGCCAATATATCCTCTTTTTTTCTCCATTTGGATGGTGCTTTTCTTATTTTGCATGCCATTTTACTTTCAGAATGACAATTTATCCTATAGAAACCGGTAATTTTAAGTTAGATGGTGGCGCCATGTTCGGCGTGGTGCCCAAGTCCATTTGGAATAGAACCAACCCTGCGGATGGCAACAATATGATTGATCTGGCCGCGCGCTGCCTTTTAATCGAAGATGGCGATAGGCTTATTTTAATCGATAATGGCCTGGGCAACAAACAATCCGAAAAATTTTTTAGCTACTACTATCTCTGGGGCGACCACACCTTGGACAGATCTTTGAAAAATGCCGGGTTCCACCGTGATGATATTACGGATGTTTTTTTGACCCATTTGCATTTTGATCATTGTGGGGGCAGCATTCAGTGGAACAAGGACCGAACTGGTTATGAGCCCGCCTTCAAGAATGCCAAGTTCTGGACGAACAAGGACCATTGGGAATGGGCAACAAAGCCCAATGCACGAGAAAAAGCTTCTTTCTTAAAGGAGAATCTTTTGCCTATGGAAGAAAGTGGTCAGTTGCATTTTGTGAACCGAAAGGAAGGTTCCTTTCTGGAAAAATCCGAACTCGGTTTTGGCATCCACTTTGTGGATGGACATACCGATAAACAAATGCTTCCCCATTTAAAATACAAGGGAAAAACCTTGGTTTTTGTGGCCGACCTTATTGCGACCGTAGGTCATATTCCCCTTCCTTATGTTATGGGGTATGATACTCGCCCATTATTGACCTTAAAAGAAAAACAGTCGTTCTTAAATAAAGCTGTGGAAAACGATTGGTTGCTGCTGTTCGAGCACGATGCCCACAATCAAATCTGCTCTCTGAAACAAACCGAGAAAGGAGTTCGATTGAACGAATTGTTTACATATAACGAACTATTTAAATCACAATAAAACCCCTCACCTTTACAAATACAATTTATGAATCGCACATATAACAAACTATCATTCCTATCCATTTCCGCTGCCCTGTTTTTAATGGGTTGTGGTTCCACTGCGTTGGTTTCAACACCGGTTGAGAACATTGATGCCGTTCCTTTAAAAATCGCCGAGCTTACCGATGCCGAGAAAAAACATTGGGGACATCTTGATCTTGTTACAGACACTATTCCTGGTATGAGCGTTGACAAGGCCTACAACGAAATCATAAAAAACAAAAGGGGGAAAACGGTTGTGGTGGCCGTTTTGGATTCGGGTATGGATTTAGAACACGAAGACTTACAGGGTGTACTTTGGACCAATACTGATGAAGTCCCAAATAATGGAAAAGATGATGATGGCAATGGTTATTTGGATGATGTTCATGGCTACAACTTTTTAGGAGATTCCTACAATGAGCAATTGGAATATGTTCGCATGCTTCGCTTGAATATCGGAGATGCTTCTGAGAGGGCTGAAGCTAGGCTTTTACTGGACAAGGAATATCCTGAAGCGGTTCAGAACAAGCAACAGTACGAACAAATATTTCAGGTAGTAAAAGGGGCGGACCAATTGGTTAAAACCGAATTGGGCAAAGAAGACTACACTAAAAAAGATTTGCTTTCCATTGAACCAAAAACTGCCCAAATGGAACAAAGTGTCGCTGTATTGACACAGATGTTCACTTATGGTGACAGTATTCCAGAGGTTTTGGAAGAATTGGAGGAAGGAATCAAGTATTTTTCCGAACAAGCCAATTATAACCTCAACAAAGATTTTAACGGTCGAGCTCCTGTAGGTGACGACCCTTATGATATTACCGATGTTCCTTATGGAAACGGAAATCCCAAAAACCAAGTGGATACCGAAAGCCACGGAACCCACGTAGCTGGAATTATCGCGGCAACTAGGAACAATGGTGTTGGAGTTGATGGTGTTGCCAATAATGTTGAAATAATGAGTATTAGGGCGGTTCCCAATGGAGACGAGTACGATAAAGATATTGCGCTTGGCATTCGCTATGCAGTAGATAATGGCGCATCTATCATCAACTGTAGTTTTGGAAAGTCCTTTTCGCCTAAAGCAGAATGGGTTTATGACGCTATAAAATATGCTGCCTCCAAAGATGTTCTTATTGTTCACGCTGCAGGCAACGATGGTGAAGACTTGGAAGACCCTGAAAACAGAAATTATCCAAACGATGACATGGATGAAGATCGAGAGTTTGTAGACAATATGATTACCGTTGGTGCACTTTCCAGCAACTATGGCTCTGAAATGGTGGCCTCTTTTTCCAATTATGGAAATCAACGGGTTGACGTATTCGCTCCCGGTGCCGAAATTTACTCTACCATGCCGGACAATGATTATGAATTTCAAGGAGGAACTTCGATGGCTGCTCCTGCGGTAGCCGGTGTAGCCGCATTGATTCGATCTTTTCATCCAGATTTATCCGCATCACAGGTAAAAAACATCATCATGCAATCTGGATTAAGAACAAAAGCATCTGTAATTGTGGCCGGTGATCAGACCAAGGCCACCACTTTCGACAAAATTTCTAAGTCTGGTAAAATGGTCAATGCATATAATGCCTTAATTTTGGCAAACAACATTTCAAACGGTAAAATGACCTTAGAAAAAAATTCAAAATAACATATGAAGCGTTCCTTTTTATTAGCCTTTTTCGGGGCCACTCTTTTTTTAAGTGCACAAAACTCAAGTAGCTGGCAACAGCACGTGGATTATACCATGGATGTGCAAATGGATGTGAAAACATATCAGTACACCGGTACCCAAAAATTAGTCTACACCAACAACTCTCCAGATGATTTGAATCGTGTTTTCTATCATTTGTTTTACAATGCTTTTCAGCCCGGTAGTGAAATGGATATTAGACTCCAAAACATCAAAGATCCCGATAAAAGGATGGTGGAAAACGGAGAAAGTAGGATTGCCTCACTTTCAGAAAGTGAAATGGGGTACTTGCATGCTAAATCCCTTACTCAGGATGGACGACCAGTTTCTTTTAAAGAAGAGGGAACCATTCTTGTGGTAGATTTGGACAAACCTATTCCGGCCGGTGGAAAAACCACATTAGAAATGACCTTTGAAGGTCAAGTCCCTTTACAAATAAGACGTTCTGGAAGAAACAGCAAAGAAAATGTGGCGCTTTCCATGAGCCAATGGTATCCTAAACTTTCAGAATATGATTTTGAAGGATGGCACCCCAACCCATACATCGCTCGTGAATTTCATGGCGTATGGGGAGATTTTGATGTCAAAATTACATTGGACAAGGATTACACCGTAGGAGGCACTGGCTATCTTCAAAATCCACAAGAAATTGGTCATGGTTATGAAACTCCCGGGACCAAAGTAAAAACCAAGGGAAAAACCCTTACCTGGCATTTTAAAGCCCCTAATGTACACGATTTTATGTGGGCTGCCGACCCAGAATATATTCATGATACTTATGTGATGGAAAATGGGCCTACGCTTCATTTTTTCTACAAAGACAATCCAGAATTCAATGAAAACTGGAAAAACCTTCAGCCAAAAACGGCAGAGGCAATGACGTTTTTTAGCAACAATGTTGGCAAATATCCTTACGAGCAATATTCCGTTGTTCAAGGAGGAGATGGTGGAATGGAGTATGCTATGAGTACGCTGGTTACTGGAAATCGTGAATTCGGAAGCTTGGTAGGTGTAATGGTACATGAAATGGCTCACTCTTGGTTTCAGCATGTTTTGGCCACCAATGAATCGGAGCACGAATGGATGGATGAAGGGTTTACTTCCTTTATCAGCAGTTTGTGCATGAACCAAATTATGGAGCAGAACAAGCAAAACCCCTTCGAAGGGTCGTACCGAGGCTACTATGCCTTGGTAAACTCTGGTTTGGAGATGCCACAATCCACTCATGCTGACAGATACACCACAAACTTTGCTTATGGGGTTGCAGCTTACAGCAAAGGATCAATATTTCTTTCGCAACTTGGTTATGTAATCGGACAGGATAAATTGATGGAAACCATTCAAAAATATTTTGAGGACTTCAAGTTTAAGCACCCAGTACCGAACGACATCAAAAGAACAGCAGAGAAAGTATCTGGAATGGAACTTAACTGGTATTTGACCGATTGGACACAAACAACCAACACGATTGATTACGGTATTAAAAGTGTTGAAGCGGATGGGGACAAAACTAAAGTAAGCATGGAAAGAATTGGCGAAATGCCAATGCCTTTGGATATTTTGGTAGTAGGTAAAGATGGAACACAAGAAACCTATTATGTGCCACTGCGCATGATGTATGGAGAAAAAGATAACCCTTACCCCAACCTAGAACGTACTGTTTTGAAAGATTGGCCATGGGCTTACCCAACGTATGAGTTTACATTGGACATGCCTTTGGATAACGTTCAGGCCATTATGATCGACCCATCACAATTAATGGCCGATGTAGATGGGGAAAACAACGTATATCAGGCAGAGGAATAGGCGCCTCTTTCTTTATAAAAATTTTAAGGGTGGCCAATTGTGCCACCCTTTCTTATTCTATATAAGATTTATTTAAGTAATTTACCCATTAAAAGGAACTGTCGCGAAAATGCTGGAAGAAAACACCAATTCAAATAAGACAGATGAACCCCTAAAGTCTCCTCAAGGGGACATTGCCTTTCCCAAAAAAGAAAAGCTTACCAACAAAAAGGTGTTCGAAGCGCTTTTTACCGAAGGCAAAAATTTACGAGAGTTTCCCATTAAACTTATCTACCTCAGCACCAATTCCAAAGAAGAGTTCCCCATAAAAGTTGCCGTGGTCGCTCCCAAGAAAAGATTTAAAACCGCTGTGGACCGTAACCGGATAAAGCGACTTTTGAGGGAAGCCTACAGACTAAATAAGCCCTTCATTTTTAACAACATTGAGGGAAACTTTGCGTTCATATTTTTATACCTTGGCAAGAAGGCCCCAAGTTTTAATGAAGTTGATGCGGCCATGAAAAAACTGTTAGAGGCCTTTGTAAAAAAAGAATTCCATGAAAAGATTGATTAAAAAGCAGGTTTTAATTCCCATTTTGGCGCTTGCCGTTTTGATCGGGGCCAGTAGTTTTAAAAGCGACTTTTTTGAGATTGCCAAACAAATAGAAATCTTTACTACCCTTTTTAAGGAACTCAACATGAACTATGTGGACGAGACCAATCCTGCAGAGTTGATGGATTCGGCCATAAAAAACATGTTGGGCGAATTAGACCCCTATACCCAGTTCTTGAACGAACAGGACGTTGAATCTTTCAAAATCAACAATTCTGGAGAATATTCAGGTATTGGAGCCCTGGTTCGTTCTTATGAAAATAAGTTGGTGGTTGTTGAGCCCTACCAAGGTTATGCCGCGGATAAAGCAGGGCTAAAGGCTGGAGATGAGATTATTAAAATTGGCGAAACCTTGGTTGCCGACTTCGACGATAATGCTGGAGAGCTCCTCAAAGGAGCCAACAACTCCACAGTAGAGGTTACCTTTTTAAGACAAGGAGAAACCAAAACTGCCACAATTACTCGCCAGGGTGTCGAGGTGGATGCTGTTCCGTTTTACGATATGATTGACGACAAAACAGGATATATTGTGTTGTCCCGTTTCAATAGGAAGGCTTCCAAGCAGACAAAATTAGCCATGCAGGACCTTAAAGGTCAAGGCGCAGAAAGGTTGGTTTTGGACTTAAGAGGAAACCCCGGGGGATTGTTGTCCGAAGCCATAAATGTTACCAACCTATTTGTGCCCAAGGGAGAATTAATCGTAACGACAAGATCCAAGGTAAAAAAGTTCAATCAAGAATACAGAACCAAAAACAAACCCGAGGACGAAGAGATTCCATTAGTTGTTTTAGTTGATGGAAAAAGTGCGTCGGCAAGTGAAATAGTTTCCGGTGGCCTACAAGATTTGGATCGGGCCGTAATTGTTGGAGCCCGAAGTTTTGGCAAAGGATTGGTACAACGACCCCTTAAACTTACTTATGGAACACAATTAAAGGTCACTATTTCTAGATATTATACTCCTTCTGGACGATGCATACAGTCATTGGACTATTGGAACAGAGATGCTGAAGGAAATGCCGTTCGCAACACCAATTTTAATGAGTTCACCACAAAAAATGGCCGAAAAGTTTGGGACGGGGGTGGCGTAATGCCGGATGTTACCATAGAATCTTTAAAAACCAACTCCCTTATTGACGCTTTGGAAGCCAATAATATTGTTTTTGATTTTGCAACGGAGTATTTCTACGATCACAGTTTTGATTCAGTAGAAAACTTTAATTTTTCCGATGCTGATTATGCATTGTTTAAATCGTACGCCAAAGAGCAAAACTTCTCCTACCAAACCAAAACAGAAAAACTACTAGAGGAGTCTGTCAATGGTGATGATACCTTATTGGGGGCCGAAGTACAGGAAAAGTACAAAGACCTGCTTCTTGCTGTGAATAGGGGAAAAATAACTGCCTTAGATAATTTCCAAAAGGAAATCCAAAAGAATCTGGAAGACGAAATCATAACCAGATATTTTTACCGGGAAGGTCTTTATAAATACTACCTAAACCACGATGATGCCATTCTCACCGCAAAAGAATTGCTTGCCGATAACAATAAGTACTCAAGTATTTTAAAATAACGAAAGCATTACAACAACCCATTTAGGGCATCTATCAATTCATGTCGTGTAACCGTCAAGTTTTTCAAACAGGGACAGTATTTTGGAGCTACCTTAAGGAAAATATTGTTCATGACCTACATGATACTTACCTTGATTTTAGTCGGGTTTATTCTTTTGTTTTGGCTTTACAATTTAATGTACAATTGTTTTTCCAGGTCCTTTTGTATTTTAAAAAACCGAAATAGTGGCTCCATCACTATAAAGGATGCTTCCATTATTTGCGTGACCACCATAAAAAAAGGAAAAAACCATTAGTAGAACTGTTGGTTTTATTCGAAAACTTTTCTGGACATCATATCCACAGAAAAATAAGGGTTTGGGACAGCAAGCCTCAGTTAAATAGATTCCAGCCAGACAAAACTATCCCAATGGGGCTAAACATTGCAAGAAAACCCAAGGACCCAGTATTTCTTTCGCAAAAGATGTGTCGCTTCTCTTTTATGTTTGTAATTATATGTAGCTTAAAAACCATCCTATATGTTACGGGTTGCTATATTATCATGGGCGAAATTTTTGGAAGGATTTTTTCGGAGCCGGACAGATACGAGCATGTTTTTAAATCATCGAACACCTGGCAAATAGGACTACTATTTATTGGTATTACTGCTTTTCTTTATCTGCTTTCACAAAAAATCGGTGTTTTGGTCACCGGTAAAACAATGGGGCAAAACTGGAATCTATTGTATTACGGTATTGGGGCAACAGCAACGATTTCGGGATGCAGGAACACAGGAACGTTTATCAAAAATAATCCTGTGGTACAGTTCAATTATACATTTGAAGCTTATGGTAAAAACAGAGTCGAAGGGGATGATAAAAAAGTTATTGAAAAAGATCAATCACCACAAGAAACCGAACAATTGGAAATTATGTATCTCCCCAACGACCCTTCAATTTCCCGAATTACCGAAAACCTGGAGTCTATGGAATTCAACCGCTTTCTTAATATAAAATTTATGGTGGTCGTCTTCATTTTTTCGGCCGTTTTTATATTCTCTTTTTATCAAACCGTCTTCAATGTGTGAATTTAGAATTAAAAAGAAGGAATAAATCCTATTTTTGGGCATGCAACAACTAAAGGTCTGTGAACTTTTTGCGGGAGTTGGTGGTTTTCGCCTAGGGCTGGAAAATACAGGGCGCTACAAAGTAGTATGGAGCAACCAATGGGAGCCTTCTACCAAAATGCAGCACGCATCCTTGGTTTATGAGGCTCGTTTTGGGTCTGAAAACCACTCTAATTCCAATATTGAAACCGTAAAAACCAAAGAAATACCAGATCACGACATGCTTGTTGGCGGTTTTCCGTGCCAAGATTATTCCGTTGCCACATCTTTAAAGAATTCCAAAGGCCTCATAGGCAAAAAAGGCGTCCTCTGGTGGTCCATTCATCGGATTCTTACCGAAACAAAGAACAGGCCTAAATACCTTTTTTTGGAAAATGTGGATCGTCTTTTAAAATCCCCATCCAATCAGCGCGGAAGAGATTTTGCTGTTATGCTCCGTAGTTTATCAGATTTAGGTTATGCCGTGGAATGGCGCGTGATAAATGCGGCCGAGTATGGTATGCCACAGCGCCGAAGGCGCGTTTTTTTTCTAGCATATTTAAAGGATACCCATATTTACCATAAACTCCGAAAAACTGCTCCCACAGACTGGATTTTGAAGGAAGGAACTTTTAGTGAAGTCTTTCCTGTTGTCCAATCAGCTCAAAACCTGGTTTTTTTTGATTTAGAGAAGGATTTGGTAACACTATCCAATGAATTCAATAAAGAACAAGGTCTTTCCCCTTTTTTGAACACGGGTGTCTGTATTGATGGGAAAGTATCCACGTTAAAAACTGCTCCTTATCATGATGGAAAAAGAACACTACTTTCCGATATTTTAGAAAAAGACTCTATTCCATCCGAATATTATATAGATGAATCGGATTTGCCCAAATGGGAATATTTAAAGGGTTCCAAAAAAGAAATACGCAAGACCAAAGCAGGTTTTAAATACAATTACAGCGAAGGAAGCATGGTGTTTCCCGATGCTCTTGATCAACCTTCCAGAACAATAATAACCGGCGAGGGCGGTAAATCCCCATCCCGGTTTAAACACGTGGTCCAGACCTCCAAGGGACTGCGAAGACTTTTACCTGTTGAATTGGAACGGTTGAACATGTTTCCGGATAATCATACCCAATTGGAGGGCATCTCGGATGCCAAGCGTGCCTTTTTTATGGGCAACGCACTTGTGGTAGGTATTGTGGAAAAAGTAGGTGCTTCCCTGTTCCGGAAAATAACCGAATTTGAAAAGCAAGTTCAAAGCTGATCTATCCAAAGAAAAACAATTAACCCCCTTACTGGATCATTATTATAAAAAACACTTGAAGCATTACCGTTTTGAGCGTGTTACCCATCTTAAAAAACAATTGCAGGGCATATATCTTATCCTAAAGGACAACCGTTCAAAAAAGCAGTTTTTTATGGATGAGAAAGCACAGCTCGAATATATCAATGAAAGCTTGCCCACCTTTGCCTTTGAACTTTTTTATCATAAGAATAACGCTCAAAAACAGGGATGGTTGTTCGATGCTACCAAAAAGACACAATTTTACGCTTTGGTCACTAGTATTTATTCGGATGTGGATGATGTTTTTACCTCTTGCAATATCACTTTTGTGAATCGGGAAAAATTAATTTTACGTTTACATGAAACGGGCTTGAACCAAAAGTTTTTAAACCAATTGGCCTGTGTCCATAATGAACTGCACGAAAAGTTGGTGATGAAAGAGCTTGATTCAAAATACGAAGGATATCTCTTCTTTTCCACGAAAAACAAAGCAGAAAAGCCCATAAACCTTATTCTTAAGTTGGAATATTTGGAGCGCATTGGTATAGCGAAAAGGTTGGTTTAGTTCTTTAACATTCTCCTATGCGGAATGCCATCTTCTAAATATTCTTCACCAAAGGCATTAAAACCAAGTTCCTTGTAAAATTTTAATAAGTAGGATTGTGCGGAAATTTCGATGGGTTTATTGGGGAATCGTTCCTGAATCGCGGTTAAAGAAGCTTGCATAATCTGTTTGCCCAACCCATATTTACGTTGGTCTTGTGCAACAACCACCCGACCAATACTTACATTATCAAAATAATCGCCAGGTTTAAAAATGCGGGTGTAAGCGACTATTTCACCATCCTTTACTCCTATAACATGAAGTGCTTTTTGATCCTTATTGTCCACATCTTGATATACGCAGTCTTGTTCCACCACAAAAACCTCGCTACGGAGGCGCAAAATTTGGTAGAGTTCTTCGGTAGTGAGTTGATCAAAGGTTTTTATAGATACTTGCATCAATCTTGGACTATTACGCTTTTGGAATCACACTTGTCAAACTCAGGTTGGATATTCACATGATTGATTCCATGCTTATGGTAAACGTGTTCCTCAATTTTTTCCAAAATTTCATCAAACTCGGAAAGTCGGATATCCTTTTTAAAATCGATATGGGCCTCCATGTGCACTTCTTCTTCATTAAGTTGCCAAATATGCACATGGTGTACGTTTTTAATCTGGTCTATGGTACATACGGATTCCACAATATCTTGTATAACAACTGATTTAGGAGTAAAAAGCATCAATACTTTTGTAGATTCCTTCAAAAGGTCGTACCCCATATATATTAAATAAATACTTATTATCAAGGTCAATATGGCATCCACCCAATAAATCTGAAAATACTTCATCAAAATACCGCCAATCAATACTGCTACTGAAGCCATCATATCGGTGAGCAAATGCAAATAAGCGGACTTCATGTTCATGTTGTGGTCGGCATCCTTTTTCAACAACAACACACTGAAACCATTACCAGCAACCGCAATTAAAGCTAGCCAAATTACAAGGTTGGATTCAATTTCTTTAGGATCCATCAACCTTTCAACAGCTTCTTTCATCAAAATTATAGCCACTACCATAAGAGTTGCCGCATTTATAAATGCGGCTAAAATTTCGGCACGTTTATAACCAAAGGTTTTATGACTGGATGCTTTCTTTTTACCCAACCTTCTTGCACCATAACTAATTACAAGAGAAATAACATCGCTAAAATTATGAAGTGCATCCGACAATAGTGCCAAACTTCCGGAAAGTAAACCTCCAATAATTTGAGCCAACGTAATGCCAATGTTCAGGAAAATTGATATAAGAAGATTTCTTCCTTTTAGGTCGGGGTGTGCATGTGAATGCCCATGATGATGGTGGTGAGCCATAGAGTTTATCTACAAGGAATTTTTTCGATTCTTCGTTCGTGTCTGCCTCCGTCGAATTCTGTATTCAAAAAAGTTTCTACCATATCCAGTGCTTGCGGAAGCGAAATAAAACGAGCTGGCAAACTTAAAATATTGGCATCATTGTGCTCCCTTGCCAATTGGGTAATTTCTTTGTTCCAACAAAGTGCGCCCCTAACATTTTGGTGTTTGTTAATTGTCATTGTGGCACCATTGCCACTACCGCACAACACTATACCCAAATCAACATTTCCTTCTGCCACATCAGTAGCCACTGGATGGGTAAAATCAGGATAATCAACACTATCGGTACCATCGGTGCCATAGTTTACTACTTCAATTCCCTTAGATTTTAGCAGCCCAATAATGGCCAATTTATAATCGGTTCCGGCGTGGTCGTTTCCTATCGCAATTTTCATGGTTTTGTATTAAAATGGATGCTAAACAAAGGTACAATATCTTTTAATGTTTCATTGTTTATAAAATCGAGGAGGTTTTTGCATTCGGTTAAAAAACAACCAATTAACAATATTGCCGTTTTGTTAACTATTTAGATAAAACTATTGGTAACCAAATTTTGATTTTCAATAAAATCGATCAGTATAAATAATTAGTTAATGTTGGAACTATATTCCATTAAAATTTAATCAACGGATATAAACTTTATCTTGTGGGTAATTAACATTAAAAATACATTAACTTTTCAATAATTTGATGTTGACATCGGTTATTAAAAATCGTGTATAAAAATTATAACAGGCTGATTCTTAAATTTCTTGTTGTCTGACAAATTGTGAACAAAATGTTTTGATCGTTCAAAGCAACTTTTTCTTGAAAATTTTATTCCACATTTAAACGATCTATCATAATCATCATTTTAATTAAATTTAAAAAAGAAGAAAAAATATAATATTGATAATTGTTGATAAAAGTCCTTTTGTTTATGATTACTCTTCCTTTCCTTGTTGGTCAAGGATTATAATTTGTATTTTTCAAAAAAATAAGGACGTTAATGTCGAAGAAAAAGAAGAGAGCTGGTAGTCAGCGAAAGAGTGAGATAACGAAGGGCATTTTTACCGTACTTGAAAAAGAACCGTCCAAAGCCTTTAATTACAAGCAAATAGCTTCAAAGTTAGGTATTTCCGATACTCAAGATAGAAATTTGTTAATCAAACGTTTAGGTCAGTTAAAAGCCAGCGAACGTATTGTAGAGCCAGAGAGGGGTAGGTATCAAAAGAAACCATCACTACATACTTATTTTACAGGAAGAGTCGACCTTACCACAAGTGGGAACGCCTATATTGTGGTGGATGAACTTGAAGACGACATATTTGTACAAAACAATAATTTGAACAGAGCTTTCCATGGCGATACAGTTGAGGTTTTTATAAAACCAAGACGTAAGAGCAAGAAAATGGAAGGTGAGGTTTCCAAGGTACTCGAACGTAAAAAAACATCTTATGTAGGGATTGTTGACAAGCAGAAAAGCTTTGCTTTTGTTCGCCCAACCGATTCCAGGATGTACACCGATATTTTTATTCCACCTGAAAAATTAAAAAAAGCTAACGATGGGGACAAGGTATTGGTAAATCTTGGCGATTGGCCGGATGATACCGATTCACCATATGGAGAAATTGTGGAAGTACTGGGAAGGCCTGGGGAACATAATACCGAAATCCATGCCATTTTAGCTGAATATGGTCTCCCACATGAGTTTCCGTATGAAGTGGAACAGTTTGCCAAAACCTTGGATACCAGTATAAAAGAATCTGAAATAGCCAAGCGTAAGGATATGCGCGATGTGCTTACTTTTACAATTGATCCTAAGGATGCCAAAGATTTTGATGACGCCCTCTCCTTTCAAAAGTTGGAAAACGGAAACTATGAGATAGGTATCCATATTGCAGATGTCTCGCATTACGTGCAGCCCAATACAATTTTAGAAGATGAGGCTTATGATAGAGCTACTTCGGTGTATTTGGTAGACCGTGTAGTTCCCATGTTGCCGGAAGTACTGTCCAATAAGGCATGTTCGCTAAGACCTGATGAGGAAAAATATACGTTTTCGGCCATTTTTGAAATGGATGATAACGCCAAGTTGGTAAAACAATGGTTTGGAAGAACCGTTATTAATTCCAATGAACGTTTTGCCTACGAAGAGGCACAGCATATTATAGAAACGGAACAAAACAAAATTCCTAAAGAAGTATCCATTAGGGAAAAAGCTTATTCCGTTTCGGACGAAGTTGTGGAAGCTGTGCTAACTTTTGATCGTTTGGCCAAGATTATGCGGCAGGCCCGCATGGATGCTGGAGCTATCTCTTTTGATAAAATCGAAGTAAAGTTCCATTTGTCTGAAGACAACGAACCTGTAGGTGTATATTTTAAAGAAGCCAAGGACGCCAATAAGTTGATTGAAGAATTTATGTTGTTGGCCAATAGAAAAGTAGCAGGGTATATTGGTAAACAAAAGAAGACTTTTGTGTATAGGGTTCACGACAAGCCCAATGAGGAAAAATTAATGGCCTTGAATGGGGTTATTTCCAGATTTGGACATAGTATCAACCTAAAGGATAGTAAGACCATTAATCAATCTCTGAATAAGTTATTGGAAGATGTAAAAGGTAAAAAAGAACAAAACCTTGTGGATACTTTGGCTATTCGAAGTATGAGCAAGGCCATTTATACCACGGAGAATATTGGACATTACGGACTTGGATTTGAATATTATACCCATTTTACCTCGCCAATACGACGTTATCCCGATGTGATGGTGCATCGTTTGTTGCAGCATTATTTGGATAAGGAGAAAACACCAAAATCTGAGCCGTTCGAGGAAAAATGCAAACATTCTTCCGATATGGAACTGTTAGCTGCCAATGCAGAACGTGATTCTATCAAGTACATGCAGATCAAGTTTATGGAAGACCATAAGGACCAAGAGTTTTTGGGTGTAATATCTGGGGTTACCGAATGGGGAATTTACGTGGAGATTGTGGAAAACAAATGTGAGGGAATGATTCGTATCCGAGACATTAAAGATGATTATTACATTTTTGATGAACGCCAATACGCTATAATCGGGGAAAGAACCAAGCGAATGTATCAGTTGGGTGACGAGGTTAATGTGATGGTGAAGAGTACGGATTTAGTCAAACGACATTTGGACTTTTCGTTGATAGGTAAAAAGAAATAATACTATTTTGGAATAAAATTTGTTATCCTATTGAGAACCAAATTTTTATAACATGAGAATAATTACGATTGTTATTTTGTTCCTATCCCTTCAATATATTGAAGCACAGGATGCAACCATTACCCAAGACCTACAGAAGTTTACAGAAGTAAAAGGATTTGATGGTATATCGATTAATTTAATCAAGTCCAATCAAAACAAAGCGGTGATTACAGGTGCCAATACCGATAATGTTGCTATTGTTAATAATAATGGCATATTGAAAATCCGGATGGAAATCGTTAAAATATTTAGCGGATATAGAACATATGTAGATTTATATCATTCTGAAGAGCTTGTAGTCATTGACGTGAACGAAGATGCAAGAATATCTTCTGATGATACCTATGTGCAAGATGTTTTGGAACTTAAAGCTCAAGAAGGTGGAGAACTGGAAATTAATTGCGAAGTGGACCAACTGTTGATTAAGGCAGTTTCTGGAGGAGAAATATTTACTGGTGGATTTTCAAATACCCAAGATGTAATTATCAATACTGGAGGCACCTACAATGGAAGGACATTTAAAACAAAATTCACCACGATTAGTGTAAATGCAGGTGGAAATGCTGAAATTTATGCAGCAGATTATGTAAAGGCCAATGTAAAGGCAGGAGGCGAAGTGCTGGTGTATGGGGATCCAAAAAAAATGGATGAGCACACCCTTTTTGGTGGAAAAATAAAAAGAATGTAATTAAAATGATTGATGATATCCAAGCAGCGATCCCTTTAGGGTTTTTGTTGAGCTTTATGATTGGTCCTGTTTTCTTTGTTTTGTTGGAAACAAGTGCCACCAAAGGCTTTAGGGCGGGTGTAAGCTTGGATGTAGGCGTTATTATTGCCGATATTGTTTTCTTATTGATAGCGTACTTCAGTAGTTTTCAGCTATTGGAGAATTTAAGCAACGAGCCAGGCCTTTTTGTGTTCGGTGGGATGATTCTTTTGGTTTATGGAATTGTTCTATTTGTGAAAAAACCCAAAAAGAAAGCCAATGTAAAAGCTTCTAAAGGAACATATCTTGGTTTATTGGTAAAAGGCTTTCTTTTGAACTTTATCAATATTGGTGTACTTGCTTTTTGGTTAGGGCTGATTATTGTGGTAGGTCCCAGTTTGGAGAATAACCCAAATAGGATGCTGGTTTTTTTTAGTACCGTTTTACTAATTTATTTTGGAACTGATCTACTAAAGATAATTTTAGCCAAACAATTAAAGCGCTATTTAACCCAGGAACGTATTGTACTGATAAAAAAGGGATTGGGGATAGTTTTGATTATTTGTGGAATTGTATTGATTATCAAAGGTTTTTTGCCCAAAGATAAATTTGATATCAAAGAAAAAATTGAAAAAATAGAGAAGCTATAAACAAAAAACCCAGCACTAAGTACTGGGTTTTGAGGCATCGAGCGGATTCGAACCGCTGTACAAGCTTTTGCAGAGCTCTGCCTAGCCACTCGGCCACGATGCCAACTGGATCGCAAAGCTAAAAATATTTTATGAATATTTAGATTGAAAAATAATCTAAATGGAATTGAGTGTTACTTTTGTGATAAGTATATCTTAGAGGCATCGGGTGGACTCGAACCACCATAAAAATCCTTGCGGGACTTTGTCTATCCAATTCGACCACAATGCCGTTCAAATTGTTGTAGACAAAATTATAAAAAAGTTAAACGGTATCAGTAGGTTGGAGCTATCGGTTTATCGAGTAATTCCGAGTTTCACCGAAACACTTTCCACATCACCACCAATAGGTGGGTTTATTTTAGAAACTTCCACCTCTACTTCGGTTACTTCAGGAATTTCATCAAATATGCGATCAATAATTCTTTTGGCCACATGTTCCAAAAGATTGGAGCGGACCGTCATTTCTTCTTTAATGATATTATTGAGATGCACATAATCAACCGTTTCGTTAAGCTGATCGGAAATAGCAGGTTTAGAAAGATCGGTAGTAACCTCGAGATCGACTCTATAATCGCTCCCAATGAGCATTTCTTCCTTTAAGCACCCATGGTTGGAATGTATTCTAACGTTCTTTAACCTAATCTTTCCCAAAACTTTGAATTAAGAATTGGCAAAAATAGGATAAAAAGGTTTAAATCCCACTAAGTGGGTTTTATTCACTATTGCTCTAAATCGAAAAGAGTTGTGGTTGTTTGATTACTTATTAGGCTTGTCTATAAATAATTGGTATTAGTACATACATCTACAATTACTTATACCTTGGAACAAGTCCATACCAACAGTAAGAACATGAGTACCAGTACTATAACCTAAAATTTCGTTTGTAATTACCTGATATGAATAGCCAAAATAGAAATTACTCTTTTTAAATCCAGCAATGGGGGCAATGTATAAGGGTTCTCCCAATTGATCATTTAAAAAGCGATAGGTAAGACCCACATAATAATAGTCTTCAAAATCTCGAAAGCGGAATTTGGTGTTCAAATCGGTAACGGAACGACCGTCACTTTCAAACCATTGAAAGAATACTGAGGGTTCTATTTCTAATTTACTGTTTTTACTCTTCGAAAAGCTGTAACCTGTGTATACGTAATAGTTTCGTAGCTTATTGGGCTCAATACGGATGATATCGGTGTTGAAATTTGAAAGATCCTTATTTAGCACGTTACCAGCATTTAAGCTAAAATAAAATTTATCATATCTGTAAAGCACACCAAGATCAAAATTATGATTTGTGGTAGCCTTATCATCTGTTGGCAATTGGCCATTGTTGGCTTCGAACTGCTCTACATCTATCCTAAATTGGTTAAAGTTATAAGACAGGCCAAAAGAGAGAAAAACGTCATCATATCTATCCAATGTTAAATGGTGGGCAAAGGAAACCCTGGCTCCTCTTTGTCTAGTAAAACCATTGCTATCGTTATACAAAAGCATACCAACACCAGATCTATTCCCTATTCTGGCATCTGCCGCCAAGGTTTGGGTATCTGGAGCATCTTCAATCCCCACCCATTGTGTTAAGCCGTTTAAACGTACTTTTATATGGTCTCCTATACCTGCGTAAGTAGGGGACATTAAAAATGGATTATCCGCTATGTATTGGGATAACTGGGGTACGGTCAACTCCTGTCCCCTGGCACATAGTGCCAAGGAAAACAATAGGATAGTTGAGTATACTTTTTTTAACATGGGGTCAAAGTAGGTTAAGTGTTATTGTCGATACAGTGTAAAGTGTCCAACAAACTCTCTGTCGTCCAATTCTCCTTGAAGTTGAACAACATACCAGTAGTCTCCGGTTGGCAATGGTTTTCCATCATATTTCCCATCCCAGCCTTTAACATTTCGGCTCATCTCTTCCACTACTCTACCATAACGATCATAAATCTTAATTAGTACGTCCGGGAAGCCCTCAATATTATCCGGAATCCACAGATCGTTCAATCCATCTCCATCTGGGGTAAAGAAGTTCGGGAACTCAACATCTATGAACTCCATGAATATCTCTGCAGTAGCCTCACAACCATTCTGATCAACCACTGTTACCGTATACGTATCTGTTCTGTTGATGTAGAATGTGTTGTCGGTTCCATTGTCAATATCGTTGAAGTAGAAGGTATAATCTTCCACACCACCTTCAGCGATTGCTGTAATTTGGTTGATATTGTTATTCTCCAATGTCAATGTTAATGGTTCGTATGCTTCAATGGTAAATTCGTAGGTTGTCATACACCCGTTAGCATGTGCAATGGTCAGATAGTGATCACCGGGAGTCATATTGGTGAAGTCCGCAGTCAATTGCATATCTGATGGATCTGTAGAATCCAAGGCGTACATAAGATCGGCCACAATAGATTCGTCCTCCAATACAATATCCAAATAATTGTCTGGAATATTTCCAGTACACTCGTACATAGGTGTTACTGTAGCAGCAAGGTTAACACCGGGCTCTATTTCGACAATTACGTTGGTTTCACAACCTTGGGCATCCCTTACAAAAACAACATGTGTTCCTGCAGTTAGATCTTGGAACAAGAACTGGTCTTGAACAAAGTTTGCATCGGCACTGGAATTTAAACTGGTTTCATAAGGTGCGGTACCTCCAGATATTTGAACTTCAAAGGAACCATCACCGCTTTCAAAACACACTTCATCCATAATGTTGATAGCTTCTGCCACAACAGGTTCCGGTTGTGTAAGCTCGAATTGGAAGGTGATGAAACATCCATTTACATCTTGGGCGATTACGTCATATATGCCGGGTTCTAGATCAGTAAATGTGTTCGTCGTATCAAACTGATCTAGATTTGGAGAAATCGCATAAAGAATCTCACCAGTTCCACCCGACACTTCAACAGTAATAGTACCATCGTTCATTCCTGAACATGTAATATTTGTAAACTCTTCTGTTTCTATCACCAATGGTTCTGGATCTATAATGGTAATCACAGGTGAGACCTCAACACAGTCCTCACTGGTTACTCGTACATAATAATCACCGGCCATTAGTCCGTTAAACGTTCCACTGGCTTGTGGACCATCAACTAAATTGGTCAATGTAGCATCGCTGAACAATTCATAGCTATAGTTCCCTAGGCCACCTGTTGCTTGCGCAATAATGGTTGCAGATGCTTCTCCCGTACAGTTTATCAAGGCTGCTGATTCGTCAATTTCAAGCATCAATTCTGGAACTTCATCAATAGTTACTTGGTTTGATATCATAGCATCACAACCATTGGCATCGCGAACATAATATTGGTAAACACCCGGTCCTACATCGAACGTATGGGTATCTCCACCACTCATGGCGCTGAAATTGATTCCATCCGTACTATAGAAATATGGTGCTGTTCCACCTGCAGCGCTCAACATAATCTGTGCATCATCGTTACAGGTCATTTCACTCACTTCAATTAATGAGGCCATTACTTCGGTTGGTTCGGTGATGGTTACCTGAGGGGTTTCCACACCACAGTTCCAACCATCGGATACAGTAATGCTGTAGATTCCGGCACCCAATCCAGTGAAAGTATCACCGCTTTGCTCACCCGTTGTGAATACGATGTTGGTACCTGATGAATCATAATAATTTAATTGATATACATAAGAACCTTCTCCACCCGATACATTATGAGCCCATACAGATGCGCTTTCTGCTCCGAAGCACAGTAGGTCAATTGGGGCAGCGTCTATATCTGCTACAATTGGGACAGGCTCAATTAAGGTCAATCCTCTATCTTCAATACAGCCACCATCATCGGTAACACTTACCGTATAAACTCCAGCAGATAAACCTGTGAATACATGGCTAGGCACATCATTCACAGTGTAAACTTGCAATGTGGTCGTGTTGGTCAACACAATATCATATGGTGCATAACCTCCTGTTGGAGCTATCAATATTTCACCTTGATCATTGGTACAGGTTACATTGGCTACTTCTTGTGGTGTATAATCCAAGGCTGAACTTGGAGAAACTATGGTAATGGTATTGGAGTCTTCAATACATTCTGGATAACCTGTTTCTGAAACGCGTACGAAGTAGTTTCCACCGACCAATAATGGATCTGTTATAGACATTGGATTGGTGGTTGTATTTCCACTTCCGGTTATTCCCGTGGTTGTACCATTGGCATTGAACACCTCATAATCGTATGCTCCTGTATATCCGGTTACATTTATTTCCAGAGTTCCTGCATCACCAAAACACATGGCCGGTGCGGTAGCTGTGGCCACAACATCGATGGTATCGTATGGAGCTATGGTGTGCATAGTTTCTACATAACATCCAGTAGTATCATTAGTTGCCCTGAACGTATAGCTGCCAGGCTCTGTCAACTCAAAAGTAGCTGTTGTACTGGTTGAAGCAGTCATTGATCCATAAGGATTTCCAACTGGCAACAATTCAAAAGTATAGGTATCACCACCAATGCTTTCCGTAACAGTTAAGGTTACTGTTTCTGGATTGACACAGGAGATGGCAACATCGGGATTGACAGCTAATGTGAAAGTGTTCAAAGGTTGAACCGTAATACTATCTGGATATTCACATCCATTGGCATCCCTTACTATATAGTTAATGGTTTGAACAGTTGCATCATCCACTACATCAAAAGTTGCGTTAGAAGTAAAGCTGTTTCCTTCAAAACTATAGAAATATGGTGCTGTTCCACCAGTTGCCGTTACCGTTACCGTTGCTTCGTTAACAGAATTGCTAGGACTACAAGCAAAAGCGGTTGCGGTTGCAGAAGCATTTAATACTGTTGGTTCTCCTACAGTAGCATCAAACGTATCTTCACAAGCTCGTGATGAAATCACTCTTGCTTGGTAATCTCCAGCAGGTAGATTGTCAAACACAGGACTTGACTGTGCAAATCGGTATGGATTTACCAAGTCAGACATTTGATATAGTTCATATGTATATACCGGGTCAACAACAGTTGCTGGGTCCAATACTACGGTCAAACTACCATCGGAACCTCCGAAACAGTTCACATCATCAACAATAACATCGTCGATAATAGGATCAACCTTATCATCTAACTCTTGTGTAACCACAATGGTACAAGGTGTAGTTGTATCATTGTCAGTTACCGTAAAGGTGTAAACACCTGGTTGGGTAAGTCCAGTAAATACACCAGTAGTATTACTGTCGGTTGTTGTTAAATCAGGATAAACTACATCAAAGGTCAAGTTGGAAGAACCACCTGAAACGTTAACCGTAATCTGACCTCCTGGGTCTACGGTACAGTCAATTGGTTTTACTACAGTAGTATTTGCAGTCATGGCATCTGTAAGGACTACCGGACCAACTGTTGTAGTACAAGACCACTGATCTGCAATCAATACTTCGTAAGAACCGGCACCCAATCCAGAGAAAACATCACTGGTTTGTGGAGAACCTACGTTAGATCCATTTCTAATCAATTGGTAAGTATAATTACTTCCCTGACCACCAGTTGTTCCTATTACTTGGATTTCACCTTGTAGGTCGGCACAGTTTTCAACATTGACTTGCAACGCTGCTGTAATTGGAATCGGATCAGCAAGGGTTACGGTATCCACTAATTGTTCACAACCACTGGAGTCGATTACCCAAGCTTCGTAAGTACCAACGGCAAGTCCGGTAAAGTTTGGACTTGCTACATAATCACCAGGTCCTGTTGGAGAAGTGGTTCCTACATAATAGGAGTATCCGCCCCAACCACCGGTAACATTGGTAATTTGAATAGCACCATCGTTACCCACACAGGTAATATCCGTAACTACGGTTGCTCCAGCAATGGCCGCAGCAGGACCTGCAATATTGAACGATTCACTGTACACACAAGCCGCACCTGGAGGGTTGGTATCGGTTACTTCGATGTAATAAGTTCCCGCGGCAAGTCCTGAGATGGTAAAACTTCCATCTGTATCAGAACCTGTGGTCGTTACATCATCACCCAAGTTGGTAGGCGTGTTGTTTATATCATAGTACAAGGTATAGCTTGTAGCGCTTGCATAGGTTACGCTGGAACCATCAACAAGATTCAATTCTACAGCACCATTGGTATCTCCGTAACAGGTAATATCTGTAGTGTTTACTACATTGAAATCCAATACTTCTGGATCAGCCACTTCGTGAGAAACGGTAATGATACACCCTGTTACTGTATTTCTTACTTCGAAATTGTGTGTGCCAACACTTAGTCCAGTAAAACTACCTGAAGCCTGGAAAACACCAGAAGACAATTCTCTAAACTGATAGTTTGCAGGATTTGTTGTTGAATTCGTGATAGAACCAATTGCGGTAATGGTAATATCCTCACCAGTTACACAAGTAGCAACAGCATCTATGGCAATAGTGGCATTGTCCAAGCTATCGAAAGGTGCAATGGTAGCTGTGGTTGTTCCCAAACAACCGTTGTCGTCATATACATTGATCGTGTAGTTACCTCCGTTAATGTCGGTTTCTGTGTACACAGGATTGCTTCCAGATTGAACTACTACAGAACCAGCATCGTTGATAAACTCATAGATAACGTAGTTTCCGCTACCTCCAGTTATGGAGGCTGTATCCACTGTAATGGTCGCATTGTTTGTATTGTTGCCTGTAGTACACCCATATTCAACTACTGAAGGAGCTGGAACGGATATAGCAGCAGGTTCTGAAATAACAATGTTGAAAATGTCATCAAAACAACTATTGGAACCAACACCACGCACGCTATATGTTCCCGCTGGAAGGTTTTCGAACGTATTTCCATTTAACACAGCTCCAGCAGGCATAGGGGTAAGTGTATAGATTATTGGGTTTACTCCTGTATCCACTTCTGTGAGGGTAATGGTACCATCATCTGCTCCAAAGCATGTTACGTCTGTATGGGTTTCTGTAAAGCTCGGTAGCGGTGCATCCGGAACATCAATAGTAATGGTCTGAGAGCAGTTTGGTGGTGCTGTTCCCATATCAAATACTATTACATCATAGCTTCCGGCAGCTGCAGCTCCTGTCCAAGTAAATGGATTGGAAGGAAGTACTGCCCTAACTTGATCGTTAGCACCTGGTCCATCTATTAAATATTCGTAGTTACCTGAACCGGCAATAACCTCAATTTCAATTTCGGCATTGGCCGCGGCACCAGGCTCACAATCCAAAGCAACAGTTTGAATAGCAGTGAACTCCAATGGCGGATGAACATCGATAACATCGGTATCGGTACAGCCATTACTATCAATAATTGCTACATTATAGGTTCCTGGCGATACATTGGTAAATACACCGCCGTTATCCAAATAAGTTGCTCCACCATCCAAAGAATAGAATACCTGAGCAGCCGTTGTTGTTGCATTAATAGTTACCGTAATAGGTATGGAACAACTATCAATAAGAATACTGTCAATTGTCGGATTTGGTGTTAAGGTCAAAGGAACTGTTCCTAAGTTCACACCACAACCGTATTGATCTTCCATGGTTATATCGTAGTTACCAGCAGGTGAATTTGCTGGAATCTCGATAGGGTTATCGGAAGTTGAAGTAATCGTAGTAAAGCCAGCTGGACCTGTAACCGTATACGTGTATATTCCACCACCACCCAATGGGTTTTGAATCTGGATAAGTCCAGGAGCGTTACAACTAATGTCTTGTAATACCACAGGTGTTCCAGATAAAGGATCGAGTTCTTCCAGCAACAGGTTTTCTGTAGCTCCCACACAACTATCATTGTTGGAACCATCAACTTCGATTACTTCAATATAATAGTTTCCTGCAGCTAGGCCAGTTAATGTGATATCTTGAGGGGAAGAATAGGGAACGATTCCACTACTGTTTACCAAAACAGGAGAACCGGAACTCATATCATAGAAATTCCATCTAAACTGAGTTTCAAAAGGAGCCTGGTTATCGGTTACAGTATAGGTAATGCTTCCATTGTTTAAACCAGCACAACTAGGTGTGGCCGTAGATGTGATTTCCAAAGGAACGGTAATCAAATCATTAACATTGACATTACTCTGTCTAACACATCCACCGCTGTCCCGTACATAGAAAACATAGGTTCTACCAGGAACTAAACCAGTCCATTGGTACATACCATGACCTGCAGTAACTGGGTTGCCAAGATTGTCAAAACTTCCACCTGGGTTCCAAGTGGCTGTTGCAGGATCAAAATTGGCGGGATCATCGGAATAGGCATATTCATATCCCGGAGCACCTTCTGATCCTTGTACGGTTACTTGAAGCTCGTTACAGTTCACTATCAATGCAGAAATAGTAATATCCAAATCATCCAAAGGATAAGGGATAATAAAAGGGGGTAGGTCTGTTTGACAGATAGTATTTCCTGAACCATCTACCGTTCTCATGGAAGGATAAACAGTATCACCAGAGTTATAACCGGTAAGCTGATCGGAAACACCTGGGTTGGAATTGTCACCAATCCAAGTAGTACCTCCATCGGCACTAAACTCTATAGTGCCCAAAGTTGTTGGGTAACCTGAGAAACCAAATCCGAAATCACTTGCCAATCCAGTACAGGTTGGAGGAGTGATACCACTTACTACTCCCGTTAGTTCATCTGGGTTGTTTATGGTTTGTGTATCGGTAATGGTACATCCTGATGCATCCGTTACATTTATTGTATAATTCCCGGGCATTAGGTTGTAATATGTTCTGTTTGAGGTCAATACATTGGTATCGGTCTGGTCGGAGGCACCTCCATTGTCCAGATCAATAATTTGAATTGTATATGGAGCTACACCTGATGTAATATCCACTAAAATATTTCCAGTGCCATCATGACAAT
Organism: Flagellimonas lutimaris; assembly: GCF_003581615.1. Taxonomy (GTDB): domain Bacteria; phylum Bacteroidota; class Bacteroidia; order Flavobacteriales; family Flavobacteriaceae; genus Flagellimonas; species Flagellimonas lutimaris. The sequence goes on from NZ_QXFH01000070.1 coordinate 403,635, forward strand.
CTGGGTCCGTAGGTGTTGCGGTCATGGTCAATGGGACTGCAGGATTTACAGTTACCGTTTCCATGTATTCACAATACGGTACTGTAGCCGAGTTATCCCTTACATACACATCAAAAGTGCCTTCGTTGCCGGCAGTAACCGTGTACACATTGGTTGTTGAGAACAATCCAGTCGGATCTGTTGTTGTTGGAACAAACGCATATTCCAATGTCGGTGTTCCTCCCGAAGCGGTAACAGTAATGCTACCATCGGCACAGGTTGAAACATCCACAACATCTACCGTGGCTACCAAGGCATCTTCAATGGTCACAGTTTGTTGAATACCGGCACAACCGTATTCATCGCGCACATCTATGGTATATGTTCCAGCGGTTAAGCTAGAGAATGTATACGTTGTTGCCGTTGATGGGGTCGGTGTAATCCATGGACCACCATTCAAGCTAAATTGATAGTTTCCGTTTCCATCGGTTACATCTACTTGTATACTTCCATCATTGTTACCACTATAACAAGCGGTAGGCGTTGAGGTAAATACTATGGTTGCCGGTGGGTCAACTGTAATGATATTGGTTGTGTCTTCACATAGATTGGTGTCTCTTGCACGTACTACATAATCGCCAGCAGCCAATCCGGTGAATACATTGGATGATTGGAATGCGGTAATTACGGTTCCTACACTATCTTCCAATTGATACTGGTAAACCGGTGTTCCCCCTGTAGCTGTTGCAGTAATTGTTGCACCTCCGTTGGTACACGTAAGTTCGTTGGTGATGGATGCAGTAACATCCAACACATCAGGTTGTATAAGTGTTTGATTCAATACTACAGCACAGGCAGGGTCTCTTAAATCAACAATATTGATCGTGTGTGCACCAACGGCTAGACCGGTAACGGTAATTGGACTTGCGAACTGTGCAGCAGAAACCGCACCGCCATCAACTTGATAGGTAAATCCTGTAGCTGGATCAAAGTTTTCTGCTTCAAAGGTTATTGTTCCATCCGCAGCGCTGTTACAGGTAAGATCAGTATATGCGGTGATAGCACCATCAAAAGCATGGCCATCTTCAATTACAACATCGAAGGTCAATGATTCTGTACAAACCTCAGGGGTTTGGAATGCTTCAATATCATCTATGGCAATATCGTTTCCTCCAGTAACCGCAGAATTGGTTCGGATAACAATATCAAGATTGGTGTTTGCCCCAGGATTTAGGGTTACTGAATAATTTTGCCAATCGTTTGCGCCATTATTTTTTGGTACGTTACCTGTTGTAGTACTGGCAATAACAGTTCCACCACCGTCTACCAATTGTATATCGATATCTGGATCCGCCCCGCCAGTTCCATTTCTTAGCAGGTTGAATGCCCAAAGCGATATGGTAATATCCCTATTGGCAACAACCTCTATGCCTCTTTTAGCGTATATAATCCCATTTGGACCTACAGCACCTCCTACATTCATGGCCAAGAACCTACCATTTGGCAAGGCAGAATGATCATTAGGACTTAACCAGGAACCATAAGGATTTACAATATTTTGTGTTACAGAATATTCTCCATCTTGAATTCTGTTATTGATGGTCCACCCACATGAATTTACGGTTCCGTTTTGTGGCTCGTAACAATAGGCTGGATCTACTTCAGGAATACTGGTATTAGGCCCTGTTCCAAAGTTTTCAGAAAGCAAAACACTCGGAGATGGAGCTATATTGCTGGTATAGTTTACGGTAATGGTATGTGTGCCAACAGGCACATTATTAAATACATTCGAAGTGTCTGGCGTGTTTGGAGCACCATTTATTTCATAAGTGTAGTCGAAATCAGCACTATCCGGGGTAACGGTGATAATTCCTTCGCCATCACACTCGTAGTCTATCGCAGGAGTTGCGTTTGGAGGTGTTGGTTCTGGGTCTATGGTTACCGACATGGGATAAGTACACAAGTTGGCATCTCTAATGTAAAGGGTATGTGTACCCGGCATTAAATATCCTATTGAACTAGCCACATAGTTAGAACCACCATCAAAACTATATTCGTAAGGGGCGGTTCCACCAATGGCATTGGTGATTCGAACCTCAGCACCCATTCCAGGGTAGCATTCGGCCAAAGCGGTTACTGCAGCGGAGGCAGAAAGGGTCAATGGCTCGGTAATAGTATAAATTTCTGTTATATCGCAATTGTTGGCGTCTCTTACACGAACATTATAACTTCCGGCTGGAAGATTTACAAAGGTGTTTGATGTTTGGTAGTTGGCGCCGTTGTCGATACTGTATTGATAAGGACCTTCTCCACCGGTTGCTGTAATGGTAATTTGCGCTTGAGCTTCACCACTGCAAAGAATATCGGTATTGGTAATGGAAATGGCCAATGGATCATCCTGAATGATAGTAATGTCGTAATTGGCCTCACAATATCCCGAAGCTCCATTATTGTCCCTAACATATACATCGTAATCGCCGGCACTTGTTACCGTAACAGGGTTCGTTGTTGCAAAATCGCCAGCAGTTGGTGTTGCTCCATCTGCAACCACGGCATATACATAGTTTCCATCGCCACCTGCAGCAGTAATGGTGATATCGGTATCTGTAGCACAAGCTGTAATGTTTGGAGCTGATGCAATAACACTAAGTTCTGGGTCTATGGTTATGGAAGCTGTATCGTTACAATCATTCCCATCTCTTACATCAACCGTATAAGTTCCTGGTCCTAAACCAGTAAATACATTACTGGATACAAATGGACCTCCGTTTAGGCTATATTCGTAATTACCATCGCCACCAGATGTTATATTTGCCGTTAAGGTTAATCCAACAGCATCATCATAACAAATATCGTTGGGAACAATTTCTAAAACCGGAGCAACAGCTTCATTTATGGTGAAGTTATCGGTGTGCACACAACCATTGGCATCGGTAACCGTAAAGGTATAAGAACCTCCAATGGTTAAACCGCTGAAAAGGCCATTGGTTTGTGTAGCTGGAAGGGTATATCCAGCTGGTCCGGCAGTAATTTCATAAGTATAACTTCCCCATCCACCGGCTGCGGCAATATCAACCGAGCCATCGGCCAAACAAGTCGGCTGGACAATGGTAACAGGAGCTGTTATTGCTGCGGGAGGAGCTGCTATGGTAACATCAACTGTATCGGTACAGCTTGTGAAATTGTCCGTAACAGTGATCGTGTATGTTCCTTCGGCCAATCCGGTTAAGGAAATAGTACCGTTGGTTTCACCAGTTCCAGAGAAACTTGCAGGACCGGTTACGGAATAATCATAATCTGTATTGAAGTTGTTTACGGTGTATTCGATTTCACCGTCGCTATCACCAAAACAAGTAATATTGCTGATTAGTTGTCCTGTAACGGAAATTTCGGTCACCGGGTCAATTGTGAAGCTTTCATCATAGAAACAGCCATCATTATCGGTAACCCTGAACAAATAAGTTCCAGGAGCTAAACTTGAAAAAGTGGCATTGTTACCGTTGTTCACCGCACTTCCAGCAGGAGAAATAATTTCGTAAACCAAATTAGGCTCACCTCCCGTTACGGACAAGGTTACATCCGAAACAAATGTTGGGCAAAGAGGGTTGGTCGCTGAAAAATCAATATCCGTTGGAGGATCCAAGGGATCAATGGTAATGGAATTCGTCACAAAAATACATCCGTTGGCATCCCTTATAGTGACTGTATAGGTTCCATCGGTAAGATTGCTGAATGTTGGAGATGCACCAAAGCTAACCCCGTCAATGCTGTATTCATAAGGAGCTGTTCCGCCTGTTACATTTTGAGTTTCTATAATGCCGTCTTGCAAACAGGTGTAATCTTGTATCAATACGGCATCTGCATCCAATGCAAATGATGGAGCAGATATAGTGGAATATTCAAAATAATCACAATCTGCACTACCTTTTCTTTGATTGATGACCACTACATAATCACCATCTGTCAACCCTGGGAAGTTTCCAGATGTGTTGGTGGCCAAAGCATTGTTCACATCAAAATTATCCTCATCAAAACCGGTTGCATCAAACAAATAGTAAGTTAACTGATATCCGTTACTACTGATTAGGTTAAAGGTAATAGCACCTGTTGCATCGCCATAGCAAAGTACATCCGTGACCGTTGTTGGGTCAAAATCCGCAGCAGGTCTAAATTCAATCGTAACCGTGTTGGAAATATCATGGCAGTTGTTCCTATCTACAACAACAAAGGTGTACTGCCCTGGGTCAAGAATGTCAAAGATTTGACTGGTTTGGTAGGCGGATGCCGGAATATCATTGACCGAAGGATATGAAATTTGGGTTACTCCATTATCATCAATATAAGACCATATAGCATAGGTGTGCGGAGTTTTACCGCCTGTTGATTCCATAAGAATATTACCTTCTTTACAGGTAATATGTTGAGATACTCTCGCAGATAGCTCAAGATCGGTGAGGTCGTTAATGGTAACTTGTTCTGTATAGTCACAACCATCGTCGGTGGTAACAGTAACGTCATAAACACCATCGTTTAAATTTACAAAAGTGTAATTATTATCGTTGGATGGTCCATAGGTATCTACTATGGTACCTCCTTGAGAAATTTCGTAATAATATTGAGCCTCTACATTGAGCACGGAAATGGCAATTTCTCCTAATCCGTTACAGTCCGTATCTTGAGGAACAACATCTACTTGAAAATCTCTTTCTAAAATTCCAATGTTTTCCAAAACAAAAACACAACCATCGGTTACGCCTTGTTGTCTCATTTCCACCATGTAAGCACCGTTGTTGGCGATGTCGAAACTTGGGTTGGAGTTGTAAGGAACCAAAACGTTGCCTGTTGATTGGTCTACAAGTTGGAACTCATAGGTTAAAGGCATGTTGGTCACTGTTATGTTACCAGGTGTATCGCAAATAATATCGCTACTGGTGTACTGAGGGTCCAATGGGTTTTTATAAACATTGAAATAGAACCTGCTGAAACAACCATTTTGGTAGTTGATCACCAATCGGTATTGACCGGTATCAGAGGCCATAAAGTCGTTTCCTGTATCAACGGTGTTCCACGTACAACCAGTGTTTGTGTTGGCACAGCCATCGACTGCGGCACCACAACTTGCTTCATCCAATTGTTCCCAAACAATGCTTGTGGCATCTGGAATGTTTATTTGGATGAGTTCGGTATCATTAAGTCCACACAAGAAAATCTCTGGTAACTCACTACCATCATTTGGACATATTTCTATATCTCCGTCTATGGTATTGGTAGTGTCATTGATCAATGCAGTAATGGGGTTGGATTGTACTGAACCAAACAGCTCTACGTTGATTATTTCCTGGAAATCCTTACATGGGTCGGCCACTTGTTTGTCGACAATGTAGGTGCCAATTTCAGTAACCACTATGGTACTGGGGTCGTTGTCGGAATCCCCATCAGTAATTACGGTGTCCGTACCAACATCAATGGTATTATTTCCATTTTCATCGCGGTACCAGATATAATTGTCAAAATTATCCCCTGCATCTAGTAATACGTCATCACCACACAATTGTACAGTTCTAGTAAAATTACATGCGCTAAGGTCGTCCAACAAGAAGTTTGTGGCTCCTGGCGTACCAAATCCACAACCATTAAATTCAGAAACGGAAGGGTCGTCGGTAATCTGGGCCGAGTTGATGGCTCCTTGATAGGTTGAATAAGCTAAATTTTGAATGATATCGGTACATGCATTAACAAAATCGAAACAGTTTTCGGCCACCTGCACGCGCATACGAATGTTTCCTGCTGGGTCTCCTTCTTCGATAATGTTATCGGGAACGGTGAACAATACGGTCCTTGTCGCAGGATCATAGGTATAGGTTACACCCGCTGGCATTGTAATACTGGATTCATCCAGCGTTACATTGATTGGCAGCACGTCTCGTATGGTGTAGTTGATGGCGTCGTCGTTACCAACATTCTGAAAACTAAGTACATAGTCCAAATATTGACCTAGATTAACACCTTGTCCGGTAATGTCATTACCTCCAATATCTTCTACGGTCTTTGCCAAGTTCATTAAAGGCTCAATGATCTCAACATCTAACGAGGTGAAGAATATATCGTATTTATCCTGAGATGATGAGGCCCGTAAAGTGGCCCCTGTTTCGCTATTGGGAATTACTGATTGACTTGGGTTTGGTATTGTAAAAAGGTCAACATCCCAACCCAATGTATTAACACTGTTCGGGTTACGGTTTGTTTGAATAACTCCCTCGTCCGTAATATTACTGTTAAAAAAGTTGTTTGAAGGGTTGGCCGTGTTTGATAAAGTGGTAAACGATGCGTTGCTGTCCGCTCTAATAGCCAATTGGTCTCCACTGATTCGGTTATCTCCCTCCAAGGCCGCAACACCAAGTTTTGCGTTTACTGGGAAAGGAGCTGGTAAAGTGGTAAATCCACTAAAAGGAATATCTACGGTTTCCCCGGATTTTATCCCGGCATATCCATCAAAAGTGGTAATGTACTTACCAGGAAGAGTCGGGTTTTCATATACCACAACCAAAGACCAACCACCGGAAACACCGCCTTGTACGTTATCTCCAGAACTGGCCCTAACATTTGCCACGAAATATTCCCCATCTGGGTTGGCAAGCCCTGTTATTATGGAGGTTACATCTTTATAACAGGCGTATGGAGCATAGTTTCCAAAATCAGCATCACCTTCACCGTCAAACAGAATTTCATCCGCCGTAAGGTCTACATATGAACCGCCGGGCACTCTGAATTTAACTTCGTTAAAATCACTATTTCTATTGTTGTCTCGGTAAACGGCGGACCAGTATAAACCAGCATATCGCACCAAGGAACAGTTAGAGTCCGGCACGGCAAGGGTTGCACTACTGGAGCTAAAGGTAGAAGGGTCGCCATCAATATCGATGTATTGCATGTTCAGCCGATCATTGTACTCTGATCTCCAACCAGTTGAATTATAGGGGTCTTCTGGGTCATCGCCACCTTCATCCCGGTTTACTATATTGTTGGCAATAAAGGTTAGGTCGCCCCTCAGTTCATTTGCATAACGAACATCAAAGTCATTTTTAACCTGTGATGTACCTGTATACGCAAATAATAGTATACAAATAAATGTGCCCCACCTGAGTAGTGATTTCTTCATAGGTTTGGTGGTTAAATGGTTGTGTTTGGTTTTATTCGCATAATCCACATATCGTCGTCATACGAAGCGTTTAGTTTGGTGTAATAAGAGGTTAGGGCGTTGTTCCAGGTTTCGTGTTTCTTTAAATACACATATCTATTTTTGTCCTGTGGACTAATAAAATAGCTGGCATGCAAGCCCCTTGAATTCAGCTCTTTAACAAATGCTTTTGCACTTGAGGAGTTTTCAAAAACGTTGGCAATGATGTAGTATCCCTCTGGTAGGCCATCACCAGATTGAGTTCTAATAACTACATGGCGACTTCCGTTAGAGCTTCCTGTTACATTTTTGGACAATAGATTGCTTCCGTATTTGGAGTTACGTTTATTGATTTCTCCAGAATATCCGGCGATTTGAGAATTACTTCCGTTAACGTTCATTACCCATGCATCACCTTGGTATTTGCCATCCATTTTGGTGTGGTAAGCTTCTATAGCATCGTTTTTGTTGCTGAAGTCGCCAATGTATACGTAGTTAAGACCGTTTTTAGGATTTTGAAAATAGTCTGCATCAATCCCTTGAGCTCTAAGCTTATCTATAAAGGCGTTGAGGTTGTTGGTGTCCCTAAATACGTTAGCAATCAAATAATGACCGCTTTCCACATTGGGTACGGCATGTGATTTGAACCCAGCTTTTTTACTTTTGGCAGGCCTATAGGTATTATCCTTTTTTGCATTGGAATTGGATGCATAAGTTGCACCGGTATTGGCCTTGGTTTGGTTGATCTTGATTACCTTTTTAGTGGAGGTATTGTTGGATAAACCATGATTGGCCAAAGGTTGCTTTCTTCTGGTCACTATATTCGAACTATCCATGTTGGCAAAGTAAACTTCCTTGGCTTTTTGCTCCAAGGCAGGGTTTTGACCTCGGGTTTCGCGCTGAACCATTTTCATTACGGTCTCAAAGCGTCTTTCCAAATCTTCTTTACGTGTTGATTCTATGGAATCTTGGCGCATTAACAATTCGTCTAAAATGGCATCGTTTTCGGCCAGTTTATCTTGTAACTGCGCAATTTCAAGGTCTTTATCGCTAATGTTTAAACTGTCTTGTGGTACATCTTCATCATTGGAAACCAGTTCTTCGCCCTCTTTCTCCAACATTACACGATCCTCGGTAAGATTTGGTGTAAAGGAATAGGCCAATGAAATTTCGTGGGTAACCCCAAAGTTTTCGAATTCGTTAGACAATCCTTTTTCCACAGTATAACCTAGGGAGATGTTTTTGGTAAGGTTGAAACCCAGTCCCGCGGAAGCTCCGTAAAAATCATCATAACCGGCTTGAACCCAACCTAATTTAGGTAGGTCAAGAATTAAATTTCCACCTAGGGTAATGTCTTGTTCGCCCACTTTCCGTACTCTGGCCAAAGGCATTAAGCGAGCACTTTCCATAATCCCAGAACCGTTTTCAAACTGATGGGTATATTGTAGGTGCCCAGAATAGGTTTTTTCATTAAAATCGGTTACTGATTCACTGGTTTTCAGGTTGTAATCGAAAAGATTTTCTGCAAAACCACCGATATCGAATTTACCTATGGAGAAGTTGAAACCAGGTTGAAAGCTTACAAGGGAACTGCTTTCCAAAGTGTTTAAAAAAGGATCTACCTCAACAGAGTTTACCCTATCCTGATTAAATGCACTTTGATAGTAACTTACATTGGCCCCAAAGGTGAATGTACTTTTTGGACTCAAACGAACACCGTAGGCATAATTGGCGTGGACACCAAAGTTGTTGAAAAGACCCTCTCTATTTGTAAACAAGCTAAGACCAACACCACTTCTATCACTTACTCTACCACTATAACTCAAGAAGTAAACCTGGTTGTTGTCGTCAAAAGATACTGACTGGTTTCTGTGAAACAGGTTGATGTACGATTTGTCTTCCCTTACCGTGGAAAACGTTGGGTTCAACAAGAACCTATTAAATTTTAAAAGGTTTTGGGAAGGTACATTATATGGCACATACGCTTCTCCTTCTTGTCCCCTCATTCCGGAGAAGGCAAGTAGCAAGATAGTAAGTAGTAGTAGAGGTTTTTTGGTCTGCATTTCTGCTTATTTAATAACAGTGATGGTTCCTTGTTTTAGGCTTTTGCCACCACGTGTAATCTTGTAATAGAAAATCATGTTTTGTCTATTGAAAGATGTGGTGGACTGAGGCCAATTGTTTTCATAGCCAGCTTGGCTAAATACTTGTTCTCCCCGCTCATTAAAAATGGTGACAAGAACATTTGGGTCTCTGGAATATGTGTTTGGCAACACCCATAGGTCGTTGATACCATCGCCATTTGTTGTAATAACATTTGGTATGGCGAACATATCCCTATAGGTTACGGTGATTACTCTGCTAACTGTACAAGTTCCAAAGGTTGCAATCAGCAGGTATTCCCCTTCTTCATTAAAGTCGTAATAACTGCTTGAAGAAATTAGGTTGTTTCCGGCATCATACCATTCATAAGAACCGGCACCACTAGCCGTAAGGGTTTTAGTTTCTCCCTCAATGATGATGAGGTCTTGGGTTTTATCCAATACTAATAACGATTCATCAAACTCTGTAATTGTAATTTCATTGGAAACCAATGGACATTCGTTGGTAGTGATTACCAATTGATATACACCCGTTTCGCTAACAGTTAAGCTTTCAGATGATGAACTAACCACGGCGCCATCTTTTTTCCATTCAAATGATTCATTAGTAAGGTCAGTGGCACTGCTAAGGACTATTGCCTCTCCTCCTTCACATAGGACCGTGCCATTTGTTGTTATTGTCAAGGTTTCGTTAGAAGCAAGTCTTACCTGCAAACTGTTGGAAGTTGAATCAAATGTGTCCAATGAGCCAAACAGGGAGTAGTTTCCATTACCCTCTTGACTTGATATTGTTATGGTCTTTGAGTTTTCTCCAGGTATATCTGCTCCATTTAGTTTCCACTGATAGTTAAATGAACTCTGCAAATCCCCGGTTACATCTGTAGTGGCTCCATTTTCGCTTACAGCATTGATTGTAGTAAGACTCAAGGTAGCATCTGTGCTTTCACAAGAGGTATATGAACTTACATAATCCACTACAAACTCAAAGGAATCGGGGGAAACAACAGTTGTTGTTGCAGAAGTCATCGGGGCCGGTGTACATGGACCTCCGTTTTCAGTAACTTCAACGTAGTATTCCCCTACTTCATTAATATCTAATGTGTTGTTTGTTGCATCGGTAATGGCAGAACCATCTTTGAACCATTGGTAGGAGGCACTTGTTGCCGTTGTGGCAACGGATAACGTTTTTGATTGTGAAGGAAGCAATACAATGCTTTCTGCGTTGTTTAATGTTATTTCATAAGAACCTGAACTTGAAACTGTTACAGGTGCCGACAATTCTTTACAAACTCCGGCTCCATCAACCTCTACCTCATATGAACCTTCGAAACCAGTAATGCCTGCATCAACGGTGTAAGTACTTCCATCAACAGTAGGGCCACTTATTATTGTGCCATCCTTGTACCAAGTATATGTTAAACCCATCCCTGTAATATTAGCCTCGAGGAGATACGTTTCTCCAGGGCAAACTTCAATATTGCTTGCGCCATTGATGGCTAATCCGGAACTTGTTCCTGTAGTTATTTCAATTGTGTTGGAGAGTGTATTTGCCGAACCTGAACAATCTCCATAATCGAGTTCCACGTAGTACATGCCTGAATCGGAAACGGTGATGCTTTCCGATTTTTCTGCTAGTAACGTTCCACTACGGTACCAATTATATATATATGTATCGGCATTTGGGATATTGTGGGGTTTTAAGGTTACCGAACCTCCTCCACATATTTGTATTTGACCTCCAGAGGGTATGCTCCCACTACCATTTTCGCTAATCAGCAATGGTGAATTGTAGTCAATAAAGTACATAGAAAAAGCCTCTGAGGCTGGACTCGTCTTGGCCGGACTTGTACTTCTAACCCTCATTTTAAAGTTGGCGCCCCTCATGTCTTCGGGAAGCTCAAACTGGAATTCAAAATCGAAAGTAGTGTTCTTATCTGTTACTACAGCAAGTTCTGTTGGATCTGCGAAATATCCGTCGCTATCGGACAATTCTAAGATAAACTTGTTATCTCCACCCACCATTGGCGGATCCCAAGTGAAGTTTACAAAATATTCGTTGAAGCCAGAGGATGCACAAACAGCTGTCCATGCAGAGTTCCCTGCAAGGTTAGGGTTGTCGGCTGGTACGGGCTGGTTCAGCACTTGAGCTTGGGAACTGAATGTACCAAGCAGCACAAAAGCCAAGGCCAGAACTAGAATGCTATACGTTGAATTACTTTTTTTCATCACCGTTAGTATTTAAGAGGTTATGGGCTTAATAGCCCTGTTAGTTTGTGCCCCTTAATTGTAATTCGTTCAAAAAGACGTTGTTCAGGCGTCTCTTTTTCATATAGCATTCCAATAACAAATATGTCTCTAATTTCGACGAATGGAAAGATATTGTTGTAGGCTATACCAAAAGTGTTGTGAAATCGCCTACTTTGTATACACAGAAGCTTGAAAAATAGCTATCAACTGGGGATTTTACTACATTTGCCCATCAAATAATTGGTATGTCAGAAGAAGCTAGATCGCTCAATTTTATAGAACACATTGTAGAGGAGGACCTTACAAAGGGTTATTCTCAGGAGGACTTGAGATTCCGTTTTCCTCCAGAACCGAACGGTTATTTGCACATAGGACACGCAAGCTCCATTTGTCTAAACTTTGGATTAGGACTGAGATATAATGCCCCGGTAAACCTACGTTTTGATGATACCAATCCTGCAAAAGAGGAAAAAGAGTATGTTGAGGCCATTAAAAGTGATGTTGAATGGCTTGGTTTTAAGTGGGATAGGGAATGTTATGCTTCAGACTACTTTCAACAATTGTATGATTGGGCCGTAGAACTCATAAAAAATGGTAAAGCCTATGTGGATAGCCAATCTTCAGAAGAAATAGCTAACCAAAAAGGGACACCAACAGAACCTGGAAAGGAAAGTCCCTACAGAGATCGCTCCATTGAGGAGAATTTGAAGCTTTTTAAAGGGATGAAAGAAGGGGAGTTTAAGGACGGAGAACATGTGTTGAGGGCTAAAATTGATATGGCTTCCTCCAACATGTTGATGCGTGATCCTATAATGTATCGCGTTTTGCATAAAGCACACCATCGCACAAATACCAATTGGTGTATTTATCCCATGTATGATTGGACTCATGGGGAAAGTGATTACATAGAACAAGTCTCTCATTCCTTGTGTACCTTGGAGTTCTTGCCTCATAGAGAATTGTATGATTGGTTTTTAGACCAAGTGGTATCTTCTGATAAATTACGTCCAAAACAACGTGAATTCGCCCGTAGGAACCTGAGCCATACCGTTGTGAGCAAGCGTAAATTGCTTCAATTGGTTGAAAAAAATGTTGTTGAAGGTTGGGACGACCCTAGAATGCCAACAATTTCTGGATTGCGAAGAAGAGGATTCACCCCAGAGTCCATTAGAAATTTTGCTGATACAATTGGAATTGCGAAACGAGAAAATGTTGTGGACGTTTCTTTGTTGGATTTCCATGTTAGGGAGCACCTTAATAGGATTGCGCCGCGTGTAATGGGCGTACTTAATCCTTTGAAGGTTGTGCTTACCAATTATAAGGAAGGTCAAGAAGAATGGTTGGATGCAGAAAACAACCCTGAGGATGAATCTGCTGGAAGTCGAAAAGTTCCTTTCTCACGTGAACTTTATATTGAACAAGAGGATTTTAGGGAAGAGGCCAATAGAAAGTTTTTTAGGCTTAAGCTTGGTGGTGAGGTCCGTTTAAAAAATGGGTACATCATTAAAGCAGAAAGCTGTACCAAAGATGATGACGGAAACATTACTGAGGTACAATGTACGTACGACCCAAAAAGTAAAAGTGGTTCGGGAACAGAGGAAAGTTTGCGAAAAGTAAAAGGAACACTACATTGGGTTTCCATTTCACACGCAATTACCGCCGAGGTTAGATTGTACGATCGATTGTTTTCTGACCCTACTCCTGACAGTCATAAGGATAAAGATTTTATGGATTTTGTCAATCCAGATTCTTTGGAGAAAGTGACAGGTTATTTGGAGCCGAGTTTGAAAGACTCTCAAATTGGAGACCAGGTTCAATTTCAACGGTTAGGTTATTTTAATGTAGACAAAGATTCTACCCCTGAAAAATTGGTGTTTAACCGAACGGTTACCTTAAGGGATACTTGGGCCAAATTAGAGCAAAAAAACTAGTATAACTTTTTCTTATTCAATTTTAAATTTTTATTGGAGATTCTTATTAAACAAGGGCTCTTCAGGGCCGTTATCCCCACACTTTTTATTCTTCAGGACTCAGAACAGGGTGTTGCCTGTAAAATGCTGTGAAAAGGAATAAATCGCAATATTTCTTCAAATTTTAGCTAACGCGTCAAGGTTTAGAGCGATTGGATCGATCATTGCGTTAATCCTCCCTTACATTTGAGTAAATCGATTGGGTCATGTAGCCTTGGCTATTCATTTACAACCTTTTTGATTTTTCACTGAAGTTTAATTACAAACAAAAATATTATGTCAAATAACACTGGAAACGTATTAACCGCATTATTAACTGGAGCAGTTGTTGGAGCCGGAGTCGGAATTCTTTATGCACCGGATAAAGGAAAAAAGACAAGAAAGAAAATCAAGAAAAGTGCTGTTAAAGCTAAAGATGATATATCTCAAAGCTTGACCAATGCCAAAGAAGAATTCAGTAAAAGTGCTGATGCAAAAAAAGTAGAGTTTGAGGAAAAACTTGAAGACACACTATCTAACATGAGTTATAAGGCCGATGATATTTTAGTAGCCTTGGAGAAAAAGCTTGAAGATTTAAGAGAAAAGAACGCTCAACTACAGAAGTAATAAATGGCTTTCGAAGAAATTAAAGAACAGATAAATCATGTGGAGGAAGGAGTAAGGTCCTATGTAAAAAACAGTTTGGACATTTATAAGCTCCAAAGTTTTCGTTCTATGATGAAGGGCATAAACATGGCCACCAAGGTTCTTATTATTGGCGGAATTGCATCTATCGCCTTACTGTTTCTTTCATTGAGCGCTGCTTTTTGGTTAGGTACAATGCTTGGAAATACGGCGGAAGGCTTTTTAATTGTAGGAGGTTTTTATGTACTGACAGGTATAATACTCTTTATGTTGCGAAGCAAAATTGAAAAGCCACTCTTAAAAAAGTTTTCTAAATTTTATTTTGATGAACTATGATTCAAACACAATACACATCATTTAAAGAGATTGACCGCGACCTTAAAATTTTGAAATTGCAAAGACAAATTGAAGAGGAAAAGGTAAAGCTGGCAGTCCAAAACACCAAAGAGGAACTATATCCAAGCAATATTCTTGGTAGTCTGGCGCCTTTGCTTCAAAAAGTTGCAATTTCATTAATTGCAAAAAAATTGCTTAAGAAACTAGATTAGTTTATCGACCTCAAGCTAATTTAACGTAAAAAGGCTCCTTTTTTAAGGAGCCTTTTTATTATCGGTTTTTAGTTTAAGCCTCAGAATCCTTTTCATTCTGCTTACGTCTCATGGCTTCACCAATTTGGTTACTTGCTGTAAAGGAGGCCACCATATTGTTCAACATATCGCTACCAGCTTGTGGAGAGTTAGGCAACAAAATTAAATTTGTATCTGTTTCTTCACCAATGGCTTGCAAGGTGTCATAGTGTTGAGTAACCACAATCAGGGCCGAAGCTTCTTGGGAATTAATACCAACTTTGTTCAAAACTTCTACAGATTCTTCCAGACCACGTGCAATTTCCCTACGCTGATCTGCAATACCTTGTCCTTGTAACCTTTTGCTCTCAGCTTCAGCCTTTGCTTTTTCTACAATCAGGATTCGTTGTGCATCACCTTCAAATTGGGCCGCAATTTTTTCCCTCTCTGAAGCATTAATGCGGTTCATGGCCGCTTTGACTTGCGCATCAGGATCAATATCCGTAACCAGTGTTTTAATGATGTCAAAACCATAATCCAACATGGCATCTTGTAACTCGGATTTGACCGCTATGGCTATATCGTCCTTTTTTACAAACACATCGTCCAGTTTCATTTTCGGAACTTCGGCACGGACCACATCAAAAACATAAGAGGTAATCTGATCGTGCGGATATTCCAATTGGTAGAATGCTTCATAAACCTTCTCGCGAATAACCACATATTGCACGGATACTTTGAGTTTAACGAATACATCGTCCAAAGTTTTGGTCTCAACGATTACATCAAGCTGCTGAATTTTAAGACTTAAACGACCAGCGATACGATCAACAATCGGAATTTTCATTTGCAGACCGGAATTTCGAATACTGTGGAACCGACCAAAGCGTTCAACCGCAACAGCCGTCTGTTGTTTTACAATAAAAAAGAACTTGAATAGGATAACGAGTGCTACAAACGCAATCGGTATAAAAAGATAGTTGCCCATAGTGTTTAGGTTTTATGTTAGAAATGGAAATTACAAAACTTGACTATAGTATTAGTAGTCAATTGTCAAATAATGTTACAATTCTAAAGCTGGGCAATCGCTGTATTGATTCGGCTTATACTTTCTTCTTTCCCAATTAATTCCATAATATCAAACAAATGTGGTCCCTTCATATCCCCAACAATAACTAAACGTAGTGGGGGCATTACTTTTCCAAAGGAAAGCTCGTTTTCCGAAATCCACCCTTTCACTTTTTCCTCTATGTTGGAAGATTCAAAGTCATCAATGTTTTCCAAGATAGTGCAAACACCCCCCATAATTTCAGGTGTACCTTCTTTCCATTGTTTTTTAACGGCTTTTTCGTTGTAAGAAGAAGGTGCTTCGAAGAAATAGTCGGATAAACCCCAAAAGTCCTTGACAAAAGTGGCACGTTCTTTTATGGCCGATACTACCTTTTCTATGTAATCAGGCTCTGCAGAAACCTCTTCTTTTTTGAGTTCGGCAGCAAACATTGTGGCAAGTTCAACATCGCTTTTTCTTTGAAGCCATTGCTGATTATACCAATTGTTTTTTTCTGGGTCAAAACGGGCACCGGATTTGTTCACTCTTTCCAAGGTAAAGGTTTCCACTAAGTCTTTGAGACTGAAAATTTCCTGCTCTGTACCTGGGTTCCACCCCAACAACGCCAAGAAGTTGACAACGGCTTCTGGGAAAAAGCCAGCTTCACGATAGCCTTCGGATTGGTTCCACGTGAGAGGAAAAACAGGAAATCCCCCCTTTTCACCATCACGTTTGCTTAATTTTCCTTTACCAACAGGCTTCATAATCAATGGTAGGTGGGCAAACTCTGGCGCATCCCATCCAAAGGCATCATAGAGTAAGGTATGCAACGCAAGAGAAGGCAACCATTCTTCACCACGGATAACGTGGGTAATTTGCATTTGGTGATCATCCACAATATTGGCCAAGTGGTAGGTAGGCATCCCATCACTTTTAAAAAGCACTTTATCATCAAGGATATTGGTGTCTATTTTTATTTCGCCACGGATGATGTCATTTAATTTCAGCTCTTCATTTTCAGGAGACTTAAAACGAATTACATAATCTTTGCCCGCAGCTATTTTTTCTTTCACTTGTTCGTTGGAAAGTGAAAGGGAGTTGGTCAACTTTAAGCGATTGTGCCAATTGTATATAAATGTTTTTCCTTTGGCCTCATGATCTTTTCTATGCTGATCTAACGTTTCAGCGGAATCAAAAGCGTAATAGGCTTTGCCTTTTTCTATTAGTTTTAGCGCATAGGCTTTATACAATTGTTTGCGCTCACTTTGTCGGTATGGTCCAAAATCACCTTCTTTTCCAGGTCCTTCATCAAACGGAATTCCACACCAGTTTAAGGCTTCGATGATATATTCTTCTGTACCTTCAACAAAACGGTTTTGATCGGTATCTTCAATACGAAGTACAAAATCACCACCATTTTTCTTAGCAAACAAATAGTTGAACAAGGCGGTACGCAGACCACCAATATGTAATGGCCCGGTTGGGCTGGGTGCAAATCGAACTCGTACTTTTTGACTCATAATAGGGTTTGATTAGGTGGCAAAGATACATTGCCGCCAATGAACAGGAAAGCATTTAGCAGCTGTCTTTTGTATGGCTCCTTCGGTGGATAGATCAAGGTTTAACAAATTTTTTCTACTGATTTCCAGCGGATCGGGTAATTTGGTAATAATTATACTCCATTTTGAACGCATATCAGAACATAATAGCGAAGCTAGAACGGTTTATCAAACGGTTTTACACGAAACAATTGATAAAAGGAATCTTTCTGTTTTTGACGCTTGGCACTTTATTTTGGATGGCCATTACATATTTTGAATATGTTTTATGGTTGAGTGAGTCGTGGAGACTTACCCTGTTCATCCTGTTTCTTGTGGTAGAACTGTATCTTTTATATCGGTACATCGCTGTTCCGGTATTATATCTATTTAAAATTCGTGACGGAATCGATAAAAGAGCTGCTTCGCAACTGATTGGAAAGCATTTTCCAAATGTGGATGACAAGCTTCTTAATCTATTGGAGTTGTCCGAGAACCAAGAGAAGTCCGATTTGTTGATGGCCAGTATTGAACAACGTGCATCAAATTTGGGACCTGTTCCTTTTGCTGAAGCTGTTAATTTCAAGGACAGTTATAAGTATGCGAAGTACATTTTGATACCTGTGGTCTTGTTTGCCTTTATCTGGATTACTGGGGATGTTGTTTCTTTCTTCAATTCACACCAGAGGGTGATGCATTACGATATGGCGTACGAGCGGCCAGCACCTTTTTCTTTCCAGATGATGAATAAAAAGCTGGAGGTTTTGGACAATCAATCGCTGACGATTCAGGTAAAAACCGTTGGGGAAGTTCGCCCCGACAATGTCCAGATGATTGTTAATGGAGAGGAATTGTTGATGCAGCGAAGAGGGGAGTTTTACGAATATAGATTTGAAGCACCAGTTCCAGAAACATCTTTTTATTTGACAGCCAATGGGTGGAACTCCAGAAGCTATTCTATAAATAGTTATAGAACACCAACTTTAGTGGATTTCGCTTTGGAGTTGGAATACCCAAAGTACCTTAATTTGATACCCGAGGTAATAACGGGAACTGGAAATGCCGAAGTCCCAGAAGGCACAAAAGTGACCTGGAAAATTCAAGGTAATCATGTCGATGAGATAAAAATGATTGCTGCTGATTCGTCACTTTTATTCAATAGGGAGGACAATGTTTTTTCTAATTCGAAACGTCTTTTTAATGATTTTGATTATGAACTCAGCACATCGAACGAGCGGGTTCAAGGTTTTGAAAAGTTGGCTTACCATCTAAATGTCATTAAGGACGCCAAGGCAACCGTGCAGGTAGATCAAGTACTCGATTCATTAAATCCCAATCAGTCCTATTTCACAGGTCAAGCTGTCGATGATCACGGGTTGAAGGAAATACGCTTGGTCAGTTATCCTTCGGATGATGTTAACAATGTTCAACGAATTTCACTGGAAGCACCGAACACAAATGTGTATCAGTTTTATTATACATTTCCGTCAGGTTTAAACCTTCAGCCAGGCAAAAAGTATAAACTTTATTTTGAAGTGGTTGATAATGATGGTGTTAGAGGTGGAAAGGTTACGAAAAGTGCGGTGTTCAATGCATCTTTATATGATGATAATGAGTTGAATAACAAGGAATTAGAGTTTCAAAACTCTACTTTGAACAAAATGGGAGAATCGCTAAAGAACTTAAAACAGCAAGAAGAAACACTTTCCGAAATCAATAATATTCAGAAGGAAGAAAAGTCCCTTAGTTTTGAAGATAAGAGTCAGATAAAAAACTTTTTACAGCAGCAGAAGATGCAAGAAGAGCTGATGAAGAAGTTTAGTAAAGACTTGAATAAAAGTATCGATAAAAATGCTGAAGATTCTGAAATGAAGAAGATGCTTCAGGAACGTTTGGAGCGACAGGAAGCCGAGGCAAAAAAGAATGCGGAGTTGTTGGAAGAACTAAACAAGATTGCGGATAAAATTGACAAGGAAGATCTCCAAAAGCGTTTGGAAGAGCTAGGTAAAAACCAAGGAAAAAATACCCGTAATCTTGAACAAATTTTAGAATTGACCAAACGGTACTATGTTACGGAAAAGGCTTCACAAATCTCAAAGGAGTTGGAGGAATTGGCGGACAAACAAGAGGAGTTGTCTAATGCTGATCTTAAGGAGGATAGTGAAGAGGAACAGGGAAAACTTAACGAAGAGTTCGATAGCCTAGAAGAGGAAATCCGGGAGCTAGAAAAGGAGAATGAGCAACTTCAGAAACCTTTGGATCTTGACACCAAAAAAAACAAGACGGATGGTGTAAAAAAAGACCAAAAGGAGGCTTTGAATGCAATCAAGAAGCATCAGGGTGCAGAGGAATCTTCGCAATCAAAAGAGAAGAAAGAGGCTAGAAATAATGCTTCTAAAAAACAAAAATCTGCCGCGCAGAAGATGAGAGAAATGAGCCAATCTATGAGATCAAGTTCAATGGGAGGTGGTGAAACTGATGCAGAGGATGCAGAGATGTTACGTCAGATTCTTGATAATTTGGTTACTTTTTCATTCAAACAAGAGAACCTTTTTGATAACATTCAAAGCGCTGATGTAGACATTTCCCAGTTCTCACGAACGGTTAAGGATCAACAAAACCTGAGGAGGTTGTTCGAGCACGTTGATGATAGTTTGTTTGCGCTTTCATTACGTAGGGCAGAGTTATCGGAGTTTGTAAATGAACAAATTACCGAGGTCTATTATAACATTGATAAATCTTTGGAGAGTATTGCTGAGAATCAAATTTACCAAGGGGCATCTTACCAACAGTATGTAATAAATTCCACGAATGCGTTGGCAGATTTTTTGGCCAACATTTTAGATAATATGCAGCAGAATATGGGCCCTGGTCAAGGACAGGGTGAGGGTCAGGATTTTCAACTTCCTGATATCATTAAAGGACAAAAGGGTATTCAAGAAAAGATGAATAGCGCGGGTCAAAAGGGTAAACAGTCTCAAGGTCAAGGAGAAAAACAAGGCGAGAATGAAGGTGGTCAGCAAGAGGGAGAAAAAGGAAATATGGGAGAAGGAGAGAATGGTGAGCAAGGAAAGGATGGAGAGGAACAGGGCGGCCAAAAGGGAGGTCAGAATCAAAATGGTTCTCAATCTGGTGGTAATGGATTAGGAGAAATGGACCTTAATGAGGTGTATGAGATTTATAAAGAGCAACAGTTTTTGCGTGAGAATTTGGAGAAGCAGTTGGAGGACATGATGCGTGTTTCTGATAAGAATTTGGCCAAAAAGCTCGTTCAACAAATGGAGGATTTTGAGAATGATCTATTAGAAAATGGTATCACGGAACGCACGCGAAACAAAGCCAATAACATTCAACACCAATTGATGAAGTTGGAAAATGCATCGATGGAACAGGGAGAAAAAAAGGAACGCGAAAGCAATACTAACCAAAATCAATTCAGCAATCCTATCACCACGAAACCGGAACTACTTCAAAATTACCAGAATAGCATTGAAATATTAAATAGACAAGCTTTACCTTTGCGGCAAAATTTTGAGAAGAAAGTAAAGGTTTATTTCGATAATGATTGAGTTTCATTTTAAAAGTGAATTGGTAATCCAAAATAAATCCGACTATGTCGATTGGATAAATAGGATTATAGTTTCTGAAGGTTTTTCCGCCGGACAGATAGATTATATTTTTTGCTCCGACGATTACCTTTTAGAGCTGAACAAAGAATATTTAAATCACGATACTCTTACTGACATCATCACCTTTGATTATAGGGATGGCAACACTATTTCGGGAGATATTTTTATATCTACGGACAGGGTTGAAGATAATGCCAAGAAGTATGATGTAGCGTTCTCAAATGAATTAAGGAGAGTAATGTGTCATGGGGTTCTTCATTTGGCTGGATTTGGAGACAAGTCCAATAAGGAGAAGAGAATAATGAGAGAAAAGGAAGAGGAAAAAATTAAAATGTTCCACGTGGAACCATAGGTATGTTTGAAAAGGAATATGATGTTATTGTTGTAGGAGGCGGGCATGCTGGTGCGGAAGCAACTGCCGCCGCTGCGAATATGGGTTCAAGCACTTTGTTGGTTACAATGAATCTTCAAACTATTGGACAAATGTCTTGCAACCCAGCCATGGGCGGAATCGCAAAGGGACAAATTGTTCGTGAGATTGATGCGCTTGGAGGATATAGCGGAATCGTTACCGACAAATCTGCGATACAGTTTAAGATGTTGAACAAATCCAAAGGACCTGCCATGTGGAGTCCGCGGGCGCAGAATGATAGAATGCGTTTTGCAGAGGAGTGGAGAATGGCTTTGGAGAATACACCGAATGCAGATTTCTATCAGGAAATGGTTAATGGTTTATTGATAGAAGGGGATAAAGTAGTAGGTGTTAAAACAAGTCTTGGTTTAGAGATTAGAGCTAAATCCGTAGTGCTTACGAACGGCACGTTTTTGAATGGATTGATACATATCGGAGAGAAACAATTAGGAGGAGGAAGAGCTGGTGAAAAAGCCGCAACTGGAATCACGGAGCAATTAGTGGATTTGGGTTTTGATAGCGGTCGAATGAAAACCGGTACACCTCCAAGAGTCGATGGAAGATCCTTGGATTATTCAAAGATGATTGTTCAACCCGGTGATGATCAGCCCGAAAAATTCTCCTATTTGGACACACCAATACTTCAAGTCCAACGCGATTGTCATATGACCCATACAAGTGAATTGGTACATAATTTACTCCGGGAAGGTTTCGAAAGATCACCAATGTTCAATGGAAGAATTAAAAGTATTGGGCCACGGTACTGTCCTTCCATTGAAGATAAAATTAATCGTTTTGCCGATAAGGATTCCCATCAAATTTTCGTGGAGCCGGAAGGGTGGGATACGGTGGAAATGTATGTCAATGGTTTCTCAACCTCCTTGCCTGAAGATGTTCAATACAAAGCTTTAAAATCTGTAAAAGGATTTGAACATGTCAAATTCTTTAGGCCTGGTTATGCTATCGAATATGACTATTTTCCACCTACCCAATTAAAGCACACCCTCGAAACCAAGTTGGTTAGCAACCTTTATTTTGCTGGTCAAATCAATGGAACAACGGGTTATGAAGAAGCTGCCTCTCAAGGTTTGATGGCAGGCATAAATGCCCACTTAAAAATCAATGAAAAGGAGCCCTTTATTCTTAAAAGGGATGAAGCCTATATCGGTGTTTTGGTGGATGATTTAATCACCAAGGGTACTGAGGAACCGTATCGAATGTTTACCTCTAGGGCAGAATACCGCACTTTATTGCGTCAGGATAATGCCGATTTAAGGCTCACACCCAAAGGTTATGAAATAGGTTTAGCTAAAGAAGAACGCCTCAAAAGGATGGAGGAGAAGATGAGCAAGTCGGACAGCTTCGTTCATTTCTTTAAAAAGACAAGCTTTACTACAGATGAAATCAATCCAATTTTGGAGTCTCTGGATTCATCATTGGTGAAACAATCCGATAAGTTGTTCAAGGTGTTTTCCAGACCAAAAGTAACCATGGATCATATGCTTCAATTGGATTCCGTTTCCGAATTTGTAAAGGAGAATGAGTTGGATTCCGAGGTGTTGGAACAGGCGGAAATCCAAGTAAAATATTCAGGATATATTGCGAAGGAAAAGACCAATGCAGATAAACTTCAGCGATTGGAGAGTGTTCGCATCCCTGATAATTTTGATTACTCAAAACTAAAATCCTTGTCCTACGAAGCGCGAGAAAAACTGGAATCTATTCAACCAGTTACGATATCACAAGCATCAAGAATCAGTGGTGTTTCTCCTGCCGATATAAGTGTTCTTTTGGTTTATTTGGGCAGATAGAAATTAAAGTTGTTCCACGTGGAACACGTTTTTTGTTTTGTATTAGTACGCAAATGGCTCAATTTTTGATTCTAATCTGGCGTAACACTATGCCAGATGAAACCAACTTTACTAGCCATCTTTGTTTTGATTTTTTTGAATTCTTGTATTCCACTTCGTATTGCTCCTAACATCAAAGATTTTAAATTGACTCAGGGAAAGCGATTCAAAAAAGGTCTCCCAAAAAAGAATGTTTTTGTTTTTGAAGACCCTAAGGACACCGACGAATTTCACAATTATGTCAACACAAAATTTCAACTCAACGATTATTATGTGGATGTCCAAGTTCCATTTTTAGTACAAGGGCAAACATTCTATTTTTCATTTTACGAGGTTGAAATTCCAACCAAAACAATCAATTTAATTCCTTTGGTTTTAGACGTTGCCTTAAACCAAGCGACGGATATGGACCCTGTTTTTGATGAGGCCCATACCTCACGTGTTGGAAATTGGTATATCGCCATGGAAGTTTTTAGTGATAGAGAAAAAGATTGTTTGTCTGATAATTCCATTTCAAGGGAAATTGTTTTATCCTATCTTCGGGAATTGAAAAAAGAATACTTGGCAACAGACAATTACAATGAGGTTGTTTTTAAAAACTAAAGACTTTTCCGTTTCCGATGAACCATTCGAGTTGCACAGGGATGAGGACTTGGACATGCTGGTAACCAAACCGGAACCCCTAAACCTGGCTCCTTATTATGAAAGTAAGGACTATATTTCCCATACAGACTCCAAAACTTCCTTTACGGACAAATTATATCAATTAATTAAGGCGAAAAATCTTATAAAAAAGGTTCAAATAGTTGAAAATCAATTAGATAAACTCAAAAATCTGTTGGATTTGGGCGCTGGAACGGGAGATTTCTTGATTACCGCTAAAAAATCTGGTTTTAAGGTAACGGGCGTGGAGCCAAATGAGAAAGCTCGAATGCTTGCAGGCGAAAAGGGAATGCATCTTTTGTCAAGTATGGAACAGGTATCAGGACAAAAATTTCAGGCAATCACGCTTTGGCATGTTTTGGAGCATTTGCCCAATTTAGAAGAACAAATAAAAACACTGGTAAATCTTTTGGAAGAGGAAGGGGTTTTAATCATTGCCGTTCCCAATTTTAAATCTTTTGATGCCAAACACTATAAATCCCATTGGGCAGCTTTTGATGTACCGAGACACCTTTGGCATTTTTCAAAAACATCCATCACCAAACTTTTTGCGTGTCATCAAATGGAGGTCATCAAAATTAAACCCATGTTGTTCGATGCTTTTTATGTTTCCATGTTATCCGAAAAATACAGGGGCAACAAGTTGTATCTTATCAGTGCATTTTTCGTGGGCCTGTGGTCCAATCTGAAGGCCGTCTTCACCAAAGAGCACTCTTCATTGATATACATCCTTAAAAAGAAGAAATAAGCCGTTTTAAAGCTGTTTGTGGATAGAAACGCACACAAGACAAGCATTCTTACGAAACAAAAAAGAACGACTCAGAAATCCCCGTTTCTAAAAGCCGGGAAAATAAACGTATTCAATCGTTTTGACCGACTTCAATAAGAAATTCTTATTAAGGGTTTTGGAGGTAAATTTCACATCACAAAAACTTAATGACCAGCTTTCCAAAAGCTTTTCTATTTTTGCGCATCGATAAAAAGTAAAAGATGAAAAAATTAGTAGTGCTTGCGATTGCCATCACAGCCATGGCATGTCAGCAAAACAAAATTGGATATGTGGACAGTGTTAAGATCATGGACGACTATCAAGAAAAAATTGATGTCGATGCCAGATATCAAAGCAAGGCCCAAGCCATAACCCAAAAAAGGGACAGTATTTCCCAAGCGTTCCAAATGGAATTGCAACAATTCCAGAGCAAGGCACAGAAAATGTCCCAGAAAAATGCACAAGAGGAATACGCCCAACTACAACAGAGAGGTCAGCAAATAGGACAGCAGTTGCAACAAGAAGAGCAACAGCTGCAGCAAAAAGGTCAAACTGAAATGGATACTTTGGTAAGAAAGGTCAAAAAAGAAATCAGGGCTTATGGTAAGGCCAACGGTTACACCTATATTTTGGGTGGTGGCGATGGTGGTTCCGTAATTTATGGAGACGACGCCAAAGACTTAACCAACGAAATCCTTAAGATTTTGAACGACAAGTACGAGAATTAAACTCGATACAATAATTAGATTTTGAAGGCCCACTCTTTTAGAGTGGGTTTTTTGTTTATTGTGATTGGTTCTTTTTATACGATAGAAAAAGAAAAATTCCGAAGCCAATCTCTATCATCGAGCCGGACAATGCAGAGATTGCCGGATTCCCGTTAAAAAAGAACAAGGCAAATGCTGCGGCACCCAGAACCGCCCCTAGAATCCAATACGTTTTGATGCCGTAGAGCGTGGCAAACGTCAAATATCTGCCACCAATGATCAACAGCATCCCTTGAAAAAACCAAGCATGGTTCTGTAACGAAAGGAGCAGGGCCAAGGGAATGCACATCAGCATAAATATGGTCCCTTCCATAATAAGTTTACCCAATGGATTTTGTTTGGAATGGCTTCCCGGAACACCCACTAGCTTTGCCATTAACAATCCTAAAGGATGAATGAGCATTCCACCAAAAAACAAGGTCCAAATTGCAGTTTGTGAGGAAACCAAAAAAGCGACCAAAGCGGCCGCCATCCAAACCGTTCCCGAAGCTAGCACCCCCAGAGCACCATCGGCATAACCTCTGCGAAGATCGGCTTGTGCGTTTGCAATATTATCAATAGAAGCGCCCTCTCTATTTTCTGATTGTTCGTTCATTTTTAATGATGAGTTGTTGTTATTCTTTTGACTTTTTGTTGTTCCCAACCATAACAAAAACCATGGCCCCAATTAACAAAACATTGGAGACCATACCCCATATCGCACTATTGCTTTTCTCTAATTCAAAAAGATTGAAAACAAATAAAACCAGGCTGATGAGGATGAGCACCAAAGGCACAATCGCTTTTTTTCCAAACATGATTACACCTTAAGTTCAATATCAAGCTGTCGGCCCTCTTCCTTGGCTTTATTGTCCATTCGTGCACCTATGGCAAGTCCTATGGACATTCCAATAGGCAAACCGATGCCCAAAAAGGCCATATTGTTTAGGCTGAGCCCGAATGCTGCACCAATGGGAATTCCAAAAACTGTCATTCCAAGAACAAACCAAGTTTTTCGAAAATAATTTATGGGCACAATTTTTAGTTTTTGAGCAAGTAAACCAACAATTTTGGATTGTTCTTTTCGAATCTCGTTCCGCAATGTTTTACCCGTATCCTCGACCGAATTCAGTTGTGTTATATGCCTGTTGATGACAAACGCTATTTCTTCGGGCAGTTTCTTTTTCCTGATTTCAAGAATCAATCGCTCAAATTGATTGTAGGAATCTTTGGTTTTACCGGAAAGCTCTGGTCTCTGGTTGGGCTCAAGAATCATGTTCGGAATAATTTTATTGCATCAAATACAACAAGAAAATTGTAGGAATCAAATACACAACAATGGTTTGTGCCCCCGCATAATCCTTTGCAACACGTTGTCCTAGCAACAACATCAACAAGGTTATTGCAGAAAGGGTAGCACCGTAAAAGCCATAAAGACTTTCCCCGTCAATGGCAAATTGAAAAACACCTACACCAGAGAGAATTCCGGAGAGCATTTCAAGCACCAAAATAATACTGAGAAGCACAGGGACAGTCCCTTTAAAAATAGATTTTGAAAAATGTCCGGTCAGCCACTCTAAATTGCCTTTCCAATCTAAAATTTTATCTATTCCGCTCTGTAAAAAGGTGATGGTCAAAAACACCAGCAGTAAAATTTCTGTAGTATTCGAAAATAAATTGTTCATGATAAGTTTTTATTTAAGCAGCTTTTGCATGCAAAAGCCTCGTAAGTTTAATAGAGAGGTCAGTAAAAATCAACTTGGAATTTCCGTTACGTTCCACGTGAAAAATTGCCTGCTCCAACTCCTTTACAATATCCAAAATATTGTTTTCATGTACAAAAGGGGCGAACTTCTTCAGATCAAAACCCTCCATATGTACTTTGGCGTACACAAGCTCATTTGCATTATAATTTAGCAATAGTGCTTGCCGCATCATGGTGAGACAGTAGTTCAAGAATTTTTTTTGGACTTCGCGCCCGGTTTTAGCCACCTCTTCGCTCCATAAAATCAACTCCTGTATCGCCCCTTTGTTGCCCTTGGCCTTAAAAGCGCTTCGCACCCACTGTACAAACCAACGTTCAAAGACCAAGTCCTCTGAATCTTTGTTCAATAAATCTAGGGCCTTATTAAAATTGCCGTTTGCCTCTAGTGCAATGGTAAGAGCCTCGGTCTGGGCAACACCTTTAAGCAAAAGCTCATCGGTAATAACTTGCTCAGCCAAAGGCGGAAAGTTCAAAATTTGGCAGCGAGATCGAATCGTATTGATGATTTGTTCCTCATCTTCCGCCAATAGAAGCAATACGGTTTTGTTCGGGGGTTCTTCAATGAGTTTTAAGAGCTTGTTGGCGGCAGAGGTGTTCATTTTTTCGGCCATCCAAACAATTAGGATTTTATACCCCCCTTCATAAGATTTCAACGATAGCTTTTTAACCATGTCCTGAGCTTCGTCAACCCCGATTTGTCCCTGCTTTTTTTCAATACCAATGTGTCGGTACCAATCAAACAGGTTGCCATAAGGTTGCTCTTTTACAAACTGACGCCACTCTTCTAAATAATGGTCGCTAACCGCATGCGATTTTACCTTGTCCGAATTGGAAACCGGGAACGCAAAATGGAGATCTGGGTGAGTCAACGAATTACATTTGGTATTGCAAACTGTGTTTTCGCCATCATTTTCTCCGCCGGTATTACCACAGAGCAAATATTGCGCATAGGCCAAAGCCATGGGCAGCACTCCGGAACCTTCGGGACCCACAAACAATTGCGCATGGGCAACCCGACCTGTTTCCGCCGTGGTGATCAAATGATTCTTGATATGCTCGAGCCCTAAAACATTTTTAAAAAGCATGTTTCAAAGATACATTTTAAGAGTTGAAGTTTTGCAGGAACCCTTTTGCAATCATTTGCGGGTTTAACATATCAAACCAAAAAGGTTAAAAACCGTGAAACTTTAAAATATTAGGCCTCCCAAACCACGGAAAAAGCAGGAAATCTTTACATTTGAGACTCTCAAAAAAGAGCACACTACATGAAGACGATAGACGATTTTAATTTCGAAGGAAAAAAAGCATTGATCAGAGTTGATTTCAACGTGCCATTGGATGGCGATTTCAACGTTACCGATACCAGCCGTATTGATGCTGCAAAACCCAGTATACTCAAAGTTTTGGAAGATGGCGGGTCGGCCATTTTAATGAGCCATATGGGAAGACCAAAAGGAAAGGTAAACCCAGATATGTCGCTTTCCCACATTACGGAAACCGTATCCGAGATTATCGGTGTACAGGTAAAATTTGCAGAAGATTGTGTTGGTGCAAAGGCTGATGATGCTGTAGCTGGTTTGCAAAGCGGTGAGGTGCTTTTATTGGAGAATCTTCGTTTTCACGCGGAAGAGGAAGCCGGTGATGAAGCTTTTGCAAAAGAGTTGTCCAAACATGGAGATATCTACGTGAACGATGCCTTCGGCACTGCTCACCGTGCTCACGCCTCAACAACCATTGTGGCCAAATTTTTCCCTGAGAACAAATGTTTCGGATATCTGTTGGCGAAGGAAATTAAAGCGATAGATAAAGTGATGGAAACAGGTGAAAAACCTGTAACCGCTATTTTGGGAGGGGCTAAAGTGTCCTCCAAGATCACCATCATCGAAAATATATTGGACAAAGTTGACAACCTGATCATTGGTGGGGGTATGACCTACACTTTTGTGAAGGCAAAAGGTGGTAAAGTAGGAGATTCCATTTGCGAGGATGATAAAATGGAGCTGGCCTTAGAGATTCTTAAGCAGGCCGAGGCCAAAAACGTACAAATATATTTGCCGGTAGATGTTTTGGCAGCCGATGACTTTGATAATGGCGCCAATACCCAATTTGTTGATGTGGATAAAATTCCTGATGGATGGCAAGGATTGGACGCTGGTCCAAAAACCTTGGAAATTTTCAAACAAGTGATTTTGGCATCCAAAACTATTTTGTGGAATGGCCCTGTTGGTGTTTTTGAAATGGAAAACTTTGCCAAGGGAACCATTGCGGTAGGCAATTATATTGACGAAGCTACCCAAGGTGGGGCATTCTCCCTTGTGGGCGGCGGAGATTCCGTTGCTGCGGTAAAGCAGTTCGGATTCGAGGACAAAGTAAGCTACGTATCCACGGGAGGTGGTGCCATGTTGGAAAGCTTGGAAGGAAAAACCTTGCCGGGTATCGCTGCAATATTGGACTAAGTCTCACGTTGTGAGTTATTGAGGGAAACGTTAAAACTTAGAGAATTTTGTTTCTGGGCTTTACTATTTCAGAAAAAAAAGCCATTTTAGTTTCTCCCAAAAATCAAACCTTGTCCAAATGAACCATAAATTCAAGATAGCTGTTTGTGCGGCCCTTTTGTCCGCAGCTCCCTATATAAGTGCCCAACAAGATGATGGCACGCCTATTTCGGAGAAAGATTCCACTTCGCATCAAGAAGAGGAAAAAGCAACTATTGCAGTATCCAACATAAAAATTGACGGCCAGTTGATGGCCTTGGAAACGCATGAAGATGGAAAATTCAAATTGCGTGACTTGGAGGAAGCTTGGCATTACGACAGTCTTTGGTTGAACGAGCTTCACAGCAATGCAGATTTGTTTAGCGATATGTTGTTGGAAATCCAAAACGGTCCTGAACAAGATTCCATTTTTGTTGTGGACTTACCAACGGACACACTTAAGGCACGTTTGGCTCGAATGGACGAGAAAACCCCTTTTAAGATCACCTACAATTCATCTTTGGAAAGTGTGATCAAGTCTTTTTTGACCAGAAGAAGGGACTTGATGCAGCGTATGATTACAGCCAGCCAATTTTACTTTCCCTTGTTTGAGCAGGAATTGGACAACCAAAACATTCCGTTGGAGATTAAGTACTTGGCCATTGTGGAATCTGCACTTAACCCAAAAGCAAGATCTAGAGTAGGCGCCAAGGGACTTTGGCAGTTTATGTACAGTACGGGTAAAATGTACGGGTTGGATGTAAGCAGTTATGTTGATGAAAGGCACGACCCTATCAGGGCCACCAAGGCGGCGAGTAAATATCTTTCAAGACTTTACGATATTTTCGGCGATTGGGATTTGGCTTTGGCGGCATACAACTCGGGTCCGGGAAATGTAAACAAGGCCATTCGACGCTCGGGAGGATATGAAAACTATTGGAACATTAGGCCATTTCTTCCACGTGAAACAGCTGGATATCTTCCTGCATTTTTGGCAACCATGTATATTTTTGAATATGCCGAGGAACATGGGCTCCAATATAAGAAAGCAGACCGCCCATATTTTGAAACGGATACGGTTCATGTAAAAAACCTCATTACGTTTGACCAAATCTCCAAGTTGGTAGATATTAGCACCGAGGAGTTGGAAATGTTGAATCCGGCTTATAAACTTAACATTATTCCCAAAGTAGAAGGCAAAAACTATACTTTGCGACTGCCAACATCCAAAATAGGAAAGTTCGTGTCCAATGAAGAAGAGATTTATGCCTTTGTGAAAAAGGAGCTGGACTCATTGGAAAAACCTTTACCAAATATGGTAACGGCAAAAGACCAAATTAGATATAGGGTTAGGAGCGGTGATTATCTAGGCAAGATAGCCGAACGATATGGTGTTGGTGTCAGTCAGATTAAAAGGTGGAACGGGCTTCGAAGCAATAACTTGAGAATAGGGCAACGATTAACGATTTTCCCAAGAAAACCCTATATCGCCAAAACAAGCACAAAAAGTAATAGTTCCAAATCATCGGGAAGTGTGGTGAGCGGTTCAAAAATCCACACGGTCAGGTCCGGAGACTCCCTTTGGACGATCTCAAAGAAATATCCAGGAGTTTCTATCGAAAATTTGCGAGAATGGAACGGTATTAGTGGGAATAATCTAAAACCAGGCACAAAACTAAAATTGTGTGATTGTTCTTCGTAAATTTAGCACAACATGAAAAAATTAGGAACACTAGTAATCGCCTTAGTTTTATTGGCGTTTGGAGCCTGCAACAATTCAGGCTCAAAAGAAAAATTTCTTCCACCCTCCACAGGGGGCATTAACTCCTTGATGGTTGTTATGGACACCGAACTTTGGAGAGGACCGGTAGGGGAAAAAATAAGGGACGAATTTGCTGCCCAGATTATTGGTTTGCCCCAAATAGAGCCTAAATTCACCATTACTCAGGTACCTCCAAAGGTATTCAAGGGTACAACTACCCACTCTAGATCGTTATTATATGTCGAACAAGATTCTACTTCTTTGGCACATATAAAGGACGATGCATATTCCAAACCGCAAAAAGTGGCGGTGGTGACAGGGCCAACACAGGAAATACTGATTAAAAATCTAGATTCTTTGGCAGATAGAGCCATAAAAGAATTCAAAGCCAATGAGATAGCCGAGGCCCAAAGACGATTTAAGCGTTCCTTGAGCAAAGACAAGGCTCTTGATGAAGAGCTTGGAATTCATCTTAATGTTCCATCGCTTTATAAGGTGGGACGAAGAGAAGGCGATTTTGTTTGGATGGATATACAGATTCCAAAGGGAACCATGAATATCATTGCTTACGAAATGCCATGGGATTACTTCAGTAACGATTCCACGTTTGTTGAGGATATTGTAAGAATGCGGGATTCCATTGGCCAAAAATATATCCCCGGGCCTTATGAGAATACCTATATGATTACCGAGAAGGCTTTTGCTCCTTATGTTTTCCCTGCAGAAATAGGAGGTAAAAAAGCAGCAGAAGTAAAAGGAGTATGGGAAATTCACGGATATCCGATGGCAGGGCCATTTTTAACATATATCATCAACGATAAAGAAAATAATAGAAAGGTCGTGATAGAAGGGTTTACCTTTGCCCCTTCCGAAGCAAAAAGAGACTACATGTTCGAGTTGGAGGCCATATTGAAAACTATAGCATTTAACCCCTCTTCCTCGGCAGATTAGAAAAGACAATATTAATAAACAAAAAAGCCCAGACATTTTTGTACTGGGCTTTTTTGTTCTTTAAAGCTTATGCCGTTTTAATCAAACGGAAAGCCTGTAGCTATTCTGTAAATAAATGCGTAAAGCACGATAAAGAACATGATAAAGCTGAACCAGGCAAATATCTTAAAGTATTTTTCCAATATTATATTTCCCAAATTGCGGAAACCTTCTAAATATATTTCTTTAATAAGTAATAGTTTCTTCATAAGTGTGATTTTAAGATTTAAAGACATAGCAAAGGTTCCATTTTAACAACGGAGTTTTAAAATAAAAGGCTGAAAGACTGAAAATCGACGTTTAAAATACCGACCTGTATGTAATTGTCCACCAACGCATTGGTTTAATCGACAAACTACATATTGCCTTAAACGGTTAGAGGAACCATAATATCGATAAACTGCAAAAGAGCTCTAAAAAGAGCATGCTCAAACTTGCTTTTTATGTAGGGGTGGGGTTATTTATTCTGAAACAAGAATAAATTCTGACCTTCGGTTTAGACGGTGTTGCTTGGGTGCACAAGGTTTTCCATCCCAACAATCGTTGAGCAACCTTTCCTCCCCATAACCCATGGCGCTAAGAATCCTTGAGGGATCAATGCCTTGTGAAACAATGTAGGCTCTGGTGGATTCCGCCCTCTTCTCAGATAAGTACTTATTATAGGCTTTGGAACCGACCGCATCAGTATGCGATTCAATTTTCAGGGACAGGTATTGGTTTTCCTTTAAAACAGTGATTAGCTTATCCAGTTCTTGGGCAGAAAGGGATGTAATTTTATAACTATCAAAATCAAAGTATACATTACTGGGCTCAAAAGCTTTACTAGTAGGCACACTGTTCTCAATTTTTTTTTGCTCTTTTAAAGTCTGGAAAACTGTTATGTTTTTGTTTTCTTTGGTTTTTACCGATAGGCTATCTTTCACAAAGCCCTCTTTCTTTGCCACTACACTATATTCGGTTGTTGGGTCAAGGTGTTTAAAAGTATATTTTCCAGCATTATCTGATATAGCTTGCTTTACCAGTGACCCATCTTGGTACAATGAAATATTTGCCCTTTTGATCACTTCTCCTGTTGACATGTTTTCCACAGAACCGCTAATGGCATTTAAATTAAGTATGTATGTGAAGGAATAAATATCATCGTCTCCTTTCCCTCCTTTCCGGTTGGAAGCAAAATAACCCTTTACTCCAGTTGAATCTATTATATAAGAGAAGTCGTCTCGATTACTGTTGATAGGTTTCCCTAAATTTATGCCAACACTGAACATCTCGTCTGCACCATCGGACTTGTAAATATCCAATCCACCAAAGCCCATGGCTCTGTTAGATGAAAAATAAAGGGCTTTTTCTGTGACATATGGAAACATTTCCTTTGCTTCCGTGTTTATGGTCCTCCCAAGGTTTCTTGGCTCAGAGTACGTTCCGTTGTCGTAAATATCAACAGCATAAATATCTGTTCCGCCAAAACCGCCCGGTCTATCGGAAACAAAGTACATTTTTTTACCATCTGTACTGATTGTGGGGTGGCCTGTGGAATAATTTTCACTGTTAAATGGAAGCTCCACCGCTTCGGTCCACTCTCCATTCACCCATTGGGAACGATAAATTTTTAAATGGTTAATACCGTTTTTGCCCCGCTTTAACCTTTTGCCATAATTGTTTCTGGTGAAGTAGATTGTTTTTTGGTCAGGAGAAAAAGCCAATGAAGCTTCGTGAAACTTAGTGTTTATTTTATTGGAGAATTTTTTGGACCCAAATAAATCTCCTTCATCATTTTTCTTTTTTGCCACATACAGATCCAAGAAAGGTTGATTGGTCCATCGATATCGACGAGTCGTCAAAATAGAAGAATCCTTTGCCGAAGCATAAACAATATCGGAATCATTGTGGAACATGGGAGAAAAATCGGAATACTTGGAATTGACACCAAGATTTTTGATTTTAACCTCAGTTGCGCCCTTCCAAGTTCTTACCTCTAACTTTTTAAGCTCGTTTAAGGGCTTATCCCTTTTTTGTCTTAGGATTTTAGTCAATGTGGCGGCTCTTCGGTATTTGCCCGTTCCCTTTAGGGTTTGAGTGTATTTAAAGAAAGTGTCCTCCTGCATTTCATCTTCGTATAATTGATAAAGTTCATTATACCATTTATATGATTTTTCAAGATTGCCGCTATAATAGTGTGAATCTCCCGCTCTGGATAACAGGGATAAAGTGTGTTCGACCTTTGTTTTTTCAAGAACAATATCAAAAACTCGTGCAGCTTCTGCATACCACATCTTATCGAAATACTCGTTTCCTTTTTGGATGAGCTTTTCAGAAACACCCTTTTTGCTAAGATACTTGTGAAGCCTTTTATTACTTAGCCCATCAAGATGTTTTACAAATTTATCCTGTGAGATATCACCATTGCTGCTCTGTACCGTTTTGGACGATGAAGTATCCCCACCATAATTATTGGACAGGGCAAGCTCTTGGGCATAAGTCCCAAGTGAGCATAACAAAGAAAAAAGCAAGATCAGTCTTTTCATTACCACTCCATCTGCGCAAATGAACTGTTTTGTTCATCTGGAGGTTAAGCATAAGGGGCTTAACAGTTTAGTTGTAACCGCTAAAATAGGATAAGGTAAGTGGGGTGATAATTTTTTGTTGTGAAAGGACAAATTTACGGCATTGAACGCTAAAAAAATGTTGTCGTTGGTCGAAAAACCATTTAAAACACTATGGTTTTCAGCCCATAAAATCCAATTAGGATTTCGACTCGTTACTGCCGCCCTCCAATTTTTCGTCCTCTTTGGTTGCGTCTTTAAATTCTTTAATCCCGCTTCCAAGGCCTCTCATAAGTTCTGGAATCTTTCTTCCTCCGAAAAGCAAAACTACCACGGCAACGATCAAAACAATTTGCCAAGGGCCTAACATGCCTAGAAATATAGTTTGAGCAATCATATCATCAAAACCTTTAATTAGAAATGTAAAAGTACTAAAAAGATGTGGAAGACTATGTTCGATTAACGAAAATTAGTATTTGAAATTGAATTTTAAGAACTTATCGGCTACAGCTTTTTAAAAAGCTTAACATGCATATTAAAATCTAAGACTATCTTTGTTCATCATGGCAAAGGACAAAAAGAAAAGAAAGGAGATAAAGCGTAAGCTGTTGCACAAGTACCGCTTGGTTATTCTTAATGAGAGCACCTTTGAGGAGAAGATATCTTTTAAACTCAACAGGCTTAATGTTTTTGTTACAGGAACCATGTTTATTATTGTGTTGATCGGTTTGACCACACTGATTATTGCTTTTACACCGTTAAGGGAATATATCCCGGGATATTCATCCACCAAATTAAAACGTCAGGCCACCGATCTTACGTATAAAACGGATTCATTGGTGACCGTCCTCAACTATACCAATCGGTATTTAGACAATGTTAGAAAGGTCTTAAGGGGAGATATCGAGAACAACCAGACCAATCGCGACTCTTTGTTCGAACAATATAAATTAGATCCTGCCTCCGTTGACCTTTCCCCCATTCGAGAGGACTTGCTTTTAAGAGAAGAAGTGGAATTGGAAGACAAATACAATCTTTTTGAAAGAGATGTGGAGAACTTGGGGACGCTGTTCTTTTTGCCCGTAAACGGAACATTGACGCAAGGGTTTGATCAGAAAACAAAGCATTATGCGGTAGATATCGTAGCCCCGAGGGATACACCTGTAAAATCTATCGCCGATGGGACTGTTCTTTTTGCAGAATGGACCACTGAAACAGGATATGTTATCATTGTTGAACACCAAGAAGGTATTACATCTGTTTATAAACACAACGGCTCTTTGAGCAAAGCCCAAGGTGATATGGTAAAGGCTGGCGAAGTAATCGCATCGATTGGGAATACGGGAGAACTTACAACAGGACCACACTTGCACTTTGAACTTTGGAGAAAGGGCAAGCCGGTAGATCCGCAAAACTATATTGATTTTAACTAAATGTCCTTAAAAGCGTTTGCAGCAAAAATATTTGCGAATCGAATAGCCAAAAAGACCAATAAGTGGGTGAACGAGCCCGTGCACACCCAACAAAGGGTGTTCAATCAACTGGTCGCTCAAGCGAAGGACACTGTTTTTGGTAAAGACCATCAGTTTAATTTGATTCGTTCACATCAAGATTTTGTAGAAAGAGTTCCAATTCGGGATTATGAAGATTTGAAAGGTTATGTTCAACAGATTATTGAAGGAAAAAATGATGTGCTTTGGCCAGGAAAACCCATCTACTTTGCCAAAACTTCTGGTACTACATCAGGAGCCAAGTATATTCCAATTACCAAGCCATCCTTAAAGAACCAAGTAGAAGCTTCACGGAACGCCATCCTGAACTACATTCATGAAACGGGTAATGCGGATTTTGTAGATGGGAAAATGATTTTTTTGCAGGGAAGTCCAATTTTGGAGGAAAAGAATGGAATCAAGTTAGGGAGACTTTCAGGAATATCCGCCCACTATGTGCCCAATTACCTCCAAAAAAACCGATTGCCGAGTTGGGAGACCAATTGCATTGAGGATTGGGAAACTAAAGTGGACAAAATAGTTGAGGAGACCGAAAAGGAGAATATGACCGTTATTGCAGGAATTCCTTCTTGGGTACAAATGTATTTTGAAAAGCTCAATGCCAAAACTGGAAAAAAAGTTGGAGACCTTTTCAAAGAGTTTCAACTGTTTATTTATGGTGGGGTGAATTATGAACCGTATCGTGCCAAATTTGAAAACTTGATTGGCAGAAAAGTAGACAGTATTGAACTTTTCCCCGCTAGTGAAGGCTTTTTTGCTTATCAAAACTCGCAAAAGGAAAAGGGAATGCTTTTGCTATTGGATGCCGGTATATTTTATGAGTTTGTGAAAGCAGATGAGTTTTTTGATGAAAGCCCTAAGCGATTGACCATTGCCGATGTTGAATTGGATGTGGATTATGCCATGGTTATATCTACCAATGCCGGATTATGGGGATACAATCTAGGAGATACCATTCGGTTTATTTCTAAAGACCCCTTTAAAATTATAGTGTCGGGAAGGATAAAACACTTTATTTCTGCATTTGGGGAACACGTTATTGCCAAGGAGGTAGAGGAAGCTTTACGATTGGCTGTTGAGCGGACGGATGCTGTGGTTAATGAGTTTACCGTTGCACCCCAGACCAACCCGGGTGAGGGAGAGCTCCCTTTTCACGAATGGTTTATCGAATTTGAGAATGAACCATTGGACCCAACCAAGTTTTCCAACATTATTGAGGAAAGCATGAAAAAGCAGAACAGCTACTATTTTGATTTGATTGATGGAAGCATCCTTCAGCCATTAAAAATCACCAGGATTAAGTCAAATGGCTTCCAAGACTATATGAAATCCATTGGAAAATTGGGAGGTCAGAACAAGGTGCAACGCCTTGCCAACGACCGTAAAGTAGCCGATGGGTTGCTTCCCTTTAAAATTAGTTGACCGAGAACAGCCAAATTTTTATAGGAATTCACTTATTTTGCCAGAAGATATGATGGCAACAGAAGTAAAACAGACAACTAGGGCGCAGGAATCCACAAACGCAATTGAACGTTTGTATATCACTATGCGTCATTTGTTAAACCGTGGATTTTACAAACCATCTGGTGTTTCCGGTAACGCGCTTCGAAGTGCACTTTTACTGCTAAGGCCCGAAATTTACGGGACTATAGGGGAGGATAAGGCAGAACTTAATGGGTTGATTTATGTTTTGGAAAGACTACCAGAAGGCATAGAGGAATGTCGCTTTATCAATTTGACTTCCGACGAAGGCTTTGCCAAATCACATCTAAAGCCCATTGTGCCCCCCAAAAGAAGAAGAAACTGTTATCGTATCGACGATGAGCAAATGAACATTGAGATTACCAGGGGCAGGAGCGATATCTATGATATTCTTACCCATCTCACTTTTTTGTTTGTTGAATCTGGTAAAATCTCCAGAAGAGTTTTGGTTGATGATGGAAATGCCACCATTCGGGATTGGGACAAGCTCACGGAGTTTGTGTTGAGCGAGGAAAAAGACAATGATGAACGAGAGGTTGCTCTTATCCATTGTGCCAATATTTTGGGCAGAACCTTTGATGAGGTGGTGGAAATTGAAAATAAGTTGAAGACTCCAGAAGATCCCGACCATTTTTTAAACGTGATTTATTGGTTGGGCAAATTAGCAATCGAAGAGGAAACCACAGGAAACAAAAGGACCATAACGTTCAGCCCATTATTGAGGGAGCGTTTGGGCCACCATATCCATGGAGAAAAGTGGGCCGACAAAATCAAGAAAACGCTAAAGCAGCATAATTTAATGCATAGGCCACTTCACATTATCAGTGCCAATATGCACAGTGTTATGAATTCCCTTTTTGCCAAAAAGGCATTGGCCAAAGAGTTTCCGGATAAAGAATCCCTTGATATTTATGAAGCATTGGGTTCCGAGAAGCATAAATCACTTAACAAAAAGGTAAAAAACTTTGCCGAAAACAACGGAATGATTTTCTTGGATGATGAATCTGGGGCCAACATTGACGTTCAGATTTTTGACACGGCCAAGTTTGGCAATGAAAGCTGCTGCTATAACTTATCGGAGAATATTCCACAGGAAGAAAAACCCGTTATATTTGTGATGGACTATGCTTTTGGGGAGCAAGCTTACGAAACTATAGATGAGTTGTTGAAACCTTTGGAAGATGACGGAGATAAAACTTTCCTAAATGTAGATTCCGTCTCCATTATGGGAAAGGCAGGAATTTTGGAAGGAGGTAAGGGCGACTTAATGATTCCTTCAGCACATATTTTTGAAGGAACAGCGGATAATTATCCCTTTAGAAATGAATTATGTGCTTCCGATTTTGAAGGTTATGGCTTAAAAGTTATGGAGGGTACCATGGTGACAGTTTTGGGAACCTCTTTACAGAACAGAGATATTCTTCAGTTTTTCCACGAATCCACATGGAATGTGATAGGGTTGGAAATGGAAGGCGTGCACTATCAAAAGGCGATACAATCTGCATCGCAAATACGAAAAAGTATTAAAAAAGATGTGCAAGTGCGATATGCGTACTATGCATCTGATAATCCCTTGGAAACAGGAAGCACCTTAGCCTCGGGTGGATTGGGAACAACAGGGGTAAAACCTACATATTTAATTACGGACAGGATTTTAAAACAAATATTCAACTCATAGGTATGGCAGACCAACCAGTAAATCAGAATAACTCGGATGAAATCGATTTGAGGCAATTGTTCCAAATGATCGGTAGAGGCTTTCAAAAGTTCTTTAATTTCATTGGCAGCATTTTTAAAGGAATTTTCCACTTGATCGTGTTAATTCTTCTATTTGTTCAAAAGAATATTATTGTTATCGGGGCTGCGGCAATAATTGGAGGTGTCGGAGGATTTATTTTAGATAGGGTACTGCCGGAAAAATATATTTCTAAAATGGTGGTGGAACCTAACTTTAATAGTGTTCAACAGTTGTACAACAACATAGTATTTTATAATGATTTAGCGGAGGCAAAGGATTCGGTTGCCCTAGCAACCTCATTGAACATTACCGAACACGAAGCGGCCAGTATTAAAGAAATTTTCGCCGACTCATATTCCGATGAAAACCAGAAGATAAAGCTATTTGACCAATTTATCCGTGGATTGGACACTACGACGGTAAAGGCAATAGATTATGAGAACTACTTGCAAAACTTTAATTCTATGGATGCGAGGTTTCACCAGATTTCAGTGATCAGCACCGATAATAGAGTGGCCAAGAAAATACAACCAGGAATTATCAACTCTATTTCCGTCAATGAATACTTCAAGTTACAGAAGAGAATCAATGATGAGAACCTAGACCTCCAAGAAGATATTTACAAAAACCAATTGGTGGAAATAGATTCGCTTCAAAGCTTATATAGGACTGTTTTGGTCAAGGAAGCAGACAAACCAATGCAGGGAACTAGCATCAATATGGCCGAGGGAGGAGACTCTAAAGGAAGAGAACTTGCCCTAATACAGGAAAAAGATATATTAAAAGAAAGATTGGTCGAATTGAATGAAGAAAGGGCCAACAAGTCAAATATAATAAACGTGATCAGTGATTTCCCCTCAAGAGGTGTAGAGCAAAAGGGAATCTGGAACAGCTATAAGTTTAAACTACCTATTTTATTATTGATATTGGTGTTCGGCATCTTGGCATTGTTGGAACTTAACAGGTATTTGAAATCCTACAATCAAAAATAATCTAGGTTTTTAGTTTGAGGGAAAATCAAAAAGGGAGTACAATGAGGCGAATCCTGGTAACTGGTTCGAGTGGTCAACTAGGACTAACGCTACAGGAACAGGCCCATGATTTTACAGAAGCTTCTTTTGATTTCAGAACATCCAAGGAACTTGATATTACCCGACGCGCCCAAGTAACCCAAGTTTTTCAACATGGGGAGTATGATTTCTGCATAAATTGTGCTGCATATACGAATGTGGAGGAAGCAGAGAAACATCCCAACAAGGCATTTGCTGTCAATGCAGAAGGGGTAAAAAACCTTGCTGAGGCCTGTAAAATAAAAGGAACCACCTTAATACATCTGTCTACGGACTATGTTTTTGATGGTGAAAAGAAGGGAGGCTACACCAGTGATGACACTACCAATCCAATCAACGTATATGGAAAGTCCAAGTTGGCCGGGGAAAAATTTATTCAACAGATATTACCCAACCATTTCATAATTCGCGCATCTTGGTTGTATAGCAAAAAGTACGGCCATAATTTCTATCGTACAATTGTTAAAAAGGCTAAATTGGGAGAGGAGCTTCACATTACCGATGCCCAAAAAGGATGTCCGACCAATACAGAGGCATTGGCGATATTTATTTTGAAAGAAATCGTAATGGGAAACAAACCTTTTGGAATATATCATTTTACAGATGGCAAGCCTATGACTTGGCACCAATTTGCTAAGCAAATACTCAGTGAAAATGGATTGACAGGAAAGGTCAAACTTGTTTTGGACACGAATTATCGTACTTTCGCAAAGCGACCCAAGAATAGTGTTCTATTATAGAAAAACAAAGCTAGTGAATTTAGGGACCAAATTTGGACTGTTTCAATCAGTCTATAGGAAGAAGATGCAAACACCAAAAATGACTTAATATTAAATGAAGAAAAAAGCATTGATTACCGGTGTAACCGGTCAAGATGGAGCTTACCTTAGTGAGTTTCTTTTGAAAAAAGGCTATGAGGTCCATGGTCTAAAAAGGCGTACTTCTTTGTTCAATACCGACCGAATCGATCATTTATATCAAGACCCCCATGTGGAGAACCGGAATTTTATCCTTCACTATGGAGATATGACCGATAGTACCAATTTGATTCGATTGATTCAGGAAATCCAACCCGATGAAATTTATAATCTAGCAGCAATGAGCCATGTTCATGTGAGTTTTGAAATTCCGGAATATACAGGTAATGCCGATGGATTGGGAACATTAAGGATTTTGGATGCAGTTCGGTTGTTGGGACTTGGAAACAAAACACGAATTTATCAAGCATCTACCTCAGAACTTTATGGAAAGGTGCAAGAGGTGCCTCAGAGCGAAACAACACCATTTTACCCTCGTAGTCCCTATGCCGTTGCCAAAATGTACGCTTTTTGGATCACGGTGAATTATCGGGAAGCTTATAATATGTATGCCTGTAATGGAATTTTGTTCAACCATGAATCTCCCATTCGTGGGGAAACTTTTGTAACACGCAAGATTACCCGAGCAACAGCTCGGATCGCCCTAGGTTTACAGGACAAGATTTATCTTGGTAATTTGGATGCGCAGCGGGACTGGGGCCATGCCAAGGACTATGTCCGTATGATGTGGATGATTTTGCAGGCCGATGAACCCGAAGATTGGGTGATTGCCACTGGAAAGACTACTCCAGTAAGGGATTTTGTGCGGATGAGCTTTGAGGAAGTGGGCATTGAACTGGAGTTCAAAGGAAAGGGAGTTGATGAAAAAGCCTATGTAAAAGCCTGTAAAGATCCAGATTTCCAATTGGAGATAGGTAAAGAGGTTTTGGCAGTGGACCCCAAATACTTTAGACCCACCGAGGTGGACCTGTTGATAGGTGACCCTACAAAGGCCAGGACAAAATTGGGTTGGGTACCGGAATACAATTTGCAAGGATTGGTGAGGGATATGATGGAAAACGATGTCAAACTCATGCAAAAGGAGCAGTACCTTAAAGATGGTGGATATCGCATTCTAAATTACTTTGAATAAAAATGGAACTGGACGCTAAAATATATGTGGCCGGCCATAGAGGTTTGGTAGGTAGTGCCTTGATGAAATCCCTGAATGAACGGGGCTATAAAAATTTGGTGACTCGGACCCATTCCGAACTGGATTTGACAAATAGTGTTGCGGTAGCCGATTTCTTCTCAACTGAAAAACCAGAATATGTTTTTTTAGCAGCAGCAAAAGTGGGAGGGATAGTGGCTAACAATACCTACAGGGCCCAGTTTATCTATGATAATACGATGATTCAAAACAATGTAGTCCATCAAAGTTACCTCAATGGGGTCAAGAAGCTTTTGTTTTTGGGCAGTACCTGTATCTATCCCAAAAATTGCCCACAACCCATGAAAGAGGATTATTTGCTTACCGATATTTTGGAATATACCAATGAGCCCTATGCCATTGCCAAGATTGCAGGGATAAAACTATGCGAGAGTTATAACCTTCAATACGGCACTAACTTTATCTCCGTGATGCCCACCAATCTATATGGGCCTAATGATAATTTTGATTTGGAGAAATCCCATGTACTTCCAGCCCTTATCCGAAAGATTCATTTGGGGAAGGCCTTGGAAGAAGGTAATTGGGGGGCAATCGATGACGATTTGGACAAGTTACCTATAGAAGGAGTTTCTGGAAAGGATACGGTTGCGGCCAAGCTGGCCATCCTAAAAAAATATGGGGTGGTCACGGAAGAATCCGATGGGGTAAGTGTTGAAATATGGGGTAGTGGAAAACCCAAAAGAGAATTCCTTTGGTCCGATGATATGGCAGATGCATGTGTATATATTATGGAAAACAGGGATTTCGCCGATACATATGACGAAGGACAAAAGGAAATAAGAAATACACATATCAATATTGGTACAGGAACCGATGTTTCTATCGCAGACCTCGCTGAATTGATCAAGAATCAAATTGGATTTAAAGGGTATTTTGTTTTCAATACTACCAGACCTGATGGTACAATAAGAAAGCTGACAGATGTAACAAAACTAAATAGTATGGGTTGGAAGCATTCAGTAGAATTGGAAGATGGCGTACAAAGACTATACAAATGGTATTTCAATTCACTGGAAGATAAACGTTCAGATTAAATGAAATCCAAATTTTATAAATTTGGATAAGCCTTTTGATTCAACTTAAATTAGGGTCGCCTAGAAAATGGGATGATTAGATGGAAACTGATTATTTGGATTTCGCCTATATGGCAATGTAAGACAAAATCAGGTACGAAATGTTTTTAATATAACCTTAAAGTGAACCAAAAATCCCAAAAAAATATTTTAATTACCGGAGGGGCTGGTTTTATAGGCTCCCATGTGGTTCGGCGGTTTGTTACCGCATATAGTAATTATAGGATTTTTAATCTTGATACCTTGACCTATGCCGGTAATTTGGAAAATCTCAAAGATGTAGAGCAAGCTTCCAACTATTCTTTTGTTAAAGGAGACATTGTCGATGCAGATTTCGTAAATAATATTTTCTCTCAAAACACCTTTGATGGTGTTGTTCATTTGGCGGCAGAATCCCACGTGGACCGATCTATTACGGACCCCTTGTCTTTTGTGCGCACCAATGTTTTGGGTACGGTCAATTTATTGAATGCCTCGTTACAAATTGCCAAGGACAACCCGGATTTCTTGTTTTATCATATCAGCACCGATGAGGTTTATGGAAGTTTGGGTAAAGATGGGTTTTTTACAGAGAAAACGGCATACGACCCCCATTCGCCCTACTCTGCTTCAAAAGCAAGCTCAGACCATTTTGTGAGGGCTTATGGTGAAACTTACGGACTCCCTTTTGTGATTTCCAATTGCTCCAACAATTACGGACCCAATCAATTCCCAGAGAAATTGATTCCTCTCTTCATCAACAATATCATTCAAAATAAGGCGTTGCCCGTATATGGCGATGGAAATTATACAAGGGACTGGCTCTTTGTAAAAGATCATGCCAAGGCTATTGATTTGGTTTTTCATGAAGGAATCAATGGAGAAACGTATAACATCGGTGGGTTTAATGAATGGAAGAACATTGATTTGACCCACTTGTTATGTCGATTGATGGATAAAAAGCTGGGAAGAAAAGAAGGCACTTCCAAAGAATTGATCTCCTTTGTCAAGGATCGTCCTGGTCACGACCTGCGTTATGCCATAGATGCCACCAAAATAAACAAGGAATTGGGTTGGAGTCCATCCGTAACATTTGAGGAAGGACTCGAGAAAACCATAGATTGGTATTTTGAAAATCAGGAATGGTTGGATCATGTTACTTCGGGAGATTATTTAGATTATTATAAAA
Organism: Flagellimonas lutimaris; assembly: GCF_003581615.1. Classification (GTDB taxonomy): domain Bacteria; phylum Bacteroidota; class Bacteroidia; order Flavobacteriales; family Flavobacteriaceae; genus Flagellimonas; species Flagellimonas lutimaris. The sequence goes on from NZ_QXFH01000070.1 coordinate 448,559, forward strand.
AGCAGTATCAAGCATAAAAAAAATGAAGGGAATCATCTTGGCAGGAGGAACAGGCAGCAGATTGCACCCACTTACCCTTTCGGTAAGCAAGCAGTTGATGCCTATCTACGACAAGCCAATGATTTATTATCCACTTTCAACATTAATGTACGCCAGAATCAGGGAAATATTGATTATTTCCACACCTAAGGATTTGCCATTGTTTAAAGAGCTATTGGGCGATGGACAAAAGTATGGTTGTTCCTTTTCTTATACGGTTCAAGAATCTCCGAATGGACTGGCAGAAGCATTTATTATAGGCGAAGAGTTTATAGGTGATGATAAAGTTGCCCTTATTTTGGGAGATAACATCTTTTACGGCGCAGGGTTATCCAAATTATTGCAAAGCAATAACAACCCAAATGGTGGAATTATTTATGCATATAGAGTGAATGATCCACAGCGATATGGCGTAGTAGAGTTTGATGAAAAAGGAAAGGCCATTAGCATAGAAGAAAAGCCAAAGAAGCCCAAATCGAACTATGTGGTGCCGGGGATTTACTTTTACGACAATGAAGTCATCTCAATCGCCAAAAGCATACATCCTAGCGCAAGGGGCGAATTAGAGATTACTGATGTGAACAAAGAATATTTAAAAAGAGGTAAGCTTCATGTGAGTATTCTAGACCGAGGCACAGCTTGGCTGGATACGGGGACATTCCAGGCCCTAATGCAGGCCTCACAATTTATTGAAGTAATAGAGGACCGACAGGGATTGGTGGTCGGTTCCATAGAAGTAGCAGCTTTGGAGATGGGGTATATCGACCAAGGGCAGTTCAAAGAATTGGCAAAACCATTGATGAAGAGCGGGTATGGTGAACGTTTATTGGGAATTTTGAACAAAGGGAAATGATAAAGGCAACAGAGACTAAGTTAAAGGGATGTTTTATCATAGAGCCTACAATTTATGAAGATGAACGGGGCTATTTTTTTGAGAGTTATAATCACAGGGATTTTTGCAAGGCCATAGGCCAAGAAGTAATTTTTGTTCAGGATAACCAGTCCTACTCCAAAAAAGGAGTACTTCGAGGATTGCACTATCAGAAGGGTGAGTATGCCCAAGCTAAACTGGTTTCAGTATTGGAGGGTAGAATTCAGGATGTAGTGGTTGATTTGCGTAAAGATTCTCCTACCTTTGCGCAGTATTTTTCGATTGAGTTGAGTGGCGAAAACAAAAAACAATTGTTTGCGCCAAGAGGGTTTGCACATGGTTTTTTAACCTTGAGTGACTCAGCAACAGTTTTTTATAAGTGTGATAATTATTACAATATGAAGGAGGAAGGTGGAATTCTGTTTGATGATAACGAATTGGGCATTAAATGGAGCGTCTCAAAAAAGGACATATCTATTTCCAAAAAAGATGTAATGTTGCCTTCTTTCAATTGTCTTAAATAGAACATGCCTTTGTAATGAACTTTTAAAATCCGTAAAATTAATGTTTGACATAAAACTTAAGAGTGGTAAGAGTTTTAAATGTGATGAATCCTCAACAATTTTGGATGCAGCCAAGAATTCAGGAGTGCTTTTAGAGCATAGCTGTATGACAGCTAGATGCAGAAGTTGTTTGGTTCGGGTTTTAAAGGGAGATGTCGATGATGTATTAGAAGACAATGTTCTGACGAACGACGAAAAGAAAAATGGATGGGTTCTTACGTGCAATACAAAACCAAAATCTGATCTTATATTAAATGTGGAAGATTTGGGAGGATATAATATAGTTGAACCAAGAACCTTGCCATGCAAAATTAATAATATTGATAAAGTGTCCGATGACATTATAAAATTGGTTGTTCGACTCGCACCCAATGCAAATTTTAAATTTTTGGAAGGTCAATATGTGAATCTTATCAAAGGAAGTATCAATAGAAGTTATTCAATTGCCAATGCCAACGGAGAAAGCAACCAATTGGAGTTTATAATAAAAAACTATGATAATGGTGTTATGAGTGATTATTGGTTCAATCAGGCAAAAAAAGACGATCTTATTCGGTTGTTTGGCCCTTTGGGGACATTTTTTTTAAGGGACAAGGATTATAGAAAAGTTATATTTCTGGCAACTGGGACAGGAATTGCACCGGTTATTGCTATTTTAGAACAGTTGGGTAAATCAAAAAGTCTCAAAGAAAAAATTTTGGTGTTTTGGGGGGGTAGGTTTGAAAACCAGCTTTTCTTGGATAGCCTGCCTGTTGTAGGTGATGATTTTTATAAAGTTGTTTCAAGACCTAACAACGAGTGGACAGGAAAAACAGGATATGTACAAGATGTTTTAGCGGATTTATTGAATGACTTGACCAATTGTGGAGTATATGCCTGTGGGTCAAATGATATGATTAAGTCAGCTAAAAAATTGTTGACCGAGATAGGTTTGAAAGAAGAAGATTTTTATTCAGACGCATTTGTAAGCTCTAATTAAATATATAAATGAAAGCAGTAATATTGGCAGGAGGCCTAGGAACAAGACTAAGTGAGGAAACAGTGTCAAAACCAAAGCCGATGGTTGAAATTGGCGGCAAACCAATTTTGTGGCATATTATGAAAATATATTCATTTTATGGTGTTAATGATTTTATCATTTGTTGCGGATATAAAGGTTATGTGATAAAAGAATATTTTGCCAATTATTTTTTACACCAATCGGATGTCACATTTAATATGAAGGACAATCAAATGATAGTACATGAAAAAAGAGCCGAACCGTGGACAGTTACTTTAGTGGATACAGGCGACGAGTCAATGACAGGGGGACGATTAAAAAGAGTCAAAAGGTATATTGAAAATGAAAAGAGTTTTTGTTTCACTTATGGGGACGGGGTTGCCAATGTAGATATAAATGAATTGATAAAGTATCACGAATCACATGGTAAAGAGGCCACCTTGACAGCAGTTTACCCTCCCGGAAGATTTGGCGCCCTTGATATCCAGGACGGACAGGTGCTTAAATTTCAGGAAAAGCCAAAAGGTGATGGAGCCTTGATCAATGGAGGGTTTTTTGTGTTGACCCCCAATGTAATAGACAGGATAGATGGTGATTACTCCATATGGGAACAGGAGCCCCTAAAGAGTTTGGCCAAGGATGGGGAGTTAATGTCATACAAGCACGATAATTTTTGGCAACCGATGGACACCCTTAGGGACAAACACTATTTGGAAAATCTGTGGGAATCTAACAATGCGCCGTGGAAATTATGGAAGGATTAAAAGGACATGTACAGCCCTTATTTTGGAAAAATAAGCGTGTGTTTTTAACTGGGCACACAGGCTTTAAAGGCAGTTGGTTATCGATGTGGCTTCATTCCATGGGAGCGATTGTAAAAGGATATGCGCTTGAACCCAACACATCTCCCTCTCTATTTGAAAAAGTTTCCTTGGATAGTTTAATCGAATCTGAGATTGGTGATATTAGGGACTTGGAAAATCTGAGAAATAGTATGAAGGACTTTAATCCTGAAATTTTGATACATATGGCAGCCCAACCTTTGGTTCGATTGTCATATCAAGAGCCGGTGGAAACATATGCGACCAACGTTATGGGCACCGTGAATGTTTTAGAATCTGCTAGGTCTTGTAAAAATTTGAGAGCCATCGTTTCCGTAACCACGGATAAATGCTACGAAAATATGGAATGGGAATGGGGCTATCGGGAAAACGAGCCCATGGGGGGCCATGATCCCTACAGCAACAGTAAAGGCTGTGCCGAATTAGTGACCTCCGCATATAGAAATTCTTTTTTTAGTGATACGGATAGCGCTTTTTTGGCTTCCGCCAGAGCAGGAAATGTTATTGGTGGTGGTGATTGGGCCAATGATCGTTTGATCCCCGATATTTTAAGGGCTTTTGAAAAAAATCAACCTGTAATTATTAGAAACCCAAAATCGACAAGGCCATGGCAGCATGTACTAGAACCATTATCTGGTTATTTGGTATTGGCACAGTATCTATATATAGAGGGCAAAGGTTATGATGAAGCATGGAATTTTGGACCCAAAGATGAAGATTGTAGGCCCGTAAGTTGGATTTTGGACAAAATGGTTTCGCATTGGGGCGAAGATGCCAATTGGAAATTGGATAGTGACAAGAACCCACATGAAGCCAATTTTTTAAAGTTGGATTGTTCCAAAGCAAAAACTAGGCTTAAATGGGAGCCTAAATGGAACCTGGACCATACTTTAAATTTAATAATCAATTGGCATAGAGGATGGATGTCCTCGGAGAATATGTACGAGCATTGTTTAATCGAAATTGAAGATTATTTAAAAAATTGAAATGAAAGAAACACTCACCAAAACGGAACAATTAAGATTAGAGATTGCAAAACTGGTCGCCGAATTTGCGGAAGAAAAATATAAACCATCGAATTTTGAACCGGGTACTTCAGTTATACCACCATCCGGAAAAGTTCTGGGTAAAGAGGAGCTGGTGAACATGGTAGAAGCTTCACTTGATGGTTGGTTAACAACAGGAAGATTCAATGAACAATTTGAAAAGAAATTAGCTAGTTTTCTAGGGGTGAAACACTGTTTGTCGGTAAATTCAGGTTCATCGGCCAATTTGGTTGCTTTTTCTACACTAACATCGTCAAAACTGGGAGATAGGGCCATTAAAAAAGGAGATGAGGTAATAGGTGTGGCAGCAGGGTTTCCAACTACGGTCAACCCAATAGTTCAATTTGGTGCCGTTCCTGTTTTTGTTGATGTCAATTTGGAGACCCACAATATTAATGCAGACCTAATTGAGGCTGCAATTACACCCAAGACCAAAGCGATCATGTTGGCACATACACTGGGAAATCCATTTGATTTAAAAAAGGTAAAAGAGTTATGTGATAAATATAATTTATGGTTGGTCGAAGATACTTGTGATGCCCTTGGCGCCAAATATGACGGCCAATTGTGTGGCACATTTGGAGATATTGCCACGGTCAGTTTTTATCCGGCCCATCACATCACAATGGGGGAAGGTGGTGCGGTTTTTACAAACAACTCAGAACTTAAAATGATTGCAGAGTCCTTTAGAGATTGGGGTAGGGATTGCTATTGCGCGCCAGGGTGCGATAACACTTGCGGATGTAGGTTCGAACAACAACACGGAGACCTGCCTTATGGGTACGATCATAAATATGTTTATTCACATTCTGGGTACAATCTAAAAATAACCGATATGCAGGCGGCTTGTGGTTTGGCACAGATTGACAAGGCTCAAGGTTTTATAAACAAAAGGATTGCAAATTTTGAACACCTTCACAATAGGCTTCAATCTTTGACAGAATTTTTGCAATTGCCTGTGTCCACGCCCAATAGTCAACCCTCATGGTTTGGTTTTCCGATAACACTAAAAGAAAAGGCAGGGGTTGAGCGTGTAGACCTATTGCGGTTTTTGGATGACAACAAAATAGGTTCAAGGTTGTTGTTTGCTGGAAATTTAACCAAACAACCCTATTTTAAAGACATTGAATATCGTGTTGTTGGAGATTTGACCAATACTGATATAACCATGAACCGCACCTTTTGGATAGGCATTTATCCAGCTCTAGGAAAGGAACATTTTGAATTTATAGGAGAAAAATTGGAGGAGTTTTTTGGACTTAATTTTTAAAAATGAAAAGTATATTGATTACTGGGGCAAATGGATTTTTAGGAAGCCACCTTGTTGTTGAATTAAGCAAAGAATTTAATGTCATTGGTTTGGTGAGAAGTACTCAAAGCATAAACCGAATTAAAAACCAGTCAATCAAGATCTATTCTTCAGAAGATCCATTGGAAAAAATATTTAAGGAAAACAAAATTTTTGCAGTAATCCATACTGCCACAGTGTATAAGAAAAAAAACGATTCAATTATTCCTCTTTTTAAAACAAATATTGAATTGCCGGTTCGGCTGGCGGAGCTTTGTAATAGTTATAAGGTAAAGGCATTTTTAAATACAGACAGCTTTTTTAACAGCAGTACTTATTCGTACTCATACCTTTCAGAATATACGCTTACCAAAAAACATACATCGGAGTGGCTTAATTTACTTTCAAAAACAAATGTGTTTAAACTGGTTAACTTAAAACTTTTTCATATGTATGGAGAAACGGACTCTGAGTCCAAATTTGTTCCCAGTCTAGTATCCCAGATTACAAAAGGTTCAGAAGCAATAAAGATGACCAAAGGTGAACAAACCAGAGATTTCATATATATTAAAGATGTTGTCAGTGCTTATAGACAAGTTTTGTGTTCCATTGAGGAACTTTCCCATTATGAGGAATTTGATGTTGGAACTGGAGTGGAAACAAGTATCAAGGAATTCACAAATTTGACTAAAGCAATTTTAGAATGCGAAACAAAAATCTTATTCGGAGCAATTCCCTATCGAGAAGGAGAAATAATGAAATCGAAAGCCGAGACCATCAAACTTTGTAAATTAGGTTGGAAACCATCTTTCAGCTTAGAAAAGGGTTTAAAGGAATATCTATCGTAATGAAAAACCTCATATATGTTTATAGCGGAATACAACCTGGAAAAAAAGGGGCGGGAAATTTTGTCTCGTACTTTCTTGGGCAACTTCAAGCTAAAAGGATTGAGTATAAACTAATTTCTTACCACACTCCTGAGGGGTTTTTGGTAAAACTAGCCAAAAGACTCGGTGCCATTGCAGCATTAAAACAGATGTATTATTTGTTGGCGCAAAATATTTCAAAGAGTAAAAATAGAACCAAAGGTGAAAAGGTAGTTTTGTTTCACCCTCAATCAATCGGGTTGGACATTTGTATTGAAATCATCAAATCAAATCAGGTTTACCTTTATGTCCTCGACAATTTTCTTTTTTGCAAGAAATCATATAATTACTTAGAAGGAACAAAACCGTGCGTATTGTGTATAAATGATTCTGAAGCACACAAAAAGATAGGATGCAAATTTTTTCCCAATCCGCAAGAACAGGATTTATATGATTTGTTTCTTCAGACGATTCAAAGAAATCTTTCGAGCATACATTTTTTGATACAAAATAAAAATCAGGGGTTATTGCTTAAAAAAAAATTTGGCCCGAGCATATCCTTAAATGAGGTAGGAATGTTAATCGATTTAGAAGAAAAGAAGGAAGTAACCGAACCTGACGCAGAACAACAATACGATTTTTTGTATCATAACACCCTATCTGGTGCAAAAGGGCTTAATTTCTTTTTAGATGTTGCCAAAGTTTTAAAGGAGTATAGGTTTGTTGTGCCGTATTCAAAATCGGAGGTAAGGAAGGTGATTCCTGATTTGGAAGATTTAAAGAATGTAAAATTTCTTTCGTTAACATGGGAAAGTGGGCTATCGCTTATTTTGGAAAGCTGTAAAGTTGTTATCAATCCGTCACTTTGGTCTTCACCTGTTGAAGGAGCATTGCTAAAATCAATTCATCATAATGGTTGCGTTGCCGTAGTGCCATCGGAGTATTCTTTTTCCGCAGAGCTTCCCTCAGATGTTCTGATAAAATTGTCAACATCTCCTGCAGAAGCTGCCCAAATGTTGAAGGAGGTATTGGAAAAAGAAGGAATGACAAACAGCTATAGGATAAAATCTAAATCATGGTTGGATATTTATATGAAGAAGGTAGAATCTTCATTACAATCTTTCATTGAAGAAGAGTTTATTTAAGTAAATACCTAGTTAGCTTTCAATGAAAAATTCAGCTAAATTTTAGACATTTTTATTCGAAAGGAATTTGTGACTAAAATTATTTGAATACAAAACAGCGGCATTAATATCTTGGAAAGAGGCTTGAATGGCCTACAGGAAAAAGGGTAAAAAAACTAGCATTTTGATCATGTTCTCTTATATGCAAGACAAAATCTATAATCTTTTCGAGAACCTTAAGTTGGAAAAAAAATGTAGTAAACTCCAGAAAACTTTCCTTGTAGATAAAACACTGTTAGTGAATTTATTAATATATAAATGATAAAAAAAATTCTTCAAAAAAATGAAAACAAAGTAATTGCTAAGAACTATTTTTTTCTTGTTTTACTACAAGCGGCAAATTATGTGCTTCCTTTATTAACCCTACCTTATTTAGTCAGAGTATTGGGGGCGGAAAGATATGGTTTGGTTATGTTCGCCCAATCTTTAGCAATATTTTTTAATGTATTTGTGGATTTCGGTTTTAGTTTAAGTGGAACTAGAGAAATTTCACTACAACGAAATAATAAATCCAAACTCTCCAAAATTTTTTGGGGGATAATTCTAATAAAATTGGTGTTAATTGTTATTAGCTTTTTTATCATCATCACTATTGTATACAACTTTGATAGGTTTAGCAATGATGTGGAATTATATTTATTAAGCTTTGGAATGGTTGTTGGCCAGGCTCTTTTTCCCGTTTGGTTCTTTCAAGGTATAGAAAAAATGAAATTTATTACTTATATTAACATTTTCTCAAAAGTTGTTTTTACGTTACTTGTTTTTCTGTTGATCAAACAAACAGAAGATTATAAATTAGTTCCCTTATTCAATTCTTTGGGGTATATTTTGGGAGGATTGTTCGGGCTTTTCTTTAGCTTGAAGTATATTAATTTTAGGAAACCAGGATTTTCATTGATAAAAAGTCTTTTGAGAGACAGTTTTAAGTTATTCGTCTCAAACTTTGCAATTAGTCTATACACGGCTTCCAATGTTTTTATTTTAGGATTGTTTGCAGGAAATACCATTGTTGGGGTTTATTCAAGCTTTGAAAAACTTATTATAGCTATTAAAAATGGCTTTATCCCTATTTATCAAGCCATATTTCCATGGCTTTCCAAACAACCGAACAAGGCAAAAATTATTGCTAAAATCACTCCTTTTATTGTTTTCATTGGTATGGTTATATCAACGGTCATATTCATTTTTGGAACTCAGATAATAGAAATTATTTATAGTGATTCATTAATCTCAAGCTATTCAGGTGTATTTAAAATTTTGGGACTGATTGCCCTTTTTTCGGGCTGGAACATGCTCTATAATACCCTTTATTTTCCTTCGACCAAAGAATATGGAACCAGAATGAAGATTTTGATTACTGGAGGTATTTTAAATATTCTTTTCGGAGTTGTTGTGGCAAAACTATATGGTATATTTGGTATGGCTTATGTTGTGGTCAGTACCGAATTACTATTGCTCATATTGGGTAGATATTATTATAAGAAGAAGAAAAAGAAGGAATTTGAAAGTCAAATAACCTAGTAAAGAACAAATTACTGAATTGAAGTTTTCGTTGAACTCCATAGTTGCCAAACTGACGACTGCACTTGTTTTTTTTATAAACCCTCTTAGTGGTATAGTTATGGAGGGTTACTTTAGTTTTGGAAAAAAGAAGGTATCTTCTTTTTTGGTCATATTGATTTCAACATTTTTAGGATTTTTGAATACAACAAAGAAGTATGAGTCAGATTTGTTGACTTACTTCAACGAATTCCAATTGGCCGCGGATTTATCCTTTTTTGAGTACTTGTCTTCCTTCGGTAAAGACCCCATTTTTTATGGTGCAATGTATTTTTTTCATTGGGTTGGAAATTTTCAAATTTTCATTTTCTTTTTTACATTCCTTTCGTATTATTTCTTCTTAAAGGCAATACGACTTTTCTATCAGAAAACTGCAAATGATAAGGAAGTATTCTTTGCGATATTATTTGCGACACTTTTTTTTGAGATCTTTAGTTTATCAGCACATTTAGTGCGTCAGTTTTTGGCATTTTCAATCCTACTTTATTATTTGGTCAACAAGGTGATTTTAGAAAAGAATAAATGGGGTTACCTAATTGTTGCAGTTTTTACGCATACCACAATGTTGTTTTTTTTACCCCTTATTTTTTTTCCTGCCGTAGGAAAAAAAATTAATATACAAAGGGGCTTGGCAATTATAATAGTCTTAGCAATTGTTATTAGAACATATCAAGATTTGGCGATTTGGTATTTACAAACCACCAGCTCCAGTAACATATTAACATATTTAATGGAGCGATTGAGTCAGAAATCCATTTCTGATGGTATTGATGTACCAAAGGTTTTAATTGGTTTTAATATTTTGGTTTTGGTTTTGGCCTTATTAATGAATTATGTCATTAAGAAAAAAGACCTCTATCATTTTAACAACTGTATAATATTTGTCACCCTTCTGGTCTTGCTCACAGCAGAGTCACATCCTTTGTTATCATATAGATATGGATATTTGGCGTATACATTTTCTGCTTTTCTCGTTCCTTTTTTTACTAGTAGAAAATTTGTTGGAAGCATGATAAGTATTATTATTAAATCATTGGTGACATTGGTATTATTGGTGAATTTTGTTGTAAAACTTGAAAATGGCGTATGGGAATATATTCCGATGGATAAGCTTATTTTTAAGACAACGTTAAATTATTTTTTTTGAAATGAACACACAAAACCCTAGTCAAAAAGGCGAAAGTAATTGTGCGCCGATTTGCTTATTTGTATACAATAGGTTGGAAGAAACAAAGATTACTTTAGAGGAACTAAGAAATAACTATTTGGCCCCTATGAGTGATTTATTTATTTTTTCAGATGGTCCCAAAAGTGAATTTGACAATGATAGTGTCAATGATGTGAGAGAGTTTATTTCAAACATAGGCGGTTTCAGGTCGGTTAAAATAATTGAGCAAAAAGAAAATCTAGGACTTGCCAAATCTATAATAAATGGAGTAACAAGAATTGTTAATGAATATGGAGCTGTAATTGTAATAGAGGATGATATTAAGACGTCTAAAAATTTCCTCAACTTTCTTAATCAAGGATTAGATTTTTATCGAAGAAATGACAGGATTCAATCTATTTCTGGTTACACAATGCCCTTAAAAGGATTAAATAAATTAGAAAAAGATTTCTACTATGGCTTAAGGGCATCAAGTTGGGGGTGGGCAACATGGAAACATGTCTGGAATAAAATTGATTGGGACGTAAATGATTATGATGAATTTAAAAAAAATGAGTCACAAAGAAGAAGTTTTAATGAATTAGGGAGTGACATGGCTTATATGTTGAAGAATAAGATGACGGGAAGAATAGACTCTTGGGCAATAGTATTTTGTTATGACCAATGGAAAAATCAAAGATTTACAGTTTACCCTAAAGAATCTAAGGTTGAAAATATCGGTTTCTCCGAGAAAGCCTCGAACACTCAATTTGTAGTTAAGGAATATATTGCCAAAATTGACAAATCAAATAAAGAGACTTTTGTGTTTGATAAAAATATAGAACTCAACAAAACACTTTTAAAACAATTTTCAAAAAACTATTCAATACCTGTCAGATTAAAAAATAAGATTTTACGACTTATTGGTTAACGAGACTTAAATGGATAAGAATGTAAAGACTTCCAATGGATAAAAAAAACCTACTTGGTTATGATGTGCTGGTCACTTCTCTAAATACCGTCAAATTCGATAATAAATGTGTGGTTAATACCATAAATATCCATAGCTATGCGGTAGCAAAAAAGGATAAATTATTTAAGAATGCACTGTTATCTGGTGAAATCTTAATCCCAGATGGGATTGGAATTGTTTATGCAAGTAAAATCTTGAGCGGAAAAAAAATCAAGAAAATTGCGGGCTATGACGCATTTATTTTTCTTATGGAAAAATTGGAGAAGGAAAAAGGGTCCTGCTTTTTTCTTGGATCATCTGAAAACACACTTCAAAGAATAGTGGACCGGTCTAAAAAGGATTATCCGAACGTTACAGTGAACACCTATTCTCCACCTTTTAAAAAAGTTTTTGATGAAAGTGATAATGGAGCGATGGTAAATGCTGTTAATAAGGTTAATCCAGATGTGCTCTTTGTTGGCATGACTGCTCCAAAACAGGAAAAATGGGTTTTTGTCCATAAAGAAAACCTCGAAGCTGACATTATTTGCTCCATAGGGGCAGTTTTTGATTTTTACGCAGGAACAATTGAAAGACCTTCCAAAATTTGGATAGACCTTGGTTTGGAGTGGTTTATAAGATTTTTGCAAAACCCTAGAAAAATGTTTCCCAGGGTTTTCGTGTCAACTCCTATTTTTATGAAAGATTTATTATTGGAAAAATTAAGAGCAAACTAAAGGTGGAGAAATATTCAGAATTTTTGTTTTCATGGAAACAAAACATGCTTTTCTTATTTTGTTTTATTTTTCCAATTAGTCAGCAACTATCTACGGTTCTGATCGGCGTTATCTTATTGCTTTCAATATTAAACCCAAAAAGAGAATTTTTTACTTTCAGGTTAGGTTTTCTATTTCTAGGAATCATATATCTAGTTTATGGAATTTCACTTACCTATTCTCAAGATTTTCAACCTTCTGTGTTGGAATTAAAAGCATCTCTTTTGGTTTTTCCGATTATATTCTTTTTGGATAATAGGTTGGCTGAACCTACAGGTGAAATTTGCAAATATTTTGTACTAGGATGCATATTTGCAGTTATAATCTGTGAAATAAATGCAATCTACCATTCAATCGACTTCCAGACTTTAAGCTTTGAAAGTAGCTTAGACCCAGAATTGGGGTTCATGGCTTCAATTCCACAAGAAAAGAACTATTTTTTTTCTCAACCATTTTCATTTTTGCATCAAACAGTTTACTTCGCAATGTACCTGTTGATATCTTTGGTTATCTTGTTAAAGACTGACGTTTTTAAAAAAAGGATTTACTTTTTCGTTGGTTTGCTGCTCATTATAATCGCCTTGGTTCAATTGTTGAACAAAGCAAGCTTTATAACTTTGGCCGTACTGTTTTTTGTTGAGGTCGCTGATTCTAGCCTTAAGAAAAAAACAAAAACAATGGGATTCATTGCAGTACTGATTACCGGAATTGTGTTTTTTATTGCAAACCCAAGATTTTCTGAATTTAATATGAAATTTAGCTATGACCAGCCAGAAAGGTTGAATCGGAATTTAGAGGGAATGGCAAATACAGAGCGGTCTGATACCAATACTAGAATATTGTTGTGGATGTCAGCTTGGGATTTGATTAAGGAACATCCTATAATCGGAATTGGCGCTGGCGGGTCTCATCGTGTGTTATACGAGACCTTGGCGATAAAACAACAGCATTACGATAGAAGGGTTAGGTTCCATGCCCACAATCAATATCTGCAAGTTCTTTTAGATCTAGGTATATTAGGTTTTTTAATCTTTTTTCTTTCTTTGTTTTTTTTGTTTAAAGGTCAAAAAAGGATTCAATCAAAACCCAATCGAAGGCTCATGTTTTTAGTCTTATTAATATTCCTAATAAACTTTCTGTTTGAATCAGTTTTTGAAAGATATTCAGGGATATCCAGCTTTTCTTTTTTTGCCAGTTTAATGACTGCCATGTCACAAGAAAAAATAAAATAAAATTAAAATAAGGATAGGGATGTTTGAAATCTTTTACCAAAGAACTAAATCTTAAAAGAATACTTTTTTAATTTTAAAGCTTAAATCAAAGAAATGTTTTTTCTAGAAACTGCCGTTGCTTTGTTTATCGGGGCATTCCTGCTGACCTATTTGACAATTCCTAAAATAATCGGAGTGGTTCAATACAAAAGACTTATGGATGATCCAAACCAACGGAGTTCCCATAAAGCTAAAACTCCAACATTGGGAGGAATAGCCTTTTTCTATTGTCTTATTTTCGCCCTTTTTTTTATAAAAGACAGGGCTGAACATTTGGAATTTATATACATGATTCCAGGACTTACAATACTTTTTATTGTAGGCCTCAAGGATGACATGGTTGTGTTGTCGCCAGGTTCCAAACTATTGGCCCAAATATTGGCCATTAGTTTTATTTTGGTCAATGACAGTTTCGGGATAGAGTCTTTAAACGGATTTTTGAATATTTACGAAATCCCTTATTACCTTTATTTAGTAATTGGAGGTTTTTTAATGCTGACTATAATAAATTCATATAACTTAATTGATGGAATTGATGGACTTGCATCAATAGTGGGTATTGTAGTAATGGTTATTTACACAACAATTTTTTACTTATCACAAGAATATTTTTTTGCTTTGATTGCTATTACCATGAATGCTTGTCTAATGGCCTTTTTTGGTTTTAATGTATCATCGAGAAAAAAAATATTTATGGGAGATACAGGTTCATTAATTGTTGGGTTTATTATTAGTATTCTTACATTAAAATTTTTAGCCTTAGAACCTACAGCTTATGGAGAATTACCCTTTTTATTGGAAAATGCCCCGTTAATTGCAATTAGTATTTTGATTGTACCATTATTTGATACAGCAAGGGTGTTTACCATTAGGATTGCCAATAAAAAAGGACCATTTTCCCCAGATCGAAATCATATTCATCATATATTTATTGATTTTTGGGGTCTCTCCCATAAACAGGCTAGCTTCATCATTGGTTGCTTTAATATCATTTTTGTGGTACTGTTCATTATTTTGGGAAGTAAAGCCAAGAATACAGGAATGGTAATTATGTTAGTAAGTGTTGTAATTTTTTTGGCGTATATATTTTTTAGGTACAATTATAATTTCAGCACACTAAAGCAAAAAATCCTTTTAAAAAGGAAAATAGATGCGTTGAAAGGGAAAAAAGATACAGCTCCGAAAAGCAAGAAAAAGAACAAATGAAAAAAACACTCATCACCGGAGCAGCAGGATTTTTGGGGTCTCACCTATGTGATCGTTTCATTGCCGAAGGTCACCATGTCATCGGCATGGACAACCTCATTACAGGGGACATTAAAAACATAGAGCACCTGTTCCATCTAAAACGGTTTGAGTTTTTCCATCACGATGTAACCAAGTTTGTCCATGTGCCTGGTAAAATGGACTATATTCTTCATTTTGCCTCACCGGCAAGTCCAATTGATTATTTAAAAATCCCGATAGAAACACTAAAGGTGGGTTCCTTGGGTACGCTCAATTTATTGGGACTGGCCAGAGATCACGGAGCTCGTATTCTAGTGGCTTCCACTTCAGAGGTATACGGAGACCCTCTAGTGCATCCCCAAAGCGAAGACTATTTTGGCAACGTTAGTCCTATTGGTCCTCGAGGCGTCTATGATGAAGCCAAACGCTTTATGGAGTCCATCACCATGGCCTACAATAGGCACCATGGATTGGATACCCGTATCGTACGGATATTCAACACTTACGGTTCTCGTATGCGCCTAAACGATGGCCGTGTGGTTCCTGCATTTATGGGTCAGGCACTTCGTGGGGAAGACCTTACCGTTTTTGGAGACGGTTCGCAATCGCGTTCCTTTACGTATATCGATGACCAAATTGAGGGAATTTATCGCCTGTTGATGAGCGATTATGTGGAACCTGTCAATATCGGCAACCCAGATGAAACCACCATTCTGGAATTTGCAGAAGAAATCATCAAGTTAACAGGAACAGACCAAAAAATAGTTTTCAAGCCATTGCCACAAGATGACCCAATGCAACGACAGCCAGATATTTCCCTTGCCAAGGAAATTTTAGGCTGGGAGCCCAAAGTGCATCGTTCCGAAGGACTCAAAAAAGTATTTGAATACTTTAAATCACTCTCTCACGATGAGTTGTGGGAATCCCATAGGGAGTTTTTGACATAATCCTTTTTGTTATTTCGAAGAAGCAAAGCGACTGAGAAATCTATTGTGGAGATTCGTGAAATTAGTGTCACCAGAGAGTTTTAGATCATTTTAAAATAACTGCCAAATTAAATTTGAATTGAGTTATTTTTGCCAAAACGTTGAATCATGAACATCTTGGTCTTGGGTTCTGGCGGCCGTGAGCATGCCATCTCCCTTAAAATCTCTCAAAGTCCTAAAACATCTAAATTATTTGTAGCTCCCGGTAATGCGGGAACTGCTGAAATAGCCACAAACGTTGAGGTGGGTGTAAACGATTTTGAAGCCATTAAACAATTGGTGTTGAAAGAAAACATTGATTTAGTGGTAGTGGGACCGGAAGACCCCTTGGTAAATGGAGTACACGATTTTTTTCTGAATGATGACAAACTAAAATCCGTTCCAGTAATTGGGCCAGAAAAAGCAGCCGCGGAACTGGAAGGAAGCAAGGAGTTTGCCAAAGAATTTATGATGCGCCACAACATTCCAACAGCGGCCTATCAAAGTTTCACAAGTGAAACACTGGAAAAGGGTTATGCGTTTTTGGAAACTCTAGCACCACCTTACGTGCTCAAGGCCGATGGTCTCGCAGCAGGAAAAGGTGTTTTGATTCTCCAAGATATCCAAGAAGCCAAAGACGAATTAAAATCCATGTTGGTCGATTCCAAATTTGGAAATGCAAGTGCCACAGTGGTCATCGAAGAGTTTTTGGACGGTATTGAATTGAGCTGCTTTGTACTTACTGACGGTACTAATTATAAAGTGCTACCAACGGCCAAAGACTACAAAAGAATAGGCGAGGGAGACACCGGACTCAACACAGGGGGCATGGGGGCTATTTCTCCAGTTCCTTTTGCCGATAAGGACTTTATGGAAAAGATAGAGCGTCAAATTGTAAAACCTACCGTAGACGGCCTTAAAAAGGATAATTTGCCCTATGTTGGTTTCATCTTTATTGGTTTGATAAAAGTAGGTAACGCACCTAAGGTAATCGAATACAATGTTCGTATGGGCGATCCGGAAACCGAAGTGGTAATTCCAAGACTCAAAACTGATTTGGTCGAGGTGCTTTTGGCCATGGCCAATGGAACTTTGGACCAAGTGGGCCTTCAAATTGATGAAAGAGCAGCAACAACGGTTATGGCTGTATCGGGGGGCTATCCCGAAGCCTATGAAAAAGGCAAGGAGATTACAGGAACGGAAAACATTCAAGATTCCATCGTGTTCCATGCAGGAACAAAGTTGTCCAATGGCAAAATAGTGACCAATGGCGGCCGTGTAATAGCAATCACTTCCTTTGGGAAAGATTTTAAGGAAGCACTACAAAAATCCTATCAAAATATGGAAAAGCTCCATTTTGATGGAATGTATTACCGAAAAGATTTAGGATTCGATCTATAGGTAAGAGTGAGAGCTAATGCTCTTGTCTTCCTCACCGCTATCGTTGAAAATTTTCAATTGGCCCATCCAATAAACGGCAGCGATCAAACCAATAACAAAGAAAATCCAGTTAATGGTATTGGCACCCCACCAGCTATGCATAAAGCGGAAAAAATCCAATGGTGCGAAAAGGTAGTTTACAAATAAGTCTTCTATACCGTAAAAAAACTTGCTCATGTTGGTTATATTTACTCTACAAAAGTAGCAAAAGATAGGATGATTTCAAGCTTTTTCGGAAAAACAAAACCCATAAATTATATTGTCCTTGCCATCTTTTTGTTTCTTTTTTACTTCGCCAATATATTTTTTCAGCTGGGAGAACAAAGAATCAATGAGGTTATTCCCTTGGAAATCTTGTTGTTCGTGGCGTTGTTGCTGGCGGTTTTTATCATTAATTTAATTGTTAGGGCAGAAAAGGCAACGGAGTCCAACTCCTACACCATGGTCTTTTTTGTGCTGTTGATTGTAGCTTTTTCCGATGAGTTGGTTCTTCAAAACGTAATTTTTGCCAACTTTTTTCTACTCTTGGCCTTTTGGAGAATATTATCCATCAAATCCATAAGAAATGTAAAGCACAAGATTTTTGACGCCTCGTTATTAATTGCCATTGCCAGCTTGTTTTACGATTGGGCCATTGCATTTATGCTCCTCGTTTTTTTTGTAATTGGGGTTTACGACCGCAAGACATTCAAAAACTGGTTGGTGCCATTTTTGGGGATGACGACAATTTTTATTTTAACGTTCACCATACTCAAATTGAAAGGTTCTTTGGATTATTTTGAAAACCATTATCAGTTCTCGTTAGGCCTGTTCACTACCAAATCATTCTTTCAAGTGTTGAATATTAAAACATTGGCCTACCTTATTCTGACGATTATCATATCAATTTTGGTCTTTGTTCGACTTCGAAATGTAAGTGGGGGCAAACTGCTTTTGCTTAGAATTGTTTTTCTTGTTTTTTTATTGGGAACGGGCATTATTCTTTTTACTCCGGCCGATGCCTCTCCTGTGTTGATCACCTTTTTCCCAGCAGCCGTTTTTCTGACCAACTATTTCGAAAGCATTAAAAAAAGAAAACTCCAAGAAGTAGTTTTGATACTCTCAATAGTGGTTGCCTTGGTGCTTTTTGCCTTTCACCTGAAATAAGTACATCATAAAGCAATATCTTTGAACAAATTTATTAAGCTATGTTCAGCGATTTTGCCTTCAAGATATTTCAGGAAAGTATAGATACCTATCACATTAAAGATGATGTGAACCAAGAATTTTCAAATCCCTATCCAAAGGATAAGATTGAGCATTTGCTCTACAGAAAAAATTGGATAGATACTGTACAATGGCATTATGAGGATATTATCCGTGACCCGGAGATTGAACCAATGGCCGCATTGGACCTCAAAAGAAAGATTGACGCGAGCAATCAGGATCGCACGGATTTGGTAGAGTATATCGATAGTTATTTTTTGAATAAATACCAATCGGTCCAGATTAAGAACGATGCAACCATCAATACAGAGAGCCCTGCTTGGGCAATAGATCGACTTTCCATTTTAGCGTTGAAAATCTATCATATGCAAGAAGAGGTGAATCGAACAGACGCCTCACCGGAGCATATTAAAAAGTGTAGTGATAAACTAGCTATACTCTTGGAGCAGAAAAGGGATCTTTCTACAGCTATTGACCAATTGTTGGCTGATATTGAAGCGGGAGACAAGTATATGAAAGTCTACAAACAGATGAAAATGTACAACGATGACGAACTAAACCCTGTGCTTCGTGGACAAAAAGGGTAAACAGACCCATATTTTGCTTATTCGGTTGTCTGCCATGGGTGATGTGGCGATGACCGTGCCTATGATCAGCGCACTTGCCGAAGAATATCCGCAGCTACAACTTACTGTTCTCACCAAAAAACCGTTCATGCCCATTTTTGATGGGTTGGAGAACGTACAAGTTAAAGAGGCAGACGTTAAAAGACGGCACAAAGGATTAATGGGTCTTTGGCGAATGTACAAAGAGTTGAAACCCTTAAAGTTTGATGCTGTGGCGGATTTGCACAATGTGCTGCGCAGCCGCATTCTTAAAAAGTATTTTGCGTTGGAACGCATACCATTTGCTCAAATTGACAAAGGCCGAAAGGAAAAAAAAGCACTCACCCGATCCAAGAACAAAGTTTTTCAGCAATTAAAAACTACTCATCAACGATATGCGGATGTTTTTGCCGAACTCGGTTATCCCATTGATTTATCACATGCCAAACCTTTGGAAAGAGTTCAACTCTCAGCGAAGGTGCTTGAGTTCGCACAGCAAGACGCCAAAAAATGGGTGGGCATCGCCCCTTTTGCAGCCCACGAAGGCAAAATGTACCCGTTGGAACTCACCAAGGAGGTAATCAAATCACTTAATAATACTGATAAGTATAAAATATTATTGTTTGGTGGCGGGGCCAAGGAAGTTGAAGTGCTGGAAAGGTTGGCCCATACCTACGAAAATGCCTTGTGCATGGCAGGCAAGCTAAATCTTTCCGAAGAATTACAACTCATTTCCAATTTAGATGTGATGCTGTCCATGGACAGTGGTAATGCACATATGGCTGCCAATTATGGTATTCCAGTTGTCACGGTTTGGGGTGTCACCCACCCCTATGCAGGTTTTTACCCTTTTGGTCAGCCTTTGGAGAATGCACTTCTAGCAGACCGAGCAACGTATCCGTTAATTCCAACCTCGGTATACGGTAACAAGGTGCCCGAAGGGTATGAAAATGCTATAAAAACTATCAAGCCAGAGGAGATTTTGGGTAAGTTGATGGGACTTCTGGAGAGTTGAGCAACCTATTACAGGATGTTGCATCATTTTCATAACTTTCCATGTCCGTTTTGGACATTGGCCCAAGTCACATAAAAAAACAAACTATGAAAAAGACAAACTTGATTTTTTCCGTATTGATGGGAATTTCGATGCTATCCTGTTCTGTTGACCAATCAACAGGGACTCCGGTTGAGGAAGCTGCCCGATTGAACATTACTTTTATAATGGATGCCGATGCGGAACGCTTGGACAATTTGGGCAATCCTGTAACGGTCCCGGAAGGAAATGCAGCACAAAACCCTGACTTTGAGATTTTGGGACTTCATTTTATAGGACTGTATCCGGATAAATTTACACCGTACGATGAGGGGGTTACCATCACTTCTACCGCAACCACGGGAAGTGGGGGTGCATTGGCCATTGACTTTGACAGCGAGGTATTTTTTAACGAAGAAATCAATACGCTAAGTGTTCCGCTGAGCTATGTTGCAGCAGGAAGTTATGAGTATATTCGAACCTCGATTGGATATCAGAAGTATACAATTGTATATAATTTGGAAGGAGCGGAAACAGAGATTCCCGATTGGCCGGAAGGAGTAGACGATAATATTGATGTAGACGGTATTGTTGCTTCCTTTTTAGGGTACAACACTTACATTGGCAGCTACGTAATCAAAGACCAAACTGTTACGGTAAACGGTAACAAGGCACAAGGGTATTTTGGATTGGAAACCAAGGGAAATATTGAAGGATTTGTATTTACACAAGTAACCCAAGGCGATGCCCCCCAGACCACAGTGCCCAATCCCATTAACGATACTTCTCCGGTTCCGGAAGGCTCATGTGTAGTGACGGGACAATTTCCATCGGCTTTGGTGATATCCGCGAATGCAACCGAGGATATCAACATTGAAGTGGTCGTATCCATTAACAATAGTTTTGAATGGGAGGACGGTAATGGCAATGGCAAATACGAACCTTTGTTGGGCGAAAATGTCTTGGACATGGGCACACGTGGAGTGTTCCCTTCCGTAGTGGATTAAGCCACCGTTCCTTGGCAACTACTTCCCGCACCGGCAGTACATCCGTAGCAATGCTGTGAAATAACAATGTCCCGATTGTTCAGTACATCATCGTTGTAATCCTTGATGTGCTTTACTTTACTTGCCACTTTTAAATCCAACATCTGGTTAAAATCGCAGTCGTACAACCAACCGTCCCAACTCACAGAGATAGTATTGGTGCACATCACACTTTCCACTGCGGCAGGGTTATAGGCCTCTACCAAGGAGTACATATAATCTTCATAATTGTCGGAAGCGATGAGGTAGTCCAAAAATCGTGAAATCGGCAAATTGGTTATGGCAAAAAGGTTGTGAAAATCAATATCAAAATCCTCTTTCAATGCTTTTTTAAAATCGTGCTCCATCGCAGCTTGGTCAGCAGGTAAAAATGCCCCCGAAGGATTGTACACCAAATCCAATCGTAAATCACTGTCCGGCATGCCATATCCTACCTTGTTGAGCATTTGTAACGCCTTGATGGATTTGTCAAAAACACCATCACCACGTTGCTTGTCCGTTTTACCGCGGGTGTAATGTGGCATGGACGACACCACATGCACATTGTGCTTTTTAAAGAATTCAGGCAGGTCTTGGTATTTTTTGTTGGCCAAAATAATGGTCAAGTTGGAACGTACAATAAAATCTTTGATACCCGCTTTGGAGGCTTCTTCCACAAACCAGCGAAAATCAGGATTCATTTCAGGTGCGCCGCCGGTAAGATCCAACGTATGGGCCCCCGTGTTTCGGATTACATCCAGACATTGTTGCATGGTCTCCCGCGTCATGATTTCCTTTCGGTCGGGCCCCGCATCCACGTGACAATGCCCACAAACCTGGTTGCACATGTACCCCACATTGATTTGAAGTACTTCCAGTGTTTTAGGACGTAAAGGAAACTGATTTGTTTCTGCAATTTTATCCTTGAAATAAGGAAGCTCTCCATCTTCAAAAAGTTCACCATTCAAGATTTCCAATTGCATTTGGGCATTGGCCAATGCATCTTTCTGTGCCTTTAAGGATTTTTTCGCTGCTTTTTTTAGGTCTGTAAGTATGCTTTGTGCCATTTTTTAATTTCTATAATCACCGCGGAAACTTTTACTTTCCACTTTATATTTTGTTCTTCTACATCTTGTGTCCAACATCTAACAGCGTAGCGCTCTAATGTCTAAAAGCGAAGCGTTTCAAAATTACATGGAAAGTTTGTCGTACTTGTTCATCATCTGCACACCATGTACCAAGGTGGCGCCACTTTCTATGGCGGCCCCTGCGTGTACAGCTTCCATCATTTCTTCTTTGGTAATCCCCCGTTGTAGGCCATCTTTAGTGTAGGCATCAATACAATACGGACATTTTACCACATGCGATACGGCCAAGGCAATCAATGATTTTTCACGGGCACTGAGTGCTCCTTCCTCAAAAACCTTTCCGTAGTAATCAAAAAACTTATTGCCCAGTTCCTCACTCCATTCGGTAATCTTACCAAACTTTCTTAAATCTGCAGGGTCGTAATATGATTTGGCCATGTTTCTTTTTTTAATGTTCTTCCTAAACATACAACAAATATCACTATTCGTTTTGGTCGCAAGTCCACATTAAAGATTACAATTTCTTATGATAAAGGATGCATTCATCACTAAAGTTGTGCCTAGTTTTGGAAATCAGATGTTTATGCCATTGAGCGAAGTTGGCGAAAATGGAGTTGAATCAAGTAACATATTAAAAGAAATCAATCAATAGGTTACATTTGTCATCGATAACAAGAACAGTAAAAATGCTTGAAAACAAATCCATAGGTCTCGTACTTTCGGGAGGTGGTGTTCGAGGAATGGGGCACATCGGACTGATCAAAGCCATGCGCGAACATAATCTTGAGGCCAACGTGGTAGCGGGCACAAGTATCGGAGCATTGGTTGGAGCCTTGTACGCCAACAATAACACAGTGGAAGAAATGCTCGATTTTTTTAAAAAGGTACCATTGTTCCAGTACAGTTTTTTTACCATAAATAAACCTGGCTTTATTGATACAGAGCGTTATGCAAGCATTTTTAAGAAATTTTTCCCAGAAAATACCTTTGAAAGTTTGGAAAGACCTTTGTACGTGGTCGCCACCGATTTGCTAAGTGGCAAGGAAAAAGTCTTTAATAAGGGTCAACTAATTAAACCCTTGCTGGCATCGGCCGCTCTACCTCCTGTGTTCAGTCCAGTGGATATCGATGACATTCTTTATGCAGATGGAGGCATCATGAACAATTTTCCAAAGGAATATGTGGAGGATAAAACGGAGTTTATCATTGGTAGTAATGTATCCGTCACTGTACCATTACAAAAGAAGGATTTACGGAACTCCTTTCAACTTACTGGACGAGTGACCAGTTTAATGATCCATGCATCCAACGATGAGAAACTACACGAATGCGACCTTTTTATTGAACCCAAAGAACTAGATCAAATTGGGGTGTTGGATAAAAAAGGTATAGAAAATGCCTTCAATATAGGATATGAACATGGCAGTAGGGCCTTGGAAAAGATGCTATCGAAGATTTAACCCTTCAATTTAGAGGTGCTTTACATTTGGGTAAATGTCAGTTCGAGTTTTTTCCTTGGGAAAAAGTATCGAGAACAAGATTTTATGTAACTAAATTCTAATTCTCGATACAATTTTTATTCGCATTCACTCTAGAAAAATCACTCGAATTGACGAATTTCAATCAAATAAATTGAAAGATTACACATCATCGTAGTCCACGGTAATTTTAGATGTAGTGGGATGTGATTGACAAGTCAATACAAAACCCTCCTCAATCTCACCATCGGTAAGGATCTGGTTCTTTACCATTTCGGCCTTCCCTTCGGTAAGGCGGGCAATGCAACTACTGCAAACACCACCTTGGCAAGAATACGGAGCATCGATGTCCTGTTTTAAAACCGCGTCGAGCACCAATTCCTTTTTATCCATAACAAAAGTAAAGGTCTCATCATCCAAGATTACTTTTACTTGGGTTTTACCTTCCAGTTCTTCGGCAAGATTATCTTCGGTGTCCTCGCTAGTAAAAAGCTCAAAATGAATTTTATCTTCTGCAACACCATTCTCTTTTAGAGTATCGGTCACCTGATGGATCATTTCTTCCGGTCCACACAGGTAGAAACCATCGAACGTTGTTCCCTTAAACTTGTTTTTTAGCACAAAATTTACTGTTGATCGCTCAATCCTTCCAAACAAGGCCTCGTCTACATTGGACCTACTATACACATATTGTACAAAAAATCGCTCACCATATTTTTCCTTTATGGATTGAATTTCCTTAAAGTACATGGTTTCTTCCGGGGATTGGTTTCCAAATACCAGCACAAAGGTGTTTTCCGGATCGCTTTCCAAAACGGTTTGGGCAATACTCATAATTGGGGTAATGCCACTTCCAGCAGCAAATGCAGCAATTTTTTGTGGAGTGGTAGCCTCAAAAACAAAACGACCTTCTGGAGGCATAACTTCCATAGTGTCACCAGCTTTTAAACTCTCGTTGGCGTACACAGAAAACGTTCCGTCCTCCATTTTTTTGATGCCCACTGTTAATTTTCCTGAAGATGGCGGAGAAGAAATAGAGTATGCTCTGCGCAGCTCCTTTCCGTCCAATTCATGTTTTAGGGTTATGTACTGTCCCGCCTTGAAGTTGTAAACTTCTTTAAGGTTTTCCGGAATATCAAAAGTAAGGGCCACGGCATTTGGGGTTAGTTTGTCCACCGCGGCTATTTTTAAAGCATGGGATTCGCTCATGTAAAGAATTTTGCTGCAAAATTAAGCATTACACTCCTTTTGAGCATCTATTTTAAGAAAAAGCATAGGTTTTGTAACAAATCCGATAAATTAGACACCAACTAAAAAAAGCCAACCATGCTCAAACATTTTATTGGACTCCAATGGAAGTCATTTTTTAGGTCTGCAAGTTTTAAAACAGAAATCTGGTTTAAAATATTGATGGCCCTGGGGGCACTTTACTTTATTGCGGTTTTCTTGGGAATGGGTGTCGGAGCCTATTTTATTATTGAAGACATGGAACTCGGTGACCCTCTGCGTGTGGTCAATCAGTTTATGGTCTATTATCTGGCCTTCGACCTTGTATTTAGGTACATGTTGCAAAAAATGCCCGTCACCAATATTAAACCTTTGTTGTATTTGCCTATGAGCAAAACCAAAGTGGTCAACTTTTCGTTGGGGAAAACGGTCATTTCATTCTTTAACATTGCCCATGCATTCTTCTTTATTCCTTTTAGTATTGTGTTGCTCGTGGAAGGATATCCACCGGTACAAGTTATAGGTTGGCACTTAGCTTTGATGGCTCTTTTTTACTGTAACAACTTCCTAAATGTTATGGTGAACAACCAGAACTTTATTTTTTATGTGTTTGCCGCCTTATTTATCGTGGCAGGAGCCTCACAATATTACGAATGGTTTGATATTACCATTTATACACAACCTATTTTCGACTTTTTCTATGATATGCCATGGACAGCCATAATCCCATGGATGATTTTGGCAGGAATGTATTATGGAGCCTTCTCCTATTTTAAAAAGCACATGTATCTGGATGGTGGTTTGGCCAAAAAACAGACCGAGGCCAAAACAGAGAACTTGGAATGGTTAGATCGCTTTGGCAACTTGGGAACTTTTTTGAAAAACGATATCAAACTTATCAAAAGAAACAAGAGGTCTCGAACGGCTGTAATTATGGGCTTCTTCTTTATTTTTTATGGATTGCTATTTTTTACGGGAGCTCTGGAAGTTTATGATGGTCCTTTTTGGAAAATCTTTGCCGGAATTTTTGTTACCGGAGGGTTCTTGTTCAGCTTTGGACAATACGTACCCAGTTGGGACAGTAGTTATTATCCCCTCATGATGAGTCAGAATATTAAATACAGGGAATACTTGTCGTCCAAATGGTATTTGGTCATTATTGCAACTATCATTTCCACCATTTTGGCCACTTTTTATCTCTATTTTGGATGGGAGGCCTACGCAGCAGTATTGGTCGGTGCCATTTACAATATTGGAATCAACAGTTACTTGGTGCTTTGGGGAGGGGCCTATGTAAAAACTCCGATTGAGCTTACCTCTAATAAAAAGGCATTTGGCGACAAGCAGGCCTTTAACGCCAAAACACTATTGCTCACTTTGCCTAAATTGGCATTGCCCATTTTAATCTATGCCATTGGCCACTTTTTGATTAGCCCAGCGGCAGGATACATTTTTGTGGCCGTTTTTGGGTTACTTGGATTTGTTTTCAAAGAAAGGGTGTTTACCATGATCGAGGGCATCTACAAAAAAGAAAAGTACAAAACGCTACAAGCATACAAACAGAAATAACACACCATTAATAAAAAATACATGATCACAGTTCATAATTTAACCAAGACTTACGGCGAACAAACCGTTTTGAACATTGACCAACTCGAAATTCCCAAAGGACAAAGCTTTGGCCTGGTAGGTAACAATGGGGCAGGGAAAACCACCCTTTTTAGTCTATTGTTGGATTTGATTCAACCTTCATCGGGGCACGTTATAAATAACGATGTGCAAGTGGATCAGAGTGAAGCCTGGAAACCATTCACTTCTGCCTTTATTGACGAAACCTTTTTGATCGGGTATCTAACTCCAGAAGAGTATTTCTACTTTATCGGAGAACTCCGCGGTAGAAACAAGGCCGATGTGGACGCCCTACTGTCCAATTTTGATGATTTTTTCCACGATGAGATATTGGGGCAGAAAAAGTATTTGCGGGACCTTTCCAAAGGAAACCAAAAGAAAGTGGGCATTGTGGCCAGCTTTATAGGTAACCCCGAAGTGGTAATTTTGGACGAGCCTTTCGCCAATTTGGACCCGACCACCCAAATTCGACTAAAAGGAATCATTAAAGATTTGGCAGCCAAAGAAGGCGTAACGGTGCTTGTTTCCAGTCATGATTTGATTCACGTTACCGAAGTCTGTGAACGTATCGTGGTACTGAACAAGGGAGAAATTGTAAAGGACCTCCATACTTCTGCGGAGACCATGAAAGAACTGGAAGCTTTCTTTGCGGGTTGAGGTTTGAAAATCAGTCAAGAAAAATTCTTGCATTTTATCGATAAGCCTTATAATAATCTGCTTTTTTTTGAGTTTAAGGTTACACAAGATTATCGATAATTTTGAAGCTTCATCATACATTTTTAGGTGCCATTGTTTTGGGAGGACTTGTATTTAATGCATGTTCCACCCAAAAAGACAAGTTTGTCAACAGAAATTGGCATGCACTCAACACCAAGTACAACACTTTGTATAATGGTAATCTGGCCTTTCAACAAGGGCTGGAAGAAATCAATGCCAACTATAGGGACGATTATTGGGAAATTCTTCCAGTGGAACGACTTAAGGTCACCGATGAGATAAAACTCGATTCCGAAGATAACAACCCCAACTTCATCATTGCGGAGGAAAAGGCTACGAAGGCCATCCAAAAGCACAGTATGGACATTAAGGACGAGGAGCGCAACCCGCAAACAGACGAGGCGTTTTTGCTGCTGGGAAAAGCACGTTATTTCGATCAGCGCTATATTCCCGCCTTGGAATCCTTCAACTATATCCTTCGGAAATACGTGGAGAGCGATAAGTTGAACGAAGCTACTATTTGGAGGGAAAAAACCAACATGCGTTTGGACAATCCCGAAGTGGCCATCAAAAATCTAAAGCGTTTGTTCAAATACGAATCGCTCAAAGATCAAGAGTATGCTGATGCCAATGCCGTTTTGGCCCAGTGCTACATCAACCTGAATGTACCGGATACGGCCATCCAAAAATTGAAAATATCCCAAGCCTACACCAAAAAGAACCCAGAAAAGGGGAGGTACCTTTTTATAATCGGGCAATTGTACGATCAATTGGGACATAAGGACAGCGCCAACTATGCATACAACAAGGTTATCGAGCTCAACCGCAAATCGCCCAGGGTGTACATGATCAATGCGCACCTTAAAAAAATACAGAATACAGAGCTTACCGAGGGAAACAAAGAGGAAATGTTGGAATACCTTACCGATCTAGAAGAGAACAGGGAAAATAGACCCTTCTTGGACAAGATCTACAGGCAAGTAGCCCAATATCACATGGCCTATGAAGAAGATAGTTTGGCCTTGGCCTATTATAACAAATCTTTACAGGAAAACCAAGGGGAACGTAAACTGAACGCCCTGAATTATCAGAGTTTGGCGGATTATTATTTTGATGAGGATGAGTATAGAGTTGCAGGCTCTTACTATGATAGTACCCTGACCAATCTCAATGAAAATACAAGAAAGCACCGCAGCATTAAAAAGAGGCTGGATAACCTAGAGGACGTTATTAAATATGAAGATATAGTGCAGCATGCCGATAGCGTAATCACTTTATATCAAATGCCAGTCGCAGAACGTAAGGCTTATTTCGAAGACTACATCGCCGAAATGAAGCGCAAAGAGGAAGCGGCAGCTGAAAAAGAATTGAAACGAACCACTGCTGGTTTCGCAACTTTTTCCAATAGCAAGGGAGGTAAAGAGAACCAGGGCAAATTCTATTTCTATAATATTACCAGTTTGGGGTATGGTAAAAACGACTTCAAGACCCGTTGGGGCAATAGAAGTTTGGAAGATGATTGGCGCTGGAGCAACAGGTCTAAAATTTCCATTTCCGAAGCAACGGGCGAGGAAATTGTTAGCAGTGAGGAAAATTTAACCGAGGATCAAAAGTATTCGGTCGATTATTATTTGGGACAAGTTCCAACTGATGTGGCCAAAATAGACAGTCTTAAAGGCGAACGGAACTTTGCCAATTATCAATTAGGGTTGATTTATAAGGAAAAGTTCAAAGACAATTTGCTGGCTGCTGCGAAATTAGAGCGCGTATTATCATCGAATCCAGAAGAGCGATTGATACTCCCATCAAAATACAACCTTTATAAAATTTACGAGGAAACGGGAAGTCCGCTGGCTGTAAGCATGAAGCAAAACATTGTCACGAATCATCCCGATACTCGATATGCAGAAATTTTGCTAAACCCGCAGGCAGTGCTCGATGGAAATTCGGACAGCCCAGATGCCAGATACGCAGCTTTGTTCAAACAATATCAAAAGCAAGAATTTTTAAGGGTAATTACCCAGTCCGAGGAATATATCAACCAGTTTACTGGAGACCCTATCGTGCCCAAGTTCGAAATGCTGAAAGCGAACGCCATTGGTCGTTTGCAGGGGTTTGAGCCCTTCAAGGAAGCCCTTAACTATGTGGCGCTTACGTATCCCAACAATCCCGAAGGAAAAAAAGCGGAGCAAATGGTGGAAGAACAGTTGCCTAAGTTGGAGAATAATGTGTTCTCCCCAGAAACTGGCTCCTCCGGAACAGGGAACTGGAAAGTAGTCTTCCCTTTTAAAATCAAAAATGATGAAAAGGCTACGAAACTTAAAGAACGTTTGGTAGAGGTAATTGAAGAACTGCGCTATGACAATATGGTTTCCAAGGACATCTATAATTTGGAAGATGAGTTTGTCGTGGTACACGGTTTCCGCTCCAAGGACTTTGCCCTCGGCTTCGCAGAACTTATAAAAAAGAATAGGGACTACCTTATTAAAGATGAGAATTTTGTAGTTTTATCGGATAATTACAAAATCATACAAGTCCACAAGAACTTAGAATCATACAAAGCACAATTTTAACCCCAAAATCCTAGAACACAATGTTTTCTGACAACAAAAAACCCCGACCTATGAATGAATTTGGCGGACAGCCCAATAGAATTGAAAAGAACACTAAAATTAAGGGCGATATTACCTCCGAAGCCGATTTTAGGATAGACGGTAAATTGGAGGGTAACGTAACCACATCCGGTAAAGTTGTCATAGGAAAGGATGGCTATATTAACGGAAAAGTAGAATGTGTAAATGCTGATATAGAAGGAAGGTTTAACGGAGAACTTATGGTAAAGGATTTACTTTCCCTTAAATCGTCTGCAACCATTGAAGGTACCGTTAGCGTGGCCAAATTGGCCGTAGAGCCAGGAGCTACTTTCAATGCTGCCTGTACCATGGGAAAAGGAGCTGTATCCGCCCCAAAAATGCAGTCCACAAAAAAAGATGAGCCAGCAAAAGCCTCCTAAAAAATATAAAAAGACGATTAATACAGCCGCCCGTTTGTCTGGTTCCGCCATTCAAATGGGCGTTGTTATTTATTTGGGGGTTTGGGGAGGTAAATGGCTCGATGTACATTTTGAGACTGAAAAAGTGTTCTTGCCTATCTGCACTATTTTGGCCGTTGCGATTTCCATATATTTGGTGATGCAACAATTGAAAAAAATCAACGATTGAAAATCAGGTATTACCCGATTCTTTTTGTATCCATCTTAATAGTTGGATTACTCCTCTTGTTCTACCTCCAAGCATGGTTTTTGGAAAACAATGGTTATGACCTTTCTTCGGTTCAACTAACCAAAAGCTATACGCTGAATGCCATAATGGCCTTGATTGTTTTTTTTGCCATTTATGCTTACCGGGATAAATACCGGGATTTACTAGGCTTCTTTTTTTTGGGTGGCAGTCTTTTAAAATTTACGCTTTTCTTTATTTTTTTATATCCAGACTTTAATCAAGACGGTGTATTGGAGCGGTTGGAGTTTCTTGTGTTTTTTGTTCCCTACGGATTTGCGCTTGTTCTGGAAACCTTCTTTTTGGTGAAACTGCTTAATACTGTGTGATAAAGCCCTCAAATCATTCAAAAAAAACAAAGAAAAAAATAATACTCAAAAAAGCTTTTTTCTTTTGACCAAGGAATGTATTTTTGCACCAATTTTTGAGGACCCATAGTTGGATCATATGCGAAATTCTTTTTTTAGTAAAAAATTAGTTGCCGTAATTTTTTTGATTGCGGGATTTGTATCAGCCCAAAACCATGAGGGAGAAGAAGTTGAAACAGGTGCACACGATCTAAAGACCCAGATTAAGGAATACATCGACCATCACCTTTTGGATTCACATGATTTCAACCTTTATTCTTATACTACAGATGAAGGGGAGCATAAATATATTGGATTCCCACTTCCAGTAATTCTTTGGGACAACGGGTTGAAGGTTTTCTCTTCTTCACAGTTGGAACATGGAGAGGGTGTTGCCGAAGTTGATGGGAACCACTACGCATTGTATCACAATACCATTTATAAAACGGATGCCCAAGGCACAATCAATTTTGGTAGTCATCATGGAGATGAAACCCATACCGAAGATGCTTTTGGTGAGGATTTAGTGGTTGAAGATGCGCATCCTACGAATGTGAAACCATTGGATTTTTCAATTACCAAAAACGTCGTATTTATTATTGCAGTATCACTTTTAATGTTTTTGGTGTTCCGCTCCATGGCTAAAAGATATCAAAAAAGCACTATGCCAAGAGGGTTAGGAAGGTTCTTGGAGCCTTTGGTGCTTTTTGTTCGCGATGAGATTGCAATTCCAAATATTGGTGAGCACAAATACAAAAAGTATATGAGTTACTTGTTGACGGTATTCTTTTTTGTGTGGGTCATCAACCTTTTGGGATTGACCCCACTCGGGGTTAACGTAACCAATAACATTGCGGTTACTTTTGCCTTGGCAATGATTACGTATCTGATTACAACATTTACAGGGAACAAGAATTACTGGAAGCACATTTTTTGGATGCCGGGCGTACCCGTTCCCATGAAAATTATATTGGCACCTATCGAATTGTTGGGGACGTTCATCAAACCATTTTCGTTGATGATTCGTTTGTATGCCAACATTACTGCGGGTCACGTAGTATTGATGAGTATTATCGGACTTATGTTCATTTTTAAGAACTGGATAGGAAGTCCATTGTCCTTCTTGTTGGCGTTCGCACTTTCTTTATTGGAATTGCTAGTGGCTGCATTACAGGCATATATTTTTACCATGCTGTCGGCCCTGTATTTTGGAATGGCGGTAGAAGAAGATCATCATTAATTAGAACGTTTAATATTTAAATTCATATATCATGACAATTCCAAACATCGTAGGTGCAGGTTTGATCGTAATCGGAGCAGGATTGGGTATCGGTAGAATCGGTGGACAGGCAATGGAAGCCATTGCTCGTCAACCTGAAGCTTCCGGTAAGATTCAAACAGCAATGTTGATTGCAGCAGCCCTTATTGAAGGTATCGGTTTCGCCGCTCTTTTTGCAGCGTAATAACCGTAACAGTATTGATGAAGGCCATAGCGGTTGGCTATGGCCCTTCATTGATTTAAAATGATATAGTTTAAAAGAATTAATATTTTAAGATAAATGGAAAAGTTAATCGAACAGTTTTCCTTCGGGTTGTTTTTCTGGCAATTGTTGCTCTTTGTGGCCCTTTTGTTCTTGTTGAGGAAATATGCTTGGAAACCAATTCTTGGTGCTGTTGAAAAACGCGAAGAAGGCATTAAAGATGCTCTTGAAGCTGCCGAAGCTGCAAAAAAAGAAATGCAGAACGTTACTGCGGATAGCGAAAAGCTTTTAAGAGAAGCCAGGTTGGAAAGAGATGCTTTGTTAAAAGAGGCCAGAGAAATTAAAGACAGCATTGTTTCTGAAGCAAAAGAGCAAGCTCAGGTTGAAGGAGACAAGATGATTAAGAAGGCCCAAGCCACAATAGAAAGTGAAAAGAAAGCCGCCGTTGCCGATATTAAAGCACAAGTAGCAAACCTATCTGTAGAGATTGCCGAAAAAGTAATCAGAGAAGAATTGTCCGATAAAGGCAAACAACAAAAGTTGGTTGAGGACATGTTGGGCGATATTAAACTGAACTAGTAGACCATGAACCAGAACAGGGCGGCCATACGCTACGCAAAAGCAACTTTGGATTACGCAGTCGAAAAGAAAGCGGCAGAAGCCGTTGAAAATGATATGCGTGAGATAGCTGCGACCATTTCTGAGAATGAGGGTCTTCAGAACCTTTTGGAAAGCCCAATCATAAAATCAGAAGTGAAGAAGAACAGTTTGTTGGAAATCTTCAAGGGTGCCAACGAAATTACCAAAGGTCTTCTTCAAACATTGATAGGCAATAAGAGAATTGCCATGTTACAGGAAGTGGCCTTCAAATATATCATTCTTCACGAAAAATTGAAGGGTGAGGAAGTAGCTTACGTGACCACCGCATTTCCATTGACTTCCGATTTGGAGAAGAAAATTTTGGATACGGTTACCAAGGCAACCGGCAATAAGGTGACCCTTGAGAATAAAATCGATGAGAGCATCATCGGAGGATTTGTACTAAGGGTAGGAGACACCCAATACGATGCAAGCATCGCAAACAAATTGAACGGATTAAAAAGAGAATTTACAAATAGTCTATAAAAATGGCAGGAGTAAAAGCCGCTGAGGTATCAGCAATTTTGAAAAAACAGTTATCAGGTTACGAAGCAACCGCTTCTTTGGATGAAGTAGGTACCGTATTACAAGTAGGTGATGGTATTGCCCGTGTATATGGACTTGCCAATGTCCAGTATGGGGAGTTGGTGGAGTTCGATGGTGGTATGCAAGGTATCGTTCTTAACTTGGAGGAAGACAACGTAGGTGTTGTATTGTTGGGCCCATCCAAAGAGATTGTGGAAGGTGCTACTGTTAAAAGAACCGAGCGTATTGCTTCCATCAACGTTGGTGAAGGAATTGTTGGCCGTGTGGTGGACACTTTAGGTAAACCAATCGATGGTAAAGGACCAGTTTCTGGTGAAACTTTCGAAATGCCTTTGGAACGTAAAGCTCCTGGTGTAATTTTTAGACAACCTGTAGATGAACCTATGCAAACAGGAATCAAGGCGATTGATGCGATGATTCCGGTAGGTCGTGGACAAAGGGAGTTGGTAATTGGTGATAAACAAACAGGTAAAACAACTGTTTGTATCGATACCATCCTTAACCAAAAAGAATTTTATGATGCCGGTGAACCTGTTTATTGTATCTATGTTGCTATAGGTCAAAAAGCATCTACTGTAGCCGCTATCGCCAAAACTTTGGAAGAAAAAGGAGCATTGGCTTATACGACCATAGTTGCCGCTAACGCTTCCGATCCTGCTCCAATGCAGGTATATGCCCCGTTTGCGGGTGCAGCAATAGGTGAGTTCTTTAGAGATACAGGGCGTCCAGCCTTGATTATCTATGATGATTTGTCAAAACAAGCAGTTGCTTACCGTGAGGTGTCCTTGCTTTTGAGAAGACCTCCAGGACGTGAAGCATACCCCGGTGACGTTTTCTTCTTGCACTCAAGATTGTTGGAGCGTGCTGCCAAGGTTATTGCTGATGACGACATTGCAAAGACCATGAACGACCTTCCAGATTCTTTGAAGCCAATGGTGAAAGGTGGTGGTTCGTTGACAGCTCTTCCTATTATTGAAACGCAGGCAGGTGACGTTTCCGCTTATATCCCAACCAACGTAATTTCTATTACCGATGGTCAGATATTCTTGGAGCAAGACTTGTTCAACCAAGGGGTTCGTCCTGCAATTAACGTGGGTATATCCGTATCACGTGTTGGAGGTAATGCCCAGATCAAATCCATGAAGAAAGTAGCAGGTACTTTGAAATTGGATCAGGCCCAGTTCCGTGAATTGGAAGCTTTTGCCAAGTTCGGTTCCGATTTGGATGCTGCTACCTTGAGCGTAATTGAAAAAGGACGTAGAAACGTTGAGATCTTGAAGCAAGGTCAGAACGATCCATTTACCGTGGAAGATCAGGTAGCTATCATCTTTGCAGGTTCCAAGAACTTGTTGCGTGATGTTCCTGTGAACAAGGTAAAAGAATTTGAAAAAGATTACTTGGAGTTCTTGAATGCCAAGCACAGAGATGTTTTGGATACGTTAAAGGCTGGTAAATTGACCGATGAGGTTACCGATACATTGACTGCTGTTTGTAAAGATCTTTCAAGCAAGTATAAAGCATAACAATTGTCATTCTTGCTTTACCCTGAGTGTAGTCAAAGGGGAGTAGGAAACCATAACTAAAAAGATTCCGCATCAAGTGTGGAATGACAAAGTAGAATATGGCGAATCTAAAGGAAATACGGAACAGGATATCATCCATCTCATCAACGATGCAGATAACAAGTGCCATGAAAATGGTTTCTGCTGCAAAGTTGAAAAAGGCACAGGATGCTATTACGGCAATGCGCCCTTATTCGGACAAGCTGACCGAGCTCTTGCAAGGGCTTAGTGCTAGCTTGGAAGGTGACGGCGGTAGTGAATATGCCGATAATAGACCTGTAAACAATGTTTTGGTGGTATCCATTACTTCCAATCGTGGTCTTTGTGGTGGATTCAACTCCAATATCATCAAGCAGAGCAACAGCTTGGTGTCCAACAAGTACCCAGGAAAGCAAGTTGATTTTTA
Organism: Flagellimonas lutimaris; assembly: GCF_003581615.1. Classification (GTDB taxonomy): domain Bacteria; phylum Bacteroidota; class Bacteroidia; order Flavobacteriales; family Flavobacteriaceae; genus Flagellimonas; species Flagellimonas lutimaris. The sequence continues at coordinate 483,863 of NZ_QXFH01000070.1, forward strand.
TACCATTGGTAAGAAAGGAAACGATATCCTTGGTAAAAAGCACACGATTTTGGGTGACCAAAGCAAGGTGTACGATGATTTGACCTTTGAGAATGTTGCCGAAATCGCTGAACTTTTGATGCGTTTATTCACCAAAGGTGATTACGACAAAATTGAATTGGTGTACAACAAGTTCAAGAATGCTGCTACTCAAATCGTGATGACCGAACAGTTCTTGCCAATCGTAGGCGCTGAAGGTGATAACGCAATTGCAGCAGATTACATTTTTGAACCATCCAAAGTGGAAATCGTTAAGGAGTTGATACCTAAATCCTTGAAAACACAGTTGTTCAAGGCTATCAGGGATTCTTTTGCTAGTGAGCACGGTGCTCGTATGACAGCGATGCACAAAGCAACCGATAATGCCGCCGAACTTAGAGATGAATTAAAATTGACCTATAACAAAGCACGTCAAGCTGCAATTACCAACGAAATCCTTGAGATTGTTGGTGGAGCGGAAGCTTTAAATAATTAAAATTCTGAGTTTTACAATAATATATATTAAGGCCACCCATTCGGTGGCCTTTTTGTTTTTCTTAGGATAATAAGGTTTAGGTACTAATGGCTTTTGCGTAACTTGTAGCCACCTAATCAAGTTTTTAAAGAAGCAACACCTATTGAATCCACTAAAAAGGCTTTTTAAACAAACGTTTATATACGGTTTGGCCACGGTATTGCCGAGGGTCATTTCTTTTTTCTTGCTTCCGTTGTATACGACTGTTTTTGAAAATGCTTCAGGCTATGGACAGTATACCAACATATACGCTTGGATAGCTATTTTTAATGTCTTTTTGGCTTATGGAATGGAAACCGCTTTCTTTCGTTTCTATCATAAAAGCGAGAACAAGGCTAAAGTAATTTCTACATCGTTGATATCCTTGATGGGCTCGTCATTGTTGTTTTTAATTTTGGCCCTTTCTCTAAAAGAATGGCTTTCTGGAGTTACTAACATAAATCCTGATTACCTTAAGTTCACCACCTATATTTTGGTGTTGGATGCTGTGGTGATTATCCCATTTGCATTGCTCAGGGCCAACGAAAAGCCAATGCGATATGCAATACTAAAAACCGTTAATGTCGCCATTAACTTGGCTTTTAATGTGTTTTTTCTGCTTGTACTGCCCAAGATGGCCCAAGAAAGTGATACAGGCTTTTTAGTCTCTTTTTATAGGCCGAATTGGGAAATCCATTATGTTTTGATTTCTAATGTGATTGCAAGTGGTGTAACGCTTTTAATTTTGGTTCCGACTTATATCAAGGCATCCTATAAGTTCGATTTTGATGTCTGGAAACAAATGATGAAATATGCTGGTCCCATTCTAATAGCAGGAATCGCTTTTACCGTAAACGAAGTATTGGATAAGATTTTGCTCACAGAACTGCTTCCTTCGGATATTGCTGAGAGCGAAGTGGGCAAATACGGCGCCTGTTATAAATTGGCCTTGTTTATGACCTTGTTCGGCACCGCTTTTAGAATGGGAGTTGAACCCTTTTTCTTTAGTCATGCCAAAAGCGAAAAACCACAGAAGACCTATGCGCAGATTACCAATTACTTCGTAATTCTTGGTAGCATCATTCTTTTGGGAGTTATCGTATTTATCGATGTTTTGGGTAAACTGCTCCTTAACAATCCGGTTTATTGGGAAGCTTTGGACGTAGTCCCTATAATATTACTGGCGAGCTTCTGTTTGGGTATCTACCATAATCTTTCTGTTTGGTACAAGGTAACGGACCGAACCAAGTTCGGGGCCTATATTTCATCTATAGGAGCAATTATTACCTTGGTCATCAATATAAGTCTTATTCCAAAAATTGGATATATGGCATCAGCATGGGCCACTTTAGCCGCCTACAGTAGCATGATGTTCTTGTCCTATTACTTCGGTAAAAAATACTATCCCGTTCCTTACAATATGCGGAAGATAGTCTTTTACCTTTCCGTATCGCTCGTGTTTTCAATACTTTCATTCTATGTTTTTAATAGAAATTTAATAGCGGGCAGCGTACTACTTTTGTTATTTTTGGGGTTAGTGTATAAAATGGAAGGAGATAAATTACGAAGCATATTAATAAGACGTGAAAATTAAAATCATAAACAAATCAGGCCATAAGCTGCCGCACTACGAAACCCTTGCCTCCGCAGGGATGGATTTAAGGGCGGATATAGAATCACCTATCACTTTAAAACCTTTGGAAAGGGCCATTGTCCCAACAGGACTTTTTATGGAACTACCCGTGGGATACGAAGCACAAGTAAGGCCACGGAGTGGATTGGCGGCCAAAAAGGGCATAACCGTTTTAAATGCTCCTGGGACTATTGATGCCGATTACCGCGGGAATGTAGGGGTCATCTTGGTGAACCTGTCCAATGAAGACTTTACCATCGAAAATGGTGAGCGTATTGCACAAATGGTGATAGCCAAACACGAACGTGCTGACTGGGAAGAAGTCGAAACCCTTTCGCAAACTGATAGGGGTGCAGGCGGATTTGGAAGTACGGGTACCAAGTAAAAAGAAGTAATGTTAGGTCGAGCGCAGTCGAGACCTTTTTTTAAATAGAGTAGAATCTTAAAAAGATACCCGCCTCCGCGGGCATTTGTATGAAAATAATCGTTCCAATGGCGGGAAGAGGATCCCGTTTAAGACCACACACATTAACAGTTCCAAAACCATTGATTCCAGTTGCTGGAAAGCCTATTGTTCACAGGTTAGTGAGCGATATTGCCAAGGTGTTGGGAGAACCCATTGACGAAGTTGCCTTTATTTTGGGCGATCCTGCCTTTTTCGGCGAAGATGTGGTGCAAAGTTTAATGGAATTGGCAAGAGAGTTAGGGGCCAAAGGGTCCATTTACAGACAGGATAAACCCCTTGGAACTGGCCATGCCATTATGAGCGCCAAGGAATCTTTGAGTGGACCTGCAGTAATTGCCTATGCGGATACCTTGATTCGGGCCGACTTTGATTTGGACAAATCTGCGGATAGTGCTATATGGGTGAAACAAGTGGAGCGCCCAGAGGCCTACGGAGTGGTAAAACTTAATGATGCCAATGAAATTGTTGAGTTGGTTGAAAAACCAAAAGAATTCGTTTCTGACTTAGCAGTAATCGGTATTTACTATTTCAAAGATGTTGGAGTTCTTAAAAATGAACTTCAACATGTACTGGATAATGATATAACCCATGGTGGCGAATATCAAATCAATGATGGCATTAAACGAATGATGCAAAAGGGCATGAAATTTGTACCAGGTAAAGTGGATGAGTGGATGGATTGCGGAAATAAAAATGTTACAGTGGAAACCAATCAGCGCATGTTGGGCTTTTTGGAAAAAGAGGGTGAAAATATGATGGCCGACTCTGTACAACAGGAAAATGCGAATATTGTGGAACCCTGTTTCATCGGAGAGAACGTGGTACTCAAAAACACTACTGTTGGACCTTTTGTTTCGGTCGGTGCAAATACCGTAATAGAAAACTCAACAATAAAAAATAGCCTCATCCAAAGCGACAGTAAAATAAGCAATGCTAATTTGGACAATGCAATGATTGGCAACCACGTTGTTTATAATGGTAATTTTGAGACCATTAGTATTGGAGATTATTCAGTTTTGGAATAACTTTAAAGTAAATTTTTGGTTTGATGGGGACTTAGGATGTTATGAAAAGGACGTTTTTTCTTTGGATAGTTTTGATAGTGTCAGCAATGGCACACAATGCTACCTATGCCCAAGAAGAACAAGAAAGTGCCGATGTCTACCTAGAAGAATATACCGATGAGTTTCAAGAAAACTTCTTTGAAGCCTTGAAACAAAAAGGTATCCAAAACTACGATAGGGCCGTGGATTTATTTTTGAAATGTAAGCAATTGGAGCCTGATAATAGCGTGGTTAATTACGAATTGGCCAAAGCCTATATGTTGGATAAAAAATATGTCCAAGCCCAAGATTATGCCATTGAAGCATTACTATCTGAACCTACGGATTATTGGTATTTGGACAATTTACTGACCATTTTGGACAAACAAGGAAGTCCGATGGAGACCGTAAAGCAGCGAATACCTTACGAGAACAAAAAGCTTCAGCTAAATATGGCCGTCTCTTTTTTCAAAATGAAGAAATACGAGGATGCACAAAAAGTATTAAGCGGGTTAGAAGATTCCCAACTGAAATCGGACTTGAATCGAAAAATAAACGATTCCCTAGAAAAGGGGAAGCAAGAACAAATCGCTACAATAGCTCAAAAAAAAAGGGAAAACGTAGATGATGACCCGTTGACACAGTTAAAGGCACAGATGGAGCAATTGATAGCCACTTCTGACTTTAAAAACCTGTTGAGTGAGTCTCAGGAAGCACTGGACTCTTATCCTTTGCAACCCTATTTTTATTACGCTTATGGTACTGCTTTAAACATTACAGGGAATCTCAATAAGGGAATAGAGGTCTTGGAGAGTGGACTTGATTACCTTTTGGACGATGAAAATTTGAAGAACAAGATGTATAAGCAGCTTTCCGAGGCCTATTCCAAAATTGGAAACACCCAAAAAGCAAACGAATATTTGAACAAGATTAATTCAGGATTATAATGCACCTATATAAAAACATATCAAGAATTTCCATATTAATGGTTTTCCTTCTCACCCTCGGGTCTTGTAAGAGTACCAAGTCTATTTCGGGCGGAGAGGTTAATGCAAAAATGTCCGCCAAAAATATTATCACTGCGCATTACTCCAATCAGCCAAAATTTAAAACATTGAGAGGTAGGGTTAAGATTGATTATGCCAACGGTGACGATTCGCAAGGTGTAAATGTGAGCCTTCGCATGGAAAAGGATAAGGTAATTTGGATGAGTGCACCTCTTGGTGTGGTCAAAGTCAACATTACTCCAAAAAGGGTGTCTTTTTATAACAAACTACAAAACGAGTATTTTGATGGAGATTTTAGTTATTTAAGCAACTTGTTAGGAACAGAACTCGATTTTGAAAAGGTACAGAACCTATTGCTTGGAAATGCCGTTTTGGACTTGAGAAAAGAGAGGTTCAATTCAGAAGTGTATAATGGGAACTACCAATTGAAACCGAAAAGGGCCAGAGAACTTTTTAAAATATTGTTTCAACTGGAGCCCAAGAATTTTAAAATTGCTGAGCAAGAAATATCGCAACCGGAAAACGCAAGACAGTTAATGGCTAAATATACCTACCAGGATATTTCTGGAAATGTACTGCCCGACGAAGTAAAGATTATAGCCGAGGAAGCAGGTGGTTTAACCACCATAGATTTGAGCTTTCGCAATTTGGAACTCAATAAACCCATGAATTTTCCCTATAAAGTGCCAAAGGGATATGATAAAATTACATTAAAGTAATATGAAAGGTAAAATTTCATATTTTATTTATTGTCTATTAGTTACACTTTTTATTTCAACTACCTCGTATGCTCAAACGAGTGAACAAAAAGTGCTGGAGGCAAAACGGGAACGTTTGCAAAAAGAAATCAAAGAAATCAATAGATTGCTTTTTGCGGAGAGAAAAGAAAAAGGTTCTGTTTTGGATCAAATGGAGGCTTTGGACAATAAAATCAATGTTCGTCAAGAGCTGATTCGAGTTACTAATCAACAGTCAAATCTCCTCAATAGACAAATCAATGTAAACATCAGGAATATTAGTAAGCTACGCGAAGATTTGAAAATTCTAAAAGATGATTACGCGAATCTTATTCAAAAAACCTATCAGAACAAATCCCAAAGTAACAGGTTGATGTTTTTGTTGTCTGCCGAAAACTTTTTTCAGGCCTTTAAAAGACTTCAATACATGCAACAATATGCAAAGCATAGGAAAAAGCAAGGTGAAGGAATCGTCAAGAAAACCGAGGAGCTCACACAGCTCAATCAAGATTTGGTTCGTCAACGTAAAGAAAAGGAACAGCTTCTAGTTGAAAACCAAAGAGCCAAGGCCGAACTTTCCAAAGAAATAGAGTCTCAAAAAAGCCTTTTAACGAGCATCAAACAAAATGAAGCAAAATACTCAACTGCTATTGCAAATAAGCAAGCTGAGGCACGTAAAATTGATCGGGAGATAGAACGATTGATTAAAAGTGCCATAGCCAGTTCCAATAAGAGTTCGGGAAAATCTACCAGTAGCGCAACTTTTGCCTTAACGCCCGAAGCAAAATTGCTGGCGAACAATTTTTCTTCCAACAAAGGAAGACTCATTTGGCCTGTGGAAAAAGGGGTAAAGAGCCAAGGATATGGGGTATATGCGGATAAACTTTATCCTGGAATAAAACACAGGAACAATGGGGTGACCATAACTACGGACAAGGGTAGCAAGGCGAGGGCCATTTTTGAAGGAGAGGTTATCGCCATTTTATCCGTTCCCGGCGGCAGTAAAGGGGTTCAAATAAAGCACGGTAACTATATCAGCACGTATTATAATTTGTCCAATCTGTATGTTAAAAAGGGGGACAGGGTTGCTGTTAAAGAGGTTTTGGGGGAAATAAATACCAATCGGTTTGACGGCACTACCAAATTGAAGTTTTATCTTTATAAAGACTCCAATCGGTTAAATCCCGAAGATTGGATCTACCAACTCTAGCATTATGAAGAAAATAACAGATTTACAAGGCTCCTTTGAATTGCACAATGGGGTCCAGATGCCCTATTTTGGATTGGGCGTTTATCTTTCCAAAGATGGAAGCGAAGTAATTAATGCAGTAAAGGAAGCTTTGAACCATGGCTACAGGCATATCGATACAGCATCCATTTATGATAATGAAGAAGGAGTAGGTAAAGGAATCCAAGAAAGTAATGTGAACCGAAAGGATGTTTTTTTGGTGAGCAAGGTTTGGAACACAGACCAAGGATATGATGCCACCCTAAAAGCATTTGATGCCAGTTTAGAGCGATTGGGAACCGATTATTTGGATTTGTATTTGATACATTGGCCCAAAGGAGAACTGTCCAAAGAAACTTGGAAAGCGCTCGAAAAACTGTACAAGGAAAAACGGGTGCGTGCCATAGGCGTGAGCAACTTTTTGCAGCATCATTTAGAAGATTTGCTGACTTCCACAGAGATTGTACCCATGGTGAACCAAATGGAATTTCATCCCTATTTGGTACAACAGGATTTGATAGATTTCTGTAATTCCAAGGGAATTCAATATGAAGCATGGTCCCCTATGATGCAAGGTAACATCTTTGATTTGGATATAATGAAGGATTTGGCTGCAAAATACAACAAGACCATTGCACAGATAGTTTTGCGATGGGACCTTCAAAAAGGGGTGGTTACTATTCCAAAATCATCCAAAAAAGAACGCATTATAGCCAATTCCGACCTTTTCGATTTTGAACTTTCGGAAGAAGATATACAATTGCTCGATGGATTGGACAAAGGCAAACGATTTGGCCCAAATCCCGACAATTTCGATTTCTAAAGGCTTAGGCTTATGAAGTGAAAAGAGCCTTTAGCTCTGTGGCATCCCCAGGCTTCATTTTTCCCGCAAGAACCAAGCTCAACTGTTTTCTCCTAAGTGCTGCGGCGTAGCGTTCCTTTTCCAAGTCCGTTTCTGGCTCCAAAGGAGGAACTTCGGTAGGTTTTCCAGTATCATCTACAGCTACAAAGGTATAAATGGCTTCATTGGCCTTTGTGCGTTCCCCTGTAAAACGATCTTCTATCCATACATCCAGAAAAATCTCCATGGAGGTCTTAAACGCCCTGGAAACTGATGCTTCTACGGTTACTACGCTACCAAGTGGAACGGCTCTGTTAAAAGCCACATGATTCACCGAAGCGGTCACCGTAATTCTACGACTATGCCTACGTGCCGAAATACTGGCAGCTCGGTCCATACGAGCCAATAATTCGCCGCCAAAAAGATTGTTGAGCGGGTTGGTTTCACTAGGCAAGACCAAATCGGTCATTACCGTACGGGATTCACTAGGAGTTTTAGCGCGCATACCTTTAAATTTTGCGCAAAGATATTGAAGTGTGGAGTGGTTTTAAAGGAAAGCAGGATTATTTCTCGGAAAGCATCCAAGCATCCCTAGAATCTTCGGCTTTTACTTTTCTTAAAAAGACAAGTGCTTCTTTAGGATCCTGAAAGCTATCATAAGCTACTTGGTGAAGCCCATATTTGTTCACGCCCAAATAAAAGGCGTTGTATCCCTTTTCCCTGAGTTGGTTTACTCTTTTCTCGGCATTTTGTTCTTCACGGAAAGCTCCAGCAATCACGTGGTGTTTGCCCAATTGTTTTTTGATCACACTGATGTTGATGGCAGGCAATTCCAATGGGGCACTTTCAAAAAAAGTAGCTTCTTGAATCAAACGGGATACTTCTTGTTGGGCATCTTGCTGAGCGGCCACTTCTTTTTGTTGAAGGTCACCATAGGTGCGATACGAAGTGACCCCTAAGGAAACAGCCAATAAAAAGATGGCTGCATACTTTAACCAAGGTCTAAACGAAGTTTGTTCCCTTTTTTCTGGAGTGATGATGAATGGAATACGTTCTTCCAATTCTTCCACCTCTTCTTTGATAACTTCACGCTGAATGGGTCTGGCAGCAAAGGTGGATAGACCAAAAGAAGATGTCAAAAAGTTGATTTTTTCCTCAGGCTGGAACTGAATACGTTGTTCGCTGTTATGCCAAAGTTTACCAATGCCAAAAAGCTCAATACTTTCCCCATGGGCCAGTTTATGGTTCCAATCTTGGGCAATGTTTTCCACTTCCTGAAGCATATCTTCGTATCCCAAATTTTTTTCTTTGGAAATATGAGAAACCAACAATCCATCATTTTTGGAAAGTTGCGCATTAAAGGAAATGGTCTTGCTTGGTGGCACCAAAGTGTTGGTGGCCGAATCAATTTCTGCGGATTTACTATGAGCCAAAAAAGCGCCAAAACCCGGCACTACGACACAGTTGTAATCGAACAATAGTTTTTCTATGTATGAATCAATCCGCATAGCCACAAATATTGCAAAAAAAGGGACAGCACAAAATATGCTGGATAACTTTTTATCAACATTTGAAAATCTGTATTTTGTGAACAACTTTGACTCCCAAATCAAATGACTGAACCTGAAATTATTGCGGCTTTACGGCTGCAAAGTATTCCCAATATCGGGGATGTTACTGCCAAAAAATTAATTGCCTACTGCGGAAGCCCAAAAGCCATTTTTGAGGATAAACCGCATCATCTTTTAAAAATCGATGGGATTGGCAAGATGACGTTGAAAGGTCTACACGATTCAATCCATCTTGAAGAAGCCCAAAAAGAGTTCGAGTTTTTGTCCAAAGAGGACATAGCTATCTCTTATTTTATGGATGATGACTATCCTGCTCGTTTGAAACATTGTGTAGATGGACCCATTTTGTTGTTCCAACGCGGCAATATCGATTTGAAGCATCAAAAAGTCATTAGCGTCGTCGGTACCAGGAACGTGACCAACTACGGAAGCTCGTTTTGTCATCAATTTATTGAGGAGATTGCCCCATTAAACCCGAATTATTGTGAGCGGATTGGCTTATGGGGTGGATATAGCCGTTCAAAAGCGGCCATGGACCATGGATTACAAACCATTGCCTGTATGGCGCATGGGCTTAATCAGATTTATCCCAAGGTGCATTCCAAATACAAATCCAAAATAGAAGCGAATGGTGGTTTTATGACGGAATTTTGGAACACCAGTTAACCTAGTCGCGAGAACTTCCTCAAACGTAACCGCATTATTGCGGGCATCAGTGAGGCTACCATAGTTATCGGGTCTGCGGAGAAAGGAGGCAGTTTGTTTACGGCAGATTTGGCCCATGGTTACAACAGAGAGGTGTTTGCGGTTCCCGGAAGGGCAACCGATAAATGGAGTAAAGGGTGTAATGACCTCATTAAATATCAAAAAGCACATTTATAGACCTCGGCTGCGGAGCTGATTTACCTATTGGGATGGGAAATTGAGGCGGAAAAGTGGAAAAAAACGGTACAAAAACAGCTGTTCATCGAGTTGGATGAAACAGAACAGTCAATCTACTCTTACTTGCAGTTGAACGGGAAACAACTGCTGGATACCGTGGCTTTAGAGTGTAATCTGCCCATTTTTAAGGTTTCGTCAACTTTGCTGAACATGGAAATGAAGGGTGTGATCCGACCATTGCCCGATAAAATGTTCGAGGCGGTGTAAGCAATGTCATACTGAGCGTAGCGAAGTATCTCAAAGATGCCATTAATCTTGAGATTCTTCATCTTCGCTTTGATTCAGAATGACAGGATGCTACTTATCCATTAAATTGTACAACTAAACGAATTGAAATATATGAAGTTACCCGTTTATCGAGATAGATGATAACAGAACAGTCACTCTTTTTTTGGGTGTAGTTTAACGGAAACTTGCCACAATAAATCGGGATTTGAGTAAAAAAAATCCCAGAACTAAGGTTTTTGCCCAATTCTTCAGTTAATCCAAAACAGTAAAAACAGATAGATTTTCGACAAAAAACTAATATCCTAACTTTTCACGAACGCGCCCCAAAACCTCATTGGCCACTTTTCGCGCTTTTTCTGCACCAAAAGCTAAAGCTTCGTCTACTTCGTTTTTGTGGTTCATATAGTATTCGAACTTTTCGCGAGGCTCTTCAAATTTTTTCAAAATGAGCTCGTACAATGCCTGTTTTGCATGTCCATAGCCGTAATTTCCAGCCAAGTAGTTGGCACTCATTTCCTCAATCTGTTCTGGAGAAGCCAAAAGTTTGTATAAGGCAAACACATTGTCCTTACTTGGGTCTTTGGGCTCTTCCATCGGTGTGCTGTCCGTCACAATCCCCATAATCTGTTTGCGCAATTTTTTGTCCGTTTGGAACAAATTAATGAGGTTACCGCGGCTTTTGCTCATTTTTTCACCATCCGTTCCCGGAACATACATGGTCTGCTCGTGGACCTTGGCTTCGGGCATCACAAAAGTTTCTCCCATTTGGTTGTGGAATCTGGATGCCACATCGCGTGTCATTTCCAAATGTTGTAGCTGGTCTTTCCCTACGGGAACAATGTCCGCATCATACAACAAAATATCGGCGGCCATAAGCATAGGATAGCTGAACAAGCCTGCATTTACATCTTCCAATCTATCGGCTTTGTCTTTAAAGGAGTGGGCCAATGTTAATCTTTGATATGGAAAAAAACAGCTGAGGTACCAAGCCAGTTCTGCGGTTTGTGGAATATCGCTCTGCCGGTAAAAAACGGTTTTTTCAATGTCAAGCCCAAAGGCGAGCCAAGCAGCTGCAATGGCGTAAGTGTTGTTCCTCAGCAGTTCCCCATCTTTAATCTGGGTGAGGGAGTGCATATCAGCAATAAAGAGGAACGAATCGTTCTTGGGATCTTCCGCCATTTTAATGGCAGGTGCAATGGCACCCAATATATTCCCCAAGTGCGGTGTTCCTGTACTTTGTATTCCTGTCAGAATTCGGGCCATGCTTAATTTTTGCCCGTAAAAGTAAGCATCCCGTACATATAAAAAAAGCGGTTATGAACGCTAAAATGTTTTATGGGCACAAAGTTATTTTTTGAAAAGGCCTGCTATGAAAAGAATTGCCACGGCACCAATTACTCCAGTGATTAAATCGCCGAGAATACCTGAACTTATATGAATGTCCAAAGCTCCAAATAACCAGTTGCCAACGGCGCCCCCAACAATTCCTAAAATAATGTTCAATAGGGCACCAAATCCGCCACCTTTCATAATTTTACCGGCAAGCCAACCTGCGAGGGCCCCGATTAACAATGCATATAAAATACCCATGCTATAAGATTTTATGGTTAGTCCTATAAAGATATTCAAAAATTCTACTTTTGGCCCATGGTTGAAATAATCAGAAACGTTGGTCATGTGTTGTACAGGGTATGGTTCTATGTGCTGGTTACTGTTCCCATTCTATTGTTTTTCCCTTTTTTGCTCATCTTTACTATTTCGGAAAAGACCTACCCCCAATTTTTTTGGTTGGCCCGGAATTTATGGGCAAGACCCATTTTGTATGGTATGGGCTGTTTTCCTAAAATTGTGCGTGAACAGCTCATGAAGAGAGGGAAAAGTTATATGTTGGTAGCAAACCACACCAGCATGCTCGATATTATGTTGATGCTTCATGTTAGTAGAAATCCTTTTGTTTTTGTTGGAAAAAAGGAATTGGTGAACATTCCCATTTTTGGATTTTTCTACAAAAGAGTTTGTATAATGGTAGATCGTGATAGCGTTCGAAGCAGAACAGGGGTTTATCGTAGAGCCCAGAGGAGATTGGACCAAGGGTTGAGCATTTGTATCTTTCCAGAAGGAGGGGTTCCCGAAGAGGACATTGTTTTGGACAAGTTTAAGGATGGGGCCTTTAAAATGGCCATTGCACATAAGATTCCAGTTGTGCCCATGACCTTTTACGATAATAAAAAAAGATTCTCATTCACGTTTTATAGTGGTGGACCAGGACGAATTAGAGTAAAAGTCCACCAATTTTTTGAAACAGGTATTTTAAGTGCAGAAGATACTTCGACTTTGAGAGAGGAGGTAAGAGATGTGATTCTTAAGGATTTGGAATGACGGTGTATAAAAGCGTTCTTTTTCTATGTAAGATAGGGAAGCTGTAAGACTATGTTCTTTTTATGTATTCCATTCTTGAAAGAACTGGAAGTTTCATGCGATATATTATAACCTTTAACAGTATTGAGAAGTTCAACTTGCTCTTTCCATCCCATAATATTTTCCCTGTACCAATGATTTTCCAGAGTTTTGGACTCTAAACCTTTACACTGATACTGCACTTCTATTTTTATAATATTTTTTAAGGCTTTTATACCGATGTTGAAGTGTTGGTCGATGACACTGTTTATGATTGATTGCTCAACAATGTTTTCAAAAAGCATAAGTATTACAAATGATGGTATAACAGCTTCTTTGAGCTCATTGTTTTCCTTTTCAATGGATATGGAACAGTCAAAAGAATCATCATACCTCAACTTTTGAAGCTTTAGATACCAATGCAACATATCAATCTCGTTATAAAGTGAAGCTGAGTCCTTTCCGAGCTGTTTCAAATAAAAGCGAACAAGCTTACTAAATGTGGAAAAATAATCCAGAGCGAATTTTGTGTTCTGTGTTGTATTGAAATATTGGATGGCGTTCAAGGCATTAAAAACAAAATGAGGGTTAAGCTGGGAATTGAGGGCCTAAAGTTTTAACTCCAACATTTCCTCTCTTACCTGTATGAGCTTACTTTGCTTTTCCATAAGCTCTTTGTTTGCTCTAACACTTTGAATTTTTATAGCGCAAACCGAAGCTATTGCCGAGAGCATCTTTAGATGTCGCTTGGAAAAAAAGTTTTTTGAAGGGTGCTCACAATCAATTACACCATATAGAATGTCCTCGTGCACAATGGGGACACAAATTTCCGAAAGTCTAGAGTCATCATCAACAATATAGCGAGGATCTTGTGAGGTGTCTGGAATTAATTCTGGTTTTCCGGTTTTTGCTACATTTCAGGTAATTCCTTGACCAACGGTTATTTCCACCGGATTGTAGATTGTTTGGTCTTTTTGGGGCATAAGCAGTTTTTTGCGACATCCCATAAAATATCTTCTTCATTTTCCTTGCCCATGAGCGATTTGGAAAAGTAGATGAGGATGTCCTCAAACTTTTCATGATATCGATATGTTGGGTAGCGTTAAAGGCTTGAAAGTAAGAAAAATATACAAATGTTTGGACATAAAAAAAGCGCTCCGTTATTATGGAGCGCTTAACTGATCGCTTAAAGGAGCAATCTTCCTAACCAACTTCTTTTATGCTAGAACCTAAAGCTAAAGCCGCTATAAACCCCAATCGAATAGGGTTGAAAATTACCAGATACCTTGGAGAAGGTATTCAATTGATACTTTAATACAGGTTCCACATTGATTCTGATTTTTGGCGAAAAATGATAATTAAGTCCCATGCCTACATTGGCACTAAAGTTCAAGGAGTTTATATTATTGGCCTCACCTATTTCCGTAACTAGATTATTGGACTCCAGCAATACCGAATTATCAACCAGAAATAGCGAACTTAGACCCCCAATTAGAGCAACACCAAATTTTTTGTCCAAAACGGCATAATTTATTTCTAAAGGAACCTCAATATAACCTAGTTGTTGGACCATTTTACCGTTCAAAGAGGGTGCCTCGTTAAAAGCGATTTCTTTAGAACTGATTGCAGGTGATTTTATGGCGTTATCTTTACTTTGAACTATTATGGATTCAGAGTTTTGACTGTAATCAATATTGGCTATTCTATTATTGGAGGCAGCGCGTAAAGTTGAAGAGAAAACCACATCATTGGTACTGTATCCATAATTTACCCTATGTACCCCAGACCGTATTCTTAATTTTTTGCCCACTTCATAGGCAACTGTTAGGCCATAACTTAAATTGAGGTTTCCTGATTTTGAGTTGGAGGAAAAGTCTGGGCCAATTGGAGAACCATCCCCAGAAGCATCAAAGTAGACAGGTGCTAAAGAAGGCCCAACTGACCATTTGCCCGCCTTGTTTTCCGAGACCACTTCCTCTAAAAGCTCTTGTTCTTCAATTGCATCGTAAATGGATTGTTTTTCAACTTCGTCTTTCGATTCTTCATTACTTGCAATTTTTTTGGTGTTCTTGGTGGCTTCGGTAATGATTCCATCTTTTATCAACTTGTTGGTGTCATTATTGGTGGTTATTGTTTTATTATCAATTAAGGAACCACCTACTTCTGCAGGAAAAGTTTTTGATTGGGTAGAGCTTTTGTTTTTTTCAACCAAACCACCCATTTTTGAAGCGTAGGCAACCTTTTCGGTGATTTCTTTAGTATTTTTTTCATCCGAACTGTTGCTTGTAACTTGGTAATTATTTTGCTCTAAACTTTCACCATCGGAAATGTTTGCTAAACTTTCTTGCTTTTCTGAAGCAGTCGAGGAGCGAATAAAATCACTGTTATTCTTTTCTATTGAATTATTCGGTTCATCGGGTAAACCAATCTTTTCCGTATCGGAAATAATATGTTCTTCTTTTGGTTCTTCAGCAAAAGGATTGATGAGCATTAGCAATACTGCCAATGCAGCGGCAATGCCTCCCAAGCTCCACCAAATTGGAATTCCCTGTTTCTTTCGTTTTTTGTTGTTCAATGAAGTTTCAATGGAAGCCCAGACTTTTTGATCTGGAACTTCTTGAAAGTCTCGAAAGTTTTCTTTGAACAATTGCTCTAAATTCTTTTTCCCCATTGTCATTCTTTTTAAGCAATGTTTATTTTGGCTTTTTCTATTTTATCTCTCAAAATAACCTTGGCACGTGCCAAGTTAGATTTTGATGTTCCAGTGGATGTCCCCAACATCTCACTGATTTCTTTGTGGCTATAACCGTCCAGTACATAGAGGTTAAATGTTAACCTGTATTTGTTTGGAAGTTCTTGAATGTACCCCAATAATGTAGACAGGCTTATATCCGTGTCCTCTGTATCTACTTCTACCTCATCTTCGGTGTTTTCCGATACCACATTGAGGTATTGGTCTTTTCTATATTTCTGAAGTGCAGTATTTACCGTTATTCTTTTGATCCAACCTTCAAAAGATCCTTTAAAATTAAACTGATCAACTTTGTCGAATATGGTCACAAAACTATCGTGCAGATTGTCTTCTGCCTCCGTTTTATTCCGAGAATACTTAAGGCATATACCGAAAAGAATACCGGAATATCTCCGGTATAGCTCAGCTTGCGCCTGTCGGTTTCCCTTTTTACAGTTATGTATCAGTTCATCAAGATCCAAATGTTGGTCAATTCTGGATAGTTGCTATCTAATTTGTGGGTGCCCCCTCCTCGGCTATCGGAACTGAATATTCCAGATAAGTGGCATTCCCTTGGTCGTCATCACCTGCATAAAACCTAAAGACATAGTCTTTCGTGTAAATTACATTAAATTTGAGTATGGCCACCACTTCTTCCACAGCTTCAGTACAAGCTCGGTCTTCGTCGGTTAGGACAGAACCCACCACGACTACATCACGACCGGTCTCGGCGGTTTGCACAACGTCAAAACCTTCGAAAAAGGTACAACCATTAGGTCTTTGGTAGGTTACTTCAATATCGTAAGTTTTTCCGAATTCAAATGATTCGGGTACATCGGCCTCAATTGTATTTAAAGCAGTAAAGTAAAAATTTGGGGAATCATCGTCCACTTCACAAGAAACGAACCATGAGCATGCCACAATTAGCATAAAGGGCATTAGCACTTTTTTCATAATAAAAATCCTTTTATTCCTTAGATGTGCAGTACAAACAAGGGTTGCGTAGGATTTTCACAACCAAAAGTTAATCTCCCAAAAAAATCGTTGAAAAGATTATTCGCTTACCGCTGCAATGGCTTCTCTTATTTTACCCTCCAATTCGTCGGATAATTCTGGATTGTCCATTAGAAGTGATTTTACCGCATCTCTTCCTTGTCCCAATTTGGTGTCTCCATAACTGAACCAAGATCCACTTTTCTTAACAATTTCATAAGCAACTCCCAAATCGAGTATTTCTCCGATTTTGGATATTCCCTCTCCATACATAATATCGAACTCTGCAGTTCTAAATGGTGGAGCGACCTTGTTCTTCACAACTTTTACACGGGTTTTGTTACCTTGAACATCTCCGTCTGTATTTTTGATCTGGGTAGACCTTCTAATATCCAATCGTACGGATGCGTAAAATTTTAGGGCATTACCACCGGTGGTGGTTTCCGGATTCCCGAACATCACACCGATTTTTTCCCGTAATTGGTTAATGAAGATTACGGTACATTTGGTTTTGCTTATAGTGGAGGTCAGCTTTCTTAATGCTTGGGACATCAAACGGGCATGTAATCCCATTTTGGAGTCTCCCATTTCACCTTCAATCTCGCTTTTTGGAGTTAGTGCCGCTACGGAATCCACAATTACAATGTCAATAGCGCCGGAACGTATCAAGTTTTCTGTAATTTCCAAAGCTTGTTCCCCATGGTCGGGCTGGGAGATAATTAAGTTATCGATATCAACACCCAACTTTTTGGCATAAAAACGGTCAAAAGCATGTTCTGCATCAATAAAAGCAGCTATCCCACCGGCTTTTTGAGCTTCCGCAATGGCATGTAAGGTCAAAGTGGTTTTACCAGAAGATTCTGGACCGTAGATTTCAACCACCCTTCCTCTGGGGTAACCTCCAACGCCCAGGGCAATATCCAACCCCAGTGAGCCAGAAGGAATTACCTCAACATCTTCAACAACACTGTCCCCCATTTTCATGACAGCACCTTTTCCGTAGGTTTTGTCCAATTTATCTAGTGTAAGTTTAAGGGCTTTTAATTTTGCTTCTTTCTCTTTGCTCATGGTAAAAAACGATTAGGAAGGCTAAAATACCATTTCTTTCAACATGCCACAAAGGCCACGCAACCTTTTTAATAACATTACATCTTAAGCATACTAACTCATCTTTATAGAGCTTAACATAGCTCACAATTGCTAGAAAGAAGAAAATTCAGCTATGAAAAAGAGAAAGTGGATTAAAGGGGCCGATCTTATGGCCCTTTTGATTTACTCTCCCTTCTAATTCCTATCTTTGCGGCAAATTTCAAAGAACCATTCTTTAACTTAATCAAGTATAGCATGCAACTGTACAACACATTAAGTGCAAAAGAAAGGGAAGCTCTTATTGAGGAAGCTGGAAAAGAACGGCTTACCATCTCTTTCTACAAATATGCACATATAGGCAATCCTCAAATTTTGAGGAACCATTTTTTCTTGGCTTGGAACGATATGGAAGTTCTCGGTCGAATTTACGTAGCTCATGAAGGGATAAATGCTCAACTTTCGGTTCCCGCAGAAAACTTTAACGTTTTTAAGGAGCATTTGGATAGTATATCATTTTTGGAAAATGTAAGATTGAATATCGCGATTGAGCATGATGATAAATCATTTTTGAAATTAAAAGTGAAGGTTCGTAAAAAGATTGTGGCCGACGGGTTGAATGACGCCACTTTTGATGTCACAAACAAAGGAATCCATGTAGGTGCGGAACAGTTCAATGAACTTATTGAAGACCCAGATACCGTTTTAGTGGATATGAGAAACCATTACGAAAGCGAGATAGGCCATTTTAAGAATGCCGTAACACCCGATGTGGATACTTTTCGTGATTCTTTGGACATTATTGAGCAGGATTTGGCCGAGCACAAAGAGGACAAAAAATTAGTGATGTACTGCACAGGTGGTATTCGTTGCGAAAAAGCCAGTGCCTATTACAAGCACAAAGGCTTCAAAAATGTGTTTCAGTTGGAAGGAGGAATCATAGAATACACCCGCCAAGTGAACGATAAAAAATTGGAAAATAAATTTATGGGCAAAAACTTTGTTTTTGACCACAGGAGAGGGGAGCGTATTTCCGATGAGGTGATTGCACATTGCCATCAATGTGGCAAACCTTGCGACACCCATGTCAACTGCGCCAACGAAGCCTGTCATTTGCTTTTCATCCAATGCGAGGAATGTGCCGAAAAAATGAATAATTGCTGCTCTGTGGATTGCATGGAGGTACACGCATTGCCGTATGAGGAACAAAAACGTTTGCGAAAAGGTAAGAGAGCCAGCAACAAAATATTCAAAAAAGGGCGTTCACCTGTGTTGAAATACAAAAATTAGCATTTCACTGCTGCAACAAATTGTAGTATATTTACACTAGTAATTTTTATGAACCCTTTTTAAGGAAGTGCTTTAAACTTCCTTAAATCAAGATATTAAATATGGCGTGTAGCAGTTGTTCAACCGGCAAGGATGGACAACCGCGTGGTTGCAAGAACAATGGAACTTGTGGCACTGATGGTTGTAATAAGCTAACGGTCTTTGACTGGCTTTCCAATATGTCGTTGCCCAACGGTCAAAAACCTTTTGATTGCGTTGAGGTACGTTTCAAGAATAGTAGAAAGGAGTTTTTCAAGAATACGGAGAATCTCACATTGTCCATTGGGGATGTAGTGGCCACTCAGGCCAAGTCTGGACATGATGTAGGGGTAGTAACCTTGACCGGTGAACTTGTTCGGATCCAAATGAAACGCAAAAAAGTGTCTCCCGATGATAAAACCATTCCCAAAATCTACAGAAAAGCTTCCCAAAGGGATATTGACATTTGGCAAAAATGCAGGGATAGGGAAGAAGAGATAAAGAAGCGCTCCAGAGAAATAGCCATCTCCCTTAAACTTCAAATGAAGTTGAGCGATGTGGAATTTCAAGGAGACGGTTCCAAAGCTACATTTTACTACACAGCAGAAGACCGAGTGGACTTTAGACAGTTGATCAAGGATATGGCCAAGGCCTTTGGGATTCGGATTGAGATGCGTCAAATTGGGTACAGACAAGAAGCCCAGCGTTTGGGAGGAATAGGTTCCTGCGGACGTGAACTTTGTTGCTCTACGTGGCTAACCGATTTTAGATCGGTCAGTACCGCATCTGCCCGCTACCAGCAATTGGCCTTGAACCCTCAAAAATTGGCAGGTCAATGTGGAAAACTAAAATGTTGCCTCAACTATGAGCTTGATATGTACTTGGAAGCGCTCAAGAACTTCCCACCCTCCGATTGTAAGCTTAAGACCCAAAAAGGGATAGCATTTTGCCAAAAAGCGGATATTTTTAAGGAAACCCTTTGGTTCTCCTACAAAGATGAACCTGCGACTTGGCACACCTTGTCCAAAGATCAAGTGTTGGAAATATTGGAGCGGAACAAGAAAAATGAAAAAGTTGCCAGTTTAGAAGAATATGCCGCGGACAATGTAGAGGAAGAAAAAACAACCTTCGAAAATGTAGTCGGCCAAGACAGCCTTACCCGCTTTGATAGACCTAAGAATAAAAAGCGAAGAAAGAAAAAACGCAGAAAGCCAAAATCTAAAGCATCCTCCAATGCGAAATAAATTTTTGTTTCTTTTTATCGCAGTTCTTGCATTATCGTCATGCAATGAGTTGTTGGTTTATTCCGATTATAAACCCATCAAAGAAGGGAAATGGCAGATGAGCCAAGGGGTGGATTTTCAATTTTCCGAATTGGATTCTACGGAAACCTACAACATGTTCATCAACATCAGAAACGATGACACTTTTGCCTTTAGCAATTTATTTTTGATTACTGAGTTAGAATATCCGAGCGGCAATACCGTTAAGGATACGTTGGAATATAGAATGGCCGAACCCACTGGGGAATGGCTCGGAAAAGGAATGGGTAGTGTCAAGGAAAACAAACTTTGGTACAAGGAAAACATCGATTTTCCTAATTCTGGCGTATATAAAGTGAACATTTCCCATGCCATGCGCAAAAATGGCGATGTGGAAGGCCTTCATATTTTAGAAGGAGTAACAGATGTTGGTTTGGAAATAGAAAAAGCACCCAAATTATAATGGCAAAGAAGCGTCAAAAAAAACAGCAGCAGAATTTTTTTCCTTTTATTAAGTGGTTTTGGATTTTATTTGGAGCAGGAGTGTTTTCCGTTGTCCTTATCTTTCTTTTGGCCTCTTGGGGAGCCTTTGGGGAAATGCCCACCTTTGAACGTTTAGAAAACCCAAGCACCAATTTGGCAACGGAGTTTATCTCTTCTGATGGAGAAACATTGGGAAAACTATATCTTAATGATAACAGGACTCCCGTTACCTATGAGGGACTGCCACAAAATTTGGTGAATGCATTGGTCGCTACCGAAGATGCTCGTTATTTTGATCACTCAGGGATTGATGCAAGAGGAACACTTAGGGCCGTAGCCTATTTAGGAACCAAAGGAGGCGCAAGTACCATTTCCCAACAGCTTTCGAAGTTGCTTTTTACCGAAAAACCGTCAGGAGGAGTAGAAAGAATCATTCAAAAAATAAAAGAATGGGTAATAGCTATCCGTTTGGAAAGGCAGTATACCAAAGAAGAAATCATAGCAATGTACTTAAATCAGTATGATTTCATTAACAACGCAGACGGTATACGTTCCGCTGCCAGAATTTATTTTGGGAAGGAACCGGCAGATTTAAAAACAGAAGAATCTGCTGTTTTGGTGGGGATGCTTAAAAATTCATCACTTTACAATCCGATGCGCCGTGAGGAACTAGTGTTCAATAGACGAAACACGGTCCTCGGTCAAATGGCCAAATACGGTTACATAACGGAAGAAGCAAAGGATTCGCTCCAAGGTTTGGAGATGAAAATCAACTTTAATCCAGAATCGCACAGAGAAGGATTGGCCACCTATTTTAGAATGTACATGCAACGCTTTTTGAATCGCTGGGTGGAGGAGAATCCAAAACCAGATGGTGAAAAGTATAATATCTATTTGGATGGACTAAAGGTATACACAACCGTAGATTCTAGGATGCAAAGAAATGCAGAAGAAGCGGTTCAAGAACACATGAAGAATTTGCAGGCCGAGTTCTTCCATCAGAACACACCGGACCGTAACCCAACAGCACCTTTCTTGGATTTGACAAGAGGTGCAATCGATACCATTATGGATCGTGCTATGCGACGTTCCGCCAGATGGCGTCATCTAAAGAGAGATGGCGTATCTGAAAAAGAAATCGAGGCTACATTCCATAAAAAGGAGGAAATGACGGTTTTTGATTGGAACAGCGATTCCTATGAAAAGGACACTATCATGACCCCTATGGACTCCATCAGGTACTACAAAACCTTTTTGCGTACAGCTATGATGTCCATGGAGCCGCAAACAGGTCATGTAAAGGCTTGGGTCGGTGGAATAGATTATAAACATTTCCAATACGATAATGTTATTCAGGGCTCCAGACAAGCAGGTTCCTTGTTTAAGCCTTTTGTATATGCCTCAGCTATTGACCAGTTACGTTACTCACCCTGTTACACATTGCCCGACAACCAATATTGTATCGAACCCGGGAAACATGGAAACATGGAGGCATGGTGCCCAAAAAACTCAGATGGAACATATTCTGGAGAGGACATGACCTTAAAAAGTGCGTTGGCCAATTCTGTAAATACCATCACAGCACAACTTATTGACAGAGTAGGACCTGGTTCTGTGGCTTCAATAGCGAAAAGTATGGGGGTGACAAAGGAAATTCCCGAAGTACCATCCATCGCATTGGGTACACCCGATGTAAGCGTATATGAAATGGTCGGTGCATTTGGAACCTATGCTAATCAAGGGGTATATGTGAAGCCTGTAATGGTGACCCGAATCGAAGATAAAAACGGTACCGTACTTTATGAATATACTCCCGAAACAAAAGATGTACTAAGTAAGGATGTGGCCTATGCCATGGTAAATCTATTGGAGGGGGTAACACAATATGGCTCAGGGGGAAGATTAAGGCACACCTTTGGAAAGAATCAAACGGTTTACAAAGAAATTATAACTGGCTATCCTTATGAGTTGACCAATCCGATTGCGGGTAAAACAGGAACCACTCAAAACCAAAGTGATGGTTGGTTTATGGGTATGGTTCCCAATTTGGTTACCGGTGTTTGGGTTGGTGGTGATGATAGATCTATCCATTTCGACCGGCTGGCATATGGACAAGGAGCGGCCATGGCATTGCCTATTTGGGCTTTGTATATGAAGAAGAATTATGCCAATGAGGAAATAGGTGTATCCCAAGATGCATTCGAGGAACCAGAAGAAATGTCAATCAATATAGATTGTTCCAAAGAACAGGAAGACGAAGAGGAGGAAAAAATTGATACGGAAGACGATTTGGACGACCTAGACTTTTAGCCTAAAATATTTTAAAAAAAAGCCCCAAGCAAATTAAGATATGCTTGGGGCTTTTTTATTTAAATCGTAATTTCAGGCAATCATAAATACTAATTATATGATCAATAAGAAAGTTGCCGATGTTACCGAAGCTTTGAAGGGTGTTGAGAATGGTATGACCTTCATGTTAGGTGGATTTGGCTTATGTGGAATACCTGAAAATGCCATAGCAGAATTAGTGCGATTGGGCATAAAGGATATCACTTGTATATCCAACAATGCGGGCGTTGATGATTTTGGCCTAGGACTGCTTTTGCAAAAACATCAAATCAAAAAAATGATATCATCCTATGTAGGTGAAAACGATGAGTTTGAACGTCAAATGTTGAGCGGCGAACTGGAGGTTGAATTAACGCCGCAAGGAACACTGGCCGAGAAATGTAGGGCGGCACAATCCGGTTTTCCGGCTTTTTATACACCAGCAGGTTATGGTACTGAAGTGGCGGAAGGAAAAGAAACTCGTGAATTCGATGGAAAAATGTATGTGCTTGAGCCAGCTTTTAAAGCAGACTTTTCTTTTGTAAAGGCATGGAAGG
Organism: Flagellimonas lutimaris; assembly: GCF_003581615.1. Classification (GTDB taxonomy): domain Bacteria; phylum Bacteroidota; class Bacteroidia; order Flavobacteriales; family Flavobacteriaceae; genus Flagellimonas; species Flagellimonas lutimaris. The sequence continues at coordinate 507,236 of NZ_QXFH01000070.1, forward strand.
GAGACGAGGCCGGGAATTTAATATTCAAGGGAACAGCACGAAACTTTAATCCTTGTATGTGTGGAGCTGCTAACATTACCGTGGCTGAGGTCGAAGAATTGCTTCCAGCGGGAAGTTTGGACCCAAACGAAATCCACATCCCGGGAATATTTGTACAGCGTATTTTCCAAGGCGAGAAGTTTGAGAAAAGAATAGAGCAGCGAACAGTTAGACAGAAAAGTTAGTTATGTTAGATAAAAACGGAATAGCAAAACGGATAGCAAAAGAGGTCAAGGACGGATATTACGTAAACCTTGGCATAGGGATACCCACCCTGGTAGCCAACTTTGTTAGAGACGATATAAGTGTTGAATTCCAGAGCGAGAATGGAGTGTTGGGAATGGGCCCTTTCCCGTTTGAAGGGGAAGAGGATGCCGACATCATCAATGCTGGAAAGCAAACCATAACAACACTGCCAGGAGCATCTTTTTTTGATTCTGCTTTGAGTTTCGGCATGATTCGCGGCAAACATGTGCACCTAACCATTTTGGGGGCGATGGAAGTAGCTGAAAATGGAGATATCGCCAATTGGAAAATTCCGGGTAAAATGGTAAAAGGTATGGGAGGTGCCATGGACTTGGTAGCATCTGCAGAGAATATTATTGTTGCTATGATGCATACCAATAGAGCCGGAAAATCAAAATTATTGAAGCGATGTACTTTACCATTGACCGGAGTAGGTTGCGTTAAGAAAATAGTGACCAACCTTGCTGTATTGGAGGTGACTCCGGACGGTTTCAAATTATTGGAAAGGGCGCCGGGTGTTTCTGTGGAAGAAATTGAAAAGGCAACAGAAGGAAAGTTGGTGGTGAATGGAGAGATTCCCGAAATGAACATTTAATAAATATCCAAAGCTTTTTTACAACAAAAACTAGCGATTACACAACAATAGTTTTAAATTACCATTCATCGAGTATATATTTGGTTATATCGAATTTTTTACCCAAATTAACACCGTTAAAACCTATTAACCATGGCCCTAAAATCAAAAACTACGATGGACGAGAACGTACAAGTGTACAGAAACGATTTTTTCACAGGTTTTATGCTTTTGATCAAGAAGCTTTTTATGCTATAGATCGGTATTTATCTCCCTGAAAAATATGGAGCCAACATCTTGTTAGGCTCTTTTTTTTGCAATAATTTTAGACAAAACCTGTTCGATGTCCCTATACCTTCGGGAATGTGTTAATGCCGATTTAGACACCTTGGTCAAAATATCAAAGGAGACCTTTGCTGCTGCTTTTGAAAAAGATAATGACCCTGATGACTTTCAATCTTATATTCAAGAAGCTTTCCATCCAAATAAGCTAGCTGCAGAACTTGTCATTAAAGATTGCCATTTTCATTTTGTTTACAATGATGATGAGTTGGTGGGGTATTTCAAATTAAATATGGGAGCAGCTCAGACTGATGTGCATGACCCCAATGCGCTGGAAATTGAACGTATTTATGTGTTGGAGAATCATCAAGGCAAAAAAATAGGTTCGTGGATGCTTCAACAAATTATTGTTTTAGCTAAATCATTGGGCAAGGAATTCATTTGGCTTGGTGTATGGGAGCATAACCCAAAAGCCATAAGTTTTTACCATCGTCATGGTTTCATCAAGTTTGATGAGCACCCCTATTATATAGGTTCGGATAAACAAACTGATTGGTTGTTGCGTTTAGAGCTTTAACAGGTCGCTTAGATAAAGAATATCACCCTCGACTTGTAGTTTATACGCAAAAGAGTTCTCAAATGCTGTATGAATCAATAAGGATATTGCATTGGCGTTCAGCTTGGTCAAGCTATTAGTGCGGTACACTACATCCCTTATGGTGGAAAAGCTCACATTGCTCTGAATGGCAATATTGGCAAAAATCGTTTTTAGAGGTGTTTCTCCGAACTACTTCCGACAGACGTTCACTAATTGGTTTTCCATAATCTTCTTCACTAAAGATTAAATCACTTTGAACAAACGGCCCAAGACCTTTAATAGAACCCATTAATAATCCATGTTTAAATAATTATATGTCGGGGTCAAATCCTATTTTCTATATTTGGCCTGTAACCCAATTACAGAAAACTAGATAAATTGCTGCGTCGAGAGCATATTGCGTACCATTCAGCTCTACGAACGCAAGGATGCCAACATACCCATAAAAAATCTCACCAAGATTGCCGAGTATTTTGGACTTACCATTGCCGAGTTGTACATGCACGAGGTCAACGATATGGGTGAGGCTTACACCAAGAGACAGCCTTTTACAAAACATGGCAGCGTTTTTTATCCTTTAGAGCATGGGAAGTATCTGTTAATGGCTCCATTGGTATTGGTAGAGTGGCATCAAAAATACATAGAGAGTTTACAGAAGGAAACTCTAAGTAATCCATTTCAAGGGGGGTTCATTATTGACTTTTTAACGGACGAACCCCATCGCATATTTGAAGTATCCGGCGATTCCATGAATGATGGCACCTCGGATGCTATTCCGAACAAGTCTTATGTGCTTGGGTTGGAAATCAAAAAAGAATCGTTGACGCGTAACAACGAGACCTATTGGAATCAATCTTATATATTGGTCTGTGCGGATAGAATTATCGGTAAACGACTTACAGGGTATAACAAAGACAATAAGGCACTTTTGTGCCACAATTTGAACACATCTCCTGAATTCCAAGATTTTGAGTTGTCTTTGGATGATTTGTTACAAGTCTTCAAGATTGTGAAAAAGCAGCTTTGACCTTGTTCAGGTGTGTCAGTACTTCCTCTAAACACTCATCTAGGTTCTTCTTCACCTCGGTTTCCCAAAAGCGGAAGACTTTGTATCCTTTTTCTTTTAAAGCTTGATTTACCTCTGTATCCCGTTGCATGTTACGTTCAATTTTTGGGATCCAGAACTCACGGTTGGTCTTGATTTTTTCTTTGCGTTCCTCCCAATTATAGCCATGCCAATATTCACCATCAATAAATATGACGGTCTTGTACTTTTTTAGGGCGATATCTGGCTTTCCAATGAGCTTTTTGTAGTCGATACGATATCGGTAACCCGATTGCCACAAAGCCTTTCTAAAGGTAAGCTCTGGTTTGGTGTTTTTGCCTCTGATTTTCCCCATGATTTTGGAACGCTCAGGGGTGGTATAAAAACCCGATTCCTCATTGAATCGAGGTACTTTAATACGTTCTTTCGGGTATTCTTTGGGCATACCGTAAGATAACAAAAAACCCAAACTCCTATTGGAATTTGGGTTTTGTAAATTGAAATGTTATTGCTTTTATCCCTCTAACGTAGCGGATAAGTACTCACGGTTCATACGGGCAATATTGGTCAATGAAATCCCTTTAGGGCATTCCACTTCACATGCTCCGGTGTTGGTACAGTTACCAAAACCTTCCAAATCCATCTGGCGAACCATGTTTTGCACACGCTCCGTAGCTTCAACTTGTCCTTGAGGTAACAAGGCAAATTGAGAAACTTTTGCAGAGGTGAACAACATGGCACTTGCGTTTTTACAAGCGGCCACACAGGCTCCACAACCAATACAGGTAGCGGCATCCATTGCTTCGTCCGCATCGTATTTGTTAATTGGAATGGTATTGGCATCTATCGTATTTCCAGAAGTATTCACAGAGATATAACCCCCAGCTTGCTGAATGCGATCAAAAGCGCTTCGGTCGACAATCAAATCCTTGATTACAGGAAATGCTTTTGCACGGAAAGGTTCAATTACAATGGTATCCCCATCGCTGAACTTACGCATGTGCAACTGGCAAGTAGTAACCAATCTATCCGGTCCGTGAGGCTCACCATTGATTTGCAGGGAACAGGTTCCGCAGATACCCTCCCTACAATCGTGGTCAAACTCTACCGGTTCTTCTCCTTTGGAGACCAATTCTTCATTTAAGATATCCAACATCTCCAAGAAAGACATATCACCTTCTACACCGTCAAGGGTATAATCAACTATTTTTCCTGGTGTGGACGCGTCTTTCTGACGCCATATTTTTAGATATAATTTCATAGCTTCTTATTTGTAGGATCGTGTCTTCAGTTCAATATTTTCGTATACCAAATCCTCTTTGTGCAATTCGGCATCTTTGGGCTCACCTTTGTATTCCCAAGCAGCCACATATTTAAAGTTCTCGTCATCACGCAAAGCTTCACCTTCTTCGGTTTGGTACTCTTCACGGAAGTGTCCACCACAAGATTCGTTTCTGTGCAGTGCATCTTTTGCGAACAGCTCGCCCAACTCCAAGAAGTCGGCAACGCGACCTGCTTTTTCAAGCTCTTGGTTCTTGGAATCAACAGTTCCGGTAACTTTTACGTTTTCCCAGAAATCTTTTCTAAGCTCAGAAATTTCCTTAATGGCTTCCTTCAACTCTTTCTCATTACGGGCCATACCACATTTGTTCCACATGATTTTACCCAGTTTCTTGTGATAGTAGTCCACGGAATGAATTCCAGAACCGCCCATCAACTTCTCCATTCTATCACGAACTTGCTGTTCAGCTTCCTCAAATGCTGTGGAATCTGTTGGAATCGCGCCTGTTCTAATATCATCGGACAAGTAATCACCAATGGTGTAAGGCAATACAAAATATCCATCTGCTAAACCTTGCATTAAAGCAGAAGCTCCCAAACGGTTTGCACCGTGGTCGCTAAAGTTGGCCTCTCCTGCTGCATAGCATCCGGGGATGGTGGTCTGTAAGTTGTAATCTACCCAAAGTCCTCCCATGGTATAGTGTACCGCGGGATAGATCATCATTGGGGTTTTATATGGATTTTGATCTACGATTTTTTCGTACATCTGGAACAGGTTACCATATTTGGCCTTTACAACCTCTTCACCTAGTTCTGTGATGGTTGTTTTGTCTGGATTTTTAATTCCGGAAGTCAACGCCTTTTCCTTTCCATAACGTTCTATGGCAGCTGCAAAATCCAAGAATACCGCTTCTCCAGTTTTGTTCACTCCAAAACCAGCATCGCAACGCTCTTTGGCAGCTCTCGACGCTACATCACGAGGAACAAGGTTACCAAAAGCAGGATACCTTCTTTCCAAATAGTAATCGCGATCTTCTTCGGAAAGTTCTGTCGGCTTCAACTTACCTTCACGAATGGCGATGGCATCTTCCTTTTTCTTGGGTACCCAAATGCGTCCATCATTTCTGAGGGATTCGGACATCAAAGTCAATTTGGATTGATGGTCCCCTGAAACAGGGATACAAGTTGGGTGAATTTGTGTAAAGCACGGATTGGCAAAGAAAGCTCCTTTACGGTGTGCTCTCCATGCGGCCATTACGTTACTTCCCATAGCGTTGGTGGAAAGGAAGAACACGTTTCCGTACCCTCCAGTGGCCAAAACAACGGCATGGGCACTGTGCCTTTCAATCTCTCCGGTTACCAAGTCTCTGGCAATAATTCCTCTTGCTTTTCCATCTACCAAAACCAAATCCATCATCTCATGACGGTTGTAAGCTTGAATCTTACCACGGTTGATTTGACGGTTCATGGCAGAATAGGCACCTAGCAACAATTGCTGTCCCGTTTGTCCTTTAGCATAAAAGGTTCTTGATACAAGTACGCCCCCAAAAGAACGGTTGTCCAACATACCGCCATACTCACGGGCAAAAGGAACTCCTTGAGCCACACACTGGTCGATAATGTTTCCAGAAACCTCTGCCAAACGGTAAACGTTACCTTCTCGGGAGCGGTAATCCCCACCTTTTATGGTATCGTAGAAAAGGCGGTAATTACTATCACCATCTCCTTGATAGTTTTTTGCTGCGTTGATTCCCCCTTGAGCAGCAATGGAGTGTGCTCTACGTGGTGAATCTTGATAGCAGAATGTTTTTACATTGTAACCCAACTCGGCCAAAGTGGCTGCTGCGGCACCACCTGCAAGTCCTGTACCTACAACAATGATATCGATGTTCCTTTTGTTGGCAGGGTTAACTAGATTGATGTCGTTTTTATGTTTGGTCCATTTGTCGGCCAATGGCCCAGATGGAATTTTAGAGTCCAATATGCCCATACTTAATGTGTTATTGGGTTAAGGTGGTGGTATACGGCGATAAATGCAAATGCCAAGGGTACCACTACCGCGAATATTTTTGCAAATTTTGTAAATCCAACCGTGTATTTATTGTTTACACCCATGGATTGAAACGATGAAGCAAAGCCATGCCACAAGTGCAAGCTTAACAACACAAAGGAAACCACGTAAAGTATAGTTCTCCAGAAAGGTGCAAATTTCTCAACAGTTTCGTGGTAGTAACGTGTTGGGTCCTCTGGATTGGCCTCAACATATTTGTAGGCCATTTCGTGTACCCAAAAGTCATAGAAGTGCAATGCCAAGAAAGCAAGGATAACAAGACCTGAGTAAATCATGTTTCTGGAAACCCAAGGTGCATTTGCACTGCCTTTGTACTTTACATAGCTTACATCCCGTGCTTTTTTGTTCTGGATTTCCAAAACAAAGCCCATAACAAAGTGCACTACAACACCTATGATCAAAATAGGCTGCATCAAAAATTGGACAATCGGATTGTAGCCCATAAAATGAGAGGCTTCATTAAAAAAATCGGGAGAAAATACGGAGGCCAAATTAATGGTTACGTGAAGAATCAAAAATGTGACCAAAAAAAGACCCGATAAGGCCATGACATATTTTCGGGCCAGCGAAGATTTTATCAAACTCATTAGAAGTTAGTTTTTTAACAAAAATACGGTACGGATGAGTTTTTAACAAGCTTTCAACATCGTAAAACCAGTTATTTAGACTCATTTTAAGCTACTGGGATTTAATTCTTCAGAATTCTATTTTGGGAATTTTAACCGATATTACCATTGATTTTAAAGCTATTCTAAACCATGGACATTGCCATTCTTTCCGTAAGCCTTAACGTGTATTCCACAGCTAGGATTGCCGAGGAATTTGAAAAGGCAGGCCATTATGTGGAACATGTAGACCATACTAAATGCTCCGTTCAATTAGGGGGAGACCGACCCCAAATATTTTTTGGAGCTGATAATATTACCGATGAGTTTGATGCTATTGTACCAAGAATTGGCACCAAGGTAACCCGGCATGGAGCGGCCATTGTAAAGCAGTTTGAGATAAACCATGTCTTCAGTACGGCCAAATCGTTGGGAATTGTTGGGGCACGAAATAAGGTAGCTACCCTGCAACTGATGTCCAAAAAAGGCATACCGGTACCAAAAACTGTTTTCTCCATCAATCCAAACAATGTGGAAGACCAGATAGAGCTTTTGGGTGGAGCTCCGGTCATCATTAAGCTACAAGAAGGAACACAGGGGAAAGGAGTTATTTTGGCGGAAAGTAAAAAGTCGGCAAAATCTGTGATAGATACCTTATATAATATGAATACCAGCATTTTGCTGCAAGAGTATATTGAGGAGGCTAATGGAGAGGATCTTAGAATCGTGGTAGTTGGCAATAAAATTGTCGCCAGTATGAAGCGGACCAGTGGACTGGACGATTTTAGATCCAACGTACACCGAGGAGCGGAAACCCAAAAGGTGCAATTAACTCCTCGTGAAAAGTTTATCGCCATTAATGCGACCAAACATTTGGGTTTGGGAGTGGCTGGGGTAGATTTAATCCGTTCTAAAAACGGTCCTTTATTGATTGAGGTAAATGCATCTCCAGGATTAAAAGGTATTGAAGCTGCGACGGGGGCTAATGTCGCCAAATGCATAGTTCAGTATGTGGAAAAGAATGGAAGAAGGAGCAGAAAATAGTTGGGACTACTTTTGTTAGGCGGGCAGGTCTATTTTTTTATCGTTGACTTTGGCCAAGCTCCATTTAATGGCGTCTTCCAGATTTGAGAATTGCCGTATTTTATTGCGAAAGAACATTCGTTCCAAAACCACGCTTGCCAACCCACTATTGTTATAGGCCACAATGGAATAAAATTCCAATTGGTGACGATGTTTATAAAATTTCAACCAATCCGTTGGAACAACAGAGTAATTATGAATGCGATTGCTGATATAAGCAATGGGTTTGTCCCTGCCCAAAACCTCGTAAGCTACCCTTATGATTTTTTCGGCAATTGACCAATCAAAAACTTCGCCTTCCTTCATTTCAGAAATCACCAATCCATCAAAAAAATAGAAAACTCCAAATTCTTAACGCGCTGCATATCTTTTCATTTTGATGAATCAATGATATCATCAAAAATAAATGCAAGCAGAGGTTATTTTAGCGCTGGTTTTGCCAAAGCCCCATTCGGATTGGTATATAGGGTTTTTCAATTGATGGCTTATAATCCGGATTTTATTTAGGCAAGAGGTATTCCTACACAAACTGTATTATTAACTTATTATTTCTCCATATTCTTCAGTTGAATTCCGAGCGCTTTAGTCGAAAGTTGTACCTCAAGAAAAGAGAGAATCAAGGAAATCATTAGGAATACCAAACTGATACCAAAAACAACATTGGCCCAAACACGCATTTCCACATAGATCAAAAACATGGTCACGGCAGCCAACAAAAAGCTGATGATCGCAGATGCCTGCATATTTTTGATAATGCCAAGACGGGTACGCAATTGATTTATTTGCTGTTTTAAGGGTTGGGCCGAGGTTTCCTCAAATTGTTTGTGCAGTTGCCGAATCAATGCAGCAATCGCCAAATACCTAGCATTGTAGGCTAGCATCGTCAAAGAAATAGCAGGAAAAAGAAGAGCGGGAATACTTAGGTTGAGCTGCATGGTTTTAATTTGATATTGAAGGTAAGAATTTGTCTTCGGTAACGCAATTGGCTACATTTGAGCAAATCAATAATTAGATATGAAATACGCTCAAATAGACAGCAATCTTTTTGTAAAGAATCGTAAGAAATTCATGGCCCAAATGAGACCCAAAAGTATCGCAGTGTTCAATTCCAACGATATTTATCCCATTGGCGCAGATAGTACCTTGCCTTTTGAACAGGACCGTGATATTTTTTACTTGAGTGGAGCAGATCAAGAGGAGACTATTTTATTAATGTTCCCGGATGCCATGGACCCAAAGCACAGGGAAATCCTTTTTGTGAGAGAAACCAACGAGCATATTGCAATTTGGGAAGGCGCCAAGCTTACCAAAGAGAAGGCAACAGAGGTATCGGGAATTGAGAGTGTTTATTGGTTGAGTGATTTTGATAAGATTTTCTTTGACCTCATGACCGAGGCCGACACGATTTATTTTAATACTAATGAACATTACCGCCAAGCTGTGGAAACTCAAACACGTGAGGATCGTTTCATAGAAAAATGCAAAAAGGAATATCCAGCACATCAATGGGCCAAGAGCAACCCAATTTTGCAAAATATCCGTGGCGTAAAGGAGTCGGAAGAAATTGAATTAATGCAAACGGCCTGCGATATCACCGAAAAAGGTTTTAGGAGAATTTTGGAGTTTGTAAAGCCTGGTGTTTGGGAGCACGAGATGGAAGCTGAGTTTTTGCATGAATTTATCCGTAACCGATCCAGAGGTTTTGCGTATAGTCCTATTATTGCAGCAGGTAATAATGCCAATGTGCTCCATTATTTGGAAAACAACCAACAAGTGAAGGACGGAGATATGATATTGCTAGATCTTGCCGCTGAGTACGCCAACTATTCCAGTGATATGACCCGTACCATTCCTGTTAACGGAAAATTTACAAAAAGACAGAAAGAAGTGTACAGCGCAGTACTTCGTGTAAAGGAAGAAGCTACGAAAATGTTGGTGCCTGGAACTATTTGGGCGGAATACCACAAAGAGGTCGGAAAACTGATGACTTCAGAGTTGATTGGTTTGGGATTGCTGGACAAAGCGGATGTACAAAACGAAAACCCGGATTGGCCAGCGTACAAGAAATACTTCATGCACGGTACCAGTCACCACATTGGATTGAACACCCACGATTACGGGGAATTGAAAAAGCCTATGAAAGCCAACATGGTATTTACGGTAGAACCCGGTATTTATATTCCAGCAGAAGGAATGGGCATCCGTTTGGAGGATGATGTTGTTATTCAAGAAAAAGGAGAGCCTTTTAATTTGATGCGTAACATCCCAATCGAGATTGAAGAGATAGAGGAATTGATGCATAAATAGACTAAATGAAGCTTTTACTATTATTAGTACAACAGACCGACATTGAAAAAAAGATGCAGGAAGCTCCCGACAGTGCATACGAAATAGGCGTAGTCATCGGGAGTTATCTCCCTTTTGTGGTATTGGTAGGTATCGCTTATGCCATCTATCGGTATAATAAGAAAAAACGAGGCTCGGAATAAATTATTTATAGAAATCAGATTTGACTTTCCGTTATTTAAACCCGAACTTCAGCTAAGCAGAATCGAAGCGTTTTGGAAAACCAGGAGAAACTTTACCAAACTGCATTTGCCTTGGCAATGTTTACCATTATATATAACATAGCCGAAGGACTTATTTCTACCTATTTGGGTTTTGAAGATGAAAGTTTGGCCCTTTTTGGGTTTGGTACCGATAGTTTTATTGAAGTGATTTCAGGATTGGGTATTGCCCATATGATATTGCGTATTCAAAAGAATCCGGACAGTAATCGAGATAATTTTGAAAGGACCGCACTTCGGATTACAGGAGTGGCCTTTTACCTGTTGGTCGCGGGATTGGTTGTTTCCAGTGTTTACAATATTTGGACAGGGCACAAACCGTTGACCACTTTTTGGGGAGTCATTATTTCGGCAATATCCATACTCATCATGTGGATTTTGGTTTGGTGGAAACGAAAAGTAGGTCGTCAACTCAACTCCGCCCCTATTTTGGCGGATGCCAATTGCACGCTGGTCTGTGTATATATGTCAATAATTCTATTGGTTAGTAGTGGAGTATATGAGATTTTTAAGATCCCTTATATAGATAGTATAGGTACGTTAGGGTTGGCATATTTTGCATTTTCAGAAGGCAAAGAATGTTTTGAGAAAGCCCGCACCAATAAACATTGTGGTTGCACAGAATAGGATTAAATATGGATCAGGATAGAAAAAATCATTGGGAAACCGTTTATAAAACAAAAAATCCAGATGAGGTGAGTTGGACGCAGAATGTTCCACAGACTTCACTGAATTTTATTCATTCTTTTGGATTGGACAAAACTTCCACAATTATTGATGTTGGTGGTGGCGACAGCAAACTCGTGGATTTTTTGCTCGATGAAGGATTTGAAAATATTACTGTCCTTGATATTTCGGGCAAGGCCATTGTAAGAGCTAAAAAAAGATTAGGTGACAAGGCACTAAAAGTTCATTGGATTGAATGTGACATTACTGAATTTGAGCCGAAAGAAGCTTATGATGTTTGGCACGATAGGGCTGCATTTCACTTTCTGACATCATCAGACCAGATTGAAAAATACAAAGCCTTGACCATGAAAGCTGTTAAGGGATATATGGTCTTGGGAACTTTCTCAGAAAATGGGCCAAAAAAATGTAGTGGTCTTGATATCAAACAGTACAATGAAACGCAAATGGAAGCCACGTTCAATGGTTTCGATAAAATCGAATGCAAGACGCAGGACCATACCACTCCATTTGGAACCACGCAGAATTTCATCTTTTGCAGTTTTAAAAGAAAACTGGATTAATTAGTAGAGAGTATTTCTGCACTGTTGCTGAGGTTAGAAATGATAAAAGCAATCAATGCTGGAAGAACCCAGCCCATTTGATGTTGGCTCAACGGAATCCAATTAACATAAGGTGAAATAGATTCCCCAAGCCCAATGCTTCCCAAAAAATCAGGAATGCTAAACAAGATGGTTGTCCACACCACATGTTTAAACACTTTTGGTGAACCCCATTTGTCCGGGACGACATTCAGTAAAATTAGAACAATGGTAATGGGATAAATAAACATTAGGGAAGGAACAGCTACGTTAATGATATATCCTACATCAAACTGACCTACCAATACACCAAGCAAGCAACCCAAAAATGCCGTAATTCGATAGGCAAAAATAGAATTGCCGAACCGCCCTTTAATAAAGTCCGAAGTTCCTGTCACGATTCCTACTGCAGTAGTAAAACACGCCAAGCTCACCAAAATACTGAGCAACATATTGGCAGTTTGCCCTAAAGTTTTGGTGCTAATACCTCTCAAAAGAGCGGTTCTGGAAATCTCTGAATCAAAAAACTCACCAAATAAGGAACCCGTTAATATTAGGCCTCCATACACCAAAAACAGGCCTATTCCAGCCCAAAGACCGGCTCTTCCAATCAATCTCCTTTTTTCTTCAAATGAAGCTGATTTTTCCTTTATGTTGATGGATATAATGATTACGGCTCCAACGACCACGGCCCCAATCGCATCAAAAGTCTGATAACCCTCTAAAATTCCAGAGCTAAAGGGTTGAACCATTTCAGAGGGCATAAAGTTAAAGTCCAAGGTAAAGACAGCTGTTGCTATCATGATTAATAAGATAATAAGGATGCCGGGAGTCAATAACTTTCCTAAAAGGCCCAAAACCTTGGAACGATTAATGGCAAAGACAAATACCAACATAAAATAGATAAGGCTGGTAAGCAATGATGATGAGTCCCAAAAGGGTTGAATTGCCATTTCATGGGTGACCGATGCGGTTCGAGGTGAGGGTAAGGCTATGGCAATGGCATAAATCAAATAGCAGTACACCACACTAAATAATGGGGATACTTTCTTGGCAAAATCGAAGAGGGTTCCCTGTAGTTTGGCATGGGCCATAATTCCCAAAATTGGAATAAGGACCCCTGAAATACAAAACCCGAAAGTGACCAACCACCACAAATCACCTGATTTGAAACCTAATAAAGGAGGTAAAACAAGATTTCCCGCCCCAAAAAAGAGGGAAAAAAGGGCAAAAGCAGTCACCGTTAACGATTTTTTACTGATGGGTTGTTGATAATTTGTTTTCAATATGGTATATTACGAAAGCGTTTTTGAGCGGAAAAAGATATCTTTTTATCGATTTTATGGTATTTCATCGAAAAAAATATTTTATGCGAGCAAGCATGAAATAAAAAGTTATCAACATCCGTTCCTATAAAAAGATGAACCTTTAAAAATCATTTTATATAACAAAAAATTACAAACCAATTTAAGCATTTTTCGAAGCCCCATTTCGCAAATCATCGCTTTTCTTCAAACACACACCAGCTTATGAAAACATCTACTACTCAGCATGGCAACAAATTTTCTTCTTTCTTTTGCAGTCTGTTCGGGCACCATTACACGGTTTCCAAAAAAGTAACGCAGCACATTAAAGAGTACAAATGTGTTCATTGCCAAAAAGAAGTCACCACGGATGTCAGCGGCAAACTTTCCGCATTGACGCCTCAAATGCAAGAGATAAACAGTACATTGGAAGACATGTACAGAAAACGAAAAAGTAGGGTAGTGCACCAAGTGGCATAGCCCTTTTTTATTTTTTAAAAGGCCCAAATCTTATCCCGGAAACTTAAGTAATTGCCTACTGCTAATGGTTGCGTGCCCCAATGCCATGATGTAGGGATGCCCTTGATTTTCGGGATTTTTTTATTCGCTGAACGAATTCCACCCTTGTGCTGTAATCGGAATTTTGGTCTCTGCCCGTGTAATCAAATGAATACCTTCACTCTTCTCCGTCATATGGCCAATTACCGTTAGGTTCGGGTTTCCTTTTATTTTTGTAAAATCAGCTTGATCAATGGTGAATAACAGTTCGTAATCTTCACCGCCGCTCAAGGCGATCATAGTACTATCCATTTTAAACTCTTCGGATGCGGAAATTACTGTGGGGTCCAAAGGAATTTTTTCCTCAAAAACATTGCAGCCCACTTCGCTATGCTTGCATAAATGCATCACTTCGGAAGAAAGTCCGTCACTGATATCAATCATGGAAGTAGGCTTTACCCCCATTTTTTTTAGTAAATCTATAATATCCTTTCTAGCTTCGGGCTTTAGCTGTCGTTCCACGATATAGGAATAAGGCTCAAGGTCGGGTTGACTGTTCGGGTTTACCTTAAAGACCTCTTTTTCGCGTTCCAGTACCTGCAGTCCTAAATAAGCACCACCTAAATCACCGGTTACTACTAATAAGTCGTTGGGCTTGGCGCCTTTTCGGTAAACAATTTCGTTCTCGTCCGCGGCTCCAATGGCAGTTACGCTAACAATCATTCCTCTGGTGGAGGAAGTGGTATCGCCACCGACCAAATCAACATTGTACAATTTACAAGCCAGGGCAACGCCTTCATAAAATTCTTCAAGAGCCTCTAATGGAAACCTATTGGAAATGGCCAAAGAAACCGTGACTTGGGTAGCCATTGCATTCATGGCATAAATGTCAGAAAGATTTACCATTACCGATTTGTACCCCAAATGCTTAAGGGGCATGTAGCTTAAATCAAAATGAACTCCTTCCACCAACATATCGGTGGAAAAAATGGTTTTTTTTCCGTTATAATCCATTACGGCGGCGTCATCCCCAACCCCGATTAGGGAGGATGGTTGATTGAGTTCAAAGTTTTTGGTAAGATGTTCAATTAGGCCAAATTCGCCCAATTTTTCCAATGAGGTACGTTCTTGATTCTTGTCTTCTAGCATTTTGCAAAAATAATGAGGATAATCGTAAATTCTGGTGTCGGACGGAACATAAAATTTTTTCCGTTGGAATTATGCTAAAAAGAAAAGGAAAACCATGCGATTCCAAGCTAGACAGGCTTTATCGAAAAATCAGACAACTTTTCCATAGGAAACACCTATGGAATCATTCGTTATATTAATGTTAGTTGCTATGGTAAAACCCTACTTATACTGTATATTTGTTGGCTATTTAGATTAAATACAAGTAAGATGATTAAGGTTTCAGAAACAGCAAGGCACAAAGTGGTGTCGCTCATGACCGAAGAAGGTTTTGATGCGACTACGGATTTTGTGCGTGTTGGTGTAAAGAGTGGAGGGTGCAGCGGATTGTCTTATGAATTGACATTTGATAATTCTGCAACAGATACAGATAAAGTTTTTGAAGACAACAATGTGAGAATCATTGTAGACAAAAAGAGCTTTTTGTATTTGGTAGGTACCACATTGGAATATTCTGGAGGTTTGAACGGTAAGGGTTTTGTTTTCAACAATCCCAATGCCCAAAGGACCTGCGGATGTGGAGAAAGTTTTTCATTATAAATTTTGACATAAAGCCTGTAATTGGCTAACTTAAAGATATATGGCTTATACAGAGGAAGAATTAAAAAAAGAGCTGGAAACCAAGGAGTACGAGTACGGTTTCTATACGGACATTGAATCGGATACCCTTCCCAAAGGGTTGAACGAAGACATCGTTATTGCCATTTCCAAAAAGAAGGAGGAGCCGGATTGGATGACCCAGTGGCGATTGGAAGCTTTTCGTGCTTGGAAGGAAATGGAAGAGCCAGAATGGGCCAACGTAACGTACCAAAAGCCCGATTTCCAAAATATTTCCTATTACTCTGCTCCAAATAAAAAACCTAAGTACAATAGCTTGGATGAAGTAGACCCAGAATTGCTGGATACTTTTAAAAAGTTGGGTATTTCTGTGGATGAGCAGAAAAAATTGGCAGGTGTTGCGGTGGACATTGTTATGGATTCCGTTTCTGTGGCAACTACGTTTAAAAAGACATTGGCAGAGAAAGGAATTATTTTCTGTTCCATTTCCGAAGCTATACAAGAACACCCTGAATTGGTGAAGAAATACTTGGGAAGCGTGGTTCCTCAAAAGGATAACTTTTATGCGGCATTGAATTCTGCAGTATTCTCCGATGGATCATTCTGTTACATCCCAAAA
Source organism: Flagellimonas lutimaris (assembly GCF_003581615.1). GTDB lineage: Bacteria > Bacteroidota > Bacteroidia > Flavobacteriales > Flavobacteriaceae > Flagellimonas > Flagellimonas lutimaris. The sequence goes on from NZ_QXFH01000070.1 coordinate 523,062, forward strand.
GGAGTAAGATGTCCAATGGAGTTGTCAACATACTTCCGAATCAACCAAGCGGGAACTGGCCAGTTCGAAAGAACTTTGGTAATCGCCGAAGAAGGGAGTTATGTAAGTTATTTGGAAGGGTGTACCGCTCCAATGCGGGACGAGAATCAATTGCATGCGGCGGTAGTAGAGTTAATTGCTTTGGACAATGCAGAAATCAAATACTCCACGGTTCAGAACTGGTACCCAGGGAATAATGAAGGAAAAGGTGGTGTTTACAATTTTGTGACCAAACGTGGACTTTGTGAGAATCATGCCAAAATTTCTTGGACACAAGTAGAAACAGGTTCTGCTGTAACGTGGAAATATCCATCTTGTATCTTAAAGGGAGATCATTCCATAGGAGAGTTTTATTCCATTGCGGTGACCAACAATTTTCAACAAGCAGATACCGGAACAAAAATGATTCACTTGGGTAAAAACACCAAGAGCACCATTATTTCCAAAGGTATTTCCGCAGGTCAATCCCAAAACAGCTATAGAGGTTTGGTGCAGGTGAACAGCAGGGCAGAAAACGCGAGGAACTTTTCGCAATGTGACTCCCTGTTGATGGGTAACCGCTGTGGAGCCCACACATTCCCTTATATTGAAGTAAAAAACAAAACAGCCCAGATAGAACACGAGGCTACCACCAGTAAAATTGGTGAGGATCAGATTTTTTATTGTAACCAAAGAGGAATCGACACCGAGAAAGCCATTGCCTTGATTGTAAATGGTTTTAGTAAAGAGGTATTGAACAAACTACCGATGGAGTTTGCTGTTGAAGCACAAAAACTATTGGAAATCAGTTTGGAAGGTTCTGTAGGATAAAAGAATAGATTCATGAAAAAAATACTTTTATCACTTTTGATCATTAGCGCCTTTGCTTGTAAACAGGCCAAAAAAGAGACCGCTAAAACGGAAGAAGCGACGGAGGAATCTATGGCGCCCGAAATAAAGTTTTATGCATTCAACGGAGGTACGGTGAGTGCCAATATGTTGGAATTATTTTCGCAGGATACTACGTACACTGGGCAATCCAAACAATTTGCCGATGCTTTTTATGTAATTGTTCATCCAAAGGGAACCTTGATGTGGGACGGAGGATTACCCGAAAGTTTAGTGGGCATGGAAGAACCTTATACCTCTCCTGATGGAGCTTTTACCGTATCAAGAAAGGATTCCGTGGCCAATCAATTGGCAACTATAGGGATGACTCCAGGGGACATTGATTACTTGGCTCTTTCCCATACACATTTCGACCATGTAGGTCACGCCAACGTCTTTACTGAATCAACTTGGTTGGTGCAGGAAAAGGAATATGACTTCGTGACCAGTGCGGGGAACCAAAAGAGCAATCCAGATATATATGCCGCAATTAAGGACTTGACCAACATAAAAAAAATTGCCAATACAGATTATGATGTGTTTGGCGATGGAACGGTTGTTATGAAATTTATGCCGGGTCATACCCCAGGCCATCAAGTACTTTTCGTAGACTTGGCAGAGTACGGTCCACTGCTGCTATCCGGTGATATGTACCACTTTTATGAAAATCGGGAATTTAGAAGAGTTCCTATTTTCAATTTTGATGTAGCACAGACCAAAGAAAGTATGGCAGCTTTTGAGAAGTTTGCCGACGATACAGGAGCGCAAGTTTATTTACAGCACTCCAAAGAAGATTTTGAAAAATTGCCAAAGGCACCCAACTATTTAAAATAATATTTGAAGAAGAATAGCATGCTAGAAATCAAAAATTTACACGCAAGCGTAGAAGATAAGGAAATCCTTAAGGGAATCGACCTAAAGGTGAACGCAGGAGAGGTACATGCCATAATGGGACCCAATGGTTCAGGTAAAAGTACCTTGGCAGAAGTAATCGCTGGTCAAGAAGAATTTGAAGTAGGAGAAGGAAACATCCTATTGGAAGGAGAAGATTTGGAAGAGCTTTCTCCAGAGGAAAGAGCTCACAAAGGTGTGTTTTTATCGTTCCAATATCCTGTCGAAATCCCAGGGGTGTCCGTAACAAACTTTATGAAGACTGCCATCAACGAATCTAGAAAAGCACAAGGTCTGGAAGATATGCCAGCCAACGAAATGCTAAAAAAGATTCGTGAGAAGTCCGAGATGTTGGAAATTGACAGAAAATTTCTTTCTCGTTCTTTGAACGAAGGCTTCTCCGGAGGTGAAAAGAAACGTAACGAAATCTTCCAAATGGCAATGATGGAACCCAAATTGGCCATTTTGGATGAAACCGATTCCGGATTGGATATCGATGCCCTTCGAATTGTTGCCAATGGTGTAAACAAATTGCGCAGCAAGGACAACGCCATCATCGTGATTACACACTACCAAAGATTGTTGGAATACATTGTTCCCGATTTTGTACATGTACTCTACAACGGTAAAATTGTGAAATCAGGAACCAAGGATTTAGCATTGGAACTGGAAGAAAAAGGATACGACTGGTTAAAAGAAGAAACAGCGGTTTAAAAACAGATGTAAGACTTCAGACATCGGATTTCAGAAAACTTATAGCTGGAAGCTGACAACTGATAACTGAAAAAATATGGATTTAAAGGAAAAATTAGTCTCCTCTTTTATGGCTTTTGAAGATGGATTGGATTTAGACCATCCAGTACATGAAGAACGTAACATTGCCATTAAGAACTTTGAGACAAAAGGCTTCCCTACAAAAAAGGATGAAGCTTGGAAGTATACTTCGTTAAAAGGCTTGCAAAAAATCGATTTCAGCATCTTTCCAAAGCAAGAAACTGCCTTGGAGTACAAAGATGTCAAGAAGTACTTCCTTCACGACATAGATACCTATAAGATCGTATTTGTGGATGGGGTATACAGCTCATATCTATCGGAAACCACGCACGATGGTGTCGATGTTTGCCTGATGAGCTCTGCATTCAGTAAGCCCATGTTCCAACAGGTAATTGAAGTATATTTCAACAAAGCGGCCTCCAAAGATGAGTCGTTGACCTCGTTGAACACTGCTTTCAGTAAAGAAGGAGCCTATATCTACATCCCAAAAAATAAAATGCCCAAAAAGCCTATCCAAATCTTGCATTTGGCCACGGGCAACGAGGCAGCCTTGATGTTGCAACCACGTAACTTGATTGTAGCAGAGGACAACGCTGAGGTGCAGATTATAGAACGTCACCAAAGTTTGACTAGCAACGAAGTCTTCACGAACTCCGTAACAGAGATTTTTGCAGGAAAGGATGCTATTGTGGACTACTACAAAGTTCAGAATGATGAATCTACCGCTTCTTTGGTGGACAACACCTACATTTCACAAAAGGACAGCAGTGTCGTTAGGGTACACACCTTCTCCTTGGGAGGGAAACTGATCCGTAATAACCTGAACTTTTATCAAAACGGGGAACGTATCGATTCTACTTTGAAAGGAGTCACTATTCTGGGCGACAAACAACACGTGGACCATCACACTTTAGTGCACCATGCACAGCCGAACTGTGAGAGCCATCAAGATTACAAAGGAATATTTGGCGACAGTTCCACAGGGGTTTTCAATGGGAAGATTATAGTTGACAAGATTGCTCAAAAAACGGATGCCTTTCAGCAGAACAACAATATATTGTTGAGCGATAAATCGACCATCAATTCAAAGCCCCAATTGGAGATTTTTGCGGACGATGTAAAATGTTCGCACGGATGTACCATTGGTCAGTTGGATGAGGAGGCATTATTCTACCTAAGATCAAGAGGAATTCCTAAGAAAGAAGCCAAAGCCTTGATGATGTATGCTTTCGCCAATAATGTTTTGGAAAGTGTTCGTATACCAGAGCTTAAGGCGCGAATCAACAAGATTATCGCCGATAAATTGGGTGTGCGTATGGGTTTTGACCTATAAGCTGAACTATTTTACCGTAACCTTATAATGATAGAGACCACTTTGGACATACAGGCCATTAGAAAAGACTTTCCCATCCTCCAAAGAGAGGTCAACGGAAAGCCTTTGGTGTATTTGGACAATGCAGCAACTTCGCAGACACCACAGCAGGTAATCGATTGCATTGTTGATTACTACCAAAACTACAATGCCAATATCCACCGTGGGGTACATACCTTATCACAAGAGGCGACCGATGTATACGAAACAGCACGTCAAAAAATCCAGAAGCATTTTAATATAGCCCATTCTTATGAGGTGATTTTCACTTCGGGAACCACGGACAGCATCAATTTGGTGGCCAATGGATTTACTTCATTTTTGAAAGAAGGAGATGAGATTCTGGTTTCCGCTATGGAGCATCATTCCAATATTGTTCCGTGGCAAATGTTGTGTGAGCGAACAGGTGCGGTATTAAAGGTGATTCCAATGAATTTGGATGGAGAATTGGTGATGGAGGAATACCACAAATTGTTGTCCGAAATGACCAAGTTGGTATTTTGTAACCACGTTTCCAATGCCTTGGGAACCATCAACCCAATAAAAGAAATCATAGATGCTGCCCACAAAGTAGGAGCAGCCGTTTTAATTGATGGTGCACAGGCAGCAGCCCATATCAAAGCGGACCTGCAAGCCTTGGATGTTGATTTTTATACCGTTTCTGCCCATAAAATGTGCGGACCCACTGGAGTTGGAATGTTGTACGGAAAAGAAGAATGGCTAAAAAAATTACCACCCTATCAAGGAGGAGGTGAAATGATTGCCGAAGTAACTTTTGAAAAGACTACTTATGCCGACCTGCCCCACAAGTTTGAAGCAGGTACGCCAAACATCTGCGGAGGAATTGCCTTTGGAGCCGCTTTGGATTATATGAATAACATCGGCTTAGACGCTATCACCCAATACGAAGATGAGTTGGTGGAATATGCCACTGAACAACTGCTCACCATTGACGGGTTAAAAATTTACGGAACCGCAGCACACAAAACTTCGGTAATATCCTTTAATATAGAAGGCGTTCACCCCTACGATATTGGTACTATTGTGGACAAATTGGGGATAGCTGTCCGTACAGGGCACCATTGCGCACAACCTATCATGGATTTTTATAAGATTCCAGGAACGGTAAGGGCGAGTTTTAGCTTTTACAATACCAAGGAAGAAGTGGATAGGTTGGTGGAAGGCGTAAAAAGAGCCAGAAACATGTTGCTATAGCCTAACAGTTATCTTTATCTTAAAGACTTGAATTGCAGCTTTCCGAGTTGTATTTTTGAACAAAATCATCGCATGACCATAAAAGAAATACAGGAAGAAATAATAGACGAGTTTTCCATGTTCGACGACTGGATGCAGCGTTATGAATATATGATTGAGCTTGGAAAGTCGCTTCCATTGATAGAAGAGCAGTATAAGACCGATGATAACCTGATCAAAGGTTGCCAAAGCAAGGTTTGGGTACACGCCGAACTGGATGGCGATAAATTAATTTTTACCGCAGATAGTGACGCCATTATAACGAAAGGGATAATTGCCATATTGGTTAGGGCGTTCAGCAATCAAAAACCACAGGATATAATTGATGCCGATACGCAATTTATAGATGAAATTGGTCTCAAAGAACATTTGTCACCAACCAGGGCAAACGGATTGGTAAGTATGATCAAGCAACTAAAGTTGTACGCGGTTGCCTATCAAACACAGTTAAAATAACATAGAATGAGCGAAGAAACCACAATAGATACACAAGAACTGGGCGAAAAAATCGTGAAAGTTCTCAAAACAATTTATGATCCGGAAATCCCTGTTGATATTTATGAGTTGGGTTTGATTTATGATGTATTCGTGAACGAGGAATACGAAGTGAAGATTCTGATGACCCTTACATCGCCCAACTGTCCTGTTGCCGAAACGTTACCTGTTGAGGTTGAGGAAAAGGTAAAATCCATTGATGTGTTGAAGGATGTAGAAGTGGAAATCACTTTTGACCCCCCTTGGACCCAAGAATTGATGAGCGAAGAGGCGAAATTGGAATTGGGACTTTTGTAAGTCCTTTTGAAACCAAGAACAGATGACCACAAGACAGATTGATAGAATTATTGAGATGGCTTGGGAGGATAGAACTCCGTTCGAAGCTATTGAATACCAATTCGGCCTAAAAGAGAATGATGTTAGGGAGGTAATGCGGAGCAATCTCAAACGTTCATCCTTTGAATTGTGGAGAAAACGCGTAAAAGGAAGAAAGACTAAGCATCAAAAAACATCTTCTTCCAGAAGGTTTAGGTCCCAAAACCAAAAGCTGTAATTGATTCTAGAGTTTAAGTCTGACTACTGAAATATTATGTCTGAAATTATAAATAGAGTGGCCCAAAGCAAGTTGATAACCTTCAACTTGGAGGATTATTACCCCAAAGGGGAGCGAAAGGTGCTAGACATTAAAGATTGGTTGTACGAAGGCTTTATTTTACGAGAAAAGGAATTTCGAACCCACGTGGAAGAGCACGATTGGACGACCTACCAAGATGCCTATGTAGCGCTTCAATGCTCTACTGATGCCATAGTTCCGGGTTGGGCCTTTATGTTGATTGCCTCCCGATTGCAGCCCTATGCCAAAAAGGTAGTTCAAGGGAGCTTGGAGAACCTTGATACTGCTCTCTACCAAATTATTTTGGAAAACTTGGATGTAACCGATTTTGTGGATAAGCCTGTCATTATAAAAGGGTGCTCCAATAAACCAGTACCAGAAAATGCCTATCTCATGGCAGTGGCCAAAATCCAAGAAGTGGCCAAAAGTGTTATGTATGGCGAAGCCTGTTCTTCGGTGCCGCTATTTAAAAGAAAAAAGTAATTTTATTTCTCAGATGTCTGATGCCCGTTCCTGTCATTCTGATTGTCCCGACAACTATCGCGGGCGAAGAATCTATTATTTTAGGTTAAGGGTTACTTGGAAAGTATGCAGCAGTTAAGTAGGGAGTTATTACAAATGGATAATTGTTTATTGTTGACTGTAAATTGTTTTGATACGAATAGCACGAACTTTATCCAATATCTTATCTGAATTCTGAGGTCTTAAATCGGATATCTGATTTTTGTAAAGGAGTTCAGGACAAAAAAACCACCGAAAGATGCCAGGACCCTCCGGTGGTAAAATATTAGAATTTTAACTTCTTAATCTCTTGGGAAGTATGCTGTTTATTGGCAGATGACACCTATATCCCCATCAAAGGTCCAGTTGTACGAACTTATGAGGGTCTCCCTGGCATCAGACGCTTCGGAGCCTAAACAACAGGGTACATTAGTAGCGCCTACAGTTACATTTTCTTGGAACTGAGTTTGTTAAGAAAGCTCGCCACATTCAATTAAGGTATTCCCATAGTTTTTGGCAGACATATCTGAATTATTGAACATGCCGCTCATATTGGTAACTCCGGAAACATCCCAATTACCCAGATCTCCGTTAAAACTAGAAGCATTGTTGAACATATTCATCATTGCTGTTACCTTACTCGTATCCCAATCACCAATGGGCCTATTAAATGATGTGGCTCCATGGAACATGTTGGACATATCTTCTACATTAGAGGTGTTCCAAGATCCAACAGCTCCGACAAATAAAGTGGCATCCCGGAACATGGAAGTCATATTTGTAATCGAACTTACATCCCAGTCACTGATGCCACCACCAATGAATTCGCTACAGTCAGCAAACATCCATGAAGCATTGGTAACATTGGAAAGGTTGGGAATATCTTCAGCATTGTATTTCATGTTCTCACAACCGGAGAAAGCATTTTCCATGCTCTTCCATACAATATCCCCCCACTTGTATATGCTCTGTAGCTTATGGGCGCTACCATTGTTATCCATGTAAATGGCAGGAAAAACGCCCTGTATGGCAACATGATAGGATTTTTGTACTTCATATTGATGTTCAACGGTAGAGCTATTGGAAACAGATATTTCCTCTACGGTTCCATCTCCCCAATTTATGGTTAAGTTGTACTCTAAATTATCATTGAGACCAATGATGAGGATATCTCCATCGAAATCAGTTGTCCATTGAGCAGAAAAAGTGGAAGGGTCTTCATGTGTGGTGAGGTCTCCTACGTTGATAGTGACCATGGTGCCCACAGGCCCTAATTTTGGCGTAAAGCTGGTGATGTTAGTTGTATTTGCCGTTGGTGTGCTGGGTCCGTCGTCCTTACTGCAGGACCCTAATGTGATAATTGTAATTGGTGATAAAAAAAGAGTTCTAATTTTCATAACAAATTGTTTATGGGATTATTTTAAGGTGCAAGATGTGGTTTTGTTCAATAATTTTATGGCACGATCTGACGGATGCCCCGTTTAGGTTGAGGGATGAAGAATTTTCAATTGACGGTGACCAATTCTCCATGCGGAGTACATGTTGTTGCTTTGAGCACAACTAAGAGATTTTATTGTAGGGGTTAGGAGTCAGACCTTTGATATCCAAAATATAAAGTCATGAATCTTGGCTTTCAAATCCAAGACCTGTTATATGCTGAGATTAATTATAGTGAATTGACAATTGGAAATTGTTCAATGTAAAAGAGTGACATTTCTTACTTTTACGGTTCTAAACATTAAACTCCATACTATGAAAAAATTGCTAATGGCCTCCTTGGCTATTTTTGTGGTGTCGTTTGCCACCGCACAAACCGAAGAAGAAATCAAAGCTGAAATGGGACCAAAAAAAGATTCCATTGCCGCTATACAAAAAAGGGTTGATGCCCTTCAAGCCAAATTGGATGCGCTGCCAGGCTGGAAAATTGGTGCTTTTGGAACCATTGGAGGTAGTATTTCAGAATTCAACAACTGGTTCGCACAAGGAATCCCTAACAACTCATCTGGAAATATTGGGTTTACTGTCAATGCTTTTGCCAATCTTCAAAAAGAAAAGTTTTTTTGGAGGAATGCCGCCAACGTAAACTTGTCTTGGGTAAAGTTGGATGACAAAGACGACCCAACCGATAATGATAGCTTTCGTGAGGCTACCGATGTGTTCAATATTTCATCTTTATATGGTAGAAAACTGAGCGAGAAATTTGCCATTTCTGCATTGGCAGAGTATAGGACCACAATTTTGAGCAATTTCAACGACCCAGGTTATCTTGATTTGGGTGTGGGTGCCACTTGGACCCCAATCCCGGACTTGGTTGTTGTGATGCATCCGCTCAACTACAATTTTGTGTTCAGTAGTGAGGATACCATTTTTGAATCTTCCATGGGAGCCAAAATAGTGGCAGATTATACCAAACAAATTGGGGCGATTAGTTTTAAAAGTAACTTGTCCATGTTCCAAAGTTATAAGAGCGGCGATTTAAGTAATTGGACATGGACCAACTCTTTCTCTTACACGCTTTGGAAAATGATTGGTGTCGGGTTCGATTTTGGGTTGAGAAACAACAAACAGGAGACCTTGAATTATATCGTAAACAATGCGCCAACACCAGACCCTGATGCTACCTTCGATACTATTGACAATGAACTACAGACCTATTGGACCTTGGGACTTAGCTACAAGTTTTAAAAGCATTGAACATACAAACAAAAAAAGCCCTCGATTAAGAGGGCTTTTTTGTGGGGTGAAAAATGTTTTTCGTGTTTTTAAGACCATGGTCTAAGTAGGTTAAGATCTGTAAAATCTGTGCGTGACACTAAAATGACTTAAAAACAATGTGAATGTAGGTCTATTGTGGCGAGACCCTAAATTTTTGTTGTGAATTGGCCGGAAAATGTTGTGAAGCATCCAGTGCATGCAGTTCGTCGAATAAGCTAGCCCTTAAACCATAAAGAACTAATACTCGTCTAAATGCTCCGGATACAAAAAGTTGTTATATGGAAAACGGGTTACATGGATATCCCGAACCGCATCATAAACACGTTTTCTGAACTCGTCCATATTTTCCTTGTTCAATGCCGAGATAAATAGCGCTTTGTCCCCAAGTTTGTTGAAATACGTTTTTTTCCATTCTTCAAGAGTGAAATGAGCAGTGGTTCTTTCTGTCACCAAATCATCATCATCAATGGTTTCTGGAGTGTACTGGTCTATTTTATTAAAAACCATGATACAGGGCTTATCCGAACTGTCTATTTCATCCAAAATCTGGTTTACCGAGTCAATATGCTCCTCAAAATTAGGATGCGAAATATCCACCACATGGAGTAAAAGGTCAGCTTCGCGAACTTCATCCAAAGTACTTTTAAAACTTTCCACCAATTGGGTGGGCAATTTTCTAATAAATCCTACCGTATCGCTCAACAGAAAGGGAAGGTTCCCGAGGACTACTTTTCTAACTGTGGTGTCCAGCGTAGCAAAAAGTTTATTTTCCGCAAAAACATCGCTTTTGCTGATCACGTTCATTAAGGTGGATTTACCAACATTGGTGTATCCGACCAAAGCAACCCGAACCAAAGAACCACGGTTGCCACGTTGGGTCTCCATTTGGCGGTCTATTTTGGCAAGTTTCTTTTTAAGCAATGCAATTCGGTCACGAACAATACGTCTATCCGTTTCAATTTCCGTTTCACCGGGACCACGCATACCAATACCACCACGTTGTCTTTCCAAGTGGGTCCAAAGGCCGGTCAAACGAGGTAAAAGATATTCGTATTGAGCCAACTCAACTTGGGTCCTGGCATAACTGGTCTTGGCCCTTTGGGCAAATATGTCCAGAATCAAACTGGTTCTATCCAGAACTTTACAGCGTAGTAGTTTTTCAATATTGTTCTGTTGTGCGGGAGACAATTCATCATCAAAGATTACGGAACCTATTTCATTCTCCTTTACGAATTGGCGCACCTCCTCCATTTTCCCACTTCCGATATAGGTTTTGGGATTGGGAACATCAATACGTTGCACAAATCTTTTTTCGACCTCGCCACCGGCAGTGTAGGTCAAAAATTCAAGCTCATCCAAGTACTCCTTTACCTTTTCTTCATTCTGGTGTTGATTCATTACACCAATGAGTACCGCCTTTTCATATTCAATCGACTTCTTTTCTAGCATCAAATGGATTTAGAATGCAAATCTACACAATGTTTTGGAAGCTGTTTGGTGCTTTTCGCCTTTTAAGGGCTGATGAACAGGGGAAAAGACTATAATTTAATTGTATTGTTCCCTATCTTGATGCCCTAAACCAAACTAACCCAACATAATGTTTAGAATGCAACCTCTCCCGAATCCAAAACATACACATTTTTTAAAGTATCTCTCTGGCTTTTTATTGATGGCCATCTTGATTCCATTCGGACTCAAGGCACAAAATCCATCCATTCCAGATCCCGATGATGTAATCGGTTTTGAAATAGGTTCCGATTTTCATTTGGCCACCTATGAGCAATCCATTGACTATTTTAAAAAGTTGGATGCCGCAAGTGATTTGGTAGAAATGCGGGAAACCGGAAAAACTTCAGAAGGCCGCACGTGGTATTATGTTTTGATTTCCTCCAAAGAAAACTTGGCCAAGATTGACCACTATAAGGAAATCTCGCAGAAATTGGCCCATCCCAAAGGGATGTCGCGCGAAGAAGCCCAGAACCTGGCAGAGGAAGGCAAGGCCATTGTGGATTTAAGTGGCGGTTTGCACGCTTCTGAAGTGGCAGGGGCACAACACATTATTACATTGGCCCATCAAATTGTAAATGAGGCGGATTCCAAAAAATTTAAACCTATTCTGGATGATGTTATTTTGGTATTATGGCCATCGTTAAATCCGGACGGGCAAGATATCATTGCCAATTGGTACATGTCCAATGTGGGAACACCTTATGAAACTGCCCGAACACCATGGCTCTACCAAAAATATGTGGGTCACGACAACAACCGTGATGCCTATATGCTCAATATGTTGGAATCTCGGGTAGTGGGTAGAACCTGGCGCGAATGGGAACCCAATGTTATTCATGTCCACCATCAATCCTCTCCATTTCCCACCCGAATTTGGTTGCCGCCTTTTGCTGAGCCTATTGCTCCGCAAACCCCACCCATTGTGGCTCGTGAAGTTAACATGATCGGGATGGCCATGGCACAGGAATTGGAAACCGAAGGCTTGCCGGGAGCCGTTCATATGGGAAAGGGTTTTGATGCATGGTACCCAGGTTATATTGATTACTTGCCTGCCATGCAAAATATACCTTCGTTTTGGACAGAAACGGCATTGTACCGATACGCTACGCCATATTTTTATACCATTAAGGATTTTCCTAAACACAGAAAAGATTTGCGGGTAGAATCGCTATATAACAGTCCATGGAAAGGTGGCTGGTGGCACTTGAGCGATGCCATGCAATATATGCAGACGGCTTCCATCGCCGTGTTGGATTATTCTGCCAAATACAAGGAAACGCTTCTTTTTAATAAGTATCAAGCCGCAGTAACAACCATCGAAAAATATAAGAATGAGCCGCCCTATGCCTATATCATACCACAAAAACAAAGAGACCCGTCTCGTCCGGTAGAATTGTTGAAACGCTTGGCTTTTAATGGAATCAAAATATCGCAATTGAATAAACCGATGGAGTATTCTGGCGCGACATATCCCAAGGGAACTTGGGTGATACCAATGGACCAAGAGTTTGCAGAAATGGCACGACAGGTTTTGGATGTGCAAGTATATCCAGATTTAAGGGAGTCGCCCGATGGCCCACTTGAGCAACCCTATGATGCTGCCGGGTGGACGCTTCCTTTTCAGATGGAAGTCGATGTGATTACAGGAACACTTCCCTTGCCGGATGCTTTTAGGGAAGCATTGACCCCTGTTGAAGGTACTCCGTTAGAAACTACAGATGATGAGGAAAAGGACCTCAACAAAACAGATTTTACGCCTGGTGTCGGATTTGATACCGATAAAGTAGCGGCTGGAATTAAGCCATTGCCAGGTACCCTCCGTGGCAGTGGAAGCACATTATGGTTAGATCCAACAGAGAACAATATTTTCCGCGTATTGGCAGAGGCCATGAAAGGTGGTTTAACCGTTAGCTATGATGCCGACACCAGAAAATACGGTGTTAGAGGTGCCTCTCGAAGTAAAATCAGTCAATGGATTAATGATTATGCAATTAATGGGAAAATGGGATCAGGCTCAGGTGATGCCAATGTAAAAGCTAGAATAGGAGTGTACCGTCCATGGACTGCAAGTATGGATATGGGATGGACCCGATGGTTGCTTGATAATTTTGGGTTTCCCTATTCATCTGTTCGTAATGCGGATTTTATGTCCAACAATTTAAAAGACCGTTTTGATGTAATAGTGATGGCCTCCGAGTGGCCGGGCTCCATTGAAAACGGATTGGAACCCGGTTCCGCTCCGCCACAATATGCCGGAGGATTAGGCGAATTGGGAATACGCAACCTGAATGCTTTTGTGGAACAAGGAGGTACCTTGATTACCTTGAACAGAAGCTCCAATTTTGCGATTAATGCTTTGCATCTCCCTGTTAAAAATGTAGTCGATAAGGTTGATAGGGCCAAATTCTTCACAGGTGGGTCCATTATGCAGTTAGAAACAAACCCACAACACCCTGTGATGGCAGGAATGCAAGACAAGGCAAATGTGTTTGTCTATAATAGTCCCATATTTATCACTCTCGATGGCTTTAAAGGTGAGGTTCTAGCTAAATATCAGGAAAATGGTTCTCCGTTAATGTCTGGATTCTTGGTAGGTGAAAAATACATGAATGGAAATGCCGCCGCTTTGGATGTAAAGCATGGCAAGGGGCACGTGCTCCTTTTTGGATATCAACCTCAATGGCGTGGTCAGCCAATGGGCACGTACAGAACACTTTTTAGTGCATTGTTGTATGCCAATAAATTATCGGATGTAGTGCGTGATGTACCTGAAGAATGGCAAACATTGACAAATACGTCAACACCGGAAAAAGAAAATAGTCAAGATTAGATAAACTATAAAAGCAGGAGAAGAATTGCAAAAGCAGGAGAACAGGCATACCGTTGCATTTTATAATCTCGAAAATTTTTTCGATACCAGGGACGACCCCTATTTGCTCGATGATGATTTTACTCCTAAGGGGTTTAGAAAATGGAACAAATCAAGATTTAGGAAGAAGGTCAAGAAGATTTCCAAGGCAATCTCAAAAATTGGATTGGATGATAGTGGGTATCCTCCGGTTTTGCTCGGTATGGCAGAAGTGGAAAATAAGGGGGTCATCCAAAAGATGTTACAATCCAAAAGACTTAGGGATATAGACTATGATGCCATTCATTTTGATTCACCTGATGAACGTGGCATCGATACGGCACTTATTTATGATAAAAAACACTTTGAGGTACTGGATGCCGAGACCATTCCTTTGATGGTACAAAACACTAATGGTGATCGAGACTTTACCCGGGACATTTTGTATGTGCACGGCAAATTACATCAAGAAGAGATTCATGTTTTTGTAAACCATTGGCCCTCCCGAAGGGAAGGAGCTAAGGAAACTAGTTATAAGCGTATCAAGGCAGCAGAAACCATCCTGCAGAAAATTGAAGGCATACAAGATGACCATCCCAACATTATTATAATGGGTGATTTAAACGATGACCCAAATTCAGAAAGTTTACAAACCCTAATGCGTACTGGAATGTTCATCAACCCAATGAAACAATTGTTGTCTCCTTTTGAAGGAAGTGCCAACTATAAGGGTAAATGGAGTTTGTTCGACCAAATATTGCTAACCCATAGTTTTTTAAATTATGAGGCAGGTACTCACAGTTTTATAAAGGCGAAGATATTTTCACCTCGATTCTTAAAAGAGTGGAAGGGTAGATACAAGGGAAACCCATTCCGAACCTTTGCTGGAAAGAAATATTTAGGTGGATATAGCGACCACTTTCCGGTTTATATTGTTTTGGATGAAAACAAAATTTAGTGTAAGAAAAGAGTTACACCACATAAAAGTCAATTTTCACAACATAATGAAGTAAAACACTATGTATTTCATCGAATAAAGTAGGAATTTTATCGATGATTCGTACATGTCTATTTATATTCGTAGTCCAAATCTTACCTTAACTTAACTATGGACTACAGATTTCCTTTAGGGCTCAAGGGAGTAATCTTCTCCATCATAATGTCGCTTTTAAGCGCTGTTCACGTACTTGCTCAAACCAAAAATGCAAAAGAGCAAATACGTTCTTCCTACAATCAAGGGAAAATGTCTTCTTTTATTTCCGAATTGGAAATAGAGCACCAAACGAAACTTAAAAAAATAGGTGATTTGGTAAGGTCCAAAGGACTTAAAGCTTCAGAGAAAAAAAATAACGGTATCCAAATAGCACTTAAAGATATCGGTACCGATGGCACTCCACTATATTATACTACACTCAACGATCCTGCTTCCCAGACCTCTAGAGCACACACACTTTACGATAAAGGACTGTTGAATTTAGGTTTAACCGGAACCAATATGGAAGTAGGTGTTTGGGATTCGGGAGTAGCATTGACTTCACACCAAGAGTTTGATACCCGTGCAAAGAATGCCGATGATGCCGATGAGGTAAGCTTACATGCTACTTTGGTGACAGGTAATCTTATTTCAGCCGGTGTGGAACCCAATGCAAAAGGGGTTGCATACGGTGCGCAAGCATTGACCCATGATTGGAGCCGCGATAAAATTGAGGTGGCGGAAGCAGCGGCAAATGGACTTTTGTTGAGTAATCATTCCTATGGTATTTTATCTGATAGAGTGCCTGATTGGTATTTTGGCGCTTACATTAAGGTTACACAAGATTGGGATAGGATAATGTACAACGCTCCTTATTACTTAATGGTAACTGCTGCTGGAAATGCGCAAAACTCCTACGATAACGAAGCTCCAAATTATGGTAAAACAGCTGACGGTTTTGACCTTTTGTTAGGCTTTACCACAACTAAAAACGGACTTACCATTGCAGGTGCCAACACAGAGATTGATAGTAACGGAGAATTGAAAAAAGCTTCAGTTGCCGGATATAGTAGTTTTGGACCTGTAGATGATGGCCGTGTAAAACCAGACTTGGCTGGCGATGGTGGTGATATCCTTTCCACAAGTTCTACAACTAACAGTAGCTATCAAGTTTCCGCAGGAACTTCTATGGCCGCACCTGGGGTTACAGGTTCCCTTTTGTTATTGCAGCAGTATCACGAGGAACTTTTTGGTTCTTTCATGAAAGCAGCAACCCTAAAAGGACTTGCACTCCACACTGCCGATGATGTGGATGCCAAAGGACCCGACTATAAAATGGGCTGGGGCATAATGAATGCCAAATCAGCGGCCGAAGTGCTTCAAAATAGAGAATACACTTCATTGGTAAATGAAGAATCCCTGTTGGATGGCGAGACATTTACTTTAACTGTAACAGCAATTGATGGTGAGGATTTGATAGCTTCTATTTCGTGGACAGACCCAGAGGCAGAAACTGTGAACAGAGGTGAACTTAATAGTGTAACTGCAGCTTTGATGAACGATTTGGATATCAGGATTACTAAAGATGGGCAAACTTACATGCCATGGAAATTAAACCCGGCCAAAGCGAATGATAGTGCTACTAAAGGTGACAACAAAGTTGATCCCTTTGAACGTGTTGAGGTAGAAAATGCAAGTGGCACCTATACGATTACTATTTCTCACAAAGGGAGTTTAAAAAATGGACAACAGGACTTTTCCTTGATTGTTTCAGGCGCACAAGTTTCTAATTGCTCCATTGAGACGCCTTCAGGTATTGATTTGGAAAACTCCACAAGCGAGGGTTCTACTATTTCTTGGAACGAAGCAGAAGAAACTTTGTTTGAAGTACAGTACAAGAGTATTGATTCAGATGTATGGGAAAGTGAACTTATTTGGGAAAACAGTTTTGAGCTTGCGTCCTTTGAAGAAGGGAAAGTGTACGAGGCCCGTGTGCGTTCCATTTGCACCGAAAACGCAGTATCGGAGTTCTCAGAAACCATTGAGTTTGAATTCCAAGGTGAAGAAACAACCTTGATTGAAAACACACCTTTATTTATCCCACAAGAATTGAATGTCTCTGTATTTCCGAACCCAGCCGTAGACTATTTGAACGTGAATGCCGAACTGTCCAAAGATGCCGAATTTTCTATCGTAACCACTTCAGGAAACGTGATTAAAAAAGGAAAAACGCAAGGTTCCATTAATGTAGCTTCGTTATCTTCTGGTTTATATGTTTTGGTAGTTCAGGATTACTCCGGAATCAAGAGTACTAAGTTTTATAAAAACTAGTCGCAGGCTCAATTTACAGTTTCCAATAACTAATTTTCGCAATAGATTCTTCACTAGGTTCAGAATGACATTGCTTATTGCTTAATTGGGTATGGCTGTAAGTTCGAGCGCAGTCGAGAATTTTTTCGTCCCTTTTACCTTTGACCAGTCACCCTTTACCCAATAAAACGTCAAACTTTTTTAATCTCATCATCGTCCAAGCGCTCTTCATTTCGCAATCGTAAGAAAACTTGTGCAGTGGTCACCACATCCAATTCGCAATAGGTCACAATTCTGTCCAAGTCATTTTCCTTATAGAATACATCTTTCACCATGCCGCCATCCATATCTTCCTTGGGAGAGGGAATTCCGAGCACGTAAGCCAATAGTTTTAAGGAAGTGTAATGTTTGTAGTCGCCAAACTTCCAAAGTTCCATGGTATCCAGATGAGGCACTTCCCACGGTTTTTTCCCAAATAAATCCAGTTTGTAGGGTAGGTTGATGCCATTTATTACCATTCTACGAGCGATATAGGGAAAATCGAACTCTTTGCCATTGTGCGCGCACAAAAGGTGCTTCACTTGGCTAAAATGGTCTTTGAGCAATTGTTTGAATTCTCTCAAAATTTTGATTTCTTCACCATAAAAAGAAGTAACCCGAAAATTTCGATTTTCTCCTTTGTGAATAAAATAGCCTACGGAAATACAGACAATTTTACCAAATTCGGCCCAAATTCCGGCACGCTCATAGAATTCCTCAGCAGTGAACTCATCTTTGCGCTGGTACTGCGTTTTCTGTTCCCATAATTGCTGGGCAGTTTCATCCAAGTCGCTAAAATGTTGTTGTTGGGGTACGGTCTCGATATCCAAAAAGAGGATATGCTCCAGGTTAAGTTTATAAAGCATGGTAAAAAATTAAAAGAGAGTGGTCTGCTTTGCAGGGCTCTCGTGTTCCAATAACCATTTTTTTCTATGCAGTCCACCTGCATAGCCTGTGAGGCTTCCGTTGGTTCCTATTACACGATGACAAGGAACCACAATCCAAAGTGGATTTTTGCCATTGGCCGAGGCTACTGCACGAATGGCCTTTGCGTCACCGAGTTGTTTGGAAAGTTCCAAATAAGAAATGGTTTTTCCAAAAGGTATTTTTAACAGAGCATCCCAAACTTTTTTCTGAAAATCGGTGCCCGATGGATTTAGCTTAAGGTCAAATACCGTTCGGTCTCCATTAAAATATTCTTGAAATTGTTTAACAGCATCCTTTAAAACTTCAGGAAATATACCAATAGGTTTTTTATCGTCCAAAACAGTAATGGATGCAAGGCCATTTTCATCGCCTATTAACTCTGCTGTTCCAATAGGAGTCTGTATATAAGCAGTTTCCATTACTCTATTTCATCTTCATCTTCAATAATTCCTAAACGCTTAGCTCTGGCGTGCCAGTTCTTTCTAGCAAGCTTTTGAAGGTCTTCTACGTTGTCACTTTCATCCATGATCTCGAATCCTAGCAAGGTTTCGATCACATCTTCCATAGTGACCAATCCACTTACCGAACCATACTCATCCACAACCAAAGAAATATGCTCTCTCTTCTGCACAAATTTTTTAAAAAGTTCATTAATGGACTTGCTTCGGTTGGTGACCAGTAATTCTCTTCTTATGGTAGCCAAAGTTTCATTTCCTTTTTTATTGATGATGGCTTCCAACAATTCATCTTTTAAAAAGAAACCGGTAATGTTATCCATGCGGTCTTTGTACAATGGAATTCTTGAAAAGCGCAAGGGTCTATTTTTTTCAAAAAACTCTTTTATCGGAGTGTCCTCAGATGCCACTTTCATTACGGTTCGCGGTGTCATTACATCTCGTGCCAGTATTTCATCAAAATAGAGCAGGTTTTTAATCATTTTGGATTCTGACTCCTTGAAAACTCCTTCTTCATGGGCTATTTCCGTCATTGCACTAAAATCTTCACGACTCAACACGCTTCCGTGCTCTCCTTTGGCACCGACCAGTTTGGTAAAGAGTTGTAACAACCACAATAGCCCTGTCCATTTTAAGACGAAAACCATTGCTTTCAATGCTTTTGAAGTAAAGTTGGCCAATTGTTTCCAAAAAGTTGCTCCTATGGTCTTCGGAATGATTTCTGAAGCCACCAGAATCAATATCGTCATAAGGGTCGATACGATTCCGACCATAAGGTCTTCGGTAAGGGAGAACCCAAAAATGGAACGTTCAGTACTTCCGTACATTTCTGCATAGGCAACTTTCGCCTGAACCCCCACTAGAATGGCTCCTACCGTATGTGCAATGGTATTTAGCGTAAGGATGGCAATGAGTGGTTTGTCCACATCCTTTTTAAGGGTTTCCAATGTGGCCGCATACTCTTTTCCTTCTTGCTTTTTTACATTAATGAAAGTGGGCGTAATGCTCAACAACACCGCTTCCAAAATGGAGCATAAAAACGAAAAGAAAATGGAAATAAGGGCGTAAAATAATAGTAGTCCCATAGAATGGCAGAATCTTTAGTACCAAGATAGGGAATAGGAATTAATTTTGAATGTTTAATCCCGTTGCTTTATAAAAAACATCCTGAAGTGCAGTTCGTATGTTAAGTTCGTACAAGTTTCGGTGTTCTCTTGACGGATATACCCGATTGGAAAGAAAAATGAATGTCAATTTATTTTCGGGGTCTGCCCAGACAAAAGTTCCCGTAAAACCGGAATGTCCAAAACTTTTGGGGCTCGCCAAAGGGGAGGGGTAAGCTTCTTCCAAAGGAAGTTCGGCATTGTCGAGCAAAGGTTTATCAAAACCCAATCCTCGTCGATTTTCATTTTCCGGATACTGCACTTCTGCAAATTCTTTTACGGTTTTGGCCGAAATGAGTTGCTTGTCATCCACCTTGCCATAATTTTGATAAAAGAGCATCAATTTGGCCAAGTCATCTGCTGTGCCGAACAACCCCGCATTGCCCGAAACACCACTTTTGAGCGATGCATTTTCGTCGTGCACCCAACCTTTTACCAAGGATTTTCGAAATAACGTATCCACTTCTGTGGGGACAATGGGATTCACATAGTTATTTTCTTTGGGCAAATATCCCAAGGTATGACAACCTAAAGGTTGATAGAAATTTTTATCCAAATAAGCTTGATAGTCCATTCCTGTGAGTTGCGCTATCAAACTTGGAAAAATAAGAAAAGTAAGCCCTGAATATTTGTATTTCTTCTCCTCCGAAACCTTGGACCGATTAATGATGCGGTTCATTTTGCGCTCGAACCGATTATTGATGTATAGACCATCATACACATGTCCTTCAAATCTTTTATTGGAAGAATTGTGAACAAAGCGTGTTTTGATTTTGCCATTCTTCCGAAGCACCTTTTGTAGAAAAACAATATAGGGTACCAAACCGGCCTGATGCGCTAAAATTTCGCGCAAAGTAAGGTCTTTTTTGTTCTTACGGTTTGTCCAAGGCTTCCAATAGCTGCTGAAGGGCTTGTCCAAATCGAGCTTTCCTTCGTCCACTAATTTCATCAAGGCAGGTAACGGCCCCGAAATTTTAGTAACGGATGCCAAATCATAAAGGTCGTTCAAGGCAACAGGTTGCACACTATCGTAGGTATGAAAACCATAGGCTTTGTGAAAAATTATGGTATCGTTCTTGGTGACCAAAAGTTGTGCTCCCGGAAATGCCAAACTATCGATACCCATTTCCATAATGGAATCCACCTTTTGGTTGATGAAAGCTTCATCAAACCCTAACTTAGAAGGAAAGGCGTGGATAAGTTCGCGTTGGGCAAATGCAAATGGCATCACTAAAGTGATGAATAGGAACAAAACCGCAAATTTTTTCATTTGGTTGAGGTTTAGCCCAAAGTTCGGATAAAATCCTTTGCAAAATAACTGGCAATGATATTGGCCCCTGCTCTTTTTATGGCTGTTAGCTGTTCCAACATTACAGCATCATGGTTTAACCAGCCTTTTTCGGCAGCGGCTTTTACCATGGCATACTCTCCGGATACTTGATACACAGCAACGGGAACATCTACATCGTTTCGTATTTCTCGAACGATGTCCAAATAGCACAATCCAGGTTTCACCATCACGATATCTGCCCCTTCGTCAATGTCCATCTGAGTTTCTTTGATAGCTTCATACCGATTGGCATAATCCATTTGATAGGTTTTCTTGTCCTTTGGCACATTGGCTATATCCACAGGCGCGGAATCCAATGCATCACGGAAGGGACCATAAAAGGCGCTTGCGTATTTAGCGGAATAGGCCATAATGCCCGTATTGATGAAGCCTTCGTCCTCCAAGGCTTCTCGGATGGTCAAAATTCTACCGTCCATCATGTCGCTGGGTGCAACAAAGTCTGCTCCTGCTTTGGCATGGGATACACTCATTTCGGCCAATACTTCGGCAGATTCATCATTCAGGATTTGCCCTTCGGCCACAATACCATCGTGTCCGTAAGATGAAAAGGGATCCAGCGCAACGTCCGTTATCACCAACATTTGTGGACAGGCGTTTTTCACCGTTTTTATGGCACGTTGCATCAAACCGTTAGGGTTTAAAGCCTCGGTTCCTTTGTTATCTTTGAGTTTATCATCAACCTTTACAAAAAGAAGCACGGAACAAAGTCCCATTTTCCAAAGTTCCTTCACCTCTTTCTCAAGATTGTCCAAACTCAGTCTAAAATAATTGGGCATGGAGGGTATTCCTTCTTTGATTCCCTTTCCTTCGGTAACGAACAAGGGCACCAAAAAGTCGTCTGGTGTCAAAGTAGTTTCCCGAACCAATCTTCTAATGGATTCGGATGCGCGAAGTCTTCTGTTTCGTATAAGTGGATACATATGTTTAGTTTTAAGCTGATATTAGATATCAATTTCACCAGTTAAATAAAGTGCGGCTTTTCCTGAAATCTTCACTCGTTCACCCAAATATTCGCAAACCAAATCTCCACCTCTTTTGGAGAGCTGTTTGGAAGTCATTTTTGTTTTATCGAGCTCTTTTGACCAATAAGGGCTAAGTGAAGTATGTGCAGAACCGGTTACCGGGTCTTCTGGAATGCCACAAGCGGGCGCAAAAAAGCGCGATACAAAATCCACTTCGTCTCCAGGGGCAGTTACGATAACACCACGAACATCAAGTTGCCCCAAAAGATGGTGATTGGGTTCAATAGCCTCAATTTCTTGTTGAGAGTTGTAGACCATCATATAATCTGTTTTACCTTTCAGGGTTTTAATTGGGGTCAGCCCGATGGCATTGTCCAATTCTGCAACATTACGGATAGCAATCAAATTATCAGTTGGAAAATCCAAGGTCAACCAGCCATTATCCGCTTTATTTACGGTCAGATTGCCGCTTCGGTAAGAATAAAACTGAATGGTATTTTCCTCAAGGTCATAAAAATGAAAGAGTACAAAGGCCGTTGCCAAGGTCGCATGTCCGCAAAGGTCAACTTCGACTTCGGGGGTGAACCATCGCAGTTCGTAGTGGTCATCTTTTTTCACGGCAAAAGCGGTCTCGGCCAAGTTGTTTTCCTGAGCGATTTTTTGCATCAATTCTGGGCTCAACCATGAATCCAAAATGCAGACCGCAGCAGGATTTCCGCCAAAGGTCTGACTGGTAAATGCGTCTATTTGGTAAATCTTCTGTCTCATAGGCTTGGTTTCAGGACAAAACTACGGATTAAACCCAATCTTTTGGGCTTTGTAGTACTTCTATCAACTTCTCTTCTTCACTTCCTTTATCGGGATGATGGTCGTATCGCCATTGAACGTGTGGCGGTAAGCTCATCAATATACTTTCAATACGTCCATTCGTTTTCAGGCCAAAAAGGGTGCCTTTGTCGTGTACCAAATTGAACTCCACATAACGTCCCCGTCTAATTTCTTGCCAATCGCGATGTTCTTGAGAGTAGGGTAAGTCTTTCCTTTTTTGAACGATGGGAGCGTAGGCATCCAAAAAACTATCCCCGACCTCGGTTACAAAACTGTACCAGTCTTCCATACTGGTTTCTTCGGTTGCTTTGCAATAATCGAAGAACAATCCACCTACCCCGCGAGCTTCATTCCGGTGGGTATTCCAGAAATAATCGTCACATTTCTTTTTATAAGCAGGATAAAATTCTGGGTTGTGGGCATCGCAGGCTTTTTTGCAAACCGCGTGAAAATGGGTTGCATCTTCATCGAACAAATAATACGGGGTAAGGTCCTGTCCGCCACCAAACCATTGATCTACGATATTGCCTTCCTTGTCGTACATCTCAAAATAACGCCAGTTGGCGTGTACGGTGGGAACCATCGGACTTTTGGGATGAATCACTAAACTAAGTCCGCAGGCAAAGAAATCTACATCGTCCACTCCGAAATAGTTTTGCATGCTTTTTGGCAATGGTCCGTACACCTTGGAAATATTGACACCTCCTTTTTCAAAAACAGTTCCGTTTTCGATAACACGGGTTCTACCCCCACCGCCTTCTTCACGTTCCCAAAGGTCTTGCTGAAACTTAGCGGTTCCGTCCAGTTCTTCCAATTTTGAAGTAATACTGTCCTGCAGTTGTTGAATGTAATCGTAAAACTTATTTTTCATAATGTAATTCGTAAAGTTCCATATCCAAGGGAGCCTCATTTGGAGGTTGATATGATTTGGACATTGTTTTTACCCAAAGAAAACCTGTTTTTTCGGCAACTCTGATACTTGGCAAGTTGCTTTTATGTGCAAATATCTTTAGTGTTTTAAGTCCTAGCTTTTTAAAAGCAATGTCAGAGACATATTTCACATTTTGTGAAACAATTCCTTTTCCTTGTTGATGTTTATCTATGCAATAGGCCAACTCTCCTTCGCCTGAACCCCAATGGATATCTTTTAGGATTACAAGTCCAATAACCTCATTGTTTTCATTTCTTATCGCAAAGGTAAACTCCGCTTTTTGATCTATTTCCTTTGCTTTTTTGGAAATATATAGTCGAGAGCTTTCAATGGATTGGTTTAGGGATAGCGTTTTAGTAAAAAAGCGTTTAAAAATATCAGCATTCGAAGTCATTAGAAAGCATAAGCTTTCTGCATCGCTTTCATTCAAATAATTTATTTCGAACGCCTTTGACATTTCTTGGATTTAAAGGATATGGACCATTCGATTTTTATATTCGCAAAGCACTGAACTTTCATCAATTCTATTGGACTCCAAAGCTAGTTGCTTCAATAATTCAATAATTTCCTCTTCGGTTTTTTCCGTGTTTTGCTCAAAAATGAAACGCCCCACTTCGTTGTTGTGCAGATCCATACGTTTGGCTAGTTCTTCATTTTGGAAAACCGTTTCGTGCCAATCAGTTACTTTTTTGGCCCATTGCAAAACCACTTTTTCATTTTTGTTCCAGCCCAAACATCTTTTTGCGATCAAATAGTTCCAGAAGGCATGCCTAAACGCATTGGCTCGACCATTTTTTTGGTGCTGATTGCCATAGTTGGCTGTTGAAATTTTAAGACAGTCTTTGGTAGCTTTCAAAGTAGGCAGAATAAAAAAAGGTCTGCCTAATCCAATTACAATGCCCTTGAGCAGGTGTTTAAAACTTACTCGTTTTAGAATCAAAATGGGATTCACTCCTTATATTCTTTAACCGCATCTATAAATGCTTTTGCATTCTCCACGGGAATATGGGGCAAAATTCCGTGACCCAAATTTACGATGTACTTGTCCTTACCAAAATCACGAATCATCTGGGTGACCATTTCCTTTATTGTTGATGGAGGTGATAACAAACGGGCTGGATCAAAATTACCTTGAAGGGTCACATTTCCTCCCGTTAAGTATCTTGCATTTTGGGGTGAACAGGTCCAATCAACTCCGACTGCCGAAGCCCCTGAGTTTGCCATTTCCTTTAAAGCAAACCAGCATCCTTTTCCAAAAACGATTACAGGGGCCTCATCTTTTAAAGCATCCACAATCTGTTGAACGTATTTCCAAGAAAATTCTTGATAATCCTGAGGTGAAAGCATTCCGCCCCAAGAATCAAAAACCTGAACGGCATTAACTCCCGCTTTAACCTTAGCTTTTAAGTAGGCGATAGTGGTGTCCGTTATTTTTTGAAGCAATTCATGCGCAGCTTCTGGCTGCGTGAAGCAAAACCCTCTGGCCTTGTCAAAACTTTTGCTGCCTTGACCTTCCACGCAGTAACAAAGTAAAGTCCAGGGAGAACCTGCAAATCCAATCAGGGGAACTTCATCATCTAATTTTTCCTTTGTCATTGTAATAGCATCCATCACATAACCTAAAGAGTCTTGGATATCTGGAACGATCACTTTATCCAAATCGGCTTGCGAGCGGATAGGGTTGGGTAAATAAGGTCCAAAATTGGGTTTCATCTGCACCTCGATGTCCATTGCTTGTGGAATTACCAAAATATCACTGAACAAAATCGCGGCATCCATTCCGTATCGGCGAATGGGCTGCACGGTGATTTCAGAGGCCAATTCTGGGGTCTGGCACCGGGTGAAGAAATCGTATTTTTTACGGAGTTCCATAAACTCGGGCAAATAGCGCCCCGCTTGTCGCATCATCCACACGGGTGGACGTTCAACGGTTTCACCTTTTAAAGCTTTTAGGAACAAGTCGTTTTTTATCATAAGTGTCTGAAATGATTTATGGCCTGAACCAACACATTCTCTACAGTTGGTTTGTTAGCTATAATTATATTTTTTGAATGTTTTTGGGCTTCAGCAGCTGTGGTCTCTCCAATACAGAACAAGGTGCTATTTTCTAAGATGTTTTCCAAAATATAACTTCGGATGCCACTTGGGCTAAAAAAAAGAATACCATCAAAATCCCTTTGAAATCTCTTTGGATTTGGATTCGTACGATATACTTCCAACTCTTTATACTGAACGTTATTTTTTGTTAGCATATCGGGGAGTTCATTCCTTCTTTTGTTGCCGCAAAGGAATACAAATGTCTCGTTTTGATGTCGCTTTATAATGTTTTCCGCCAATTCTGATGCATTTTCGGCTATTTCGACCACTTTTAACCCATTTTCTTCTAAAAGGGCTTTTGTCTTTTCACCTACACAAAAGGTGTTGAACTTTGGCATATCCGATTCTTTGGTTTGCTTCAAAAAGGCCTTTACAGCATTCTTACTGGTAAAAATGTAGTTAGTGTAGTCCAAAGGAATCTTTACATTCAGGAATTCTATTTTTAGGGCATCGTACTCCACCAATCCCAAACCAGAATTTAGAAAAAGCTCCTTTTGGGACAAGCTCAACATTTTAGTGGACAGTACTGTTTTCATTTCTGATTTCCTGCATCAATTTATCGCCTCCTTTTTGCAAGACTTCTTCGGCAGAAGTTTTACCAAGATCTTTGACATCGGACAATTTTACTTCTTTTTTGATGTCAATTTTCTGTTTCCCATCCAAAGAGAAAACAACGCCTTCAAAATAAACTGTTAGGTCTTTTATTTGAGCCAAAGCACCTATCGGAGCGGTACAACCACCTTCCAAAGTGCGTAAAAACTCACGTTCAATGGTGGTGCTGATTTCGGTTCCGGAGTGGTTCAGTTTGCTCAATGCTTCTTTGGTAAAATCATCCTCTTCCTTGGCAACTACTAACATGGCACCTTGTGCTGGAGCAGGAATCATCCAATCCAATCGAATGGCATCTTTGGGTAAAAGCTTAATACGCTCCAACCCTGCCTGAGCAAAAATGGCGCCTTGCCAATCGTTTTCAATCAGTTTTAGGAGTCGGGTATTTACATTTCCCCTAAGGTCTACTACTTTATGGTTAGGATATTTGTTCAGCCATTGGGCTCTTCTTCGCAAACTTCCTGTTGCAATAGTTGCAGGTGTATCGGATTCCAGAAATCCAGAACCTTTGTGCACTAAAATATCGTGTGTAATAGCACGCTCCAAAACAGCCGCCTGAACAATTCCTTTTGGTAATTGCGTGGGCACATCTTTCATAGAATGCACTGCGATATCTATATTGCCTTTTAGTAGTGCAACATCCAAGGTTTTGGTAAAAATCCCGGTTACGCCAAGTTCATACAATGGTTTGTCCAAAACTTGATCGCCCATGGATTTAGTGGGAACCAAAATGGTATCGTAGCCTAACTCTTCCAACTTTTGTTGCACGGTCGTTGCTTGCCACAGCGCCAGTTCGCTGTCGCGGGTACCAATTCGGATTATTTTGCTCATTTGGAATGCAGTTCTAGCTGAAACACTTTTTGGATAAGCTCTAGACTATCTTCAGTATCGACCTCATTGCTTTTTAGGTGGTTGGCAAACTGTTTGGTAATCTTTTGAATGATTCTATCTGAGATGATTTCCGCCTGAATTTGGTCAAATCCTTCAATTTTTTTGGTTTGAAAATCGATTTCTTCGGTCTTCATGGTGTTCAGTTTATCCTTGAGCGCATTGATTACCGGGGCAAACTTTCGGGTCTCCAACCATTTTAGAAAATCCTTTTTCACCTTTTCGATGATAGCTTCCGCTTTGGGAACATATTCTTTTCTTTTGGCCAAGGTCTCATCCGTAATCTGCGATAGTTGGTCTAAATGCACCAAAGTCACATTATCCAATTCCTTCACATCATCGGATACGTTTTTGGGAACGGATAAATCCAAAACCAACAAAGGCTTTTTCGGATAGATCAATGCTTTGGAAACGGTAGGTAATTGTGCTCCCGTAGCTACTACAAGAATATCGGTCTTACGAATTTCTGTTTGCAGATCGCCGTAATCCTTTACGGTCAACTGGAACTTGCCTGCAATATCTTCCGCCTTTTCCCGAGTTCGATTAATTAAGGTAATATGAGAATTGTTGGAATGCTTTACTAGGTTTTCGCAGGTGTTTCTTCCAATTTTTCCGGTTCCGAACAATAAGATGTTCTTGTTGGAAATGTCGACGACATTGTCCAAAATATATTTTACCGAGGCAAACGCTACCGATGTAGCACCCGATGATAATTCCGTTTCGTTTTTGATGCGCTTGCTGGCCTGAATCACAGAATTGCACAAACGTTCCAAGAACGGATTGGCCATTTCTTGCTTTTTGGAGCGATAAAAACCTTGTTTGATTTGGCTAATGATTTCAAAATCCCCTAAAATCTGACTGTCTAAACCAGTTCCTACCTTGAACATGTGGGAGATGGCATCGTGATTTTTGTACACATAGGCCACTTCTTGGAATTCTTCTACCGTTCCATTCGTTTGGTCACATAGTAACTTGATAAGCTGATACGGGTGTTGCGCAAAACCGTAAAGTTCGGTCCGGTTACAGGTGGAAATGGCCAAAAGGCCATCAATTCCGATTTCCTTGGCCTTGCCCAAAATATGGTCAATGGCAGGAACATCCAGACTGAACTTTCCTCTAACCTCTGCATCCGCCTTCTTGTAACTCAAACCAATGGCATAGAAGGAATTATGTTTTGAAATATGGTAGTTCCTCATAAAGGATATAAATCGCAAGACAAAAGTAATAGGGTTATAGGTCAAAAAATAACGCTAGCGGAACTATAAATTATGGCTAGTATTATTTTATGTTTTATTTTCGATGATAATGGTTAAAAGCGTTGTTATTATTGATATATTTGATAATATGAAAAACAATTTAGAGCGATTCTAAATTAACTAAAAAGCAAAATTCGATTGAAAAGTAACATGAAAAATATCGCTAGCGGTTCCTATGATGAAATTTTGGTCGAAGATGGGATTTATATCCTTAAAATTCAAAATGATGCCAAGGAACCAAAACTCATTGAACGTGATATCGACAGCTCCTACATTCAATTCCACTTTTGTTTGAAAGGAAAATCCAAGTTTAATTTCAATGAGGGGAACTATTATTTGGAAGTTAACGAGGAAAACTCATTACTCTTATACAATACCCAAAAGGATTTGCCATTGGACCTTGTTGTTTCACCGGGTTCTTGGTTGGTATCAGTGGTAATGACTATCAGGAAGTTTCATTCCCTGTTTTCGGATGAAGCTGATTATATACCTTTTTTAAGTGATGAGAACAAGGAAAAGAAATATTACTCACAGGAAATAGTATCACCGGCAACTGCCGTTGTGTTGAGTCAGTTAATGAATTTCAATTTACATCCCTCCATCAAAAAATTGTATCTGAAAGGAAAAGTCTACGAACTGATTTCTCTTTACTTCAACAAAACAGAAGATGCCGATTTGGAGCAATGTCCTTATTTGGCCGATGAGGATAATGTGCGGCGAATTCGTATGGCTAAGGAAATCATGATTTCACGTATGGCGGAGCCACCCACTTTGGCCGAACTTTCCAAAGAAGTTGGATTAAGCCTAAAAAAGTTGAAAGAAGGCTTTAAACAGATTTATGGTGACTCCGTATTCGGGTTTTTGTTCGATTATAAAATGGAATATGCCCGGAAAATGTTGGAAACAGGGAAGCACAACGTAAACGAAGTCGGATTAAAAGTAGGCTACAGTACCGCGAGCCATTTTATTGCCTCCTTTAAAAAGAAGTTTGGCACCACTCCCAAAAAATATTTAACTTCAAACGTCTAAACAAACAACTATGAAATTATTTGCACTGTCCTTGCTCGTTTTTTGTTTTACCTTTCAAATAGCGGCACAAGATGAACCTACAACTGAAGATAATGCTCAAAAAATGCCCGAATTGGTAATGGTGTTTACCAAAACTGAGGGCTGGAGACATAAATCCATTGAAAAAGGCGTGCAGACCCTCAGAGAATTGGGTCGAGAAAATGGCTTTATCGTATTACAAACTGAATCTGGGGAAGATTTTACTACTCAGAATCTAAACAACTATAAGCTAGTTGTGTTTTTGAATACTACGTTGGATGTGCTGGACAATGCACAACAAACTGCCTTTGAAGGTTATATAAAAGGAGGCGGAAGTTTTCTCGGAATTCATTCCGCGTGTGATACCGAATATGATTGGCCATGGTATGGGAAATTGGTAGGCGGATATTTTAATGGTCATCCCAATGATCCGAATGTGCGAAAGGCTAAAATAGATGTGATAAGCAAAGCACATCCATCTACGGAGCATTTGCAAGATACGTGGACAAGGACAGATGAGTGGTATAACTATAAAAACCTAAACCCGAACACCACTGTTTTGCTCAACTTGGATGAGAGCAGCTACGAAGGCGGCACTAATGGGTCCAACCATCCGATTGCATGGTATCACGAATTTGACGGAGGGCGGTCTTTTTACACAGGAGGAGGCCATACGGAGGACGCTTATGACGAACCAATGTTCCGTAAACATCTTTTGGGAGCAATCGAATGGTGCTTAAAGCGAAAGTAGGGTTGGTCTCGCCACTATGATTCCAATATTGCTTTTGATGTTTTTAAGATAATCTGCCAAAGGCAGTTCGGAAATTTCCACTTCGCCATTTTTGCTGGAGGCGTGCAATAAATGTAATCTTCCGTCTGGTTGGTGGATGGCAATTCCAGTATGGGTTACATCCAACCCTTTTATGGAGGTTGCCAAGGCAAGAATGTCACCTGATTTGATAAGATGTTCCTTGCTTTCAATGTGATCTTGCGGCAAATAACAAAGCTTTTCTTTGGCAAGTTCTTTTTCGACCTTCAACATGGCTTCAAAATTCTCGTCGCTGGCCAAAAATGGATAAAGATTGCGGTGCGTTCCCATAAAATTGATGGGTTTTTCCAGTTCAACACCACCCAATTCTCTGGTTATGTCCTTGACCAATCCTTTTTTCTCGTTATTGCGGATCCATTCTGTAAAATAATGTAAACGAGAAGGGTATCCCTCCAAATTTCCATTCCTATACCGAACGGATTCTAAATTATCGGTAAAATTTTCAAAATCTTTTTGCTGATTTTGAAGCATAAGGCTAAAAGCCAGTACATTTTCTACAAAGGTGGTGCAGTCCAGTCCACCAAAATTAACTACAAGAGTTTCGGTCTTACCAATTTCCAACGTTTTTTCCACATAGGGAGTTCCCATAAACGATTGACCAACGGTAATAATGGTGTCACCTAAATTGGATGCTTTTCTTTGCTCCAAATCTGACAATTTGGTCTCAAAAAGGGATTTATCAGCCGGGGAGCAGGTAATTTGTTGGGCGTTTGCAGCAACGCCCAAAATCAACAAAACTGCAACTATCTTAATCTTCATTACTGTCATTTTTATGTTCAACCGTCAATCGAGTCGTTCTTGCTATACTTTCAGGATATTTTTCCTGTAAATAAACAATGAGCTTTTCACGGACATGCACT
Organism: Flagellimonas lutimaris; assembly: GCF_003581615.1. GTDB lineage: Bacteria > Bacteroidota > Bacteroidia > Flavobacteriales > Flavobacteriaceae > Flagellimonas > Flagellimonas lutimaris. The sequence continues at coordinate 554,465 of NZ_QXFH01000070.1, forward strand.
CGTAAATCCCAAGCGGTTGGTGAATCTTTGGCGCTCATGAGACACCTTATCTCAACATAGTTGGGTTTGGTATCGGTAACTTGTAGCACATCAACTTTGCCGTCCCAGAGGTCAGTATTCTTTAAAATACGGGTTTGTTCTTCCCTTATTTTATCAAAAGGAACATTATAATCCACATACAAAAACACGGTTCCCATAAGGTCGGAGGAAGTTTTGGTCCAGTTTTGAAAAGGTTGGTTTATAAAATAGGGTGTAGGTACAATTAAGCGTCTTTTGTCCCAAATGCTCACCACAACGTAAGTCAAGGTAATTTCCTCGATACGTCCCCATTCACCTTCCACGATTACCACATCATCCAATTTTATGGGTTGCGCAATGGCGATTTGAATACCCGCCAAAATAGTCCCGATAAATTGCTGAGCCGAAAAACCAATAATGATTCCCGCCACACCTGCAGATGCAAAAATACTGATACCCACTTCACGGATTTCCTCAAAACTCATTAAGGCAAACCCGGTAGCCAACAGGATTATGATGAAAATAAAAATACGTTCCAGAATAGTGAACTGTGTATATACCTTTCGTGCCTTTAGGTTGTCCACCTCTCCAATATCATAATTTTGAATGACTGCCTTTTTTATGATTTTAAGCAAAGCGATCATCGCCCAGGCCATGGCAAAAATGAAGAGAATGGTACTTGCTTTTTTAAACCAGAACCCCGCATCTTCCAAGTTTAAAAGATCACGTAAAGCCTTCAACCGGAGCAGAACCGAAACAAAAATCAACACCAAAGGTTTTGCTAATCTTTTGAACGCACTTTTAGGCAACAAGTATTTTGGGTTTTTACCTAAACGCTTCATAAGTACGGAAGTACTCCAATAAAGGATGATGAGCACAACGAGGGCCACGCCCAAATAGATGAGAGATTCTTTGGAAACATTGTCGTAAAAGGACTCCATATCCCAAAAATAAGGCAGAAAACTTCAAGGAGAACAGAAAGGTTAAACAAAATCGAAAAACATTATTTCATCATAAGAAAGTATTTGGATACGGAAAAGGTGAAGTCCGCTTCGTGTTGTATTTTAGCGGCCTAAATTATGCAACCGTGAAAAAAGGAGTTTTATTGGTCAATTTGGGTTCGCCAGATAGCCCTACCGCCAAAGATGTAAAGCCGTATTTGGATGAATTTTTGATGGACGAACGTGTTATCGATGTAAACCCCCTTCTGAGAAACATAATCGTTCGAGGGATTATTTTGAACACCCGTCCTAAAAAATCTGCCGAAGCCTATTCCAAAATTTGGTGGGATGAAGGTTCTCCTTTGATCATTATTTCCAAAAGATTCGCGGAAAAAGTGCAGAAGCATACGGAACTTCCTGTGGCTTTGGGAATGCGATACGGTTCCATGTCCATAAAAGAGGGATTACAGGAATTGAAAGACAAAGGGGTTGATGAGGTATTTTTGGTTCCACTGTATCCACATTACGCCATGTCATCCTACGAAACGGTGGTGGTAAAGGCTCTTGAAGTACAACAAGAGGACTTTCCCGAAATGCACTTGACCACCTTGCCGGCTTTTTACAGCAATCCGGATTACATCAAAATATTATCAAAAAGTATCGCCGAAGGCCTAAAGGGATTTGATTACGACCATATCCTTTTCTCTTATCACGGAATTCCGGAAAGGCATATTAGAAAATCGGACCCGACAAAGTTCCATTGCCAGTTGAACGGGGAGTGCTGTAAAACAAACTCTGTGGCGCACCATACCTGTTACCGTCATCAATGCTACGACACCACCGAGTTGGTAAAAAAAGAATTGGGCCTGCCCGAAGATAAGGTAAGCACTTCTTTCCAATCACGATTGGGGAGCGACCCATGGTTGCGACCCTTTACGGACAAGGAATTTGAACGATTGGGACACGAAGGCATCAAAAATTTGGTGGTAATCACTCCGGCTTTTGTGAGTGATTGTTTGGAGACGCTAGAGGAAATCGCTATGGAAGGAAAGGAGCAGTTCGAGGAAGCAGGAGGAGGTGATTACATCCACATTCCCTGCTTGAACGACCGTGATGATTGGGCCGAGCTCATGGCGAAATGGATAAAGGAATGGGAAGAAAAAGATGTACTTCCCGAAACCAACATACGCTAAATTCCATAGACAGAATAGAACAAAAGAAACGCTATGAAGATTGAAAACCTGGAGCAGGAGCTTTACCCTTTTCGGGAGCAACTCAAAAATCACGAGCTGTATGCACAACTAGAGTCTGTGGATGACATTAAAATTTTTATGGAGAGCCATGTGTATGCCGTTTGGGATTTCATGTCGCTCTTAAAAGCCCTTCAGCAACATTTAACCTGTGTGGGATTGCCTTGGCATCCAGCTACTGATACTTCGGTGGCGCGATTCATCAATGAGATTGTTTTGGAAGAGGAAAGTGATTTCAACGAAAAAGGAGAAGCCAAAAGTCATTTTGAGATGTACTTGGATGCGATGCAAGAAGTCAATGCCAATACCCAAAAAGTTCAAAGGGTTATTTCATCCTTCACCGATCTACAAAAAATATCAAACCAAATTGAAGAAGCTGAACTCAATCAGTCAGAAAAGAATTTTCTACAGTTCACTTTTGAGGTCATCAATAGCAAACAACCGCACATCATCGCGGCTGCCTTTACCTTTGGTCGCGAAGATTTGATTCCAGATATGTTTTTGGGAATCATTGAAAACAGTGGAGAAGATGGTCCGCGTAAATACGGGAAACTGGAATACTATCTCAAAAGGCATATTGAGTTGGATGGTGACGAACATGGTCCTTTGGCACTGCGTATGATCAAGGCCCTGTGTGGTTCCGATGAGCAAAAATGGAACGATGTGAGCGAGTACAGTAAAAAAGCCCTTAAGTTCAGAATAGAACTATGGAACAGTATTGCCAAAAAACTAACTGAGAACAAAGGTAGTTTGGTGGATGCGTTGTAGATTTGAAGTGATAGAATATTCACTTTATTTTTCACCCAAAGAATCACCTCTGGCATGGCCAAAATAACCTCTAACGATCTCGGGGAAGAACCCATAGGAAAATTACTGATCAAACAGGCTGCACCCGCCTCTATCGGTATTTTGGTGATGTCCTTGAACGTTTTGGTAGATTCCATTTTTGTTGGTAATTGGATTGGCTCCATTGCCATTGCCGCCATCAATGTAGTGTTGCCAGTTTCCTTCTTTATTGCGGCCTTGGGAATGGCGATCGGGATAGGGGGTTCCAGTATTATTTCTCGAGCACTTGGTGCCAACAACAAAGAAAAGGCACTTAAAACATTTGGAAACCAAATCACATTGACCTTAGTGGTTACCATAACCATGGTGGCACTTGGACTTTATTATGTGGATACTTTGATTCCTGCGTTTGGGGGAAAAGGAACCATTTTCGATCCAGCAAAAATATACTACACCATCATTTTGTACGGGGTACCCTTCTTGGCACTTTGTATGATGGGAAATACCGTGATAAGGGCCGAAGGAAAACCAAGGTTTGCCATGATTGCCATGATCATTCCATCCATTGGAAACCTGCTCATGGACTACATTTTTATTTATGTTTTTGATTGGGGCATGCACGGAGCTGCTTGGGCAACCACGGTGGGCTATTTGCTTTGTTTCCTCTATGTGTTTTATTTCTTTCTATCGGATAATTCAGAATTAAAAATTAACATCTCCCATTTCGGTTTAGATCGTCCCATTTTAAAAGAGATTGGTTCATTGGGCTTTGTTACTTTGGCCAGACAGGCTGTAACCAGTATTACCTATTTATTGATGAACAATATATTGTTCAACTTGGGCGGGGAGGCCATGGTGGCGGTTTATGCGATTATCGGTAGAATGTTGATGTTTGCACTCTTCCCTGTTTTTGGTGTTACCCAAGGTTTTTTGCCCATCGCAGGCTATAATTATGGTGCGGTTAAGTACGATAGGGTAAAAGAATCCATTTATACAGCGATTAAATATGCCGCCTTGATGGCAACTATTGTTTTTGTGGTGCTAATGGTTTTCCCTGCGGAAATTGCATCATTGTTTTTAAGTGATCGGCCTGAATTATCTCCAGAGGAACTCGAAGCCAACAATTTTGTGCTGCAGCATACACCCTTGGCCATGCGTTTGGTGTTCGCCGCAACACCGATTATTGCCATTCAGTTGATAGGGGCCGCCTATTTTCAAGCCATTGGAAAAGCGATTCCAGCTTTATTGTTAACGCTAACACGACAAGGATTCTTTTTTATTCCTCTGATTTTAATACTTCCCAATTTTATGGGAGAAATAGGGGTATGGTTATCTTTCTGCATAGCGGATGTGCTTTCTACTATTGTCACGGGCTTTTTTCTTCAAAAGGAAATCAAATCCGAACTGTCCTAAATACTGATTCTTTGATTTAGAATGTTTAATTTGGACAGCATAACTAAGCATCCATGAAAAAAATTATTCTGGCGGGTCTTATTGCTATTTTGACAATCGCCTGCACCGAAAAACCTGAAGAAAAACCCATGTACACTCTGTTTGTTGGAACCTATACCGATGGTGATAGTGAAGGCATCTACACCTATACTTTTGATACAAACACAGGTGAGCTTTCCAACGAAAAACTGGCGGCAAAGCTTGCGAACCCATCCTATTTGGCCATTTCAGAGGACAAAAAGAACCTTTACGCTGTCCAGGAAACGGCTGATTTTGACAGCTTGGGAGGTGGTATTACCGCCTTTGGCTTGAACGAGAATGCATTGGAGCTTCAAAACAGTATTGGAACCCAAGGAGCGCACCCGTGCCACGTTTCACTTTCTGGCGATGGGCATTTGGCCGTTGCCAATTATACTGGAGGCAATGTGGCCTTATTTTCACTAAAAGATGATGGCTCGCTAGCAGATAACCCTCAGATTATCGATCATAAATCCTTGGACTCCGTTAAAACCTCGCATGCGCACATGGCCCAGTTCAATGTTGATGGGCTTATGGTGACCGATTTGGGATTGGATGCGGTTAAAAGATATCATCAAAAAGATGGAAATTTTGTACCTGCGGAACAAAATACGCTGCCCTTTGAAGATGGAGCGGGCCCTCGCCACTTTACCTTTGGCAAGAATGGTAAAATGCTATACGTTATCAATGAGTTGAACAGTACTATTTCCGTTTTTGAAAAAGATAGCGATAGTAACTACGAAGAAATACAAGTGGTTTCGACCTTGGATGCCGATTTTGATGGAGAAAGCTTTTGCGCTGATCTTCATTTATCGCCAGATGGAAAGTTTTTGTATGGCTCCAATCGCGGTGAAAACACGATTGTAATTTTTGCGGTGAACGCTACTTCGGGAGAATTGGAATTGGTAGGTCGAGAATCGGTACATGGTGATTGGCCCCGAAATTTTACTATAGATCCTAGTGGAGAATTCTTATTGGTGGCCAACAAAAAAACCAGTAATATTGCTGTCTTTAAAAGAGATGTGGAAAAAGGAAAATTGACATTTTTGAATGAGACCAATCACCCCAATCCGGTTTGTTTGGTGTTTAAGTAAGGTTACAAATGTCATTCTGAACGCAGTGAATAATCTCAAGTTCTGGGTAGAGATACTTCGTCGTCTTTTCTGACTCCTCAGCATGACATAGAGTTTGTTTTAGTTATTAGGTAGTTGATTTCTCTATTTTTTGGATAGAAAAACTATGACCCCAATAACTGCTAGTACTAACAGCACGGTAAAGAAGATTTTCCAAAAACTATAAGGTCGTGTACCCGATATTCGGCCATTCTCCCCATTGATAAAAAAGTTGTACTTCTTGCCATTGTATCGGTAGGCGCTTACATAAACGGGCAATAAAATGTGTTTAAAAGTCTCTTCGCTCAGTTGCATATCCATAGAGAGCACACGCTGGGTATCCCCGCCAATGTCTCGTCGGCACCATGTGTTTGCAATGTTTTTAGCTTCTTCCTTTGAATGCAAGTGACCATCTTTTAAAGGGATAGTATATTTTTCAGTTACAAATCCAGACAGAAATCCACTATCGAAAGGTTGAAGCTTTTTCAAATCCCAAAAGGCAATTTTACCTGGGATTCTTCCGGTTTTCTGGTGCGAAGCTTTGATTAAGGTATCGTCCACGAAGCCCGATACTTCTCCAGCAGCTGGGTACCATCGCGTTTTCCTGACCCTTTGGGTCACCATTTTTCCGTTGGCGTTGCGAACCCTTTTGGTCTCGTAATAATATTCGCCCCGTTGACCTGTGTAGGAGGCGTAGAGTTGGGCATCAAAGGTCCAGTAAGGCAAATAAAGGCCTTTGGTAAACTGAGGGTCCAGTGCCGCTTTTTTTAGATTGTTCGGAGCAAACCATAAACGTTTTACCCACTTTTTAAAAATGGTAAAGGATTGTTTTTTATCAATTTGAAAGGGGAGTACCGCACCGGGCAAAATCCAATTTTCTGTATAGGCATCTTCTATTACCAAAGGCTGACCACAATACACGCAGTGAAGTGATTTATAGTTTTCTTCCACATGTTGGTCTGCTCCACAATTTTTGCAATGCAGCATGGAAATTTCCTCGCTGTGCTTTTGCGCCCCCATCTCTTTTAAGAAAGGGTAAAGCTCCAACTCCTCGAACCCATTCTTATCTACAGCAATGGTTTCCTCATGCCCACAGTATTCACAACTTATACTTGTGGTGCCAGGTTTATACTTAAGCTCTGCCCCGCAATTGACACAGGCTTTTTTGAGTTCCGTCTTTTGGATTTTTTGTTCTTCCAATGGCTTATTTGTCATTCTGAGTGAAACGAAGAATCTCACTCATATACGATTAAAAAGTGAAATGAACAGAGATACTTCACTGGTTTCTCGACTATGCTCGAAACAACAGTTCAGTATGACAGTTTAAAACTATTCCGTTGGTAACGGTGGCGGTGTATTACCTCCCAAGAACGATTTTAAATCGTCCACATCTTTTAAGGCTGACCAAGCGGACATTCCCTGTTTCCAAACCAGGCTATCCCGGTTAATGGCTCGAGAAGCGAACAAAGATTGCATCTGTTCAAAGGTCACAGGACCATGCTGTACTCCGTTTGCCGCATAATAATACATGGTTTGCGTTGGCATCGGAGGAGGCACGGCTCCAGCCGATTGTTGTGAAGCTCCCTGTGGATTGGCATGCATGGTTCCGCCCATCATGCCGCCCATTTGTTGGGCCAATACAAATCCCATACCCATGCCCATTCCGGCACCGGCGGTACCGCCTTCGTTTTGGGCTGCGGCCTCGATGGCTTTGGCTGTTTTGAACTTGGTCAGTTTATCCAAGTCCAATTTATCAATGCGGCTATACTCGAAGATTTCTTTTTTAAGATCTTCGGGCATGGAGACATTCTCGATATAGAATTTCTCCAAGGATATACCTACTGTTTGAAATTCCGGGGCCATTACTTCACGGCACGTATCGGACAATTCGGAAGTATTGGCAGCGTAAAGTTCAATAGGAAGGTTGGCTTCACCAACGGTATCTGTAAATCGTGTTGCAATCAAACTTTTTAAGTGTTCGTTGATTTCAAAATTGGTAAAGTTGCTATCTGTACCAACGATATCCTTAATGAATTTTCCAGCATCTGAAATTTTAAAAGCATAGGTTCCGAATGCTCGTATTTCTACCAAACCAAAACGGTCATCACTTAAAGTGATGGGGCTTTTAGTTCCCCATTTTTCATCGGTAAAAAGGTGGGTGTTCACAAAGTACACCTCCGCTTTAAAAGGAGAATTAAAACCATATTTCCAACCTTTCAAAGTGGCAAGTATGGGCAAGTTTTTTGTGGTAAGGTCGTAGGTGCCCGGTTCAAAGACATCGGCCAGTTGACCTTCGTTGATGAAAACAGCGGTCTGCCCTTCGCGAACAATTAGCTTAGCGCCGTTTTTTATTTCATTTTGATACCGCTCGAAACGGTATGCAATAGTGTCATCGGTGTAATCCAGCCACTCAATAATGTCGATAAACTCGTTGCTGAGTTTTTCTTTTATTTTTCCAAAAATATCCATGGGTATAGTGTTTAGTTGTTAACTGCTTAAAGCTATAAAAAATGATGAAAGCTTGTATTTCATTTGTAGAAAAAGTAACAATATTGTTACAAACCGCTCAGCTTAAATTATTTTTAAGCCACTATGGATAAAAATGTACTTGGATCACCACTTCAGTCCTGCTGCATATCCCCAAAAACGGGCTATTATAGAGATGGTTTCTGTAAAACGGGCAATGACGACACAGGAAAACATATGGTATGTGCCATAATGACGGAAGAGTTTTTGCAATTCTCAAAAAGTAAAGGAAACGACCTAATATCGCCTATACCGCACTTTCAATTTCCGGGGCTAAAGGCCGGTGATAAATGGTGTCTTTGTGTTTCGCGTTGGAGAGAAGCTTATTTGGAAGGCGTAGCTCCACCTGTGATATTGGAAGCTACACATGAGAAAGCGCTGCAATATGTTTCATTTGAGTCTTTACTGGAGCTTAAAATGTAAGTAAATATTATCCTCTCAAATAATCCGTGCAGGATGCTAATTTGAATTGACCCTAAAGGTTATTTTCCTATTGGTAATTATTTTGGCCAGTACGCTTAGGTTAACATCTGCTTCGTCACAAAGTATGCTGTTGTCAACAAACTCCATACTGCATAGCGAAGGTGATGAAGAGCCCGAACCATCCATCCGCTCGCCAATTATGATATCTGTGGCCAAACTATTGTCCAAAGGAGAGTTTGGAGGAGCTACAGCATAAACCGTTGAACTTCCGTTTGCCGTGTAAGTGACTTCCCCGGTAGTTTCATTATAAGCCACGGTGTAAGGATTGTTTCCACTTAAAAAATTTCCAAAATCCTGGGTAAAGGTCTCGGTGAGACCAGTCACGGAGTTAATTACGTCAATTTCCAATCCCATTTCGTTGGGTTTAAAATGGTAGATCCTAAAGTTGCCAGCGGTAACAATATCGGCTTGACTTTCCTGGTCTTGGTATTCAAAAGAAACCGCGAAGCTGGTAAAATCAAAAATACCTGAGGAATTTGGTACCACGATATCAAAACCTGTTGAGCCACCCGACCCTGTGGGGAAATGAATTCCGCATCCTGTTTGGGCCGCATTTGGATTTACCGATGTTGCATCGGGTCCAATTGTAGCATCGGTTATGGATGGGGTATCAAAGTCGAAACGAGATACGATAACACTAGGGCTGCCATCGTCGCATACTCGATATGTAAAACTATCACTTCCAACAAAACCTGGATTTGGGGTGTAGTCAAAACCACCATCGCTGTTTAGATTCAAAACTCCTGAAGAGACATCTACTATAGGGGTGGTTTGCACACTCATGGTGCCATTTCCATTGGCATCGGAATCATTATTAAGCAAACCATTTGAAGCCATAATGTTCAGCGTGCTATTTAAACCTGCGTTGTAGGTATCATCCACTGCAAGCGGGGCTGCTTTTTGGGCATGAAGTGCAGCAGGTGTTATAATGAATAAGGCCAAGAGGCCCAGTATCAATGAAAACTGATTGAGGTTTATCCTTTTCATATGTTTTCGAAACTAATTCATTGGGAAGGAGTTCTAAAATTAATGTTGTGACTGTTAAAAAAATAGAGGTGATAGTACGTTTTTCTTTCATTAACTAAGCAAAACCTGCCGATTTTAAGCTATTTCAGTATTCAGCATGCCGGTTTTTGCTCTCAAGAAAAAATGACGGTGTCCAACAAAATGGCTCAATCAACCTAGGTGCGCATCCTTAGTCATTGCAACATGATTTAAGGTGTTGTTTTCCCAGCTTCTTTTAACATTTCCAGTACTTTTCCCTTTGGAAGCGCCTCAATTTTGTGCCCATCTCGTCCAATCATGGTTTCACCTGCAAAAAGAGAATTCAGAATAGCTTCTTCGGTTGCTTCAATGGTAGCAAGGAACAAAGGGGTCATAGCCCCATTCCTCAAAGTCGGATGTAATTGAATCGGGTCATCGCTCTGGTATGGAATTCGACATGCCTTTGCCGTGGAAACAGCAATCACGTAATCACCACTACCATTGCTTGCAATTCCACCTGTACGCGAAAGCCCCAACATGGCTCGCTTGGCCAAACGTTCCAGATTTCTGGAATCCAATGGAGCATCGGTGAGGACCACCATCATGCAAGAGCCATCAGGAGAATATTTAAAACTATTGGAATAGTGCCCCAACTTTTTGCCCACTTCCACTCCGGCTACTTGCAAAACCCCTCCAAAGTTGGTCTGCACCAATACCCCTACGGTATAACCTCCCGATTTTTTGGGCAATACCCTAGACGATGTCCCGATACCCCCCTTAAATCCAAAACAGATGGTTCCGGTTCCCGCACCTACATTGCCTTCGGTAACAGGACCCGATTTTGCATTTTTTATAGCTTTTAGCACATGCTCTTCCGTGACATGACGACCTCGGATATCGCTGAGGTAGCCATCGTTGGTTTCACCGATAACGGCATTTACCGAACGGACATTTTCATTTTCAGGCTGATGGAGCGTGTACCCAATAACGGCATTCATGGCTGTGGGAACACTCAAGGTATTGGTCAAAACGATGGGGGTTTCCAAATTGCCCAACTCTTTTACTTGGGTGTACCCAGCCAATTTTCCAAATCCGTTGCCCACATAGATAGCTGCAGGCACTTTTTCTTGAAAAATATTTCCGGAATGTGGTAAAATTGATGTAACTCCAGTTCGTATATCATCCCCTTGAATTATAGTGGTATGCCCAACTTGAACCCCAGGAACATCTGTAAGAGCATTGAACTGTCCGGGTTGTAATACCCCGATTTCAACACCATGGTCTCTAAGTCGGTTTTGTGATAGCATCAATAATGGGAATATGCAAAATAAAAAACAAAAGCTCTGGTTTCGTATGCTCATATCGATTATGATTAATCTTTTACCGCACTCACTGTAACCAATAACTGTCCCACATGACGTTGACTATGTTCTGCCGCATGAAAAAGCAATCCAATCACCGTAGTGGACAGCTTTTTTCTTCCCACAAACCGTTCGTCTGTAAGCGTCGTTTCGGGGATAGTTTTAAAATAGTCCAAAGCTTGTCCCACCTTTGTCTCAAAATCTGCTATTAATTTTTGGGATGATGGAGCCTTCTCTCCGTTCCCCTCGTTTTTTAAGAATTGAAATTGTGCATCTGTTAAGGTCTCTTCTTTAGCGTAGGTCAGTAATCGGTCCAACACACCAGTTAAATGTCTCAGGTGGAACCCGACCGAAGCCCTGCCAAATGGTTCTTCCCAAAGCTTATCTTCAGGAAAATTGGCTAAATACGTCTTTACTTCCCGAACGGATTGCAATAACGCATGTGCGGTAGGCTGCAAAAGTGCAGGTACATCTGGTATAGGACCACTTAACCAGTACTCTTGGGTGGATGACATAGAAAAATATTATTTCTTAAAAATCCCGATAATCTCCAGCCAAATATTTATTGGCTTTGTCTTCCTTAAATTGAGCAGTTTCTGCATCCCAATGCAAAGTTTCACCAGGGAATCGACCTGCAATGGTACCCAATAAAATAGTTTCTGTCAATCTTGCTGCATAATCAAAAGGAGCTGTCGTGGTGTCCTTGCCTAAACAAGCATCCACAAATTGGTGGTAGTGTTTAGGCCCTTCAGTACCATAGTTTCGGATAGGCTCGCCCAAATTGTGCTCTTCAGAGACCTTGGCGATTTCTTTGGAGATATCCACGTATTTCCCTTTTCGTATTTTCTTTGGTAATTGCATAAAGTGAGGTAGCAACAAACGCCCTTTGGTTCCGACAAACATGGCACCCTGTTCCGGTAGTTCGTTTTCACCTGCTACTCCTGCATCCAAGGAGATGCTATTTTCATCATTCTTATCAGAGGCCTTTTTGTCCTTTTTCATTTCCATTCCTGGTAACATAAGGTCTTCGTGCATTGCTGGAGCGCCGGGGCCATCGTACCAAATCCATTTCAAGGATTTGCCAGTATATTCGGTACCCGGGAACTCATAGGTAACCGTATTATTTTCTGGGAAACCAAATCCGTTCGTGGGTCGGCACTCTGTCATAATGGTTCTTGGAACATCCAGCTCCAATGCGTTATATGGTGTATCAAAAATATGCACGCCCATATCGCCCAAAGTACCGCAACCATAATCCATCAACTTTCTCCAATTTCCAGGATGGTACATTCCATCTTTATACGGCCTTTCTTTGGAGGTGCCCAACCAAAGGTTCCAATCCAATTGGTCTGGAACTGGGTCTTCTCCTTCAGGTAAAGGGCCGTCGTACCCCCAGTTTTTGGGAGACCAAGCATGTACCGTATGTACTTTTCCGATAATGCCGGATTGGATCAAAAGTGTGGCCAGTTTGTAATCGTAAAAGGAATGCACCTGAATACCCATTTGTGTGACCAAACCTTTTTCGGCCGCCAGTTTTTTCATCTCTCTGGATTCGGAAACATAGTGGGTCAATGGTTTTTGACAGTATACGGGCTTGTCCATGTTCATCGCCATCAATGAGGCAGGCGCGTGTGTATGATCAGGCGTGGAAACAATGACGGCATCAATTTCGTCACCCATTTCTTCCAACATGACGCGGTAATCAAAAAAGATACGAGCTCCCGGATGCATTTTATGTGCCGCTGAGAGATTAATAGCATCTACATCGCAGAGTGCAATTACCTCAACTGCTTCGTGGGATGAAACTGCCTTTAAATCCTCCATTCCCATATTACCGACCCCAATATGGGCCGTTCTAAGCTTATCTTTTGGAAATCCTGCTTTTAAAATAGAAGGAGCAAACATAATTCCTAGCGCTCCCACACTACTTTTCTTGATAAATTCTCTTTTGTTCATGGTCTGGAGGTTATAGTTTTTTAATTTTTATGTTTCTGAACCAAATGGGGCTCGCGTGATCTTGAAGGGCAATATAGCCTGTTTTAAATTTTCCGTAATCGGGGGCATTGTCCCATTTTCCCGAATTCTTTTTGGCTTGCCAATCTTCTGACCATGGCGTAAATTCCAATAACTTTTTGCCATTGAGCCAGTGCTCAACCTTTTCGGGGGTGAATATAATTTTAGAGGAATTCCATTCCCCTACAGGGTTCAGTTGTTTCTGTGATTCGTCCGCTGTATGCATGGCATAATCGGCCCCTGTTTTTTGCCAGTCTTGAAGTAACTCTGGATGCTCGGCACCAAATTGCGAGTTGTACCCTACCAAATCGTGGATGTTGGCATAGTTTTCATCATCTATCAATTGATATTCTGGGGCAACTTCGGGAGGGCCATCATATCCTTCTTTTACATGATAAAAGATTCCACTATTGGCTCCTTCGGGTATTTTCCATTCTAGGTAAAGTTCAAAATTACCGAACTCTTCGGCGCCATAAATAATATCTTTCCCGCCGGTATAATCTTGTTCCAGTCCCAATTCGGTATCAAAAGTGAGGACACTGTCTTTTATCGTCCATCCGGGAGGAAGGGAGTCCATGTTGTAGCCGCGCCAGCCTTCCAGACTGGTACCATCAAAAAGGTAGGTCCATTCAGATTTTTTCTCTTCGGGTTGACTTGTTGTTTCTTCTTTTTTGTTTGATTGGTCTTTACAAGCTGCAACGATTAAAAGTAAAATTGCGAACTTAAAAAATTTGAGCATGGTTTAGTTTTTGATTTTTATCTGCGAGGTTAAAGTACAAAATATTGGATAACTTTTTTTGCTCCTTTTTCACTACTTTTAAGGCAGACTAACTCAACACTTTTAAAATGAAGATTTGCTTTTTCAAAATCGGTATGCTCTTGCTTACCGTAACATTGTTTATTAGCCCAATGCATTCCCAGCGAAGGAACAAAAAACAAAGCGCACCGGAATATCCCGAAGAACTTTACTCAAGCTTAGACTACCGATTGATCGGTCCTTTCCGTGGAGGCCGTTCCGGAACGGTTGCTGGAGTGCCCGGAGAACCCAATCTATATTATTTTGGAGCCGCTGGTGGCGGTGTTTGGAGAACTACCGATGGAGGTCGTTCTTGGGAAAATATATCCGACGGTTATTTTGGTGGAAGTATAGGTGCCGTTGAGGTGTCCCAAAGCGACCATAATGTAATTTATGTAGGTGGAGGTGAGCAGACCGTTCGTGGTAATGTTTCATCAGGATATGGTGTTTGGAAAACTGAAGATGCGGGAAAAACCTGGAAATCTTTGGGCTTGGACAAAAGCCGTCATATTTCCCGAATCAGAATCCACCCAAAGGATCACAATATTGTTTACGCTGCAGTAATGGGAAATTTATACAAACCCACGGAGGAAAGAGGCGTTTACAAAAGTACAGACGGAGGAGAGACTTGGAAAAAAGTTTTATATGCCAATAATATGGCTGGAGCGGTTGATTTGACTTTTGACCCGAACAATCCAAGAATTTTATATGCATCTACATGGAGAATTGAACGTACCCCTTATAGTTTGAATAGCGGTGGAGAAGGTTCTGCGCTTTGGAAAAGTACCGATAGTGGAGAAACATGGACCGAGATTTCCAACAACGAAGGTTTTGCAACCGATACTTTAGGGATTATTGGTGTAGCCGTTTCACCCCAAAACAGCAATAGGGTTTGGGCCATGGTTGAAAACAAAGAAAAAGGAGGTTTGTACCGCTCGGAAGATGCAGGTAAAACATGGAGCCTTATCAATAGTGATAGAAGCTTAAGACAGAGAGCTTGGTACTACACTAGAATTTATGCCGATACCAATGATGAGGATGTAGTATATGTGCTGAATGTGAGTTATCACAAGAGTACGGATGGAGGAAAAACATTTGAATCCTCCAATGCTCCGCATGGTGATCACCATGACCTTTGGATTGCTCCAGAAGATTCCAACCGAATGATCATGGCCGATGATGGTGGAGCCCAAGTTAGTTACGATGGTGGCGAAACCTGGAGTACATATCACAACCAGCCTACAGCGCAGTTTTATAGGGTAACTACGGATAATGCTTTTCCATATCGCATTTATGTTGCCCAGCAAGATAACTCAACTGTCAGAATCAATTATAGAAGCGACGATGGTTCGATTGGAGAAGATGACTGGGAATCAACCGCAGGAGGCGAGTCAGCCCATATTGCCGTAGACCCAACTAACAATGATATTGTATACGGTGGTAGTTATGGTGGATTTCTTACTCGTGTTAACCATGCTAAAAATACCAGAAGAGCTATAAATGTTTGGCCCGATAACCCTATGGGTTATGGTGCGGAAGGTATGAAGTATCGTTTTCAGTGGAACTACCCTATCATGTTCAGTAAGCACGACCCTAAAAAATTATATACCTTCTCCAACCACGTGCACATGTCTACCAATGAAGGACAAAGTTGGGAATTGTTGAGTGATGACCTTACTCGTAACGACCCCACAAAATTGGTTTCCAGTGGGGGACCGATTACACAGGATAACACAAGTGTGGAATATTACTGTACCATTTTTGCAGCCAACGAAAGTCCTTTAAAAGAAGGTTTGCTTTGGGTGGGTAGTGATGATGGTTTGATTCATGTGACCAAAAATGGAGGACAAACCTGGGAAAATGTTACCCCTCCGAATATGCCCGAGTGGAACATGATCAACAGCATTGAACCTTCCGCTTTTGATGAAGGCACTTGTTATGTAGCTGCTACACGATACAAATTGGGAGACTTTGCACCCTACTTGTACAAAACCACCGATTATGGAAAAACTTGGACAAAAATTACCAACGGGATAGAGGATGAACACTTTACCCGTGTAGTAAGAGAGGATCCTAAAAGAAAAGGTTTATTGTATGCAGGAACCGAAACTGGAATGTATATTTCTTTTAATGATGGAGCCAATTGGGAAAAGTTTCAGCTGAACTTGCCCATCGTTCCTATTACGGATTTGGCCATTAAAGATGATAACTTGATTGTTGCTACCCAAGGTAGAAGTGTTTGGGTGATTGATGACCTTACGGTATTACATCAATTGGATAATGCCAAGAAATCGGCAGATGCCATTTTGTACAAGCCAAGAGATAGCTATAGAACCAAAGGTAGGGCAGCAAGTAGGCCATCTAAAACAGAAGGCGAAAACCTGGCCAATGGAGTAATTACCCATTTTTACTTGAAAGATTTCTCCGAAAAGGACAGTATAGCGTTGACCTATACCAAAATGAACGGAGATACCTTGGCTACCTACAGCACTTATGCGGAGGAAAAAGACAAAAAGTTAGAGGCAAAAAAGGGAGGCAATACCTATGTTTGGAATACACGAGGAAAAGGAGCCGAAATGCTGAAGGGTATGATTCTTTGGGGGGCCAACTTAAGAGGACCAAAAGCTGTTCCCGGAACATACAAGGTTAGGTTGAATGTAAATGGAACTGATCAAACAGAGGAATTTACCATCCTTCCCGATCCTAGGGCCGAGGTTACAGTGGCTGATATGCAAAAGCAATACGATTTCATCACCGAAGTGAACGAAACTGTGGACAAGGCACATCAATCTATCAAAAAGATTAGAGCTATTAATGGCAAGTTGGATGAATTCATCAAAAAGTATAAAGACGATGAAGCAACCAAAGCTTTAGTGGAGAAAGCCAAAAAGATGAAGGAAGAATTCAGTGCTATCGAAAAAGAATTGTATCAAACCAAGAATAGAAGTCGTCAGGATCCATTGAACTTCCCCATCAAGTTGACCAATAAATTAGCGCATTTGAACAGTTTGGTTTCCTTTGATGATTTCCCGCCAACAGAGCAGGATATCGCTGTTAAAAATGAGATGTCAGGAAAGATAAACGCTCAATTGAACGCTTTTGATGCCTTGGTCGAGAAGGAGATTTCGGCTTTCAATGCAGAGTTCAATCAACTCAAATTAAATTATTTGAGCATCGAAGAATAAATGGATAAAGCCCTTATGTTTTTGCATAAGGGCTTTTTTTACAATGTATACTAGCATTACAAACCAACCTTAACCATGAAAAAAGGATTACTTCTATTATTAATTACATTATTTGGCACCTCTGCCTTTGCCCAGACCGCCAACGAGTATTTTGAACCCATGAAATTTCGGAACATCGGCCCTTTTAGGGGAGGACGTTCCGTAACAGCAAGTGGTGTCGTGGGTGATCCGCTTACGTATTATATGGGAACCACTGGTGGCGGACTTTGGAAAACCGCTAATGCAGGAGGTCAGTGGGAAAACATTTCGGATGGATTTTTTGAAATGGGTTCCGTGGGTGCGGTTTCTGTTTCGCAATCCAATCCGAACATCGTTTATTGTGGCATGGGGGAACATGCGCCAAGGGGTGTGATGACTTCTTATGGTGATGGCATGTATAAATCCAACGATGCTGGAAAAACCTGGATTAAGTTAGGGTTGGAAAAAACGCAGCATATTTCCCGAATAGTTATTCACCCGACTAATCCAGATATTGTTTACGTAGCCGCCCAAGGAGCTTTGTACGCTCCAAACGAAGAGCGTGGGGTGTATCGTTCCATGGATGGAGGGAAAAGTTGGGAGAAAATCCTATACGTGGACGAAGGTACTGGAGCCGTAGAGCTTTCCATGGACGCCAACAATCCTTTGGTTTTGTATGCTGCTATGTGGGAGCATCAGCGTAAACCCAACAAAGTTATTAGTGGTGGCCCTGGGAGTGGACTTTATAAAAGTACCGATGGAGGGGATACTTGGAAAGAAATGACCAAAGGTCTTCCCGAAGAAAAAGGGAAAATGGCTATTTCAGTAAGCCCTGCAAATTCGAATAAGGTATATGCTTTAATTGAAAGTGATTCCAACCAAGATAAAGGAGGTTTGTTCGTCTCCAATGATGCAGGTGATAGCTGGCACATGGTAAGTGGCGATAACCGATTAGTACAGCGTGCTTGGTATTATATTGAAGTATTTACCGACCCCAATAATGAAAACACAGTGTATGTATTAAGTGCCCCAATGATGCGTTCCGAAGATGGTGGTAAAACTTGGAAAACCATTTCCGTACCCCATGGAGATACACATGATTTGTGGTTCAATCCAAATGATTCGAAAAATATGGTCATGGCCAACGATGGTGGAGCTACAATTACGTTTGATTATGGGAAAACTTGGACACCGCTAGATAATATGCCGACAGCACAGTTTTATCGTATCAATACCGATAATCTTTTTCCATACAATATTTATGGTGGTCAGCAGGACAATACTTCTGTTAAAATAGCAAGTCTTTCTGTAGGTCGATGGAGCATAGGTAGAGAAGATTGGCACTATTCCGCAGGGGGTGAGAGTGCCTTTTTGGCTTTTGACCCCGATGACCCACGCTATGTAATGGGCGGAAGTTATTTAGGAACCATTGAGTTGTTGGATATGGAATCCAAAATGTCCAGTAAGGTCATGGCGGCACCAATTCAATATTTGGGACGGGATGCGCGCGACATGAAATACCTTTACAACTGGAATGCGCCGGTAATTTGGTCCAAGCACGAACCAGGGACTTTTTATCATGGAGCGCAATTGGTTTTGCGTACTAGGGATAATGGGGTGACATGGGAAGAAATATCCCCAGACCTCACTAGAGATCAAGATGAATTGCAAGGAAAAGGTGGTGGCCCCTACACGAACGAAGCCGTTGGTGCTGAAAACTATGGAACCTTGGCCTATATTATTGAATCTCCACATGAAAAAGGGGTTTTGATTACCGGCAGTGATGACGGTTTGGTGCACATTACCCAAAACGGTGGTGAATCTTGGGAAAATATAACCCCAAAGGGGTTAAAAGAATGTTTGGTGAACGCCATTGAAGTATCACCCCACGACCCAGGCACTATTTATATAGCCACCACCCGTTATAAATTTAACGATTATACCCCAGGTTTGTACAAGAGTGCCGATTACGGAAAAAGTTGGACGAACATTAGTGAAGGAATTCCTTACGGAGCCTTTACGCGAGTAGTGCGTGAAGACGAAGATCAAAAAGGATTGTTGTATGCAGGTACCGAAAAAGGACTTTATGTTTCATGGAACGATGGAAAAAAATGGGAGCCGTTACAATTAAATCTGCCTAAAACTCCGATTACTGATTTAAAGGTGCATCAAGGAGACTTGATTGTGGCAACATCGGGAAGGTCGTTCTGGATTTTAGATAATATTACTACGCTTTCACAATATAAAGGCGATGCGAAAGCATTGCAAATTTACAAGCCGGAAGAAGCCATTCACGGTAATTGGGGAAGTCAACTGAACAGCACTTCCAAGAGCGTAACAGGGACCAGTTCTTTTGAAGGGGTAAACCCAGCCAATGGCATGGTGATTTACTATAACCTTCCAGAAAAAATGGATTCTACCGAGGTAACCATGGAGATTTTGAACAGTCAAGGTAAACTGGTCAGAAGTTTTACATCAAAAAAAGATGAAGATTATATTCCAAATAATGGGGGTGGTGCCCCACCAGCTCCTGTTTTAGGAGCGGACAAAGGATTGAACCGTTTTGTTTGGGATTTAAAAACCGCGATTGTGCCGGGAGTACCGGGAGTTTATATCGAAGCCAATTTTACAGGGCATAAAGTATCGCCAGGAAATTATACCATCAATTTAACAGCAGGAGGGGAGACAGTTTCAACACAAGGAGCCGTTGTTCCAACACCAGGTACAAATGTAACTTCGGAACGTTTTGCCGAATATGATGCCATCATGAACGATTTCGAGGCCAAACTAACCGAGATGCACAACAAAGTGAACAAATTGAAAGAAGTGCAAGGTATATTGGAGAAATTATTAAAGGATTTGGATAATGATGACCTCAAAAAAGAAGGTCAAGTACTGTTGGATAAACTAAAAGTCTGGGACGAGGATATGGTGCAGCGAAAATCGCAGGCTTATGACGATGTGGAGAACTTTCCCAATAAATTTACTGCGGAATACCTATTCGTAATGAACCACAGTAATAGTGCATTGCCTCAAATCAATCAACCATCAAAAGATAGAAAGGCAGAACTGGATGCGCAATGGGTTGGATTAAAACAGCGTGCAGAAGTTCTAATGAATACAGAAATACCTAATTTTAATGCCAAACTCTGGGAGAATGGCATTGGTGCTATTCGGATGTAAAACATAAATACTGAGCAATTGCTATATCCATATATAAAATCGTTGCACCTCATTTTTGTGGTAACCTGGTTTGCTGGTTTGTTTTACATACCCAGGCTCTTTATCTATCATATTGAAGCTTGGCAAAAACCATCACCTGATAAGGAAATCCTTTCCGATCAACTAAAGTTGATGACGAAACGATTGTGGTATATCATCACTTGGCCGTCAGCTATTTTATGTACGCTTACGGCCATTTGGTTGTTGGTTTTGATGCCTGCATGGTTGCAGCAACCTTGGATGCATGTTAAACTGGCTTTTGTACTATTACTTTTTGGGTATCATTTTAAATGTCATCAAATTTTTAAGCAATTACAGCGGGATGAGGTTAAATACACCTCAAAATTTATGCGAATTTGGAATGAGGTAGCCACCATCATTCTTTTTGCCGTCGTGTTTCTGGTCGTTTTAAAAAGTGCTTTCAATTGGATTTACGGTATTGTGGGCATGTTTGTTTTGATGATACTTTTGATGTTGGGTATTCGATGGTATAAAAAGGTAAGGGACCGAAACCCCAACGCCTAGCTGAAAACTACTCGAAAGAAATCACGGCTTGGCTCGATAATTGCTTAAATTTAACATCAAATCAAGCTAGCTTGTTTAGAAAAATTTCCTTACGGTCACGCATATTCTTTGCCATGATTACATTGGTGGTGGTCGCTTCTATCTTGATCGCCGGTGTAACGGTCTATCAGTATAAAGAGCAGGGAAACGATTACCACACGGAAAGATTGGAGCGAAAGGAGGAACAGCTGATCAAAAGCATCAACTATACCTTAAAGGAGACTACTTACCCTATAACCACAGAAAATCTGCATCTTATTTTCAGTGAGGATATTTATAAGATAGCGAACATTCAAAATGTAAACTTCAATATTTACGACCTGGAGGGTAATTTGATCAAAAACTCAAGGCCCAGTTTTGATTCGAACACAATTGCGACCTGTCTTGATGCAGAAGTGCTCAATTTTTTGAGAGAAAGTAGCGAATCCCGATTTGTTGAGGAAAAAAGGGCCGCGGGGGATAACTATCAGTCAACCTATACCTATATCTACGACCTCAAGTTTAAGCCTATCGGTATATTGCACCTGCCCTATTTTGAAGATAATACCTTCAATAATATGGAGTTGAAGGAATTCCTTTTCAGGTTGGGATTGGTATATGTTTTAATGCTGATCGTTGCCATTATCCTGGCATATTTCATTTCAAAATATATTACAAGATCGCTTCAGACCATATCGGATAAGATGTACCGGACAAACCTGACCCAGCAGAATGAAAAAATTTATTTGGAAAGCCCGGGTGAGGAAATCGGCAAACTGGTGGATTCGTACAACAGAATGATTGATGAGTTGGAGGAAAGTGCTGTAAAATTGGCCAGAAGTGAACGGGAACAAGCTTGGCGGGAAATGGCCAAACAGGTGGCGCACGAAATTAAAAACCCGTTAACGCCCTTGCGTCTTACGGTGCAGAGTTTTGAACGTAAGTTTGACCCTGAAGACCCCGATATACAGAAAAAGGTAAAGGAGTTTTCCAAAACGTTGATTCAACAGATTGACACCATGAGCAATATTGCCACTGCATTCTCCAGCTTTGCGGATATGCCTGCCCAGCAAAACGAAACCTTGAATGTGGTCAAGGTAGTACGATTAGCCCTGGAGATTTTCAACGAGGATTATATTCATTTTATAGCCGACGAAGAAGAAATTATTGCCAAGCTGGATCGTACCCAGCTGATACGGGTAATCACCAATTTGGTAAAGAACGCGATACAAGCAGTGCCCAGTGTGGATTCTCCACGAATATTGGTCACTGTTGCTTCGGATGGGCCAGAGGTGAAGATTTCGGTAGCTGACAACGGTATTGGAATATCCGATGAGTTTAAACACCGCGTTTTTGAACCCAAGTTCACTACAAAGTCTAGTGGTACAGGTTTGGGGCTTGGTATGGTAAAGAACATTGTGGAAAACTATGGAGGAACTATTACCTTTACCTCAAAGGAGGGGAAAGGAACTGTTTTTTGTATCAAATTCCCGAAAGAATAAAAATAATAATGGCGGACACTTTATAGGCCGTTTCAAATATCAGTATATATGGATTTCGAAAACATCTACATTGAAGAAGAGAACAATTTGGCCACGATAACCATAAACAGACCCAAAAAACTCAATGCCCTCAATAAACGAACTATTGAAGAGCTACACGTAGCCTTTAAAGAATTGGATGAGGATAATGAGATTAAGGTAATCATTCTAACGGGTAGCGGAGAAAAAGCCTTTGTGGCAGGAGCTGATATTTCAGAATTTGCCAACTTTTCAGTTAAAGAGGGTCGCCAATTAGCAGCTGCTGGGCAGCGAAACCTATTCGATTTTGTAGAAAACCTTTCCACACCCGTTATTGCGGCCATAAATGGTTTTGCACTAGGCGGTGGTTTAGAGTTGGCCATGGCATGTCATTTTCGGGTCGCCAGTAGTAATGCCAGAATGGGATTGCCCGAAGTCTCCTTAGGCGTAATTCCCGGGTATGGAGGTACGCAGCGTTTACCTCAATTGGTCGGAAAAGGAAGGGCCATGGAAATGATCATGACGGCCGGCATGGTTGATTCCGATAAAGCCTTTGGGTATGGATTGGTGAATCATGTAGTATCCAGCGAGGAATTATTGCCATTTTGTAGAAAAATTGCAAGCAGGATATCGAATAATTCCTCAGTGGCCATAAAACACGCAATAAAAGCAATAAATGCTGGTTTTAAGTATGACGCTGATGGCTATTCGGTGGAAATTGATGCTTTTGGCAATTGCTTTGGAACCGAGGATTTTAAAGAAGGCACCTCCGCGTTTTTAGAAAAACGTAAAGCAGATTTCCCTGGATCATGACCATTGGCTTAACCAAGCCAGACCATGAAAAAAAACCTATTCCTACTATTATGCTTTATGCTGACAGGCATGGGCGCGAATGCTCAAAAAATGCCGGTCTCCTACGATTTTGGTGAAAAATATCGAGACAGGTACCGCTATTCCAACCTTGTTGCCATTGATGAAGATGATTCAGGGGGTTATATTTTGGTACGTTCCTACTATCAAGGATTAATTCTTAAACCCAAAGGGTATCTCATTGAAAAGTATAACAGCGATTTGGAACTGGTATCCGAATACAACTATAAGCTCAAGGGGTTAGATTTTGTGAACGGGTTTCTTAAAAATGGCCAGTTGAATCTCTTGTTTCTGAAATACAATCCTAACAAGGGTGAATATGAATACTGGGTGCATACGAGTCCAATTATAGACTTCAACTTTAAGGAGAAGAAACTACTTTCCATTGCTTCCGAAGAGGTAAACAATCCCGTAGGGAAGAATTACTATAATCGTGACTTTTCCCGAGGTTTTACGACTGCCATTCTCTTTAATGAAGATAAAACAGGATTTGTAATCAGCACGCATCACAAAAGGGGGAAGAGCAACAAGCATATGATCCATATGTTCGATACCGCCCTCAATAAAAAGTTTGAATACGATTTTTCCGATGAAATCGAAGAGAAGAACTATGCCTTTGAGAACGTAGCTTTTTCATCCGACCTACAAACCGCATATATTGTGGGGAAGGCCTACTTTAAAAAGAGACGTTTTAGGGTAGATGAAAGAAAGTTTCAGTACGAACTGATCAAAGTTTCGCAATATGGAAGTCAAACACAATCCTTTGTAGACCCTGGTAAATATCCCGAAGCGCTGTACCCAGTTCTGATTAAGGACAAGTTGGTCTGTGTAGGATTTTATGCGGATAGAAAGGACAACAGGTATAACGGCATCGCTTATTTTGATGTGAACCCGAATACATTGAATATTAAATCACAGAAATACAATCTCTTCTCACAACAGTTTATGGACGATAAATTTGGCCGGGAAGAAGACAAGGATATCAAAAATCTAGTTTTTAAGGGAGTGGAGGTGACGGACAAAGGTGAAATTTTCTTCAACGCTGAGGAATACTTTGTTACCACTGGTCTGGAAACAACAGGGGCAGGTCAACGTGTTAGAATTGAACGCTACCACCACAACGACATTGTAAGCGTTAAACTTGGGCGCAACGGTAATATGGAATGGGCAAGAAACATTAATAAGACGGAAGTTACCCAAGGCGACGGAGCCTATGCCTCCTATAGTTCATATTGTAAGGATGGTAATACCTATTTCTTTATCTGTACTGCCGCCGAAAATCCACAATTGATCAATAACGAACGATTGATCTTTAAGCAAGGGTTCAGTAGAAACCGAAACGTCTTCATGATTTCTTTGGATAAAAATGGGGTAATGGACTATGAAAAGATCATAGATCAGCAAGAAGCCAGGTTACCACTAATGGTTTCCAAACCACTTAAAGATGAGATGGAAGATAAAATGCTATTTTATGCGAAAAGGGGGGGGAGGAAACAATTGGTAAAAGTGGATTTCAAATAAAAGACCCTTTTTTTAGAGAAAATAATGGCCCCAATAAGGGGCTTTTTTAATGTTTGTATTTTAAAAAGAAAGAAAATACTTACAATTAAATATTGTCGTCAATTCATTCATGCCATTCATCAAATGGTAGCCCTCCTAGGTTAATTAGGGTAAAATTCGCTCATTTATGCATCATACTTTTGGTGTATTGATAACCCTAATTTAAAACAAAAAAATTATGAAATCTTTAAAATTAGTATGTATGGCCATGCTTTGTATGGCAATTGCGTTGGTTTGCTGCTCCGGTTCGGACGGAGAAACAGGACTGCAAGGAGAAACAGGACCAAAAGGCGATAGTATTAAGGGCGATAAGGGAGATCAGGGCGACCCTGGTACCGATGGCATTAGTTGTTGGGACCTTAACGGGAATGGTGTTGGAGATATTACCGTTGATGAAACCAATGAGGATACCAATTTGGATGGTGTTCTGGATGCCTTGGACTGTCAAGGTGACGACGGACAAAATGGAAATGCCAACGTACAAGAATTTGAGTATAATCTTGATGCATTCAATGCCTATTCCCAGCTTAATCTATCTTTAGAAACTATTGTTGACGTCCCTTCTAACTACGCTTATTTATTTTATATAGATACACCTGGTGGATTAAGATATTCATTGCCCGGTAATTTGGTAAACAATACTCATTATGCAAGAGTGTTTATCAATAAGACTGAGGGAACATTTCGGATTAATTTTTACGGTTTGAATGACATGGATTACCAGGTTCCAGGAGGAACATATTCTCATGTTATTGTTGTGGCCATAGAACTATCAAATACTGGAAAAACCAGTGAAAATGTAATGGCAGAACTTAAGGCTGCCGGTGTGGACACTTCCGATTATAATGCTGTGGCCGAATATTTTGGTTTGGATAAATAGTAAAGGATATTTTTTCCCCTTGGGGCAACCTAACCATTAGCTAAAAAGCTGGGCATTTGCCCAGCTTTTTTTATTGGGTTGACCTAAAATATGGACCTTGTGAGCATTAAAAGAATTAGAAAGGATTGGTGATAGCCAAAGAAAAGTAGATGTGAACTTTCTTGTTTCTCGCATATTGTTAAAATAGGAATTTCATATTGAGCGCAGTCGATAAACTTCTTTTACAAATTAGATTTCTTACGCTTCATTTGTTCGATTTGAATGGGCAAAAAATTGTCAAAACTACTCCTGCCCTATGCAAAAATCTGTTCAATTTTTCAATTTCAAAAAAAGGAAATAATCCATATATTTGGATAAAATCCAATATTGTCATCTAAAAATACCATAAACGGAAGGGGGGCACAGAAAAATCCCCACAATAAGTTTCTGCAACATGTTTATGAAATGCGGGAAGACTTTTTGGAATTCTGCAGGTTGGAAGGGGAAGAGGTTGAAAGCAACAAAACACAATACATTCCCATCTTTCCCAAGACCATAGTGAACAAAGTGGATAGTCCGGATGTAGGAATGATGTTCTCCATGAACCCCTACCAAGGTTGTGAACATGGATGTATTTATTGTTACGCAAGAAATACTCATGAATATTGGGGATATAGCGCTGGGTTGGATTTTGAAAGAAGAGTATTAGTAAAAAAGTCGGCCCCAGAACTTTTGGAAGCCAAAATAAAGCACAAAAATTGGAAGGCTCAGACTATTGTATTATCGGGTAATACCGATTGTTATCAACCTGCAGAGCAAAAGTTTGAGATTACCCGAAAATGCCTCGAAATCTTTTTAAAGTATAGACATCCGGTAGGCATCATTACAAAAAATGCATTGGTTTTACGTGATCTTGATATTTTGAAGGAGTTGAACAAACATCAATTGGTAGGAGTCAATATATCGGTCACTTCACTATCAGAAAAAACAAGACGAAAACTAGAGCCCAGAACAGTATCCATCCAAAAAAGATTAAAAACCATTCAGGTGTTATCAGAAAACAATATTCCCGTAAATGCTATGTTGGCGCCGATGATACCAGGAATAAATTCGCACGAATTGTTACCTCTAGCGAAGGCTGTTGCTGACCATGGAGCACTTTCTTTTGGATTGACGGTAGTACGCCTCAATGGAGCCATTGGTCAAATATTCGCCGATTGGATAAGGAAAGCCATGCCTGATAAAGCTGAAAAAGTACTACATCAAATACAGAATTGCCATGGTGGAACATTAAATGATAGTCGATTTGGAACAAGAACTAGGGGAGAAGGCAAAATTGCAGAGCAAATACACGAAATGGCCAGTCTGGCGCGAAAACGCTACTTTAACGGGAGAAGTTTTCCACAATTGAACACAGAAATACACGAGCAATATAAGAACGGACAGATGAAATTGTTTTAACTACAATTGAGCAATGAACAATTAAACTGATAGCAATTTCCAATGAGCATCTGTAATTCGAGCGTAGTCGAAAACCAATTCATAAACCAAGGATTAGTGTTCTCGTGCCCATACTTTAATATATCAATCCAAATTAGAGATTCTTCGTTCCATGCAGAATGACAAAAACAAAAAATGGCCCTTTAGGGCCATTTTTATTATGAATATAGTATGGTCTATTTCAATTCCCAACCTTCTCGGTAATCACGGGTTACCCAGTCGTTAGCTTTCTCATAATTGGTAATCTTCATGTTATCCCCATCCCAGAAAAGTTTTCTTCTCCCTGGTGAGTTATATGGATTCCAATCGCTAGCGGTTTTACCTTCTTGCAATTCTTTGTATTGATAAGCTTTAACTGCCAAATTACCCATGAGCACGGTTTCTGTAAGTCTTCCTGCCTTTTCAAAATTGGAAGATGTTGGCGTACCATTTTGGCAACCATCAACAAAATTGGCGAAATGCCCGCTCATGCCTCCAGGTACTCTTTCGTAAGTAGGAGCCGGTGATTTGTATAAATCCATCATTTCGGAAGGTAATAATCTTGCATTTCGGGAATAGGTATCACATACCAGAATGCCTTTATCCCCATACATAACGGTTCCACCTCCGTTATCTCCTATTGTCTCATCATCTTTAAGTTCATCAGGTAGATTAGGTTTTAATCCGCCATCGTACCAGTTCAAAGCAATATCCCCATGCTCCTCGTGCTCAAACTTTAGGTGGATTTTAGATGAAGGAGGACAAGAATGGCTGTAATCAGCTTCAACAAAATCATCTACCCAAACCGTAGTACAACTTGCTTCTGCCTCTTTAGGATAACCAAGGTCAAGGACACTAAAAGGCGTTTCCATAATGTGGCATCCCATATCTCCCAACGCTCCAGTTCCAAAGTCCCAAAAACCCCTCCATTTAAATGGAAGATAAGCATCATTGTAGTCCCTCATTTTTGCTGGGCCCAACCAAAGGTCCCAATCCAATTCCCTAGGAATACGGTCTTTTTTTGTGGGCAATGGAACACCTTGTGGCCATACGGGACGGTTGGTCCAACAATCGATGGTATGTACCTTGCCAATAATGCCCGATTCTACCCATTCGCGAGCTATTCGGCTACCATCGCTGGAAGCACCTTGGTTCCCCATTTGGGTAACAATGCCTTGTTCTTTTGCAACTTGGGTCATCAGTCGAGCCTCGTAAATATTATGCGTCAACGGTTTTTCAACGTAGGCATGTTTTTTTTCACGCATAAAGGGGAGTGAAATGGTTGCGTGAGTATGGTCGGGAGTTGCCACGGCAATGGCATCAATATCGTTCAAATGTGCATCAAAAACCTTTCTGAAATCTTTGAATCGTTTTACATCTGGAAACTGCTCATAAGTTTGTTGCGCGCGACGGTCATCCACATCGCAAAAAGCTACAAATTTCACCCTACCTGTATCATTCAAACCATTGATTACCCCATTTCCTCTTCCTCCAACACCGAAACCTGCCACATACAGGGTGTCACTTGGGGGGATATGGGTTTTGCCCAACACATGGCTTGGAACAATAGAAAAAGCCGCTGAAGCGGCTGCGGTATTTTTGATGAACTTTCTTCTTTGCATTTTGTTTAGTTTGATTTATGTGAATCACCAAGATACAAAAAAGGCCAACAGAAAACCTATCTATTCGGTATCACCATTCCATTCTTTATAAAATTGTTCAAGGTAGTTCAGCATAAATTGATGTCGCTGCTCGGCCAGTTTTTTTCCAGTGGGAGTGTTCATCTTTTCCTTGAGCAGCAACAGCTTTTCATAAAAATGGTTGATGGTGGGAGCCGTAGATTTTTTGTATCCCTCCTTTGTCATGTTGAGATTTGGAGCAATTTCAGGATTATACAATTCCCTGTTTTTAAAACCACCATAATTGAAAGCTCGGGCAATACCTATCGCGCCAATAGCATCCAAACGGTCTGCATCTTGTACAATTTGAAGTTCTTTCGATGTGAATTTTTCCCCATTTTGCTCCAAACTGTTTTTAAAGGACATGTGTTTGATGATGTTTACGACATGAGCATTGGTTTCTTCATCAACGGATTGAGATTCGAGAAACTTTTCTGCAATTTTTGGCCCTAAACTTTCGTCCCCGCCATGGAATTTTGGGTCAGCAATATCGTGAAGCAAGGCAGCTAGTTGCACAATAATTGAATTGCCCTGTTCATGTTTTAAAATCAATTTGGAAGTATTGAAAACACGTTCAATGTGAAACCAGTCATGCCCGCCTTCGGCGTTTTTGAGTTCATCTTTTACAAAATCAATGGTATTTTGTACCAGTTGGTTTTTTTTCATTATTTGATTTTAACACCAGAAACAATCTGTTTTTCTATTTGAGCAATGACTTCATCGGCATTACCTTTGTTTTCTATGGGCGGATGAACATCAAACGTAACATGGGAACCCAATCCCATTGGGGATTTGCCGTAGCGTAACAATTTCCAAGAATTGTTTATGCTGATCGGTACAATCAGGGCTGAGGGAGCATTTTTCATCAACACCTTTAGTCCTGTTGTTCTAAATGGTTTTGGAACACCGGTTCGACTCCGTGTACCTTCTGGGAATATAACGGCACTCCGATTGTTCTCTTCAATGTATTTGGCCAGCCTTTGAAGCTCGGCAATGGATTGTTTAGGGTCTTTTCTGTCGATAAGTGCAGACCCACTGTGTCTTAAATTATAAGAAACGCTGGGTATCCCTTTTCCCAGTTCTATTTTACTCACAAATTTGGGATGGTATTTACGCATGTACCAAATTATCGGCGGGATATCGTACATGCTCTGGTGGTTGGTAACTATGATCAGTGGTCTATTGGTTGGAATATTTTGGTTGTTTTTAAACCTGTAACGTGTTCCGAGCACGTTGGTGCATCGCATAATAAACCAGTTTAAAAGGGAAACACTCCCTTTGTGCGCATGGTACCCGAACACATTTAGGCAAATCCATTGTATGGGATGGAAAATAACCAAGACCAATCCAAAAAGGAGGAAGAAAATAATGGTCAGGGGGTAGGACAGTAGTTTTTGCACTGATACATGTTTATTGGTTGCCGTAAAAATAAAAAAACCACCCTTTAGGGTGGCTTATTGAATATCTTATTTTACTCGATTTTAGCAAAACTCATTGTAAGCTTCCATCAAGTTTTCTGCGATTAGTTCAGCAGGTCTACCTTCAATATGATGTCTTTCGATCATGTGGACCAACTCGCCATCTTTGAACAATGCCATGCTCGGTGAAGAGGGAGGAAATGGCACCATGTGGTTTCTTGCTGTTTGCACGGCTTCCATATCCACACCTGCAAAAACGGTAACCAAATTGTTTGGGGTCTTGCTATTTTGCAGACTTAATTTAGCAGCTGGTCTTGCATTGGCCGCGGCACAACCACAAACCGAATTCACCACTACCAAAGTAGTTCCATCTTTTTTTAGTGCATTTTCAACGGCTTCACTTGTATGTAGTTCTTCAAACCCGGCACTGGCCAAGTCTTCGCGCATGGGTTTAACCAATTCTTCTGGATACATAGACTTCTTTTTAATTAGATTACAAAGATAGGGGTTTGTTTGGTTTTTTTCATCACCCTTAACATAGCTTAAAGCTTTGTTTATCTAGCAAACCCCTATATTTGGGGTTTAAATTTTGAAGCATGATCAAGTGGATAGCCGCTTTTCTCGGTTATTTTTTATTTCGATTTCCCGGTGCGGTTTTAGGATTCATCGTGGGAACTTTTTTGGATAATTTAGGAGGTTCTGGCAAAAGATCTAGGTCAGTATTTGAAAATGTCACCAAACAATCGGTTTCCCCGGCCGATTTTGAGTTGAATTTGCTCTCCCTGTGTTCCATAATCATAAAGGCTGATGGGCAGGTGAATCAAAGGGAGCTCGACTATGTTCGGCAGTATTTTTTAAGTACTTATGGCAAGGAAAGAGCCAATGCCATTTTCAGGACTTTCAATGAGGTTATTAAAAAAAGGGAAATATCTACCCAGCGCATATGTAACTTTATGCTCCAGCGCACTAGGTACGAGGTGCGGTTGCAAATGCTGCATTTTTTGTTCGGTATAGCTCAATCCGATGGACAGGTAAGCAAAGCGGAAGTTCAAAAATTGAGAGAGATTGCCGGGTATTTTCGTGTGAATCAGCACGATTTTGAAAGTATTATGGCCATGTTCATCAAGTCGGTGGACAATTCGTACAAGATTTTGGAAATTGAAAGAACTGCTACCGATGATGAGGTGAAGAAAGCCTACCGAACTATGGCCAAAAAGTATCACCCTGATCGAGTGGTGACGGAAAACGAGGCCATACGAAAAGGTGCGGAGGAAAAATTTAAAGAGGTCCAAAAGGCCTACGAAACCATACAAAAAGAAAGGGGAATCTCTTAAGCTATTGGAATCATGGAGGAATTTTTGTTTTATATCAAATTAGGGCTTAACCATGTGTTGGATTTTGGTGCCTATGACCATATTTTGTTCCTATCGGCGTTAACAGTCCCGTTTACCTTTAGGAACTGGAAACGAGTATTGGTTTTGGCCACTATTTTTACCGTTGCCCATTGTACCTCTTTAGCATTGTCCGTCTACGATGTGGTTACCATGGATATTGGCCTGATTGAATTTTTAATCCCGGTTACCATTTTGCTCACCGCTCTTTTCAATTTTGCCTATGTATACAAAGAATCTTTGAACGTAGGTATTTTTCTTCACATTTTGGCTACTGCTTTCTTCGGATTGATTCATGGTTTTGGTTTCTCCAATTATTTTAAAATGTTGATGGCGGAAGAAGAGGACAAGATAACGCCATTGTTAGGTTTTGCAACAGGTATAGAGTTGTCTCAAGTTACTATCATATTGATTGTTTTGGCCATTTCATATGTGATTTTGGAACTTTTAAAAGCTAAGCGATGGATTTTTATTGCCATTGCATCAATTTTGATCATCGCCATTACAATACCCTTGCTGATTGCTACGTTCCCCATGTAGGGACTACGTTAAATTTTATTGAATAAGGTTGTAAGGGTCTTTCAAAGCAGGTATATTTATTTAATTATCAGTGTTTTTTGTATAAATGAAGGCGAGCAAACAAGAGAAATACGACAAGGCCTATTTGCGAATGGCTCAAGAATGGGGCAAACTTTCCTATTGTAAAAGAAGGCAAGTAGGAGCCATTATAGTAAAGGATAGGATGATAATTTCCGATGGGTACAACGGCACCCCGACCGGATTTGAAAATATTTGTGAGGATGATGAAGGATACACCAAATGGTATGTGCTCCATGCCGAGGCCAACGCCATTCTTAAAGTTGCATCATCTACACAGTCTTGTGAAGGCGCCACACTGTACATTACTCTATCACCATGCAGGGAATGTAGCAAGCTTGTGCACCAAGCTGGCATAAAACGTGTGGTATACAAGAAGGCGTACAAAGATGACTCTGGAATTAAGTTTCTGGAAAGGGCAGGAGTTGAAATCGTCCATATGCCCGTGTTGGAAGAAATGGTTTAAAACCATAATTGCTATATGAAAAAGATCAAAGGATATATTTGGCCCACGTTACTTGCTTTGGCGGTGGCCCTTGGTATTTTTATAGGGGGAAAACTCCATTTTAACGATTCTCCGGAGAAGCTGTTTTCCACAAATTCCAAAAAGGATAAACTCAACAGGCTTATTGATTACATCGACTACGAATACGTGGACGATGTTGACACCGATAGTATTGTGGATGTCACTGTAAACAATATCCTAGGCAAATTGGACCCACATTCTGTATATATTCCAAAAGATGAAATGGAAGATGTGGCAGAAAGCATGAAAGGCGATTTTGCAGGTATTGGTGTAAGCTTTTACATGTACAGAGATACCATTACTGTTATTAGAACCATCAAGAATGGACCAAGTTACATCGGCGGGATTAAACCCGGCGATCGTATTCTTATGGCTGATAAGGACACCCTCTATGGCAGAAGCATTGCCAATGATGATGTAGTATCTACCTTAAAAGGTAAAATCGGGACCAAGGTCAATTTGAAGGTTTTCAGAAAAACCGAAAATAAAATCATGGAGGTTCCCGTAGTTCGCGATCGGGTTCCCATTAGAAGTGTGGAAGCCTACTATATGTTGACAAAAGATATGGGCTATATCAAAATCAACCGTTTTGCAGAATCCACTTTTGACGAGTTCAAGGATGCACTCAGAAAACTAAAATTAAGAGGGGCAGAGAAATTAACCTTGGACCTTAGAGACAACCCTGGAGGTTATTTAGGTATTGCCGAAAAATTGGCCGATGAATTTTTGGGCGAGGATAAACTGATTCTATTTACCAAGAATAAAAAAGGCAGGGTTAAAAAAGCCTATGCCACCAAAAAAGGAGATTTTGAAGATAAACCGGTATATGTTTTGATCAATGAACGTTCTGCATCTGCCAGTGAAATTATTGCTGGTGCATTACAGGATAATGATATTGGGACTATTGTGGGTCGTCGTTCCTTTGGAAAAGGTTTGGTACAGCGCGAAATGGACTTGGGCGACGGTTCAGCAGTTAGGCTTACCGTTTCACGATATTATACCCCAACGGGAAGGTCAATTCAAAAATCTTATAAAGATGGCAACCATGATTACTATAAAAGATTTATGGAGCGCTATACCAATGGAGAACTTACCTCTGCAGACAGCATTAAAGTGGCGGATTCACTAAAATTTGTAACGCCTAAAGGCAAAGTGGTCTATGGTGGCGGTGGAATAATCCCTGATGTTTTTGTTCCCATAGGAAGCAATCAAGAAGAGGCCATAGAAAGCATGGACGATACCTATCAATTCTTTGCCCGTTTTGTATTTGAGCATTTGGAAGATGATAGAACCATGTATGATGGATATACACAAAACCAATTTTTGGATGAATTTAGAGTAGATGACATCCTTTTCGATAATTTCATTCAATTTGTACTCGACCGCAAAATAAAATTGGATTTCTATGCCTATGAGGATAAGATAAAGGCTTATTTAAAGGCCAATATTGCAGAGCAATTGTTCTCGCCCAATATTTCAGCACAAATCAAGGGAGACCACGATTCTATGCTAAAAAAGGTAAGAGCATTGGATAAAGCTGAAATAGATCAGTCTCAAATAGGTGCTGTCGAAGTTAAGCCTTGATTTATTTTTTGAGCTTCTTGTCTATTTTTTTGGAAGTCATAAAAATCAACATCAGCACAATGGCACACAAAGAGGCCACTATCCCAATCAAAGCAATGGTACTATCACCCTTTAGCGGGTTTTCAAAATCTACCATGGTTACGTTATAGGCAATAAGTCCCAACGCAAGAATAATTAGTACTACAGCAAAGGTCTTGTTCATATCAATAATTTACACACCGTGGGCCAGTAGCTCGTTAATATTGGTGGCAAATAGCTTTACCGCAATCGCCATAAGAATAACACCAAACACCTTACGGATGATGTTGAGTCCGTTTTTACCCAAAATCCGTTCAATCTTAGCACTGGATTTTAGCACGATGTACACAAAGATAACGTTTATAATTATGGCTACTATGATGTTTTCCACATGATATTCGGCCCTTAAGGACAAAATGGAAGTCAAGGTTCCTGCTCCCGCAATAAGAGGAAAAGCGATGGGTACAATGGAAGCTGTTTCTGGCTCATCGTCCTTGTATAGGGTTATTCCCAGAATCATTTCAATAGCAAGGAAAAAAATTATAAAAGCACCGGCAACGGCAAACGAGTTCACATCGATGCCGATTAAAGAAAGGATACTTTCCCCAACAAATAAAAAGGCAACCATAATACAAGCTGCAACTATCGAAGCCTTTTCGGATTGAACATGGCCCACTTTGTTCCTCAGGGATAAAATGATTGGAATACTTCCCAAAATATCGATAACTGCAAATAATATCATTCCAGCCGTCGCTATTTCCTTAAAGTTAAAATTCATCGCGTTGTTTTTTTCGGACGGCAAATTTACGTGTAAAAAATACTTTTGGACGACACATAATGTTTATAAATCATCAAATTTTTGGTTTTGAATTACCTTTGTCAAAAAGTAAGGGTTTAATATGTTCCAGATAGGAAAAACCATTGTATCAGAAGAGATTTTACAAAACGATTTTGTATGTAACCTAAATGCCTGCAAAGGAGCTTGTTGCGTGGGTGGGGAGTACGGTGCCCCGTTGGATGATTCGGAGACCGACAAACTGGTAAACATCTATCAAGATGTTAAACCTTTTTTACGCCCCGAAGGTATTGCCGCCATTGAAGAACATGGGACTTTTGTGAAAGGTGAAGATGGTGAATGGGAAACTCCTTTGGTGAACAACAACGAGTGCGCTTATGTTATTTTTTCTGAAAATGGAGTTGCAAAGTGTGGATTGGAAGCCGCCTATGAGGCTGGCGCAACTAAATGGAAGAAACCAATATCGTGCTATTTGTACCCAGTAAGGACTAGAGAGTATTCGGAGTTTACCGCTGTAAACTATCATAAATGGGAAATTTGTGACCCAGCCTGCGCTTTGGGAGAAGAGTTAAAGGTGCCCATTTATAAATTTGTAAAAGACGCCTTAATCAAAAAATTTGGAGAGGACTGGTACAGGGAATTGGAAGAAGTAGCAGCTGAAAATATTAAATCGTAGGAATGTCCAAGATTACTTTGGTCCCGTTTGGGTTTCCATTTTCGTCAAACAGGTCCATAATATCCACATCAAATTTGTTTTGATAATCCTTTGCGAAATTGGCTAATCTTTCCTTGGTAATACGTATGCCCAAGGATTTCCTTTTGAGTACTCTGTTTTCTTTGTTCACCTCGGCCATGGTCCTTCCAACACCATTGTCCACAATTTCTATGGTTACGTGTCCCTTGTCCTTGTGCTTTACATTTATCTGTATTTTCTTATAACCATTTTTTGGGGATAATCCATGCCATAACGAGTTTTCCAAGAAGGGTTGCAACGTTAAAGACGGAATTTTGATATTATCCACATTGATATCTTTTTCCACCTCTATTTTGAAGTCAATCTCATTGGAAAATCTGATATTTTCAATGTTCATATAAAGTTCCATGGTGCCCAATTCTTCTGCTAGCGGAATTTCTTTTTGGGAAGAAGCCTCTAAAATTTTACGTACTAGTTTGGAAAACTTGTTTAGGTAATGAACAGCGTTTTTTTGTTCGTTGTTTATAATGTAAAGTTTGATGGAGTTCAATGAATTGAACAAAAAATGCGGATTCATTTGACTTCGCAACATTTTTTGCTCCAAGGTAAGGACCCTTTTCTCGTTCTTACTTTGGTATTGACGATATAGGATGTAAAGGATAGATGATATAAGCCCTACAATCAATGCACTGACCAATAGTGTGGTTTGGTTTTTTTTCAATCTTAGGCGGACAATCTCATTTTCTTTGGCGAGGACTGCAATCTGGTTATTCTTCTTGTCATTTTCGTACCTAACGATAATATCGTTCATGTACCGAAGATTGGTAGCGCTGGAAATCTGTTTATCGTACTCGTCAGCTTTTTTGTAAAACTCATAGGCCTTTTTATAATCCCCTTTGGTGTTTTCCATATCCGACAATTTCTCGTATGCATATAGAATATTGCTAGGGATGTTTCGGTTTTGGGCCATTTTTAGACCTTCCTGTATAAATTTTTCTGCTTCATTATAATTGGCCAATTTGGTGTGGGCCCATCCAGTATTGATAAAAACCAAAGAGGTAATGGAAAAGTCACCAATTTTTTTGGATTCTTCTTGTAGTGGTTCTAAAAGTACCAATGCCAAGTAGGGCATGTTTTGTTTAAGATAAATTTGGGCCAAACTGTTCTTACAGATTACACGACCGATATCAGAATCTATTTCTTCATTGTATGCCAGGGATTTTCTGTAGTTTTCAAGTGCACCTTCCAAATCGCCCTTTTCCTCCAAACAATGTCCAATATTTTGATGATTGATAGCCAATCCTAGTTTATTGCCTAGCTCTTCTTCAAACTTTAATGCTCTCTCGAATTGTAAAATGGCTAAATCATACTGTTCTAAAGTTTGATATAAGTTCCCGATGCCATTTAGGGCAACATTAATACTTCTTTTTATGTGGTTGGAAGGATTCTCTACCTGTTCTGCCAGTTCCAGCGCCCTTTGGTTATAGTCCAGAGCAGTTTTAATCGCATCTGTGCGCCTATATACTACTCCGAGCATATTAAGGCTGAGGACCCTAAAGTCGATATTATTGGCTTCTTCTGAAACGGCTAGGGCCTGTTCGTGTAGGTTTGCAGCTTTTTCATATTGGGAAATGTTCCTGTATTTCATTCCCAGCTGGTTCAATGCATAGGCCTGACCTTCGGGATAATTGTTTTCTTCGCTCAAATTGGTGAAATACCTTAATAGAACGGTGTCTCGCTTTTCGGAATAAAGCTCCTGATCTAAAGACTGGTAGGATTTGGGTTGCAGTTGAACGAGAGTTTCTGCTTTCTCGATAAAATCATTCGGAATTTCCTGTGCGGACAATGTTTTGGAAACGAAAATGAGCAAAAGAAAAAAAAGTGTGGTCCTTTGCACTCGATGAAGGCTTCTGGTTTGTTTGAACTTTTCTATAGGCACGGGAACATTGGTGGGATTAAAGCATATCCAAAAAATCGGATTTTTTTTGCCGGGAAACAGGTATTTTATGATTAGATTCCAAAACTACGTAACCATCTGTTTTTAGGAACTCCTTTATTTTATTTAGATTGATAACATAAGAATTATGAATTCTAAAGAAGCAGCTTTCTGGTAGAAGAGCATTTACCTCCTTCAGTTTTTTGGTAAGAAGAATTTTTTGACCGTCCGCTAAAAAAATAGTACTGTAGTTACCATCGGACTCTGCATACAAGATGTCCTCACTGTTCAAGAAGAGCAATTTACCATCCGTGTTAATGGTTATTTTTTTGCTTTGGGATTCTGCATTGAAGTTTAGCAATATTTTCTCCAATCGCTCAACAGTCAGATTCTTGGCGTTGTACTTTTTTATTTTGGCGATGGTTTCTTCGAGGTCATCTGAATCAATTGGTTTTAAAAGATAGTCGATAGCCTCGTTTTTTAATGCTTGCAATGCATATTGGTTATAAGCGGTAGTAATTACAACGGGGAAATCCTTGTTCTTTAGGTTTTTTATGAATTGAAACCCATCCATTGCTGGCATCTCAATGTCCAAGAACAAACAATCTGGAGTGTTTTGTTCCAAATAGGCCAAGGCTTCGCCTGCATCGGTAAAGGATGCAATAATGTCCACTTCATCGCTTAAGTTGGTGAGTTCCCAACTTAAACTCTGCAGGGCCTTGATTTCGTCATCGACTATTACAGCTTCTAGCATAATATAGAATAGGTAATATCAAATTTAGAATTATTCTTTACATGGTAATAAAATTATGTGTTAATGGATATTTAGCACGTATAACTGGTACGAAAAGTAAAATTAAGGGGAATACCTGTCATTTTAAGGGCTGAACAAACAGTTTAAACGGATTTGGGTCACAAACTCTGAAAATCAAAAACCGATTATACATAAAAAAGAACAGTTTATACATAGACCCCAAAGCAGAGGGTTTTTGTTATCTATCTTCGGCATGTCAAAAATTTAAGGAGAACTTTAATAGGCAGAAAATGAGAAAGTGTGCAATATTGTTCTTGATTCTGATAGTGGCTTTAATTTTTGCCGCAGTATCAGAAAAGGATAGTGCTGAATTAAGTTCGGATTGGAATAAAGTAGTTGCAAGGAAATAATCTTGTAATCGTATTATTTGCTCTTATAAATTTTGTATTACCAATAATTGTACGGCCAAAGCAACCAATCTTTTGATTGTATAAACCGCTTGCACGATTAAATCTTCGGTTT
Organism: Flagellimonas lutimaris; assembly: GCF_003581615.1. Classification (GTDB taxonomy): domain Bacteria; phylum Bacteroidota; class Bacteroidia; order Flavobacteriales; family Flavobacteriaceae; genus Flagellimonas; species Flagellimonas lutimaris. Next base: position 593,376 of record NZ_QXFH01000070.1, read on the forward strand.
GGTCACAATCTGGATTTGACTTTAGGTTTCGGGGGAACTACCTAGGACAAAAAAAGATTTTTAATGACCATGATTGAAGAGGCCGTACTCTTGGTAATATTTGGCTCCTGGCCAGTTCATCATAAAAGCAAGACCGAGTAAGTTATCTTACTCGGTTTTTTTTTGATGTTATCACACTTCCATAATTTTAAAAAAAATCTTTAGCCTTAGATTTCAACATTTTATGTTAAAAACTTTGTGTCCGTTTTACATTTTAGCACTTTAAAACTTAAGGGTTTTTTTAAACCTTTGCGGTAATTGTACCAACATTAAAGCTTTAATAAAAAACCACCTTTTAGGCTGTGATAGATTCTCTCTTTTAAGAATTTGAAATTACTGTGCGGCAAGACTTTTAATTATCAAGGGTTGAGCATGGGCCGTTTAATTTGTACTGATTTTCAGTACTTGTGATAGTGTTTATTGATTTAATACCTCGGAAAAGTTTACCCCACCATGAACATTCCGAGGTATTTTTATTAATAGAAAGAAATAAAAAAAGCCTCCGATTTTGGAGGCTTTTTAATTTTATAGATAAGTAAAACTTATAGTGACCATGCTTTGCCGCCAGTCAATGTTTCTAAATCTCCACAGGCAATGTATTCGCCAGGAATTGGCAAATAAGCCAATACTTCCTCACCAACATATTCTGAATTTTTATACGCCCACGTGGCCAAACCCCTTAAATCGTTGGCAAAAGAGAAACTAGCAATATCATCATCCAAACTAGCTTCGCCACCTTGCATAATGGCCTGCATGTAATTCATGATTGCCTCGGAATGTATCTGCTCCTCCTCGTCTGTGCGCTTTTTCAGATATGTCTGCAATGCAGGCTCTATATCTGCAGGCTCAATATCCATTAATGTTTCTTTACCGGAGTCTGCAAGTACCTTTTCATAGAATTTATTCATTTTCATGACTACAAAATCTCTTTGTTCCAAAGGCATTACTTCATCCAAGTAAGCATCAATAAATACATGGACATTCATTTCCGTTGCGGACGGTGTATCCGTTTTGGGAAGGATCACATCCAAAGTCTGAGCCATGGCATAACCTTGTTCTTTGTCGAGGAAACTAGGAGTCCACTCGGCATAAGCTGGTTTGTTCTTACAGCTCTGCAGTAAAGACAATAATGTTGGCGTGGCCACGGCGTAACCGAAGGCCAATCCCATATTTTTAAGTGCTGATCTTCTTTCCATTATATATTTCCTTTTTTAAGTTCTTGGGCGGCGTGATTGGCAGCCCTTGCGGTAAATGCCATATAGGTCAAGGATGGGTTCACACAACTTGCGGAGGCCATAAAGGCACCATCGGTAACATATACGTTCTCACATCCATGTACTTGGTTGTTGCCATTTACCACAGAAGTTTTTGGGTCGCGGCCCATACGTGCTGTACCCATTTCGTGGATTCCAAGACCCAATGCACCGGGATTGTCAAAAGCCTGTACATCTCGCAATCCTGCTTTGGTTAGCATATCAAAGGCCTGTTCTTTCATATCTTCACGCATGTTCCATTCATTTTCTTTGAATTCGGCATCAAAAGTAATGGTAGGGAGGCCCCATTTATCTAACTTGTCATAATCCAAAGTCATTCTATTATCTTCGTAAGGCAATACCTCGCCAAAACCACCCATTCCAAATGTCCAACCACCTGGCTTAAGAATAGCATCTTTGAAATTTTTGCCATGAGAAGCCTCAGCAACGATTTCCTCCCAATTACCCCTGCTGGCACCACCCTGGTAACCATAACCACGGATAAACTTATCTGAGTTGGAATCACCTCCCAAGTTTCTAAATCTTGGTAAATAAATACCGTTTGGTTTTCTTCCTTTATAGTATTTATCATCAAATCCATCAAACTTGCCAGAAGCACCAACACCAAGATGGTGATCCATAATGTTTCTTCCTAACTGGTCGGAGTCATTACCTAGTCCATCAGGGAATCTATCGGATTTGGACTGCATCAAAATGGAAGTGGATGCAATGGCAGATGCACAAAGGAAAATTACTTTGGCCTTAAATTCGAACTCTTCTTTTGTTTCTCTATCAATTACCTTAACACCGGTTGCTTTTTTGGTGTTAGGGTCATATATCACCTCGTGTACAATCGAATCTGGTCTAAGCGTCATGTTTCCAGTAGCCTCGGCAGCTGGCAATGTAGAAGAAACACTACTAAAGTATGCTCCGAAAGGACAACCTCTAATACATCTATTTCTAAATTGACAACGAACACGGCCATCACCTTCAAATTTTTTGTCACTATTGATGTGCGCCACCCTTCCGGCGGTAATTACACGGCCACCGAAATTTTCAGCAACTTTTTCTCTTACATGATCTTCTACACAGTTGAGCTCCATCATGGGCTCAAACTGACCATCTGGAAGTTGTGGCAAGCCTAGATTTTCACCAGAAACACCGATGTAACTTTCAACTTTATCGTACCAAGGCGCAATATCTTTGTAACGTACAGGCCAATCCACGGCGATACCATCTTTTTTATTTGCGGTAAAGTCAATGTCGCTCCAACGGTAACTGTGTCGTCCCCACATAATGGAACGTCCACCAACATGGTAACCACGCATCCAATCAAACCGTTTGGTTTCGTTGTAAGGGTGCTCCAAATCATTTACAAACCAATGTTTGGAAGCTGCACTAGTGGTGTAGCCGGTTCTGGATTGTTTCTCTTGCTTTTCTTTGTCTTCTCGGGTTATTCTTCCCCCATGAGGAAAATCCCAAGGGTCCATATTGGCTGTTGGGTAATCATCACGGTGCTTTACCATGGGTCCACGCTCCAAGACCAAGGTCTTGAGGCCGTTTTCGCACAATTCTTTGGCAGCCCAACCACCGCTGATACCCGTACCTACCACAATGGCATCATAGGATTCCTGCTCCTGATTGTAATAAAATTTACTCATTTATTCGGATTGTTTATTTGCTAAATGTATTAATTATTAAATTAATTTTCTACATTTAATCCCTATGTTTATTGAGAATTCAGCACTATAACGTTGTAGTTTTTGGATTCCGCACGAAATTAACTAACGTAAAAATATGAACAGAAGTAGTTTAACACAAAAAAGTATTGTCACATTCATTTTAGTGGCTTTTTTCGGATTTTATTCTTGTAAACAGAATCCAAAGAAGGATTCAAAAGAAGAAGCAACCACAGAAGAGGTGGCAGCAGAAGAATCCAAACCGGACATTAAGCTTTCTTTGGCACAATGGTCTATCCATAAAATGATTTTGGAAGAAGGCGCAGACCCGTACACTTTTGCAGAAAAAGCAAGTGAATGGGGATTCGAAGGTCTTGAGTATGTAAGTGCCTTATATTATAAGGAATTGCAAGCAGCAAACTTTTCTGAAGAAGCCATGAATAATTGGGTGGAAAAAAGCAAGGCCGAAAGTGAAAAATATGGTCTGAAAAATCTTTTGATCATGGTGGACGGGCAGGGTGATATCGCTGTTCCCGATGAAGGAAAAAGAACAGAGGCAGTTGAAAATCACTATAAGTGGGTAGACGCGGCTGCGGCTCTAGGTTGCCATTCCATCCGTGTTAACTTAAATGGAAGCATGGAGCCAGAGGTGTGGATGCCAGCTTCAGTAGCCGGACTAAAACAATTGGCTACCTATGCCAAGGATAAAAACATCAATATTATTGTTGAGAACCATGGTGGGCCTTCCTCCAATGCCCAAATGTTGGCAGAAGTAATGGACAAAGTGGGAATGGATAATTGTGGAACCTTGCCTGACTTTGGTAATTTTTGCATTAAAAGAGAAGAGGGCGACTACTATTCATCCAAATGTCTGGAGGAATATGATCGCTATAAAGGAACAAAGGAGCTGATGCCTTATGCCAAAGGGGTAAGTGCTAAATCCTATAGTTTTGATGAAGAAGGAAATGAAACAAGAGTGGATTATCCAAGAATTATGGAAATTGTTTTGGATGCTGGATATGAAGGTTTTGTAGGTGTAGAGTATGAGGGGTCTGAGTTGAGCGAAGAAGAAGGTATCTTGGCCACCAAAAAACTTTTGGAAAGAGTATTGGAATAATCCTCATAATTTAAAGATGAAGGGATTTTTTCACCAGCTCTTCGATTACAATTTTTATTGTAACAAAAAAATGATTCAACAATGCAGTGGTCTGGACAGTGTTTCGGACAACTGCATTAGACTTTTTAGTCATATACTCAATGCCCACCATATTTGGAATCAGAGGATGTTGGGAATTTCTGCGGAGTTTGGCGTATGGGACCTGCACGAATTAAGAAAATGGCAGGATATCCATTATGAAAACCAACGGACTTCTTTTGAAATTGTTTCCAATACGGATACATTTGAAAAACGGGTAGAGTACGCCAATAGTGAAGGGATTAATTTTTCAAGTGAAGTCAAGGATATCCTTTTCCATATTATTAACCATTCCACCCATCATAGGGGACAAATTATGATGGAGTTTCGAAATTCTGGAATTGATCCCGAACCTTTAGACTATATTCACTATAAAAGATAATAGACAACTAACGAAATACTTTAAATGAATATTAAAACCAAATTCCAACTATCCTTTATGATGTTCCTTGAGTTTTTCATCTGGGGCGGTTGGTTTGTTACTTTGGGAATTTATCTGCCAAATACATTGGGAGCCAACGGAAGTGAGACAGCTTTGGCCTATTCCAGCCAATCGTGGGGCGCTATAATAGCTCCATTTATTATAGGTCTTATTGCCGACCGATATTTCAATGCTGAGCGTATTTTAGGAGTACTACATTTAGTAGGTGCATTTTTGATGTATCAAATGGCTTCTGCAGATGACATAGCAGTATTTGTGCCTTATGTATTCGGTTATATGATTGCCTACATGCCAACATTGGCTCTGGTAAATTCTGTTTCGTTCAATCAAATGAAAGACCCTTCAAAGGAATTTGCATTCATTAGAGTATTTGGTACGATAGGATGGATTATAGCTGGATTGATTTTCATAAGCTTGATTTTTCAATGGGATTCCCCGGAAAGCATAGCCAATGGAGCTTTACGAAATACTTTTTTAATGACGGCAATTGCATCTGCAATTCTGGGAATTTTCAGTTTTACCTTACCAAAAACGCCCCCAAAAGTGGACAAACGAGAAAAAGTCTCGGTTTCTGAAATATTGGGGTTGGATGCACTTAAGCTTTTAAAGGACAGAAACTATTTGATTTTCTTTATAGCCTCCGTTTTGATTTGTATTCCCCTCGGATTTTACTATCAGCATGCAGGTCAATACTTAGGAGAGATAGGGGCATCAGTCAATGTGTTGGGCTCAGATGTAGGTCCAGCCGGTATGATGACAATCGGACAAATATCCGAGGTCCTATTCATGCTGTTATTGCCTTTTTTCTTCAAGAAATTTGGGTTTAAGAAAACCATATTAGTGGGAATGATAGCTTGGCTCGTTAGATACCTTCTGTTTGCTTACGGAAATACAGGTGAATTAATTTTTATGTTGATCATTGGAATTGCATTGCATGGAATCTGTTACGATTTCTTCTTTGTATCCGGACAGATTTACACTGATACCAAAGCAGGTGAGAAATATAAAAGTGCCGCACAAGGTTTGATTACTTTAGCAACCTATGGTGTGGGAATGCTTATTGGGTTTTGGGTCGCAGGACAGATTGTTGACACGTATGAGCTATCCGAAAACACCCATGACTGGGTAAGTGTATGGAGATTCCCGGCTATTTTTGCATTTGGGGTGGGAATTTTATTCGCCCTACTGTTTAAAAACGAAAAAGTGGAATATAAATCATAGACATACGATGTCGAAAAGATAAAATATAGATACAACCACAATTAACTGATACAAACATGAAAAACGTTAACAAAAACCAACTTTTTTTGGCGGCCTGTATATCCTTGGTCGTTACTTCGATGACTTTTGCCATTAGGGCAGGAATACTGACCCAACTAGGAGAAGAATTCGGCATTTCCAACCAACAATTGGGTTGGATAAACAGTATGGCCTTTTTGGGTTTTCCATTGGCAATGATTTTTGGGGGATTGCTCTACAATAAAATCGGTGCCCGAAAACTTATGGTAGCAGCATTTGTCTGCCACCTTTTGGGATTGGTGCTTACCATTGTAGCAGGAGGATTTTGGACCCTTATTATCTCCACATTCTTTATCGGATTTGCTAATGGTTCGGTGGAAGCGGCATGCAATCCCATGATTGCGGATATGTACACCAAAAACCGTACTGCCATGTTGAACAAGTTCCATGTTTGGTTCCCTGGGGGAATCGTAATTGGCTCTCTTATCTCCAAGTTTATGACCGATTTTGGAATGGGTTGGCAATTACAGATTGGTATTATGTTGATTCCTACGCTGATTTATGGGTATATGTTCTTCAAGCAAGAATTTCCAGAAAGCGAGCATATGGAAACCGATACAGCCAAGAATATAAAATCACTTGCAGATCCATTGTTCATTTTTATATTGATTTGTATGACCCTTACCGCTATTTCGGAGTTCGGACCACAACAATGGGTGGAACGAATTTTAGGAAATTCCGGGGCCAGTCCAATGTTGATATTGGCCATGGTAACGGGTATTATGGCCATAGGTCGATACTTTGCAGGTCCTATCGTACATAGAATAAATCCAATTGGGGTGCTCCTGATGTCCGCCGTAGTTACTACCGCGGCAGTATATAGCATGAGTATAGCCGAAGGCTCCATGATTTATTTGGCGGCAATTCTTTTTGCCTTGGGTGTATGTTATTTCTGGCCTACCATGATCGGGTTTACTTCAGAGTACCTTCCAAAGACTGGAGCTTTGGGGATGTCACTGGTTGGGGGAGCAGGGATGTTCGCTACATCAATTTGGCAACCGGTTATCGGTGGATGGCTGGATAGTGCCAAGGAAACGGCAGTTGCGTCAGGTTTGACCGATCAAGTTGCTGAACTTACTGCAGGTAAAGCTACCTTGGGCAAAATGATGTTTTTTCCGTTGGCGGTAGTCATATTGTTTGCTATTTTGTTTATGTTCCGGAAGAAATTGGAAGAAAGAAGAGTGCCGCAAGGCCATGCAACTGAAGAAATTGTTTAATTAAAAATAAAATAACAGAAAATGCCTAAAAAAATCAGACTTGGAATTCTTGGAGGAGGAGGCGATTCCCTTATTGGGGTGTTGCACAGAGTTGCCTCTTTCATTAATGATAATTATGAAATTGTTGGTGCCGTCTTCAACCCAGATTTGGAAGATAGTATGGCGTTTGCAAAAGAGATAGATGTGCCTACAAATCGTATCTATAAAGACTTTGATACGCTTATAGAGGAAGAAATGAAGTTGCCAGAAGACCAAAGGATTCAAGTATGCTCCATTCTAACTCCAAATTTTCTTCATTTTCCAATGGCCAAAAAGCTGTTGGATAATGGTTTTCATGTTATCTGTGAAAAACCAATGACTACAACGTATGAAGAGGCCAAGATTTTACAGGAAACCTTAAAAAAGGTCGGAAAGGTTTTTGCCGTTACCCACACATACACCGGGTATCCTATGGTTCGCCAAATGCGTGAGATGATCAAAGAAGGGGTTATCGGAAAGGTACACAAAGTAGATGCTCAATATTATCAAGGCTGGATGAATCCAATCATCCATGATAAAGAAAAGCGAGGTACCGTGTGGAGACTTGATCCTAAAAAAGCAGGAATCAGTTCTTGTATGGGGGATATAGGTGTACATGCCTTTAATATGATTGAATTTACTACCGGATTACAAGTAAAATCACTGTTATGTGACTTCAATTATATGTATGATGACAATGTAATGGATATGGACGGTACAGCACTAATCCGTCTTGATAATAACGTAAAAGGGGTTATCAGGGCCAGCCAGGTTGCCACAGGTGAAGAAAACAACTTGACCATTGCCATTTACGGTCAAAAAGGAGGTTTTAAATGGGAACAAGAGAATCCCAATTACCTCTATAAGTTGAACGATCCTGAACCGCTACAGGTATACAAACCAGGACACGAATACAATTCTAAACTTTCTTTGGATGGAACCAAATTGCCACCAGGACACCCAGAAGGTATTTTTGATGCCATGGCTAATATTTATTTAGGTGTGGCCAAGGCCATACGTGGAGAAGATTACAATAGTGGAGAATTCCCAACCATGACAGATGGCGTACGTGGTCTCAATTTTATCGAGAACACGGTAGCTTCCCACAAGCAGGGCAATGTTTGGGTGGATATGGATTAATCCATAATCTTTTATAATAATGATGATGGCTGCCTTTGGCGGCCATCATTTTTTATATAACATTTCAAACTCCTCAAAAACCACGATCATACTTTCCTTGGGCTCTTTACCAAATTCGGCCAATTCCCGTGTGTAATAATCCCAATGTGACTTTTTCCAATGTTCTAGACTCTTGTCGCCTTCACCTTCAAGCCGGGCATGTTCTTCTCTAATGCTAAAAAAGGGTAGTAATTTTACTCTCGTGGTTCGTAAAATGCACTTTGCGTTGCCATCCCAATCGGTTACCACATAAAAATCCCCGATTTTTGGCAAATTTTCATTGCGTAGTTGCAACCCTTTTAAAGAATGCGATGTGGCTCTCTTAATTTCTTTGCAGGCTAAATCGGCACAAGTGTTTGCATCCGACTCATTATCGCAAAAATGTATCACTTTTGGAGCATCTTGGGACGCAAACTCCAAATGGGCATCTAAAAAGTCGCCCCATAAATTGCGGGCAGAAGCATTTTCCATAGGTAGGTATTAAGAAAATTTATTTTGTTTGAATTGTTCGGCAGCATGATTCGCAGCTCTTGCCGTAAAGGCCATATAAGTCAGGGATGGGTTAACACAGCTTGATGACGTCATAAAGGCACCATCCGTCACATAAACATTGGGAACGGCATGCAGTTGATTGTGCTTGTTCAATACAGAGGTTTTTGGGTCATGGCCCATACGTGCACCTCCCATTTCGTGTATGCCCAGACCTGGACCGGTATCGGCTTCAAAGGCATTTACATTTTTAAAACCTGCAGCTTTTAGCATTGCGGCGGCTTCCTCTTTTATGGCCTCGCGCATATTATACTCATTCTCCTTGAATTCAACATCAAAATCCAATTGGGGCAAACCCCATTGGTCCTTTTTGTCCTTACTTAAGGTTACCCGGTTATCATGATAAGGCAACATTTCACCAAAGCCGCCCATTCCAATTTCCCAGCCTCCTGGTTTTAAAATGGATTCTTTTAGCTCTTTTCCATACGCCATTTCTGCCACCATTTCGGACCAGTTGGTTCTATTGGCACTACCCTGATATCCAAAACCGCGCAGAAAGTCTTTACGTTTGGTTTTTTCATCCAAGTTTACAAAACGTGGAATGTAGAAACCGTTAGGCCTTCTACCTTTATAATATTTGTCCAAATGGCCATCTACCTTGGCAGAAGCTCCCAATTGGTAGTGGTGGTCCATAATATTTCGCCCCAATTGATCATATTCGTTGCCCATGCCGTTTGGAAATCGTTGGGATTTGGATTGAAGTAAAATACCAACGGATGCCATGGACGACGCACACAGGAACACAATTTTACTTTTGAATTCCAATTTTTCATGGGTCTCTGCATCAACGATTTTTACGCCGGTAGCTCTTTTTTGATTATCATCGTATGTAATCTCATGAACGATGGAGTTAGGTCGTAAAGTCATGTTTCCTGTTCGTTCTGCTGCTGGCAGGGTAGAGGAATTACTGCTAAAGTAGCCGCCAAAAGGACAGCCTCTCCAGCAACGGTTTCGATATTGGCAAGGTCCACGACCTTCAATATCCGTAGTATTTTCAGTGATATGGGCAACCCGGCCGATGGTCAGTAAACGGCCATCTTCAAATTTGCTGTCTAACGATTGTTGCAAATCCTTTTCCACACAATTTAATCCCATTGGAGGTTGAAACTTTCCATCAGGTAACTGTTCAAGTCCTAAAGCCTGACCGCTGACACCTATATAAGTTTCCACTTTATCGTACCAAGGGGCAATATCTTTATAGCGAACCGGCCAATCCACTGCGATTCCATCATTTTTGTTTGCCTCAAAGTCGATATCACTCCAGCGATAGCTTTGTCGGCCCCATGTCAACGACCGTCCACCAACCTGGTACCCTCGTATCCAATCAAAACGTTTGGTTTCTTGATAGGGATGTTCCAGGTCGTTTACAAAAAAGTGCTTTACGTCATCTTTTGGAGCCCATCCAACCCTAAGTTGTTTATGATATTTCTCCTTGTCCTCCCGAGAGAGTTCACCCTTGAAAGGATAATCCCATGGATCATCGTTCATAGTCTTGTAATCCTGGACATGCTTCACCATCGGGCCGCGTTCCAGAACCAAAACGTTTAGACCGTTTTCGCATAATTCCTTTGTTGCCCAACCACCACTTATACCTGTACCTACAACAATGGCATCATAAACTTTAGTTTCAATCACTTTAATGTTATTTTAATTGTTAACGAATCCCTATATTTATGTTTTACTACATGAGATATAAAAATAGCATAGTTTTTTTCTTAAATATAGAAGATAAATCCCAATTTTATTGGGATTTCCTAATTCCTTAAAATTAAATTCAATGAAGACAATAAAAGGACCAGCTGTATTCCTAGCACAATTTGTGGATAGTCAACCTCCGTTCAATACGTTGGATGGAATGTGTAAATGGGCCTCCGACCTGGGCTACAAAGGCATTCAGATTCCAACTTGGGAATCCTTCCTTATAGATTTGGACAAAGCTGCGGAAAGCCAAGATTATTGTGACGAACTCAAAGGGAAGATAAATTCCTATGGTTTGGAGATAACCGAACTATCTACCCACTTACAAGGACAATTGGTCGCAGTACATCCTGCCTATGACCTTATGTTCGATAATTTTGCGCCTAAGGAACTGCACGGAAAACCCAAAGAACGTACCAAGTGGGCGGTTGAAACCGTAAAGAAAGCTGCTACCGCAAGTCGCAGATTGGGACTAGACGTACACGCTACATTTTCGGGCTCATTGCTTTGGCATACAGCACACCCATGGCCTCAAAGACCCGCGGGTTTGGTAGAGATGGGCTTTGAAGAATTGGCAAACCGATGGATGCCTATCCTAAATCATTTTGATGAAGAAGGTGTTGATGTATGCTACGAAATCCACCCAGGAGAAGACCTTCACGATGGAGATACCTTCGAACGCTTTTTGGAAGCTACGGGAAATCACAAAAGAGTGAACATTTTGTACGATCCAAGTCATTTCGTATTGCAACAATTGGATTACATCGAATACATAGATTTTTACCACGAGTTTATCAAATCGTTCCACGTAAAGGATTCAGAGTTTAACCCAACAGGGAAAAAAGGTGCCTTTGGCGGTTATAATGATTGGGGAGATAGAGCGGGTAGATACCGTTCCTTGGGCGATGGTCAAATCGATTTTAAGACGATTTTTTCCAAATTGACCCAATATGGATGTGATGTATGGGCCGTAATGGAGTGGGAGTGCTGTATTAAAAGTCCAGAACAAGGGGCTCGCGAAGGAGCCAAGTTTATACAAGACCATATTATTGAAGCTACCACCAAGACCTTTGATGATTTTGCCGGAGCTGAAATTGATAAAGAACAACTTAAAAGAATATTGGGATTATGAGAAAACCATTTTTATTGGGCTTAATAGCCATTGCATTTGCCTGCAAGGAAAAGCCAAAGGAGCAACTGGAAGAAGTAGAAGAGGAAGTGGTTGAGGTTGTGACGGAACCGGAAACCACAGTTTTATTTGATGGGTCATCGTTTGATGGATGGCACTTTTATAACGGAGGGAAAGTTACCGAACCATGGAAATTGGAAGATGGTGCCATGGTACTTTATCCACCTGAGGAGCGACCCGATGGAGCCAACTATAATTTGGTTACCGATAAGGAATACACGGATTTTGTTTTGACCTTGGAATGGAATATAGCCGAAGGTGGAAACAGTGGTTTCTTTTGGGGAGTAGTGGAAGATGAAAAATATGGAGAGCCGTATCTTACAGGACCAGAAATTCAGGTGTTGGACGATGAGAGGCATCCCGACGCAAATAATGGTACCGACCGTTTGGCCGGATCACTTTACGACATGGTTTCACCATCTAAAAAGGCGGTTAAACCCGCCGGCGAATGGAATAGCGTGGAGTTAATGATCAATCATAAAACCAATGAAGGCCATGTGATTTTAAATGGAACCAAAATAGCGGAGTTTCCGGTTCAAGGACCCGAATGGGATGAGCTAGTTGCTAATTCCAAATTTGCCGATTGGGAAGGTTTTGCAGCATTCAAAACAGGAAAGATTGGGCTGCAGGATCATGGAAATGTGGTATCCTTCAGAAACATAAAGATTAAAGAATTATAGTATGTCAAAATTAACAAGCAAACTATTGGCTTTGTCCATACTTGTTGTTGGATTTATGTCCGCTCAAGAGGTAGAGCCCACCAAACCGGAACAAACTGAATTTTACAAACCGGTACCACCTAAGGTAACTCCGGGTGAAGATGGTGCTCCCCCAAGTGACGCCATTGTACTTTTTGATGGCACCTCCTTGGACAAGTGGATCAGTTCCCGAGATAGTACCGCTGCCAAATGGATACTGAACAAAGATGGCAGTATGACAGTGAACAACAGAACCGGAGATATCCAAACCAAACAAAATTTTGGAAGTGTTCAGCTTCATATTGAATGGAAGTCACCGGCAGAAGTGCAACAAGAAGGTCAGCATAGAGCTAACAGTGGGGTTTTCCTAAATGGCATGTACGAGGTGCAGGTATTGGACAACAATGACAACGATACGTATGTTAACGGACAGGTAGGTTCCATTTACAAACAACATGTGCCCTTGGCCATGGCGTCCGTTCCCACTGGAGAATGGAACACTTACGATATTATTTACCATGCTCCAGAGTTTGAAAAGGGGCAGAAAGTAAAATCTGGTACATTGACTGTCATCCATAACGGAGTATTGATTCAAGATCATGTGGAGATTAAGGGAACCACACCATACATCGGTTGGCCTAAAAACCCGCCCCATGGAAAAGGTCCCCTCAAACTTCAGGATCATGGGGACAACAGCAGGGTCAGTTATAGAAATATTTGGGTTAGGGAACTGGATTAGTTCCCTAACACCAATACTGCTATATAGAATCTTCATTGGCCAAAACCTATTTTGGTTACCTTTGGCAAAATTTATCATACATATATGATTCAATCCATGACAGGCTTTGGGAAGCATGTAGTGCAGCTTCCTTCCAAGAAAATTACCATTGAGCTCAAATCGCTCAACAGCAAAAATTTGGACATCAATGCCAGACTTCCTCAATTCTACAGGGAAAAAGAATTGGAATTACGTAAAATGATTGCCAGTGCCTTGAACAGGGGAAAGGTTGATTTTAGTCTTTATGTTGAAATTACTGGAGAAGAAACTACGGCCGAGGTCAACAAAGGAGTGGTAAAGAATTATATGGACCAATTAGCTGATATAGCCAAAGGGGATGATATTAAGCTCTTGGAAATGGCATTGCGCATGCCGGATACCCTTAAAACGGATAAGGACGATATAGATGAAGAAGAGTACAAGGCCATAAAAGAAGCGATGAATGAAGCCCTTTCCAAAATAGTTGAGTTTCGCAATGAAGAAGGGAAGGTTTTGGAAGAGGATTTTGTGGCCAGACTGAAGAATTTAAATGAACTTTTGGAAGCTGTGAAAGCCATGGACCCTGAACGTCTGGGGACGGTAAGGGAACGATTGGACAAAGCAGTGGCCGACCTTAAAGTGGAGTTGGATGCCAATAGGTTTGAGCAAGAGCTCATCTATTATCTCGAAAAATACGACATTACAGAAGAGAAGGTTCGTTTGGCCAACCACTTAAAATATTTTGAAACCACCTTGAATTCCGATGACTCCAATGGGAAAAAATTAGGTTTCATTTCTCAGGAAATAGGAAGGGAAATCAATACCATCGGTTCCAAGGCCAACTATGCCCCAATGCAACAATTGGTGGTGCAGATGAAGGATGAATTGGAAAAAATCAAGGAACAAATGCTCAATGTATTATGACAGAAGGCGGTAAACTTATTATTTTCTCAGCACCTTCCGGCAGTGGAAAAACCACGATTGTCAAACATTTGTTGAATCAACCTGAGTTGAATTTGGCGTTTTCCATTTCTGCAACCTCTCGTCCACGTAGAGGAAAAGAAAAAAACAATGTCAACTATTATTTTATGTCCGTTTCCCAATTTAAAAGGCACATCAAAGACGGTGATTTTTTGGAATGGGAAGAAGTGTACCGGGATAACTTTTATGGCACTCTCAAAAGTGAAGTGGAACGTCTTTGGGCCGAAGGGAAAAATGTGATTTTTGATATTGATGTTTCCGGAGGACTTAGAATTAAAAAGAAGTTTCCTGAAAAAACATTGGCCGTTTTTGTAAAACCACCCAGTGTTGATGAACTCAAAATCAGACTGAAAAAACGAAGTACTGAAAGCGACGATAAAATAAACATGCGTATAGCCAAGGCTTCGGTAGAGCTTGCCACGGCACCTCAGTTCGACAAGATCATCAAGAACTACGACCTCGATGTTGCTCTGGATGAGGCCCATAAATTGGTTGCCGATTTTGTTGGGGCCGAAGTACCTCCTAAAGAAGATTAGAAAATGAAAAAGGTAGGGCTCTTTTTTGGAACCTTTAACCCGATACATATAGGCCATTTGGTCTTAGCGAACCATATGGTGGAGTTCTCGGACCTGGATGAGGTTTGGTTTATTATTACTCCACGAAGCCCATTTAAGACCAAACAATCACTTTTGGATGACAATCATCGGTATCAGATGGTGTATGAAGCAGTTCAGGGTTATCCTAAGCTAAAACCTAGCAAAATAGAGTTTGACCTTCCTCAGCCCAATTATACCACCAATACCTTGGCTCATTTAGATGATAAGTATGGTACAGACCATCAGTTTTCTCTCATAATGGGGGAGGATAACTTGAAAAGTTTCCACAAATGGAAAAACTATGAGGCCATTTTGGAACATTATTCTATCCATGTGTACCCTAGAATTTCACATGGGGAGATAGAACATCAATTTAAAGGACATCCGAAAATTACCAAGGTTGATGCACCGATTATGGAAATATCGTCCACCTTTATACGCAAGGCCCACAAAGCAGGTAAAAATATCCGTCCCATGCTCCCGTATTCCGTTTGGAAATATCTGGACGAGATGAATTTTTATAGATAATCTTACTGTTTAGCAGTAACGATTCCAACCATGCTATCGGCGGTCCCGTAGTATAAATACCAAATATTTTTGAATAATATCAACCCCTCAAGAAAGGTGGTGCCATCTTTATATTGGCCTGACTTTTCAAAAGGTAATTCGGGTTTTATAAAAGGCTTATCGGTACGGTCCAGAAGTTTCCAAGGCTCTTTTGCATCAAAAAGGGCTTGGCCCCCGGTGTAGATTCTGTTTCCCAATTCCTTTACACCAATATTTTGTGAATTTCCTGCATTGTACAGTACCACAATGCCGTTATCAGTTAGTAATGGAGGCGGACCGGCCTCAACCAACCAAGAATCAAAATAACCAGGTCGTGGGCTTAAAACAGGCGCTAATTTGCCTTCATAGGTCTCCACGGGTTTCCAATCTATCAAATTGGTTGAAGTTGCCAACCAAATATGAGGCACGCCATAGTACATCCAATATTTGCCATTGATTTTTGCAGCGACCAATTTACCGTCTTTAAGTTCCGTTACAATGGCTCCGGATTTGGTTTCTTTTTCGTGATAAACACCTTTTTTATAGTTCTGGAAAACTGGTCCATGTTTGTCCCAATGTTTTAAATCTTTTGATGTGGCAACCGCAAGTTTGGGTGTTTTTCGGTTCCATTGGGTATAGGTCAGTACGTAATGGCCTTCTTCGGTCTCAACGATTCTTGGGTCTTCGATACCACCTGGCCATTCGTTGACTTTTTGACCATCTTCATTAGGATAAAAAACAGGTTCTGGCCATTTGTTATAGGTAGATCCGTTAGTAGAAGTAGCCATTCCAATTCGGGAACGATGTCCGCCAATTTCCTTTTCCCCTAATTTTTCTTCAGCACGGTACAATACATAAATGGAATCATTTTTTGTTATGGCAGCGGGGTTAAACGTTGCCATGGATTCCCAATGCACAATTTTTTGCGTTATGGGATCCTTAAACGTGGATGCGGCATCTTTCTGTAAAATGGGTTGGGCGTTTTCTGGACGTTCAAAAGGTCCTAGCATCCAATCCTTTTCTTTCGTTTGTGAAAAAATAGTAGTCTGGAAAAGTAAAAGAATGAATAGGGGTAGAATTGCTGTTCTCATCAAATTTAAATTTTTTCCAAAGTATCTGTTCCTAAATATTTATCATCCTTGTTTACGTACCATGCTCTGGTTTTGGGCATTTTTATCCCATTAATTTCTTCCAATCCTTCCAAAAGGATGTATTCCCCATCATTTTTACTCTCATCGTGGTAAAACTGATACACTTCCATGGCGTAGGTAGCGGGGTCAAAATAAAAATACCACTCATCTGTGCCCACTTCGGAATCATAGGTTACATTCAGCACCAAATATTCTTTGCCCTTGAAGGTCTTTTTTTGGACTTTAGGGTCCAAATGGGTGCCAGGATCCTTCAACTTCATAGGAAGGCCGTATAAGTAAGTATAGTAGTCTTTCATGAAATTGCCGCGCTCACAGTTCAAGCGGAATTTCTCAGTATCTTCTCCGGAAATATCTTTGCTTCCGTTCAATGTTATTTCGCAAGATTCCCCATTGATCTTATAGGTATAGGAATTGTCGGCCTGTTCTACATCCAAGGTAAACTCTTGGTTTGGAAAATCCACGGCAATTATACTTGTACGCTCAGGACGGTTTGGAGTTTCCATAACTACCTTTAAGTTAGCATTTAGGTTTGCCCAATTGCCATTGGGATCATGGAATGCGATGGCATTTTCCAAAACTTCATCCGCAGAAAGTGATTGGGAATGACCAGTAATTATTGAAAATAAACCGATTGCCAAGAGAGCAAAAAAATACCTTTTCATATCAATTATATTTATTGACAGGAAAGATACCGATTTTTATTTCTTTTCGATGGTCGCTGGAGCTACGGAACTGTCGTGCTCGGCATAGTATTGTTCCAAAAGATTCATCATTGCGGTAATCAAGTCCTTACTTTCCAATAAAAGTGAGAAGTACAATGTAGTGTTCTTGGGACTTGATTCCTCTGTCCTTGTCCTGGAGACCTGCTGGTTGATTTTTTGGGAAACCATATCGTACAGCTCCTCTCTGGAATTTAAAACGGTCCCTACTTGCTCAAAAGAACGATCTTCGAATGCTTTTTGGGTGCTGTTAAAAATCTTTTCCAAAGCGATATCAATTTCTTTGAGCTCTTTGATTTGATTGTATTTTAGTTTTTTGTGATTGTTGTTCACATGGTTATAACTTACCTTTCCGATATATTCCAAGGACTGGGACATATCAGTCAAGTACCCCATAATATTGATGTAAAAATTACTGGCACCTACATGGGCTTCATCCAAGTTTTTGATGAAGTAGAAAGTATCATTTCTTAAGCCCTCTATTTCATTTGCCAGCTTTTTACTCTGTTTTTTGTTTTTCTTCAAGAAATCAAGATCGTGTTTGGACAACCCTTGAATAGAATTGGAGTATATGCGGTTGCTCCGTTTTACCACATTGGCAATATTGGTAGCACTCTCCTCAATGACACCTTGAATGGAACTGCTTTCTGCTCTGCGCAAGCTATCCTCCGCTTTAATTTCCTTGGTCTTTTTATTGTGGGAAATGTAATTGCGAAGCAAAATAGCAGCAGCTGCAATCAACATTAAAACTAGCGAAACAAATTTTCCGATAAAAAGTAAATAGGCTATGATTGCGGCAGCAACAAATGCGCTAAGCGCAGTGAAGAACCAACCACCGATTACGTTTAATACCCCGGCAACGCGGTAAACCGCGCTTTCCGCTCCCCAGGCTCTATCGGCCAAAGACGTACCCATGGCTACCATAAAGGTTACATAGGTAGTGGAAAGCGGCAATTTCATTGATGTAGCAATGGAGATAAGCACACTAGCCACCATCAGGTTTACGGAAGCTCTTACCAAATCAAACGCTGGTTGTTCCTGTGTTTTGCTCTTTGGCACATAAGTTTGGGGCAATACAAATTGTTTGTCAATTTGAGATCGTATTGATGAAGGAATAACCTTGGAAATATTCTCAAAAGCAACAATGCTGAATTTTACAATTTGGCGGGAAAGGTAATTCGGCTGAAAACGCTCATCGCCTTCGTCCTGTCTAGCTAAATCTACACTAGTCTTTACCACCCCTTTGGCTTTCGAAGAAAACCAAAGTGTAATCACCATTACGGCTCCTGAAAGTAATAATAGCATCGTAGGGGTCTGCACTGCCGCGGCCAATCCACGCATATTAAATTCTGTCGGTGCTATTCCAGAAGCACTCCAGTCTTGATAAGATTGAAGCGCAGCAATAGGCACACCGATAAAGTTCACCAAATCGTTACCTGCAAAGGCCATAGCCAAAGCAAAGGTTCCAAAACCAATAACTATCCTATAAATATTCCATTTCAACAAACTTGCTACGATATACGAGGCCAAAGTCCAGAACACAAAATTGCCGGCCAAGAAGGCCAATGGTTGGGTAGCGACAAATTCTGAGAGGACACCATCAAAAAGTGCTGCACTCTTAAGACCCTTGACTAAAATAAAATATACTATTGCTGAAATAGCCAAACCTCCGAAAACAGATTCGACCCATTTAGATCTTGTCATGTAATTAAAAGAAATCAGAGCCCTTGAAATAAACTGGACTAGGGCACCAATGGAGAAGGCAATAAAAACTGAAAGTAAAATACCAAAGATAATTTCCGCCGCCTTATCGGTATTGATATAGGTAGCCAAATCTGAAAAACCTCCCTGAGTATCGGCTATTTTAATCAATGAGATGGCCACAGAGGCACCCAAAAGTTCAAAAACAATAGATACCGTGGTCGAGGTGGGCATACCTAAGGTATTGAAGAAATCCAACAGCAGAATGTCCGTAATCATCACCGCCATAAAAATGAACATGATTTCCTCGAACACAAATTCACCGGGATTAAAGATGCCTTTTCGGGCAACTTCCATCATCCCACTGGATGACATCGCGCCGAACGCAATACCGATACTGGCAACAATCATTATGGTTCTGAAGGAAATCGCCTTAGACCCGATTGCCGAGTTTAAAAAGTTAACTGCATCGTTACTGACACCTACTACCAAATCGGTAATGGCCAAAACACCTAATGCAACAACCATGAAAATGTAAATATTCTCCCCCATTCTTTCAGAAATATGACAAAAATGCCATTATAAATCGGCAATAAGGTTAACAAAATGTTACCAAATACGGCCTCAAAAATATCAATATTTTCCATGTGTTGGACATAGGTTCATCTTTTGATATATCTTCGCTATAAATCAATGGCCAATGAACTGGGAGCAGCTACTCTCTTTAAAGCGACACGGAGATACCGGAAAACGATTGCGAAAGGAGCAAAATGAAACCCGACTTGGGTTTGAGGTGGACTACGACCGAATCATTTTTTCATCCGCTTTTAGAAGCTTGCAAGATAAGACACAAGTGTTTCCAATGCCCATTGCAGTTGGCTCACAGAAGAATTTTGTGCATACACGCTTAACGCACAGTATGGAGGTGTCGGTGGTAGGAAGAAGCCTGGGGCGTATTGCCGGACAACAAATTTTGGCCAAATACCCATTTCTATCTGAGGTGCATGGTCACCATTTTAACGATTTTGGTGCTATTGTAGCCGCCGCCGCATTAGCTCATGATATTGGTAACCCTCCGTTTGGACATAGCGGGGAAAAAGCCATCGGGAATTATTTTAAGCAGGGCAAGGGAAAGCAATACCAAGATATCCTGACCGCAGAAGAATACCAAGACCTTATCGATTTTGAGGGCAATGCCAATGGCTTTAAATTATTGACCGAGTCTAGGGAAGGAGTTCCCGGTGGACTGCGCTTAAGTTACGCTACCCTTGGAGCTTTTATAAAATATCCAAAAGCTTCGTTGCCAAAAAAGCCATCGAGAAATATTGTAGATAAAAAGTTTGGGTTCTTTCAGTCAGAAAAGGAGTTTTTTATTGAACTCGTAGAAGAAATTGGATTGTTGCCTAATCCAAATCATCCAAAAACAGGATTTTTAAGACACCCGCTTACCTATTTGGTGGAGGCCGCGGATGATATCTGCTATACCATCATCGATTTTGAGGATGGAATCAATTTGGGGTTGATTCCTGAAGAATATGCCTTGGAGTATCTCATCAATTTGGTGAAGGACAACATCAACACCAAAAAATACAATGCCATGACTACTTCAAGTGATAGATTGAGCTATTTGAGGGCACTTGCCATAAGTACTTTGATCGGCGATGCGGTCGATGTTTTTGTAAAGAATGAGGATAAAATCCTAAATGGAGAGTTTGATGTTTCCTTACTCGATAAAGGAAAGTATAAAGCACAGGTAGAGGATATCATCAAGTTGAGTGTGGAGAAGATTTATCAATCCACCGAAGTAGTGGATAAAGAATTGGCAGGCTATCGTATTATATCGGACCTTTTGGATATGTATACTTCGGCCTTGATCAATGTTAAAGAAGGGCGGGACACCAATTACGACCGATTGCTCATCAAAAGTTTACCCGAGAACTATCGCAATACGGATACATCAACTTATAAGATACTGTTGGACACGAGTTGTTTTGTGGCCAGTTTATCGGATAGTGCGGCCGTGCATATTCATGATAAATTAACAGGGCGCAAGGTCTAAAACGTATAGAGCAACCCTACTCCAAGTAACTGCTTAAACTGTATTCGGGATACACCTGGGTTGATTATGGAATCGTCTTCCGCAATTTCCTCATCAAATTTAATATCATCATCAAAAATAATGTGGGTGCCAATGTTGGCGGCAAGAAATTCATTAACCTTTAGGTTAAAATTCAATTCCCAATCCACATCAATATTGCCAAAACTCCGTACGTAGTCGGTATAAAGGTTAAGGCGATGGTTCATCAATACATTTCTGGCAATTTCTGTTTCCCAAGTATTGGTGATAAGAAAACCAAGTTCTAAAAAGACTTTTTTACCTTTTTCCACACCGAATGC
Source organism: Flagellimonas lutimaris (assembly GCF_003581615.1). GTDB lineage: Bacteria > Bacteroidota > Bacteroidia > Flavobacteriales > Flavobacteriaceae > Flagellimonas > Flagellimonas lutimaris. The sequence continues at coordinate 614,679 of NZ_QXFH01000070.1, forward strand.
CCCTTGGTTGGAGAGTACTTCATCCAGTACAAAAGTGGATTTCATGGTAGCGGGTGAAATATACAGGTTGAATTTGTCTTTTGGAGGGATATAGGATGTACCTACACCGACAAATGCATATCCAGGAGCCATAAACCTTGAAATAGGGTTTTCCCTATCAGGATATTTATAACCGTTCGAAAATTGGGTTCTGAAGTTCGCTTTTACAGAATAGTACCAATTGGTGATAGTGTCCTTTCTAAAACTAAGGGTGGTGGATAAACGTATCTGGTCGTCAGTTTTTCGAAGTTTTCTTCCTTCCTGTGCATTGAGGCCATATCTGATTTGAGCCTCATTGTTCCAATTTAAATATCTGAACTTGTAATTCCGTAAAAAATCTGCACTTGCCAGGGCCGATACCGAGTTATCGCCCCCTGCATTCCAGTTTACAAAGGCTACCTCGCTGATATTTAGCCCAAATTTGTTGACCTTTTTCCAAAAGGAAGTAGGCTGGAACCGATTGTGCCAAACACTCAAAGGTTTTACCCTGTTCAATACCGTTCGAGGATCCGTGAGCTTGGCACTTCTGGTCAAATATTTTAGTTTGACATCTTTGATGCGAACAATTTTAAAACCAGAATCGGTGCTGTCGGGTTCAAAAACCTTTAGGCGGGATATCTGTGCATTGGCAGAAAGGAAAACGGTAAGGAATAGAATTAAAAAACAATTTATTCGCATTGGTTTAAGGTTGATTGTATATAAGAATGTATGGTATCAAAATCTATACCAGCCAGATGGTGGGTTTCGGGTATTGTTCCTTGTTCCACAAATTGGTCGGGAACACCAAATATTTTAACAGGTTTTGAAAATCCTTCTTCGTTGGCAAATTCCAATACTGCAGAACCAAAACCACCCATTTTTGAGCCATTTTCAACAGTAATGATATACTGGTACTGGCTAAAAATTGTGCGCAAAGTGTTTTTGTCCAGTGGTTTTACAAAACGCATATCGTAGTGTCCGACTTTTTCTGGATGACCTAATTTTTCAATGAGTTCTGCTACGACGTTACCAATATGGCCTATGGTAAGTACAGCAATTTTTGAACCCTCTTTCAAACATCGGGCGGTACCCATTTCAATGGTCTCAAAATCATTTTTCCAGTCAATGGTCACACCTCGTCCTCTTGGATACCTGATAGTAATAGGATTGTCCAATCCCATCTGTGCGGCGTACATGATGTTTCTGAGTTCCATTTCGTTCATTGGAGCAAAAACAATGAGATTTGGAATGCACCGTAAAAAAGCCATATCAAAAATCCCGTGATGGGTAGGGCCATCTTGTCCCACCAAACCAGCCCGGTCCAAACAGAAAATAACGGGCAGTTTTTGCAAAGCCACATCGTGTATTACTTGATCATAGGCCCGCTGTAAAAAAGTAGAGTAAATATTGCAAAATGGCACCAATCCCTGAGTGGCCATACCTGCGGCAAGGGTGACCGCGTGCTGTTCGGCTATTCCCACATCAAAAGCACGATCGGGCATTTCGTCCATCATAAATTTTAGGGAACTGCCGCTGGGCATAGCAGGGGTAATCCCAACAATTTTTTCATTCTTTTGAGCCAATTCCACGATGGTATGCCCAAATACATCTTGATATTTTGGAGGTTGAATTTCCCCTGATTTTTTTAATCGCTCCCCTGTGATTTTATCAAATTTTCCAGGGGCATGATACACTACTTGGTCTTCTTCTGCCTTTTTTAATCCTTTCCCTTTTGTGGTAATAATGTGGAGCAATTTTGGACCTTCTACATTTTTTAGACGTCCCAGTTCCGCGACCAAAGCTTTTACGTCATGTCCATCAATGGGCCCCGAATAGTTGAGGTTGAGGCATTCAAAAATATTTTCATCCTTGGCTGTACCCGCCTTTACATTGGTAAGATATTTTTTTAGGGCACCAACACTGGGGTCGATGCCAATGGCATTATCGTTGAGTACAATTAGTGCGTTTACATTGGTCACTCCCAGATGGTTCAATCCTTCAAAGGCCATTCCACTAGCAATAGAGGCATCGCCCACCACCGCAATATGTTGTTTGTTAAGGTCTCCTTTAAGTTTGGAGGCCATCGCCATTCCAAGTATCGCCGAGATGGAGGTAGAGCTATGCCCAGTTCCAAAATCGTCATATTCACTTTCGCTTCGCTTTGGGAAACCGCTTATTCCGCCTAGTTGTCGGTTCGTCTCGAAAATCTCCTTTCTTCCTGTTAGGATTTTGTGCCCATAAGCTTGGTGGCCTACATCCCAAATGAGTTTGTCATTGGGGGTGTTGAACACATAATGCAGTGCTATGGTGAGTTCCACAACACCCAAACTGGCCCCCAAATGCCCTTCTTTGATGGAGACGATATCAATAATAAATTCCCTTAATTCCTGGGCGAGTTTGGGCAGCTCATCCAAGTTTAGTTTTTTGAGGTCCTCGGGGGATTCGATATGTGTTAACAGCTTTTCCAATGAATAAAAACAAAAGTATCACTTCTCCCTAAAATTATTTTATGTGTAGCTTAGCAATCTGTTGAAAATGATATAAAAAGTTGTGGAGAACCCGTTTGATGACACTTATTTTATGAAACGAGCCTTGCAAGAGGCCGAAATAGCCTTTCAAAATGGTGAAGTCCCTGTTGGGGCGGTTATTGTAGTAAATAATAGAATCATTGGAAGGGCCCATAACCTAACGGAGCGCTTGAAGGATGTTACGGCCCATGCCGAAATGCAGGCCATTACTGCAGCTTCTAACTTTTTGGGCGGTAAATATCTTCGAGATTGTACTTTGTACGTTACTTTGGAACCCTGCCAAATGTGTGCTGGGGGCCTGTATTGGAGTCAAATTTCGAGAGTGGTCTATGGCGCAGCAGATTTGGAGCGTGGTTTTGGTGTGATGGGAGGGCACTTACATCCAAAAACTGAAGTGGTTGGGGGTGTTATGGAAAAGGAAGCTGCTGAACTTCTAAAGCGATTTTTCATCCAAAGAAGAAACCTCAACTAAATAAAAAACCCTGGCAGTGCCAGGGTTTTTAAATCAAATCAAAATAAAATATTGTTATCCGATTACCTGCACTTGTGCAGCAACCACTCCTTTTCTTCCTTCTTCTTCAATGTATTCTACTTTGTCGCCTTCGTTCAATTCCACACCGTTCAATGCCGTAACATGAACAAAGATGTCTTTTCCTGTGTCGTCGTTTGTAATAAACCCAAAACCTTTGGATTCATTGAAAAATTTTACTGTACCAGTCATTAAAAATTAAATAAAATGTTAAAATACGAAAGTAACTTTTTTTGCGACTGATTTGATGAAAAGAAGTTTAAATTTTAAGAAAATTATTAATATTTTGTCTTTTTATCCTCTTTTTCTTGCATTTTCTTAATATTTTCCTTTGTAAGCATATAATCTTTCATGTTTTTGGACTTGCTTTCTTTCCAAAGGAAAAGGGGCATGGCCACCAAAAAGAGTCCAATAGTACCTCCTCCAATATATTTTGGGGCTTGGGGATGCTCTTCTTCCAAAGTTAACCCATAGAATATTGACCCTAGGGATGCCAACATAATGAGGAAAACAATATGTTTTAGTTTGATTTTCATTGTGAATAATTAATCAATTTTCTTCGATAAGCGGTCAACATTTTTGATTTGGATATGAAGCCTTCGTATTTTCCATTTCTGATGACGGGTAAATTCCAAGCACCGCTATCCTGAAATTTTTTCATCACCTGTTTCATATTGTCTGTTTCATAAAAGATAACCTCGGGAGGGGCATGCATCAAGCTTTCTACAAAAACTGTGTTATACAATTCCGTATCAAACATCATGGGCCGGATATCGTCTAGAACAATAATACCAATCAATTTTTTATCATCGCTCAATACGGGAAAAAGGTTTCTTTTGGATTTTGATACGGATTGATGTAGCATTTCACCCAATGACATTTTTGGATTAACGGCCCTGAAATTTTTTTCGATAACGTCGTCCATTTCCATTAGTCCCAATACCATTTGGTCCTTATTGTGAGATAAAAGAGCTCCAATTTTGGCCAATTCTTTGGTGTAAATGGTGTAATCAAGTGCATTTTTGGTGATCAAATAAGAGATGGAGGCTGTAATCATCAATGGAACAAAGAGTTGATAACCACCAGTTATTTCGGCTATTAAGAATATGGCTGTCAAGGGGGCATGGATTACCCCGGCTATCAAACCGGACATACCGATTAGGGTAAAATTACTTTCGGATACAGAGAAGCCCAATCCCAAATTGTTGATTACTTTGGCAACTACATTGCCCAAAGTGCTGCCCATTACCATGGTAGGGATAAATACTCCACCAGCCCCACCAGCTCCAATAGTAGTGGTCATGGCAATGGCTTTGAAGATGGTAATCCCAAACAAAAGCGTGATCACGACCCAAATATTATCGGTATAGTTGTCAAATGGGGTAGTGCCAAGTGCTTTTAAATGATCACCATCCAATAGGTTGTTGATGAACCCAAAACCTTCACCGTAGAGTGGGGGAATGGCATAGAGCATTACTCCAATGGCAATACCTCCCACCAAGAGCTTGTATTTTGGACTTTTTAGTTTTTTGAAAAGTGACAGTATTGCGAAATACATCTTGGTAAAATAAATGGACGCAAACCCTGTACCAACACCCAACAAGATATAAAAAGGGGTGTCTTTTAACTGAAACCCTTCGGAGAGGGAAAAACTGAACAATACTTCATTGCCCAAAAAGAAATAGGATGTCAAAACTCCAGAAATTGATGCCAGTAGCAGTGGTAACATGGACATCATGGTCAAATCCAAAGTAAATACCTCAACGGCAAAAATGATGGCTGCTATGGGGGATTGAAAAATGGAGGCAATGGCACCTGACGAAGCACAGGCTACTAAAAGTGTTCTGGTCTTGGCATCGATATGGAACAATCGGCTAATATTGGAACTTACCGCAGAACCCGATTTCACCGCTGGCCCCAACAAACCTACAGAACCACCGAACCCTACTGTAAGTGGAGCGGTGATCAAAGGGGTATAAATATCCTTGAGTTTGAGTAACCCCCTCTTTTTGGATAAGGAAAAAATTATCGATGAAACCGCATGTTGCAAAGGTTCTTTATGTATAAATTTCACGTAGAGATAAACCAAGGTGAGTCCTATGGTAGGTAGAATAAAATACAATTGGTTCTCTGAAAATACGATACCCTTTTTTAGAAGGGATTCTATAAAATAGGTGGAGTTTTTTACGGTTACGGCAACCAAACCAGCCAAAAAACCCACAATCAGGCTCATTATTTGAATAAAGGTCCTATTGGAGATATTTCTATATCGCCATTTTAGAAAACGGGTGAGCAATTTTTTGTTGCTGTAGGGCATCTAGGTATATAATACTATTAAAAGTATTAAAAAATCCCTCTTTTTAGCGGGATTTCAATATATCATAAGTCCAATTTTAAATGGAGCTCTTTTAATTGTTCTTCGTCAATGTTGGCTGGTGCGTCGATCATAACATCCCTCCCACTATTGTTTTTAGGGAAGGCGATAAAGTCACGAATGGTTTCTTGTCCTCCCAAAATGGCGACCAACCTATCCAAACCAAATGCAATACCACCATGGGGAGGTGCCCCGTATTGGAAAGCATCCATTAAAAAGCCAAACTGAGCTTTTGCTTCTTCTGGCGTAAAGCCCAAGTGCTTGAACATGGTCGCTTGGATTTCTTTATCATAAATCCTGATGGAACCACCGCCAATTTCGTTTCCGTTCAATACCAAATCGTAGGCGTTCGCTTTTACTTCACCTGGTTTTGTTTCCAGCAATTCCAACTGACCTGGTTTTGGTGAGGTGAATGGGTGGTGCATGGCGTGGTAAGCACCAGTTTCTTCATCAAGTTCCAATAGCGGGAAGTCCACTACCCACAATGGGGCAAACTCATCTGATTTTCGGAGGCCTAAACGAGTTGCCAATTCCATTCGAAGGGCGCTTAATTGTGCACGGGTTTCGTTGGTGTTTCCAGAGAGCACGCAGATAAGGTCTCCCGGCTTGGCTCCCGTTATCTCTGCCCATTTGGCCAAATCCTCTTGGTCGTAAAATTTGTCCACGGAAGATTTATAGGTGCCATCTTCGTTACATTTAACGTAGACCATACCCTTGGCACCGACTTGAGGGCGTTTTACCCAGTCCACCAATTTGTCAATTTCCTTCCTAGTGTACGAAGCTGCTCCAGGGACTGCAATCCCAACAACCAATTCTGCGGAGTTGAATACGTTGAAATCTTTATGCTGCGCCACTTGGTTAAGCTCGCCGAACTGCATTCCAAAACGGATGTCGGGTTTGTCGTTACCATACAGTCGCATGGCATCATCATAGGTCATTCTTGGGAATTCCTCGACGTCTACTCCTTTGATTTCCTTCAAAAGGTGTTTGGTTAAGCCTTCAAAGGTGTTCAAGATGTCTTCTTGTTCCACAAAGGCCATTTCACAGTCAATCTGCGTAAACTCGGGCTGGCGGTCTGCTCGCAGGTCTTCATCCCTAAAACATTTCACAATCTGGAAATATTTGTCCATTCCACCGACCATTAGCAATTGCTTAAAGGTCTGGGGAGATTGGGGTAGGGCATAAAACTGACCTTCGTTCATTCGGCTTGGCACCAAAAAGTCCCTAGCACCTTCGGGAGTGGATTTTATCAAATATGGAGTTTCAATATCGATAAAGCCTTGGTCGGATAGATATTTTCTAACCTCCATGCTCACTTTATGTCTAAAGATAAGCTTGTTCTTTACTGGATTTCTACGGATATCCAAGTAACGGTACTTCATTCTTATGTCTTCACCACCATCGGTCTCATCTTCAATAGTGAAAGGGGGAAGCAAAGAATTGTTCAATATAGTGAGCTCAGTAACAAGCACTTCGATTTCTCCGGTGGGAATATTTGGGTTTTTGGAAGCACGTTCTATCACCTCGCCTTTGGCTTGGATAACGGTTTCACGTCCCAATTCTCGGGCTTGGTCCAAAAGTTTCTTGGAAGTGCGTTCTTGATCAAATACCAATTGGGTAATGCCATAACGGTCACGTAGGTCAATCCAAGCTACAAAACCTTTGTCACGGACCTTGTGTACCCATCCACTTAAAATAACTTCTGAACCTATATCCGATGCTCTTAATGCACCACAAGTATTGCTTCTGTACATGATGTTTGTTATGAGAGCCCAAATTTAATAGTAATACGGGTATTTTATAGTGGATATATGCATTTTCTGTTTCTAATGATTTTTGATGGCAAAAAAGAGAGGAATCCAAAGTGATTATATAACATTAAATTAACATTAGTATTACATTTTGGTAATTTTTTAGGGATAAAAGACCAAAAATCCTCGTCAAAAGCTTGAAAACATAATTTTGGCATTATTATAATGAATTGATTAACAGTGAAATAAAACTTTAAAGTTAATTTAATGTAAACTAAATGTTATCTAAATATGTAATTATCGTAAAATTTAAGTAACTTTGTTACGTTATCATTAGATAACAACAATATAAAAATCCCATATAGTATGAAAAAAGCAGTATTATTTTTGGCGGTGATGTTTGCGGTTAGCGTATCTGCTCAAGATATTAAACCGACCTTTGAAAAAATGGGAAAAATGGTGAAAGCCACTTATTTTCATGACAACGGCGAAATTGCCCAAACCGGATATATGATGAACGGAAAATTGCATGGCGATTGGGTAATGTTCAATGTGGAAGGTAAGAAAATTGCCACTGGCCAATATGTAAACGGAGAAAAGACCGGTAAATGGTTTTTTTGGAAGGATGATGTTTTAAGCGAAGTTGACTTTACAGACAACCGTATTGTACAAGTAAAAAATTGGAACCATGGCGATGCAGTCACGGTTAACCAGTAATTTTAAAATCAATGATTAAGAAAAAGCCCCGACCAAATGGTCGGGGCTTTTTTGTTGGGGCTTTTACCAGTGCTATACCGTAGCGGTCTCAATCCGTTCTTGTTTTTGCTCTTCCCTTTTTAATTTTCTTTTTCTCATTCTTAGTTTAAGCTTGTACACCAAACTGAAAAGGATAGGTACCACAACCAATGTTAAGAAGGTCGCTACAAATAAGCCGTAGATTACCGTCCATGCCAAGGGTCCCCAGAAAATTACGTTGTCACCCCCAAAATAAATGTTGGGGTTAAAGTCGCTCATCAAAGTAAAGAAGTTGATGTTGAATCCTGTGGCCAAAGGAATCAAACCTAAGATGGTTGTGATTGCTGTAAGCAATACAGGTCGCAATCTGGCTTTACCACCTTTTACCACAGCTTCCATAAAGTCATTTGGTTCCAATAGTTCGGCCTCTTCCAAGTCTAGGTTCACTTTTTTTCTATCTATCAAAAGTTGTGTGTAGTCCAAAAGCACTACCCCGTTGTTCACTACAATACCTGCTAGGGAAATAATCCCCATCATAGTCATCATGATTACGAACGCACTTCCTGTGGCGACAATTCCACCGAAAACCCCGATCAAACTCAAGAAAATGGCAAGCATTATAATTCCTGGTTTGCTAATGGAATTGAATTGGAATATCAGTATGAAAAATATCAGTCCAAGCCCTGTGAAAAAGGCGCCCATTAAGAAAGCCATTTGCTTGTTCTGCTCCTCGATTTGCCCTGTGTAATCAATTTTGATGTTATCCGGAAGATTTTCAAAATCATTCATCTCTTCCTGAATCTTCCCTACAATGGCCCCGGCATCTGTATAGCCCGATGCCAAAGCAGAGTAAACTGTTACCACTCGTTTTACATCACGGTGCTTTATAGCACTAAAACCTGTGCTGCTGGTTTGCTTGGTGACGGCAGAAATTGGGACTTCCTTAATCTGGCCACTAGAAGGGTCCCTGAACGTAAGGCGCTGGTTGAACAAAGCACTTGTGTTGTATCGGTCAGCTTCATTGAATCGTACATAAATATCATAATCTTCACCACCTTCCTTGTAAATACCCGCTTTGGAACCAAAAATGGAACTACGCAGCTGTTGACCAACTTGACCGGTAGCAACTCCAAGCTCACCAGCTTTTTTGCGGTCTACTTGAACTAAGAGGGATGGTTTGGATTTGTTTACATCTATTTTGAGCTCATCAATACCTGGAATATTTCGGGAATTGATAAAGTTTCGCATCCTTTCGGCCGTGTTGATCAACTCTGTATAGTCTTCCCCTTCCAATTCAATGTTGATAGGGTAGCCCACAGGAGGTCCAACCGCATCTTTTTCCACAGAAATGGCTACACCTGGGTAAACATCTTTCAGGGCTTCTTGAACCTTTCTTAAAAGCTCCTGACTATCTGCACCTTCACGATACTTAAATTCTCTAAGTGTAGCGGTAATTTTACCCCTATTTGGCATTTCGGCGCTCGAACCTCCATCCGTTTGAGGGTTACCGGCACCTTCACCCACTTGTGACACGGCGCTCTCGGTCATAAAATTATAATCCCCGTGCATATAGGCTTCGGAATTGATAATGTCATAGACTCTTCCCTCAATATCCTTGGTGATTTTATTGGTTTTTTCAATATCGGTACCTTCTGGGTATTCGATATACACAATGATTTGATTGGGCTTATTGTCTGGGAAAAATTCCACCTTGGTTCTTTGGCTTCCAACAGAGGCGCCAAATCCGATAAAGGCAATCAATAATAGGACAAAAGTGGTAATCGCGATAAAAATAGGTTTGCGCCCAGCTAAAGCATAACGCAAAGTTTTTTCATAAAAGCTTTCCCATCGGGGCAAGATTCTGTTTTGAAAAATACTGGCCCAGTTTCTAAGGAAAAGGCGATAGATCCACAACAAGATGGCCGTTACCACCATTACAGTTCCCAATGCGCTGTATTCACCACCAAAAATGATTATCAGAATACCAATTGCTGAGATAATCGAAGTAATGCGGACAATTTGTTTCAAGGGCATTTCCTTGTCTTCTATGGTCATGTACCTTGATACCAAAACCGAGTTAAAGAATATGGCCACAAAGAGGGATGAGCCTAAAACCACCGAAAGTGTTATGGGGAAATATTTCATAAACTGCCCCATTATACCGGGCCAAAGGCCTAACGGTACAAATGCTGCAACGGTAGTAAGGGTGGATATGATAATGGGGAAAGCGATTTCACCAATACCTTTTTTGGCAGCTTCAATTCGAGGCATGTTTTCCTCATCCATAAGTCGGTAAATGTTCTCGACAACCACAATACCATTGTCCACCAACATTCCCAGACCCATGATCAATCCAAATAGAATCATGGTGTTCATGGTGTATCCCATGGCATTCAGTATCATGAGAGACATAAACATGGACATAGGAATTGCAAAACCAACGAACAAGGCATTTTTAAATCCTAAAAAGAACATCAATACCGTTACCACTAAGATAATACCGAAGATGATGTTGTTCACCAAATCATCTACCTGGCCAATGGTTTTGGAAGATTGATCATTGGCAATGGTAACCTTAAGGTCTTGTGGGAATTCATTTTCGATGGCATCGTCCACAATTACCTTGATTTGATCTACGGCGGCCACCATGTTTTTACCAGAACGTTTTTTAACATCCAGCATTACTACAGGCTCACCAAATTCACGTGCATATGTTGTCTTGTCCTCTTCCTTAAAAGAGACCTTTGCTAAATCTTTAAGGTAAATAGGGTTTCCGTTTTCCGTTTTTACCACAAAATTTTCAAGCTCTTGCGGTTTGTCTATTTCCCCAACAATTCTGATGGTTCTTCGTTGTCCACTGGCAACAAGGTTTCCCGCCGAGGTCGTTAAGTTTTCGTTGCTGATACTACCGATGATATCATTAAAACTGACTTTGGCAGCCATCATTTGATAAATATCAACGGCAACTTCCACTTCTTTTTCTTGTGCACCTCGAATATCTACCTGTTTAATCTCGGAAAGTCCTTCTATTTCATCTTCAAGATATTCGCCATACTCTTTTAGTTTTTCAACCGGATAATCCCCAGAAATATTGATATTGAGTATGGGCATTTCTTCCGAGAGACTCAGGTCGAAAACATTGGGCTCCACTTTTGCACCATTAAAAGTAGGCCAGTCTTCGCCTGCGGTTTTGGAATCTACTTCGTCCTTTACTTTTTGTAAGGCTGCCTCAACAGATATATTCTCATCAAATTCGGCGATGATCATGGAATAATCTTCCTGCGATGTGGATGTAATCTCCACCAGGTTGCTCACGGTCTTGAGTTCATCCTCCAAGGGGTCCGTAATCAACTTTTCTATGTCCTCGGCAGTATTCCCGGGATAAATGGAACTTATATATATTTTGGTTTCCTTTACTTCTGGAAAGCTTTCCCTGGGCATACTGAAATACGCCATACCACCAAGAATTAGGATAACCAAAATGAGGACATACATGGTGGTTTGGTTATCGATGGCCCATGAGGACAGCCGAAACTCCTTATCTACACTTTTCTTTTGTTTGCTCATAATTATTGTTGCTTTGGCTGTCTAGAGATTCTTAATATTGACCTTTTGTCCTTCTTTCACACTTCTGGCGCCTTCATCAATGATGGCATCCCCCTCATTTATTCCAGAAAGTACTTCTACGTAATCGCCTTGTGTTTTTCCAGTTTTTATAACCACTTTTTTGGCCACAGGGTCATTTTGGATGGAATCGGCATTAACCAAAAACACGTATTGCTCTCCATTGGCATTTTCCGATAGGATACTTTGCGGAATCAGGATCGCATTATCGCTGGTGTAATCGTTGATCATAACACGAGCAGTAAGATTGGGTTTTATTTTCCCGTCATGACTCGGTACTGGAATCTCCGCAGTAAAAGATCGGTTGCTTGGATTTATGAAATTACCTGTCTGTCTGATTTTGGTGGAAACACTGTCCCCAAGCACTGGAAAGTAAACTTTTACATCTTTTCCAGGGGTTACATTAGGTAAATGACTCTCGGGCACTTCCACTTCAATATACATGTTGGAAAGGTTCACAATTCGGAATACCTCAGCACCAGGACCTGGGCTGACAACAGTACCCTCATCTTTGATAACATCATCAATAATTCCTGGAAATGGAGCACGAATACTGGATTTACCTACTTGACTTTCCATTTGTTTTACGGCACTTTGCTGCGCTTCGTAATTGGTTTTAGCTTGCAGGTACTGTATTTCGGAACCGATGTTTTGCTCCCAAAGTCTTTTTTGGCGTTCAAAAGTGGTCTTGCTCAATGCCGCTTGTGTTCTAAGCTGTGCCAGCTGACTGGATAGCCCACCATCATCAATTGTGGCCAACAGTTGTCCTTTGGCAACCTTTTGTCCTTCTTTTACATAAACGCTATTTAGGGTTCCTGCCATTTCAGGATAAATAAGCACATTCTGCTTGGTCATTACATTCCCCTGAAGTTCCAAGTAGTGGTCAAACTTTTGTGGATGAACCTCTATGGTGGTCACTAGGGGAAGCTTGGCCGTATCATCCAAAAGTGCAATGGCAGAATCCAAGGACTTTAATTGCATATCCAGAGCTTTCTTTTCGCTGGAAATCTCTGCGTGCTTGGCACGAATGGCCTCAACATCCTTGCTGGCCATTACGTTTTCCAAAGATTTGCCGCTATTGCCCCCACATGAAGCCAGAACCGCTGCTGTTAGTGTTATATATATTGCTTTTCTCATGATGGAATGGTTTTCTCTTGTTTATTGATTTAAAATGTTTTCCAGTTCGGTCTTCTTGTTGATGACATCGACCATGGATTGTAAATATTCTTGTTGACTCGTATACAATTGCGTCTGGGCCTGTCTCAATTCGAAACTGGTCGCCAAACCTTCGGAATATTTAATTTGATTTTTTTTCTCGATACGTTCCGCCAACTCCAAATTATCCTTGGAGGTGCCATATTGTTCTATGGCGAGGATATAATCGCTCTTGGCACTTTCCAATTGAAGACGAATCTGTGCCTGCGCTTCGGTAAACTGGGTTTTAGCCTTTTCCAAGGCAATCTTGGCACGTTGGGTACTTGCACTTCTTTTTAATGAACTAAAAATGGGTATGTTGAGGTCAACCCCTAAAATGGAGGAGCCGAACCATTGTTGGCCGCTATTTAAAAAGTTGAAATTGTCGCTAAAAGAGTTTCCTCCATAATTTACAAAGGCGTTCAACGTGGGCAAAGCATAACTTTTAGCTAATTTTAATTCCAATGCCCTTTGTTGGTTGAGGTTGGCGGCCATTTTGTAGTTCACATTGTTTTCTATGTTGAATTCGGAGTCAATCAATCCCAAGTCAATTTTACTTTGGGTAAGGTCGTCTAGGTTTTCAGTCAATACGGTTGGTGATTCAATGGGAAGTCCCAAGACCAAATTCAACATTTGCAGGGTAATTTCCTCCATACGACGGGCATTTTTTAATTGGTTGTCCACCGTAGATAAAGTAATCTGCAATTGATCCACACTTTCTTGGTCCCCAAGACCATTTTCATAAATACGCTTGGTTTCGTAAAGGTTTTCTTCCAATGTGGCCTTGTTTCTTTCAGAAATAAAAACACTTTCTTGGGCTAAAAGGACATTGCCATAAGCTTCGACCACCGACTTGCGAATATCCAGTTCGGTTTTTTCCTTGTTATTTTGGCTGTATTCCAAAAAGGTTTTGGTTGCTTGGACTCCTACAATATAGGACCCATCAAAAATTTGTTGTCTGAACGTAGCGGTAGCCGACATGGATTGTGCTTGTCCAAAAACCACCTCTGTAAAGGTTCCAGGTTCTCCACCAAAAAATTCTGATGGAATTTGGGATACAGGCTGCTTCAATTGGTTTTGGTAACTGACTGCACCACTTATTTGGGGAAGACCTGTGGCAATGGTCTCCCATTTTTGTTTTTGAGCATCTATAATGTCTCGTTCCGCATTTATGGCGCTATAGTTATGCTCTAATGCATAGGTGATGGCCTGGTCTAAACTAAAACTGGGTATAGTATCTTGTGCAGATGCCAACCAAGGTAGTACGAGTAGTAGACTGATTAACGTTTTTCGCATTTATTCTTGATTTGAATTGATGATTGAGTTGAGTATTTTTCTTCCTTTTGGGGTAACAATACCTCTTAGGTGATATTCCAAATAGTAGTCCCACAAATCTGGTTTGCTAAACATTTCTGTAGGGAACATATTATTATCCTTTATGACGGTTATGCCGGTAAAGTATATTCTGGAAACAAATTCTACATTCAGATTATCCCTGTAAATCCCCATTTCCATTCCTCTTTTTACATTTTTGACCACACAGCGATGGGTGCATTCAAATTGAACTTCTTTGAGTGAAGTATGGATTTTTGGGTAATATTTCTGCAATTGGTAAAGGGGTGATGATTTTTCATCTTTTAAATGCACCATTACAAATCTTTTGATTTCATAAAGCTCCTCGATTGGGTTTTTCTCAAACGCTACAATGTCATCTATGCCACAGGTAATAAAATCCGTCATCGACATGGCACTTTGTTGTACCAAATCCGTTTTGTTCTTAAAATGGGAGTAGATTGTTTTTTTGGAAATCCCAAGTTCATGGGCCAAATCGTCCATAGTAATGCTCTTAAAACCAAGGTTTAAGAACATTTCAGTTGCTTTTTGTATAATCTTCTGCTTCATAATAGGCTGCAAATGTAGGTACGGAAACTTTAAAAACAAAAAAAGTTTCCTTGGTTTTACAATTTTTAACGAAGGATTGATTATTTGTTTTAAATGGATTCTTTTCCTTTTACAAATACGGGTCTTAGTTGGGAATCTTTATTGACGTTGTCGGAATCAATTTTTCCCAACCGCCAAAAAAACGGACTGAACTGCAGTAAATACTTCTTTTTCGCTCTATTCTTCTTCTGATTTATCATGATCTTCGTTTTTGATTTTTTCTACATATGCTTTGTATGCCTCTTCTCCTTCTTCTTTCCAAAATTGATCGTAGTGTTTCCATTCATCGAAATCCCTTCTCCAAGACGTACACTTGTTGGACGACTTAACTTTCTTTTTGTGACTTGACCCACTCTTGCTTTTGCCGCCGCCACCTCCACCAAAGCCGAACAAAAGCTTAGCTATGACAAAGATTCCTAGGGCTTGCCAGTAGGTAACCGTTCCTACGCCAAATAGGTCTGGCATCAGCCAGTTCCATAGGCGCATTAATAGATAATTGGCCAAGAGAAAGAGTATTCCTCCCAATACAATCATGGCTATGACCTTTACTACTTTTTTTATAGTACCCTCCATTTTCTTTTCCACGGCTTTCTCGAAATCTTTTTTATGTTCCATAACTCAATTCTTTTAAATTCTCTAATTTTTTTGATAGTTCGGACATGGCACGGTGTCTCCTGGACATGAGAGTACCTAGCGGTATTCCGGTTCTTTCTGATATTTGTTTATAGTTGTATCCTTCAAAATCTATGGCGATGATAATATCCCTGTAGGCAGGCTTCAAATCCTCTACCGACTTTTTAAGGGCTTGCTCCATCTCTGGGGAATAACTGTTGTCTGCATCACCATAAAAGAATTCGGCAAATTCCCGCCATTGTTGGTCAATATCCTCACTGGGTAATTTTCTTTCCTTCTTGCCCCGCATAATATCAATGATCCTATTGCGTATGGCATTGTAAACAAATGCCCCCACATTGGTTATGGGCAAGGCATCATCCGATCTGGAAAACATCCGTAGGGCCACATCCTGCACAATATCCTCGGCATCCCGCTCCGATGTATCCTGGATTCTCGACTGCACATACGAACGCAACGAGCCATACTCCTCATTAAAGAAGTTGGTCAGGTTATTTCGGTTATCGGTTTTGGCTGCCATTTAGTTGGGTCAGGTTGCTTTTCACTTATAGAGACGAAGAAAAATTATTCTATTGCAGTTTGTGTCTATTTTTTTCGAAGGGATGTTATTTTTTGGATTTGGATACTTTGTATCCATGTTTTAAGCCGATGTGCTCACCTCAAATTAAATATTTGAACGTATTTTTGGCTCCATGTCAGATATCGATATCATTAGTCAGTATAGGGAGCAGTTTGTTACGCATCTTGAAGGGCGAATCCAATTGGGAGAGCCCAAAAATCTATATGAACCCGTGCAATATATTTTGGGATTGGGAGGTAAGCGACTACGCCCGATTCTCACTTTAATGACTGCGGAAGTTTTTGGTGGTAAAGCCAAAGAAGCCATGGATGCAGCCTTGGCAGTGGAAATGTTCCATAATTTTTCGTTGGTACATGATGACATAATGGACGATGCGCCATTGCGAAGAGGAAAAACTACAGTTCATGAAAAATGGGATATAAGCACGGGAATTTTGTCAGGGGATGCCATGTTGATTTTGTCCTATCAATTCTTCGAAAGCTATCCAGGTGATATGTATGTAGAACTCACAAAACTTTATAGCAAAACCGCTATTGAAGTATGTGAAGGACAACAATACGATGTTGATTTTGAGACCCGCGATGATGTGACCATTCCCGAATACCTAAAAATGATCGAGTACAAGACATCCGTACTGGTGGCTGCCGCCATGAAGATGGGTGCGATTGTGGCCAAGGCTTCTCAAAAAGATGCGGAAGCCATATACGAGTTTGGACGTAATCTGGGTATCGCTTTTCAGTTGCAAGATGATTATTTGGATGCCTTTGGAGACCCAAAAACCTTTGGTAAACAGGTTGGTGGGGATATTATGGAAAACAAAAAGACCTATCTGTACCTAAAATCGTTGGAAAATGCATCCAAGGACGATCAAGATGGCTTGTTGCACCTATATTCCATAAAACCCGAAGATTCTACGGCCAAGGTGGAAGCGGTAAAAACTATTTTTAAAGAAAGTGGGGCAGTGGAGGAAACCAAAAAAGCTATTCAAGATTTCACCCAAAAAGCGTTTGATGCACTAGCTGAAACTGGTCTTCACGAAAAAAACAAGGCGCTGCTACAACAATTTGGCGAAGGCCTGATGGAGCGAACCGTTTAAAACAGCCGTTTAAATAATGCCCGGATAAATGGCATAGGTTTGGGAGCTGTTACAATTTTAAGTTCTTCCCACAGGTTGGTTTCGTTTTCCAGAAATTTTAAGATCAACGAAGCCTTTCTTCTTTTGAACATCGACTCAAAAATTTCGTGTCCCAGATGATTGTTCTCATACAAAATGTCCAACAACAGCATATCGTAAAACAGAAACCTGCTTTTTTGATGAAACTCTGACAAAGGTTTTCCAGCTTTTAGATGACTAACCAATTTAGGAACTTCTTGACTAGTATTGTAAAAGGTATACCCTGTACTTGGTTTGGCCCACCCACCTGCAATCCCAATATGAAAAACTCGATCTGTATTGTGTTGATGAAACGGGTAGCACGTCATGGGAATACTACCAAACTCTTTTTCCTGAATGGTATATTTGGTATTGTTGTATTTTTCCTTGATGTACGTTTTGATGGCCTCTTCGTACTCAGTTTTCTCTAAAAGATGTTCCGAAAACAAGGTGTATTCCACTAAAGCTTCGGTATCTGAAATTGGGAGCACGTACATAAATCGCGTGTTACCTTTTTGAGGCACGGAAAAGTCCATAAAAGTGGCCTCACCAGCTTTAAATACCGACTGTTCGGTTTTTAATTGCCATCCTGCAAAGTGTTGCTGTAAAACGGGAAAATCTTTTTGTTTTAAAGTGGTTAAAGCATCATATAAGCTAGAAAATACCGTTCGTCCGGTAAATTTTTGTGACGGTGTGGTCACTAAAACCTCGTTTTCTTTCTCTTCAATTGTAGTAACCTCTTCCTGCACCCAAGTAATGTTTGAATAGGCTTTTACCTTTGGTAAAAAGTGATTGTAGAAGTCAATACCACGGAGCATTTTGTACGTGTAGGGTGCAATGGAAGTGGATTTTTGAAGTTGCTGCCCGCCTACATAAATGTTGTCCCAAGTTTTGTGGATTAAATCATCAAACGGGCCATTGCCCCTTTCCCAAAAACACCAGGTACGGTCGTTTTTGGTTTTATCGTTTTTGTCCAACACCAAAATAGATTTGGAAGTAAAGAACTCGTCCTTGCCTAAGGTATCGGCCAATAAAAGGCCAGCAGCTCCCGCTCCTATAATGATGTAATCGTACTTGGGCATAGTTTCAAAGATAGAAAAGGCGGATTGAAAATGGGGTATGGTTGAAGTGTAATATAAGAGTCCCTATTGAACCTTATACTAAAAGCTTAGTGAATATTTGGTTTTTATCTATTCACCAGTTTCAAAACCCAATGAATAATCAATAATAGCAGGGGTAAAATAACCACTCCATAACTATAGCCCCAAAACAATTTCATGGCCAGTTGTCCCCCTTGAAAAACTTCTTTTTCGCTAAATGAAAAGGATAAATTTCCTGCGAGTAAATAAGAAACAGGAACCCAGAGTATGGTTGTAGCCAATGAGAATTTCAGTAGTGGTGACAGAAACTTGTAGGTTTTAGATGGATTTCTAAATCGTTCAATCCCAAAATAAATGGCTAGGGGTAGTGACATAATACCTAGCCAAGTTAAGGGCGTACCCATAGGAATTGTACTTCCGTTATATAGCGGTTCCGTTAAAACAAAGGAACCTGTTATTAGGAGTATAGCAACTATGATAAAAATGGTCAGTGAGGCAAAAAAATAGAATTTTGGTTGGGTCATCGGGTTGGTTTATTCTTTAACAAGATAATCATTCTTCTTCTCTTAAAAAACCGTATACCGTAACCCAAAGAACCCACGAATACCTTGGTTGGGTCCATATACGTAAGCAGGGTCAAACGTAAGGGCGTAGGGATTGTTCGCGGTGGCCACGGCATTGCCAAAACTGTCAAATGTTACTTCTTTGTCGAATGGGTCGTTGGCTCGCGCAATGATAAAGGGATTACCACGGTTTGGGGTCCAATCCAACAAGTTTTTGATGCCCCCGTACACTTCAAAATTATTCAATCCTTTGTAGGTAAACTGGATATTCTGGATGCTCCAGGTAGGCGAATATTCCCGTCTTGGATCTAACTCTCCCAAAAGCGGTAATCGCATTGGGCCATATAAATTCCCTGTGTAGTCCGCCGTCAATTTTAGCGAGTGAAAAGTGTACGACAAATTCCACGTAGCAGTTATACTTTCGGTTAATATTTGCTGTTTGGTCACACCATTTTCTGTGTTGCTTACATCTTGCCAAGTGGCACCCACCATAATCTTAAAACTGCTGGGAAAAGCAATATCCAAATTGGCACTAAGCCCTTGCGAAACCGATTTGCCGTCCAGATTATCATAAATGATTTGATTGGGGTTGGTCTCATAATCCGGCAGGATAACGTTAGAGAATCGGGTATAGAAAGCCGAGGCATCCAGACCAATAAAAGTACCATTGTCACTATAAATTTTCTTCAAATAGTTAATGTTTACATTAACAGAACGCTCGGGTTTTAGTTCTTCGGCAATAATCACTTCCCGCGAACCTGTGAGGGCTGCGTGGTCTTCCGTAAACAAATTGACTACGCGAAATCCCGTTCCAGCGTTCACCCGAAAAATATCGTTGTTGGAAACCTTCCATTTGTAAGCAGCCCTTGGTGTGAGAATATTGCCGTGGCGTTGGTCATAATCATATCGAAGCCCGGCCAAAAAAGAATGCTTGGGAGCAAAAGAATATTCGTCTTGAGCAAATAGGCTGGGAATCCAAATATTGTCAGCTTCCAAGGTAGCAGGCGTGTTGTCATCGTAATAATTGTAACGAATCGCAGTCCCGAACAGCAAATCGTGATTTCCCGCGGTTTTGTCCCAAGTCAATTGTGCAAAACCGATACGTTGGTCTGCCAAATACTCTATGTCGCCATACACCGAATTCTGGCTATGGTCATTATAAGAGAAAGATAAGAGAAGCTTTTCTTCCAACGGCAATTGATATTTTCCCAGCACTTCCCATCTTCGGGTGTAGATGCTTTCCCCATAAATTTCATCCCCACCTCGAAATTCAGGGGTCCATTGCATTTCGCCACCCCAACGGTCCTCATAAAAAAAACGTCCAGCTAAAGAGAACAAACGGTTATCGCTACGCTCAAAATTCCACTTTTGGAAAATGGATATACGGTCTTGGAGGGTGAGGTCGGTAAAATTATCACCGTTGTTGTCCACGGGAATATCATAATTGAAGTAATTAACGCCTAAAAGAAGGTCCGTTTTTCGTCCAATTTTAATTTTACTGCCGACATCCAAATTGTACTCGCCCCAACCTGTGGCAAAGCCATCGGCAAAAAATTCGGGAGCGCTCAAAGGATTTTTTGTGATGATGTTTATCAAACCACCTACTGCTTCACTACCATAAAGTGAAGAAGCAGGTCCTTTTACGATTTCAATCTGTTCAATAAGGGAATTTGGGATGCCGGTAAGGCCATAAACCGTTCCCAAACCGCTTACAATGGGCATTCCATCGATGAGCACAAGGGTATAAGGGCCTTCCAGCCCATTGATGTGGATATCTCCCGTATTGCATACATTACAATTGATCTGTGGGCGTACACCGTTCACATTCTGAAGCGCATCAAAAACGCTCGCGGTAGGGTTCTTTTTCAAAAAAGTAGGGGAGTAGACCTCCACAGGAACCGGACTCTCCAATCTGCTAACAGGTTTTAAAGTACCTGTTACTACGGTTTCCTTTAAACTTTGCGCAGAAGCTTCTAATTGTATGTTAATCGTTTTGAATTCGTTGGCCCGTATACTGATTTTTGTTTGATAGCGTTGATATCCCAAAGAGGTCACCAGCAAAAGATACTCGCCAGGTTGAATGTTGTTCAACTCATACAAACCATCAATATCAGTAGCAGTTCCTATTTTGGTTCCTTTGAGGAATACGTTTGCCAGGGGAAGAGGCTCACCGTTATCCGAAACCTTTCCGTTTAACGAAGTTGTTTGCGCAAAACAACTGCTGCTTACAAAGGCTATCCATAACAAAGTGATATGTTTACAAAGATATTTCAATTAATATAAAATTAAATTTAGACAAAGCTAAAAATAGATTTTGTCAAATAAAAATGTATTTTTGAAAAAATATTTTTTGATGACCCGATCAGAGGAAAACTATTTAAAGACAATTTTTCATTTGGGTGGTGGTGACTCCAAGTCCATCACCACTAATGCCATTGCAGAGCAAATGGAGACCAAACCTTCTTCGGTTACGGATATGGCCAAGAAATTATCGGATAAAGGATTGGTGGATTATGTACGGTACCAAGGGGTTTCATTAACCACTGAAGGCAAGAAGACAGCTTTATCCATCATTAGAAAACACCGTTTATGGGAGGTCTTCTTGGTGGAGAAATTGGATTTTAGTTGGGATGAGGTGCACGAAGTTGCTGAACAATTGGAACACATTAAAAGTGAAAAATTGGTTGACAAAATCGATGAACTTTTGAATTTTCCAAAATATGACCCACACGGGGATCCCATTCCCACTAAGGACGGTAAGTTTCAGGAACGGGATGAAAAATTACTCAGCGAAATGTCCATCAAATCCATAGGAATATGTGTTGGGGTAAAGGATTCCTCTGTGCCCTTTCTTAAGTTTTTGGACAAGAACAATATTGCTTTGGGAAATACCATTCAGGTGTTGGACAAGGAGGACTTTGATAATTCTCTAAGAATTCAAATGGATGGGAAGGAAATGCGAATATCACATCAAATAGCGTCTAACCTTTATGTAAAAAAGAACGACTAATGGATCAAGTAATACAGTATTTTCAAGATATAGACCCCGTATTGGCGGCTTTTTATGCTACCCTATTTACTTGGGGGTTGACCGCGGCAGGAGCTGCTTTGGTCTTCTTTTTTAAAGGGATGAACCGTGCATTACTTGATGGAATGTTGGGTTTTACCGGAGGAGTTATGGTCGCAGCGAGTTTTTGGAGTCTGTTGGCACCTGGTATTGAAATGAGTGCCGGTGAAGGCTTTGTGAAAGTGATTCCAGCTGCAGTGGGATTTTTACTTGGTGCCGGTTTTATTTTTGGCTTGGATAAAATATTGCCCCACTTGCACATCAACTTTAAATTAAGCGAGGCGGAAGGCGTAAAAACACCTTGGCATAGAACTACTTTGCTAACTTTGGCAATTACGTTGCACAACATTCCCGAAGGGTTGGCGGTAGGGGTACTTTTTGGTGGTGTGGCCGCAGGATTTGAAGGTGCATCCATTGGAGGTGCCGTAGCATTGGCACTTGGTATTGGACTTCAAAATTTCCCGGAAGGATTTGCAGTGGCAATGCCATTGAGGAGACAAGGACTTACTCGCACCAAAAGTTTTTTGTATGGTCAGGCTTCGGCACTAGTTGAGCCTATTGCTGCTGTTTTAGGTGCTTGGGCCGTGCTCACATTTGAGCCTATTTTGCCATATGCCCTTTCCTTTGCCGCAGGGGCTATGATATTTGTGGTGGTGGAAGAGGTGATTCCCGAAACACAACAAGACAAATACACCGATATCGCTACAATGGGCTTTATCGGTGGATTTATTATTATGATGACCTTGGATGTAGGATTGGGTTAAAAACTATCCCCCAATCAAATCAAAAACACCTTTGGTCAAAAACTGATCTGTTTCGTTTAAGTCGGTAGCTATGATTTCCGTATAACCATCATAGGTATTTCCTTGTTTTACGGGAATCTGTTCAAACGTATAACCGCCGTTTTCTTTATCAACTAATTTAAGCACGTAATAAGTGCCTTCGGATTCAATCACAGCTTCTTCTGGCAATGACAAAGTTTTGATGGTGTCTGTCATGATTTTGGCATCCACGAACATTCCTGGGAGGAAATTTGCCTCTTCTTCGTGAGCTAGATGACCATGTACTTTTATGGATCGATTCGTATCATCAATGGATGTGCCTACCAAATGCACTTCGGCCTCAAAAGTATCTTCCGAGGCTTCAGGAATTTTGAACTGGATTCTTTGTCCTTTTTTAACTTTAAGAATATCCTTTTCAAAAACGGACAGTTCTAAATGTACATGGTCATTGTCTACAATTTCCATAATCTCGGTAGCTGGTGAAACATAACTTCCTTTGGCCACGTTCATTTTGGTTACACTTCCCGAAATTGGGGCATAAATTACCGCTTGGGAAGTAATGTTGCCCTGTTCGACCCTATTAGGTGAAATGTTTAACATTTGCAACTGCTCCCTTAATCCTTTGTAGCGAGCTTTGGCCGTTTCATAATTGCTCTTGGCCTGAAGAAAGTTTTTTTGCGAAGCGATTTTCTCTTCAAACAGTGTTTGGTTTCTTTCAAATTCAGCTTTTAAGAAATCCAATTGGTTGAAAATTTCGAGATAATCTTGTTGCATCTGTACAAATTCCTGATTTTCCAAGCTTACCAAAAGTTGCCCCTTCTTCACTTGGTCACCAACCAATAATGAGGTGTTTTTTACGAATCCTCCCATAAAGGCTGTTATGCTAGCCCGGTTTTCTGGCGGAACATCAATCATTCCAGAAGTTTCCACCATTTTAGGAAAGGTTCTTTTTTCCAGGGCACCCAACATTAGGTCGTTGGTGTCAAATTGATCTTGGGTCACCCGTATTCCAGTAGGTTCTACTTGTTCTTCGGAAACGGACTCAGCGTTATTTTTGTTGCCACAGCCTATCAATAGAAGGAAAACAGCGGCGATTTGAATTATATTTTTCATTGTTATAATGTTATTGTCAAGTAATTAATGGCGATTACGGTTTGATTGTATTGGTTGAGGACATCCAAGTAATTGAGTTGGATATCGTAAGCATTTTCCAAACTTTGGATGTATTGGAAAAAGTCAATTTCTCCGTTCATGAAGTTTCCAGAGGCTGCTTTCAAAATTTGATCCGAAAGTTGACCGCCCTCATCTTCATAATAGGAGAGTTCCTTGGTTTGCTGTTCCAATTGCCCCATCAAGGTCTTGTACCTCTGATTCATGGCAACATTGATTTCAGTATTCTCCATTGCGGTAATCTTGGTCTGGATTTTCGATGATTTTACCTTGCTACTGTGTCCAAAGAAGAAAATCGGAATCCGAACACCCAATTGAATACCATATAATGATGTTCCCAGTCCCTTGTTTGTCCCTTGGAAATATTCAAGGTTGAGGTCAGGAAGTAATCGGTTTTCTTCCAAACTCTTTTGGGCATTGCTCAGTGCTTGGCGGTTGTTCAAAAATGATGCTTCTGTTTCCAGCATACCTACAGCATTCAGTACCGAAAGCTTTTCCGGTTTTTCTACAGCAATGTTCAAAGTGTCCTCACTTTGCACCAAACTCACAATCTGACCATAAGTGGTGAGTAGTTGCTGCTTTATTTTGGAATAGGTGTTCATGATTTGCCTTTGTTTTGCCTGGGCCGTCACCTTTTCCAGATAATTGGTTTCTCCCAGTTCAAACCGCCTATCGGCTGCTTTGGAAAATTTACCATAAATACTATCCAGCGTACTATAAAGCTCTGCTTTTTGCTGCAAGGTCTGGTACTCATAGTAAGCAATGCTCAGCGATTGGAACAATTGTTTCTTCTTGATTTCAAACGATGATTTTTGAAGCTCATAATTCGATTTTTGAAGTCTGTTTTTTGCTCCGTACACCGTGGGAAACTCAAACTGCTGTTGTGCACCAAAAACCTTGAGCGGTTCCCCGTTCAACGCTAGATTGTTTTCATCATATTGGTAGTAAATATCTGTTTTATCAAACTCAAAAGCGGTTCCTTTGAGGGTTTCTGCTTGATCTACCATTAATGAACCTGCTTGTATTCCCTTGTTATTTTCAAGGGAAAGCGTCATTAAATCTTCTAGATTCAACTTGGTTTGTGAGAATCCTGAAAGTGAAACCAACAGTAACATGATGGTTAATGCATTCCTTTTTCTCATTTTACGCTCTTTTCTTCTTTTTCTCCTTCCGCCAAACTTAATATTGTGTGAATAGGCATAAAGCACAGGCAGAACCACCAAGGTGAGCATGGTTGCCGTTACCAATCCACCGATTACTACGGTGGCGAGCGGTCGTTGAACTTCTGCTCCGGCATTGGTTGATACTGCCATGGGCAAGAAACCTAAAGCTGCCGCCGATGCAGTGAGCAATACGGCACGGAGCCTATCTTTGGTTCCTTGTTTTATGAGGTCTTCCATGGAATCAAAGTCTCTGCCTTTCAATTCCTTGAAATGCTCTATCAATACAATTCCGTTCAGCACAGCAATACCGAAAAGGGCAATAAAACCTACCCCGGCTGATATACTAAAAGGCATGTCCCTTAACCAAAGTAAGAGAACACCTCCAACGGCAGAAAGTGGAATTGCCGAGAAAATAAGCAAAGCTTCCTTAACAGAACCGAAAGCAAAATAGAGCATGATAAAGATGAGCAATAAGGCAATGGGTACGGCAATCATCAACCTAGCTTTCGCATTTTGAAGGTTTTCAAATTGCCCACCATAGGTAATAGTATAACCTGGAGGCAAAGTAATGTTCTCATTGATTAATAGCTGTACATCATCTACAACTGATTGAAGGTCTCGATTCCTTACATTGATACCAACAACAATTCTTCTTTTGGTATCATCCCTAGAAATTTTGGCCGCTCCTTTTTGATACGTGATTTGTGCCAATTCGCTCATCGGTATTTTTCCACCGCTGGGAATATCAACATAAAGGTTTTTTAAGTTGGAAATGTCTTGACGGTTTTCCGCATCCAATCGAACGGCCATATCAAACTGTCGTTCGCCCTCAAATACACTTCCTACAACCTTACCTGCAAAGCCCATAGCGATCATTTCATTAAGATCTGCAATGTTGAGTCCATGGCGAGCAATTTTTGCGCGGTCAAAGGATACATTCATCTGTGGCAAGCCTTCCACTTTTTCCACAACAATATCGGAGGCTCCTTCCACATTTTGGATGAGATCTTTGATCTCATTGGCTTTTCTATTCAAAGTCTCCAGACTTTGCCCAAATATTTTGATGGCTATATCCGCCCGCACCCCAGTAATCAATTCATTGAATCGCATTTCAATGGGTTGGGTAAATTCCACCTCCATGCCTGGTAGTACGGCAAGGGCTTCTTTGAACTTATCGGCCAATTCATCCTTGGTTTTGGCCGAAACCCATTCGTCTTTTGGTTTAAGGGTGATGATTACATCACTTTCTTCCATGGACATAGGATCAGTAGGCACCTCTGCAGCACCAATACGACTCACTATTTGATTTACCTCAGGGAACTGATCTATTAAAATCTGTTCGATTTTGGTGGTGGTTTCCACAGTTTTGGCCAAAGATGTTCCTGTTTTCAGGACAGGTTGTATTACAAAATCCCCTTCATCCAAGGTTGGTACAAATTCACCTCCCATGGTGGAGAACAGTAAAATGGCACCGACCAATAATGCCGCTGCAATGGAAAGGACGAATTTCTTGCTTTGCATGGCCCAATGGATTACCGGTTCGTATTGTTTGTTGATCCAACCGACCAATCGGGCCGAGATACCTTTGGAAGATTCTTTGGCTGGTTTCAAGAACAATGCTGAAGCCACAGGCACGTAGGTAAAACATAAAAGAATTGCTCCCAAAAGGGCGAAGCTAAACGTTAGGGCCATGGGTTTGAACATTTTGCCCTCAACACCACTTAACGATAAAATGGGAATGAACACTATTAAAATAATGAGCTGTCCAAAAACTGCGGAATTCATCATTTTTGAAGCGCCTTCCACGGTTATTTTATCTTTAATGGTTTGCGTTTCATTCTTGCCCAATTGAGTAAGTTCACCTTGCCTTTGGGTTATTTGGAAGGCAATGTATTCTACAATGATTACCGCACCATCTATAATGATACCGAAGTCGATGGCACCAAGACTCAAAAGGTTGGCATCTACCCCAAAAATGTTCATCAGGGTTAAAGCAAAAAGAAGACAAAGTGGGATCACAGAAGCCACTACAAGACCTGATCGCCAATTACCCAATAGTAAAACCACAACGAATATTACGATCAAGCAACCTAAAACCAGGTTTTCGGTTACTGTGAATGTTGTCCTTCCTATTAGTTCACTACGATCCAAAAACGGATTAATATAAACTCCTTCTGGTAAAGATTTGGAAATAGCGGCAACCCTTTCTTTTACGGCCTCGATTACCCTTTTGGAATCTGCATCCTTCAGCATCATAATCTGCCCAAGGACTTTTTCACCTTCACCGTTACCGGTTATGGCACCAAACCGAGGTGCGCTGCCAAAACCTACTTTGGCAAGGTCCTTAATATAAATAGGGATGCCATTTCTATTGGCTACTACTATATTTTCAATATCGGAGAGGCTGCTCACCAAACCTTCACCTCGAATAAAATAGGCTTGGTTCACTTTTTCGATATATCCACCACCGGTAACGCTGTTGTTCATTTCCAAAGCGGTAAACACTTCTTTTGCAGTGATGTTAAGGGCGTTCAATTTTTGGGTCTGTATGGCCACTTCGTATTGTTTGAGGTGACCTCCCCATGTATTGACCTCTACTACACCGGGAATTCCGGAAAGCTGTCGTTTTACAATCCAATCTTGGATAGTCCTAAGCTCTGTTGAAGAATATCGGTCTTTGTACTCGGGTTTAACATCCAACACATATTGGTATATTTCCCCTAAACCTGTGGTTATGGGTCCCATTTCGGGACTTCCGAAACCTTCTGGTATTCGGCTGGATGCAGACTTTATTTTTTCGGCAATAAGTTGCCTGGGCAAAAAGGTGCCCATATCGTCATCGAAGACGATGGTCACCACGGATAGCCCAAACTTTGATACCGAACGGATTTCCTTGACCCCGGGAAGGTTTGCCATTTCCAGTTCAACGGGATAGGTAACAAATTGTTCCATATCCTGTGTGGACAAACTTCTCGAGGTTGTGATTACCTGAACTTGGTTATTGGTTACATCGGGAACAGCCCCGATGGGTATTTGTGAAAGTGAGTATAACCCAATGAGGGCTATAAACGTTGTAAATAGAAGAACAATAAACTTGTTCCTTATACTAAAGTTGATAATTTTTGAAAACATAATTCATATAAAATGATAGCATTATTAATATGGAATAAGGCCTGCTAAAAGGTGTTCAGCAAAGCTGAAAACTATGAATTATGCGTGTTTCGGGGGCTGAAAAGGATTATCGCCCCAAATGTGGGAATAAGATATTTTGTAGTGAAAATTTCCTTTGGAAGCTAGGGGAATTTCAGAATAGGAGTGAATAAAATTATCTGAGCCCAATACAAAAACTAAATGTTGGGCACAAGGTGCTTGTTGGTGTTGAAAAGGAAGTTTTTCGTGATCTTTCTGCTCTTCTTGGTGTTTTTGGCTGTGGGAGACTTTTAGTTCTCCATAGTGTTTGGATACAAAGACCACAAAATTGTCACCATATTCCTCGGTGTGAAATTGGTAATGCTCCATTAATTCCCCCATTTCCACCAAATCCTTAAAATGGATGTTGGCTCCTTGGAGTAAAATGAGCAAGGAAATCCCTATGATTACAATTTTATTCATCCTGACAACGTAAAACTACGAATAATACGTTGTAGGATAAATGACCGTGCCTAATTTAGAATTAATCTGATTTTACAGGATTTAATGTTCAATGTTGAGAATTATAGCTTGAAAAGGCTTCATTTTTATGGAATGTTCAAATAATTCGGCATCAGAATAATTATTGATCAATATAGAACAGTTGCTCCAGTCATCTTTGAGTTTTATTTCCGAAGTTTCTTTAGAAAAGTTTAACAGAATGAGCACTTTTTTATCACCCAAAACCCTTGTATAAGCATAAATATCAGGATGTTCTGGTGCTTGGAGTTCATATGCGCCATACACCAAAACGGGATTTTGCTTTCGGAGATCTGTCATTTTTCTGAAGTGGTTAAGTACAGAGTTTGGATCAGCGTTTTCATCTTCAACATTGATATCTGCAGTATTGTCATTCACAGGAAGCCATGGTGTTCCATTGGTAAAACCTGCATGTTCGGAATTGTCCCATTGCATGGGGGTTCTTCCGTTGTCTCTGGAGCCAAAGTTCAATTTTTTCATAAACAGTTCCATATCCTCTCCTTCGGAAAATGCTTTCTGATACCCATTGATTGCAGCAATATCCTGATACTGTGATATGGAATCAAAATCAATGTTGGTCATGCCCAGTTCATCCCCGTAGTAGCAATAGGGCGTGCCGCGCATGCTGAGTATAAACGTATTCAGGAGCTTGGTAGAGGCACTTCTGAACTCTTCACTGTCGTTGCCCCATCTGCTCACCATTCTGGCTTGGTCGTGGTTGGATAGAAATATGGAGAGCCAACCATCTTCGGCAAATTCCTTGTCCCATTTGGTAAACACCTCTTTCATGGTCTTCAGGTCGTACCCTCCATATTTGGGAACGTCCACACCTTCAAAGGCATAGGCCATGTTCAACTCGTTACGGTTTTGATCCACCAGTTTATGGGCATCTTCAAAATTTCTTCCGGCCCCTTCGGCAACGCTCATCACGTCATATTTACTAAAAACCTCTTCGTTCATTTCTTTCAAATAGTCGTGCAATCCGTCTTGCATGGCGTAATATTGAATGAAGTCCTCTTCGAACCCATCCGGGAACTTAGGGTAAGTAGTGTCTTTCGCGGCAAACTGAAAAGCATCCAAACGGAATCCGTCCACGCCTTTGTCGGCCCAAAACTTCATGATGTCGTAGACCTCTTGACGTACTTTGGGGTTGGACCAGTTGAGGTCGGGCTGTTTTTTAGCGAAGTAATGCAGATAGTAGGCATCAGTCAGCGAATCGTATTGCCATGCATCGCCTTTGGCATCGAACAAACTGTAACGATAGGGTGGTTCACCCTTTTCGGCCGGCCACCAGTGATAATAATCGCGATAAGGGTTATCTCGTGAACTTCTGGACTGTTTAAACCATTCGTGCTCGTCACTGCTGTGGTTAACTACAATATCCATTACTAATTTGATATCCCTTTGATGCATTCCAGCGAGCAAACTGTCAAAATCCGCCATAGTGCCGAATTCTTCCATAATATCCCGATAGTCGCTTACATCATAACCGTTGTCGGCATTGGGAGATGTATAGATGGGATTCAGCCACACAGCGGTTACACCCAAACTCTTGATGTAATCCAACTTTTGAATGATACCTTTTAAATCACCGACGCCATCTCCATCCGAATCCTTAAAACTTCGGGGGTAGATTTGGTATACTATGGCTTCTTTCCACCATTTGGCATTTTCTATAGGCGGATTACTCTTTTCATTGACCTTCTCTTTGCATGAAAAAGCAATCAAAAAGAAAGAGCAAATCATCAATTTGATCAAGGAACGGTTCATAACGTTTCATTTATGTACAGATATCCTTAAAGGTAAAGATTTGCTCCTTATTGTTATAGTTATCGGAATTAACCTAATCCATGCTTATGGTAGATTTTCCGTTATCTTGTAAAATAGCGTTCACCTTTGGAAGTTCGTTCTCCAATGCACTGTTCAGTTTGGCCATGTGGCCATTCAACTCTTCAGTTAGTTCTTCGTATACCACGTAGGCGGCATCGGTTGGTCTGGCATCTCCGTTTTCAATACTTCTTTGCAAGGCATTGAACCTGTTGTTCAATTTGATGGGGAAGTTCAATGGATCTTGCCCAGATTGGTTTTTGGTTTGATAGAGGTCTTCCTCAATCTCGGTAAGCGTTCCCATAAAATCTTCGGAAAGCTTTTTGAATTTTCTACTGGAAACACCTTTACCCAAACTATCCATTTGTTTGCGGATGCTTCTTATTTGAATGACCGCTTCATTGGCAATAGTGGCTTTATCAGTGATTTTTGAAGCCAATTCAAACTGCTTCTGAAGGTCTTCCACGGTAATACCTTTCAAGTTAGGGTCCATTTTTATCTCGAATGGATAGCTTTTAATGACTTCGGGCCCCACTTTCATTTGAATGGTATAAGTGCCAAGTGGGGCTTTGGGTCCAACTTCTGCAGATGCTCCCCAAATAATTATGCCATCAAAAGTAGTGGGGCCAGGATATCTTAAGTTCCAGGTAAAGGTATTGATGCCTTTTGCCGTAGTGGGTTTGGTACTGCTAAAACGACTCCACCACGATGAACTTCCATTATCTTCATATTTTGTTTGGTTCCCTCCAAACGATTCAATGAGGTTGTTGTCGGCATCAAATATTGAAAAAGTGACCGTGTCCACTTGCTCTTCCAAATAGTACTGGAAGTTGGCATTGTAAATACCTCTAATGGCATCTGTCGGTTTAAAGAGTACATTTTTTTGACTTTTTAGATTTTCAGAATATTCCCTAAAAGGTTGGATGTCGTCCAAAATCCAGAACCCTCTACCATGGGATCCCAAAACCACATCGTTGTCCTTGATGACCAAATCTCGAATTGGGGTGTCAGGTAAGTTCAATTGAAGCGATTGCCATTCAGCACCATCGTTTATGGAAAAATAAACCCCGTGCTCGGTAGCCAAGAACAATAGGCCTTCTCTTTTATGGTCCTCACGAATAGCTCTGGCGAAATGCCCATCTTCTATTCCAGTAATGATTTTGGTCCAGGTTTTGCCATAATCGTGTGTTTTAAAAACGTATGGTGCTCTGTCATCCACTTGGTACCTGTTGGCTGCCACATATAAAGTTCCAGGATTGTGAATGGACTCTTCAATAATGCTCACTCTTGAATATTTTGGTAGGTCCTCTGGGGTAATATCCTCCCAGTTTTCACCACCATCTCTTGTGATGTGAATCTTGCCATCATCGGAACCGGCCCAAATGGTATTGATATCATGGTTGGATGGTGCCAAAGCAAATACGGTGGCATAAATTTCTGGTCCATTCATATCCATGGTTAAAATACCTCCAGTTTTGCCCAAAGTTTCCGGGTCGGCATAGGTAAGGTCTGGGCTTATCTTTTCCCAGGTCTGACCGTCATTGGTGGTTTTCCAAATATGTTGGGAACAGGTGTACATTACGTTGGGGTCTTTTGGAGCAAACATAATGGGGAATGTCCATTGCCAGCGCTCTGGTAATGCACTGGCAGGTTCACCAGAGAAAAACCGCGGATATACTTGAATATCCCTGGTTTGACCATTGCTTCGGTCGTATCTTGTTAATAATGCTCCTTGACTTCCTGCATAAAAAATATCCGGGTTGGTCGGGCTTTGGGTAATCCAACCACTTTCACCACCACCAACGGCATAGTACCATCCGTGATTTGGTCCTCGAGCTTGTTTAAAACCCCATCCATCACTTGGCATGGCCAAAGTGGAATTATCCTGCTGGGCACCCGCCACATGATATGGAACATCACTAGTGGTCATTACATGATAAAACTGTGATGTCGGATAATCTTGTTCCGTCCAAGTTTTACCTCCATTGATACTGACTACACCGCCTCCATCATTGGAATTTATCATCCTGTCCGGGTTGTTGGGGTCAATCCAGAGGTCGTGGTTATCGCCGTGAGGGGTAGTTATTCTTTCATCAAATGTTTTACCTGCATCGGTCGATTTAAAGAAACCTACATTTAAGCCATACACCACATCTTTATCCTTAGGATCGGCATAAATTCTTGAGTAATAAAAAGCACGTTGCCTCAGTTTACGTTCGTTGTTGGTCAATTCCCAAGTCTTTCCTGCATCATCAGAACGGAAAACGCCACCTTCGTTAGCTTCTACAATGGCCCAAACTCGGTTGGAGTCTACTGGGGATACGGTCACCCCAATTTTACCAATGGGACCTTCGGGCATTCCCGGGTTCTCGGTAAGGTCTGTCCAAGTTTCTCCACCATCGGTAGACTTCCATAGTTTACTATCGGGACCACCACCCCACATTTTCCATGCTTTACGGTACACTTGCCATGTGCTGGCATAAAGTACATTGGGATTGTTACGGTCTATAATCAAATCGGCAGCCCCTGCTTTATCGCTTACGTAGAGCACCTTTTTCCATGTTTCACCTCCATCTACAGATTTAAAAACGCCACGTTCTTCATTATCGCCATAGGGGTGTCCCAATGCAGCAACGTAAACGATATTTTCATTGGTAGGGTCTACTCGAACTCTGGAAATGGCTTGCGTCTCCTCCAGTCCTAGGTGTGTCCATGTTTCACCTCCATCAGTGGTTTTGTATACTCCATCACCTTGGGTGATACTTCCTCGTAATTGTGTTTCGCCCATCCCAATGTAAACCACATCTGGGTTGGTTTCGGCTACGGCTACGGCTCCCACGGAGGAGCTGGTTATTTGGCCATCGGTAACAGATTCCCATGTGTTTCCACCGTCAATGGTTTTCCATAAGCCACCGCCCGTAGCACCGAAGTAGTATTCGTTTGGTCTGGATGGACTTCCTGAAGCACCCAAGGAACGTCCCCCTCGGTTGGGGCCAATATTTCTCCATTCAAAACCGCTGTAAAAACTGGTGTCGATGGTAATAGGGGATGCATTTTGTGCGTTAATAAATAATGTTGAAAAGAGCATGGAGAGTAGCGTCCATGTTTTCAGAGAGGTTGTTGGCATTCTCATGATGTCAAGGTTGGTTATGAGTAGTTAAAATAAAGACACAATTTAATCAATATGGATGAGAAAATTTAGCCAAATCAACCCAATCCTTGCATATTTTGAGCCGTTCTAAAGAATTTACTGCGTTTTATTGGATACTATTTAAAAGTATAATTCTTCAAGGATCACCCCATAATCGTGTTGCAAGTCTTCGTGAAGCAATGGAATTTTTTTGTTGATGTAATCCAATTGTCGGTTGTATAGGTTTTTTAGGGTAGTATTTCTGTTGATGGATGGCCGAAAGGATTTCAATTTTTCACAGAAGTACAGCAATAGTTCCACTTCGGTGGCTTTGTTTCCCGAATAGCGAATATACTTTTTGATGGTACGAAGTATTTTTCGAACACTTTTTTTGATGTAGAAATAGCTGTTGATGTTGATTTCGGCGAACATTTCATCAACTTCCTCTTTTACGGTTTCAATGTACCCTTCCTCACTGTCGGATTCAAAAAGTAAATAGGTGAGCAATTCCTTGTTCTCCTTTTTGAAGCGTGCCAAGCGCAAACAAAGTTGCATGGTCTCTTCCTGGGATTTAAACTTCAGTTCTTTTTTGAGTTGTGCAACGGTAGCAGCTTTCATAATCAATTATCTTAAATAAGAAGCTCCGTTTACATCGATAATAGTTCCAGAGGAATAGGCCGCTTCTGATGATGCCAAAAACAAAATGGCATGTGCCACTTCTTCGGGTTGGGCCATTCGTTTAAAAGGAGATTCACGAAGCAGATTTTCGCGCTCGGCAGGAGTCAGGGTTTCTTTGGCCATTTCGGTTTCGGTGAACCCAGGGGCGACCACCCCAACATAAATATGGTGCGGCGCCAATTTTTTGGCAAGGGATTGACTCATAGAGTTCAGAGCAGCTTTGCTGGCCCCATAGGCCGGCTTGGTAGGTTCGCCACGAAAGGCACCACGGGATGATACGCTTACAATGTGCCCGCCACCTGTTTTCATCATGGCTTTTGCCCCCCAGTAACACAAATTGGCCACGGCGAAAAGGTTGGTTTCAAAAGTCTTTTCCCATGCGTTGGTCCAATGGTCAAAATCGACTTTGTCAATTTCGTGGAAAATGGAAATGCCAGCGTTGTTCACCAAAACATCCAATTGACCATAGGCTTTTACAAAATCTTCAATCAAGGCTTCTGTTTCGGCCTTTTGTGAAATATCCCGCTTAAAAAGCTGATGTCCCTCACCGGGCAATTCTGTCAAGGTTTGTTGGGCAACATCATCATTGCTTCTATAATTAATGCCCACTTTGGCTCCTTTTTTGGCAAATGCCATTGCGGTTGCTTTTCCAATGCCTCGTGAGGCACCAGTAATCAATACGTTTTTTCCGGTGAAATCCATAAATTCAATCTTGATGTTCCAAAGATACTAGGAATGTATCTTCTTGACCCTTAAAAAGAATTGAACTACCTTTAATTCACACCAAATATTACCTAAGCAAAAAGATGAGCAAAAGAAAACGGCATTGGTTATGGAATGTTTTGATAATTCTGACTTTGGCACTTTGTGTTTTGGTTTTTGTGGAGCACTACAAAAATTGGCACAAGATAGAGGAGGGGAGCTTTAAAATATTTTCGGGAATCTACTATCAAAAAATACCTTTAACGGAATTGGACAGTGTGCTATTGGTAGATAAGTTGCCGGAAATGGAACGCTCCAGTGGGTTTTCTTGGATGGAAAAGGAAAAAGGTGTTTTTATGGATTCCATATTCCAGACCAAAGTGTATGTTTTTGTGGACGATTTATACCAACAAAAAATAAAATTGGTCCACCACGATTCCCTTAAAATGTATGTGAATCTTCGTGATAGCCTTGAAACTGAGAAATTATTCTCAATTTTGCAGACCGAATTGTTGAACAACACAGAAACTGCCAAAGGAGTCCAATAGATATGAAGGTCTTTATTCTTTTACTGTTATTGCCCGTTTTGGGTTTCTCCCAGAACACACTATCCATCAAGGTAAATAATGTAGGTTCAATAAATGGAAGTGTAAAAGTTGCAGTTTACGATTCCGATGAAGCTTTTTTGTCTTTTGATCATGTTTTGAAGGCAAATAGCGTAGCTGCGCATAAAGGCAGTGTTGTATTGCATATACCAAACCTTCCTCCAGGGGAATACGCCTTGGCCGTATTCCATGATGAAAACGATAATGGAAAACTGGACACCAATTGGTTGGGAATTCCTAAAGAAAAGGTGGCATTTTCCAATGCCAAAATGAAAACTTTTGGTCCGCCAAAATATCGGGAATGTACTTTTAAGATGAGTTCCGATTACGAAATTCACATTGATTTATAACAAAACTTAGGACAATGGAAACAATTTTTATGGCTCAATTTATGGGAGCTTTATTCGGACTTTTGGCAGTGATTTTTGGTGCTTTTGGTGCCCATGCCCTAAAAAAGAAATTGACCCCTGAACTGCTTCAAAGTTTTGAGACAGGGGTCAAATATCAGATGTACCATGCCATTGTACTATTGGTTTTGGGCTTTAATCTCAGTTTTGATAAGCCCTTGGATTCGGCTATTGTAAACTTTTTTATTTTTGGTACATTGTTGTTTTCCTTTAGTATTTATGCCTTGTGTTTGGGCGCTGCAAAAGGCAATAAACCACGTTTTTTAGGACCTGTTACTCCGATTGGAGGTTTGCTTTTGGTTGCGGGTTGGGCCTTGTTGCTCTACTCCTTTGTTTCCAATTTGATTTAGAGCCTCAAGTACAGATTTCCGTTTATGGTGTTCAATTTTAGGCGGTGGGTAGCACTATCAAATCGACCTTCCACTTTTTGTCCCACATAACGATCGGATACGGTCAGGTTCATATTCTCATCGGCATAAATATTGCCGTTCAAGGTTTCCGCAACCAGTCTCGAATTCTTCAACACCAAATCTATTTCACCATTGATGGTCTGAAGGTCCATATTGCCATTATATTTTTTGATATCAATGTCGCCATTGATCAGTTCAGCTGTAAAATCTCCTTCTATGATCTCCGATATAAGGTCTCCGTTAATGCTGCTCACTTTGAACGTTGCGTTTTTGGGAACGTATAGGACATAATTGAACTCGTAGGTGTCATCCGAAAAATAGTACCCCTTTTTATTGGGTCTGGTTTTGTCCCATTCTTCCTTAAAAGCATCAAATACATATTCAACATTGGAAGCAATATTTAGGGAGCTGGAACTTTCATCAATATCGAGTTTATATTTATCCAAATACTTCCCGTCTTCAATAGTGATATCCGCCTTAAAATAAACGGTTGATTTATCCCATGTTTTCACCTCGATGTTATTGGCAAATTTTACATCCAAATCAATGGATTGCCCTGAGTAGTTAAAGCTTTTTTCAATAATTTTTTGTGCACTTAAGGATAAGGTTGCCAATCCCACAAATGCGGTGATGATAAATTTTTTCATGACTGTACGTTTTTTGATTTTATTTGATTGAAGATTATTTTTTTCTTAGGTACATGTTTCCGTTGGTGGATTTTATGGAAATTTTTACACCACCACCGTTGATTGATGCCTTAATGTCTCGTCCCAAAACTGATTTAAGTCCGTTCTTGTCCTCAGCCTTTATGTCAAAGTCCGTGTACACATTCCCATTTAGGGTGCTTAGGGCCAAGTGGGCTGGAGTGCTGCCGGGAAGACTTACGTCGACTGCACCGTTGGTGGAGTAAAGGGAAATAGGAGAGTCTTGTTTTACTTTTCCGAAAACTACTTCCAGTTGACCATTCAAAGAATTGGCCGTAACAGGTCCGTTTACGTTCCATATTTTTACACTGCCGTTTAACTGGGCATCTGCCTCAATTTCTCCTGAAAAACCATCGATTTCAATATCACCGTTCCACGTGCTTTTTACGGCAATATTTTGTGAAGCAGGCAAATAAATTTCAGCTCCCTTGCTCTTTCTTAAGTTGTAAACAATTAGCGTGTTGCCGTCTTGCACCACGGAAAAACCTACGTTGGTGTTATCCGTGCCACCTTCGCCGACCAATTTTAACCCTTTGGCCTTTTCCGGTGTTTTAACCTCGGGTCCGGACTTGATCAGAAGTTCGTTGGCACTATGGGTTTTTACAACAATGTCGGTTTTGGAATCTATTTTTACCCATTGGATTCCATTTAATGACTTAGTGTAATCGGATTGCGCTTTAGCAATGGTGCCCATAAACAGGGCCATTAAAATAAATGTGAATTTTCTCATGATTTTCGCTTTTGATGTTTATGATATACTTGGCAATACTGCCCTGATTTGCTCTTTTATAAAGGGTTGTGTGTCTTCTTTTTCCAATAATTTTTTCATGGGCTCAGCCGCTTTTTTCTCCTGTATCTTAACCAATGCCTGGATGATGGCCACCTGAATACTTGGGTTCTTCTCTTTTTCCAAAGCTTCAATAAAGGTGCTTTTCACAGTTTCGGAGGAGGTAAACTTGACCAATGCTTCGAAGGCGGTCATACGAACATTATCGTTATCATCATAGAGTAATCGGTTACTCAATGCTTTGATGATAGCTGCATCGGGCTTTTCAAATTCCTCGATATAATTGACTCCTTGAATTCGCTTGCTCGCGGATTGATTCTCCATGAGCGATAGCATGGCTGTTTGTTTCATCTGATTTGTTTCATCCTGTAACTGAGCAATATCTTGGTCTACCTTTCTTTGTTGAAACAAGCTTCCCATTTGGAAAGAGGCCACGAGTATCGCAATACTAGCTGCAATTTTTAGCACATTGTTTGTCCAATTGGAAGAAGGTTTTGATTCCATTTGAACCACTTTGCCCCGATTCATTTTTTCTTCCTCAAGGGCTGTTTCAAACTTGGTTTTAAGTCTATTCGTAGGTGTTGGAATTTCTTCTTCAAAAACATTGAAAAAGGCTTTCATTTCCTCCACTTCTTTTTTGCAATCAGCACATTCTGCTATGTGCTGTTCGAACTTTGCTTTTTCGGACATATCCAACTTGCCATCCAGATAATCTGGTATTTGGTCAAAAACATGTTGCTTTTCCATGGCTATATACTTTCTAAATAAATATTCTTCAACTTTTTTAAAATTCTGCACACTTTGGTTTTCATGGCGCCCGGGGTGCTCCCCATTATTTCCGCCAGATCTTCGTACCTAACTTCCTTATACCGGTTAAGGATTACCAATTCCCGGTCGTAAGGATCGAGCTTGCTCAGGGCATATTGCAAATGGGCGTTGTTTTCGGAAATATCATTTTCCTCTTCCACTGCCTTATACGCCAAAACCTCAATGTCATCATGTGGTCTGTGGTTCCTTGTGTAATGTGTTTTTAGACTGTTCCTTGCTATCGTGAACATCCAAGACAAGAAAGACCCATTTTTGTATGAGTTCCGATACTTGATCAGTTTGTAAAAAACATCCTGTGTAAGATCTTCGGCCAACATGCTATCACCCGACATTTTGTACAGAAAATTGTACACGTGTTTGTGGTGTCGGTCAAAAAGGTCCTTGAGCAGATCCAAGTTGCCTTCAGATACTCTTTGCATGATAATCTCATCTGAAAGTGTTTCCAAATGCTGTTTTTTAGTTGGCGTTTAACTTATATAGTCAGGAAATTAAGAAAGGTTACACGAACGAGTGAAAAAAATATTTTTTTCTGAGTTTTAGGAAAGAATAAGGGTTTGTAAGCCTATTGATAGGTGGTTACTTTAATAACGCCACTAGCGCCTCTTGAGCCAAATTCTGCGGCTTCCGAACCGGTTAGGGCATCAATACTTTTTATAGTCGGACTATCTACCAATTGTTCAAGAGATTTAAATGAATTGCCCAAAATAAACCCGTTTAATACATACAATGGCTCGGTCGCAGTTCCAGAGATTTGGTTTGCCGACTTCATAAAATATGGTGTACCGCCTCTAAGGGTGATTCCGGGCAAACGCCTTATCCTGTCCAGTAACGGAATGGTTTTGTTGTTTTTTTCGGCTATTTCTTCGGAAAGATTCTTGTTGTAAACGGTGTTTTTGCTTGAAGAGCAACTACCCAATATTGAAAGAAATGTTAGAAAGAAAATGAATGCAAGGTTTTTCATTAGAATAAAATTATCCTACAATCTATCGATTTTTGATGAATAGAGGATATAAAAATGGCTAGTAAATCAACTGCACCCACAGTTGTCTTGTCCACATGAATTGGAATTACTGTTCCCTTTGTTTAAGAGTGACTTGGGAAGCAAAAATTTCCAAACCAAATAGCCTGCTGCGATAATTAGAGTTCCGTATGCCAATATTTGTTGAATCATCTTTGGATTAAATTAGAATTTGATAGGCTATCAATGCTATAATATAGGCAAAAACACTCATAAAGCCCAATTGGATCATAGGCCATTTCCAAGAGTTGGTCTCTCTCTTTACAATGGCGAGGGTGCTCATACATTGCATGGCAAAGGCATAAAACAGCATTAAAGAAATACCAGAGGCCAAATTGAACAATGGCTTGCCGGATTCATCCAATTCAGCAGCCATTCGGTTTTTAATGGTTTCTTCTTCATCGCTTCCCACACTGTAAATAGTAGCCAAAGTTCCCACGAACACTTCACGAGCAGCAAAGGAGGTCAAAACCGCAATTCCAATCTTCCAATCGTAACCCAAAGGTTTTACGATGGGTTCAAAGGCTTTTCCTGCTTGACCGATATAGGAATGCTCCAATTTGTAACTGGCTATTTCCTGGGCGACAGCTCTTTCGGAAAGCTGTTCGGTAAGGACCTGAACGGAATCCTTTAGTATACTTGGTTCCAAATCTTCTGCCTCAACGGATTCTCGATACGATGCTACGTTGTTCTGGATATAATTTTTACTGTAGATGCTCAATCCCTGTTTCTCGATTCTTTCAGTAACAATGCTCTCGGCATTTTCAAAATCATCGGAATAGCCGTTGGAACCTAAAAACCATAATACTATGGAAATGGCCAAGATGATTTTACCTGCACCCAACACAAAGCTCTTTGTTTTCTCAATTACAGTGTAAACTACATTTTTTAACAAGGGTAGTCTATAGGTCGGCATCTCTATCATAAAAACCGACCTGCTTTTTATTTTTAGAATTTTGTTCAGAGCCATGGCAGATAAAAGTGCCATTCCAAATCCAATCATGTACAGTAACATCAAGGTCAATGCTTGATAGCTAAGACCAAGAAAACTCCCTTCGGGAATAACAAGGGCGATCAGTATTAAGTACACGGGTAATCTGGCAGAACATGTGGTAAACGGTGTCACCAAAATAGTAATCAGTCTTTCTTTCCAATTT
This sequence comes from Flagellimonas lutimaris, assembly GCF_003581615.1. GTDB lineage: Bacteria > Bacteroidota > Bacteroidia > Flavobacteriales > Flavobacteriaceae > Flagellimonas > Flagellimonas lutimaris. The sequence continues at coordinate 655,506 of NZ_QXFH01000070.1, forward strand.
TCTATGGTACGTGTGGCCATAATAGCGGGGATGGCACATGCATTTCCAGATATTAGGGGCACAACACTTTTTCCGCTCAATCCAAATGGCCGCATTAAACGATCCATTAAAAAAACTACTCGGCTCATATATCCCGATTCTTCCAAAAGGGAGATGAAAAGAAATAAAAATGCTATCTGAGGTATAAAAATGACAATTCCACCAATACCTGCAATAATACCTTCGGCCAATAAATCAGTAAACAGACCTGCAGGAAGCGTATTTTTCACCCATTCGCTGGCCATGGCAAATTGCTCATCAATAAAATCCATGGGATACCCACTCCAATCGAAAATGGCCTGGAAAATGGTTAGCAGAATTACAAAGAATATGAGGTAGCCAAATACTTTGTGCGTAAGAATCTTGTCCATTGAAGCGCGCAAACCTTTTGCAGCCATAAAGTCGACCTTATAAGTTTCTTTCAATATGTTGTTGATCAACTGGTATCGAAGAACGGTTTCCTTATGCTGTAATTTTTTTAGCTCATCCTTTGATTTAGTGGAGAAATCCGTAGCATCCTGGATCCGCTTTTTCTCTATGGGCATAAAGTTCACATCCTGCGTGATGACCAACCATAATTTGTAAAGGTCTTCTTGTGGAAATGTCTTTTTAAGACGGTCAAAATATTCAGGAGAAATTCTGGTCGGATCCAAAACTGGTTTGGAAGAAATACTCTTGTAGTCGGCAATAAGTTCTTTGACACGTTCAATTCCCGTGCGCTTTCTTGTACTTACCAATGCAATTTTGGTGTCCAACTTTTTTTCCATGGCCTCAACATCCAACGAAATCCCTTTTCGGGACATCCGATCTGCCATGTTTATGACCAAAATGGTAGGAATCTTAAGGTCCTTTATTTGAGTGAAAAGAAGTAGGTTCCTTTTTAGGTTTTCTACATCGCTGATGACTACAGCGACATCTGGATAGTCCTTATCGTTTTTATTGAGCAAAAGTTCAACCACCAAGCTTTCATCTAACGAAGTGGTGTTTAAACTATAGGTGCCAGGAAGGTCGAGTATGTGTGCCTTAACTCCTCTGGGAAGCTTGCAGATACCTTCTTTTTTCTCTACGGTAATTCCAGGATAGTTCCCAACTTTTTGTTTGAGCCCTGTAAGCTGATTAAAAACTGAGGTTTTACCTGTGTTGGGGTTGCCGATAAGGGCTACATTGATGTTTTTGCTCATTTGGCCTGCGTTTCTTCAATAATATCCAGCTCGATGAGTTCTGCCAAAGATCTTCGTATTGCCAAATGACTTCCGCTGAGGTTGATGTAGATGGGATCGTTCAATGGGGCAATTTGTAAGAGTTCCACGCTGTTACCGGGAAGGCAACCCAATTCCATTAATTTAATAGGTAGGGTATGTTCGGTAAAATCCTTAATTATACCCTTTTGTCCATATCGTAAATCTGCTACGGTCGCCACTGTATTTATTTAGAATAAATTTAATTAAGAGCAAAAATAAATAAAAAAGGGAACTTTACCTTGTATTTGGTGATAAAGGTATCCCAGACTATTCTAGGTAACTGGCTTCAAGTATTTTGATATCTTCAAGAAGCCTTTTTATATCTTCACGATTAGTGCCGTCATAAAACCCGCGAATTCTTTTTTCCTTGTCCACCAGAATAAAATTTTCAGTATGAACCATGTCAAACGGACCACCGTCCCCATCAGTTTTTACAGCTAAGTACGACTTTCTGGCCAACTCATAAATCTGCTTTTTGTCACCAGTGACCAAATTCCATTTGCTATCAATCACACCTTTTTCAAGTGCATATCTTTTTAGTTGTGCAACAGTATCTATTTGTGGAGTTACGGAGTGAGAGAGAAGCATAATATTAGGGTCGTCTTTGATAGCTTCCTGAACTTCGCCCATGTTCTTCGTCATAATGGGACAAATGGTAAGGCATGTGGTAAAAAAGAAGTCGGCCACATATATTTTATCCTTATAGTTTTCTTGCGTAATGGTGTCCCCATTCTGGTTGACCAAAGAAAAATCGGCTACTTTGTGGTACTTTTTAGTGTAATGTAAAGTACTGTCCACTAATGATTTGTCCACCATTGAAGGTTGATAGACCGGAAGCATTTTTTTTGGTTGCAAAGCATCATAAAAGAGGTATACTATTATCGCCGAAAGTGCCAACATTACGATTCCGAACAACTTGTACTTTGCAAAAAATGATCTCATGGTTACAAAATTACGGCCCAAATGGCTATTCGTCAAGGAGAAAGCCATGTTTTGTTGCTAAATCTTTCTTAAATAGTAAGGGGGAATAAAATTGAGGTTTTTTTATCAATACCTAAAAGGTTACTTTTGTTCGTTTTAAGAAAATAAGACGAATGACCCCTATAGTTATAAAGACCATACAATTCTTTTTGAGCTTATCGCTTCTAATCGTGCTACACGAGCTGGGACACTTTATCCCGGCGAAGCTTTTTAAGACCAGGGTGGAGAAGTTTTATCTCTTTTTTGATGTGAAATTTTCGTTGTTCAAAAAGAAAATCGGTGAGACCGTTTACGGTATTGGTTGGTTGCCCTTGGGCGGATATGTGAAGATTTCAGGAATGATCGATGAGAGCATGGACAAGGAGCAGATGAAAGAAGAACCAAAACCTTGGGAGTTCCGAAGCAAACCAGCTTGGCAACGATTGATTATAATGCTTGGCGGGGTTACGGTCAACTTTATTTTGGCTGTAGCCATTTTTATTGGTCTAGTATTTACTTATGGAGAAGAATATATAGCCAACGATAGCCTTAAGGATGGTATCTGGGTTACCGAGAAAAGTTTAGGTGATGAATTGGGAATCCAAACTGGTGATAAAATTTTATCCGTAGATGATAAGAAGATAGAAGCTTTGCAACAAGTACTTCCGGAAATGGTATATGGAGAAAAGTATACCATTGAAAGAGACGGACAGGTTATTGAAAAGGAAATTCCGGTCGATTTTATCGAGACCTTGTCCGAGGATAAGGAAAAGGCTCGTTTTATCTATTACAGGATTCCATTTTACGTGAATAATGTTCCGGATACTTCCCAAAACAAAAATGCGGGCTTTAGACCAATGGATGAATTTGTGGCCATAAATGGAGCGCAGGCGATTTATCGAGATCAAGTAATGAACCATCTTGAAAACAATAAGGGTAAAGACATAGATGTACTTGTTCGCAGGGAGAATGGCACTGAAGAGCATGTTACCGCTAAGGTTAACAATAATGGAAAGTTGGGAATTGTTACAGCTCCGATAACCATGGACGATTTGCAACAAAAGGGATACCTGAAGGTTGAAACTTTAAAATATTCCTTTTTGGAGTCGATACCCGCTGGTTGGAACAAAGGCGTAAAAACGCTTACGGATTACATAAAAGGGATGAAGAAAATATTCAATCCTGATACCGGTGCCTATAAAGAAGTAGGTGGATTTGCCGCTATTGGTGGTATGTTCCCAGATACATGGAATTGGCCTGCATTTTGGGCTACAACGGCATTTATATCTATTATTTTAGCCTTTATGAACATTTTGCCTATTCCGGCATTGGACGGTGGGCATGTGGCCTTTTTGTTATACGAAATGGTAACCGGACGCAAACCTAGCGACAAATTTTTAGAGTATGCCCAAATGATAGGGTTCTTTATTCTAATAGCTCTATTGCTATTTGCCAATGGAAACGATTTGTATAAATGGCTTTTTAAATAGAAAAGCAATTTTTTTGTTTGTGGTGTAAAAAAGAATCCATTATATTTGCACCCGCTTAAGGTAAAATATTCCTCCTTAGCTCAGTTGGTTAGAGCATCTGACTGTTAATCAGAGGGTCCTTGGTTCGAGTCCAAGAGGGGGAGCAGGAATAGAAATCCAATACTAGAAACAGTGTTGGATTTTTTTGTTATGGCAAACTTTGTTCACAATCCATATTTTCAAAAATAAAAAACTGAACACCTTAATTTATAGAGTGTTTTTAATGAGAAGACAACGTTTGGGGTTCACACTTGAGCTACTTCGCCAAACAACATAGACCAATCCTCCATTCGATTATATAAAATCTGCTTGCAAAAGCCCGTAATAAAGCAAATCGACCAAATCCCCTGAGGTTGTCCTGTAATCATCTCTTAACAACCCTTCTTTTTTAAAGCCTGTTTTTTCTGCAATGCCGATAGCCGAGGTATTTGTTGGATGCGTCCTTAAAAAAAGTTTATGAAAACCATGCTTTTCAAAACAGTGTTGGCAAACAAGATAAAAGGCTTTGGCAGCTATTCCTTTGCCTTCATGCTGCACATCTATAAAAAGTCCCATTTCTGTTTTTGGGATGTTCCAATCGATATTTTTTAGATCAATGAATCCTGCAATGGTACCGGAATTTACATCAATAATTATATAGGGGAAGTACGCTTTGTTCTCGATTTTTTGTTCCACATCGTCAAGAAAGTTTTTGGTGGCATCAATGGTTTGGGTCTTGGCCACGATACCGGCAAAAAAATTCTCTAGCCTACTTTGGTTGTTTTTCATTAAATGAAAAAAATCATCAAGATCTGATGCTTTAAGGAGCCTTAAAGAATAATTATCAAAATTCATTTCTGAAGTTACTTATAGTTTTTTATGTAATTGTGCATCAATGTTATTACCATGCGGGAAGAACCCAATATGCTTTTCATGGCCATTATTAATGACTGTAGCAATATACGGCTTATCCCCGGACCAACTATTGCTCCAACGATTGGAATTGTTCTAATATCATAATCGTTCCCTTGTCCATTTTTATTGATGCTTGGTCCATTCCCAGGTAAAAGCCGCCTGTGTTTACTTGATTGCTTCCCCTTTTATTTGAGGTGTAATCGGTATAAATGGCGAATAAAGATGGTACGATTCTATATGCAGGGAATTGAATCCTGCACGTTCCAACAAAACCTTAGTATCCCGATTTGTATTGCAGCCCTCAAAAAACCAGTGCCAAGGCTTGTGGATTATGTTTTGAATAAAAGCCAATACAGAGTTTTCATTAGCTTTTACATGTTCTATAAAAACAAATTTCCCCGATGGTTTTAGAATGCGTTTAATTTGGTCGATACATTGATTGGGATCGGCAACGGAGCAAAGTACCAAGGTACATACCACAAAATCACAAGAATTTGATGGAAGGTCTATGGATTCCCCTACCAAGGTTTTAATTTCCAATTCGATCCCATATTTATCAGCGCTTTTTTTTAGGTTCTTGTGCATGTGCACATTGGGTTCTATCGCTATTAAATGTGTTCCCTTTTTAAAATAGCGCATATTGGCACCTGCCCCAGGACCTATTTCAACGACTGTTTGAGGGTGGTTTTTGAAAAGTTCCCTTTTTGAATTTCCGAACAAATGGTCCATATAGCCCGAGAGCATCTTGAACATCCAGGAATTGATGGGGCCAAGAATGATGTTGTTTTTAAATACTGTACTCATTTTAAAGATTGTTTTTGTTTTTATAAAGGTCGCCTTGCAAGTATTTAAGTCCAGAGTCGCATATAACGGTCACTACTTTTTTTCCTGGCCCAAGAATTTTTGCCCTTTGCATTGCGGCCCATACGTTTGCCCCGGAAGTAGCTCCTCCAAAAATGCCTTCTTTTTGGGCAAGTTCTCTGGCTGTTCTATAGGCGTCTTCGTCCGATACGGCAATAATGTCATCTATTAGATCTTTTCTTAAAATTGATGGGGTAAAGGAAAGCCCAATACCTTCCAACTTATGAGTGCCACTGGTGTCTCCGCTCGATATGTTCCTAACATGCAAGGGTTCCACAGCGATAGTTTTTAGATTGGGCATCTTTTCTTTTAATATTTCGGAGTTGCCCGAAATGCAACCTCCACCTCCAACAGCCATTACAAACTCGTCGATATGGGTTCCCAATGCTGAGATAATCTCGTTGGCCATTCCATAGTAGCCTTTTTTATTGTCGGGATTGTTGATTTGGTCCGTCCAAAATGTATTTGGTTCATCGATTAACTCTTTGGCCCTGCTTATCATTTTATTGATGATTTCAGCGGTCAATTTTCCATTTTTGGCCGGAATAATTTCCACGGTGGCACCAAAAGCTCTCATGGTTTGGATTTTCTCTTCGGCAAAACCATCGGAAGAAACAAAATGGGCCTTATATCCTTTGTTGGCACAGATCATGGCCAAAGAACTACCAGTACTTCCACCGGTATATTCGACCACTTTATATCCATTTTTTAATTCACCTCTTTTTTCGGCACCCTCGATCATGGCAAGGGCCATCCGATCCTTCATACTACCTGTAGGGTTTGCCCCCTCAAACTTTACATATATATCTGCACTGTTCTCATCGGATAGCTTGTTCAGTTTAATAAGTGGAGTGTTTCCTATTGCGTTCATGTGTTTCTATTTTTTTAAGTATTGAAGAATATCGGCATAAATTATATCACTTCGGTTTTTGTAAAAATCTTTCAAAATAGCAGTATGACCTTGCCCGAATAACACCAAGACCCGGTCTCCCGGCTCCATAAGGGAATCGATATGGTACATTATTTTAAAGTTTCGCTCCCACCATTTAGCCACCACCTTAGAACCCACATAGTTGTCTTTTGAACCCATTTTATTGATGTATTCCAAATAGACATTTCTATTCAGGGCATCATATTTATTGCTATTTAGAAACGCAAAAAATTCTTTAAGGGTCAATTTGTTATAGGCATTTTGCCAAACATCCATCACTTGAACTTTCATGTCGGACATTAGGTTTTCAAACAGTTTAGTTTGATTTGTCTTGGTGAGAAAGGTCATCAGGCTATCAAATGGAAGATCTAATCGATAATCTGCGGGATACACATTTTTATGTCCCATTTTAGCGGCCAATCGAAAACCAATTTGCTGTCTTTCATTTTTGGTCAGTGTATGGAAGCCACTCAAATAAAGTTGGTAGGTCGAATCAATACCCATAGCACCGTAGGGGTATTCCAGAATAACTTTAGTGGGCTTGTAATCTGATAGTGCCTGTACCAATGCTACTATTTCATTTTGCCGTTTTGGAGCGTCAAGGTCATCTGTTTTCAAAGACATGGCGTCTGTTGAACCAGCGAAATGAAATGTTCCCAGTAGCGCAATGGTTGGTTTGCGCTGTGTTTGATCAATATCTGATTGGGCTTTGGCAATATTGCAGAAAATAAATAATGAGATGAAAAGTAAATACGTTTTTTTTATGATATAAAATGATTGATGGTCCTTGTTCATGGGTTTAAATCACTCCTTTTGGGACTTGAAACATCCTTGAACAAAAGCATTTCTTTTACCCTACTTGAAGCGCCCTCGTAAAAGCCTGTTTCTTTTTGATAGTCTTTCGGGTTTTCAAAAGTTCCAAATAGTATATCTATTAATGGGATATCCGCATAATTGTTTCTATGTATGTTCTTTCCATGGTGAATGGAGTGGCTTTCTGGTCGTTGGACAATATATCCCAGCCAATGAGGGGTTTTTATATTGGCATGTTGAAAAAAGGCCAAAAAGTTGACTGCTAGTAAAACAATCGTAATGGATGGTGGAGATATTCCAACAAATAAAGCTAAACATAAGCTCCCCATCAAGGTGAACCCAATCGCATCCAATGGGCTATGAAATAGGGCGCCATAAGTGTCCAGACGCTCAGCGCTGTGATGCATTTGATGAAATATCCGCCAAAGAAAATCAAACTTGTGCATTGCTCGATGATACACATAAAGGCCCAATTCGTAAACCAATAACCCGATAATTGCGCCTGGAATTAACCCAAATTGACTTAAATCCAATAGCTGGTATTCAATTAAGTACGGGTCGGTCAGTAAGGGAAGATAGGTGGCTACTAAAAAGAAGATCATAAAAAAGGTAAGCCCCCTTAATTTCCAGTATTTAATCTTGGGTAGCGCTCTAGCGGGAAATAGGGATTCCCATACCATCAAGAATACATAAAACCCAAGTACGGTTATTGAGAGCGGGTCAAGTAACACCTCTAATGGTGATGGCAATTGTGAAAATAAATTTTGCATGGGTCTTTTATATTTTTAATTATTAAACAGACTAGACGGTACAAATATAGAATTAATTTTAATTATACCAACTAGTCTGTTATAATTTGTGAATATTTAATATATTTGTTTTTATGGCAAGAGATGGAAAACCGACTCGGGACAAAATCCTAACCGAAACGAAGAATTTGGTATTTTGTAATGGATTTTCTGGTACTAGTATTGATCAAATACTTGATAAAACTGGGATAACCAAAGGTGCATTCTTCTATCATTTTAAGACTAAAAATGCATTGGCAAAAGCTTTGATAGAGACATATGCTGAGGAAGATATGTCACATTTGGAGTCGGCTTTACAGGAAACCGAATCGTTAAAAGAAACCCCTTTAAAAAGGCTTTTGCAGTTTGTTCAGCTATTTATAGATATGATGATGACCCTAAAAGAACCGCCCAGTTGTTTATATGCTTCCTATTCGTATGAGTCAAATCAATTTGATCAGGAAACCATGGATATTGTTTCGGACTCTATTCTGGAATGGCGGAATACCTTCACAGAACTTCTTAATAAAGTATTAGTGGAGAATACACCAAAAAAGGATATTGATGTACAATCGTTGTCCGACCAGTTTGTCGTAATTTTTGAAGGGGCTTTTGTGGTTTCCAAGGCTCTCAACGATTCCGATATAACGGCCAAACAATTACAACATTTAAAAAACTATTTGGAACTACTATTTGATTAAACGGGTAGTTCACACTAAACATAAAGTAAATTGCAAATGAAAAAATCCATAAGCGTATTGCTCGTACTATTACCGCTATTCATTTATGCTCAAAACTCTGAGTACAACCTAAACTCTTATTTGGATGAAGGAGTCAAGGCGCCAAACACCCATTACATAGGTGAGGCATGGTTAAATGGATTGTTACGCGCCGATGAAAATCTTAATTACAACATAACCAAAGCAACTTTTAGAGCAAACTCAACTTTGGATTGGCATAAACATACTTCACCTCAAGTCATCATCATTGTTAAAGGTGAAGGTTATTATCAAGAAAGAGGAAAGGAGCCTTTAATTCTTAAGGTTGGGGATGTAATCAAGTGTAATCAGGATATTGAACATTGGCATTCATCTACCAAAGAACATGACGTTACTTATTTGGCAATTTATAGCGGGGAAACAATATGGACCGAAGTACTTTCCCAAGAAAATTACGATAAAGTAGCCGAAAAGTTGAAGAAGAATTGAACTACTGTTCTATTTGCTAAGTAGAAATCAACAGAAGTATTATTGCATAAACACTACCTGTAATTTTGAATCATAGGGGAACATCAAAGCAATAACAACCAATATCGATGGCCTTTTTTGGACATCTACTTCTATTTAAATATTGAAGAAGCAGAAAATTTAGCTCATACACAAAAACTTGTTTCTTTAGGACAGATTAAATGTTGTAAAACACATCTGTTCTATCCTTTCTTTTCTAATAATCCTTCTTCTTGTAAAGACTTTAGTGCCTTATGGTACATAGGTTACCCATTAAGTTTATAACTGCTATTACTAATGCTCTTAGGTTAAGGACCTTAATGGAAAAGAGTGGCTGTGCTATTGGTTTATAAATACATGCGTAAGAAAAAACGATAAAAAACGTCTTATAAGACATCGTTTATCTTATTTTTGTTTCTCAACTAAACCAACACTATGAAAAATAAAAAGCAGCAAATTTATACAACCATAGCTATTCTAATATTCACAATATTCTTCGTAGCATTTACCTTGTACGGTAATGGATATTTTAAAACCTAACATTTATTGTTAATTAGAATATATAAGATTGAATAATCAGTTTAATTCTATTTGGTATTTTCCCCTGTTTTTTTGGGTTTTCTCATTTATAGGGTACTTGTCTTAAACCAATAAAAGCACTATCGTCAACAGAAAACCGGCGGCAGCAAAATACAATCCTTTTTTATAGATAGGGGCACTGGGTCGAAACATAAAAAAGGCAGAAACCGCAAAGAATAACAAAGCAATTCCAAAGAAAATACCCAGCCAGAACAGCGGGTTACCGGTATGCATCTTATGCAGTTTGTTCATGCTTTCCAAAACTGCGGGCAAACGTTTTTCTGTGTAAGAAGCTTCACCAGTCTTTACATTATAGGTTCCCCCTGTAAAATATAGTAGGTCACCTTCTGTTTTGTCCACCTTAAACCCACGCTTTCTCAAAGCAGAGCCCAAGGCTTCCTCGTTTAAATTAGCTTCAAGGGTGGTATTTACTTCGTATTCACTTTTCAAAAAATCCGTTGTCCTAAATGTAAGTACGATACCACTAATGGCGTAAACGGCCATAATTCCGGCCAAAAAGAATCCAAGGTAACGGTGGAATTCCCTAAAGGTATTTTCTGATTTTCTTCCCATGGTTAAGATTGTATAAAATAAGGAAGAAAGGCTACTAGGCCTTTCTTCGAGGTAAAGATATTAATCTATTTTTATTGTTGTGACATCTCGAGGTTAATCGTCATTTCCACATCATCCCCCAACGAGGCAGTGTCTCCGCCTACACCAAATTCCAATCTATTGATGGTCCCCGTTAATTTTAAACCAGCTTTTAATTTTTGGCTGCGTTGGTCGGTGATGATTCCGTTTACTTTTCCTTCCAATGAAACTGTTTTTGTGACTCCGTGCATGGTAAGATCACCAGTGAGCTTAAAGGTTTTATCTCCTGTTTTTTCAAAACGGTTGCTCTTAAAAGTGATGGAAGGATATTTTTCGGCGTCAAAAAAATCCGGGCTTCTCAAATGGTCGTCACGTCTATCGTTGTCGGTGTCTATACTTACTGTTTTAATGTCAACGGAAAATTCAGCATCGTCAAAAGTATCGGTAGCTGTGGCCGTAATATCAAATTCACTAAAATGTCCTTCTACTTCCGAGATCATCAAGTGGGTGATGGCAAAACCTACTTTGGAGTGCGCCCCATCCGATTTCCATGTAGATTGGGCTGCAACCATCAAAGTAGTTAGAAACGCCAGTGTAAATAATGTTTTTTTCATGATTGTGTGATTTAAAGTGTTTGCATTAATGCTTTTCAAAATCCTTTTTTAGGTTACGAAATCAAATATTATCAATCAGGGATTAAATCATAAATTTTTTCCATGAACGACATAGGTTAATACCCAATCAACCAATAGATTATATAGAATGCTTGTATAAAATGTCGTTTACAGGGTAAATATGGTTGTTTATAAAGCTGATTTTCTTTTAAATGACTTTTATATATAGTTTTGACATTATTAATCACATAGTTTTGATTTCTAAAAAGGAACTTCTTTTTCAAATAGTACTGCATATACTGGTACTCCTGTTTTTTTCTTTTAATAGAAATACTGGGAGCATAGTGGGACATAGGGCTATTTTCCTTTTATTCTACAGTATTGCCACGCTTACCATAACATACTATCTGATGCCTAAATATTTGTATAAGAAAAAGTATTGGCAATTTTTCTTAGGTTCCGCTCTGGTAGTAGTGGCGGTTATTACGATAGAAGAAGTGGTATTGGAACCCATTATATTCGCGGGAACAAAGAGAGGGGATACCTTTCCAGGTGTTTATGTGTCCCTATTGGGAACTTTGCCGGTAATGTTTATTCTTTCAGGCTGTAAATTTGGCTGGGATGCCTTAAAAAAACAGGCTCAGATAGATGAGCTTGAGACAACCATACAAGAAAGTGAATTACAATTTTTAAGAAGCCAGATAAATCCCCATTTTTTGTTCAACAACCTGAACAATCTTTATTCTTACGCATTGCAAGAATCACCGAAAACTCCTGAAATTATTCTGGAAATGAGCGGTGTTCTGCGATATATGTTATACGAATCCAAAGAACAGTTTGTACCTTTAAAGAAGGAATTGGAGCAGTTGGGCAACTTTATTCGATTGTACAAACTGCAGATAGAAGATAGGGGAGAGGTTCATTTTGATGTGGACAAGATTGAAGCAGAGTATAGGATTGCGCCCTTAATTTTGATTGTATTTATCGAGAATGCTTTCAAACATAGTCAATCGGGTCAATCTTCTGATATAGAAATTGATATATCCGTAAAACTGAACAACTCTACTTTGGAGTTTCTTTGTAAAAACAATTATGAACCAGGGTTCAGTTTGGACAGCGTTGCCAAGGGAATAGGCTTGACGAATGTGAAAAAACGGTTAGAGCTACTATATCCTAAAAAGCATATTTTACAAATTGAAGAAGCCGATAATAGTTATAAAGTATACTTAAAGCTGGAATTGGAAAAAGTATAAGGTGATGAGGTGTATTATTGTTGAAGATCAACCGCCAGCACAGCGAATCTTAAAAAAATTTATTCAAGATGTTCCTACTTTGGAATTGGTGGAGTTGTTTTCTGACGGATTAAGTGCATTGGAATTCTTAAACGAGGAATCTGTGGATTTAATGTTCTTGGATATCCACCTACCAAAAATTAATGGGTTGGATTTCTTAAAAAGTATTCCGGACCCGCCCCATGTTATTTTAACCACAGCATTTTCCGAATATGCTTTGGAAGGGTACGATCTAAATGTTGTGGATTACCTATTGAAACCATTTTCTTTCCAACGATTTTTGCAGGCTATAAATAAAGTGAATGGCAAACACGAGCAAATAGTATTCAAAAATGATAGTGCTTCCCTGACAGAAATCTATGTAAAATCTAGTCATGAGCATATCAAGGTTTTGGTAAACGATATTTTCAAGATTACATCAGATTCTGATTATACCGAAATCCATTTGGAAGACAAAAAGATACTTTCCAATGAGTCTCTTCGACATTGGGTTGAGGTTTTAGGGGGCAATCAATTTTATCAGATACATAAATCTCACATTATTAACACCAAGAAGATTGACAGGATTTCCGGTAACTTGGTACTCTTGATCAATGGAGCTAAAATACCCATGGGAAGGGCTTACAAAGACAGCTTCTTAAAAAGCATATTGTAATAAAAAAGCCCAGAAAAGTTCTGGGCTTTTATTAATGATTTGTCCATTGGTCTACTTCGCGAAATAGATGTAGATGGCGATTACAACAAAAGCGATAAACCCACTTGCAATTTTCACATGCTTCCAAGGCTCTATAGAGACCTGTTTGGTATATTCAAGCTGGAAAGGCTCTTTTCGAGGATAGAATTTTCCAATAGTAAGCATAATGATGATATTGGAAATGAACAATATGGCCATTACGTGAAGATAGTGCGGATATGCACCTGCTTCGACCAAATTTAGTTCAACAGGGTCGGTAATTCCATTTGCCTTAGCTTCGGCCAGTGCATTGGCCACCATTTTAGGGCCAATAATAAACTGACTGATGATATAAAGAACAGAACCTGAAAGAATACCGATTTTGGCTGCAATGGCAGGAACTCTTTTGGTAAGATACCCAACTACAATAATGGTAAAAATTGGGATGCTATAAATACCGTTGATTTCTTGTAGATAGTTGAACAAACTTCCTGCATTGGCAATTAGTGGAGCAATAAACATTGCTGCAAGCGCCAAACATACACCGAAGACCTTACCGTATTTTACTACAGTCATTTCCGGGGCATTCTTATTGATATGTTGTTTGTAGATATCTATTCCAAATAAGGTTACAGAACTATTGAGTACACTATTAAAGGAACTCAGGATAGCCCCAAAAAGTACCGCAGCAAAGAAGCCCATCAAAGGTTTGGGCAGTACGGCCCTTACCAATTCTGGATAGGCAAGGTCACTACTTGCTAATCCTCCCTCAAAATAATAGTAGGCAATCATTCCAGGCAATACCAAGATAATAGGCCCTAAAATCTTTAAAAAGGCCGCCAACAAAAGTCCTTTTTGACCTTCAGCAAGGTTTTTGGCTCCCAGTCCCCGTTGAATAATTTGTTGGTTGGTTCCCCAATAGAAAAGCTGAACTAGCATCATTCCGGTAAAAATGGTTGAAAAGGGCACTTCTTGTCCAGGGTTTCCCGTAGAATCAAAACGTTCCGGATTAGCGGCCATTAAGGTCTCCAATCCTCCAAAAACACTTCCATCCCCTATGGCCATCAAACCAAAAACGGGTATTAGAATACCACCTATAATGAGTCCGACTGCGTTAATACTATCCGAAACGGCGACCGCCTTCAATCCTCCAAAAACGGCGTATATAGAGCCTATAATACCAATTCCCCAGATACAGATAACCAAAGCAGTGGAATCTGAAACTCCAAGTAGTTCAGGTACATTGAACATGCCACTAATGGCAACAGAGCCGGAATATAAAATTACAGGAAGAAGCACCACCACATAACCTGTAAGAAACAATCCAGAGGTTATCGTCTTAGTGGTGACATCGAACCGTTTGGCCAAAAACTGGGGTACAGTGGTTAATCCGCCCTTTAAGTAACGTGGGAGTAAAAATAGGGCCGTAACCACTATGGCCAGTGCAGCCAAGGTTTCCCATGCCATTACAGAAAGCCCATCTTTGTAGGCACTTCCATTAAGTCCAACTATTTGTTCGGTAGAAAGGTTTGTTAACAGCAATGAGCCAGCAATGACTCCTGCGGTAAGGCTTCTGCCGCCCAAAAAATAGCCATCGGATGATGTCTCGTCTGTTTTTCTAACCGACCACCAGGATATTATTCCTACTAAAAGTGTGAATCCTAAAAAGGAAATAAGTGCCATAAATTAAAATTTGATGTTCCGGCTTAATACCAAAACAGTTTGTTTAGTTGGTTGTGCACAGAAAAATCTTCAAAATGGACAGGAATAAATGCCTTTTAAAAACCTAATTTGAAGCGTATATTTTAATTTCTGTTAACGCTAATATAACTTGATTTTTCCGAAATAAGAGGGGAAGCTGTAAACACAACAATTTAAAGTAGGTTTTAGGGATTTAAAAATTTTGATGTTAATGAAACACTTGTAAAGCATAATTAAGTGCTAACAATAATTTAAACTAAAAGTTGCGGCTACTTTCTTATAAATTTGAGTAATTTGAAACATAATTTTATTATTTGTAAACATTGATTGATAAAAGTGTGGTCCAAAAGCGACCGGGTTTACTATTTGTTCTGCATGCTTCTCTTGCTGCTTTTGGCACTTACTTTTGTATGTACGCTTTTAGAAAGCCTTTCTCTGTAGCTACTTTTGAGGGCTTGGCCTTTATGGGAATGGATTACAAAATACTGCTTGTTATTGCTCAGGTTTTGGGCTATGCGCTTTCCAAATTTGTCGGGATAAAAGTTATATCAGAATTAAAACCAAACCGCAGGTTATTCTATTTAATTTCGTTGATTGTACTAGCTGAGATATCCCTGTTGCTCTTTGCTTGGGTACCGGCACCGTACAATATTCCGTTTATGTTCCTCAACGGTTTTCCATTAGGGATGATTTGGGGAATCGTGTTTTCTTATATCGAAGGAAGACGGTTCACAGATATATTAGGGGTAGTGCTTTCTGCGAGTTTTATTGTTTCGAGTGGGGTGGTAAAATCAGTGGGGCTTTATGTGATGAATTCCTGGGGGGTGAGTGAATTTTGGATGCCCTCCGTAACCGGGGCTCTATTTTTTATACCACTTTTGATTTGCTCCTATCTTTTACAGCGGGTGCCACCACCTACGGAAGAGGATATTGCCAACCGGACAGAACGGATTCCCATGACTGCCATGGATAGAAAAAACTTGATAAAAAAGTTCTTTTTCCCATTGCTCTTAATTGTGTTGTTCTATACTTTTTTGACTGCCTTTAGAGATTTCAGGGACAATTTTGCACGAGAACTTTGGGACAGTATAGGTTACCAAGGTGATGCTTCTGTTTTTTCAACTTCTGAAATAATTATCGCTATTGTGGTACTGTTGATCATTGGTGCCATTTTCTATATTAAGGACAACTTTAAAGCCCTTTTGACGTATCATGCGCTGCTTTTATTGGGGACACTGGTTTTGGCCGCAAGTACGGCCATGTTTCAATTGGGAATTTTAGACCCATTCATATGGATGGTATCCACAGGTTTTGGACTTTACATTTGTTATGTACCATTCAATTGCCTCTTTTTTGATCGTTTTATTGCCACGTTTAAGGTAAAAGGAAATTCGGGTTTTCTTATTTATATCGCCGATGCCTTCGGGTATGTGGGCAGTGTTCTGGTCTTGTTGTATAAAAACTTTGGACAGGCCAACTTATCTTGGCTCAACTTCTTTGTATATGGGACCTATGCTGTTGCCTTTATCGGGATTTGTAGCACGGTAATTTTATTTCTACACTTTGCGGCACGCCGCAAGTCGGAACAACTTAATAAGCAATTGGAATATGGACAATAAATATGATGCCGTCATAATTGGTGGTGGCATTTTGGGGACTTTTCATGCCTACCACGCACTTGAACTTGGACTAAAAGTATGCTTGGTAGAAAAAGATGCGTACCCCAAAGGAGCGACCACCCAAAATTTTGGACAAGTGGTGCCTTCGGGCATGAACACCAAATGGCAAAAATATGGTCGTGAGAGTCTTAGAATCTATAAGGAGATCCAGTCAAAGTTTGATATCAGCATCCGTCAGAATGGAACGGTGTACTTGGCCTCCAACGAGGAAGAGGAGCAACTACTAGTAGAGCTTAGGGCTATAAATAGTGGAAACGACTACGCATCCAAAATGCTAACTAAGCAAGAGTGTTTGGAAAAATATCCTGGGCTACGAAAAGATTATGTGGTGGCGGGGCTGTTTTTTCCCGAGGAAGTTACCGTGGAACCTAGAACAATGATTCATAGGCTTCAGGAATATTTGGTTGCCCAAAAAGGGTTGGATATCAAGTTTGATTTCCCCGTGGTTTCTTGTGAATCCACTAGGGAGTGGGTGGCAGTTCGGAACACCAAAAACGAACATGTGTTTGGTAGAAAGGTGATTGTTTGCAACGGAAGTGATTTTAAAAATTTATATCCGGAGACTTTTTTGTCGAGTGACCTTGAGGTTTCCAAATTGCAGATGATGCAGACCAAGCCACAGGAAAATTATGAATTGAAAGGTTCAATTCTTACAGGATGGTCCATTAGACGATATGAAGCATTTCACGAATGTCCATCATTTACAAATGTCAAGAAAAATGAGCCCAAAGATAGCCTTCAAAAGAAATGGGGCGTGCATATTCTTTTTAAACAAGCGGCCGACGGCTCGGTAATTTTGGGGGATTCCCATCAATATGCCGATGCCAACAAAATTGAAGATCTTGGTTATGACCTGGATATGGATATCGATAATTTTATGATCGAGGAGGCCAAGAAAATAATAGACCTGCCCACCTATCAAATCCAGAAAAGGTGGTACGGGATGTACTCACAATGCAAGAACAGCGATATTTTTCAAAAAACCATTGAAGACAATATTCATATTGTAACGGGAATCGGTGGAAAGGGAATGACGGGCAGTGCCGGGTTCTCGAAGAAGAATATTGCGACTATATTTAATACACAGAAAATCAAATTATGACAAGAATAGAATTGGCCGTTTTTGATATGGCGGGAACCACGGTAAACGAAGACAATGTGGTGTATAAAACCGTTAAGGCCGCTTTGGCCAAACACGGAGTTGAGGTTTCTCTGGATACGGTACTGGAGTTTGGTGCTGGTAAGGAAAAGTTCAAGGCCATTGCCGATATATTGAAGGAAACCAAAACAACAGGGGTCGACGCCAATGCAGTTTTTGAAGATTTTAAAGAGATGTTGGAAGAGGCCTACGCCAATTTGGATGTAACCACTTATGATGGTGTGGAGGAACTCTTTGAACTATTGAAATCCAAAAGTGTGAAGGTGGTACTTAACACGGGTTACGACCATAAAACAGCAAAATCACTTTTAAATAAATTGGGTTGGGTTCCAGGCGAACAAATTGATGCCTTGATTACTGCGGATGATGTGGTAAAAGGAAGACCATCTTCTGAAATGATTGACAAGGCTATGGAGATGTTCAAAATATCAGAATCAGAAAATGTTTTGAAGGCCGGTGACTCGGTTATTGATATTGAAGAGGGTAAAAATGCCAACTGCGGATGGACAATAGGTGTATTGACAGGGGCTCAGACCCGCGAACAATTGGCAACAGCAGAACCCAACTTAATATTGGATTCGCTAGCTGATTTGGCCAAAGTATTGTTTCCTTGATTATATAAAGAAATAGACCACCAACATTTTAGAGGGAACTTTTCCTTTATTAATAGGTACATGGGGGATTCTACCATCAAAAAAAATGGAATCCCCTTCTTTTAGCAGCACTTCTTGATCGCCTATCTCATAATAGCATTCTCCAGTTAAAATATATTTGAACTCAAAAGCATCGGTTACTACCTTATCGCGTTCCGAGTTAGGTTGCACTTCCAAAAGCACACTTTCAAAACCTACGGAGTTCAATTGTTTTCCAAAAATGTAGTTGTATGAGAACCCAACAGCTTCGTCTTCCTTTTCTATAACGGATTGCTCATCTTTACGGGTGACCAAAAAATTATGTCCATTGGCCTTTGGGATACCATCAAAAAAATCTGTCATTTCCGTTTCCAAGGCCCCAACTATTTTCAAAAAAACTGGCAATGAAGGAATGGTTCGGCCATTTTCTATACGGGAAATAAGCCCTGCGGTTACTCCGGCACTGATGGCAACATCGTTTATGGTCTTTTTATTGTTCTTACGAATTTGCTTAATTCTTTTTCCAATACCGATGAGGTAATCTTCCATTTTTATTGAGGTTGGTGAATTTTAGTATTTATAATATTTTTTGATGCTTCAAGATTAATAAAAAAATCCATTAATCCACTGAAACACTAGGATATCTTGTTAAAATCAAAGTTGACAAGGTTTTATAAAAATTGAGTATTTGTAAATAATGTTTACCTAACATTAGGCTATTTCTTTTAACCTTTCCGTATCATTTTTTTAATCTATTTGAAGGGCTGTCTTAACCCATGTGTTGGATATTTGTTGATAAATAATTAACCAAGTTTTACAAATACTCAACAAATGAAAAAATCGATTGTAGCATTTTTACTTGCTTTTACCGTAAGTATAATTAGCTATTCGCAAGTCACCTTTTCAGGAAAGGTAGTAGACGAAAACAGCGTACCGTTGCCTGGTGCATCGGTAGTTGTTAAAGGAGGGTCCACTGGAGTGGCCACAGACTTTGATGGAAATTTCGAAATTGAACTTCCGCAAGGTGGGGAGATTTTGGTGGTTTCCTATATAGGGTACGTACCACAAGATTTGGATACGTCTGGAAAAAGTACCGCAACAATCATGTTGCAACCGGATTCACAACAATTGGAAGAGGTTGTGGTAACCGCCTTGAACATTACTAGGGATGAGGAATCCTTGGGTTATTCTGTTCAAAAAGTGGGTGGCGAAGAAATTTCGCAATCAACCAGTACCAATACGGTGAGTACATTATCGGGCAGAACAGCTGGTGTTCAAGTGGTGACAAACGGAACCGGACCTGGTCAATCATCTTCTGTAGTGATAAGGGGATATTCTTCCATGCAGGGAGACAACCAGCCACTATTTATAGTGGACGGTATTCCAATTAATAACAATACCGATACCAGAACCAATACGTTGGGAGGTGCTTCCAACATGAATTTGGACTACGGTAACGGTGCTGCCGAAATCAACCCGGATGATGTAGAGTCCATCTCTGTATTAAAAGGTGCGAACGCAACAGCACTTTACGGTTCCAGAGCTGCCAACGGGGCGGTCATTATTACAACAAAGTCAGGTAAAGGACGTAAAGGAGGAATTAGCTTTAGCTCCAAAACTACTTTTGAAAGTGTTTTAAAAGCTCCGGAATATCAAGGAGTATATGGTCAAGGTAAAAACTTTGACTTTCAATTTGTGGATGGTTACGGAAGCGGAACCTACGATGGTGTAGATGAATCTTGGGGTCCATTATTAGATGGAACTTTACGTGCTCAGCACGATTCTCCTACATCAAACGGACTTCGTGGTGGTGATGTTCACGGATTGGATTATATATTGGGGTCTTCCGGTGTTGATTTGGACCGAAGAGGTACCATTACACCTATACCATTTGTATATGGTGGAAATCCAGCCGAAGAATTCATGGAAACCGGTAGAACTCTGATCAACACAGTTTCATTTTTTGGTTCCAATGACAATGGAAACTACAGAGTGAGCTATACCAACTTGGACAATAAGGGTATTGTTCCCAATACCGATATCAAAAGAAACACTATTTCTGCTTCTGGAGACTATCAGATTACAGATAGATTAAAGGTGTCCTCCAAAATCAATTATATACGGTCAGATTCCGATAACCGTCATGTAAATGGATATGGTACCGAATCTGTAATGTATCTGTTCATTTGGTGGGGTCAACAAGTCAATGTCAATAGTTTAAGAAACTACTGGCAAGATGGTCTGGAAGGATTCCAACAGTATAACTACAACTATAACTATCACGATAACCCTTACTTCACCATGTATGAGAATACCAATGGTTTAGCTAAGGACAGAATCATAGGAAACCTTTCTGCAACCTATGATATCAGTGATGATTTCAAATTTATGGTAAGGGGAGGTCGTGATTTCTTCTCTGAATATAGAACCATAAAAAGAGCCTATTCCACGCAACGTTTTCCTAACGGACAGTTCAGGGAAGATAAAATCAATTTTCAGGAAACCAACTTGGACTTCTTGTTGACCTATGACAAGGATGTTACCGATAAGTTCAAGGTCAATGCCAATGTCGGTGGAAACAGAATGGTACAGAAAAACCATTTCAATTCCTTAATGGCCAACAAGCTGTTGATTCCAGGCATTTATTCTTTCTCTAACGTGGATGGAGCCTTGGTGCAGCGCACAAGCCGACCAGAGAAGCAAATCAATTCTTTGTATGCTTTTGCTCAATTGGGATGGAACAGCAGTATTTACTTGGACCTAACTGCCCGTAACGACTGGTCTTCTACATTGCCAGAGCAAAACAACTCCTATTTCTATCCATCCGCTTCCTTAAGTGTGGTGTTATCCGATCTATTTGATTTTAGCGGTCAGGATGTGCTAAGCTTTGCGAAACTAAGAGGAGGTTGGGCACAAGTTGGTAGTGATACCGATGCCTATAGGCTTTCGGATTATTATGCGTTGGGAACCCCTGTTGGTGATAACCCTACGGCGAGTCCTTCCAATACATTGCCAAACTTTGATTTGAAACCGGAGATTCAGACTTCTTACGAGTTTGGAACCGATTTAAGGTTCTTCAATAATAAACTATCCTTGGATGCCACTTATTATAACTCGGTATCCAAAAACCAGATTTTGGACATTGATTTGCCCATCACATCGGGTAAAACAGCAAGGACCATTAATGCAGGTAAAATTAGAAACCAAGGTTTGGAGATTATGTTAAGTGCCAACCCAGTTTCCAATCAGAGTTTTAACTGGAATACCTCTTTCAATTTTGGATTGAACCGAAACAAGGTTTTGGAATTGGCCGATGGTGTTGAAAGATACCAATATGGAGGAAATGGTATTTCTCTTGTCGCTGAAGAAGGAGGCTCCCTTGGCGATATGTGGGGAACTGGATTGGTGAAAGTGGAAGATGAAAATAGCCCATACTACGGTGATGTAATCTTTAACGAAGGTCTTGTTCAACAAGACAATACCTTGAGAAAGGTTGGAAACTTTAATCCAGACTTTACGTTGGGATGGAACAATACCATTACCTACAAAAACCTTTCCCTTAATTTCTTGCTCGATTGGAGACAAGGTGGGGAGTTGCTTTCTAGAACCCGTCTGATTGCCGCCACTTCTGGTAACGTAGTGGAAACACTTTGGGGGCGTTCTCCAGAATATGGAGGTCCACACCCAGGTATTGCAGATTCAGGACTTTCTTATACCGATGATAATGGTACTGCTTGGACCGATGGTGTAATTGGTGATGGTGTAAAATTGCAAGATGGACAATATGTGACCAACGATGTTATTGTACCTGCCAATGCATACCACAATAATAGATATAGAAGAGGTAACGATACTGAAGGTATTTACGATGCCACCTTTATAAAACTAAGAGAAGCAAGATTGACCTATGATTTCCCTACAAAATTGTTCAAGGGTGACGACATTAAAAACTTAAGCTTTTCTGTGATTGGAACCAACCTTTGGTTGTGGGCCAAAGACTTTAACCATGGTGACCCAGAACTATTGTCTTTCGGAGGCGGAAGCTATGTGCCAGGGGTAGAAAATGCCACAGTACCTACTACTCGTAGTTTAGGATTTGCAATCAACGTAGAATTTTAATCAGGTTAACAACAACAACATGAAAAAGATATTTTTTATAGCGACAGTACTTGCAATGACCTTTTCGTCTTGTGACAAGTTTGACGTGAGCAACGATAATCCGGATGTTGCCTTGAGCATCAGCCAAAACCCGGAACTTCTATTGACAAATCTTCAAAGAAGATCTATTAGGGAGGCCGTAGGTGGTTCTTGGAGTGAAGGAAACCTAATGGGACAATATGGTGCCCGAATTGTATTTACCTCTTTCGATTTGTTCGACTGGGGAGACCAAAGTGGAGCATGGAACAATTATTACTATGCTATCAGGGATGCAAAGGAATTGGAAACTTTGGCCAACGAAAACGAACTGAAAAGTTATGTGGCCGTTTCCAAAATTATGCAGACTTGGGCTTACAGTATATTGACCGATATGTGGGGAGATATTCCTTATTCTGAGGTAAACCAAGCCAGTGAGGAAAATTATACACCTATGTACGATGAGCAAGAAACCATTTATGCTTCAATGCTTGCAGAACTAGCGGCTGCCAATTCCATTTTAGCTGGGGCGGACCTTACCCAAATTAAGGGAGATTTATTGTTTGATGGTGATTTGGATATGTGGAGAAAGTTTGCCAACTCACTTAGACTACGTTTGGCGCTTAGGTTAAGCGAAGTATCTCCTTCAACTGCTTCTAGCGTTATAGCTGAAATTTATGGGAATCCAGGGCAAAATCCTGTAATGGAATCAAATGATGACAATGCCGCTCTTACATTCTTGTCGGCAAATCCTGATGCTCACCCTGTAACTGAAGAATCTGTATATCGTGTAGGTTCTTACAACGAATACAGAATTTCGGAACACTTTGTGACCATGTTGGAAGGATTGAATGATCCTAGATTGGAATTTTTTGCAGACCCAACAGCTAACTCCGTGGAAGCGGGAACACCTGAAATTGTTGGTATGTTGAATGGAGTGGTAGATGGGCCTGCTTATACCTACCAAGGTGGGGATGCGTTCCTTTCAAAATTCAATATTGATTACTTCTATTTTCAGTCAAATGCCAACCAAGCAAGATTAATGCTTTACTCCGAGGTACAGTTTATTTTGGCAGAAGCAGCACAAAGAGGTTGGATAACCGGCGAAGCCCAAACGTTTTACGAAGAAGGCGTTACTTCCAATTTTGAGTATTGGGGGGTGGATTTACCAGCTGATTACTTAACTAGGACTGGAGTTGCTTTTGACAATAGTTTGGAAACTATAATGACTCAGAAGTATATCAATTTGTTCTATACCGATTACCAAGGTTTCATCGAATACAAAAGAACCGGCTTCCCTGCCACAATTGAGCCAGGACCCGATGCTTTCTACGATGTGTACCCAAGTAGGTTTGAGTATCCAAGTAACGAGGAATCTTTGAACAATGCGAACTATACCGAAGCGGCCAACAGAATTGGTGGTGACCAAATAACTACCAAGGTTTGGTGGGAAAACTAAGGTTTGCCAATGTTTAAAAAGAAACTTAATAAAGTAATGATCATGACCATGGGAACTTTGTTCCTGTGGTCTTGTTCTTCCAAAAAAGAAGAAATCCCAAGGGGAATTGAACATGTTGTTGTTATTGGGATTGATGGGATGAGTCCCAACGGTATTCAAAAAGCAAACACACCTACATTGGATTCCATGATCCAAAATGGAGCAACCACAATGCATGCAAGGTCAGTGCTTCCTTCAAGTTCCAGTCCCAATTGGGCGAGTATGATCATGGGAGCCGATACCGAGCAACACGGGGTCACTTCCAACGGTTGGGAAAAGTTCGACCACCAACTACCTCCTGTGGTAGTTACCGAAAATGGAACCTTTCCAACAATTTTCACTCTTTTTAAAGATCAACAGCCCGAAGCCCATGTCGGAGCCATTTACGATTGGGATGGATTTGGTCGCCTATTCGAAAAGTCAGATGTGGATTTTGATATAGATGGGGACCATGGGGACAAAACCACCGAGGAAGCGGTAAACTATATTAAAGAACACACGCCAAAATTCACTTTTGTGCACTTGGACCACGTGGATCATGCAGGTCATGCCCAAGGTCACGGTACCCCGGATTATTTCCAATCGGTGGAAAAAGCAGATTCCTTGATTGCCGAAATCGTGAATGCAACAAAAGACGCTGGCATCTTCGAAAAAACCATGTTCATCGTATCCGCAGATCACGGAGGCTTAGGCTTTGGACACGGAGGAGAAAGCTTGGCCGAAATGGAAATACCCTTCATTCTGTATGGAGCAGGCATCAAAAAAGGCTATAAAATAGAAGAAACCGTTTATCAGTACGACAATGCAGCGACCGTTGCCTATGCCATGGGCTTGCAAACACCGCAGGCTTGGATAGGCAGACCTGTAAAAGGCGCATTTATGGGAAATGAAGCCCCAAAACTTATCTACAAGCGAAAAGAGCAAATAACCCAACCAAAAATTCTTCCGGATGCTGGCTATTTTGAGCCAGCTGGGGGAGTTTTTAAAGCCGATTCCGTTGCCGTGGTAATGCAAAACCCCAACAATGTCGGCGAAATTCGCTATACGATTGGCAATAGCCTACCTACATTGGAAAATAGTCAAGTGTATCAAGATACGTTTTACTTAAATCAGACGGACATTATTAAGGCAGGGATCTTTCAGAATAATCAATTGGTAAGCACCATTGCAGAAGGAAGCTTCAGAATTGTATCAAAAGCAAAGCAAGATCCAGTTACGTTTCAAGTATATCAGGTAAACGGAATAGAAAAGTTACCCGATTTCGCTGATTTCAATCCGATTCTTGAAGGTTTTGTAAATGAATTTTCACATAAGCAGGCATTATCAGAAGAGATACCACAAGAGCAAGTTGCTGTTGCTTTTGAAAGTTATTTGGAAGTGCAGGAAGCAGGGAAATATACTTTTTTCACTAATAGTGATGATGGTAGCAAACTATATGTGAACGGTACTCAAATTGTAGACAACGATGGTGATCACGGCGTAATGGAACGCAGCGGTTCTTTGAAACTTGCCAAAGGGAGACATTTAGTCCGAGTGGAGTTTTTTAATGGTGGCGGCGGCTTCCATTTAGATGCAAAGTATAAAGGCCCTAATATTCCAAAGCAAATCATTCCAGCAAACCATTTATATAGAAAAAAATAAGCATGTATTTCAACCTTAAAAAACTTGGTTTCTTCCTCCTCCTCTTTTTTATGATACAAATTTCCAATGGGCAAGACCAGAAACTGCCCGAATGGCAACCCGGATTTTTGGATATACACCACATTAACACGGGTAGGGGCGATGCGGCTTTTATGGTATTCCCCGATGGTACAACTATGTTGGTGGATGCAGGTGATATGTCCGAAACCCATCCGCGGACAACATCGAGCAGAAATGCGAAGCTTGTTCCCAACCGGTCCAAAACCGCTCCCCAATGGATTGTAGATTATATAGATCAATTCTTGCCTAAAAAACAGGAACGACGATTGGACTATGCCCTGATCACCCATTACCACGATGATCACTTTGGAGAGATGGATTCCTTGCGAAAAATTGCTTCTGGAGGGTATCAGCTAACGGGGGTTTTGGAAGTGGGTACCTTGATTCCCATCAAAAAATTGATCGATCGAGGATTTGATTTTCCAATCAACTTAAAAGATGCCGAAGTACAATCCCAAGAACGATTTTCGAAGGATTCCTACGGAATGATCCCTACTTTGAAAGAGTATTGGAATTTCATCACATATCAATCAGAAAAAGTGGGTTTGGAAAATGAAGCCTTACAGGTGGGAAGCAACAATCAGATTGCATTAAAACATCATCCAAAGGATTATCCCAAGTTTTCTGTTCAAAATATAGCCTCTAATGGGAATATTTGGACAGGTTACGACAATTCGTTTTACCCACTTTTTAAAGAAGGGGAGTATCCGGGAGAAAACCCGTTGAGCAATGCCATCCGAATTGATTTTGGAAAGTTCAACTATTACACGGGAGGAGATATTGCAGGCATTAATGGGTTTGGACAGACCGATATTGATGCCTTGGAATCCCACGTAGCCCCAGTTGTTGGTCCGGTGGATATAGCAACTTTGAATCATCATGGAAACCGGGATTCACAGAATCCGTTTTATGTGCGAACCATTCGTCCTAAAGTATGGATTCAGCAAAACTGGACGGCAGACCATCCAGGAGAAGAGGTGCTGAGAAGAATAACATCAAAAAAGCTTTACCCCGGCGACCGGGATATTTTTTCAACCATTATGCTGCAAGGCACCAAAGATGTGATTGGTGGTAGGTTGAATCAATATAAAAGTCAAAACGGACATATTGTTGTTCGGGTGTACGATAACGGCGACACATACGATGTTTATGTGTTGGACGATACATCCGAAGAGCGAGAAATAATAAGTAAGCATGGACCATACAAAGCGCGATAAGCACAACGCAGAATCTGTTGTGGAAGGCGATATCAATTTAACTCCTGCTCGGGAGGAATGGTTGCAGAACGAAGTGAGCGAAGAAGCTAGGGAGCTACTGGAAAAGGATGCCAAGTATTTTATGCATCAATCCATGTCCACCCCTTGTTTGGACGTACTCCAAAATTGTGGAGGGTCGTACATTGAAAGTGTATCTGGGAAGAAGTATCTCGATTTTCACGGAAACAATGTGCATCAAATCGGGTTTTCCCATCCAAAATTGATTTCAAGATTAACGGAGCAACTTCAAAACTTAACTTTTTCCACCAGAAGGTATGCCAATGAAACTGCGGTTCAATTTGCGGAGAAATTAACTTCCTATACCCCCGAAGGTCTCAATCGAATTCTATTAACACCAAATGGAAGCTCAGCAATCGGCATTGCCTTAAAATTGGCCAGGGCCGTAACGGGTAAGCACAAGGTGGTCTCCTTTTGGGATTCATTTCATGGAGCCTCTTTGGATGCGATTAGCGTCGGCGGAGAATCGGTTTTTCAAGAACATATGGGACCATTGATGCCCGGTGTGGAACGAATTCCACCTCCAATAACCTATCGGGGTATTTTTGAAGGGAATGTGGACAAAGCCCTCGAATATTTAGAGTATGTTTTGGAAAAAGACCAACAAATTGGTGCTTTTTTGGCAGAGACCATCCGCAATACGGATGTGCAGATTCCCTCGGAAAAGTTCTGGAAAGGAGCACGGGAACTCTGCAACAAACATGGTGTTTTACTTATTTTAGATGAAATCCCAATTGCTTTCGGAAGAACCGGAACTATGTTCGCTTACGAACTGTTTGGCATTGAACCCGACATTCTTTGTTTGGGAAAAGGCCTCGGAGGAGGAATAATTCCACAAGCCGCCATTGTTACCCGAGAAGAGTACAACAAATTTGGACATATTTCCCTTGGACATTATACCCACGAGAAAAGTCCGTTGGGGTCTATGGCGGGATTGACCCTTTTGGAAGTTTTGGAAGAAGAAAATCTCTTGCAAAAAGTAAAGGAGGATCAAAAATTCATGAAGAAAGCCCTTTACAAAATGCACCGAAAATATTCTTTGATCGGAGATGTGCGCGGAGTTGGGCTTATATGGGGAATCGAATTGGTAACCAATAGAACCACTAAAGAAAAAGCCATGGACGAAGCCGAGGAAATCATGTACGAATGTCTAAAACAGGGGTTGAGTTTTAAAGTTTCCAAAGGAAATGTACTCCAACTATCACCCCCATTAACCATAACCAGAGAAGAACTTGAAAGAGCCGTGGAAATTTTAAATGAGGCTTTTCTAAAAACCAATGCCATAGCCTAATGAAAAAAATCAACCAACTCCTTATTGTGTTTTGTATGGGTTTGATGCAAGTAACTGCACAAACCGAGCCCCAGACTTTGGTGCAGCCTTATCTTCAGGATGCCGAACCCAATTCCATTGTGATTATGTGGGAAACCAGCAGTGGCGAAGAAAGTATTGTGGAATGGGGCGCCACCGAGAAACTTGGTAAAAAAACATCTGGGAAAGCCGCGGATATCAATTTTTCCGATTCTAGGGTGCATACCGTAAAATTGGAGGGTCTAAAACGTTTTACAGAATATTACTATCGCGTGAAAACGGGTAAGACCAAATCCGATATTTTCCAGTTTAAGACACCTCCATTTTCAAGTGATGAGGAGTCGTTCAATATAGTTGCGATGAGCGATATGCAATACGATGGTCAGCATCCTAACAAGTTTTCGGAAATCGTGAATCAAGGAGTACTTCAATATCTCGAAAAAGAACACGGAGGTAAATTGCCCGACAATCTGGCTATGGTAATGATACCCGGCGATTTGGTTTCTACCGGAAGCAAATATTACCAATGGAAGGAGCATTTCTTTGATCCAGCCCAAAAATTATTTGCTGAGGTACCTGTCTATCCCGTTTTGGGCAACCATGAACGGAATTCCGTTTTCTATTTTAAATACTTCAGCCTTCCCGAAAATGGAACCCCTGCTTATGCTGAACATTGGTGGTATAAGGACTATGGCAATACACGAATTATTGGGTTGAATTCCAATGATGGTTACCGTGACCTTAGGGAACAATACGAGTGGCTCAAAAAAGTGTTGGCCGATACAGAAAGGAACGATGATATTGATTTTGTTTTTGCGCAATTACATCACCCGCACAAATCCGAACTTTGGATTCCCGGTGAAGAAGAATCAACGGGAAAAGTAGTTAAGATGCTCGAAGCATTCTCCACCAAAACAGGAAAGCCGAGCATTCATTTTTTTGGACATACGCACGGCTATTCCCGAGGGCAATCCAGAGATCACAAACATTTGTGGATCAATGTGGCCTCCGCAGGTGGTGCCATTGATAATTGGGGCGAGTTCGAAGGGCGTGATTATGATGAGTTCACCGTTACCCAGGACGAATATGGTTTTGTAATGGTGGAAGTGGATGGTAACCGAAATGACCCTAAATTTACGATCAAGAGAATTAGTCAAGGGAACAATATAAAGTCTAGGCAAAATGAACTTCGCGATAGTATCACCATTTGGCGATTGGATAAAAAGCCCAATGCCCCCAAAGTGGTTTCTCCAAATAACAATAAAATTGTGAATGAAGAATTTGCAGTGTTAAAGGCTGGTGAGTTTTCAAGTTCGCTTAATGAAGCATTTCATGCTGCTGCCCATTGGCAGGTTTCCGAAACACAAGATTTTGAAAAGTTGGCTTTGGATAGTTGGAAACAATTTGAAAATTGGTATTACAAGGAGAATCGCCAAAAAGAGGACGATTTGACCGACGAGAGCACAAAAAGATTAAAACCGGGCACTACCTATTATTGGAGGGTTCGGTACCGCGACCAAAATCTCAATTGGAGTGATTGGTCCAAAATAGCAACATTTAAAACACAACAAGCAAATGAAAAATAAAATTATCCTTTTGATGGCTGCGGTTGCAGCAGTATTTAATATCAATGCTCAAAACGCAGGGGACACCAAGGTGATATTGATCACTTTGGATGGTTTTCGCTGGCAGGAATTGTTCACGGGAGCAGACTCTCTTTTAATTGGTAACAAGGATTATGTCCACAATGCCGATATGTTGAAAGAGGCTTTTTGGAGGGAAACACCAGAAGAAAGAAGGGAAGTGCTTTTGCCATTTTTTTGGGGTCAAGTGGAAAAGATGGGTCAGATCCATGGAAATCGAAAGTCGGGCAGTAAAGTAAACTTGACCAACTCCATGTGGTTTTCCTACCCAGGCTACAACGAAATTTTGACAGGAACCGCGGATGACGAACGTATCACAAGTAATGATAAAATACCGAACCCCAACACCACCATTTTGGAACGGTACAACAATACCTCTCAAGGTAAAGGAAAAGTAGCTGCCTTTGGCAGCTGGGATGTGTTTCCGTTCATCATCAACGAAGAGCGTTCCGGCGTTCCGGTAAATGCAGGTTTTGAAGCCGCTACGGGAAATTTGAACGAAAGGGAAAGATTCTTGAACCAGCTTCAGGAACAGATACCGAGTCCTTGGGGTTCGGTTCGGTTGTATGCATTTACGCATCATTATGCCTTGGAACATATGAAAAAAGAGTATCCGAAGCTTGTTTATATTTCTTATGGAGAAACCGATGATTTTGCCCATGATGGGGATTATCAAGCCTATTTGAAATCTGCTCATAATACCGATTCTCTCATCAAAGAGATTTGGGAATTTACCCAACAGGATGATTTTTATAAAGATCAAACCGTTTTCATCATTACAACCGATCATGGTAGGGGAACACAACCTTTGGATACTTGGAGAAGTCATGGAAGCGACATAAAAGGTGCAGGTCAGGTTTGGATGGTAGCTTTTGGAAAGAATGTAAAGCCTTTGGGCGAAGTTCATCAACAGGAACAATTGTATTCCAACCAATTCGCACCCACAATTTTAAAATTGTTGGGAATGCCTATTATGAAAGAAATAAAGGGGGGACCCTTAAAATTATAAGTTTAAGTAGGTTTGATTCAGTTTATTAGTTTAAGTTAATGCCAAAGACCCGTATTAAGTGTGCGGGTCTTTTTTTTTAGGGCCATTGAATAATACCCACTGTTTTTGCCAAAATAGTTACCTTAGGGCAGTGTATTTAAACAATATGGAAGAAGAGCTTTTAGGAACATTCAGCAATTATTTTGAACAACCCCTTATCGATGAGATACTTGCAGAGGGGAAATTAATGGAAGTCCCTGCGGGCGAAACCATCATGGACATAGGGCAGTATATTAGAAGCATACCATTGATGTTGTCCGGGGCCATAAAAGTACTTCGGGAAGATGAAGAGGGTGATGAACTGCTTTTGTACTACTTGGAACAGGGCGAAACTTGCTCGGTAACCATGGCATGCTGCATGGGTCATACAAAAAGTGAAATTAGAGCCATTACTGAGACAGAGACCAAACTTATTATGGTTCCCGTTCAGAAAATGGAAGAATGGATGGCCAAGTACAAAGGGTGGCGCAATTATGTTTTTGATAGTTATCAAAATCGCTTAAACGAACTGCTTCAGACCGTGGACAGTATTGCCTTTAAAAATTTAGATCAACGACTTATGGATTATCTCAAAAAGAAGGTTGAGGTAACCAAGGATAATCGCATAAAAAGCACACATCAAGAGATTGCCTATGATTTGCATACCTCAAGGGTGGTGGTTTCCAGATTGCTCAAAAAACTGGAAAAAATGAAAAAGCTTGTGCTCCATAGAAATTATATTCATGTCGTAGACCTATAAGTTTGTGCCCTTTGTTACTGTTGTTTGCCCTTAGGCAACCTATTTTTGCATAAAACCAATCGCATGCTCAAAAGGATTTTTCCTTTTTTAACGTGGATAAGAACCTATAATCGCTCATTGCTCTATGGCGATTTAATTGCAGGTATCACTGTAGGAATTATGCTGGTTCCTCAAGGTATGGCCTATGCCATGATTGCAGGTATGCCTCCCATTTATGGGCTGTACGCAGCATTGGTGCCCCAATTTGTTTATGCCATTACAGGAACGTCAAGGCAATTGGCGGTTGGACCTGTTGCCATGGACTCTTTGTTGGTAGCAGCAGGAATTGGAGCCATGCAACTATCGGGAGAGGGAGCCTATATCTCAGCGGTGATATTCCTAACCTTACTCATAGGATTGGTTCAATTACTTTTCGGGTTCCTTAAAATGGGGGCCTTTGTAAACTTTTTGTCCAAGCCGGTGATCAATGGCTTTACTTCGGCGGCCGCCATATTGATTGGACTGGGACAATTAAAGCATATACTTGGGATTGAATTGCCGCAATCAGGAAAAATATACGTACTGCTAGGGAGTATCTTTAAAAATTTGAATCATGTTCATCTTTTGACATTTGTTCTCGGTGTTTTGGTGATTCTGCTCATCATCGGTTTAAAAAAAATCAGCAAAAAATTGCCCATTCCTCTATTAATCGTGGTTCTGGGAATTTTGGGTGTAGTATTGTTTGGCCTTGAAGGTAAAGGGATCCATGTTGTAGGTGAAATTCCACAGGGACTTCCCAAATTTGAATTGCCTATTGGGCATTGGGATAAAATCGGCAAATTTCTGCCCATTGCACTTACGGTTGCCTTGTTCGGATTCATGGAATCCATCTCCATTGCCAAAACTTTGGAAGAAAAACATCCGGAATACGAACTAGATGCCAATCAGGAGCTACGGGCATTGGGATTGTCCAATATCTTGGGTTCATTCTTTCAATCGTTCTCGGTCTCCGGTGGATTTTCAAGGAGTGCTGTTAACGATGAGTCGGGCGCAAAAACTAGCATGTCGCTTGTTTTTAGCACATTGGTCATTGCAGCTATATTGTTGTTTCTTACTCCTTTGTTCCATAACCTTCCTACCTTGGTATTGGGAGGAATCATCATTGTATCCGTTTTTGGTTTGATTGATGTCAAATACCCATTGTTTCTATGG
This sequence comes from Flagellimonas lutimaris, assembly GCF_003581615.1. GTDB lineage: Bacteria > Bacteroidota > Bacteroidia > Flavobacteriales > Flavobacteriaceae > Flagellimonas > Flagellimonas lutimaris. The sequence continues at coordinate 688,245 of NZ_QXFH01000070.1, forward strand.
AAAAATAGAAAGGATGAGTTCCTGTTGTTAATAGCAACCTTTGTGATGACACTTTCCATTGGTTTGATCGAGGGTATTATTTTAGGAGTATTGATTTCGTTGTTATTGTTGGTCTATCGTATCTCCAAACCCCATGTTGCCATTTTGGGTAGGATAAAAGGAACAGATTATTTTAAGAATATCACCCGTTTTTCGGAGGACGTAGAAGTTTACGACAATACGTTGATTCTTCGTTTTGATGCACAGCTTTATTTTGGGAACAAAGACTATTTTAAAAAGCAGCTTTATCAAGAAGTCGGTAAAAAAGGTACTAAGCTAAAGTTTGTGATTCTTAATGCCGAAGCCATAAATTATATTGATAGTAGTGCTGCAGTATTGTTGGAACGGATAATTTTGGAGCTCCGGGAAAAGAATATTCAGTTTTTGATAGCAGGGGCCATTGGACCTACAAGGGACATCCTTTATTCAAGCGGAATAATCAATATTTTGGGAGAAGAAAACCTATTTGTACAAACCATTGATGCTGTTGAATGTTGCACGAATCATCAAGAACGAAGTACGATTCAAAAAAAGGTGTCTTTGCAATCACAGAAAAAGAGTTTGTAACTTAAGTCACAGAACATTAGAAAACACAAGATTATATTTGGTAAAAACCATATCACATGAAAATTGAACAAATTTATACAGGATGCTTGGCCCAAGGGGCGTATTATATAGAGAGTGAAGGGGAAGCGGCGATTATTGACCCATTAAGGGAAGTGAAGCCCTATATTAAAAAAGCCGAGGAAGATGGAGCCAAAATCAAATACATTTTTGAAACACATTTCCATGCTGATTTTGTAAGTGGACACGTAACCCTATCCAAAGAAACAGGCGCACCCATTGTATATGGCCCAACAGCGAAACCTTCTTTTGATGCTATTATTGCAGAAGATGGGCAAGAGTTCAAATTGGGTAAAATTACCATAAAAGTGTTGCACACCCCAGGGCACACAATGGAAAGTTCAACCTTTTTGTTGAAAGATGAAAATGGAAAGGACCATGCTATTTTTAGTGGGGACACTTTGTTTCTTGGAGATGTCGGTCGTCCGGATTTGGCCCAAAAAGCGGCACATATGACACAGGAAGAATTGGCGGGAACTTTGTTCGATAGCCTTCGTAACAAAATTATGCCCTTGGCCGATGATGTTATTGTTTATCCTGCTCACGGCGCTGGTTCTGCTTGTGGAAAGAACATGATGAAAGAAACAGTGGATACTTTGGGCAATCAGAAAAAGATGAACTATGCCTTAAGGGCAGATATGACCAAAAAGGAATTTGTTGAAGAAGTTACAGAAGGTCTATTGCCACCACCTCAATACTTCCCGTTGAACGTGAAGTTGAACAAGGAAGGCTATGAGGATATCGATACCGTTTTGGAACGGGGAACCCAAGCCTTGAGCCCGGATGCTTTTGAAGTTGCGGCCAATGAGACCGGGGCCATTATCCTTGATGTTCGTCATCAGGACGATTTTGCAAAAGGACACGTGCCAAGATCCATTTTCATAGGATTGGACGGAAGCTTTGCACCTTGGGTGGGAGCACTTATTGCCGATGTTTCACAACCTATCTTATTGGTTACTCCCGAAGGAAAAGAAGAAGAAACCGTTACTCGACTTTCTAGGGTTGGTTTTGATAAAACCTTGGGATATTTGAAAGGTGGCATTGATGCTTGGAAAGAAGCAGGTAAGGAAATAGACACTGTTGTCAATGTAAATGCCGAGCAATTCAAGCAAAAGGTCGATGAAGGAGTTCCTGTGTTCGATGTAAGAAAAGAATCTGAATTCAATGCAGAGCACGTTGTAGATGCACATTTGACCCCCTTGGATTACCTTAACGATCATATCGCCGAATTTCCAGAAGAGGAAACATTCTACATCCATTGTAGAAGTGGATATAGAAGTATGGTTGCAGCATCCATTCTTAAAGGCAGAGGAATTCATAATTTGGTCGATGTTTCTGGTGGGTTTGAAGACATTAAAAAAGTTGGAACGCCCGTGACCGACTATGTATGTCCAACTACCTTAAAATAGGGTTGACAATGAAGAACATTCTCAGGTTGGCCTTGAGCTTGGTACTCTTGATGGGGGTCTCCTCTTGTCAATCGCAAGAAAGCGCCAACATCACAAAAGTTGATAATACCTTCATAAAACAGGAAGTAATTGGTAAGAATGTACAATTGGTGGATGTAAGAACACCAAATGAATACAATTCTGGTCACATTGACAATGCCGTTAATTTTGATTTGAGTAGACAAAAGGCTTTTATACAACAGATCAATACCCTGGACAAGGATAAACCCGTTTACCTTTATTGTGCTGTCGGGTCGCGTAGTGCCTATGCAGCAAAAATTCTTGAACGCGAAGGCTTCACAAAAATTTTTGATTATTCAGGCGGCTACATGGATTGGGTAAGGAATCAATAAGTTTTTGGATTATTTTTTCTTGTGTAACCATCGTTACTGACCAGACTTTTTATCCTGGGTATTTTGCCCTATATAAATACTAAAACAGAATATGTCATTATTAAGCTTTTTGTTCAAAGGGCAAACACTTCCCGATGAAGTTGAAATCTTAGATAGAGAGGATTATAAAAAAGCAATTACCAGAGGTAAGGTTCAGTTGGTCGATGTTAGAACCAAGAGAGAATTTATGTCAGGCCATATTAAAGGGGCCAAGAACATTGATTTTTTTCAGGGATCTGCATTCGAGACCGCTTTCTCAAAATTGAAAAAAGACAAACCTATATACCTATACTGCCAATCTGGAAATAGAAGTCAAAAGGCAGCAAGAAAGCTTGTAAATATGGGATTTGCCAAAGTGTATGACCTCCGAGGAGGGTATAGAACATGGAGCTATTAATTTGGAAATAGAGCAAAATGAAAACTAAATTCCAAGTACAAAATCTCAAATGCGGGGGATGTGCCAAAACCATTTCCAATAAGCTTTCGGGTATAAAAGAAATTAAAGATGTGATTGTGGAGAAGGATAGCTCATCGGTTAGCTTTGATCATCAAAGCGCCGATGATGCTTCCTTAGTTAAAGAAATCCTTAGGAATCTGGGTTACCCCACTATCGATGATGAAAATGGTTTTGTTGAGAAAGCAAAATCTTTTGTAAGTTGTGCAAGTGGTAAAATGGCACAATGATGAAAAAACTTTCCATTTCCATATTGTTTGTATTATTGATGCTTTCCTGCAAACAGGGACCTAAAACAACTGATGGTGACCCTAAATCGGTGGCACAATTAACCGCTTCCTCTCCTGAAGCGGGCAAAAAATTGATGGAAACCAAATGTTACCTATGCCACAACCCATCTGTTCCAGAGAACGGGCAACGTATTGGTCCGCCTATGGTAGCGGTAAAAGCACATTATCTGGATGTTTACGAGGATAAAGAAGCATTTGTGAAGGGTATAATGGAGTTTGTGAAAGCACCTTCAGAAGAAAATACCATGATGCGGGGCGCTGTAAGAAGATTTGGATTGATGCCTTCCCAGCAATTCCCAGAAGAAGAACTCCAAAAAATAGCCGAGTACATTTACGATTATCAAATTGAAGAGCCCGATTGGTTCAAAGAACATTGGATGGACAGACGGGGCGACTCGTTGTACAATCGAGGAAAAAAGCTAACGGTTACACCCAAAGAGCAAAGTCCTAAAGAATTGGGAATGAAATATGCTTTGGAAACAAAAAAAGTGCTGGGTAAAAACCTTATGGGAACCATTCAAAACAAAGGCGTTGATGAGGCGGTTGTTTTTTGTAATGAGAAAGCCTATCCGTTGACGGATAGTATGTCAACAAATTTCAATGCTCGAATAAAAAGGGTTTCAGACAAGCCTAGAAATCCAAACAATAAAGCCAATGATACCGAATTGGCTCATATAGCAACCTTTAAAAGCAAAGTTGCGACTGGAGAGTCGGTTGAACCCATTTTAAAGGAAGAGAACGGAAAAATCTATTTCTACTATCCCATTGTTACCAATACCATGTGTTTGAATTGCCATGGAACTCCGGAAAAAGAAATCGAACCAGAAGTATTGACCCATTTATCACAACTATATCCAGATGATAAAGCGATAGGGTATGGTGCTGATGAGGTAAGGGGGATTTGGAGCATTGTATTTGATGCTTCAAACAATTCAAACTAAAGGAATTCTTTATTTTTTTGGTCTCTTAAATCCATACACCAACTGTCCCCAAAATCCTTTGGGTAGTTTTTCATCACCAGGGAACCCCAATTTAATTTTACCACCACTTTCGGGAATGTAATTGGTCTTAAAGATATAATCCCAAATACTAAGACTTATCCCAAAATTTACGCCGTACGAATCTTCAGGAATGGTATAAGCATGGTGGTACAAGTGCATTACCGGGTTGTTCAAGATATATTTTAGTGGTCCGTAGGTCAATTTAATATTGGAGTGATTAAAATGTCCTATGGCAATGGCAGCAAAATGTACAATGTAGGCTTGTTCGGGTTCAAAACCACCAAGAACCATAACACCTATAGTTTTTAAAGGCTTGTAGAGTATATTTTCCATCCAATGGAACCTTAAATGGGCGGCAAATCCCATCTCCTTTACACTGTGATGCACTTTGTGAAACTGCCAAAGTACAGGGTATTTGTGCAAAAGCACATGGGTAAACCACTGAACAAAATCCAACACTACAAAAAAGACCAGTAATTGAACCCATTGTGGCCAATGTGCAATATCCATAATGGTCAAAGTTGTTGCGGTAATCCCTAAATCCTTAAAAAGGACTCCAAGCAATTTGTAAACACCACTTATAACAATGGCAAAAATGAAAAAGTTGAAGAACATGTAAAATGCATCCAACCAAAAATCCTTTCTAAAAATGGATTGCTCTTTGCGCCATGGGAATAGAATCTCCAACCCCCATACGATAAGGGAGATAATAATAAGGCCCCAAAAGTAATTGGAGTACCAGGGAACTTCAAATAAAATCGATTTCCATGTCCAGCGCACAGTTCCTAAAAAACCATTGGCAAGGGCATCAAAATATTCAGTCATAAGCATTAAATCTTAAGTCGCGCATTCCATTGAAACTTACCGCTAAACGGCAAAAGTCTTTTAAGAATGCATCAAAATTAAATATAGTTTAAAAATAAAGAGGACAGTGTAACCAAGGTTACCATATGTTGTATTTCCAAAAGCTACTTTTGATGTATGCTCTGTAAGAAACCGTAATGGATAAGATGCTGACGATCAGTTTCTTTTTGGTAACTTGTTGGTTAAGAATCATAAACTATCAATTATGAAAAAAAACATGGGCGGTGCAGACCGTACAATTCGAGTTATCTTGGCACTTGGTGTTGGAGCATTGTATTATTTTAATGTGATTACAGGAACATTGGCATATATACTGCTGGCATTGGCAGTAATATTTGTCTTAACAAGCTTTGTTAGTTTTTGTCCTTTGTACACCCTATTTGGGATTAATACATGCAAGGTCAAGAATTAGGTTTTTTGGTTGGTTGATAAAGGAAGCCGCTCTACTAAGAGCGGCTTTTTTTATAAAATGATAATATTCATATAAAAAAGCCTGTGTTTTATCAATTATGTAACTTTTGTTACAAGATTTTATGACTTTCCTCAATATTTTACCAATAATTGAATTTAACTAAAAAAACATGAAGTCACATTATCAAATTTTAATAATTGGTGGAGGAACGGCTGGTATTATGACCGCTGGCCAGTTATTGCGAAAAAACAAAAAGCTGGATATAGCTATAATAGAACCTTCGGAGACACATTACTACCAACCAGCATGGACGCTTGTTGGAGCTGGAACCTATGATTTTAATAAAACCAAAAAGCCCATGGCAGAGGTAATGCCCAATGGTGTGGATTGGATTAAGGACAAGGCCGTCGGTTTTGATCCAGAAAAGAATACGGTCGCGATGGAAAGTAGTGGTGATATTACCTACGATTACTTGGTAGTAGCTACAGGATTGGTAATGGAGCCTAGTATGATCAAAGGACTTCCCGAAGCTTTGGAAAAGGGAGTGGCCTGTAGTAATTACATTGACCCGGAACACACATGGGAAACGATACGGAATTTTAAAAAAGGAAATGCACTCTTCACCCAGCCTACCACACCTATTAAATGTGGTGGCGCTCCTCAGAAAATCGCCTATTTGGCCGCCGACTATTTTGGAAAGCAGGGACTTAAGGACAGTACGAATGTGATTTTTGCCACACCAGGTTCTGTAATATTTGGCGTAAAGGAAATTAGGGAAACCTTGAATAAGGTAATAGATCGTTATGGCATCCACTTTAAACCATTTTATGCTCCCAAAGAGATTGATATTGAAAACAGGATCGTACACTTTAGCCATACCGCACCCGAAGAGAACAGATGTGTTATCAATGAAGATAACGAGTTAGGAGAAAAAATGATTGGGGATGTGGATATCCAAGTGCCTTTTGATATGTTGCATATCGCCCCTCCACAGGCAGCACCAAAATTTATACGTGAATCGATATTGGCAAACGAAGCAGGTTGGTTGGATGTAGACCATTTTTCCATGCAGCACAATAAGTATTCGAATGTATTCGGCCTAGGGGATGTAGCAGCCTTGCCAACGGCCAAAACTGGAGCTGCGGTTCGGAAGCAAGTTCCAATTGTGGTCGACAATATTATAAGTTTGCTCGGTGGAAAAACTGCTGAGAACCATTCCTATAATGGCTACTCGTCATGCCCGCTGGTAACAGGGTTTGGCAAAATGACCTTAGCGGAGTTTGATTACAACAATAATTTTATTCCAGACCCAAAACTAAAACGCATGTTGGTCTTTAATAGTGCCAAAGAACATTGGAGACTTTGGATGCTAAAAAAATATGGACTTCCATATTTGTATTGGAACAAAATGATGAAAGGTAAAAATGTTTAGAATCAAATAATCAGAAAACTTTAATCCTGAGGAATATCATGTTTTAAAGGAGGTTTTCCGATTAAATTTGGTTCAAAATAAAAACCAATACATTTTGAAAACCCTGAATATTCCTTTAGTCGTATGGGAGAACGGTATCTGGATGATAGGTCTGTTTGCCCTTGTGGTCGTTATTTTAATAGTAGCAGTTTTGGCCATGATGAACAGTGGTAAAAAGTAAACACTAACCACATATTTAAGAGATGGATTTAACATAAGAATGTTTTTTATGTTAAATCCATTTTGTTTGTAACTTTAGTAACCTAATAAAGTTAGCGATAAAGCTACTTTTGAAAGCACAAAATATCACTTATGGAAACCGAAATACTTGCTCGGATCCAATTTGCCTTTACTGTTGCTTTTCATTACATATATCCCCCACTTAGTATAGGTCTTGGATTATTATTGGTCATTTTTGAAAGTATTTATATTCGAACCAAAAATGAAGCCTATCACAAACTGGCCCGTTTCTGGACCAAAATTTTTGCACTGACTTTTGGTATCGGTGTTGTTACCGGTATTGTCATGGAATTTGAATTCGGTACCAACTGGGCCGTATATTCCCGTTATGTAGGTGATGTATTTGGTAGTGCTCTTGCCGCTGAAGGTATTTTTGCCTTCGCTTTGGAGAGTGGATTCCTGGGAATATTGTTGTTTGGCTGGAACAGGGTGAAGCCTTGGGTACATTTGGTGTCTACCATTGGAGTGTTTCTAGGTTCCATGTTTTCTGCTATTTGGATTGTAGTGGCCAATAGTTGGCAACAGACCCCAGCAGGATTTCACATAGTGGGAGAGGGGATGGATGCTCGTGCCGAGATTACCGATTTTTGGGCCATGGTGTTCAACCCATCCAGTGTAGATAGACTGACACATGTATGGCTTGGAGCCTTTTTGGCGGGAGCCTTTTTGGTGTTGAGTGTACATGCCTATTATCTTTTAAAAGGGAAGTATGTAGAAATTTCCAAAAAAGCATTTAAGATTGCCTTGGTCGTAGCAACCATATTTTCTTTAGGGCAATTGTTTACAGGTCACCAATCGGCAGATGGGGTGGCGGAAAATCAACCTGCAAAACTTGCTGCACTTGAAGGTCATTTTGAAGTATCGGCACCTGCCGATATGTATATTATGGGTTGGGTGGATAAAGAAAAACAAGAGGTTACTGGATTAAAAGTGCCCGGAGGACTATCCTTTTTGTTGGATTATGATTTTGAAGCACCGGTAACCGGTCTCAATGCATTTCCTGAAGATGAACGTCCTTCCCAAATAAACGCAGTTTTTCAATTTTATCATATTATGGTGGCCATTGGTATGGCCTTGATATTTTTGACTCTTTTTGCGAGCTTTTTGATGTGGCGAGGTAAGCTCTTTAATAAAAAATGGCTACTCTGGATTTTTGTTTTCGCTGTTTTTTTACCTCAAATAGCCAATCAAGTAGGTTGGTTTGCCGCCGAAATGGGAAGGCAACCTTGGGTGGTTTATGGACTTCTGAGGACTGATCAGGCATTTTCCCAAGCCGTTTCAGAGAACCAGATTTTGTTCTCCTTGATTTTGTTCTTTTTGGTGTATGCCTTGTTGTTTGTTTTGTTTATTTATCTATTGCACAAAAAAATCAAACATGGACCTTATGAAGAATCGGAAAATGACGATACGCCTTTTGGAGGAACATTAACTCATATGTTGAAATAAGGATTATGGAAACGTTTTTAGGATTGGATTATCCCACATGGTGGTTTTTGGTAGTAGGAGGTCTTTTCTCAGGATATGCCATTTTGGATGGTTTTGATTTTGGGGCGGGCGCATGGCATCTCTTTCTAAAGAAAGAGAATAGCCGTAGAATCGCATTGAATGCTGTTGGTCCGGTTTGGGATGGCAACGAGGTTTGGTTGGTCATTGGAGGGGGCGCATTATTTGCAGGATTCCCTGTAATGTATGCCACCTTGTTTTCGTCCTTGTATATTCCTTTTATGTTGTTTTTGTTGTTCATCATTTTTAGGGCCATTTCCATTGAGTTTAGGGGTAAGGAGCCAATGCTCTGGTGGCGTAGGCTTTGGGATGTTTGCTATAGTATTTCCAGTATAATGTTGGCTTTTTTATTGGGTGTTGTGCTTGGTAATGTATTGCAGGGAATAGCCATAGGAGAAAACTATCAATACGAAGGAGGCGTACTTTTCGAATTTTTGAATCCTTATGCATTGATGACAGGGTTCACCACATTGTCACTTTTTATGGCTCATGGGGCTATTTTTCTTTTGTTAAAAACAGAAGGAAGGTTATTTGCCAAGTTGACCCTGCTTTTAAAAAGAGGAATGATCTTTTTTATGGTCAGCTTTGCTGTGACCACCCTATACACCTTAATTTATATACCCCATCTATCAGACGATTTTAAGACCAATCCATCACTTTTTATAATTCCGTTGCTCACTTTTCTCAGTATTGCCAATGTGCCCAGACTGGCCGAAAAGCGAAAATATAAATGGGCCTTTTTATTTTCATCATTGACCATAGCATTTTTGTTGGTATTGGTAGCAGTTGAACTGTATCCCGTTTTGTTGCGCTCCACCATAGATCCACAATATAATATAGATGTATACAATGCTGCCTCTTCCACAAAATCCTTGCAGATTATGATGGTTATTGTAGCCATCGGAACACCTTTGGTGCTCTTCTATACCATTTTTGTCTACAAAACTTTCTGGGGAAAAGTAAAATTGGACGAAACCAGTTATTAAAGACTGAGTCAATTCAATATCAAGACCCTGCATATGTAGGGTCTTTTTAGTTAATGTTTTGTTTAAAGTTAAGCATTCGGTAACTAATGTTACTGATGTTCATCGGCTTAATAATGACTTTTAGAAAAAAAAGTTATGAAAGTACGTATTGAAAGAATTGGTTCCGTTTTTATTATGGTACTATTGGTGTCCGCGATGATTTTTGGATGTTCGGACTCCAATGATGATTCAGTTGACCCACAAATTGAAAACAGTATCGATGATGATGTCAATGATGATGTCAATGATGATATAAATGACGATGACGTAGATGATGGGTCTTCAAAAGTTAATGAGGATGAAGCAGCATTGTTGTTTATGTTGGAGGAGGAGAAACTAGCAAGGGATACCTACAAGTTTTTGAACGAATACTGGGGCATGGTACAATTTGAAAACATTATGCAAAGCGAACAATCCCACATGGATGCCGTGGAAATATTGTTGAACGCTTACGACATTGAATATGAAATATTGGGAGAAGGTGTCTTCGAAAATGAGGACCTTCAGGCATGGTATGACAAATTTGTAGAAGATGGGGTTGTTGATGAAGTAGCTGCCCTAACGGTAGGTGCGACCATTGAAGATTTGGATATTGTAGATTTGGAAGAACAAATCCAGGCTACCTCCAATACGGATATTGCAGAGGTGTTTTCAAGTTTGCAGTGTGGTTCCCGAAATCATTTAAGAAGTTTTGTACAGAGTATCGAAACTCTTGGAGAAACCTACACTCCACAGTTTCTCACACAAGAAGAATTTGATGCTATTTTAGAAGGTTCGCACGAACAGTGCAATTAAGCCAAAAAGTATATTGGAATAATCAATGTCTATGTTGTTGAATTGGTATTGATCGATATAATAGCTTAGATCCTGATTTTCATCATTGTTCAGCACCTCAATACAGGTTTACTTTGTAAAGTTTTCTCTGTATTGAGGTTTTTTTTATGCAATTTTCTCAGTAACACAAGTTACTGTGCGGGTATTTTAACAAATCTATTTTTGGCACAAATTAATTACGTATATGAAACGATTATTTGTTTTAATAATATTCTTTTATGCACAGGGACAATTGTTTGCCCAAGATCATGTAAAGATTTCCTTGGAGGATGTCTTGATGCGGGTACAAGAGTCCAATGCTAGTATTAAGGTGTCCGAGCAGGAAGCCCGGATGGCCAAATATGACTATAGGTTTTCCAACTCCATCTTCTTGCCACAGATTTCTGTTTCACATACAGGAATGGCAACCACGAATCCTTTGATGGCTTTTGGTTCCAAACTCAACCAGGAGATCTTGACCCAAGCGGATTTTAATCCTGATTTATTGAATGATCCTGATCAGATTGAAAATTATGCTACAAAAGTATCTGTGGAACAACCCTTGATCAACTTAGATGGGTTTTATCAACGCAAAGCTGCTAAAACCACCATGGAAGCCAAAGAGCTTCAAGCCATGAGAACAAGGGATTATCTCGATTTTGAAGCTCAAAAAGCATATGGTCAATTACAATTGGCACATAGAGCCGTAAGTGTATTTCAAAAAGCTTACGATGCAGCAAATGCAAACTTGAACATGGCACAGAACAGCTATGATCAAGGATTACTTCAAAAAGCGGATTTGTTAGAAGTGAAAGTTCGAGTGACCGAGGTTTCCGATCAACTGAAGACAGCTAAAAGCAATGTGAAAAATGCTTCGGACTATTTAGCCTTTTTAATGAACGAACAAGGAGATGTGGTCTATGAGCCATCTGAAGAGTTGGTGCCGGAAAATCTAGGTAAAACTGTAGAAAGTTCATTGGAAAACAGGGCAGATGTAAAGGCTATGGATTTGGTTTCTGAAGCTTATAAGGCAAACATGAGGGCAGATAATATGACCTTTTTACCAAGGCTTAACGCCTTTGCCAGCTACGAAATGTACGATGATCAAATTTTCCAAGCAGATGCCAAGGGATACATTATTGGAGCAAGTTTAAGCTGGGATGTTTTTAAAGGTTCCCAACGATTTGCCAAAGCAGGAAAGAGCAAGACGAGTTATGAAAAAGCAAAACAAGAATACGAACAGTACGTCGCCAAAAGCACTATGGAGCTACAACGCACCAAAAGGATGGTCGAAGATGCGAAAAGCAGGCTCGAGACATCAAAATTGGCTATGGAGCAATCTGAAGAATCATTGAGGATTCGCACCAATCGATTTAAAGAAGGTTTGGAAAAAACAACAGATTTGTTGGGTGCGGAAGCTACTTATGCCGAAAAACAATTGGCCTATTATCAAACCATTTTTGAATACAATCAAGCACAATCCTTATTAACATTTTTAACCAAAGAATAATCGCAAAATGAAAAACATTACGATATATAAAAGCTTCACTTTAATCCTAGCATTGGGATTGACCCTTACAGGATGTGGAAGTGACGAAAAACAAGCGGTGGACACTGCAGAAGCTGTATCGGTCACTGTTGCCGATGTGGATACTGGTGATAGTTCCACCATTTTGGCGGGTAGTGGTCAAATACAAGCTGTAAATAGCGCCACTTTGAGTACCAGAATGATGGGGTATGTAGAAGCCTTGCCCGTTAAGATTGGACAAAAAGTAAGAAAGGGAGACCTCCTTATTTCCATCAACAACGGGGACCTAAGAGCCAAGAAAGCACAGGTGGAGGCATCCATTACGGAGGCAACCGTTGCGTTCAACAATGCTAAGAAAGACTACGAAAGGTTCCAGAACCTTTTTCGCGAAAACAGTGCTTCTCAAAAAGAACTGGATGATATGACTGCGCGCTACGAAATGGCAAAAGCCAGATTGGAAGCCGCAAACCAAATGAAGAACGAAGTAAACTCCCAATTTGCTTATGCCAACATTAGGGCACCTTTTAGTGGGGTGGTCACCAATACCTACATAGATGAAGGTGATATGGCCAATCCAGGTGTTCCGTTGGTGTCCGTGGAATCTCCAGGAACATTTGAAGTGGTTGCCAAAGTTGCTGAAAACAACATTTCTAGTGTTGAGGTGGGAACAAAGGCACAAATTCTTGTAAAGACTTTGGATACCATCATTACTGGAAAAGTATCCGAATTGAGTGCCTCGGCACAAAATACAGGCGGACAATATTTGATGAAGGTTTTATTAGACAAAACAGAAGCCAAGATTTTGTCAGGTATGTATGCAACCGTTAGGCTAGAGGCGGACCAAGAGAGCAATGGTAGAAAAGTTGTAACCGTTCCGTCCAAAGCCTTGGTCCATAAAGGCCAGTTGACTGGCATTTACACTTTAGGACAGGACAACGTAGCCCTTTTGCGCTGGTTGCGTTTGGGAGAAAACTATGGGGAAGAAGTGGAAGTATTGTCCGGCTTGTCCAAAGGAGACCAATATATCGTCTCAGCAGAAGGAAAGTTGTACAACGGAGCTAAAGTAACCATTCAATAACCTAAAAAAGGTACTAATGAAAGACGGACTTGCAGGAAAAATAGCCAAAGGGTTTATAAGCTCCAAACTAACGGTGCTCCTAATGATTGTGTTTATGGTCATTGGGGTGTACAGTTCTTTCCTTATTCCAAGGGAGGAGGAGCCACAGATAGATGTACCCATGGCAGATATTTTCGTGGGATATCCCGGGGCCAGCCCAACAGAGGTGGAATCCAGGATTACAAAACCACTGGAAAAAATTATATCGAACATTAAAGGCGTAGAATATGTGTATACCACTTCCATGCAGGAGCAGGGAATGGCCATTGTACAGTTTTACGTAGGAGAGGATATCGAAAGGTCTTTGGTACGCTTGTACGACGAGATCAACAAGCACATGGACCAGATGCCCGAAGGGGTCACCATGCCCTTGGTGAAAACCCGAGCCATTGACGATGTACCTATGCTCGCACTGACCCTTTGGAGCGAAGAGTACGATGATTATCAGTTAAGGCAAATTTCCGGGGAACTTATCAACGAGATTGAAAAAGTAAACGGGGTCTCCATCACCAAAAAAATAGGAGGACGTAATCGTCAGCTTCGCATTGTGGTGGATAAGGATAAAATGGCAGAATCTGGTATTGACATGTTGGCCGTGGCTCAAATGATCAAGGCCAACAACCAACAGATGGATGCCGGTAACTTCCTTTCCAACGATACGGAGTTCCACATCAGCACAGGAAATTTCTTGGAAACCAAGGAAGATCTAGAAAACCTGATTGTGGGTACCAAACAACGTCAACCCATCTATTTAAAACAGGTGGCAACGGTGTTGGATGGTCCAGAACTTCCAAAGAACTACGTTTCTCTTGGTTTTGGGGCCGCAAGTGAAAAAGCTGAGGCCTATAATTCAGAATATCCAGCAGTTACCATTTCCATCGCTAAACGAAAAGGAGCTGATGCCATGAAGATTGCCGATGTGGTATTGGAGAAGGTAGACCATCTAAAAACTACCCTAATTCCAGATGAAGTAAAGGTTGAGGTAACCCGTAACTATGGACAAACTGCATCACAAAAAGTATCAGAATTGTTGATGCACTTAATTGGAGCCATCATTGCGGTAACCTTTGTGGTAATGTTGGCCATGGGATGGCGAGGAGGACTGGTAGTGTTCCTATCCGTTCCCATCACATTTGCGTTGACTTTGCTGAGTTACTATATGTTGGATTATACCTTGAACCGAATCACCTTGTTTGCTTTGGTTTTTGTAACGGGTATTGTAGTGGATGACTCCATTATTATTGCAGAGAACATGCACCGTCACTTTAAAATGAAGCGATTGCCGTTCAAAGATGCCGCTTTGTATGCCATTAACGAAGTGGGTAACCCTACCATTTTGGCCACCTTTACGGTAATTGCATCTGTATTGCCCATGGCATTTGTATCTGGTTTGATGGGACCCTACATGTCACCAATGCCCATTGGTGCCTCCATCGCCATGTTGCTGTCGCTGTTTGTCGCATTGACCATCACCCCCTATTTGGGATATATCTTCCTAAGAGAGAAAGACAAAAAGAATAAAAAAGAAAAACAGCCGGTTGAAATCCAAGACACTTTCATTTATAAAGCTTACGCACGGTTCGAAAGCCCTTTAATAGATAGTAAGAAAAAAAGATGGATGTTCTTGGGGATTACTTTCTTCTTGTTGATTGCCTCCGTGGCCATGTTCTTTACCAAATCGGTAGCGGTAAAAATGCTTCCTTTTGACAACAAGAACGAGTTCCAAATAGTGCTAGACCTTCCTGAAGGGACCACTTTGGAAAGGACATCGGCTGTCACCAAAGAAATAGGCGCATATCTGTCCACACGTCCAGAAGTGGTTAACTATCAGACTTACGTGGGAACATCGGCTCCTATCACATTTAATGGATTGGTAAGGCACTACGACCTTCGTGGTGGCAGTAATATGGCCGATATTCAGGTGAACCTTGTGGATAAACACGATCGAAGTGAGCAGAGCCACGATATTGCCAAATTACTACGGCCCAAAATTCAAGAATTGGGCAAAAAGTACAATGCCAACATCAAAATTGTTGAAGTGCCACCTGGACCTCCTGTTTTGTCAACCATTGTGGCCGAAGTATATGGTCCCGATTATGACAAGCAGATGGAACTTGCTGATAAAGTGAAGGGCATTTTGAACAATACCGCTGATGTAGTGGATGTAGATTGGATGGTCGAAGATGATCAAGTGGAGTATGATTTTGTGGTGGATAAGGAAAAAGCAATGTTGTATGGAGTTACTCCCCAACAAATAGTTCAAGTGATGGCGATGGCCTTTAGGGAAAATCCAGTGTCTCACATTTATCACGAAGAGGCCTTTGATCAAATCGGGATTGTACTTTCCATAAGTGAAAAGGACAAATCATCCTTGGATGAAATCAAGCAATTAAAAATCGCGTCACAAAAAGGCAATATGGTTTCTGTGGGAGACTTGGTTTCGGTAAAAGAAGGAACCAAGGCCAAAAGCATCTACAGGAAAAATCAAAAACGTGTGGTCTATGTAATGTCGGATATGGCAGGAGAATTGGAAAGCCCTGTATATGCCATTTTGGGCATGACCGATAAGCTGAACGCGTTGGAACTTCCGCAAGGATATTCCATCAACGAACTTTATATGGAGCAGCCGCAATTTGAAGATGACTACACCGTAAAATGGGATGGGGAATGGCAGATTACCCTAGAGGTATTCCGTGATCTGGGAATTGCCTTTTTGGGTGTAATCGTAATCATTTACATGTTGATCGTAGGATGGTTCCAAAACTTTAAGGCACCTATGGTGATGATGGTGGCCATACCGCTTTCATTGATCGGTATTGTGCTAGGTCACTGGTTGCTTGGAGCATTCTTTACCGCAACATCCTTTATTGGTATGATAGCCCTAGCGGGTATTATGGTAAGGAACTCGGTGCTGCTGATTGACTTTGTCAATTTGAGGCTGAAAGAGGACATTCCATTAAAGCAAGCAGTAATAGAAGCAGGTGCCGTTCGTACCACGCCTATCTTACTGACTGCTGGAACTGTTGTTATAGGAGCTTTTGTGATTTTGTTCGATCCTATTTTCCAGGGATTGGCGATATCACTTATGGGAGGAACCATAGTGTCTACCGTTTTGACTCTGTTGGTAGTACCATTGGTTTATTATATGATTGAACGCAAAAATTACAAGTAAAATGAAAATGATCATTGTTACCACGGTTGAAGAATATAAAAGCGAGGTCTTTAAATTATTTAAAAAGGCCGGTGTGGAAAGCTTTAGTGAATCTGATATTGATGGGTATAAAAGTGCAGCGCCCTTAATGTATACCAGTAGTTGGTTTCCCAGTGAAAAGGGAGGTGCTGCATCCAATATGTTCTTCTCCTTTACCGAAGAAGAAAAAGTAACTGAGTTATTTAAGTTATTGAAGGAATTCAATACTGAAAGTGAAACGACCAACCCCATTAGAGCAGTAGAAATACCCATTGAAAGAACCGTTTAAAAATCAAAAATGAAAAATAGAATAGTACGAGGAGTAGCAGGAACCTTTATATTGATAAGCTTGGCCTTGGCCATTTATGTAAATATCAATTGGCTATGGTTTACTGCCTTTGTTGGAGCCAATCTTTTACAATCATCAATTACCAAATGGTGCTTGCTTGAAGATATCCTAAAAAAGTTCGGAGTTAAGGATTCCAACGAAAATTGTTGTTAACGCAAAATTTAGGTTTTTTAATAGAGGTATTTTCATTATTTTGGAATAAAATAAATAGAAAATGCTTTATCAACCTTGGCCTTGGTATGTATCAGGGCCGCTTATTGCCATAATAATGGCAGTTTTGATCCTACTGGGAAAAAAATTCGGTATGTCCTCCAACCTAGAGACTTTTTGCTCTGTGGGGGGTGCTGGAAAATTCACTGATTATTTTAAAATTGATGTAAAATCTAAAAGATGGAACCTTTTGGTCGTATTAGGTTCTGTTTTTGGAGGGTTTTTAGGTGCACATGTGCTATCGCCCAATCCTGCTGTGGACATAACGGACGAGACCGTTGCCAAACTACAGGGTTTAGGCTTTGAAAGCGCAGGAAAAGCCTATTTGCCTACAGAACTTTTCAGTTTGGAGGCGCTCTCACAGCCAATGGTCTGGGTAATTTTATTGGTGGCAGGCATATTGGTCGGTTTCGGAACACGGTATGCGGGAGGTTGTACTTCTGGTCACGCCATTTCCGGTCTAAGTAACCTTCAACGACCTTCACTTATAGCAGTAATTGGATTTTTTATCGGTGGTTTGATTATGAATCACCTATTGTTTCCCCTAATTTTTGGATCATGAAAAGCATTGTATATATCATTATAGGAACGTTTTTAGGTATTGTATTATACAAATCAGAGGCCGCTTCTTGGTTCCGTATTTATGAAATGTTCCAGTTCGATTCTTTTCATATGTATGGCATTATCGGTTCTGCATTGGCTGTTGGAGTCGTATTGGTCCAATTGATCAAACGTTCCAAAACGAAATCTTTTTTTGGTGAGACCATAAACATTCCGAACAAGGAAAAAGCATTTACACGATATCTATTGGGTGGTATTCTTTTTGGCTTGGGTTGGGCCTTGGCCGGGGCTTGTCCTGGTCCCATGTACATATTGACCGGTGCGGGATATTGGCCAATCCTTATTGTATTGTTTGGTGCCACGGTAGGGGCATTCCTGTATGGTGTTTTAAGGGGTAAATTACCCCACTAAGGTGGACTTAACGGGATATTTGGGTAAAACAACGAAAATGAATGGTTCGTTGGCGATAAGCTTATAGCTTTGGCTATCCCAAACCTACTTAATAGTCCCAAGTAATGAAGCTTACCACGTTTATTATAGACGATGATTTGGTGTCGCAGTTTGCGACACGATACTGCATACAACAATCCCATGGTGATTTTGATATTGTTACTTGTTCAAGTGGCGAAGAGGGAATCCAAGCTTGTTTTAGTTCCATAGAAGAACATAATAGATTACCTGACATCATCTTTTTAGACCTTGTAATGGATGGGATGAATGGATGGGATTTTTTGAAAAATCTTCAGAATTTGTTCAAAGGGCATGAACTCCCTAGTGTTTATGTGCTTTCGGCTTTCGCCAATGCAACAGACCGTACCATTGCCAAAGGCCATGGATTGATTGCGGGCTATGTGGATAAACCTTTGTCTCGTTCGTACTTGGAGAAAATCTTGAAAGAAGAGGAAAAAAAAAGAACTGTTTAATAGCTCTTTGGTTCTTTCTAAAAGGGCTGCACTTTAAAACACCTTAATTTGACAGACTCGGTTGCGAAAAGTTTTTAAAAAAACCTATTTTTGCAGTCCATTTTTAGGGATGGCCCCGTAGTTCAATGGATAGAATAGAAGTTTCCTAAACTTTAGATGCAAGTTCGATTCTTGCCGGGGCTACTTTTTGACTTCCGAATGATTTTTGATCATTTCACTTTCCTTTTCACCAAAAACTCAAATCTTGCTTATTTGAAGTTTTAACATTTAAAATCGTTCAAAATAAACGATAGAAATGCATTTTACATCTTTACAAACAAGTTGGCTATAATTATAATACGCTATCTTTTAAAAATTCGAATAAAAAGCAATAGCCAACAACCCTATTAGGTATAATGTTACAAAACTAGTATCTCTTCGTCTTAATTAAACAAACGAACCAATCATAAAAACAAAATGCTTAAAAATTTATCAGATCGTAAAGAAGCTTGGAAAACAATCTTTTTATTTCTTTTACTTGTCGTTGCTCTTACTTCGCCGTTCCATTATGCCATAGTAAATCTGTATCCTTCGAGGATATATGTTGGAGCTATAATGTGGTGTCCTGCAATAGCAGCTTTTATCACCCTAAAAATTAAAGGGCGTAAAATTACATCTCTGAATTGGAATTGGGGGGATTGGAAATATATCCGATTGTCTTATTTAATTCCTGCTTTCTATGGTATAATCACTTACGTCTTAATCTGGATTTTCGAACTTGGAGATTTGGCCAACAAAGAAGTGATAACGGATTGGGGAGCAGAATTGGGATTATTTGGAATAGGAACGTTGAACCCAACCTCAATAACCATCATAGCTATAATCTTATTGGGGACTGTAGAAGTAATAAGAGCTTCAGCAACAACATTGGGAGAAGAAATTGGGTGGAGAGGCTTTTTTATCTATGAATTGAGAAAGGTACTTTCTTTTACTGGCGTATCAATTTTCAGCGGAATTATATGGGCTGCCTGGCATTGGCCGCTGCTCGTTTACTATAGTAGCAATGTACTATTGGAATTTATAACGTTCTTTATCGTAATTATTTCCATGTCCTTTATTATGGCCTACTTCACTTTTAAATCTAAAAGTCTATGGCCAGCGGTGCTATTTCACGCCGTAAGCAATGTATTTATTCAAAAAATAATGCCCCCGCTAACGATGAAAATAGAAGGAAGTGAACATTGGCTTGGTGAAAATGGAATTATGTTTGCCATTGTTACTTGTGTTTTTGGAATTTACTTTTGGTATAAAGGAATTAAAGAAAAATTGTAAACAAAAAGGGCCTAGCTACGCATATTGGGTCATTGCCAATTACTTCCTGGCCCTTATTAATTGCAATTCACTATCTTTCAATTAAATCGGAAAATGGTCACCCTCTTTTTGGCAATGAGCCATACAAATTATTGTTGTGGCTAATTTTAAATCTATCCTATGAAGTTGTTTAGAAAAATTAGGCATAAGCTGATTTTGGACAATAAAAAAACTCAATACTTTAAGTATGCTTTAGGAGAAATTGTATTGGTTGTAATCGGAATTTTGATTGCATTACAGATAAATAATTGGAATCAGTCCATAAAAGATAAAAAGTCCCTGGACGAATATTTGATAAAGATTAAATCTCATACATCGGAAGATATAGAGCAGTTGGGCGAGTTGAAAAAGGGAAGAAAGCAAATTGCCGACATATGTAAAAAGGCACGTAATAGTATCTTAAATAAGACCGAAAAAGAGAATCTTTTTTTGTTCATGGCAAGTGGTTATGCTTTTACCGATTTCTATTTCAAACCAAATTCAGGTGGTTATGAATCATTGAAAAGTTCAGAATATTATGGAAAAATAAACAATACCAACCTTGATTCGCTTTTAGCAAAATATCACGGTTTAGTTGATGTTATTGCTGAAAATGAAAGGAGTTATAACGAATTTACCGTTCATCAAGAGAATTATCTCGATACTCAATTCGATAGGTCACTTATTTTGGCTTCTGCATTTATGTCAAGAGATTCTTTGTCCACAAAAGCTACACCTCAGTCCGAATATGACCAAGCATTTATAGAATATACAGCGAAACCAGCTTATAGAAATGTCATTAGTCTAGCAGCATGGCAATTCGATACAATGATTGATCAATACAATCAGCTAATTCAACTAGGACATCAAATAATTAATGAAATAGATGCGATAACCGAAGACTAAAAGATAAAAATGATAAAAAACAAAAAAGCCAAATGGACAGTGCGCGTTTTGCTGTTGGTTGGAACCTTAATATCACTTTATTTTGTGCCATGGCTATTGGTAAAAGCATGGATACTTCCGCTGCCTGATACGATTCAGGAACAAGCTGAAGAAGCCATCGATCATGGATTTGACGGAGTGATTGTTTATGTAGACCAAACCGGTAAACCACCACAGTTTTATGCTGCAGGCTGGCACAACCGAAAATCCAAGATACCGGCCAAACCCGACGCATTGTTTAAAATTGCCAGTATTAGCAAGCTATATGATGCTGTGGCTGTTACCAAACTGGTAAGTAATGGGCGGCTTTCTTTAGATAAAACCATCGCTGATTATTTACCTGAACTCGTGGGAAAAATCGAAAACGCGGAGAAAATTACTTTAAGGTTGATGATTCAACATAGAAGTGGAATCCCCAACTTCACAGACGCTCCTAATTTTTGGTCCGCTCCAACACAATCTTTTGAAGAGAGTCTTGCATTGATTGAGGGTAAACCTGCCAACTTTGAACCCGGTGAGGACTATGAATATTGCAATACAAATTACCTACTGATCAACAAGATAATGGATGATGTTTTGGGATATCCTAATTTTCAATTTATACGCGAAGAAATTTTAGAGCCTCTAAATCTAAATAATACCTATGGGTCATTAAGTGAAGTAAATATGGATGAGGTTATGAGTGGATATCATGTAGGACACCCCTTTGATTTAAAGGCAGACGAACATGGCATGTTGGCCACAGCTGAAGACGTTGGTACTTTCCTTAGGGCATTGAACGATGGTTCATTATTTGCCCCAGGGGAGCAGGAAATATATGCTTCTATTTATGAATACGAGCATGGAGGTTGGGTTCCGGGATATCAAAGTTTTGCAAAATATCACAAAGACCTTGATGCAGTTACTATCGAGTTCTATAGTACAACTGATTCTAGACTGTACAATTGGAACTTGTCAGAAATCATAAATAATAGAATCCTTAAAATTCTGAAAAGGCAAAAAACAAATAACAAAGTTTAAAGGCCCTTAAACGCCATTTTTACTAAACGGTTTCTAAAGTTCACAAATCGTCAACATTTTGAAATCAAAAAGTGGATACCCCAATAAAATAGGAGGGTGGGGAAAAAGTTCGATTCTTGCCAGGGTTACTTTTCACTTTCATTCTTTAGGTGTTCTTTTTTTACAATCTCCCTAATTGGAACTCCATCAATCAATACATTTTTAAGTACAGCTTTACCATTTTTTATGTGTACCAGTGCAAAAGTGATTTGTGTTGAGTCTAATTGTGATCGCTGATATGTTAATTCAGCATCATAGGCTTTGGACTCTTCCATATAATATGTGTCAAATGGATAATCTATGGATATTTTAGAACCCTTGCCTATGGCAAAACCCACCTTGGCTTTTACATAATCTTGATTGTTTTCTGGCTTTTCCTTGGAAATGGATGCAATTTTCGCAAAACCATCACTTCCGTTTGTAATGGATACATAGATTTCATCGCCTCGCTGCCAGTCCATTTTGTTCTTGACTTCAAAAGTGTTGTTGTCAAAACTTAGGGTGATATATTTTCCGCGAAAAGTATCGTTTGGATCAACTGGATCCGTCTTGAATTTATATTCAGACCCATTTTTTAATACATCTTCTTGGTCCCATATCATTTTAGCAGGAACATATAGTTGTGCAAGAGCCACCAGAACAAACAATACAATTTGTGTTTTCTTGTTAATCATTGGCTTTTCGTTTTTTAAGCATCCAATAGTTGGCAAGAAAGAAACCTGCACCAACTATAACGAACATCATTCCACGTAAAACAAAGCTGAGGTTGGTATCGAAAAATCGGCAAATCACTAATATGGTTATTATTAGCAATCCATAATTGAGGATGCCCAAATGGTTCTGCTTTGCACCTACACGAATGGTATGTATGGCAATCAAGAATATCAGGATATTGATCAAAAGGGAGGAAAATGGAACATAATTGCCAATGATGAAAATTGGTACAAAGATCAAAAATACCAAGGCAATGGGTTTTAAGTTTTTAATGCTTTTATTTTTTATTTGAAGATATAGCAGTACCAATGCTATAAGTGAAATGATAACACATGTAATAAACTCAGGCGTTGTGTATACTTCATCAAATAGATCAGTTTTACTTCTTAAATGGTCCCAAAAATCATCAAAACTTAAGATAAGTAGTAATATAATGGTACCCAAAGAACCCAAAACCCTATAGCCATTGCTAAAACTAAATTGGTTGGAGAAAAAATTGCTTTCCCCAATCAAATAAATTAAACCGAATAAACTTATATAAGCAATAAACATAAGTTCATCGAAATGACCCCCCAAAGTTCCGAGCGTTATAATCAGTGATACCGGAATCACCCAATTATGTAGATACGTAAAGTTGCTTTTAGGTTTTTTCTTGAGTAATCCAAAGTAAAAAGGTAGAGCGAGTAGTAACAATACCCAGTACGGATAGGAGGTTGAGGTAGGATAGGTCCAATAACTGGTTTCACATGCGTAATAGGTGATTCCTGCCAAATAGATCAAAGAAACCATTGAAGATTTCATAGCATAAATAATCGGAAGACACAAAAGCATCCAAGTGAGTAGATAGGTGCTTAAATTCCCGGGGATATGGTATATCTGGCTTACCAATGAAATACTTGCACCTACAGCAAAGAACAAGAATGCGGAAGTACTTTCCCTCCAAGCTGCACTATCCGGCTTTTTAAGCAAAGCAAAGCCACAAAAGAACTGGCCAATAAGCAGAGGTAAAAAGGCAAAGAATGTTTTTAAACTACGAGAAAGCTCATCCCAATTGTGGGCAATGATCAGAATAATGCCCATTCCCACCAATATAGCTCCAAGAATGCCAAAAACCACAAATAATTTGTTGGTGGTAGGTCCGTTCTTGTTTTTAAAATAAGTTTCGATGTTCGCTGCGGTATCTTTTGAGATTACCCCAGCTTTTATAAGTTCTGGCAGGTCTTTGAGTATGCTCATAGTCCTGTATTTGTTGGCTCAAAGGCCGGTTTACATGTTGAATATACATAATTAATTGGGTATTTAGCATAGAGAATCGGTTTTGGTCAATCTTGTTTCCTATGTGTATCATCTTTACCCTTTTTTAATACTAACTTCAGATTTACATCATTTTTGGTCGATAAAATTGCTCCAATTTTGACAACCCAAGTTTTTTTTTATAATTTTTCAATACAATCATAGTTGCTCTAATTGGAGCAAGGAGTTAACCACAACATCATGAATAACCTCAAACGCGTAATTGTAGACTATAAAAAACTGACCTCGGAGGTGCTTAAACTTTTGGTGGAGAAATATCCTGATGGATATGGAGATGATGATGTAATCAACTTCAAAAACCTAAAAGGAGAATCCATAGAAGCTGTGGAAGTAACCACTGAGGATACTAAATACCTTGTAAAAATCAGCTCCAAGCTCGAACGTACCATGGCGGATTTCGACGAAGAGGACGATGATGATTTTGAACCGGATGATTTTGAAAAAATCTCTGAGGACAACGAAGACTTCTCGGACGATGACGAGGACAAAGACAACGATGAGTACTGATTCCCTATCCGTTTAAATTTTTAAGCATTTCAGCAGAGGTTTGGTCCAAATCAAATCTAGGCTCCCAGCCCCATTGCTTTCTAGCCGCAGAATCATCAATACTGCTAGGCCAAGAATCGGCAATTTCTTGCCTAAAATCAGGGGCATAGCTTATTTCAAAGTCAGGAATGTGCTTCGCAATACTTTTGGCCATTTGTTTTGGGGTAAAATTCATTCCCGCCAAATTGTAGGAAGATCTAACCTTTATTTTTTCCGAAGGACTGTCCATTAAGCTAATAGTAGCTCTAATGGCATCATCCATATACATCATCGGAAGTTCGGTGTCACTGCTTAAAAAACATTCATAGGAGCCCTTTTTTAGGGCATCATGGTAAATCTCCACCGCGTAGTCAGTAGTACCGCCCCCTGGCATGGTCTTCCAGCTGATTAATCCAGGGTATCGTACGCTTCTAACATCGACCCCATATTTTTTGTGGTAATACTCGCACCATCGTTCTCCAGATTGTTTACTAATGCCATAAACCGTGCTAGGTTCCATAATAGTGTTCTGTGGGGTATCTTCCTTTGGCGTATTGGGGCCAAAAACTGCAATACTGGATGGCCAAAACACCTTGGTTATTTTCTTTTCCTTGGCCAAATTGAGCACATTGAAAAGTGAGTTCATGTTAAGGTTCCAAGCACGCATAGGAAATTTTTCCGCTGTAGCACTCAGCATAGCTGCCATTAAATACACTTCATCAATTTCATAATGCATTACTACATCCTCTACTGCTGAATAGTCGGTGGCATCCAAAAGTTCAAATGGGCCAGATTGCATCAGTGCTTCGCTACCTTCCCTTATATCACTTGCAATTACGTTTTCGGCACCGTATTTATTTCGGAGTTCAAAGGTTAGTTCGGTTCCTATTTGCCCGCATGCGCCGATAATTAAAATTGGTTTGTGCATTAAAATCGAAGTTAATTTAGTTTGATGGCAAAGATACCCTTTATTAAAATTTGTACATTCGCCTATGCAAAAATTGTTAGGCATATTTGTCTTGGTCATGGTTTTCAGTGCTTGCAAAAAAAACGAAAAGACCACGGCCGTAGTTGAAAATCAGGATTTAGAATTCAGTTATCAGAAAATGCCCGATAAAATTGGAATAAATCCAGAAGCAACAGCCATTGTTGAAAAATGGGAAGAGTTCAAAGCATTGAATGCAAGCATTGATGTGCTCTACAAAGCAACCAATAACGAAGATTTAGCGTTGGCCATTGATGACCTTATTGAAAAGGAGAAAAAAATGGCCGATGGAATATATCCCGAATTGTTCGATACTTTTCAGGTAAAAAGTAGGCAAAGAGTACTGCGTACCTTTTTGTATAAAGCTAAAGCAAGTATTCAGGAGAATCAGCCAACTACCCAGCCCGTTGTAGAGGCCTTGGAAGCATACAACAACATGCGTAAGCAGTTGAATGTTATTATGAATAGCCAATTGGACAAAAAATTGATTTTAGATGAAACGTAATATTTTAATGTTGGGACTATTGATGGTGTCCATGACCCTCTTCGCCCAAAATACAGAGAAAAATAAAATCAACGATGTTTTGGACAGCTGGCACCTAGCGGCCGCCAACGCCGATTTTGAGGCTTATTTTGATAAAATGACGAAAGATGGCGTGTTTTTGGGAACCGATGCCATGGAGAATTGGCAAAATGAAGAGTTTAGATCTTTTTCCAAACCTTATTTTGACAAGGGAAAGGCATGGAGTTTTACTGCTGTGCAGCGCAACATTTATTTGGGTGAATCTGGGAACTTTGCTTGGTTTGATGAGCTTTTGGATACCCAAATGAAAATATGTAGAGGTTCCGGGGTGCTCAAAAAAGTAAATGGGCAATGGAAAATTGCCCATTATGTACTTTCAATTGCAGTGCCCAATGAAAACGTGGACGAACTTATCCAAATAAAGGAAGAAAAGGACAATGCATTACTTCTGGAACTAAAAAAGAATAAGCAATAACTTAATTCTTCTCTACTTCTGCTGTTTCTTTTCTAGACTCCAAAGCCTGCTTGCTCAAGCTTGCCAGGTTGAAATTTGGGGCAATTTTAAGTGCTTCGTCAATAGAAGCGATCGCTGCATCAATATTTTCTTTATCCTTATTAAAATCCGCTAAACCTTTTAAATGGTAAAAAGCAGCTTTAAGGGGGACTTCATAAGGTTGTTGCCTCTCATAAAAAGCATATTTCATTTCATCGGTTGCATTCGCTATACCATATTCAATGTTGGTAGCGGCACCATTCATATCTCCTGTTTGAATTTTAAGATCGGCCATTTCATAAGCTATGTAAGGAGACGGATTTCGAGAATATAGTTCTTCAAAATGTTCCAATGCTCTTTTGGGTTGGTTCAATGACTTTAACGAAAAGGCCTTGATTTGCACGGCAAGGTCGGAGTCATTACTATTTTTCTCCACCCCTATGGTGTTCAAAGCTTGCATGTGCTGACCATTGTTCATGTAAACGAAAGCCAAGGTGTCCCTTCTTTCTTTAGATGGAGCCAAAACGTTCAAATGCGTCAAAGCACCGATCACACCATTTACATCACCCTGCAGGCGCATTTCTTTATAATAAGCTTTATAATGTTTCAAAAGCTCATTGTTGGTTTGCGAAATACCGCTAAAGCCCAAGAACAGGAGCAATAAGAGTACAGTCTTTTTCATTGATTTTCCATTTAGTGCGCCAAATCTAACAAAATAATCCCAACCTAGCTGTTAAGAATTCAATAAGTAATTATTGGGGTTTCAGGAAATTATGGGTGTGGTAAAACTCTGATTTTTATCCAAGAAATTTTTACTCAAAACTATCTTGCCCTTTTTTTGGAACGATTCTGTTTCGTAAGAAGGGGTGGGTAATCCTCTTTTTTGTGCTTCTTCAAAATAATATACCTGCTTTTTGGGATGATGAGGATATACCCCGTTGAAAACTTCTCCCCAATAGCTTTGCTCTAAAATGGTTAGGATCATATGGATGCAATCTTTGCTGTGGATCAAGTTGATGGGATGATTTCCATTACTAAGATGCTCTTTGCCAGATAGGGTGGTTACAGGATGCCTATCAGGCCCTATTAAACCGCCAAAACGAATGATGGTGGTTTTGAAACCTTTTTCGTTGGTAAAGAGGTTTTCGCATTCCACTAATTGTTTGCCCGATTCGGTGACAGGTTCCAGCGGAGAACTTTCTGAGACTTCTCCTTCGGCATTTCCATAAACAGCGGTGCTGCTTACGAATATAACATTGGAAACTTCACTTTTTCTGATTGCGGCAATCAGGAATTTCATTTTTTCCACAAAACTTTCGGTATGTTTCCCCCTAAGTTTGGGCGGTATATCAATGATCAAGGTTTCAATATTGGATAGAAAACCTTCGATGTTACCTTTGATTCCATCTTCCGAAAGGTTTATTTGATAAGGTATGATTTTCTCATTTTGTAAAACCTCCAATTTATTGGAAGATGTGGTAGTGCCTTTTACATTGTATCCTTGCTCAATCAATTTTTGAGCCAAGGGAAACCCTAGCCATCCGCAGCCTAAAATGCCAATATTTTTATTCAAATCGCAAGGTTTTTATGGTCAATATAGCATCATTTAGGACAAATGGCATCGGAATACTATTTTTTGGCCGCTCTGGAATGCTAAAATCGGGATGGGTCAAGAGGTTATTGGAAGCTTCGTACAAAGTAAGCTCCAAAACGGAATCTTTTGGAAACTCCAATTGCAACTCCGTGAAATCATTGTTGGTGATATAGTGAGTTACCAATTTGCTTCTTCGGTTTTGGAGGAAGTAGGAAGATAATTCAATCCGATTTACCTTGGCGGACTTCATACCAATAGGATTTGTAAATACTTCCAGTCTGTTCACATCCCTTTTTGGGGTTATGCAAAGTTCAATCATCCTGTTGTCTCCAATGATGGTATCCATTACGGTATCAATGTAGGGCAATGGAATATCCTTTTTGGGTGCATCGGCCACATAGCTAAGATTTGTACGGTATTTACTGGAAATAGTCTCTGTATTGGGTTTTCTTTTGTTCTCTCCAATGAATTGTCCGTTCCAATCGATCAATACGTTATCGTAGGTAGCCCAATGCGTGGAATCGGTATCTGCATTAAAAACATATAATAAGCTACTCGGTTTTGGTCTTTCTTCATTAAAATCAGATTGAATATGGCTGGTTATTCCGAATGCAAAGAACAGGAACAAGAACAGATACGCCAACCTTCCTTTACTCTTTAACTGACCAAAAAAGGGAAGCACCAAGAAGAAAAGCAATGTTGTAAAGAGGGTTGCGGCCACCATCATTTTTAAACCAAGGCCAACGGGGAACATTTTGATGAATGGCGAATAAATTAGTACCGCTGGCAATGCCAAAAACACCATGAGAAACGGATTTGGCTTTTCTTGATTTAGGGTTACGAGAAGACCTGCCAATAAGCCGTAGAGGGGAACAATAAAAAAGCTTGCCCCCTTTAAATATTGAGCTACCAATCCGCAGATAAGCAACCAAATAATTATGGGTGCCACCAATAAATTGGGGGTAGTTGTTTTTCGGAATTTATGATAGCTATAAAAACAAATAAACAGGGAAAACATCACATACACTGCGATGTAGGTGTGTCCGTTGTAGGTGAAGCCATGCAGCATATCTTTAAATCCAGGGTACCACCAAGTGATTATGGACCAACAAAAATATCCTAAAACCCCATTCACGATTAACGTAATCAGTACGGGTACAAATCCCTTAAAAATATCCTTGATGTTGAGTTTTTTCTTTTTGAAACCCCAAAACAGCAATGCTATAAATGCCAAAACTGCAAAAACGAACATGGGCCAAATCCATTCATAGGGGTAGGAGACAAGTTTGAAGAAGGGCATATTAAAATAGACGTAATCGTTCAAACTTTTAAGGTTGTCCAAATCGGCATTGCTAAAATAGATGAGTAAAGGCATTAAATAACTCCCTTGATGTGCCAAGGTGTTACGGTCCAGTCGTTCGTATGTATCCAAAGCAGTGTGATAATCAAAATGATCATCTATGAACGCAAAGTTAAAGCCCTCGATATCGCCATCTTCCCTAAAAACGGTAAGGTCGGTATCATTGGGGAGCATCTTGTAAATACTGTAAGCGAGTGAATTGGCTACGGGATATAGAGGATTTGCTTTGGTAAACTCCTTGATCAATGTGCCGTTGCCACGGTTGGTTTCAATGAGCATGTAACTGGGTCCTCCACTACCTCGAGCCTCAAAATTTAGGGCAAGCCCCACATCTTTGGCCCACGGATGGTTGTTCACAAAAATGTCGGCCCCGTTGAGTCCAAGTTCCTCTGCATCCGTTATTAAGATAATAATATCATTTTTAGGAGTCTTGTTCTCGCTTAAAAATGCTCTAATCCCTTCTAAAATGGTCGCTATGCCACTACCGGCATCACTAGCTCCATAGGATGAGTGTGGATTGCTATCGTAATGAGAAAGCAAAAGAAGTGCTTTACCTTTGTTGCTACCCTTGATTCTAGCCAAAATATTGGTGGCTTTACTTAAGTTACCCCAATTCCCTGCAGTATATCCCTCTTGCATAGTTGTTTCCAAACCCATTTTTTTCAGTTCGGAAATGATATAGCTTTTGGCTCTTTCATGTCCTGGAAAACCAACAGCATGGGGTTCTTTGGACAACTCTTTTACATGTTCTAAGGCCCTATCGGTAGAAAAGGAATCCGTTGATACATCTTCGTTGGCTTTATAAGCGGGCATAAGAGATTTGAAACTCCAATACACAGCAATAAAAAGCAGAATGAGGGCAAGGGTTCGGGAAAACTTCATGGTTCAGCGTTGTTGAAACTTAAATGTATGAAATTATGAAAGGTTCTCATATTTTGATAGTTAAAATTAGGTTATTCGCTAAAAAAAGCTATATTTATTATTCAACTTTAAAATCTAACCTTATGGCAATCAAGAGTTTTCAAGGCGTACGAAGCAAGGAGGAGAACAAGAAAAAATACGACGCCCCTATTTTGGTGGAGGATTATATGACCAAAAAATTGATCACCTTTTCTCCTGACCAATCCATTTTGGAAGTAATGGAGACTTTTGCCAAACACCATATTTCTGGTGGCCCTGTTCTGGACAACAATGGTTTTCTGGTAGGAATCGTTTCCGAGGCAGATTGCATGAAACAGATTTCCGAGAGCCGATATTTTAATCAACCTATTTTGGACAAGAGCGTGGAGCGTTTTATGACAAAAAACGTGGAAACGGTACCTCACGATATGTCAATTTTCGATGTAGCCGGTGTTTTTGATAGACACAACAGGCGCAGGTTGCCCGTAATGAAAAACGATATTTTGGTCGGGCAAATAAGTAGAAAAGATGTGGTAATAGCTGCCCTAAAACTAACATCCCATAGCTGGAAATAATTTATTCCCTTTTTACGATCATGTAATAATCATTGTCTAGCGGAAGATATCCTAAATCGTAGACAAAAAAGTAGGTACTGCCTTTTTTGGTCGTGTACAGGTTGGTGATGTATTCAAAATCGAATCCCTTATCCAACAATCTCATTTTTGTTGTTTTTGTTTTTCCGTCTTTGAGTGGAAAACTATCAAGTATTCTATAGTTTTTGCGTAGTTTATTGTTGATGTTGCGTACCAAGTTCTTACTATCTCGGTTCAGTAGATTGTTATAGGCATTCCTGCAATGGTCGGAACAGTATTTTTGGTCGATGCGGCCAAGTAACTTTTCGCCGCATACCAGGCATTTTCTTTCGGACATAGGATAAGATTAGGTCACCACAATATCAAACTTTTTTAATAAACCTATTAATCCATCTTTACTAAAATGGGTTTTCTTCACTTGGTTGATGGATGGATCTATATTGAAATTTAAAGCTGAGGAAAAATCAGCTTGTTCAAGATCAGTATTCTCAAATATCGCGTTTTCAAAATCACAATTCGGGAACTCGGCCTGTTTCAAGTGTGCATCGGCAAAGTCGGTTTGATGGAGCCTGCAATCATGAAATTGTATGTTGGGCAAGTTCATACCAACAAAAGATGCAACGGATAGATTGCACCCAATGAATTTTAGGGATAACAATAAATGGTTACAGGTTTCAAACTGAAGCCCTACCATTTTGCAATCCTCAAAGGTTACGACGTTAAAAATGGTGTGTGCAATATTGGCATTTGTGAAATCACATCCTTCAAAAGTGCATTCCACAAAATTCTGATTGTCCAAAAATCCCTTGGAGAAAAGGCAGTCCACAAAACTGCAATTTTCGTAATCGCCCTTGGGCAATTTATTTTGCGTATAATCCTGTTTTGTGAACTCCTGATCTGACCAAAAGGATCCTGCCATTATTCTCCTGTTAAAATAATGGCTGGTATTTCCAGTGCTTTGAACATATCATTATAATCTTTCATGCCACTGCCCACAATGGCATTTTTCTCATCTTCAAAAGTTTTCCATTCGGCCATGTTGTCCCTAAACAACTCTTTGGCACCTTCGGTTACTTTTGGTTCCGGCACATCGATAAAACCTCTCAAATGCATAAAATCGGCATTTAACTTGCTGCTGAAATTAACCACATCTTGGAAGGTTTTTTGCTTGGGTTGAATCAAGTTCTCTTCCCAAGTATTGATTCGTTCCAAAAGGGTATCTCCCTTCTCAAGCAACTCTTTTGCACTTTCGTTGTCTTTAAGCAATTCCTTATATTTTTCAAGTTGACTTTTGGCCGTACGCATTTGGTTGACCGCTTTGTGCATGTTCACCAAAGTTTCATCGATTCTAGTTAGATAGGATTGCTGCTCCGCATAATCAGCAGGTGAAGCATCGATTAATGGGTCCTCCAATACTATTGCATTGGTCTCCACTGTCTCGTTCTCCATAGTAAGGCGAAGCGTGTATGTGCCAGGGGCCACTCGCGAACTTCCGTAACCATCAAAACCAAAAACATTCTCAATGGCAGGTGAAGGTTCACGGTAAAAATCCCAAGTGAATCGATTATATCCTTTTGCTGCAGGTAAAACCTTTGGTTTTGATGGCCCACCTGGCCAGCTTTTAAAATCTTTTGGTGCTTGATTCGTGTAGGATCTGATCACTTTACCTCCAGATAACACTTCTAGCTTCAGTTCGGTGGAATCTAATTTTTTGGGCAAGTAATAATCGAAAGTGACTCCAGATTTTGGGTTCTGACCCACGCCTGGAACATACTCGTCATTGCTACCGTTAAAAATACGGTAAGATGGTTTTGGCGTCACAATTTGAATCGAGCTTGCCGGTATTAAACTATTCTGAATCGCCCCCAAATCATCCAATATCCAAAAGGCTCTTCCCGCTGTGGCAGCTACCAAATCATTATCTTGAATAATTAAATCATTGATAGGGACCACTGGTAAATTCAGTTGCAAGGGTTGCCAATGTTGGCCATCATCCAAAGACACATATAGGCCTGTTTCTGTACCTGCATAAAGTAATCCTTTTTGCTTTTTATCCTCTCGGACCACTCGGGCAAAAGTGTGTTCTCCATCAATCCCGTTGGTGATTTTGGTCCATGTTTGACCATAATCCGTGGTTTTGAAGATGTAGGTGTCCAAATCCATGAACTTATAACGCATCAAAGTAATGTATGCCGTTGCAGGATTATGAGGAGATACTTCAATACTGTTGATGATGCCTTCCTTGCTATTTGGAGGAGTAATATTTTCCCAAGTATCGCCACCATTTTTAGTAATGTGAACCAATCCATCATCAGAACCGGCATAAAGAACCCCTTCTTCATGGGGAGATTCTGCCAAGTACATGATGGTATTGTAATTTTCTCCACCTGCCGCTTCGTTAGTGTATGGGCCACTTCCTGGGCCCTGCTTTTCAATTTCGTTTCGAGTTAGGTCAGGACTCACTACATCCCAGCTATACCCGCCATCTTTTGTTCGGAACACTACGTTACCGGCATGGTAGATGGTATTACGGTCGTGTGGTGAACTAATAATGGGGGCATTCCAATTGTAGCGGAACTTAAAATCCTTCGGAATGTTACCTAGACCCAATTCAGGGTATTCTTTAATAGGTTTTGCTTCGCGGGAAGCCTTTACCCACTTTTCAATGATTCCTTGATAACAACCACCGTATACAACTTCGGGATTATCTGGGTCAAAAGCCAAATAGGCACTTTCACAACCAGCAACCGGGTACCAATCTTTCCAATCGATACCCCTATCTCGTGTGCGGCTGGCTATGGCCACGGAAGAGTTGTCCTGTTGTCCTCCGTACACATTGTAGGGCACTAAATTATCCGTGATGACTCGGTAAAACTGTGAGGTTGGTTGGTATTGTTGCGAACTCCAGCTGACACCTCCGTTGTTGGAAATATTGGCACCACCATCGTTGGAGTTGACCATGATTTGGTTGTTTTTGGGATGAATCCATAAATCATGGTTATCGCCATGAGGGGTAGAAACGGGTGTAAAGGTTTTTCCTCCATCAATGGATTTGGTCACGGGAGCATTGAGTACATATACGATGTTTTCATCTTGCGTATCCGCAAAAATCTCCATGTAGTACCAAGACCGTGCAATATTGATTCGGTTCTTATTGGTCTGTTTCCAGGTCTTTCCAGCATCGGTACTCTTGTATACCCCGCCTTTTTCACCTTCGGCTTCAAGTACGGCATATACCACATCTGAATTTGCCCTGGAAACAGAGATACCTGATTTTCCAAATTCCTTTGGAAGTCCCTTTTCCATTTTATCCCAAGTAGTTCCACCATCGGTGGATTTATAGAATCCAGAAGAGGCTCCTCCAGAAGTAATGGTCCACGGGGTTCTTTCATGTTGCCACATGGCCGCATATAAAATAAGCGGGTTGTTCATGTCCATACTTAGGGATGAAGCTCCTGTAATATCGTCGACATAAAGCACTTTTTCCCAAGTTTCCCCTCCGTTGGTGGAGCGGTAAATACCACGGTCTTCGGATGGCCCATATTGGGCACCTTGTGCCGCAATAAAAATAATGTCGGGATTGGTCGGGTGGATAATCACATCGGAAATATGACGAGTATGGTCTAAACCGATATGTTTCCAAGTTTTTCCAGCGTCGGTGGATTTGTAAACACCATCGCCCATAGAGGTCATAACACCACGAGCTGCATGTTCTCCCATTCCGGCTATCACAATGTTGGGATTGCTTTCGGAAACGGCAATATCACCTACGGTACCTGTTTTTAGGAATCCATCGGAAACGTTTTTCCATGTGATACCGTCATCGGTGGTCTTCCAGATACCCCCGCCTGTGTTTCCCATGTAGTAGGTATGGGGCTGGCCCACAACACCAGTAGAGGTAACACTTCGTCCACCTCGGAAAGGGCCAATGTTACGCCATTTTAGCCCTGGAAAAAGGGAATCGTTTACTACAATAGATGGTTGGTCTGATTTTTTGCTTCGTCGTTGTGCATCCATGGGATGCAATGCCAATAACATGGCACATAAAAGTAGAGGTCTTAGTTTCACGAGTTAGTTGGAATTAGTTATTCCGTTAAAGATACTAATTCAACTTATTCCAATGAAACTAAATCACTTAACTCTTTTATACGCAAATAGGATTTCTTCTTGGTTTCCGTCCTCTTCTATTAGAACCCAAACATTCATTTGGTTGTCACTTATCTTTTCCATAGTGAGTCCTTCAAAATACACTTTGTTTTTTTCGAGTTTCACTAGTTTAAAATCGATAGTTTCATTCTTTTCTTCCCAACCTTTCATGTTTCCATCAAAATGTTTGAGTTGAAGTATGATGGAATCATCCAATTGTTGAATGTGGCCCGATTCGTAGAAGGAGACTTTATCATCGTTAACCATTCGGAATACGAACATCATGGAATTGCCCATGGGAGCACTCCAAATTTCTTCGGCAACGCCTCCAAATGCTTCTCCGGTCCAATGGCCCTCAATCCATGATACTTCCACGAGATTGGCTTTGGGTGATGACTGGCCTTCGGGCAGTTGCATGGTTTGTTGCGCAGAAACAAGTCCTGCGCTGAACATAAAAATTAGTGCGATTGATTTCATGATTGGGTTTTTTGAATGATGAATGCCTTGACATTAATTGGACAAGGCAAATTTTACATTTACAGTGGTTTCCACCTTTATTTTTTCAAAATCGATATTCAAGGGTTGTGCATTGCCCATATCGGCAGAAACGGCTTTCATCTCCATCATGGGAGCTTGATT
Source organism: Flagellimonas lutimaris (assembly GCF_003581615.1). GTDB lineage: Bacteria > Bacteroidota > Bacteroidia > Flavobacteriales > Flavobacteriaceae > Flagellimonas > Flagellimonas lutimaris. Next base: position 723,818 of record NZ_QXFH01000070.1, read on the forward strand.
GTACCTTGGGTAATACTGTGAGTTATCAGCAATATGGATGGCCATGCCCACTTTTTGACCTAGTGGCTTGGTCAAAGCATTGGCTTTTTGCATCGCTTTTTTTACGGCTCTTGTTTTCAACTCTAGTTCCAGTTCATCCATTTTGGAATACTCAGTTTTTTCGATATTGGTGTTGGCAATGTCTAATTGTTCCAATGCCATCATAACATCGCCCAGTTCTTTCCCTGAATAGACCAATAGGGAGTACTGTTTGCTTTTGAGCACCTCTTTCTGACGTAGAAAATACTTTTTAAAGTTGCTGCCCATATCCTTGATGACCAATTGCTCATCAAGATCAATACCCATGGCTTTAAAGCGTTTGGCCATTTGGTTTTCCTGTTCTTCGACAGAAACACGGCCTTTTGTATCTTTTTCTTGGATGATGATGTTCAGGTAGATTTTATCAGGAGTTACCATGGTATCTACTCTGGCCTGAGTTTCCAAATATGGGGTGTCCAAAAAGTTTTTGGATTGGGCAAAAATTGCCGTTGTGAACAAGACTGTTACTATAAAAAGGATTGTTTTTCTCATGATTGAATTTTATTAAAGGTAAATACTTCACCCTTACGTTCAAAACCTGTGCCGCAATCTTCAAGGTTGATGGATTCATTAAAATCTCTGGATTAACTCAATTAACTTAAGTACATTGTGGGTATGAAATTTATTTTGGCACCTGATAAATATAAAGGCTCGTTAACAGGACGCGAATTTTGTGAAACCGTTGCCCTTGGCATCAAAAAAGTTTTTCCGAATGCGGAAATAATCAGTAGACCTTTGGCTGATGGGGGCGATGGTACCATTGATGTGGTTGCAGATTATCTAAATGCTTCAAAGGTTTCTGTAAAGGTAAAGGACCCACTGTTTAGAGAAATCACTACACAGTATCTACTTTCTGAAGACAAACAAACAGCATTCATCGAAATGTCCGAAGCATCCGGATATAAATTGCTTGAAAAATCCGAGATGAATTGTATGGACACTACAACTTTGGGTACTGGGGGAATGATTGCAGACGCCCTTGAAAAAGGAGCAAAAAGCATTGTGCTGGGCATAGGGGGTAGTGCTACCAACGATGGGGGAATGGGCATGGCCCAGGCTTTGGGCTATTCTTTTTTGGATGCTTATGGCAATGAATTGGAACCTATTGGGAGGAACTTGGAAAATGTATCGGAAATCAATCAAGATAATGTAAACCCGAAGTTGTCCAAGGCAAAAATCCAAGTGGCCTGCGATGTCAACAATCCCTTTTATGGTGAAAATGGAGCAGCCAAAATCTATGGAGCGCAAAAAGGTGCTTCCATGGAGGATATTGAGTTTTTGGACAAAGGATTGGAAAGTTTTGCCAAGGTGCTGCAATCTACTTTTGGTGTTGATGTGCAAAATATCGCTGGTGCGGGTGCTGCTGGTGGTGTAGGAGGAGGTGCTGTAGTTTTTTTGAATGCCGAATTGGCCTCTGGAGTTGATTTGGTGATGGAACTCGCCAATTTTGATGAGGTGTTGAAAGGTGCCGATTGGGTCATTACGGGAGAGGGACAGTTGGATGGCCAAACTTTTTCGGGAAAAACCATCAGCGGGGTGGTACAATCTGCCAAAAGAGAAAATGTTCCCATTGCTGCCTTCTGTGGTTCCATTGATGTTACCATTGAAGAGATGCAAAAAATGGGATTGGATTATGCTGTCTCCATTCTAAATCAGATAGGAAACTTGGATGATGCGAAAGCGAAGACTACCGAAAACTTAGAATTGGCCAGTTACAATTTTGCGCACTTGGTGAAACTGAGCAAAGACTAGCTCAAATAACTTTTCTTCATTTTATGCTCCAAGGAGGTTTTAACGGTCTTCCATTCACTGTTCAAAATGGAAAATACCACGGTATCCCGAAGATTTCCGAATTCATCAACACGGTGATTTCTTAAAATGCCATCCTGTTTGGCTCCCAAACGGAGTATAGCATTTCTGGAGGGATGGTTGTGGAAGTGGGTCCTAAACTCCACGGCGATACAGTTCAGATTTTCAAAAGCATACTTTAGCAAAAGGTACTTGCACTCCGTATTGATTCCGGTGCGTTGTGTTTTTTTGGCATACCACGTGGCCCCGATTTCCACTCTTTTGTTTTTTGCATCCACATTTAAGTAGCGGGTGCTCCCTACAATGGTGTTGGTTTTTTTGTTGATAATGGCAAAGGGCAATGCGTTTCCCTTTTCTTGCTCGGAAAGTGCCATATCCAAATAGGAATCTATGGTCTTGGGAGAGGGTACGGAGGTGTACCAAAGTTTCCATAAATTTCCATCCGATGCGGCAAATGCCAAATCCACTTTTTGCGATTTCTGCAAGGGGACGAGCTTTACCAATTCGCCTTCCAGTTGTATGGGACGTAACCAAGAATCCATAGGTTGAAATTAAAGTCCAAATATAAGTTTTAATCCATCGAGTTAAACAAAGAAAAAGCCAAGGGGTTGCCTTGGCTTCATCATCAATCAAAAAACGAAATTATATCAACTATTTCGATTCAAATTCTTCAATAATAAAGAAGTTTTTGCTCTTCTTCTTCACGATATAATTGTTTTCCAAAACATCGTAATGCATGGTTTTGTCATCAACATTAATATCAAACCCTTTGTCGCTCTGCACTACTTCAAAATCATTGTTCACGGTACCTTTGTATTTCAGTACCATATAATCGTCGTAGTTTTTATCGGCATCACTGTCAATAGCTACCAACTTGGTGACAAAAGGAGAGGATGGTTTTCTATCTTGGTTTACCATGCCTCTGTCTTTGTTATCCAGTTCCACGCCGTATTTTCTGCGCTCCATCACCTTTACACTATATTCCTTTTCTTTTCCATTTTCGGACAGGGTAAAGGTTTTAAGTTGTGTAGTGGCTTTCATGACCCCGGAATTCTGATTTTGCCCATATCCGGCAAAAGCTGTTAGGGTTGCGAATGATAGTATAGTGAGTAAATTTTTCATAGTATTATTTTTTGTGGTTAATAAATCTGTTTTCTGGATGAGCTGCTTGTCTCTTACTTTAAATAAGAAGTGAACATCCAGTGTCTTTTCTCCAGCTCGGTCATAAACTCGGTCAACATATTTTCTGTGACAACATCGCCAGTTTCAAGAGATGCATTTACAGCATCTAACATGCTATCGTGCAAAATCTCGTAGTCTCGCAGCACTTCTCTTACCATTTCCAGAGCGGAAATATTTTTGTCTTGCTCCTCGATTTTAGAAAGTTCCAATGTTCTCTTTAGTGTAAAATTGCTTTGCACACCAAACACCCGAATTCTTTCTGCTACAATGTCAATGTTTTCTTTAACCGTGTTGTATTCGTTTTCAAACTCTTCATGGAGTTCAAAAAAATCTGGTCCTTCAATGTTCCAGTGAAAGTTTCTAAGCTTATTATAGAATACCTGATAGTTGGCCAATAATGTATTTAGGCTAACAACAATTTCTGCGGTTTCTAAATAAGTGAATCCTAATTTTTTAAAAGTTTTATTTTTTGCTTTAATAGCTTCCATGTAATATGTTTTTGATTTGTTTATTGTAAAATTACAAGTCAATACCTTAGAGGATTGATTGTAACGATGTAATTCTTGATGCAAAAGGTTTTTGAGTACGTTTTAAGGTAAATAAGTCGAATTCATACCCCAATGGTCATGATTGTCGGTAGAAATTCCAACCATGACCTCTCTCCATTAAAATAAATATAAAACTCAGTAAATCAAGTATTTAAATTAATTTAACGTTTATTGGGAATTGTTTTGGATGGATGGTTCTCTATCGTTACTGATAATGAAACCTTTGCAAAGACATTCATATACTTCAGAAGAAATATCGGTCAAGTATTCTTTCTCGTGACTAAATACTTTTTGTGGGTCACCGTGTTCAAGATCTTGTTGTTGAATATATATGGTTTCCGATATGTCATACATTTTTCTACAAAGGCTAAATCTTTTGACAACCTTATATTTATTAATGGTTCTTATGTGCATTGGGTTGAGGGTTTTTGTTATCCCATAGGACACAATAATACCGTGTAAGTCACTTTTAATTAGGTGTAATTATTTACATACGTTTACAAACGAAAACTAATGATTACAAACCGTATATGATTTTAAATGCTTCTAAGTTTGCCTCGTCGGACAATGAGAGTTCGATGGATAAATGTTTAAAACTTAAATCTTACTATTATGAATTCACTTAGAAACAAAGTACAATTGATTGGCAACTTAGGAAATGATCCAGAAATTATCATGCTTGAAAATGGCAATAAATTGGCGAAGTTTTCAATCGCTACGAATGAATCCTACAAAAATTCAAAAGGAGAAAAGGTAACGGATACGCAATGGCACAATATTGTGGCATGGGGAAAACTGGCCGAAATAACAGAGGATTTTTTATCCAAAGGGAAAGAGGTTATGATTGAGGGGAAACTCATGAATCGCTCCTATGAGACCAACGAGGGTGAAAAAAGATACATCACCGAAATTAAATGTAACGAGCTATTGATGCTCGGAAAGTAATTATTGTTACTTAATGACGACTAAAAGGGGGTAACTCCCCTTTTTTTGTTTTCCTGTAGGGTAAATACATTTTGAGTTGTTACATAACCAGACGCCAGAACTTTAGTAAATGAACAATGTATTTATTAAAACTCAGAAAGATGAGGTTAAACACTCTAATTACAGTATTGTTTGCATTGGGCTTGGCGGCTATGGCATCTGCGCAAGAAGGAGAATATTCTTTTTATGAGGCACAGGCCAGAAAAGATTTTCATTACGAACAATCCCTAGTGTTGGTAAGCAACGAAGATGTGGAAGATTATTGGAAAGATCAAGCACGTTTTGAAAGGGATTTGAAAAAGCATGATGGTAATGCGTATAACGTCTACATGAATGAAAAGAAAACAGTTTATGCTGAGCATGCCAAATCATGCGGAGAACAATGCAGGCACGGTAAAGATTATTACCAGCATGCAACATTATATTTTGCTTATGCTGATGATCAATACTTATCCAAAGAAGCAATTGAATCAGTTGTACAAACAGCTTCTCCACGTATATTTTGAATGTGCATTTTAGTTAGTTATATAAAAAAACGCCCCGAAATGGGGTGTTTTTTCATTATTAGTTGTGCGTTTATTTAATTCTGTCCGCCATTGCGTTCCGGTGAACGAGGCGAGGGCCACTCCAGTTGTTCTCCCGTTCTGTTGCTTATCGGCAGCACCGCTTTTTCTCTGGATGTTTTCTCAGGATGTTCACTAGCCATATAGGCCAAAATAGCCGTTAGGATAGCATTGTTTCTGACATCATCAAAAATAATTTTATCGTAGGTATCCCTGTTGGTGTGCCAAGTATAGTTCCAGTAGGACCAGCTCAATGAACTCAGGCTAAACGCCGGCGCTCCCGCTGCTTGGAAAGAAGCATAGTCGGATCCCCCACGGGCAGGAGTTCCAGGAAAAGTCGTTTCGATTTCATCAGTGATTTCCCTTGGCACTTCGTGCAACCACTTCCCGAGATAATCATAGGAATCCAAAAATCCGCCACCGGAAATTCGAACCACTCTACCCGTTCCGTTATCTTGATTGAAAACAGCTTGTACGCCCTCAACAATTTCCGGATTGTCTTCAACAAAAGCCCTGGAACCATTGAGGCCTTGTTCCTCACTGCCCCAGTGTCCTACCAAAATGGTGCGCTTTGGGTTGGGATATGCTTTTTTCAAAATACGCATGGCTTCCATCATCACCAAAGTCCCGGTACCGTTATCTGTAGCTCCTGTGCCACCGTCCCAAGAGTCAAAATGGGCTGATAGGATGACGTATTCTTCTGGTTTTTCGGAACCTTTTATTTCTGCAATGGTATTGAATGTGGGAACCTTGCCCAATTCCTTGGATTCTGCCACAATATGAAGCTGGGGTTTTTGCCCTGATTCCACTAATCGATACAACATTCCGTAGTCTTCCAGTTCAAGATCCACTGTCGGTATTTCTTTCGTATAAGCTCCAAATATTTTGTTTACTCCAAAACCGCGGGACCAATACGAAGCAACAATGCCCACGGCTCCTGCTTTTTCCAGAGCAACAGGAAGGGTGCGTCTGTCGAGTCCTGTGTTCCCTATATTTTTTCTCCAAGCTTCAGTTTGCTCTTCGCGTTCTTTTTTCATTTTTTCAAAAGACTTTTCAGTAGCAAATTCTTCCCAATTATAATCGGGTCTTCCCGTGGGTTGCGGCATGGAAATCATTACTAATTTGCCCTTAACGTTGGGCAGCCAATTCACAAATTCGAGAGAGTCGGAAACCATAGGTAAAACCACTAACTCGGCAGTAACTCCTTTTTTGGGAGTGCTTGGGCTCCAAGCCAATTGGGTTCCCCTTAGGCTTTGCACTCGCGGGTGCACCATGTCAATATGACTAATGCCGCGTTCCCAGCCTTTCCACTCGCCCCATTGTTCATTGCGGGCTGGAATTCCCCAGCTTTCGTATTTGGTAAAGGCCCAATCGTGGGCATTTTTCATTTGTGGAGTACCCACCAATCGGGGCCCAATACCATCCATAAGTTGATGGCCAAGTGTTTCTAATTGAGAGTTTTCGGTGGCTTCTTGAATGATTGTTTCAATCACTGCATCCTTGTCCTGTGCCCACAAAGCAAAGCTGGACACAAGGAAAAGGGTAAATAAAAGAGAGGTTTTTTTGATCATGGTTTCTAGTTTGCTTTAAAAATAGAACAAATAAAGAAACCTTTTGGTCAGGAGTAGGAGTAATGTGACGATTGCATAAATGGGTTACGCAACTTTTTTAAGAAGATCAAAGCAGGGACACTTTTTACAGCGCTTGCTTTCACTTTTTTTATATTTTTTACAACACTTGGACTTTACTTTGCCAGTTGGAGGCAATTCCCTAAGTTTTGCTTTTTTGAGTTTCTTTTTATCCTTTTTCTTTCCCATTATTAGAAGCGAAATAGGGGACGAAAATAATTATTTTAAATCAATCTAAATAAAATTTAACATAATTGTATTTCCAATTCGTTAAAAATGAAGGGAGACACCCAAAGTGTTTGGACCAAAAGAAAGATTCCAGCTTACATTTTTGGGCTTTTGGTCATTGTACTTTTCATCGTATTTGGAATCAAGGTATTTGTCGATGGACTCCACAATAAAGATGCTGAGCACCGTACTGAAGGCAACATCGGAAATCCAGTGAAAATCATCAATAACACGTACAAGCCCCGGAATCATACCCACGGTATAAAGCGCGCCCTTGACCCATGGACTTTTAAATTGTTTGGCGATTGCATATGCGTTGCTAAATGCAAGCATAGCATGTCCCGAAGGGAAAGAATCATAATCGTATACCCTGTCCAAATGCAGTGGGTCGAAGGTGGCGGAACTTGCTCCGCTTTTGGGGCGTGCCCTACCAATGATTCGTTTACTTACCTGTTGTAAAAAACCTCCCGCGGTGGCTGAGGAAATCAAAAGAACCCCAGTACGCCTGAGTTTTTCGTTTTTCGTAAAAAGTCCTGCTAAATAGACCCCGCCGGTAAGCATATAGTTGTTTTCGGGAGCGCCATATTTGTTTCCATAATCCTTAATGAGGTCCGGAACATCCTGCTCAAAACCATTTTTCCAATCTATGAACTCATCATCTACGGTAAATAGCAGCAAGGTGCCGCCTGTTAAATATCCAAAATTGGCCCAATCGTTTCCTTTCCAATGGAACGGACGGGAATAGGAATATCCAACCCCCCCAAATACATTTCCGATATCATAGGTAAAGTCGTTCCAAAGATTTTTTTCTTTTTGCGATTGCAATTCTTGACCGGTCATAGTAGTGGTCAATAGAACTAAGGTGAAGTATTTTATAAGTCTCATGATGTTGTATTACCAAAACTAGTCGGCAAAATTATTCATACATTTCATGAGCAGTCCGAAAAGTATTGGCATGTGCTTCCACAATTACTTTAATATCGGGAGAGTATCCGCCCCCCATACTACATTGTAGTGGGATTTTAGCATTGTAACAGGTTTCAAGTACAAATCGGTCCCGTTCCTTGCATCCATCCAAAGTCATGGATAGCGTACCCAATTTATCCGATTCCAAAACGTCCACACCACAGAGGTAGAAAATAAAATCTGGTTGTACTTGCTTCAACAACTTGGGCAGGGTCTTTTTTAGAATAGAAAGATACTCCTCATCCTTGGTATCTTTTTCCAATGGGATATCCAAGTCTGATGTTTCCTTTTTAAAGGGATAATTTCCTTTACCATGCATCGAAAAGGTGAACACAGAATGGTCTGTCTGAAAGATTTCCGCGGTGCCATTACCTTGATGCACATCCAGATCTATTATTAAAACCTTGTTAGCCAGTTTGCTGTTTAAAAGATAACGTGCGCCAATGGCTTGATCGTTCAACATGCAAAAAGCTTCGCCTCTATCGGAATACGCATGATGTGTTCCGCCTGCAATGTTCATGGCGATACCATTTTCGAGTGCAAATTCGCATCCTTTTATGGTTCCATCGGCAATAATTCGTTCTCGCATTACAAGTTCATCACTAAGTGGAAAACCAATCTTGCGAGCTGCACTTTTGGAAAGGTCCAGACTCACCAAATCTTTGTAATATTCCTCATCATGTGCTGCCAAAATATGATGATCTTCGGGAAATGAAGGTTCAAAGAAGTTTTCCTCGGAACAGGTTCCTTCATAAAGCAATTGTTGGGGCAACAACTCATATTTGATCATGGGAAACCTATGACCTTCGGGCAAAGGATGTTTGTAAATAGGGTGATAGGCTATTTTGAGCATTTTAAGCACCTTGTTTATGCAATGCCAACTGAATCCGCTTTCTGGGTACATCAACATCCAAGACTTTTACAACCACCTGTTGATGAAGGCTAACGTGTTCGTTGACATCTTTCACAAAAGTATCGGAAAGGTTGGAAATGTGCACAAGGCCACTTTCTTTGATTCCAATATCTACAAAGCAACCAAAATTGGTAATGTTGTTTACTATCCCTGGCAACAATTGCCCTTGACGCAAATCTGTTATTTCCTTTATATTTTGATTGAACGTAAACACTTTCGCTTTCTCACGAAGATCCAATCCTGGTTTTTCTAATTCTTTCAGAATATCTTCCAATGTTGGCATTCCTATGGTTTCCGTACAATAGGATTTGAGGTCGATGCCTTGCAAGGCTACTTTATTCCCTACAATTTCTTTGGTGGAAATGCCTTGGTCTTTGGCCATTTTAGATACTAGTCCGTAACTTTCCGGGTGTACGGCAGAATCATCCAAAGGATTATCACCATTTTTAATGCGTAAAAACCCAGCACTTTGCTCAAAGGCCTTGCCTCCCAGACGTGGTACTTTTTTAATTTGCTCCCTGCTTTTGAACTTCCCATTTTCATTTCGGTGGGCGACAATGTTCTCCGCTAGTTTTGGTCCAATACCGGAAACATAACTTAAAAGTGGAACACTCGCCGTATTAATATTGACACCGACGGAGTTCACGCAGCTTTCCACCACGGTATCCAAAGATGTTTTCAACTGCGTTTGGTCCACATCGTGCTGATATTGCCCAACGCCGATAGATTTGGCGTCAATTTTCACCAATTCGGCCAAAGGGTCTGCCAAACGGCGACCAATGGAAACGGCTCCCCGTACCGTAACGTCATAATTCGGGAATTCGTCGCGGGCAATTTTGGAAGCAGAGTAAATGGACGCTCCAGCCTCGCTTACGATAAAGACTTCAATGGGTTTTTTGAACGGAACGCGCTTTACCAACTGTTCTGTTTCCCGGGAGGCCGTTCCGTTGCCAATCGCAATGGCCTCAATTTTATAAGCATCCACCAAAGAACTTATTTTTTTGATGGCTCCAGAACTATCGCGCTGTGGTGGATGGGGATAGATGGTTTCGTTGTGCTTTAAATCGCCCTGTTCATCCAAACAAACCACTTTGCAGCCCGTTCTAAAACCAGGGTCAATGGCCAAAATTCGTTTTTCGCCAAGGGGGGAACCAAGGAGTAGTTGTTTCAAATTCTTTGAAAAAACCTGGATGGCCGAAGCATCTGCTTTTTCCTTGGCTGTTTTTAATATTTCTTTGGACAGGGAAGGGAACAAAAGCCTTTTATAGGCATCGGCTATGGCCATTTCTATTTGTTCCGCACATGCGTTGTTCGATTTTACCAAGCGCTGTTCCATATTCTGGATAGCTCTGTCATCATCTATTTCAATTTTTACCCGGATATAGCCTTCATTTTCGGCTCGCATGATGGCTAAAAAGCGATGTGATGAACAACGGTTCAGCGGTTCGCTCCAATCAAAATAATCTCGGAATTTCTGAGCTTTCTCGTCCTCTTTTTTGGTTTTGATGACTTTGGTCGTGATCAAGGCATGGCGCTCCAACTGACCACGCAGCTGATTTCGGATGTCGGTACGTTCATTGATCCATTCGGAAATGATGTGTCGAGCTCCTTCCAACGCATCGTCTTCGTTAACGACATCCTTGCTCAGATATTTGGAAGCGATAAACTCGATTTCATCGCTACGTTGTGCCATAATAATTTTGGCCAATGGCTCCAAACCATTTTTTCGTGCGGTTTCGGCTTTGGTCTTTTTGCTTTTTTTGAAGGGAAGATAAAGGTCTTCCAAACTGGTCAGGTCGGCACAGTTCAAAAATTTCGCTTCCAGTTCAGGAGTTAGCGCATCTTGCTCCGTTACCGCTTTGATGATGGCTGCTTTTCTTTTTTCCAGTGCTTCGAACTGAGCTTTGTACTCAACAATAGAACCAATTTGCACCTCGTCCAAATTGCCCGTGCGTTCCTTACGATATCGAGAAATAAAGGGAACAGTGCAATCTTCGTTTAAAAGTGCCACGGTATTCTCAACACTCTTTTCTGAAAGATTGGTATGGCGAACGATATAGGGAACAAGTTGCATTGTTTCTAAAATTTAAAGTAGGTTAGAACCTCTTCATAAGGCGGGGCAGCCCAGAAAAGTAAATTTTAAATGATGCGGGAGCTTAATTTATGGTCTCCCCGTTCTCCACCCTGTCTTCATCAGGGTTAACGAAAACGAGTTTTCCGTCTTTGTCCTCGGTCATCAAGATCATCCCTTCACTTTCTACACCACGAAGTTTTCGTGGAGCAAGATTCACTAAAACGGTCACTTTTTTGCCCACAATATCTTCGGGCTTAAAACTGTTGGCAATACCTGAAACAATGGTTCGCGTATCCAATCCTGTATCCACTTTCAATACCAAAAGCTTGTTGGCCTTGGGCATTTTTTCAGCTTCGATGATGGTTCCCACGCGCATATCCAATTTGGAGAAATCATCAAAAGTGATGGTGTCTTTTTGAGGAGGTACTTCCTTATCCATTTGAGCATTGATTTTTTTGGTGGCTTCCAATTTGTCCAGTTGTTGTTGAATTTCTTTGTCTTCAATTTTTCTGAAAAGCAGTTCACTTTTGTTGATGGTGTGTCCTGCGGGAAGTAATGTTTCTTTTAAACTAACATCGTCCCAGCCGATAGATTTCTCATTTTGGTTCGAACTGAGATTTAAAATTCCTTTTAACTTCTCTGAAGTGAATGGCAAAAAGGGTTCACTGAGCACTGCCAATCCAGCTGCAATTTGAAGCGCTATGTACATAATGGTTTTTACGCGCTCTTCATCAGTTTTAATAAGTTTCCAAGGTTCAGCTTCTGCCAGATATTTGTTTCCTAAACGGGCCAAGTTCATCAACTCTTGACTACCTTCTCGGAACCGATACCTTTCTAAAGAGCTAGCCAATATTTCAGGATAACCCTTTAAAGCTTTCAAAGTCTCCAAATCCGTCTCGGAAAATTCAGATGGAGCAGGAACTACCCCATCGTAATATTTATGGGTCAAAACGGCAACTCGATTCACGAAGTTTCCGAAAATGGCCACTAGTTCGTTATTGTTTCTTGCCTGGAAATCTTTCCAAGTAAAATCGTTGTCCTTGGTCTCGGGAGCATTTGCGGTTAAGGTATATCGCAGTACATCCTGCATATCCGGGAACTCTTCCAAGTATTCGTGCAGCCAAACCGCCCAGTTTTTAGAAGTGGAAAGTTTGTTGCCCTCAAGGTTCAGAAACTCATTGGCAGGCACATTGTCCGGCAATACAAAATCTCCATGTGCTTTCAACATACTTGGGAAGATAATACAGTGGAACACAATATTATCCTTGCCTATAAAATGGACCAATTTGGTATCCTCGTTTTTCCAATAGGGTTCCCAATCTTTACCTTCACGTTCGGCCCACTCTTTTGTAGAAGAAATGTAGCCAATAGGCGCATCGAACCAAACGTATAGCACTTTGCCTTCCCCACCTGCAACAGGTACGGGAATTCCCCAGTCCAAGTCACGGGTAACGGCACGTGGTTTTAAACCTTCATCAATCCAAGATTTGCATTGTCCGTAGACGTTGGGTTTCCAATCGGATTTGTGCTCTTCGAGAATCCATTTTTTCAAAAATCCTTCGTAACGGTCCAAAGGTAAAAACCAATGTTTGGTCTTTTTTAAAGATGGAACCGTTCCTGTTATGGTTGATTTGGGATTGATCAGATCCGTAGCATTGAGCGATGACCCGCAATTTTCACATTGGTCGCCATATGCTTCCTCGTGACCGCATCTGGGGCAGGTTCCAATAACAAATCTGTCCGCTAAAAATTGTGCGGCTTCGTCATCGTATAGTTGCTCGGTTTCTTCCTCAATAAAATCACCTTGTTCGTACATTTTTTTGAAAAATTCCGAAGCGGTGTCGTGATGGACTTTTGCGGATGTTCTTGAGTAATTATCAAACGAAATACCAAAATCAACAAAGGATTTTTTAATGATATGATGGTACTTGTCAATTATTTCCGTGGGTGTGACACCTTCTTTTTTAGCCTTCATGGAGATAGCCACACCGTGCTCGTCGCTACCGCAGACAAAGGCCACATCGTTTCCTTTTAAGCGTAAATAACGGGAATAAATGTCCGCAGGAACGTAAACGCCGGCCAAGTGCCCAATATGAATGGGACCGTTGGTGTAAGGCAGTGCTGCTGTAATGGTATACCTAGAGGGTGATTTATCTTGAGCCATGTAAAATTCTAATTAGGCCCAAAAATACTGATTTTAACGGGATAGACATAAAAAAGGAAGCCTCCGAAAATGCGACCCTATTTGGGGTGAGGGGTGCATCCTCGAAGGCTTCTGTAAAATGGATAGAAAAGTGTCCCGCTTCTTTAAGCAATCATTACTGACTTACTCATTTTTTTATCACCCACAGAAATTCTGTAAATGTATTTTCCTGTAGATAAACTATCGCGCATACGTTCCCGTATGTTGATATCCACAGCGCCTTCCAACATCATTTCGTTGAACAGTGTTCCCACACGTTGTCCCAAAATATTGAATAATTCAATATCCACATGGGCCGATACGGGCATTTCTAAATGGATGTATGGGTTTCTTGGTGATGTCGCCGGATATATGGCTGCGTGCTCTATGGTATCCAAAATATCCACATTTGGATCCATTGGGTCTTGACTTGGTGGTGTCTCTGGCAATGTTGGTGGGTCATTGTCCATGGCAATATCGTCAAAGGTTTCACCGCTACAGTTAAACCCAAGGTCTATGGCCTGATAGGGATGACCCAATAAATGTTGCTCCACAGAAGCTCTTGGAACACAAAGCCATTCGGCCAACACGGTTCCATAAAGGTTTCTAAAGTCCATGGTGTACTCCAAATTACCTCGATTGTTGGGTTCATCCAACGATGGGTGTTCTCCAACAAATGCGCTTCCGCTCAATCCTGAACCAAAGAATAGGGTGGGAGCGGCCTTTCCATGGTCGGTACCGTTAGAACCATTTTCATAAATCCTTCGGCCAAACTCGGAGAAAGTCATGCTCAGTACGTTGTCATCCTGTTCTGTGAAAGCCAAGTCTTCGTAGAAATTGTTGATAGCGACAGATAGGTTGGACATCAAACGCTCATGTACTATCGGTTGATTACCGTGGGTGTCAAATCCTCCCAAGGAAATCATATAAACTTTGGTGCCCAAGTTTCCTTTGATCAATCGTGCCAAAAGAGCCAATTGTCTGGCAAAGCCATTGTCTTGGTACTCCACTTGGTTCTGACCTGCCATATAGGCATCGTGGATAATTCCGGCATATTCATAAGTGGTATTGGCCACTCCACGAAGAAACCTAAGTTGGTCTCCGTACATACAGTCGTCAAATGGTGCGTTTTCAATATCGTAAAAGGTTCCGGTCTCTGCGATTTGTTCCAACTGATCGACATTGTTGGTCACAAAAGCATAATTGGTTTCTTCACCTTGGAAAACTAAGTTCGCCAAGTTTCCGATTTGAATAGCTGCTGGAGCTGCTGGTGGATTGATCAAATAATCGGGGTAAAGTTCTTCAAAATGTCTGCCCATCCAACCTGTATTTTCTCCTGAAAATCCAGTCGTTGTCAAATCGGTATTGGCAAAAATATCAGATCCTGTGAAATGCGATAGACTTTGACCTTCGTACCCTACACCATGAACAGCCTTAAACTGCCCATCTCCCCAAAGAGGTTCCAAGGCACTCATGTAGGTAGGTACTCCAAAATCATCGGTAAGTTTCAGGACCTTACTCTCTGGGATATAGATATTAGGCCTTGCATTTGCATAAGTATCATATTGTTGGATCGGGATTACGGTACTAAGTCCGTCGTTCCCTCCTGATAATCGAATCAGGATTAAGATATTGTCGGTTTCCGCTGCGGCAACTGCTGCCGTAAGTGGAGATGGTGAAGAAGCCGAAATAAAGTGGCTTCCCAAAAACATAGAACCAGAACCTGCAATGCCCAAGGCTTGGACAAAGGAACGTCGGCTCCATTTTTTGTGTTCCATATCGTGGCCATCGTGTTCGAGGCCTTTGTGAGGGGAATTATGGTGGGTATGGTGATTATCGCACATGGTGTAGGGGTTATTTTAGTTGAAATTCGGGCTCTCTGGATAAATGACGCAATAATACATGGACTTGCGTTGGAACTTCCATACTCGATGAAAGGACCCACCAGCCATTACCTCCTGGAATATAATCCGAGGAGTAGTATTCCTCGGGTACGTCGTCAATCTTAAAGGCGTCCATGGCCTTCTCAAAATCAGCATCAGTTAAAAGACCTTTCGGTGTAAACTTGTTCACCAAGGCTCTAACCACAATTTCTGGGTTACTAGTATTGCTATTGGCTGGTCCAACAGCGTCCATGGCCAAAGTTCTGAACTGTTCCGAATCGTTTTGGAAAAAACGATCAATGAAGACTTCCATGGTCAGCCAACGTCCAATAATAAAGTTGGTGTTGATCCATGTTCGGTCTCGTTGCCAACCTTCCACTTCGGGTGGTTGAAAAAATCGCTGTCCAATCAAGGAGCAGGCATCAATCATATTTATAATAGTTCCATCATCGTAAGAGAAACCGGATTCTTTTAAAAAGTTGAAGTATAGGTCTGCAGGACTTTTAATGATCACCCCTATAGCTGTTTCATCAAAAAAGTGCTGACTTTTAAATAGTTGACGAAGCACAGCGGCAATTTCAAAGCCACTACTAATAAATGTTTGAGCTAAACCATCGATTATCTGGGGAGCAATTCCTCCATCATCACTGGTTGAATCGGGGTGGACAAAAAACTCGTATAATTTTTTGCAGATAAACCAACCGATTTCATCAGCTCTTTGGTTGAAGAGGATATCGATAACATCATCGTAGTCCCAATTTCCAGTTTGACCAAATATGGTTTTGTTCTCGGTGTTAAACTCTGTTGGATCAAAGGCAACTTGTGTACATCCTTGCTCACCCCGCTCGGTATACCCTGATATTGCTTTGGAAGTTTCGATAATATCTTCTTCCGTATAATTGTTTCCTTCTCCCAAAGTGAAAAGCTCGTAAAGCTCACGTGCATAATTTTCGTTCGGGTTATCCCCTCGATTGCGAACACCATCTAAATAATAAAGCATGGCGCTTGTAAGTCCAATTTCACTAGTGAAGGTTTTGAAATTGCCTAAGGCATTTCGCTGAAGACAGTTGATATAGTAAAATAGAAACTGGGGACAATTATAAGTCTCTAACTGGGTTACAAAGTGATTACTCCAAAAAAAGCTCATCCTGTCCAACAATTCATTGTCTACAATTGCATTGCCGTAAGCTGTTGTAAAGTCCTCTATTTGTAATCTTCGTAGCGCACGCGCCATATCATCGTCGGCAGGATAGTTGGTATCGTTCCAATCTGCCCATTCCGGTGCAGGGACGGTTGGTGCCGCTAGGGCTTGATTTACTAAGTTATCTACAAGGGAACCGGCTGTTTGTCCAACAGCGGCATTAATAGTTTGTACAGAGGCACTAAAACCAAGCCTTCGGTACAAGTGGGCCGCACGCAACTCATCCAATGGAGTAGTGTAAGGCGCCAAGGTTGAGGAATTACAATTGATAAAGTACTCCATAGCAATTTCTGGCGTTAATTTGGTACATAGTTTTGGGGCAACTATATGTTTATGCTAGTGTTGGGTGTGGTTCAATTGAGCCAACAAATTACAATCTTAACGCTCTAAAGTCCATGAACGACCAAATTTTTCGATGAAATGCGCATTTTTTTTACATTATTACAAATTGTATGGCTGATCACAACAAATTTGGAAAGCTGGGAGAACAAAAAGCAGTTGACTTTTTGAAGACTTCTGGGTATGAGATTAAATCGCTTAACTACCGCTATCTAAATGCTGAAGTGGATATCATTGCTGAGAAAGAGGGTATCTTGGTCGTTGTGGAGGTAAAGTCAAGAAATAAAGGGTTTCTGGAAGATATTTCTCATGTGATCACACCAAAAAAAGTAAAACTTTTAACCATGGCAGCTAACCGTTATGTGGAAGAACAGGACAAAGAATTTGAGGTTAGATTTGATGTGATTCCAGTGATAAAAAATGCAGATAATTTTGAAATTGAGCATTTTGAAAATGCTTTCTATCATTTTTAACCATTTGTTTGTTTTGTAACAATATGTTATTTTTGTTCAAAACCAATCAATAAATGAAAACAATATCTGCTGTTGTTGAGCATTACATTAAGAAAAAGCCTTTTTTACAAACTGCTTTGGCACAAGGAATTATCAATTTGACCTCTTTGTCCAGACAAATAAAACCCGAAATCGCAGAAGAATTGGGTAAAGATGTAAAAGATGGAGCTATAGTAATGGCACTTAAGCGTCTTTCGGACGATTTGGAGTTTAGAGCCACGCACAAAATCGTAAAGGTCCTTAAAAATATTGGTGAGATTACGGTACGCTCCAACCTTACGGATTACACTTTTTTGGCTTCCGATACCATATTGCAGCAGCAAGCGAGATTGTTGGAAGAAGTGAATGCAAACCAAGATGTTTTTTATACCTCTTCACGTGGTGTCAACGAAATCAACATTGTGATCAGCAATGTAATGGATGGTGTTGTGGAAAAGTACTTTAAAATGGAACGTTGTACCCAAAAGGCCGAGGGACTCTCTTCCATTACCGTAAAATTACCTGCGGAGAATGTTTCTGTGCCTGGTATTTATTACTTCATCTTTCAGCGATTGGCTTGGGAAGGGATTGTACTCTACGAGGTAATTTCCACCACCAACGAGTTCACCATTTTAGTGAATGATGAGCAGGTGGATGTCGCTTTCAAGACGATCAAAGATTTAAAATCACTATAATTTGAGATTCCTTTGCTAGGTCTAAACTAAAACGAATTCTTCTTCGTTCTAGAAAAAGACACTTTTTGGAAAAATGACCAAAAAAAGGATTCTTTACGGTTTTTTAGGCCTAATGGTACTATACTTGTGCTATTTGGCCTATATTTTTATACTCTCTCCCAAGACCAACCTTCAGTCCATCTATCTGATTCCTAGGGATGCCGTTTTCATCATTGAGTCGGAACAGCCTGTGGAAAGTTGGGAAAAAATCAGCCAAAGTGAAGCTTGGCATCACCTTAAAAAGAACGATTACTTTTCAGAACTTACCGAAAATATACAACGAGTAGACACGGTTTTCAACGACAATCATAAACTGTTCGAGTTTTTTGACAATCGTTCCCTTTTTATTTCCATTCACATGATATCACCCAAAGATTATGGGATATTTTATGTGCTGGACCTCAAACGAATCGCCAAACTCCAATTACTCAAGACCTATTTGAATACGTTGCTAGATGATGGTTATGTGTTGAGTAAACGAACCTATCACGATCACGAAATTTTGGAAGTGCACGACAGGGAAAGCAAGGAAACCATGTATTTGGCTTTTATCAAAAACCAATTGGTGGCCTCGTATACCCACACCTTGGTAGAAGCTTCTATTGATCAATACAATGAGCCGGTGCTAGGGAGAAATCTCAATTTTCTGGAAATCAACCAAAAGGTGGGGCACGAGGATTTGTTCCGAATGTATGTACAGTACCACTATTTTGATGATTACATAAAACAATACTCGGACCGGCCTTCCGACTGGGTAAAGCGGGTGAGCGAAAACTTTTTATTCTCAGGTTTTTATTTTGATTTGGACGAGAACAGCACGCTAACCGCCAATGGGTATACCAACATTAGCGCTGTTAACGAATACTATTTGGAGGCGCTTCAAAAATCGGGTACAGCGGAGCGTTCCATTCCTAAAATCGCCCCAAATAGTACGGCACTTTACATCAGCTATGGATTTGATAGCTTTTCCGAGTTCTACGATAATTTTGAGATGGTCCAGCAAAACGATCCGGAGCAGTTCGAGAGTTATCAAGGTGGCATAGCCAAGGTAGAGAAGTTCCTCAAGATTGATGTAAAAGAAAATTTCGTCAGTTGGATTGGTGATGAAATTGCGGTCCTGCAAATTCAATCCCACATTTCCAAAGGAAAGAATGATGTAGCTCTGGTACTCAAAGCAAATGATGTGGAAGATGCCAAGACCAATCTGGATTTTGTAGTGGAACAGATCCGTAAAAAAACACCCGTAAAGTTCAAAGCTGTCAACTACAAGGATTATGAAATCAATTTCTTGTCTATCAAAGGCTTTTTTAAAATGTTGTTGGGCGGCAGGTTTGATGAGTTTGATAAACCTTACTTTACCCAGATTGATGACTATGTTATTTTTAGCGATAACCCCAATACCCTAAAGGGGATAATTGATAAAGTAGTGGAAGGCGAAACGCTTGCAACTTCTGAAGTCTTTAGAGATTTCGACCAAAAATTTGATGCTGAATCTACCGTGTTCGTGTACAGCAATGTTCCTTTGTTGTTTGATACTATGTTCGCTCTGGCCGATGGGCCTACCAAACAAAAAATGCGAAAGAACAAAGATTTTATCATATGTTTCCCGCAAGTAGGCTTGCAATTGACCCCGGAAGATGATTTGTTCGAAAGCCGGTTGGTGTTGAACTATCAGGATGTGGAAGAAGTAAAGAAAACTGTCAATACTTCAAAAAATACTACTAAAACAATACCTAAAACCCAAAGTTCAGCTACGGCAGAGATTACCGATTCGGTTTTTAACCTGAGGCCCATTTATCCAACTGATTTAAATGCTGACTCCTTCAGTAAAAAATATACTAACGGAAACATTCGGTTCGAAGTTGACCTGAAAGATGGATTAAAGCATGGGCGCTACGAAGAATTCTACCCTGATGGTACCCGAAAAATCCGTGGTCGCTTCCGAAACGATGAACAAGTGGGCACATGGCGATACTATAATGCGGAAGGAGACCAAGTCCATAAAAAACGGTTTTAGATTTTTTGTCGCTACGCTTTGTCGAAATGACCTTTATAGAACTGATTGTCATTTCGAATGGACATGAGAAATCTTGTTTGTCATTCTGAGCGTCCCGATAGCTATCGGGACGAAGAATCTCTAGCAAATCGGAATGAGATGCTAAAATAATCTCGATAATTATTCGTAGAACATGACGAATTCAAGCGATTTAACAATCTTTTACTCTGTCGAAATCCATCAACAATTAGTACCTTTCTTGCCCAAACCAAACCTCCGAAAGATGAAAAATCTTCTTTTTACAGCAACACTGATTGTTGCTTTTGCCACAACTTTTGAAACCAATGCGCAAGAACTCAATTTTCCCGAACGCTACGAAACATGGAAAACCGCAGAGAAGGGACAATTTAAGTTTGATAATGTAGCATTGGATAAAGCTGCGGAATACGCCAATGCCAACGAATATTCTGGCTCTCGTGATATCCGACAAGCTATTTTGGAAGGATTTAAACGTGAACCTTTCCATGAAATTCTTGGCCCTACTAAGAAGAGGGGAGGTCCTGCCGGAATGATTATGAAGAATGGATATGTGTTGGCTTCTTGGGGTGATACCAAGCGGGTGGACATGACCTTTAGCGTTACCAAAAGTTTTTTGTCCACGGTTGCCGGACTTGCCGAAGATCAAGGTTTGATCAAGAGCACCAAGGACAAAGTGGTGGACTATATTTGGGACGGTACTTTTGATGGTGAACACAACTCCAAAATAACTTGGGAGCATTTGCTACAGCAAAATTCCGATTGGTCGGGCGAACTTTGGGGTGGCAAGGATTGGGCGGACCGTCCACCAAGTGAAGGTGGTCTGGACGATTGGAAATTCCGAAAGCTCAACGAACCGGGAACTGTGATGGAGTATAACGACGTTCGTGTAAACGTGCTAGCTTACTCCTTAACTCATGTGTGGAGAAAACCTGTGCCAATGGTACTCAAAGAAGAGCTGATGGACAAAATTGGAGCTACTACCTCATGGCGTTGGTTTGGCTATGACAATGCTTGGACCGTAATCGATGGAATGAAAATGAAATCTGTGACCGGTGGTGGACACTCCGGTGCTGGACTTTTTATTTCCACTGAGGATATGGCCCGTTTTGGAACTCTTTTCTTGAACAATGGTAAATGGGAAGAAGAACAAATCATAAGTGAAGATTGGATTAAAAAAGCAACTACACCTTCGGTACCCAATGTAAATTATGGTTATATGTGGTGGTTAAACCAAAAAGGCGGCCGGCATTGGGAAGGTGTTCCCGAACATGTTTTCTACGCCGCAGGTTTTGGAGGCAATTTTATTGTAGTGGACCAAAAAAGCGGATTGGTTATTGTGACCCGCTGGCTGGAACCTTCAAAGATCGGGGAGTTTGTAAAGCAGGTGTATGAGGCTTTTTAACAATGACACGAACTACACTAATTTCCACAAATCATTTTTGATGTCATTCTGAGCGACGCGAAGAATCTCGATAAAAAGTAATGAGATGCTGAAATAGATTCAGCATGACGAACATGATTTATACGGAAACATTTTTTGTTTGAGGTGTAAAAGGCTCCAAAAACTTCAGTGCCTTATCTACGGTGGTAACCTTATCAAATACCAATAATAATCGCAATCCGTTTCGAGTTTGTTTTTCTTTGAGTTTTACAAGTTGAGGATGGGTTTGCGCGTATTGTAATATTTGGGTAAATGCAGCACTCTGGTAAAAACTGGATTGCTGGTCAGCAATAAAGTAACCGATAAACTTGCCCTTTTTCATAATCACCTTTTCCAAGCCAATGTGGGTGGCAATCCATTTAATACGGACGGAATTCATCAAGTCCACTACAGGTTCGGGCAATTCTCCAAAACGGTCCACCAATTGGGCTTCAAATTTTTGCAGGCCTTCCTCGTCCTCCACATCATTCAATTGGGTGTACAAGTTTAAGCGTTCTGTTATATTGTTGATGTAATCATCAGGGAAGAGCAGTTCAAAATCCGTGTCCAACTGCATCTCTTTCACGTACACTTTTTCCTTGTCGCCCTCAACTTCATCATACAGTTCCTTAAATTCATTTTCTTTGAGCTCCTCAATGGCTTCGGACAATATTTTTTGATAGGTTTCGAACCCAATTTCATTGATAAACCCACTCTGTTCGCCTCCCAAAAGGTCACCGGCACCACGAATTTCCAAATCCTTCATCGCAATGTTGAAACCACTTCCCAACTCGGTAAATTGTTCCAAGGCTTCTATACGTTTTCGAGCTTCAGTGGTCATCACTTCATAAGGTGGCGTAATGAAATAGCAGAATGCCTTTTTGTTGCTTCGACCTACACGACCACGCATCTGGTGAAGGTCGCTCAAACCAAAATTATTGGCATTATGGATAAAAATAGTGTTGGCATTGGTCACGTCCAAACCACTTTCAATGATGGTGGTCGAAACCAAAACATCAAACTCACCATTCATGAAGGAAAGCATGAGCTGTTCCAGTTTTTTGCCCTCCATTTGTCCGTGGCCAATTCCGATTTTGGCATCGGGAACCAAACGTTGGAGCATTCCCGCAACCTCCTTAATGTTCTCAATTCGGTTATGGATAAAGAACACTTGTCCGCCCCGTTGGATTTCATAGGATATCGCATCACGGATAATTTCTTCGTTCAATCGAATTACATGGCTTTCGATGGGGTAGCGGTTGGGTGGTGGCGTATTGATTACGGAAAGATCACGAGCAGCCATCAAACTAAATTGCAGGGTTCTCGGAATCGGTGTAGCGGTAAGCGTAAGCACATCCACATTTTCTTTGATCGCACGTAGTTTTTCCTTCACCGAAACCCCGAATTTTTGCTCCTCATCCACAATGAGCAAGCCCAGATCCTTAAACTTCACATTTTTGTTGACCAATTGGTGCGTTCCTATAATGATGTCAACTTTTCCATTTTCTAAATTCTCGAGGGTTTCCCTTTTCTCCTTAGCTGTTCTAAAGCGGTTGAGGTAGTCCACCGTAACGGGCATTTCTTTCAATCGTTCCGAAAAAGTTCTATGATGCTGAAAGGCCAAAATGGTAGTTGGAACCAAAATGGCAACTTGTTTGCCATTGTCCACAGCTTTAAACGCTGCCCGTACGGCCACCTCAGTTTTTCCAAAGCCAACATCCCCACAAATCAATCGATCCATAGGGCGTTCACTTTCCATATCCTTTTTTACATCTTGGGTACTTTTTTCCTGATCGGGAGTGTCCTCATACAAAAACGATGCTTCCAATTCGTATTGTAAATAGCTGTCAGGAGCATATTGGAAACCTTTTTCCAATCGCCGTTTAGCATAGACTTTTATAAGGTCGAAAGCAATCTTTTTGACCCGAGCTTTGGTCTTTTGCTTCAGTTTTTTCCAAGCAGCGGAACCTAGTTTGAATATTTTTGGAGGAGCTCCGTCCTTGCCGTTGTATTTGGATATTTTATGTAGCGAATGGATGCTTACGTACAAAATATCACGGTCACCATAAATTAGTTTGATGGCTTCCTGTTTTTTGCCCTCCACATCAATTTTTTGCAAACCGCCAAACTTGCCGATACCGTGGTCAATGTGGGTCACATAATCGCCGATTTCCAGTTTGTTGAGCTCCTTTAGGGTGATGGCTTGCTTTTTGGCATAGCCATTCTTTAAATGGAACTTGTGGTAACGCTCAAAAATTTGATGGTCGGTGTAGCAGACCAATTTGAGGTCATCATCCACAAACCCTTTGTACAAGGGGAAAATGATGGTTTGGTAGTGGACCGTTTCGTCCACTTCATCAAAAATATCGTGAAAACGCTTTGCCTGTTGCTCGGTGGAGCAAAAAATATAATTGCTGTAACCTGCATCCCGATTATCGTTCAGGTTTTCAATGAGCAGGTCAAACTTTTTGTTGAAAGCTGGCTGGGGTTTGGTTTGAAATACAATTTCGTCACCTGCTTGATTCAAGGCTTCACTTGAAGTACCAATCTCAAAACATAAATAATCTTGCAATTGGTTTTTCAACAAAGCCGAATCCAAAAAGAGTTCCTTGGGTTTCGCATGTTTGATTTCTTCGCTCAACTTGGCAAAACTCTCCTCTGCTTTTTCAAAAAAGGAATCAATGCGGTCATAGATCAGTGCAGGATTTTTTGCAAAAACTACTGTGTTGGCTGAAATATATTTTAGGAAGCTTTCCCGTATCTCCTCTGTGAACTTGTTCTCGACATTGGGAATAATGGTGATTTTTTTCACCTTGTCCGTAGAAAGTTGTGTTTCCACATCAAAAGTTCGGATACTGTCCACTTCATCTCCAAAAAACTCGATTCTATAAGGTTCATCATGCGAGAAGGAGAACACATCCACAATACCTCCACGAACAGAAAACTCCCCGGGTTCGGTAACAAAATCCACTCTTTTGAACTGATATTCAAAAAGGACTTCGTTCAAAAAATCCAACGAGATTTCATCACCCAATTTTATTTTTTGAGTGTTCCTGTCAAGTTCCTTTCGCGTGACCACCTTTTCAAAAAGGGCATCGGGATAGGTGACAATCACCGCAGGTTTTTTTCTTGAATTGATGCGGTTCAACACCTCGGCACGTAACAGCACATTGGCATTGTCCGTTTCCTCAATTTGATAAGGTCTTCGGTAACTGCCTGGATAAAATAGCACATCCTTTTCACCGATGAGCTGTTCCAGATCGTTTAAATGGTATGCGGCTTCCTCCTTGTCGTTCAAAATCAATAAAAACGGTGATTCTGCTGACTTAAAAGCTTCGGAAACCACAAAAGAAAGTGAGGAGCCAACAAGTCCTTTTATGCTAATTTTTTGACTGTCACCTAGAGCGGAGTCGAGAGGTTGGGCAATAATCTCCCTCAGTTTCCCGAGTGGGGGAGACTGTTCAAATAATTTGGGAATTAGGGTTTTGGTCAATCCAAAAAACTTTGCGACAAAGATAAACCGCGAAACCTTTTACTAAAAATGTTTTTTTGGGTTTCTTGTCGTCACGCTGAACTTGTTTAAGCGTCTCCCTCAGATGCGATTCCGTGTCAAGCACGGAATGACGGTATTTATTATGTCATTCTGAGCATAGAGAAGAATCTATTGGTTGTCGAGAGGTCAAAATATTGGACATGAATTGCACGAATTACCACAAATACCTTTGTGCTCCAAATTGGTTTTATTCTTCTTTTATCGAAAAGAGATTCTTCAAATACTTCGTGTTTTCAGAATGACAAGTTTAAGTAAGGATGTCATTCTGAGCGGAGCGAAGAATCTAAACCTTAATAATACTATCCTCGAC
This sequence comes from Flagellimonas lutimaris, assembly GCF_003581615.1. Classification (GTDB taxonomy): domain Bacteria; phylum Bacteroidota; class Bacteroidia; order Flavobacteriales; family Flavobacteriaceae; genus Flagellimonas; species Flagellimonas lutimaris. The sequence continues at coordinate 748,939 of NZ_QXFH01000070.1, forward strand.
AATAGCATATACCTCGTCATTCTTTTTGGGATTGAGGGTGTGTGTTCCCGTAAATTGACCAAAGGCTGGCAAAATCATTTGGTTATTGGACTTAAAAAAGCAGGGCAGTTTTATTCGTTCCCTCCCAAAACCTTTGAGTTTAATGGAGGGGTGGATATGACCACAAAATGTAAAGTGATGCTCTCGCTCTTCGGGATGATGCGTCAATAGGAAAGAATCAATTACGAGCTCAGGAAATATGGAAACGTTCACTTTTTCAAATTTTTCAGGAGCAATGATGTCGTGGTTTCCGGCAACCAAAAGTATTTCGGCAGGTGTTTTGGCCACCCAATTTTCGAACAATTCCCATTCTTTGTTCAGGGATGAATGAAACAAATCGCCCAAAAAACAGATTTGAAAGGGTTGAAAATCGGCCACAATTTGATCTAACAACAAAAAATTTTTGTGAATTACCTTTCTGGGAACGGCGGCACCAAATTTTCTAAAGTGTGATACCTTGCCCAAATGCATATCGCTGATCAGCAAAAGTGATTTTTCTACCCAAAACAATCCACCCAAAGGATGAAGTTGAAATTTTTGGTTTCGGATTGTCAAGTTCATTTGGTCAATTTAGCCATCATTCTTTTAATACGGTCTGCCAACTTTTCGTTGGAGAGCTTTTCCCTGAGCCTATCCGTAATAATCGGGAAGGATAGGGGCGTAGGTTGTGAACATTTTTTCCAAACAATGTCCTGCTCAGCAATACGTTCCAAAGCTAGGCGTAAACGACCTTCCTCCAATTGATGCTCAAAAGTTTCCGTATAGGCCTGCTGGTAGAGCAGATTATCATCCTCAAAATCACGAAATACATCAAACAACAATTCGGAACTGCTTTGCAGGTGTTTCATTTTGACTCCTTTTTCGGGATATCCCGTAAAAACCATTCCGCTGATTACGGCAATGTCCCTAAACTTTCGCCGCGCCATTTCATTCGAATTCAAACTTTTTTGAAGGTCGGACAACATATATTCGGGAGTAAACAAGTTGTTATCCAAAATTTCTTGAATATTGATTTCCCTGTCAGATAGCAACTCAAAACCATAATCATTAAAAGCAAGCGAGCAGGTTATCGGCGTCAATAAACTGATTCGATAGGCCAACAGACTGCTCATCCCTTCGTGAATAGCCCTACCTTCAAAAGGGTAAAACATATGATGATAGCCATCACGGGTCTTAAAGGTTTCAATTAAAAGTTGATGGGGTTGGGGCACTATACTTTCTTCTCGTTGTTTGGAAAACATCGGTTGCAAAGCTTTAATTTCCTCGGATTGTTCTGAAAACTCTAACTCGGCTGTGTACAATTCCTGCCGAAGCAGTTCGGACATTTTTGCGGAAAAACTTAAGCGTCCGCCCATCCAGCTGGGCACTTTATTGGTTCTCTTTTTGGAATTACGCACGTGAGCGGCCATCCCTTTTATTCGGATAAATTCCAGATTTCGACCTGCAAAGGTGAAGACATCGCCAGGACTCAATTTGGAAATAAAATATTCTTCAATACTGCCGATATAGCCCCCTTTTTGATAGCGAACAGAGATGGTGGCATCTCCAACAATGGTTCCGATTTGGAATCGATGCCGCATAGCAACGGCCCTGCTGTTCACTTTAAACTTGCCATCTTCTTCAATCACTACCTTTTTGTATTCGTCGTAGCTCTTTAAACTTTGGCTTCCCATCACCAGAAAATTCAATAGCCATTGCCATTGTTCTTTGGTCAAGGTTTGATAACAAAAAGTTTGTTTGATTTCAGGATAGATTTCATCAGGATAAAACCCATCTGAAACTGCTAAAGTGGTCAAATATTGAATGAGAACATCAAAACTATTTAGGTAGGGAATACGGTCTTCAACAGCACTGTTCAACACGGCTTTTTGCATGGCCGAAGCTTCTACTAATTCAATAGCGTGGGTGGGCAAAAAGTAAATCACACTTTCCTTGCCAGGTCGATGGCCGCTTCGTCCTGCCCTTTGCAAAAAACGAGCTACTCCTTTGGGTCCGCCAATCTGTACAACGGTTTCCACTGGGGCAAAATCAACTCCAAGGTCCAAACTAGATGTGCAGACCACGGCTTTTAGACTTTCGTTACGGATGGCCTGCTCCACCCACAGACGGGTTTCTTTGTTGATGCTACCGTGGTGCATCGCCATTTCACCTGCGAACTCCGGATATTTTTCCAATATTTTCTGAAACCATATCTCACATTGGCTACGGGTATTGGTAAAAAGTAAGGTGGTTTTACTATTGTTGATAATCGGCACTACCTGATCTAAAAGATGCAATCCCAAATGCCCTCGCCAAGGAAAGGTTTCCATTTCCTTTGGAATAATGCTTTTAACTGTGATTTTTTTGTTGAGGTTGGCCTTGACCAATATTGAATTATCAAGTTCTGGCGATGTGGGTCCTAATAACACTTGACGGGCTTGCTCTAAATTGCCAATGGTGGCCGATATGCCCCATATCCGTAATTCCTTGCAGATAGTTTTTAATCGGGATAGTCCCAGTTCCATTTGAACGCCCCGCTTGGTTCCCAAAAGCTCGTGCCACTCATCAACCACAATGGCAGAACAGTTCTTAAAGGTCTTTTCATAAGCTTTGGAAGATAATAGCAACTGTAAACTCTCTGGCGTAGTAATCAATAGGTCGGGCATGTTGGTCCGCATTTTTGCCCGTTCTTTTGCGGAAGTATCCCCAGTTCTAATTCCCACGGTCATTTGGGTTTCCAAATCTTGGGTGATTCGCTCCGCAGACTGTTTGATTTCTTGGGAAAGGGCCCGTAACGGCGTAATCCAAATGGCTTTCAATCCTTTTTTGTGCTTAGTCTTGTAATTAGGATTGTTTTTAATGTAGTTGAGCACAATCGGAAACCATAGGGCATAGGTTTTTCCACTTCCGGTGGGTGCGTTCAACAAACCATGTTTACCTTCTAAAAAAGCATGCCAAGTCTGCTTTTGAAAGGGGAATGGTTTCCAATCTTGACCTTGAAACCAATTTTCTGCAATATGAAGGAGTTTTGAATCGTGCAGTGTCGTTGTACTTTGGATTGAAAAATACGAAATTCTTTATTGCCTATACACCTGCTTTTTGTGATAAGAATTATATTTGTGGTATAAAATTTTCGATATGCCAATTTTAGATCTATACGAGCACGGAGACCACAGGAAAAACCTGGCCCATTTTGCCACATTGGCTAGTTTGGCCTCGGTTGATGGGGAAATCAATCCGAAAGAAAAAGCGGTTTTGGATAAATTCGCTTTTAAGCTCAATATTACTGATGAGGAAATCAAAGAAGTGATGAAGAAGGAAAACAAATATCCTATTGATACTCCTCACAGTGGCGAGAAAAGATTTAAAAGGTTGTTCGAATTTTTTCAGATTATTTTTTCCGATCATTATATTGATGATGATGAACGTAAAATTGTTGAAAAGTATGCTGTTGGTTTAGGTTTTGATCCTAAAAAAGCATCGGAAATTATCGATAAGTCCATCGCTATTTTCTCTGGACAAATTGCCTTCGAAGATTATCATCAATTGATAAAGCGAGAGTGTAACTAGGCATTGGACATAAACTCCTCTGCTTTCTCGACCATTTTTTTGCTTCCACAGAAAAATGGAACTCGTTCATGAAGTTCGGTAGGCTCTATGTCCATAATACGTTGGTAGCCATCACTAGCCTTTCCATTGGCCTGCTCGGCTAAAAATGCCATGGGATTGCACTCATATAATAAACGAAGCTTGCCATTTTGAGCTTTGCTGCTTTTTGGGTACATGTAGATTCCACCCTTAATCATGTTGCGGTGAAAGTCCGAAACTAAGGATCCGATATATCTCGAAGTATAAGGTCTATCACCTTCTTCCTTTTGGCAATATTTAATGTAATCCTTTACACCTTGCGGAAAATGGATGTAGTTTCCTTCGTTTACGGAGTAGATTTGTCCTGTTTCTGGAAACTGCATATTTGGATGGGAAAGGTAAAAGGTTCCCAAGGCCGGGTTTAGGGTAAAACCATTTACACCATGTCCTGTGGTATAAACATACATGGTAGAGGTTCCATAGATAATGTACCCTGCAGCTATCTGGTTTTTTCCAGGTTGTAGAAAATCTTCCAAAGTAACTGGAGTTCCAACCGGAGTTACCCTTCTATAGATGGAAAAAATGGTTCCTACGGATACATTTACATCAATATTGGATGAGCCATCCAGGGGATCTATTAAAACCACGTACTTGTTCTGGTGTTTTTTGTCAAAACTATTGATTGTTATAAAATCATCTTCCTCTTCCGAAGCTATGCCACAAACAATCTCACGATTCTTAAGGGTTTCAATAAATTTCTCATTGGCCAATACATCCAGTTTCTGTTGATCTTCTCCTTGGATATTGGTGTCACCTGCGGCGCCAGTTATATCGACCAGACCTGCTTTGTTTACCTCATGGTTCACTACTTTTGCCGCTAGACGGATTCCGTTAAGTAGTCTTGAAAGTTCCCCGGAAGTGTATTGAAATGAATTTTGGTTGGCGATGATGAACTCGCCCATGGTGAGTCGCTGTTTGTCAAACATTGGAAAAGACTGTTTTATTTTTCGACAAATATCGGGCATTTTGTGAAACTACAACGTTTTCGAAGAGGTTTAATTATGTATTTTTATAACTTTGAGTTTTATTTGTAACAATTATGGAGTATACAATTAGAGAGGCTCGTCCTGAGGATATGGAAGAGGTGTTAAACTTGGTTCAAGAATTGGCCAATTTTGAAAAAGAACCCGATGCTGTGGAAATTACCAAGGATGATTTAGTGAAACATGGATTTAGTGACCAAAAAATGTTCCATTGTTTTGTTGCTGACACCAGCGAAGGTATTGCAGGCATTGCCTTGGTGTATCCAAGATATTCCACTTGGAAAGGCCCTGCCATTCACTTGGAAGATTTGATTGTATCCGAAAAGGTGAGGGGGAGCGGTCTGGGTACAGCCCTGCTGGATGAAGTGGTAAAGTATGGCGATAGTCTGGGGGTAAAACGAATTTGCTGGGAAGTTTTGGATTGGAACGAGCCCGCTATTGAGTTTTATGAGAAGAAAGGAGCCAATGTGCTACGAGATTGGGACGTGGTCCAATTGGATGAAAAAGGAATAAAAAATTATTTGGAAAGCCTCAACTAGGCCGGCCAAATTCTATATTATAAAAATACATGAGGGTATTTAAGTTTGGTGGAGCATCCGTTAAAGATGCAGATGCAGTTAAAAATGTGGTCAACGTATTACAGGAGGTTGGTTATAGCGACACTTTGGTTGTGGTTTCTGCGATGGGAAAAATTACCAATGCCATGGAAAAAGTGGTGGAATCCTATTTTAATGATAAGGATGCTGTATCTGCTGCAATTCAAGAGGTGATTGATTATCACAATGAAATATTGTCGGACCTATTTCAGAATCCGAACCATCCGGTTTATTCCAAAGTAAAAGTACTTTTTGATGAGGTAAAGGGATTTTTAGCTTGGAATAAATCACCTAAATATGCATTTGTGTACGATCAAGTAGTCTGTTATGGTGAATTGTTGTCCACAACCATTGTGAGTTCCTATTTAAACGAAGTCGGCATTTCCAATACGTGGCTGGATGTCCGTACTCTTATCAAAACAGATAGCAATTATAGGGATGCCCAAGTCAATTGGGAACGCACCCAACAGGAAGTTGCCAAAATAGACGTGTCCAAATTGAATATCACCCAAGGTTTTTTAGGTAGTGACGATAATAATTTTACCACTACATTGGGCAGGGAGGGCTCTGATTACTCTGCTGCTATTTTAGCCTATTGCCTAAATTCTGAATCGGTGACCATATGGAAGGATGTGCCTGGAGTTTTGAATGCCGACCCAAGAAACTTTGAACATGCACAATTGTTGGATAAAATCTCGTACCGAGAAGCTATTGAGCTGGCGTTTTATGGAGCCTCGGTAATTCACCCGAAAACATTGCAGCCTTTGCAACGCAAAGAAATCCCACTGAAGGTAAAATCGTTTGTAAGGCCAAAGGATAGTGGGACCACGGTGGGCAAAGGAAATGGAATTGAACCTAAGATTCCCTGTTTTATCGTGAAAAAGAATCAGGTGTTACTCAAACTTTCGTCCCTTGACTTTTCTTTTATAGTGGAGGATAACATAAGTGAAATTTTCAAGCTGTTTCATGATCACAGATTAAAGGTGGACCTTATTCAGAATTCTGCGATTAGTTTTTCTGTTTGTTTGGACAATAAATTTCGAGGACTTCCACCTTTATTGGAAGAACTTAAGCGAAAGTTTAAAGTGGTGTGCCACGAAGATGTTTCACTTTATACCATTCGTCATTTTAATGATGATTCGGTTAAATCCCTTCAAAATGGAAAGTCCGTATTGGTCGAGCAAAGAGGTAAGGAAACCGTTCAACTTGTTGTAAAATAGAAGTTTCCATATAATATTTAGGTAAAAGGGTCAGTAACCTTTATTTTCTATCTTTACACGTACCTAAATACTTTTTCTATGGGCTTGGTTTCTGCTAAAGAGGTGGCGAAAGTCATCCATCTGGACAAATATGGCTTTTTGGGCACTTTTGTAGGATGGCTTTTAATGGTAGCCACTAGGATTAGCACTATCAACAGATTTTACGATAAGAACAAAGACCTTCCCGGTCCCGAATTCTTGGATGCTATATTGGACCATTACGAAATTGATTTTGAAATTCCAGAAGAGGATTTAAAACGACTTCCCAAGTCAGGTCCCTACATTACTATCAGCAACCACCCATTAGGGGGTATTGATGGGGTGCTTTTGTTAAAACTTCTCCTAAAAGAGCGGCAGGACTATAAAATAATAGCCAATTTTTTACTCCATAGGATAGAACCATTAAAGCCTTATATAATGCCGGTAAATCCTTTTGAAAACCATAAGGATGCCAAGAGTAGCGTAGCCGGTTTTAAAAGTGCACTTCAACATTTAAGGGATGGACACCCATTAGGTATTTTCCCTGCGGGAGAAGTATCCACTTACCGCGATGGAAGATTGGTGGTGGACCGACCTTGGGAGGAAGCGGCCATAAAATTGATAAGAAAAGCCGAAGTCCCTGTGGTTCCCATTTATTTTCATGCACGAAACAGTCGATTGTTTTACCGATTGTCCAAGATGGATGATGTATTCCGAACGGCAAAGCTGCCTTCGGAGTTAACATCGCAGAGCAGACGTCCTATAAAAGTGCGTATTGGTCAGCCTATATCGGTAAATACCCAGAAAGAAGAAGAGACTTTGGAGGATTTTGCAGAATTGCTTCGTAAAAAAACCTATCTATTGGCCAATGCGTTTGAAAAGGAGCGATTTATAGACAAAGTGCCCACCTCGCTTAAAATTCCTAAACCTCCAAAAAAAATAGCTACAGCCATTAGTGCCAAGGTACTGGAGGGCGAAATTGACAAATTACGGGAGAAAGATTGCCGCATGTTGGAAAGTAAAAACTATGAGGTGTTTTTAGCGCAGGCCAAGGATATGCCTTTCTGTTTAAACGAAATCGGTCGCCAGCGCGAAGTAACTTTTAGAGAAGTAGGGGAAGGAACCAATAATGCGATTGACTTGGATAAGTTCGATTCGTATTACCATCATTTATTCTTGTGGGACAACGACAATAAAACCATAGTTGGGGCTTACCGCATGGGTTTGGGTTCGGAAATCTTCAAAAATTATGGCATTGATGGCTTTTATCTTCAAGATCTTTTCCGATTTGAACCTGAATTGTATGGTATGATGGAAAAATCCATCGAAATGGGAAGAGCCTATATCGTAAAGGAATATCAGCAAAAGCCCATGCCTTTATTTTTACTTTGGAAAGGAATCGTGCACACAACGTTAAGGCATCCGGAACACAAGTATTTGATTGGTGGGGTGAGTATCAGCAATCAGTTCTCCAATTTTTCCAAGTCGTTGATGATTGAGTTTATGAAATCCAATTACTGGGATCCCTACGTGGCACAATATATTCGACCCAAAAAGGAGTTCAAGGTGAAGTTGAAAGATGGCGATAAAGAGTTTGTATTTGACGAAACCCAGGCCGATTTGAACAAGTTCGATAAGCTAATCAGTGAAGTGGAGCCCGGCAGTTTAAGGTTACCTGTATTGATAAAGAAATATATTAAGCAAAATGCCAAGGTGGTAGCATTTAATGTAGATCCATTGTTCAATAATTCTGTGGATGGGTTAATGTATATTCGAATCGCGGACCTTCCAGAAAGTACCGTAAAGCCGGTAATGGAAGAATTTCAGGCAGAATTGGAGCGTAAAGTGGCGGAAGGGAACGGTAATTCTAACATTGATTAGTCTATTCCAATTTTGTCGCTACGTTTTTCGAACAATAAATTATCCTTCCAAACACCATGGGTTTTGCCCACTCGCTCCCGTTTTCCAATGTATCGGAAGCCCATTTTTTCGTGTAGTTTAATGCTTGCAATATTCTCTGGAAATATCCCGGATTGTATGGTCCAATAACCAGCCTTTTCACTTTTTTTAATTAAATGTTCCATGAGTAATTTGCCAACCCCTTTGCCGCGACTTTTGTTTGAAATGTAAACACTAACCTCGCCAACACCTCCATAAACACAACGGCTAGATACTGGGGAAAGGGCGGCCCATCCCATAATTTCCCCATCTTTTTCCGCAACCAACCTACAATGCTCCGTATGCGCTTGGTCCCAATGGTCGTAAGTAGGGGTTTGCGTTTCAAAAGTGGCAAATCCGGTAGCTATTCCTTCTGAATAGATTCTGGAAACGTTTTCCCAATCGGATGGTTTCATGCTTCTGACGGTCATGGTTATCTCTGTTTAATGATTGTAATATTACGATGAATTTAAAATTAAAAAAAGCCAGATAATTTTATCTGGCTTTTAATCTTTTTTAGAACCAGGGCTTTTTACCCACCTGATACGTGTTATAAAACTCTTCATCAGATTTGGTGAGGTAGATAATACCCTCTATCAAACCGATAATCCATGCTGCCGAAGCACCAATTCCGCATGTTATGGCACCTAATATAATGGTCACGGCAAGTAAGATGATACCTTCTTTGTTATAGCCCAAAATAAATTTGTGAACACCAAACCCTCCTAGTAAAATAGCTAAGATACCGGCAAGGATTTTTTTATTATCACCACCTGCGTCTTTAAGACCCTCCTTAAATTCTTCCGCAGTTTTTTTGGCTTCTTCTTTAAAATCTTTGGCGGCTTCTTCCGCTTTATCGCCAAAGTCTTTTTTCTCTTCTTCTGACATGTCTGTAAATGTGTTGGTTAATGTATGTTAAATGTAGCAAATAAATCAATACTTAAAGAAAGGCTTTATCAATAGGTTCCCACAGTTCCAATTTGTTGCCTTCCGGGTCCAAGATCCAACCAAACTTTCCATATTCGTATTCTTCCATTTCACCCACTACGGTAACGCCTTCTTTTTTCAGGACCTCGAGCAGTTCTACCAAGTTTTCTACCCTAAAATTCATCATGAACTGCTTTTCACTTGGTTTAAAATATTCGGTTTTCTCATCCATAGGACTCCACTGAGTTGAACAATCGTTGCCTTTTTTGTCCTTCCACCAAAACGTACAGCCATATTGGTCGGTGTTCAATCCTAAATGGTTTTTGTACCAATCCTTGATTTTGTTCGGGTCCTTGCTCTTAAAGAAAAAGCCGCCCAGTCCTGTCACTCTGTTTTTCATGATTTCTTAGTGTTTTTTTCGTACAATGCAATCCATTCCTTCGGTGTCATTTTTTGGCAAAGTTCTGCTATCAATCCATAAGGTATTTTGTTCATGTTCTTAAACCGGATACAGCTTTTGCCCATATCCAGTTTTGTGCTCACATGTTTGGGGTACTCGCCCACAAACCAATCGAGCAAAGCTTTATCGGCATAAATTCCCATATGGTATAGTGCAACAAAGTTTTTCTGTGATGCAATATTGATAAAGGGCAGTGGAAGTTTGGGGTCACAATGATACCCATCGGGATAGATGGAATGGGGCACTAAAAAACCTATCATTTTATAGTTGATGCATTCCTCAAACCCTACGGGTAAATTGGTTTTTATTGTTTCTCTAAGTTTGGAAACGGCCTCTTTACGTTCTTCGGGTAGTTTTTGGATATACTCGTCCGGTGTTTTGGCATCTATCGTCATGTATGATCAATTTATATTGAATTGCCAGAGCCAAAAGTAGGAGAGATAAGGTTTATAAAGTTAACAAAATCTCTCTTTGACTTTGTCAACTATAGTTTGTGCCAATTTTTCTTTGCTTTCTATCGTCCAACCAGCTACATGGGGGGTGAGAAGTACATTTTTTGCTTTACGTAGGTATTTAAAAGCTTTTGGTTTTTGTACAAACATATTCTCAAAAGACTTTTTCTCATATTCCAATACGTCCAATCCTGCCCCTAGAACTTTTCCTGACTTTAAACCTTCAACCAAATCCTTGGTCACCACACATTTACCACGAGCGGTATTCAGCAACCAAAATGGTTTATGGAATGCTTCAATAAACTCGGAATTTATCATTCCAACGGTTTCCTCGGTTTCGGGAACATGCAAACTGACAACATCCGACCGTTGTTGAAATTCCATAATCCCAACCTGTCTCGCATTGTCATCACCTACACCTCCCACAATATCGTAGCAGATGACTTCTACATCGAACCCGCGGAGTTTTTTGGCGAAGGCCTTTCCCATGTTTCCATAGCCAATAATTCCTACCGTTTTGCCATCCAGTTCTGCGCCTCGGTTGGCTTCGCGTTTCCATTTACCTTTTTTTACTTGGCTGTTGGCCTTGCACATATGGTTCATCAGGGAAAGTAACATACCTAAAGTGTGTTCACCTACGGCATTACGGTTACCTTCCGGAGCTGATGCCAGAAATATGTCTTTAAATTTGGCATGTTCCACATCAATATTTTCCAATCCGGCACCGACCCTTCCAATAAATTTAAGATTGGTGGCCTTGTCCAAAAATTGTTGATCAATAGTGAACCTACTTCGAATAATGATTCCGTCGTACAAATGGATTTTTCTCTCTATTTGTTCTTTACTGGATGTGTAGTCTTCATCATTTTCGAACCCAAGCTCTGCAAATTGTTCTATAAGCAAGGGATGATTGGTGTCTAGGTGGAGAACTTTCATGAGGGCAAATATACAACTCCTAGATTTTTGGGTAGTGTGTCTGTGTTTTTTCGTGTTGGACATTACCGGTGTGTGCTGTATTGATTTTTTCAAATAGGAGCACGTGCACCACTTCACCGTTTTTGGTCATGGGGTTATGTTCCACGCCTTTGGGCACTACAATAATCTCTCCTTCGTTCACCACCTCCGTTCTATCGCGATATTGCATGTAGAGTGTGCCTTTTATTACTTGGAACAATTCGTCTTCGTTCTCGTGGGCGTGCCAAACAAACTCACCTTGGAGTTTAGCCAAAAGCACTTGCATATCATCCACTACTGCAATTTGATGTGGGTGCCATTGTTTGGTAAACTCGGCGTGTTTTTCTTTTAGGTTGATAGTTTTCATGTGATAGTTTTAAATCCCCAAAATCATTTTGGCAATCCAAAAATAGATAAGGATTCCAAAAATATCATTGCTTGTAGTAATAAACGGACCAGTGGCAATTGCGGGGTCAATATTTCGTTTGTTAAGGAACAAAGGAATAAAAGTGCCGATAAATCCAGCTACTACAATTACAACAATTAACGAAAGTGATATAGCCAATGCGGTAGCAAAGGCACCTTTCCAAATCCAAGTGAAAAGCAAAAGTAAAATAGCGAGGATGAACCCGTTTAACAGAGCCAATAGCATTTCTTTTATCAGATGGTTTCGTACACTTCCTTTTAAATCATCGTTCGCCAGACCTTGTACCACTATGGCACTGGATTGTACTCCAACATTGCCCGCCATCGCGGCAATTAACGGGGTAAAGAAGAACAACACGGCATGTTTGGATATCATATCCTCAAAAGTTCCCATGATTGCGGCAGCCCCAAGTCCTCCTAAAAGACCCAATATCAACCAAGGGAGGCGGGCACGGGTAAGTATCCAAATACTATCGCTTACCTCTACATCTTGTGAGATACCAGCAGCCATTTGATAATCTTTATCGGCTTCTTCTCGGATTACATCCACAATATCGTCAATGGTAATACGTCCTACCAAACGTCCAATCTCATCCACTACAGGAATGGCTTCCAAATCATATTTGGACATGATCTTGGCGACTTCCTCACCTTTTTCGTTGACGTTTACCGAATCCACTTTAGGAATGTAAACATCCTTGATATGTGTTTTGGAAGAGGTGGTTAGTAAATCTTTTAAGGAAAGTCTACCTTTAAGTTTACCTTCATCATCCACAACATAAATGGAATGCACGCGGGTTACATTTTCTGCTTGGGCGCGCATTTCTTTAATACAGGTAGTAACGGTCCAATTTTCGTTGACCTTAACCAACTCTTTGGCCATAAGGCCACCTGCAGAATCTTCTTCGTAACGCAAAAGATCCACAATGTCCTTGGCATGATCACGGTCTTCTATCTCGGAGATAACTTCCTGAACAAGTTCCTTTGGAAGTTCATTGATAATATCCGCAGCGTCATCCGTGTCCAGTTCCGATAGCTCTCCTGCAATTTCCTTGGCGGTAAGATTTTTAAGTACAGCTTCACGGATGTCTTCATGCATTTCTGCAAGGATGTCCGAAGTTTTTTCGCTGTCCAGAAGTTTAATTAGATAGGTAGCCTCTTCCACCTCAAGTTCATCCGCTATCTCCGCTATATCGGCATAGTGGAACTCCTTCATCATGGCCTGAAGTCCGGCGTTCTTTTTTTCCGCGATCAGTTGCCTGATTTCTTCTAAAAGTTCGTCTGTAAGTTTAAATGGGGTCATTGGCTATCTTATGTGTCAACGTTATAAAGTCAGCTACACTTAGCTGTTCTGGGCGTTGGTCAAAGATAGTATCTTCTTTTAGATTATCGGAAAGGTTGAAGATTTTAAGACTGTTACGTAAAGTTTTACGTCTTTGGTTAAATGCTGTTTTTACCACTTTAAAGAAAAGACGTTCATCACATGGGAGATTAAGCTCCTTCTTTCGGGTCAGACGTAAAACTCCGGAATCCACCTTTGGTGGAGGGTCGAACACGCTTGGTGGAACGGTAAACAAATATTCAGCGTCGTAAAAGGCCTGAACAAAAACAGAAAGTATTCCGTAGGTTTTGCTTCCGGGTCCCTCGCAGATGCGTTTAGCCACTTCTTTTTGAAACATTCCCGAAAATTCGGGGACCTGTTTTCGCATTTCCAACATTTTAAATACAATCTGGCTGGAAATATTATACGGGAAGTTACCTGTGATGGCAAATTGTTCATCACCGTAAAGTTGGGTTAGGTCAAACTTGAGGAAATCTGCTTCGATGATGTTAAGTCGATTGTTACTTTTTAAAATGTCAGCATGTTCCAAAGGAAAGCTGTGATTGAGGTAAACAATGGATTCTTCGTCCAAATCCATAGCTACCAAATCCAAATCCCGTTGAAGCAAATGTTTGGTGAGTACTCCCATGCCAGGGCCAATTTCTATAACATTGGAGTATCCGTCCAAAGAAAGGGTCTGAGCTATTTTTTTGGCAACAGATTCATCTTTAAGGAAATGCTGACCTAAGTGCTTTTTTGCCTTTACCGCACTATCTTCTTGCGCATATTTATTTTTCTGCGAGGCGTCGTTGGAGTACTTCTTCTTTTTCTTTTTGGACACAGAGGATTTTTTTGCAAGTTAGTTGGAATTTTCGATATAAATCCAAGCTTCGTCGCCAGATTCCAAGGGGAATTTTTCCCGTTTATAAGCGCTGGTTTCGTAAATATCCGCTTTTTTAAGGTCAGTATCGTTTACCTCATATGCCATTCCTGCTACTTTATCTTCAGGATTGTTTGTATGGACAACCAGAGGGTAACGACCATAAACTGCATTATCCATTTTTTTGAAACCCAATGCAGCATCTTCTTTTCCTTTGAGCAGGCGACCAAAAATATATTCCTGCACCTGCAGGTCTTGAAGTGTTCCGTAGGAAAACAGATATTCCAAAATTTTATGGGATTTGTTGACTAACGACCTCCAACTCGGTTCTAAAGGCCACAAACTTATTAGGAAACATTTTCTGTGCATCGGCTCGTAAACGGTCGGCGTCCTCTTTGTAATAAGCTTCCAAAGTATCTCTGCTTTGAGTAGTGTATTGCACGGAGTAGGTGATGCCTCCCATATCCTCTTCCACCAAAACTTTTACCATTTTAGCATGGGAAAACTTTCCTGTGGCAAGCATATCGGGCAGGTGCTTGTCCTTCATCCAATCCAACCATTGGTCGTGCACACTTTCATCTATATTGATGGTAACGTTGTATATGAGCATTTGCTTCGTCTGTTTTTTTTGAGGGTAAAATTAGTTAATCGCATCCCCACGTAGCCTCCTAAAATTCTTGCGTGCTTGGGGGAAATAGTAACTATCCTGATATTTATAGATGATTTTTTCGTAATGACTTTTAGCTTTTTCGGGTTCGTTCAAGATGTTTTCGTATAATTCTCCCAGAGCAAAGTGTGCATCATCGGCCAAAATGCCATCACCATAGAACTCCACGATCTTTTGATAGTTGAACTCGGCACTTTCATAATTCTTCTGCTCTATCAATAGTTCTGCTTGTTTCAGCAGGGCTTCATCTTCAATTTTTTCTCCTTTATGGTTCTGCAAGATATCTTCCAGTGATTCAATGGCCTCTTTGTTTTTATTTTGATAGGCCAGCAAGTCTGCCCTGGCATATTTTTTCAGCGCGGTTTGTGTGGAATCTTCAAGAGAGTTGTCCGAAATCAGCAAACTTAATTGCATGGCGTCGTTGGCGATGAGCTGGGAAGTGGAACTTCGCAACACCTTAAGTTGGGTGAGGGCCCAATCAAAATCACCTTTGTAAAAACTGGTCTGGGCCACTTTAAACCGTGCATCTTGTCCAAGAACATCATTTTTGACACTTTTCTGCACTTGAGTAAATAGAATCAGGGCTTCGTTGAATCTTTGGTCGAACACCAGAATGTCACCTAGTGCCAATTTAACATAAGCCATGGTCATTCGGCCCATAGGAAGTTCCAAACTTTGTTTAAGCATGGCAATTGCGGGTTCGGGCTGCTCTTTTTTGAATGTTAAGAAATTGGCATAAGCAATCTGAAGCTGAAGGGTTCTGCTCTGGTTTCCATATTCCTCCACCAAATCCTCAAATTGCTTTTCCACATCTTTTACTACTTTTTCTGTCGGATGTTCCAAAGCGATATCAATTAAGCTCAGTTCTGCATTGAGCTTGGTCCGTGGATTTTCCGTATTGTCCACAATATATTCGTAGATGGAAGTAGCTGTTTCCAAGTCTTTATCCTCCAAAGCTATGCTTCCCAAGTTTTCCAGTCTATCTACCGACTGGCCTTCGCTTCGTTTGTAAATGGCCTTTTCCTGACCAAAGGCACTATTGTATTGCTTTTGCTGTACAAAAAGCCAGCTTAATAGTTCGTTCCAGAGAATATCGGGTGCTTTCTGTGCATTTTGAAGCAGGACTTTTCGCAAGAGCATATTATTTTCGTCCGAAGGGTCTTCGGAGATAAAATCGTCAATGTTGCGGAGCACATTGGAACGGGATGTTCGTCCTTCCCAAATAAGGTTGAGGTATGACTGGTACATTTTTGCAATGTCTCCTTGCTCACCATAAATCCGGGCCAATTGAAAATCGTAGTTGAGGTCGGGCTTTAATTCCATTGCCTTGGTGTAAGCTTGGATGGCATAATCCAACAGCGCATATTTTTGGAATCGATATCCTACGCTGTACCCGTAGTTGGGATTGTCATCTATTTTGTTGATGGCCTTAACGTAGTAGGTATCGGCCTTTTCCGCTTCATTTTTTAGGGTAAAATTGTATCCTAACTCAATATAAAAAGTAGGAAAGGCATAGCTGTCCTCTATTTTTTGAAGTAAAAACGTTTCGGCATCATCATAGCGTTCCAATTGTTGGTAGCAGGCCACCAGTCCTTCAGCATAATCCGTGCGCCTTGGATTGGTTTCCACCAATTTTTCGTAGAACACCACCGCTTTCTCGTAATCACCATCCTGAAAGTATTGTTTGGCCAAGAAATCTTCTTGGGCCATTCCAATACTGCTGGATAGCATAAATATGAGAAATAAAAGACGTTGCAATAGCTTGTTTTCTTTCAAATATAACGCAGAAATGTGGGGGATTCTGTTAAGCGAATCCAAATAATTGGTTGAAATGCCTAATCGATGATATCAAAACCGCAGTAAGGAACCAAAACCTCAGGTATTTTTATGCCCTCATCGGTCTGATAGTTCTCCAAGATTCCGGCCAAAACCCTAGGTAATGCCAAAGAACTGCCATTCAAGGTATGGGCCAATTGGCTTTTTCCATTTTCATCCTTGAACCGAAGCTTTAAACGGTTGGCTTGGAAGGTTTCAAAATTGGATACGGAACTGATCTCCAACCAACGGTCTTGTGCGGTTGAGAATACTTCAAAATCAAAAGTCAATGCAGAAGTGAAGCCTAAATCGCCTCCGCAAAGACGCAAAATTCGGTATGGTAACTTGAGTTCGCGAAGAATATTTTTCACATGTTCCACCATTTCATCCAAAGCTTGGTATGAATTGTTGGGGTGCTCCATTCGTACGATTTCCACCTTGTCGAATTGATGCAAACGGTTCAATCCGCGAACGTGTGCTCCGTAGCTTCCTGCCTCGCGACGGAAACAGGGGGTGTAGCCAGTGTATTTGATGGGAAAATCACTTTTCGCCAAAAGGTCGCCTCTGTGCAAGTTGGTCACAGGCACTTCGGCCGTTGGGATAAGGTACAGATCATCGGCCTGTACGTGATACATCTGTCCTTCTTTGTCCGGCAACTGACCTGTTCCATAACCAGAGTCTTCGTTCACCATAAGTGGCACTTGCATTTCGGTGTAGCCCGCTTCGGCATTTTTATCCAAGAAATAAGCAATCAAGGCACGTTGCAAGCGAGCGCCTTTTCCTTTGTAAACGGGAAATCCTGCCCCTGTGATTTTTACCCCAAGCTCAAAATCGATGATGTCGTATTTTTTGGCCAATTCCCAATGTGGAAGTGCTTCTTTGGATAGGGTAGGGGTGTCTCCTTCCTTGAAAATTTCTTCGTTGTCCTCTTCCGAGTTGCCAGCAGGTACAGAATCGTGGGGAACGTTCGGGATTAAATACAATTGCTCCTGAAGTTCATCGGCAGTAGTGTTTAAATCGTCTCCTAATTTTTTTGATGCTTCTTTGAGTCCAGCAGTTTTTTCTTTTAGAATATTGGCTTCCTGTGCTTTTCCTGTTTTGAAAAGCATACCAATTTCTTTTGAAAGTTTATTGGATTCGGCCAAGGTAGCGTCCAGTTCGGTTTGGATGGAACGTCTTCTTTCGTCGAGTTCCAAAACCTTTGATATCATAGGTTCGGCATCGAGGTTACGCTTTTTTAAAGCAGTTATGATACTTTCCTTGTTTTCCCTGATGTTCTGTATTTGAAGCATGGCCTTGTTTTGAGCCGCAAATTTAATTCAATCTGAAGAAGTGCCCAACTTTATTCCTTGGGAGAGGGCAGAATCCAATCGTTATGGGCAAAATGTTTCCATGGAACGTTGGCCAAATCAACATTGGGGTCAATAAATTGCTGATAGGGATTTTGATTAATCTTAACCTTATTTTCCACAAAAACCTGGATTTCTTCACCTTGCTCGGCATATTCTTTTTTAAGGCGTTGGGCAAACTGCCAAATAAAGTCGGGATAGCAGGCCACTCTTCGTTGTTGTTTTTTTGTGAGATAATCGTTTAAGTTGATTTTGGTTGTGTCCTTGGTTTGGGAGTTTACCACTTTATAGGTGATTCTTCCGCCACGGCTACGCAACATCATCCGCCAACTTAATCGGTGGCCTTCTTCGGTCCAAAGCACGTCATCTTTGAAAAAATGGTGACGAAGTGGCAAAATCAATTGAAACAGAAAGTAAATGCCCAAAACCGTAAGAACTACGTTTTTTGTTTTAGGGATGATGATTTTGGTTTCTGGAATTATTTTCTTGGTCTTTAAAAATATGTTCCGGATGGTTTGTGGTTCAAAAAAGAAAACCGTAAACGCCAATGACAGGTAAGGGAAAATACCTATCTGAAATACGATGCTATTGAACAAATGAAAGAAAATGGACAGCACAAAGGCTATTTTCCGAGTGGGTTTCCAAAGTAGGGCAGGAACAATCAACAAATCAAAGCAAATTCCAAAAATGGCTATTATTTTATGCCCCCATCTTTCTTGAAGCAAGTCCCCGATCACATAGTAATCCTTCTTGGAACTCATCAATACTTCAATCATACTAAAATCCAACCAATCGGCATACAGTTTTGCCACGGATGCATAAGTGTACACAATGAAGAGTTGCAGGATAATTATCCATCGTATCCAATTGTGCATCGTCTGCGAACGGAGTTTGGGATTGAATTTGGCATCTAAAGATGCATCTCGGTTTGCTGGCAGAAATGCCATGATGTACGCGAGTAGCATCAGTAAATAATAATGGTTGTTGTACGATGTTTTTTGCATTAAATACACACCGGACCACAATACGGCAAAGGCCAATGCGCTAAAGCGATACTTGAGTCCAAGGGCTATTAAAAGACCTAAGGTGCCCATGACCGCGAAATAAATATACATGCCATTTCCTGGCAGCGGCTGTAACCATTCAAAACCGATAAAGGAAAAAGTAAATTCGGGCTCCACCAAGGTTCTGCGCACCCAACCGGTTGCTATGGCGCCATAACATTCGGCACTAACCAATAGGCCATAAAACACCCTGAAAACAACAAATTGTGCATTGTCAATCTTCTTAAAAAGAAATTGGCTTAGCATTTATTTGGAGATTAGGTCCAGGGAGTGGTTTTTGTCCTTTTTCAGTTGTTCCTTAAGTTCTTCAATGGAATTGAACTTATGCTCGTCTCGAATGCGGTGCAGCAGTTCCACTTGAATCTTTTTGTCGTAGAGGTCGCCTTCAAAATCAAAAAAGTTGACCTCAATGCTCTTTTGGGAACCATCTACAGTGGGGTTGAACCCGATGTTCATCATGCCAAAGTATTCTTCTCCATCAATATTGCTTTTTACAACATAAGCGCCATTCTTGGGAATAAGCTTATAATCTTCGGCAATATGTAGGTTAGCCGTTGGGAAACCAAATCCTTTGCCCAGACCCTTTCCTTTTTTTACCGTCCCAGTGAGCATGTAGGCATAACTGAGATAATTGTTGGCAGTTTCCACATCACCTTCCAAAAGTGCCTTTCTAATTTTTGTGGAGCTTACGGAAACGTCTTCAATTTCTTGAGCTGGAATTTCTTCCACTTCAAAATCGAAGGTATTTCCAAAGGTGGTCAGGTCTTGTATGTTGGCATTTCGGTTGCGTCCAAATCTATGATCGTAACCAATGATGACTCTCTTTGATTTGATGCTGTTCACAAGAATATCGCGAACAAAGTCAATGGCTGAAAGCCTGGAAAATTCCTTGGTAAAGGGATGAATGATCAAATAATCCAGTCCCAAGGTTTCCAAAATCTGTTTTTTTTCTTCGAGAGTGTTCAACAATTTAATGTCCACATCTTTTTGCAGCACCATACGTGGATGCGGGAAAAAAGTGAGCACTGTGGACTTTAATCCGGTGTTTTTGGCATTGTTTGTGAGGCGTTCCAATATCTTGCGATGTCCAAGATGTACACCGTCAAAGGTGCCGATGGTCACCACCGTATGGTGCGGAATGTCCTTGAAATCAGAAATGTTATGGATTGTTTCCAACGCAATAAAGAAATAAAAAAAGGCTTACATTTGAAATTATACTATGCCCTAACCGTGTATGAAAGCTAAATTACATTTTGTTTTTTCAATAGCCATATTTTTTAGCTGCTTTTGCATTTACGGGCAGCAAGGTTATTGGAAAAGCATTCCCAAACAGACTAACCTGCGTAGTGCTTCACTAAAGGATATTTCTGGCGCTAAGAGTGTCTTTTCATTGGAAAAGGGAATGTTTTCCGATAGGATAAAATCTTTTTCCGTAGCAAAAAACAATAAGCAAGTAGTGTACCTTCCAAATAATAATGGCAATGTGGTTCCATTTAATTTGAAAGAAACTTCGGTATTGCATCCTGACCTTGCCAAGAAATACCCTAACATAAAATCGTACACGGGAGTTAGTGCCGACGGGAGATATAAGGTGAAGATGAGTAGTTCGCAAAAAGGTCTTCAAAGTATGGTTGTGGACTTGCAGAACAACAAAACAGCATTTATGGAACCGGTTTCCAATAAGTCCGACACCTATATTTTGTACGATAAAGAAGATGGACTTTCTTCGAAGATGGATTTTATCTGTGAAACCAGCAAAGACCTGTTCGGTGGGGATAATAAGTCTTCAGGCACTATGGCAAAGACCATTGTTCCTTTGGTAGATGGTCAAGTATTGCGTAAATATAGAATTGCGATTTCTGCCTCAGGAGAATATACTCAGGAGATGGGAGGGACAGTGGAAGATGCTCTTGCAGGAATCAATGCTACCATTACCAGAGTGAACGAAGTTTTTGAAACCGATTTGGGCATTACATTGGAGTTGATACCCAATAACGACCTCATTATTTTTACAAATGCGGTTACCGACCCGTATGATGATAGTTTAAATTCGGAAGTACAGTCCACCATCACTTCCATTATTGGTGAGGCGAATTATGATGTGGGACATCTTTTTCATAAAGTTGGTGAGGGGGAAGATAATGGAAATGCTGGTTTTATTGCTTCCGTTTGTGTGGACAATAGAAAGGGAAGTGCTTTTTCTTCAGCTAACAACCCACAAGGGGATGTCTATGACTTGGATTATGTAGCGCATGAACTTGGGCACCAATTTGGAGCTAACCATACATGGTCGTTCGAATCTGAAGGTACTGGAGTACAGGCAGAGCCGGCCAGCGGAAGCACAATTATGGGTTATGCTGGGATTGTTGGGGAGAATAACGTGGCATCCAATGGGGATGATTATTTTCATTATAACAGTATTCTTCAAATATCAACTTATTTGGAAACAACATCCTGTGCACAAACTACGGAATTGGTCAATTCACCACCAGTACTTACCCCGGTAAACGATTTTACAATACCAAAGGGTACTGCTTTTGTATTAGAAGGTATTGCAAGCGACCCCGATGTGGGGGATGTGCTTACCTTTACTTGGGAACAAATAGATGATGGTTTGGTGACCACAGCATCCTTTGGCCCTACCAATCCCGGTGGCGCTAATTTTAGGTCTCTTCCACCTAGTACGGACCCAAAAAGATATTTTCCACGGCTATCGGAAGTGGCTCAGGGAAACCTCACCCAAAACAACCCTGCTACAGGGGATGCTTGGGAAACTGTTTCCGAAATAGAGCGAGGCTTCAGTTTTGCGTGTACTGTAAGAGACAATGCCGCAGGTGGAGGACAGGTGATTTCAGATGTAATGGATGTAAATGTGATTAAAGCCGCGGGTCCATTTGTGGTTACTTCACAAACGAGCAATGAAATTTATGCAGCAGGTTCGGTACAAGAAATCACATGGGATGTGGCCAGTACCAATATTGCTCCAGTGAACACCAAAACAGTGGATATTTTTCTTTCCTTGGATGGAGGGTTAACGTATCCCATCATTTTATTGGAAAACACTCTTAATGATGGGTCCGAAGAAATACAATTACCAGGTGATGTAACAACTACTGCTCGAATCATGGTAAAAGCAAGCGACAACATATTTTTTGCGGTTAATACAACCGACTTTACCATTGAGCAATCCGAAGTAGTCTTGAATTTTGCCGATCTTAAATATGAGGTCTGTCAACCGAATGATTTGGTAATTCCTTTTGTATATGAAACCTATGTTGGGTTTAATGAGAATTCCACATTCTCGGCAGATGTTCCTGCAGGTTTGTCCGCAAGCTTTTCTCCAACAGCAGCAAGTTCCGATAATACTTCGGTGGATCTGACCTTATCCAATACCAATGGCGTTGTTCCCGGTGTTTATGATATTACAGTTACTTCGACCGCTGCATCTGTGACTAAAAGTGTGATTTTTGCGCTAACGGTACAGGATGGTACTTTTCCCGATGTAGCACTATTGTCACCTGCTAATGGAGAAGGTGGAGTTTCTTTGGATGCTGAACTCATTTGGGAAGAAAACCCGCTGTATTCCAGTTATGATGTTGAGGTTGCTACCGATGCTGGCTTTACCAATATTGTTGAATCTGCCTCGATTCCATTTACAATCTATAAAACAACCAGTTTGGTGGAACAAACCGAATATTTTTGGAGGGTTCGACCAAATAATGGCTGTGGAACAGGAACTTTTGGAGCCGCATTTAATTTTATCACATCACAAGTTGATTGTAAGAACAAAGAATCTAACGACCTGCCTATTACTGTTTCATCTTCAGGTACGCCAACAGTGACCACATCAGTGTTTTTTTTGGAAGATTTACCTATATCCGATGTGAGTGTCAACTTGGAATTGGACCATACCTATTTGGAAGACTTGATTATAACTTTGATTTCACCAGCCGGGACAGAGGTAACATTGATCTCTAATACATGCGGAGACTTAAATAACATTAATGCGGTTTTTGATGATGATGGAAGCCCCATTGAATGTACAGGAAGCCCAGCGATTTCTGGAACGGTAACACCTCTAGGGTCATTAGCTTCATTTAAAGGTGAATCCATTTTGGGTGAATGGATTTTGGAAATTCAGGATACAGCTTCGAGCGATGGAGGAACTTTGATAGGTTTTTCTTTGGATATCTGTATTGAAGGAAATTACCGGCCCGATGAAGATGAAGATGGGGTTTTTGACGATGGTGATGATCTTTGCTTGGGAACTCCAAAAGGTGTTGAGGTAAATACCAATGGGTGTGCCATTTATAGATTTGCCCAAGATAATTTTGAAGTTGAAATAGAAAGTGAAACTTGCCGTACCAGCAATAATGGCTCCATTACAATAACACCTTTTGATACCTCCATAACCTATACGGCTGTTTTGACTGGTCCTAGTGGTGCGGATTCATTTGATTTTACCGACTCTCAAATATTTAGCAATTTAACCGCTGGTGATTATTCTCTTTGTATTACAGGAACAAATGGTATGATTACCTATCAGGAGGTATGTTTCAATGCTGTAATTACACAACCAGATGTTCTGGATTTGTCAGCGTTAGTAGATGCGGGTATTTTGAGTATAGAATTGAGTGGAGCTTCATTTTATAATATTGAGCTCAATGGATTGGTAACTCAAACAGAAGCATCAAAGGTTCAGCTGGATTTGAAGGAAGGCACTAATAAATTGAGGGTCTATTCAAACTTGCCCTGTCAAGGTGTAATAGAAAAAACCTTGTTCTATTCCTCAAGGCCCATATTGTCTCCAAACCCAGTAGAGAGCACTACAGAAATCTATTTGGGAGGTTATGAAGGAAATGTGGGAATTCAAATATTTACGGCCAATGGTAGACTGGTGCAAACGGAGAATAGAAGGGTTTTTGGAGATGACCTTCAATTGGATCTATCTAATCTTACCAAAGGGATTTATTATCTACGAGTTGAAAAAGCCGGAGTAAAAGAAATGTTTAAACTTATAAAAAGATGATTCGGAATTTAATTAGGTTATCCATAATGGCTTTATTGGTTTCTTGTGGGGGTGATGATGGTCCTCCTCCAGCACCGGAAGGGGCAATGTTGGTGTTTCCTGAAGAAAATTCTGAGTGCACTACCGGTACCGATATCAATCAAACGTCCACCCAGATAACTTTTAGGTGGATGGCATCCAACAATACGGAGAGCTATACCCTTAGTGTTGTGAATTTGGAAACCAATGTGCCTCAAAATATATCTACCACTACCACTTCTGCCAGTCTTACGATTACCAAGGGAACACCATTTGCATGGTCCGTTACATCTCGGAATTCTGATTCTGACCAAGTAGCTTCAAGTGTAACATGGTTATTTTATAATGCGGGTTCACAAACTACCTATACACCCTTTCCCGCGCAACTGGTCAAGCCTGCATCAGGTTCTACCGTACAAAAGGATATTGCCAATGAAGTTGTTTTGGAATGGTCCGGTGCAGATGTGGACAATGATATTGATTCTTTTGAGGTGTTTTTCTCAGAGGTGAATCCTCCAAGTACTTCTGTGGGAATAACGAATTCAACCACCATGGAATTGCCTGTAGGTGTAGAATCTGGTACGACCTATTATTGGAGAGTCCTAACAACCGATTTGGAGGGTAATACCTCAGATTCAGGGGTGTTTGACTTTAAAGTGCTCTAGATTTACTTGCCATTGAATTGGTTCATGGTGTTTTTTGCACCAGCAAATATGAATGAGCGTATAAGGTCAGTAGATACTTTTAGTCTTTCTGGCATGGCTTTTTCTTGGTCATCATCCCATTTGCCCAAAACATAATCCACCTGTTTGCCTTTACTGAAATCAGAACCTACACCAAATCTAAAGCGGTTATATTTAGTTGTCTGTAAAACATTTTGGATGTCCTTTAATCCATTGTGGCCACCATCACTTCCCTTGCCTTTTAATCTTAGGGAGCCAAAAGGTAGGTTAATGTCATCCGTTACCACCAATATGTTGTCCAGATTTATATTTTCCTTATCCATCCAGTATTTTACTGCTTTGCCGCTCAAGTTCATGTAAGTGGATGGTTTTAAGCATACCACACTTTTTCCCTTGTGTTTAAACGTCGCAGCAGCTCCCAGTTTTGCACTTTCAAAAGTAAAACCCTCCTGTTCTGCCAAAAAGTCAAGAATCTTAAACCCAATATTATGGCGGGTATCCTCATAATCAGGTCCAATATTTCCAAGACCAACAATCAAAAATTTTTTCATGGGGTCGATTTCTTTCAGTAATTGTTTTGATGGGCCAAAAAGCTTGTTGATGAATTTGAGCATCGACGATGTTAGGTTTCTCTAAAAATACAAAAGCATCCCAAATTTTACCAAAGTAAAAAAGGGATGCTTTTGCAAAATCTTCAAAGTGCTATTCCGCAGCTTCGGCTTGAGGAGCTTCTCCAGCTTCGGCGCCTTCACCTTCTGCACCTTCTTCATCTTCATCTTCTATCTCGTCATCAACAGAAGTTCTAGAAGCTTTCACCTGAACGATAGCGGTACTATCTGGGTGTAAGAATGTATAGTCGTCGTTTAGAATAGTTTCCACAGCAATGGTTTGACCAATCCTCAACTTGGAAATATCAATAGTGATAAAATCAGGAAGCAAATCGGGCAATGCTCTAATGGAAAGTTTTCTTTTTCTGAAAAGTAAACGTCCACCATTTCGTACCCCTGGCGAATTTCCTTCCAAACGTACTGGTATTTTCATGGTGATTGGTTTGTCTTCGAACAATTGGTAGAAATCAATGTGAAGAATTTTGTCCGTTACAGGGTGAAATTGAATATCCTGTAATATGGCGGCAAACTTTTCGCCATCCTTCAATTCAATTACTACGGTGTGTGCATTTGGGGTGTACACCAAGTCTTTGAATGCGATTTCATCAGCTGAAAAATGCAATGGTTTATCCCCTCCGTACAGCACGCAAGGGACCTTTCCAGCATTACGTAAGGCTTTGGTAGAAACCTTGCCCACGCTTTCTCTTTGGGATCCTTTGATTGTAATTGACTTCATTGTTAAATATTAAATTGATTTACATTAAAAATTTTGAAGATATGGATGTGTTGTGGTGCACTCGGTGCATTACATCTGCAAACAGATCGGCACATGACAATATCTTTATTTTGCTTTTATCTTTGTCTACTGGAATGGAATCGGTTACGATTAATTCAGTCAACTTTGATTTTTCTATTTTTTCGTATGCATCACCCGATAAAAGTCCGTGGGTAGTTACGGCACGTACACTTACTGCACCTCTCTCCATCATCAAATCAGCAGCTCTGGTAAGGGTGCCTGCCGTATCAACCATATCATCAGCTAATACTACATTTTTTCCTTTTACATCGCCTATCAGTTCCATATGGGAAATAACATTGGCCTTGGCTCTTTGCTTGTAACAGATGACCACATCGCATTCCAGTGCTTTTGAATAAGCATAGGCTCTTTTGGAACCTCCCATATCTGGGGATGCAATACACAAGTTGTCCAGATTCAGTCCTTTTAAATAAGGCAAGAATAGGGTGGAGGCAAACAGATGATCTACCGGCTTTTCGAAGAAGCCTTGGATTTGGTCTGCATGCAGGTCCATGGTAATTATTCTTGTGGCGCCTGCGGTTTCCAACATTTTAGCTACCAATTTTGCAGCAATGGGAACACGTGGTTTGTCCTTTCTATCCTGTCTGGCCCAACCAAAGTAGGGCATAACGGCAGTAATGTGTCTGGCGGAAGCTCTTTTGGCAGCATCCAGCATCAACAACATTTCCATCAAGTTTTCCGAGCTTGGATTAGTGGAACCAATTATAAAAATTCTTGCTCCCCGAATTGACTCCTCGAACGAAGGCTGGAACTCACCATCACTATAACGTGAGAATTGGACTTTTCCCAATTCTGCGCCATAGGAAGCGGCAATCTTCTCACCCAGCTCAACGCTTTGGGTGCAAGCAAAAATTTTAGGTTCCGGAACTTGATAGGCCATTACAATCTCTTGTTAACTAGCGTTTTAAAGTACTTTTTAATAAGGAGGTGCAAATTTAAGAATTAATTCGGGTTGCTAAAGGATAAATGAAAGTATTTTTTGGTGATAAATAAAAATATTTTTTTAGCTTTGCACTCGCATTTGAAAAATGTGAGGCCAATGCCTTGGTGGCGGAACTGGTAGACGCGCTGGATTCAAAATCCAGTTCCTTCGGGAGTGAGGGTTCGATTCCCTCCCAAGGTACTTCAAAAACCCTGACAATAGAAATTGTCAGGGTTTTTTGTTTGTGGAGATGACTATTTGGTTGCCTTAGAAAAATATTCGTAAAGTTAGATTTGGAGTAAATCCCAAAGACCTTCTTTGTATAACCTGTTCCAAAAGCAATTCTCCATTTTGTTGATTGGTTCTGTGGATGATGGCAAGAGGTACGATACGGTCGTAGATATTCAAAGCCGAAATGCCCAATTGGATTTTAGTGGATTTGGGATTGATCGCAAAATCATAGGTCAAAGAGGCATCCAGCCTATGGAAACTGGGTAATCTGCCGCTGTTCAACGATTCAAATGTAACCGCTTTGGATTCTTCATCGTAATTTTTAATCGGAGTAAATGGTGTTCCCGTGCGATATTGCCATCCTAGGGAAAGCTTCAGGTTTTTGATGTCCAAACTATTGGATACCCTAAAGCTATTCGGTATATCGTTGTTTCCTGAAAAACTACTTTCTTGGATCTCATCAAAAGTAAAATTCACATCATTGAAGGAATATCCTGCCCAGAAACTGTAGTTTCGAATGCGTTTTTTCAATAGTATATCCACTCCTATAATTCGACTTTTTCCTTTACTCAGGTTGGGTTGAGGCAGATGAAAACCCTGACTATAGGAAGTGAGTCCTTTTAAATTTTTATAATAGGCCTCGGCATCAACGGTCCACCCATTTTTATCAAAAAGCAAACCTGCCGAAAATTGATTGCTTTGTAAAAGGGGGTAGTCCGTATTGTCGGACAGTCTCCAAAGATTGTTTTCCAGCCTAAGCTCGGTTTGGTTAAATTCGATAAGTTGCGAAATGGGTTGGTTTCTTCTTTCCATTCCTGTACGTATCCGAAGGCTTTTGTTGATGGGCATCTCAATATTTAATCTTGGTTCCAGATATAGATTCCCTAAACTGCCATAGTGTACGGCTCTTAGCCCTATTTTTAACAATGCTCCATTGTCTTTTCTGAAGCTGTATTCTCCAAAAAGTACATTTTTTAAGTTGCTATCCTGCACGGGAAGGCTAATATTGTCCGTAGGATCCAAATTGGATACATAGCTCATATCTATTTCCAAATTGGTATTGGAAAGTTGGTATCCGAAACTTAGCAGATCATTGTTTTTAAAAACCCTATCCGACTTGAGTTCCAATCCAAAATCACTTATTCTGTTCCCTCGAATATTGGTTTCTTCCAATACGTCACCGTACAATTCCAGATTTCGGTAATACGAATCGTAGGATGAAAAATATGTGGTAATCTGATCTGTCTGCCTCGAAGAGGTTTGGTGTTTCCAATTGATGCTTACGCCTCCGTTCCCGGTGGCCAAGGAATCCCTTTTTGTTTCACCTTTGTTTTGGAACGAAAAAAGCGTACGGTTTCTGGTCATTAATGCACTAACGGAAAGTTTGTCCTTTTCAGAAGGTTGGTACACGTATTTTACGTTGATATCGTAAAACCGAAACTCACTGTCACTGTTACCATACGTATAGCCGTCGTCGGAACTTACATTCAACGGATTTCCGTTACGGTCCGAAATTGGGCCCGAATTACTGAAAATTTTCTTGGCATAGGCTTCATAGGTCTGGGTTTTGAGAATGTCCAAATAGGCATTTCTAGCATATAGGGACAAAGATGATTTGTCCGATAGAGGTGTTTTAATATATCCGTCCACACTCAATCCATCTATTCCAACCCCTCCGGATACCTTGTTGGAAACCTTGTCATCGGTACTTATATCGATAATCCCCGAAACCCGGTCACCGTAGGCGGCGCTGGTGGCTGTCTTAAAAATCATTGCTTTTTCAGTAGCATATGGGTTAAATCTGGACAACATGCCGTAAAGATATCCGCTATTGAACACTCGGATATGATCAAAAAGCACCAAATTTTGATCGGAAGTGCCCCCATGTATTTGTATACCGGAAGCTGACTCATCCAAACTGGAAACACCGGGAATCATTTGGATGCTCTGTAAGATGTCGGGTGTTGTCTGTCCAGGAATTGGCCCTAAAGGTTTTTGGGTAATGGCAATGGAGCCATCGCGGTTCCGATCTATTCCCGTTGTAATGTATGAAGTGACTATGACCTCATCCAGTTCTTTGTAAACTGCCGATAGATAGATGGGATTACATGTATCCGTTGGCTTAATATCCAGAGAACCATAACCCGAAACTTCAACCAGATATTTGGTTTTCCCTGAATCCTTAAACTTGACATTTCCTTTTTGATCGGTTTCCTTCACCAAACTTGAATCTACCACAACCTGGGTTTCTGTAATGGGCAATCGGGTATCTTGATCCAATAAGTAAAGACAGATTTCTTTTTCTAGTGAAATAGGTGCAATAATGATGTGTGCTTGGCCATCGATTTTTTCAAAACGTAATCCCGTCTGCGCTTCCAGGAGGCCAATAAGTTCGTCCATGGACATACCCTCTGCCAAGGCAGTAATCGTTTTATTGTCAATGAGATCCTCAGCATAGGAAAAGCTCAGGCTCATTTCCTTTTCCAGTTGTAGGATGACCTCTTTTAAGGGAGTTTCTTTGAATTCGAAGAATAGATTTTCTTGGGCATGGGATATAGGGATGCCCAGAAGGAACAATAATAGAGTTATAAAATACCTCATTTCTTATTCAGACAAGGTAACAATTCTTTTGTCCTTAGAAATATGATATTTGACACCCATGGGTTCCAAAGTTGTCTTTAGGGCGTTTTCAAGATTGTTGTGGGTGAATTTCCCTGTGAATTTTCGATTGATATCAAGGTCATTCAAATTAAACATAATAGGATATTGTAGGGATAGCTCATCCAAAACTTCAGAGAGTGGTTGTTCTGAAAAGGAAGAAAATCCATTTTGCCAGTCTGGAGTGTTTTGTGAAAATTGTTTTTGATAGAGTTCCCCATTTATCAATTGGATTTCCATTCCTTGGGTGAGCTCCATGCTAGAATGGGTTTTGTCCAATGGATTAAATACTACAGAACCTTCATAGCATTGAACTTTAAAACCCTTACGGTTCTTAATGTTGAATTTGGTTCCCAAAACCGAAACTGTTCCTTGGGAAGTTTTCACCGTAAAATCGTCACCTGATTTGATATCAAAAAATGCCTCGCCGTTAAAATCCACAGAGCGGTCTTCCTCCCAATTAAATCGTTTGTAGGATAATCTTGAATTGGAGTTCATCTCAATGATAGAGCCATCAGCGAGAAGCACGGACTCTTTTTCGCCAATACCGGTGGAATACGATTTTGTGCCATAGAAATAGGTGTAGCCAGTAAACAATAAGGCAATGCATGCCGCAGCCGCAGAAAATAACCATAAGCGTTTTACTTTGGGCTCTTTCTTTACCTTTTGATTTTTTGAAGTAACAAGGGAGAGGGCCTTTTCAGTATCTATTTTAGGGCCGTTCAGGGATTTGGCGGCATTATCAATGGCCATAATTTCCCTATGGACATCGGATGCCTTGAACCCTGTTAGTTCCTCTTCGCTCAATTCTCCTGCTAACCATCGGGCCAAAAAATCTTCACTGGCGTATTTTTCCTCCATAGGCATTTACTCTCTTATTTAAATGACAGTTAAACAACCGATTACCCTATTAAAATTTTAATTCTTTTCCAAGTACTTCCCGTAAGCTCAACAAGGCCTTGCTCATTCTACGTTCAATTGCCTTTACACCAAGCCCTAATATTTCTGCGATTTCTGTATAGGTTTTCTTTTCCACTCTGCTTAACAGATATACTTCCCTTTCTTTTTGTGGCAAGGAAGCAATGGCTGCTTTAAGCTTTTCGTGGAATTCATCCATTTGCATTAAATATTCAGGGTTTTCATTGTCCACGGAAGGTGTTACCTTTTCTAAATGTTTCAATACAATTTTCTCATGTGCTTTTTCATTTAGGAAAGAGTTGTTGGCTGCCCTGTACAGGTAAGCCTTCACTTTGGAAAATGAAACCGTGGAACACAACTTCCAAAGTTTCACAAATACATTTTGAACAATATCCTCGGCCTGTGCAAGGTCTCCACATTTATAATAAATAAATCGTGTCACTGTTTCGTAGTGATCACGAAATATTTGATTGTAGGTTTTTTGTTCACAAATGGATGGCTCTTCCTCTGTCATGTTCTGTTTTGGGCGAAACTACTTTAAGTAGATTATAAAAATAGTTAGAAAAAAATAGGGTGTCCTGTTTTTTGACTGTCTAAGTAATAGAAAAAGAAATTAATATCTAGTTATGGACAACAAAAAATGGGTCACAACCTTGATTGTAGGTTGTTTTTTTCTACTTCAAAACCTTGCTGCCCAAGATTGGCAAACAAATTTTGAAAAAGCCAAAGATCTAGCTCAAAAAAATAACAATAACATTATTCTGGTCTTCCAAGGTTCCGACTGGTGCGCGCCTTGTATTAAACTGGATAGAGAGGTTTGGAGCAAAGAGGATTTTCAAAAACTGGCCAAGGATCATTTTGTTATGCTCAAGGCCGATTTTCCCAGAAGAAAAAAGAACAAATTACCTACGGAACAAGAAGCACGGAACAAATCCTTGGCTGCAAAGTATAATCCAAACGGTTATTTCCCCTATGTGGTGGTGTTAGACCCATCAGGAAAAGTCTTGGGGCAAACTGGGTATGAAAAAATGGGTCCAAAGGCTTATTTCAATAAGTTGAACTCATTCTAAGGATACTGTGATGTTAAGGTTAAAACAAGCTACATCGAGTGCCATTCTTTTCTTTTTGGTTGTATCCGGTTATTCAGGAGGATTAAATTCGACATTCAGGGATAACACATCTAACCTAGAAGTATACCAGCGTACCCTAAAATTAATGGGAAGCCGTTTCGACCTAACCGTTGTAGCAGAAAATCAAAAAAAGGGAGATGAATATTTGGATATGGCCATATCCGAGATTTCGAGAATTGAAAAAATAATTTCTTCATGGGATTCTCAATCGCAAACCTCCGCGATTAACCGTAATGCAGGAGTATCGCCGGTAAAAGTGGATTCGGAACTTTTTCAACTTATTGAAAGGGCCCTTAAGATTTCCAAGTTGACCCAAGGCGCTTTTGATATTAGCTATGCTTCTATGGACCGTATCTGGAAGTTTGATGGTTCCGTAACCGAGATGCCCCAAGCGGAAGTGATAAAGCAATCGGTATCCAAAGTTGGTTATCAAAACATCATTCTAAACCATAAAGAGCAAACTGTTTTTCTAAAAAACAAGGGGATGAAAATTGGCTTTGGGGCTATTGGAAAAGGGTATGCTGCGGACAAAGCCAAAAAATTATTGGTAAAACATGGAGTGACTTCCGGCATTATCAATGCATCTGGGGATTTAAACGCCTGGGGTACCCAACCAGATGGGAAGGACTGGATGGTAGCCATTGTAAATCCATTGAACAAGAGCAAGGTTTTTTCTTGGTTGCCCATAAAGGATCAAGCTGTAGTTACCTCGGGCAATTATGAAAAATACATCATCCTGAATGGGGAGCGCTATACCCATATTATAGACCCGAGGACGGGATACCCCAGCAAGGGCATTTTAAGTGCCACAATTTTTACCAAAAATGCAGAACTGGCAGATGCCCTGGCCACTTCCATATTTGTTATGGGCGTGGAAACAGGCCTTGATTTTGTGAATCAGTTGAAGGGAGTCGAATGCATTATTGTGGATGAAAACAATAAGATTATCACATCCAAAAATATTGCCTTAAAAGAAATAGAAACTCAAAGTAGATAAATCTGAATATGAAGAAGATTTTAATTGCATTGTGCAGCTTGTCCAGCCTATCCTCGTGTATAGTGTTGCACGAATACGATAAGGTGAACATAAATGATCCGGACATGGTGCTGGCCGATAAAAAATTGGCAAAGTTCGAAACCAATTATCAGGTATACCGCGAAGGTGCCTCTGGTGGAAACGGAGGAAAAACAGGAGGTGGCTGTGGATGTAATTGAGCGGAACATGTATAAGATAATTTGGGTATTACTACTAAGTCCCTTAATGGGTTTGGCACAGCAAGAAAATACCGGGAGTTACAAAAAACGGGTATTGGAGTCCACCGAAGTGGATATTCTGTCCAGTTATTACGAGCAAACCGGCAATAATGCCTCGGTTACAGGAGGTATTGGAACCGAAAAATTGACCGATGTCGCACCATCCATTGTTGTGAGCATCCCATTGAACGATGACGATGCTTTGACCGTGGATGCCGGTATTAGTACCTACACTTCCGCATCTTCCAGTAATTTGAATCCATTTGATTTGACCAAAAGTGGATCAGGTGTTAGTGGGGCATCTGGGACCTCTGGTGTCGGAGGTGGTGACGATGATGGATTTGGCGACGATAACAATAATGGAGGTTATTCCGGTGTAATCGGAAGTCCGTGGTTGGCATCTTCTGGAGCTTCCCGACAAGACACATGGGGCGGTATTACCGTGGCATATGCCCATAGTTCGGATGATAGAAACCAGATATGGAATGCCAATGCATCTTTTGCGACGGAATATGACTATACATCCTTCGGTTTTGGGGGTGGAATTACCAAGTTGTTTAATGAAAAAAATACCGAAGTAAGTGTAAAGGGAAGTGTGTTTTTGGATACCTGGTTGCCCAGATATCCTACTGAGTTGGATAGTTACCTAGAAGCTGGAAATAACCTGAACAGTGGATTTTTCAATGGGGTGGATATTTTGGACAGCAACGGAAATGTCACAGATAAAAATGGTCCAAATACGTGGAGACCTATTGACGGATTTAGCTTGATTTCGGACAAAAAACGGAACAGCTTTGCCCTTTTGGTATCCTTTTCCCAAATTCTGGGCAAGAATACGCAAATGTCTGTTTTTGCTGATGTGGTAAATCAACAAGGTTGGCTCTCCAATCCCATGCAGCGAGTCTATTTTGCTGATGTCCCCAACTATTTTATCGGAAATCCGGCAAGTATATCCTATTACACTTCATCCCAAAACACTGATGCTTTTATGTTAGCTGATGATATAGAGCGGTTACCGGACAATAGGATGAAATTTCCAGTTGGTTTCCGTTTGAATCATTATTTCAATGAGGTGCTTACCGTACGGACATATTATCGTTATTATTTTGACGATTGGGGGCTGCAGTCGCACACAGCAAGTGTTGAACTGCCGATTAAAATAACTCAAAATTTTACGCTGTATCCATCATATCGATATTATACGCAGAACCAGATAGACTATTTTGCTCCCTTTGACACCAACCTATCCACTGAACAGTATTACACATCTGACTTTGATTTGTCGGCTTATGACGCCCATCAAGTTGGATTTGGAATCAGCTACACTGATATTTTCACCAAGTTCAGGACATGGCATTTCGGACTCAAGAGCATCGACTTAAAATACAACAACTATCAACGGAGCACAGGCCTAAAAGCCAATTATTTTGGTCTGGGATTCAAATTTGTAATGGATTAAAAATTGGACTTTGCATATGTTTAAAAATATTTTTCCATCACGTTTTTCCATCATCAATGCTTTTGCAATGTTGTTTTTGACCGTCTCCTCTTTGGTTCGGTTTATTTTCTTGGCGATGGATTTTTCACAGGTAGAACATTCCTTTTTTGGGTTGATCAAAATATTCTTTATGGGCCTGTTTTTTGATTTGGGAACGATATCTTTTTTCTCCGTGGTAGCTACCCTTTACTTTCTTTTACTGCCTAAGCGATTTTATGGTTCGTTTGTTGATAGAGTTATCTGCTATTTTGGTTTGGCCGTTGGATTGTTGATTGTTTACTTTTCCTTTTTTGCCGAAATCACTTTTTGGGATGAGTTCCAAAGACGTTTCAATTTTATTGCGGTGGATTATTTGGTATATACCTACGAGGTAGTAAAGAACATCAACGAATCTTATCCATTGCCTATTCTTATCGGGGGCATGTTGCTTTTAGTAGTGCTCACCATCTGGTTGTTTAAACGCAAGGGAGTGTTCAAGAAAGCATTTGGGTCAACGGCCACTTTTCGTCAAAAGTTGGTGCCCACGCTTATCGCTATGGTACTGGTTTCATTTTACAGTGGAATCATAGAGAACGAGGATGCAGAGATTTCGAACAACCGCTATAACAATGAACTGTCCAAAGCGGGGATTTATTCCTTTTTTGCAGCTTTTAGGAACAATGAGCTCAGCTATACGGAATTCTATAGGACCATACCTGAACAGAAAGCCCTTTCTATGGTCGAGGAACGTATAAAAGCTCCCTCCGATAGCCTTCTCAACCCCCAAAAGAACATACTAAGACTTGTAAAAGGAAATGTAGAAAAAAGACCGAATGTGGTACTCGTTTGTGTGGAGAGTCTGAGCGCTAGTTATTTAGGTGTTTTTGGGAATGACGAAAAACTGACTCCCAATTTGGATTCCATCGCAAAGGCTGAAATTTATTTCACCAATTTATATGCAACAGGTACAAGAACGGTACGAGGAATGGAGGCCATTACAATGGCCGTTCCGCCAACACCAGGAAGAAGTATCGTAAAACGGGAACATAACCAAGACCTATATACCATTGGCGAAGTATTTAAAAGCAAGGGGTATGCCCGGACTTTCTTTTATGGAGGTGATGGTTATTTTGACAATATGGACAAATTTTTCAGTGGAAATGGGTTTGATATTGTGGATCGTGGAAGAGGTTTTTTGCCATCGGGAGATATTGTTACAAAACGAAATAATATAGAAGATGATGAGGTGACTTTTGAAAATGCATGGGGCGTATGTGATGAAGATATTTTCAATAAGGTCCTAAAGGAGGCTGATAAGTCCTCAAAGCAAGGAAAACCTTTTTTCAATTTTATAATGACCACCTCCAACCATAAGCCCTATACCTATCCAGGGGGAAGGATAGATGTTCCATCAGGTACAGGACGGAGCGGTGCGGTCAAATATACCGATTATGCTATTGGGGATTTTTTGAAAAAAGCCAAAACCAAACCTTGGTATGATAATACGGTGTTTGTTATTATGGCCGACCACTGCGCCAGTAGTGCTGGTAAATGGGAGCTGGATGTGGCCAATTATCGTATTCCGGCCATTATTGTCAATTTAGATGGGTTAAAAGGAACTCAAATTGACCAACAATGTTCGCAAATAGATGTAATGCCGACCCTATTTTCTCTTTTGGGCTGGGAGTACAAGAACAACTTTTTCGGTAGAGATGTTTTTAGCATAGAGCCTACTGAGCAAAGAGCTTTTATTGGTAATTATAGAAAGCTTGGTCTTTTAAAATCAAATAATTTGATGGTTTTGGGTGATGGAAAAACCGCTAATCAATATAAATGGAACCAACAGGACAACAGCTTAAAAAAGGAACCTGTGGACACTACATTTTTGACTCAGACCATTTCATTTTACCAATTAGCGGATTACCTCTATAACCATGGCGGACTTGATGTAAACCTTGCGCGATGAAGAAGGTGCATTTTATAGTGAATCCGATTGCTGGCAAGGGAGATTTAAAATTCAATGAAAGTTTTTTGTCCGGATACTTCGATTCAAAACAATATGAATTAACTGTAAAAGTGTCCAATTACGCCGGTCATGCTGCGGTTTTGTCCACCGAATCCTTAAGAGATGGAGCGCAAGTTCTTGTAGCTTGTGGAGGGGATGGTACCATCAACGAAGTGGCCTCGTGTTTAGTGGGGACCGACGTGCCTTTGGGGATTATACCAATGGGTTCGGGGAATGGATTGGCCGAAAGTTTAGAAATTCCTCGAAACATCAAGGAGGCTGTTAAAATTATCAAGGAAAGTAGAACCAATGGAATAGATGTCGCCTTGGTGAACGGGAAACCTTTTTTTAGCAATATGGGAATCGGCTTTGATGCAAAAGTGATTTCCAATTATAACAACTGCGGTAAAAGAAGATTTTGGGCCTACCTTAAAGCTGTTCTAAAATCTATCAAAGAATTTAAGAACAGTGAAAAGATAAAGGTTGAACTAAACGGAAAAACTTTCAAGGCAAACCCCTTTATGTTTTTTGTTTCAAACTCAAAAGTAATGGGGTATGATATTTCCCTTACTCGAATGGCATCATTGCAAGATGGTTTGTTGGACGTAGTGATTATCGAAAACTTGAACAGAGGAGAAATGCTAATGCTAGGTTTTTTTATTCTACTCAGATTAAATCAAGACCTCAAAAAAATTCAATATTTCAAGGTAAAGGAACTCAAATTGGCCTTTGAAAATAATGACACCACTCACCTTATGCAAGCAGATGGTGAATTACACCATTTGACCGATGGAGAGGTTGTTGTTACTATTGAGAAAAAGGCTCTGAATGTTTTGGTTCCTTAAAATTGGAATTTTCATTTGCTCATAAATATTGTTGACAAGTCTTTTTAGGAGATGTATGCCTTAATCTTTAAGGTCGGTCGAAAAACTTTAATGAATTCCTCCTATTTTTTTGATTTCCACTGAATCCCAGATGTTTACAGGTTTCGATTGTATTGTCGACAGGTTTTGTTAAAAAACTGTGAAAAAAAATTTGATAGGGATGAGAATCGCTGGTTTTTTTCGGAGCCCTTATTTTACGTTTGCTCCCACGGATTTTCGTTGTCCAAAAATTCAAATGTTGATAAAAGTGTTAAGAACCTGATTGGGGTGACTTAAAATCCAAGTAAAGAAAATGTGAATTTTACAGTCAAGCTATTTTTTTCAACTCCAAACCGTTTTCTTCATGCAGATTACTCACATAACCAAGAGGGATTTTAGTACGCAAGAATTTGATTTACACAAGATTACAAATGCAATCTTGAAGGCCATGACCGCTGTGGAACATGGTCAGATCACCGATGCGCAGACCATTGCCAACAATGTAAACCAAACGTTGTTGGAACGAAAAAGTCAAGACGAACATTATTTGCCGACCGTTGAGGAGGTACAAGATGTTGTTGAGAACGAACTGATGGATAGTGAGTTCCACGATGCGGCAAAAGCCTACATTATTTACAGGAACAAAAGGGCTCAAATGCGCGAGTCGGATATCTTCGAGAAGCGCATCAATTTGAAGCCTTACGAGTATCCACAATTGTATGAGTACGTGCCTGCGATTAGACACTCCTATTGGATACATACCGAGTTCAACTTTACGAGTGATATCCAGGATTTTAAATCTGGGTTGAGCGAAGTTGAACGTAGTGCCATCAAGAATACCATGTTGGCCATTTCTCAAATTGAGGTAGCGGTAAAATCATTCTGGGGCGATATCTACCATCGTATGCCAAAGCCTGAAATTGGTTCGGTCGGAGCTACGTTTGCCGAGAGTGAGGTACGTCACCACGATGCCTACTCCCACCTTTTGGAGATTTTGGGATTGAACCAGGAGTTTGAAAACCTGAAGAAAAAACCAGTTATCATGAAGCGGGTGCAGTATTTGGAGACTGCCCTTAAAAATGCAAAAAGCGAGAACAACAAGGAGTATGCTGAGTCCATCTTACTATTCTCTTTGTTCATTGAGCACGTATCCCTGTTCTCTCAGTTTTTGATCATCATGGCGTTCAATAAGCATAAAAATGTGCTTAAGGGAATATCCAATGTTGTGGAGGCAACTTCAAAAGAAGAACAGATTCATGGTGATTTCGGTATCGATATTATCAACATCATCAAAAAAGAACATCCAGAATGGTTTGATGATGCCTATAAAGAGATGATTCAAGATATCTGTGAGAAAGCATTCGAGGCAGAAAGTAAAATAGTGGACTGGATTTTTGAAGCTGGTGAATTGGATTTCTTGCCAAAGAACTTGGTAAACGAATTCATTAAAAACAGATTCAACAATTCATTGGAGAGCATTGGAATCACCAAAATATTCGACGTTGATCAAAAACTATTGGAGCAGACCGAATGGTTCGATGACGAGATCATAGGAACAAAACACGGAGACTTTTTTGTAAAAAGATCCATCAACTATAGCAAAAGAACACAAAGTATAACCAGCGACGACCTTTTTTAAATTATGGAGAAGAGAACACAAACAACCCCAATTACCGAACTTAAGCAGGACAACAAAACTCAAGAACTTGTAAACGCAAGAAAGGACACCTTGTCCAAACTTAAAAGCGAAGAAGGCAAGGGATTTGAATGGTTGAACGAGTATAGCCGAAAATTTTTGGCATCTGGATACCTAACGGAGGGAGTAAGTCCAGAGGAACGTATCCGAGAAATTGGAGATAGGGCAGAAGAGATTTTGCAGATACCGGGGTATTCGGATAAATTCTACGGTTACATGTCCGAAGGTTTTTTCTCATTGGCTTCTCCAGTGTGGTCCAACTTTGGTAAAAAACGTGGTTTGCCCATCAGTTGCTTTGGGTCTCATATTGATGATGACATGGGGAATATCCTGTACACCCAGTCGGAGGTCGGAATGATGTCCAAACTTGGGGGTGGTACATCTGGGTACTTTGGTAAAATAAGGCACAGAGGGGCTCCTGTTAAAAATAATGGGCAAGCTTCT
Organism: Flagellimonas lutimaris; assembly: GCF_003581615.1. Classification (GTDB taxonomy): domain Bacteria; phylum Bacteroidota; class Bacteroidia; order Flavobacteriales; family Flavobacteriaceae; genus Flagellimonas; species Flagellimonas lutimaris. The sequence goes on from NZ_QXFH01000070.1 coordinate 788,428, forward strand.
GGAGCGGTTCATATTATGCAGTTGTTCGAATCCATGGTCGATGTGGTAAGCCAGGGGTCGGTACGTCGCGGTCGTTTTTCTCCATATTTGCCGATTGACCATAAGGATATCATGGAATTTTTGGAAATTGGTACCGAAGGGAATCCTATCCAGCAATTGACCCATGGGGTAACGGTGACCAACCAGTGGATGCAAGAAATGATAGAAGGTGACACTGATAAAAGAACCGTTTGGGCCAAAGTATTGCAGCGCAGAGGGGAAATGGGATATCCCTATGTGTTCTTCTCTGACAACGCCAATGACGGCGCTGCAGATGTTTATAAAGACAAAAATCACCGTATCCACGCCAGTAACCTGTGTACGGAGATTATGTTGCCATCCAATGATAACTGGTCTTTTGTTTGTGTGCTTTCCAGTATCAACTTGATGCATTACGATAAATGGAAAAAGACCGATGCGGTTGAAACCATGGTTCACTTCTTGGATGCCGTAATTACGGAGTTTATCGAAAAATTGGAGGTTTATAGGGATTCTTCCGATAGAGAAGATCGACAAACCTTCTTGTTTATGGAGAGAGCTTATAACTTTGCCAAGCAAAACCGTTCGTTGGGTCTAGGTGCTTTGGGATGGCACTCTTTGTTGCAGTCCAAACGATTGGCCTTCAATAGCCAAGAGGCCTATAACTTGAACAGCGAAATTTTTAAAGAGATCAAAGAGCGTTCTTATAAAGCTTCGGAACAATTGGCGGAGCGTTTTGGTGAACCCGAAGTTTTGAAGGGTTATGGAAGACGTAATGCTACGTTGAACGCCATTGCACCTACTACATCATCCGCCTTTATTTTGGGTCAGGTATCCCAAGGAATTGAGCCTATTTGGTCCAATTGCTATGTAAAGGATATCGCTAAAATAAAGACCACTATCAAAAATCCATTTTTGATGGAGTTGTTGGAGGAAAAAGATCAAAACACTTCAGAGGTTTGGAAGAGTATCCGTGATATGGACGGTTCGGTTCAGCACTTGGATTTCTTGACCGAGGAGGAAAAAGCGGTGTTCAAGACTTATTCAGAATTGGATCAATTGGACATTGTTTATCAAGCGGCCAACAGACAAAATCATATTGATCAAGGACAATCGGTAAACATTATTGTACACCCCGATATGCCTACCAAGGATGTCAACAAAATCCATGTTACGGCTTGGAAATTGGGTCTAAAATCCTTGTATTACCAGCATAGTATGAATGCTGCACAAAAATTCAAGCAAAAGAAAGATTGTGTGAGCTGTGAAGCATAGAAGATATAATAACCAACTTTAAAGAAAAGGGCCCTAGTAAAACAGGGTCTTTTTTTTGCACAATACTTTTTTATTCCTGAGGAGCGGCTCCATAATGGTATTTCCGGTTTAAAAAAGTGTATTGGCACCAATTGTAAGACAACGGTTTTTCTTCCATCAGTAATGTATGTTTTCACAACAAAACCGTCTTGCCATACAACATAACTTCTCATTTTTAACCCGTTCTTGATAAGTTTGGGTAAGCCTTACTATGTAAGGAGAACCTCATCAACTAAACTATGTACAAACCCCAATCCTCCCTAATTTCCAGGAGCTTGCTATTGGTAGTTTTACTTCTGCTCGTTTCATTTAAAGCGGCATATTCGCAGGATTGTGTGGTTAATGCTGGTACAGACCAAACTTTTGACCAGACTACCTCGGTTTTTTTAAATGCTGATACCCCTCCAGTAGGCACAGGGTCTTGGACACAGCTTTCAGGTCCTACATTGGTGACTTTTAATGATATCAACGACCCCAATGCACAAGTATTCAACACCACATTAGGGACTTACATTTTTGAGTGGACCGTTTCCGATGTCACTTGTGATACAGCTTCAGATAAAGCAGCAATTACCATTGAGGGCATAGATTTAGAAATGGAAATGGTCGTCAGTGACACAGAACCCGATATAGGCGATGTGGTCACTTTTACCATCAATCTGAGCAATATCGGAGGTGTTGGTGCTACAGGGGTAGCTATTGAAAACTTGGTTCCCTTTGGTTTCACAAATATTACCGCTATTAATAATAGCGGAACCTTCAGTTTTTTGACAGATAAAGTAACTTGGACGGGAATTAATGTTCCCGTAGGAACCAATACAGCGTCTTTAAATTTTAATGCCACGGTACAGACACCAACGGGCACACTGGGAGAATTCACCCATATAGCCGAAGTAATTTTTGCAAATCAATTGGATGTGGACAGTACGCCCAATAACGATGATGGTGACCAGAGTGAAGATGATGAGGATAACATAACAGTAGCTCCGCTCCAAGCCGATTTATCCTTGATCAAGTCGGTTGTAGGAGGAGATTTGTCACCCTTTGTCGGCGAACAGATTAGTTTTGAAATATCCATTTCCAACGATGGCCCACACGCTGCAACAAATGTGCGCGTAGTAGATCAGTTACTGTCAGGGTTCAATTTTGTTTCCTATTCTGCGACTACCGGAACCTATGATCCAATTAGTGGTTTTTGGGAGGTGGGAACTTTGCCCAATGGAAATACAGAGAACCTTACCATTGATGTTGTGGTAAATACCTCAGGAAATTATACCAATACCTCACAAGTTATTGCTTCTGATGCTTTCGATATCGATTCAACTCCATCCAATGGTGTTTCTTCGGAAGATGATCAGGGAGATGTAATCGTGGCTCCAGAGGAACTCATTGATTTATCCTTGACCAAAACAATTGATAAATCACCTCCCTTGGTGAGTGATAATGTTAGGTTTACGCTGACGGTAACCAATGATGGTCCGAGCGATGCTACTTCTGTGGAAGTGACTGATCTATTACCGTCGGGATACACTTATGTTTCTGATAATGGGGGAGGTACTTATGATGAAATCACAGGAATTTGGAATATAGGGTCTTTGGCGAATGGTAGTTCCACGAGCTTAAGTATCCTTTGCAATGTGAATGCGTCCGGAGATTACAACAATGTTGCGGAAATTACGGGGCATGATCAAACTGATATTGATTCAACCCCAAATAATGATGCGCCTGGTGAGGATGACCAAGACGAAGTTTCGGTAATACCAGAACCTTTGGTTGATATTTTTGTGACCAAAACGGTAGACCAGCTGATTCCAGAAGTGGGAGAGGAGATACTTTTTACTGTAACCGTCCAAAATGATGGGCCTAGCGATGCCACCAATGTGGTGGTTACCGATGTTTTGGCTTCCGGTTATCAATTGGTAAATACTACACCCTCAACGGGAACCTACAATGCTACCAATGGATCATGGGTCGTTGGTGATCTGGCCAATGGTGCCTCCGAGACTCTGGAGGTGGCTGTGGAAATTTTACCGACAGGAAATTATACCAACACAGCTGAGCTGACCAATGTTGCCGAAGATGATGTGGACTCCAGTCCCAACAATAACAACGAATCAGAAGATGACCAGCAGACCGTAGAACCTATTGTCGTTCCAGTTGCCGACCTGTTATTGCGAAAATCGGTAAATGTATTGAGCCCTTATGTAGGTCAAGAAGTAATTTTTACGATTAATATTTCCAATCTTGGGCCAAGTGATGCTTCTGGAGTTGAGGTAATGGATTTGTTGCCGGATGGGTACACTTATGTTTCCCATGGTACTACGGCGGGAATTTATAATGACACTACAGGGATGTGGATTCTTAACGGAGATATGGCCGATGGAAGTACCGAAACACTGTCCATTGTGGCCACAGTAAACAACACAGGTGATTATTTCAATGTTACAGAAGTATTTGCTTCTGACCAATATGACCCCAATTCAATTCCTAACAACAACAATGTTTTTGAAAATGACCAGGATAATGCGGGAACTACACCTATTCCTTCAGCAGATTTAAATTTAGACATAAGTGTAGACAATGAATTTCCCGATGTTGGGTCTCAGGTTACTTTTACCGTCACCCTGACCAATGAGGGACCTAGTGATGCTGTAGGTGTTGAAGTAGAGAATATATTGCCTGGTGGTTTTACCTATGTTTCGGATGATTCAAGTGGGGCATTTAATCCATCCAATGGACTTTGGGGTGTAGGAATCATTCCTTTGGAATCTCAAATGGAACTGAACATTGTTGCCCAGGTGAATCCTTCAGGGAATTACACCTCAACTGCAGAGGTTGTTGATGCCACTTTTTTTGATGCTGATTCCACTCCAGATAATAATATTTTATCAGAAGATGATCAAGACGAACAATTGATCACTCCAAGACACGTAACCGATATTTCCGTATCTAAAGTGGTAAACGACATGAATCCCGAAGTAGGCGATGAGGTTGTTTTTACCATCGAAGTGAACAATGATGGACCCAACGATGCTTCAGGATTGATTATTGAAGATGAATTGGAAAACGGTTATCAATTTGTTTCCGCTTCGACAACAGCTGGAATCTATGACGAAATAGCTGGTTCTTGGGATTTGCCCGCCATTACCGATGGGTCAACCGAAACTTTGGAGGTCAGAGCGATTGTGCTTTCAAGCGGCGAATATAAAAATACTGCAGAACTGATAGCCTTGGATACTTATGACCCAGATTCCAGTCCAAACAATAATTTAGGTTCCGAGGATGATCAAGCGACCATTATTCCCCTTCCTGGTGGATTGAACGATTTATCGCTTTCAAAAACGGTAGACAATACAAATCCCAATGTAGGAGATGTAGTTCGGTTTGTGGTAAGTGTCACCAATAACGGTCCATCCGATGCCAGAAACGTTGAGGTCACCGATGTTTTACCATCTGGTTATACGTACGAATCCCACACCTCAACAGCTGGGCTTTACAATATTGATTCAGGGATTTGGAGTATAAACCGAACCATTTTAAATGAGGATACAGAGAGTTTGGAAATTTTGGCCGTGGTCAATGCACCAACAGGAACCGAAGACGAATATTTAAACGAGGCCTTTGTTACATCAAGTTTGTATGCGGATCCCGATAGCGATCCATCAACAGGGATGGATCAAGATGATTTTACCGATGGTATTTCGGATGACGATGAAGTATCTGTTTTTGTGGTGCCTCAAACTACCGATATTGTTGTCACAAAAAATGTGGATAATGCAATGCCCAATATTGGAGATCAGGTTGTGTTTGAAATAACCGCAACCAATCAAGGTTTAGATGATGCCGTTAATATTGGAATACAGGAAGAACTGCCTTCCGGTTATCAATTTGTAAGCTCCGATGTAACTGTTGGAACTTATGATTCTGAGGCTTCTTTTTGGGAAATTGAATCCTTGCCCGTTTCCGAAACGGCCACTTTGCTGCTTACTGTAGAGGTTTTGGATGTTGAGGATTACATGAACAGAGTTAGTTTGGCCTATGTGGACCAATGGGATGTGGATGAAAGTAATAATGATGCCGAAGCATTTGTAGAGCCCAGTTGTCTGGTAGTGTACAACGAATTTTCACCGAATGGTGATGGTGTAAACGACTATTTTAAGATTGACTGTATTTCTCGTTACCCTGGCAATTCACTTCAGGTGTATAACCGATGGGGAAATATTGTTTTCCAGACACGATCGTATAAGAATGATTGGGACGGTACTCCGAATGGGCGTGCCATTGTTCAGCCCGAAGACCAGCTGCCCGTAGGCACCTATTATTATGTATTGGATTTAGGAGATGGGTCTGAACCACGAACAGATTGGTTGTATTTAAATAGATAAATATGGGGGTTGTTTTTACAAAACATATAACAAAGGGATATAAACAAGCTTGTCTATTGCTGTTTACCCTGTGCTCAGTTTCCATGTATGCACAGCAAGACCCTCAATTCACCCAATATATGTACAACACCATGAGTGTTAATCCAGCCTATGCTGGTTCCAATGGCCATTTAACAGCTTTGTTGTTGCACCGATCACAATGGGTAGGAGTAAATGGTGCTCCTAATACGCAAGTATTGGCCGTGGATACACCTTTGGAAAACAAACTTGGGATAGGGGGAATCATCTCTCGTGATGCCTTGGGACCTTCTTCCGAAATATCGGTCGACGGAAATGTTTCCTATACCATTCAATTGGATAGTGCCAATAGTAAGCTTTCTTTTGGGATGAAGTTGGGCGGACGCATTTTTGATGTGGATTTTTCCAAAGGACTTACTGAAGATGCGGATGTGGCCTTTCAAAATAATATCAAAAGCAAATTCTTCCCTACTATTGGGGCGGGAATATATTACGATACGAAGAAGGGGTATTTGGGGTTTGCCATACCCAATTTCTTTTCACAAAAGCATTACGATGGCGAGGAGCAAGAAATTGCTGCGGAGCGATTGCATTATTACTTTATTGGTGGAAAGGTTATGGATTTGACCCCTGATGTAAAATTGAAGCCAGCTTTCTTTGTAAAATGGGTTCCGGGTGCTCCGATCGTTGCCGATGTTTCGGTAAATACCATGCTCAAGGAAACTTTCACTTTTGGTTTGGCCTACCGTTGGGACGATTCTTTTTCCACTTTGTTGGGAATGCAGATTAACCCGAATTTTAGTGCGGGCTATGCCTACGATTTAACCACTTCCAATTTGGCAAGCTACACAGGAGGGTCTCACGAACTTTTTGTGCGATACGAGTTCAAATCCAGCAAAAAACCAAAAGAGGAGCCTACGTTCTAAGTTTTAGTAAATGTATCTTCCTTTAAGAACTATTCTTCAGCTAGAAATTGTCATTATCTTTAGCATTGCAATGAAAAATTAGTTGCTAAAATTGATTTGCTATGGAGAGGAATGAGTTGTATCCCGTTTTTTTAAAAGTTTCAAACTTGAATGTGCTCATTGTGGGTGGAGGCAATGTTGGGTTGGAAAAATTGACTTTTTTGTTGAAATCCAGTCCCAAAGCACAAGTACAGATGGTAGCCCCTGAGTTTTTACCCGACACTTTGGAATTAGCGGAAAAGCACAATGTGGAAACTACCAAGGATGTGTATGTTAAGAAGTATTTGGAAGGGAAACATATGGTTATAGCTTGCACAGACAAGCCTGAAGTGAACGAGCAGGTGTACCATGACTGTAGAAGGCAAAGTAAACTGGTGAATGTGGCAGATAATCCACCCTTTTGTGATTTTTATATGGGCGGTATTGTGACCAAGGGCAATGTAAAAGTTGCCATTTCTACCAACGGGAAATCCCCGACAACAGCAAAGCGGTTACGTCAATTTTTTGAGGATGTGCTCCCCGAAAATATAGATGACCTTGTGAACAACCTTAATGAATACCGCAAGACTTTAAAAGGTGATTTTGAGCAAAAGGTAGAGGCCTTGAACGAGTTCACAAAAGGCTTGGTCAATAAGAAAGATTAAAAAGGTTCTACAACCGTTTCATGGCTTCAATCAAATCATCTTTTTTTCTGGGTGAAATGTTTACCTGCAAATCGTTGTTCATTATCACATAGCCCCCATCTGATTTGATATATTTTTTCACCTTTTTTAAATTGATGAGGTAACTGTTGTGAACACGCATAAATTGATGTTCAGACAATAGATTTTCATATTCCTTTAAGTGTTTGCTCACCAATAGGGTATTATTGTGCTCAAGGACAAAACTGGTATATGAGCCATCTGCCTTACATGCTATGATATCGTCCATAGCAATAAATTCCATGCACCCCGTTATAATTATCTTCCAAATACCCAAGATAGGATTGGGATTGGATTACGTTGATTGTCGAAGTCAATAATAAGCCTATTATTAGCTTCCTTAAATACATCATTTTATTTTCCATGATCTACGTTTAGGGTTTGGTTTTCATGTTTTTGAAAAGACAAATAGAATATAAATAATGATGATCTATAGGGACAAATAAACGAATCGGGCTTTTGGATTGACGAATGGGGCAGTTGAATTTATACACCATTTTGAAGTGAAGAGTATTCCTACCTATTACGAGTTGCCCCCAAAGCAAAAAACCATTACAACCAAAGAATTTTAAAATTCCTTGGCGTAACGGAAACCTCAACTAAACTAAACACTTTTATGGCCAACAGTCTTCAAAAGTGAATTGCTATATATGCATGCGTTAAATAGATCTTGCTTATCAATATGCACTAACGCGATTGCACAACAAACATAAGTGGTAAAAATGATATAGAAGTCCTCCGTTTTACGGATGACCTGTTTGAACCAATGAATGCCCTTTTTGGTTTGAGGAAGAAAAAAACAAGCATAAAAAAACAGCCCTTTAGGACTGTTCTTAATTATTTAAAACGGTATGGTCAATTAGATTTCCTCTACCGATGCACTTGGCGCGTTCTTTTTTACGGAAGCAATACCGTTTTCCATGGCAGATTCGCTGGAATACATTTCGCTATTGCCTATAACTTGGCCATTTGATGCTTTTAGGTTAAAGAATGGGCTGCCATCCTTTGCGGTGTTTCTTTCAAAATTTCCATCTTCCTGTGAATGCTTTTTCACAGACTCGATACCATTTTCGCAGCCATCTTTGGATGAATATCCCTGACTGCTTAAAATTACTTGGCCGTTCCCAGCTTTTAAATTAAACCTGAACTTGCCGGCTTTATCCGTTTTAATCTCAAATTTTCCCATACTTAATCTATTTTAAGTAATAAATCTAGATATTTTATTAAAAAATGACCAATAAAAGATGCGAAAATTGATAATAAAATAAGTTTTGGATGCTTTGAGAAACACTTTGGGAATAGAATAAAAGTTTTACACACAAAAAAAGGAGACAATTTTGCCTCCTTTTTTATTGTATATATAATTTTTACACCCTAATCTGTCCATCTCCAAATACATAGTATTTGTTAGTTACCAATTGTTTTAGGCCTAATGGACCTCGGTGGTGCAATTTGTCCGTACTAATTGCCAATTCAGCGCCAACCCCCATTTGTCCACCATCGGTGAATCGGGTTGAGGCGTTCTGGTATACTGCAGCACAGTCCACGTTTTCCATAAAGGTCTTGGCCACATCATTGTTTTCCGTCATAATGGAAGCAGAGTGCCCTCCTGAGTTTTTGTTGATTTTTTCCACGGCCTCATCAATATTGTTGACGGCGCCGATAACGCACTTCATAGCCAAAAATTCCTCTTGCCAGATAGATTCATCTGTAATGGTATCTTCATCCGTCAAAACTTTTTTGACTTCATCATCTACTATAATGGAAACATTATTTGCTGTGAGTACCTGCTTCAATTCATTCAGCCTGTCCTCGTAACCATCAATTTGGGTATCCATTAAAATTTTGTCCAATGCATTACAGGCTGAAATTTTATGGGTTTTGGCATTTAAAATCACTTTCAGACTTTTCTCCCAATCTGCCTCTTTATGTACATATAGGAAGTTGTTTCCTCTACCACTAATAAGCACTGCACACTTCGCATGTTCTTTTACAAATGCGATCAAACGTTCGCCTCCACGAGGTACGATAAGGTCCAAATCTTGATCAGGATTCCTTAAAAACTCCTGCGTTTGGGTTCTGTCCATTTCCAAGAACTGAATAAAGTCTTCGGAGAGTCCATTTTCAGTCAACGCTTGGTGCCAGAACTTTACAAGTGCCTTGTTGCTATGGTAGGCTTCTTTACCACCTTTTAGCAATATTTTGTTATTGGCCTTGAAAGCAAGTACGGCGGCCTCCACGGTTACATCGGGGCGGGATTCATAAATAATCATGATTGTCCCGAATGGTGCTGTACGGTTGATGATTTTTAACCCGTTGTCCAACTCCCTTGTGGAGATTTCTTTGTTTACAGGGTCTTCCTGCAAACGTACTTCCTTCACGGCCTGAATCATTTGATCCACTTTCGTCTGGTCTACTACCAAACGATCATACAAAGCTTGGTCGTCGCGATTAAAAGCGTCTAAATCTTTTTTATTTGCTTGGAGCAGCTCATCCCGATTTTCATCAAGAATGCGCTCCATATCTTGTAATACTTTATTTTTTAATTCTGTGTTTAATAATTTCATTACTCTGGTTTTGAAACTTCAGTTCCTACGTTCTTTCCTTCTATAATATCAAGGATTACATTATCTCGCTTACCGTTAACAATGTAGGATGGAATATTATCGGCAGCAGCTTTTTGTGCATAGCTCAATTTGGAGCCCATACCGCCACGGCCTTCACCTTCTTGTTTGTTTCCTTCTTCAATATACTTCTCCAAGTCTTCTTTTGGCTCTACCTTATCTATTACCTTGGACTCCTCCTTTTCAGGGTGTCCATCATAAAGACCGTCGATATCGGTCATAAGGATAAGTTTATCTGCCCTCATTAATTGCGCTAGCAATGTTGCCAACTCATCGTTATCGGAAAACATTGACATGGAAACGGAAACCGCATCATCCTCATTGGCTATCGGGATAACTCCTTCGGAAAGGAGGCCTTCAAGACAATTGATCATATTGTCGCGGTGTACACCAGGGTTAAAATCCCTTTTTGTGGGGAGTACCTGGGCACATTTCATACCGTAATCATTGAATATGTTGTAATAATGCCTCATCATTCTGGGTTGCCCAATGGCAGAGTATACTTGCCTGCGTTGGGTCTTATCCTTGATTTTTGCTTTACCCAAAACCTCCTTACCGGCGATTACCGACCCAGAGGAGACCAAAATGGTCATGATGTCTCGTTCGTATAACTCTGCAATTTGTTGTACCAAACTGTTGAGCACAGGTCTTACAATTCTATTGTCTTTGTTGGTCATCACATTTGTACCTACTTTGATGACCACTAGTTCTTTATACATGATTTAGTATTCTTCGCCTAATTCCACAGCTCTTCCAAATGCTGCAAAGGCGGCTTCTTTAATTAATTCGTTTACATTGTTGTCTTCCATGGAATCCAAAGCAGCTCTGGTTGTCCCTCCTTTGGAGGCAACCATTTCCATCCAAGTATCGGGATTTAGGTTGTTTTGATTAAACAGCTCAACTGCACCTGTAAAGGTTTGGCTTACTAATACTTTGGATACATTTTCTGAGAATCCCATTTGCAGAGCGGCTTCCATCATGCTTTGCATAAAATAGAACACGTAAGCCGGACCACTTCCGGAAATTCCGGTAGATGCATCAATGAACTTTTCATTTTTAACCCGAAGTGATTTTCCAGTAGTGTCCAATAGACCTTCAACCATAAATAACTCTAATCGAGATACTTCCTCTGCGGATACATAGCTGGTAAGTCCTTTACCAACTTGAGCTGGAAGATTGGGCATGGCCCTTACCACTTTTTTGATTCCTAAAGCTTCTTGAATGTAGTTTATGGTGACTCCGGCCATTATGGAAATGAACAATTGTTCCGGATTCACCAATTTTTTCATGCGTTGGAAAAGTTCTTCGGCATGATAGGGTTTAACAGCCAAAAAGATGATATCTGCTTGTGGAACGCAGTCTTCAATCCTATCAATGGCATCGAAATAGGCAATTTTACCCACTTCTTCCAATTTTTCTTTTGACTTGTCCAGCACCATAATGTTGCGTTTTTTCAACAATTTGGATTTAGACATTCCTGTGGCATAGGTAAGCCCCATGTTACCTGCGCCAATAACCAATACTTTCATTTGTTTTATTAAAGGGTTATATAATAAATTATAATGGTGTTATGCTAATACATTGCATTCTTTGCAATCTTTCACTTTTCCGTCATAAGTTTCACGGTATTTGTGCAAAGTGCGAACGGGAAGCCCCATAATGTACTTTCTAATGTACGTTACCTGGGTGGTAAGTTCCCCCATTTTAACGCTGTAGCGTTTTTCATATTTGGTTTCCCTTTTAATTCTTGAAAGTCTCATTTTGTTGTTGATACTTTTTGTTTTTAATGTTATTGGTCTTCTTGTTCTTTTAGGAATTGTTCCTTGTATTGTGCCTTTTTTAATGTTTTTCGGCGTTCTACGGACTTTTTAGTGTATTCTTGATGACTGCGTATTTGGTCCAAACGCTTCGTGTTTCTATATTTTCTCTTGTAGCGTTTTAGAGCCCTTTCAATACTTTCGCCTGACTTAACTTCAATTTTTAGCATATAATGGTTTATCTGTTCAATCTCATTTCTAAATGGGTTGCATTGAACCCTTTTTCTTCAAAAAACTTTTTATTCGGATATTGGTTTTCACTCGTAATATGAATGGCAACGTCCCCTTTGCAATATTGGAGCGTGTAGTCCAATAGCTTTTGTTCGATGTCGTTATCCCTATGGTTTCTGTGTATAACAAAGAATACCAGAAAATTTTCGGGGATATAGTCTCCCATACCTGTCTTGTTCACAACGGCCAAACCTAGAATTTCATCCCTCTCTTCCATGGCAAAAACATATCCTCCCAATCCTGGAATGTCTTTAGTGGAATACTGGATGGCCTTTCTAATGGCCTTCTTCGTAGCTTTCTTCCCTTCTTGATGTTCGAAAAGGAAGTTGGCAAATCGGTTAGCCTCCATGGTAGAAAGTCTAGTGTAGGCATCGTAGGTCTTGATTACCATGCTTTTATTTTGAACGATAATGGATCTAGTTTTTTAATTAATGATTACAAATAGGGCGTAATGGAAATGTCGAAAAAAATTTTCCGTGAATTCCCATTTAAATTGGGTCAATTTTCCCGTGTCGGGGAAAGGTGATTATAGGGTAGGCGGAATAAACTTATCTGGCTGGTTTCGAAATACCAGATAATTAAAACTTAGAATCCTGCAATTTTTTCTCTCGTGGAGCTTGACGTTCATCGGGACAAAGGTAAGTAAAGTAGCCCTTAAATCCCAATAATACTGGGGTTTATGTTTTCTCTAACATTTTCTTGGCAATATTTTTAATTTCTGAAAACGTTATAGTAGTCTACCTTTTCCTATTGAATTATAGGTGCCAGTTTGCTAAAGATTAACAAAACCTTTTACTCCTGCACCTGATTTCTCCTTAACGGAACCGCCTTTTCCAATTTTAAATAAAGAGACGAGTTCCGAATTTTCGTTGTCCCAATAGAAAGCATTCTCCATATTTACATTGATCAAGGCCAAATTTGAATCTTCCTTGCCATCGAACCAATTTAGGAGGTTTGAATTCCACAATTCATCTCTTTTTTGATTCGCTATAATGTGGGTGGCGTTTCCAAAGATGGAAATGTATGTATGTTTTTGTTCATCTGAGTAGATGATTTGTACTCTATTATCTTTTTCTATGTCCCTAAAAAGCCCACTGTCCTTTGAAGCAAAGAACCATAAATCTCCTTGTTCATCCATTTGTTGAAGCGTCATGGGACAGATGGAAAATGGTATGGTGTCCAATTCACTGGCCATCATTACTGTTTTCTGTTCATCGATTAAAGTTCTTATGTGTCGGAGCCCTTCCGGGTTGTTCCTGTAGTTTTTATTGTTCATCTATTTTTTATTTTACGTTATATCAATTCAGATATTCGATAATAAGATAAGTGTTGCGTGTGGGTTTGCTTTGCTCAAATGATGGGATGTTTAACGGTATCACCGATATTTAAGCAATTTGAAGGGTATTATTGGTGTTTGGAGTAAATAGGGTAGGTGTTAAAAACAAAAAAGCCCCGATTTCTCGGAGCTTTTTGCGGTCTGGACGGGACTCGAACCCGCGACCCCCTGCGTGACAGGCAGGTATTCTAACCAACTGAACTACCAGACCAATGATTTTATCTTTGTAAGACTCCGACAACAGTCGAATTCAAATCTTGTTCATTTGCTTTTTTAAAGCGAGTGCAAATATACATTCTCATTTCGGATATGGCAAAACATTTTTTTAAAAAAATAGTCAAGCAAACTTCTGCCTCTCGATCATAAAGGAATTCAGTACCTGGGAGAAGTCCGAGCGAACATCGACCCCTACATATTTTATTTGGTACTGTGCGCATTTAAGTTTCAAGTCCTTCTGATATTCCAATACTTTTTCCGAATATGCTTTCTTAATGGAATCGGCATACAAATCTATCTGTTCACCTGTTTCTACATCCACAAAACGTTTGGGGGCATTGTCAAAATCAAAATTGAGTTCGTGCTCGTGGTCCAACAAGTGAAAAAGGACTACTGCATGTTTGTTGTATTTGAGATGGCGCAGTGCTTCAAAAAGTTTTTCCTCTTCGGCCTCTGTTTGAAACATGTCCGTAAATAAAAAAATTAAGCTTCTTCGGTGTATTTTCTCGGCAATTTGATGCAGAAAGGTGTATGTTTTGGTCTCTTTCGTGTTGGTTTTGTTTGCCACGACCTCGTTCAATTTGTTATACAACATTTGAAAATGTCGCTCACTGTTCTTTTCTGATGCATGAAAATCGTAGGTGTCCGAATAAATACTTAGCCCCACTGCATCGCGTTGTTTCTTCAAAACCTGCATTAAAGCAGCAATAGAAAGTACTCCAAATCCAATTTTGTTAAGTTTGTCCAGGGAATATTCTTTGACTTCGGGGTAATACATGGATGCTGAGTTGTCCAAAATCATGTGGCAACGCAGGTTGGTCTCGTCCTCAAAACGTTTGGTGTACAAACGGTCGGTCCGAGCGAAGAGTTTCCAATCAATATGTTTGGTGCTCTGCCCTGGGTTATAGATTTTATGTTCGGCAAACTCCGCAGAGAACCCATGGAAAGGACTTTTATGGATACCACTAATAAAACCTTCCACAATTTGGTTTGCCAAAAGTTCCAAATTCTGAAAAAGGGTTGCTTTGCTAAGTTCCGATCTTACATCCATGACTTGTTTCTGCAGACAAGATAAAATAAAAAAGGTTTGGCATTTGCCAAACCTTTTTTAAAATCCATTATTTAAATGGTTTTTTACAGTGCTGCATCAATTGCATCCGTGTAAACTTTTTTAGGAGATACGCCTACTTGACGGTTAATCACCTCGCCATCTTTAAAAACCAAAACAGTTGGGATGTTACGTACACCATATTTGGCGGCAAATTGTTGGTTTGCATCAACATCTACTTTACCAACAACGGCTTTACCGTCGTATTCTTGTCCTACTTCTTCAATGATTGGACCTACCATTCTACAAGGCCCACACCATGCTGCCCAAAAATCTACTAGGACAGGCTTGTCGCTTTTTAAAACTACTTCGTCAAAAGTTGCATCTGTTATTTCTAGTGCCATCTTATTTATTTTAATATTATGCAAAGTTAGTCAAATAATGCCCATGTAACTTACATACAACATATTCGTTTTAATTATTGTGCCATTGGTAATAGTTATGACCTAATTTAATTTATAGTGAATTTCATGGGCATCCAACTCTGAAAGTAATTCGCTGTTGATTTTCACTTTCTGTTTTCGACTCGATAATTTCAATTTTATTTCCTCTTGCATTTCATAAATTACAAAACTAATAGGATGCTCTCCTTTATGTAACCTTAAAGTATCCTTCAGGGTTTGAATCCGTTGTTCCTGCAATCTGTCAATATTTAGTTTGATGGTAAGCTTCTTGGCAAAAGCATCCATTACATCTTGAAGCTGTTTAAAATCGTTGAACTGAAGCCTTGGGTCACCCTTTTTGCCCGTATCGCGATTTACCCAGCCCTCGCGCACAAAGGCCCTCACGTGTACAAAGGAATTGATCATCAAAAAATGACGGAACTTTAAATACTCCTCCCCAAAAATCCGAAGTTCATAAGATTCGTTGTAATCTTCCAGTGTGAAGAGTCCCCAGCCCTTGCCATTTTTGGAAACCCGGTGCTGCACATCGGTAATTACCCCGGCAACAGTGAGTTCCCTGTTTACATGCTCTTCCAAACGGGAGAAATCGCTAACCGTGTTCTTGCAGAACGCCTTGATTTCCTTTTTAAAATCATCCAACGGGTGCCCCGAAATATAAATACCGACCACTTCTTTTTCGCGGCGCAGCTTTTCCATGGTGCCCCATTCTTCACAGGGAGGAACAATGGGTTCTGGAATCTGTACCTCGCTTGCTTCACCAAAAAGGCTCACTTGTGACGAATTTTGATTCTCTTGAAACTTGGAACCATATTTTACAGCCTTTTCCAAGAATGTGATACCATCACCCTCATCATGGAAATATTGGGCTCGATGGGTGTCTCCAAAGGAATCAAACCCTCCTGCCAGCGCCAAGTTCTCGAATGCTTTTTTGTTGGCTGCCCGTAAATCGACCCGTTTGGCCAGGTCAAAAATAGATTTGTAGTGCCCGTCGTCCTTTCGGTTTTCGACAATGGTCTCCACTGCGGAACGTCCCACACCTTTAATGGCTCCCATGCCAAACCGTACCGCATTGTCCTTGTTCACGGCAAATTTGTAATAGGATTCGTTAACGTCTGGCCCCAGAACTTCCAGCCCCATACGTTTACACTCTTCCATAAAAAAGGTAACCTGCTTAATGTCGTTCATGTTGTTGGACAACACAGCGGCCATATATTCGGCAGGGTAGTGGGCCTTTAAATAGGCCGTTTGATACGCGATATAGGCATAACAGGTAGAGTGACTCTTGTTAAAGGCGTAGGAAGCAAATGCTTCCCAGTCCTTCCAGATTTTTTCGAGCACGTCGCGCGGATGACCGTTTTTCTCCCCACCATCCAAGAACTGGGGTTTTAGTTTTTCCAGAAGGGCAAAAATCTTTTTACCCATGGCTTTTCGGAGCACGTCCGCATCACCTTTGGAGAACCCGGCCAGTTTCTGGGAGAGCAACATCACCTGCTCTTGGTACACGGTAATTCCGTAGGTTTCCTGTAGATATTCCTCCATATCGGGAAGGTCATACGTAATCTCTTCGTCACCATGTTTACGGGCAATAAAGCTCGGGATGTATTCCATGGGGCCTGGTCTGTAGAGGGCATTCATGGCAATAAGATCATCAAAAACCGTTGGTTTCAGGTTTTTCATGTGTTTCTGCATCCCCGGGGATTCGTACTGGAATACCCCTACGGTTTCCCCTCGTTGGAAAAGCTCGTATGTTTTTTCATCATCCAGTGGAAAATCATCGGGTACCAGCTCTGTTCCTGTCCTTGCCTTTACGATTTTGACGGTGTCCTTGATCAGGGTCAAGGTCTTTAATCCCAAGAAATCCATTTTTAGCAGACCAGCACTTTCTACTACGGAGTTATCGAACTGGGTAACATAAAGATCGGAATCCTTGGCAACAGATACGGGTACAAAGTTGGTGATGTCGTCCGGGGTGATGATGACCCCACAGGCATGAATTCCTGTGTTTCTTAATGAACCTTCAAGCACACGGGCCATCTTCAAGGTTTGTCCTTCTAGATCATCGGTTTCCGAAATGTTGAGCAATTCATGTACTTTTTCCAAGTCATCGGCACGGAATTTTTTCTTTAAAATTGCCTCGTCAACACCAAATATCTTGTTGAGCTTGGACATATTGGGAATCAACTTGGCGATACGGTCGGCATCACCCAGGGGCAGATCCAATACACGGGCGGTATCCCTAATGGATGATTTTGCCGCCATGGTACCGTAAGTGATGATTTGTGCCACTTGGTTGGCACCATATTTATTGATTACGTAGTCCATCACACGGCTACGTCCTTCATCATCAAAATCAATATCGATATCGGGCATGGATACCCTATCTGGATTCAGGAACCGCTCAAAAAGCAGGTCGTACTTCAAAGGGTCGATATTGGTGATCGTTAAACAGTATGCCACCACCGAACCTGCTGCGGACCCCCTTCCCGGGCCCACGGAAACATCCATATTTCGAGCTTCGCGGATAAAATCCTCTACAATCAAAAAGTATCCGGGATAGCCTGAGTTCTTGATAATTTCCAACTCAAAATCTATCCGCTCCCTAATTTCATCCGTAAGTTCACCGTAGCGTTTCTCGGCTCCTTTGTAAGTAATATGTCTTAGATAGGCATTCTCACCTCGATTGCCTCCATCAACTTCATCTTCTGGGTCCTTGAATTCTTCCGGGATACCAAATTTGGGCAGCAAAATATCACTGGCAAGATCGTAGGGCTCAATTTTGTCCACAATCTCTTTAATGTTCAAAATGGCTTGAGGCAAGTCTTTAAAGAGCTCCTTCATTTCGTCCGAAGACTTGAAGTAGTACTCTTGGTTGGGCAATCCGTAACGATAACCTCTACCTCGCCCGATTGGCGTGGATTGTTTTTCACCATCCTTTACGCACAATAAAATATCGTGTGCTTCGGCGTCTTTTTTATCACAATAATAGGTGTTGTTGGTAGCAACCAGTTTTACATTGTGGTCTTTGGCCATTCGCACCAAAACTTGGTTTACGCGATCCTCATCTTCTTGACCGTGGCGCATGATTTCAATGTAGAAATCATCACCAAACTGTTCTTTCCACCAAATAAGGGCTTCTTCGGCCTGTTTTTCGCCAACATTCAAAATTTTGTTGGGTACTTCACCGTACAAGTTTCCCGTAAGGGCGATTACATCTTCTTTGTATTGCTCAACAACTTTTTTATCGATTCTGGGTACGTAGTAGAATCCATCGGTATATGCAATCGAGGACATTTTAGCCAAGTTGTGGTACCCTTTTTTGTTCTTGGCCAAGAGTACAATTTGATGCCCGTAGTCCTTCACATTTTTATTGGTGTGGTCCTCGCAGACAAAAAATTCACAACCAACAATGGGCGTGATTTCTTTTTCCGCAGGTTGCTCACCATTGGCTATAAGTTCTTCGTTTTTAGCCTTTACGGCTTTGTTGTGTCCTATCACTTCTTTTACAAAATGAAAGGCGCCCATCATATTGGCGTGGTCGGTAAGGGCAACGGCGGGCATGCCATGGTTGGCAGTGGCTTTTACCAAATCTTTTATATTGATGGTGGACTGAAGCACCGAAAACTGTGAGTGGTTGTGTAGGTGGACAAAAGGTTCCTCCTCCAGCGTCTCCACGTTTTCTTGGATTTCCTCATCAGAAACCCCTCCGGTATCTTCTGTCCAAAGGGCATCGGCAATTTCTTTGGATGCAGCTTTTAGATTGATATGCTTTAACCCAATAAGTTCTATCTCCTTAGGATTGGTTTCGGAGAATCGTTCAAAATAATCGGGTTGAACATCGAGTTCTTGGTAAGAATACTGCTTTTTACGAATCAACTCCAAAAAGCAACGCGTGGTCGCCTCAACATCGGCCGTTGCATTATGTGCTTCGGAAAAGGGTTCCCCGAACAAAAACTCGTGAAGCTCGGTAAGGGTAGGTAGCTTGAATTTACCACCTCGACCTCCAGGTATTTTACAAAGTTCCGCAGTGTGTTCGGTACAAGTATCGAGAACGGGAAGTTCGGTCATTGGACTTTCTACGCCTTCACGATGGAATTCACACCCCATAATGTTGATATCGAAGCCCACATTTTGACCGACTACAAATTTGGTTTGCCGCATTGCTTTGTTAAAAGCTTCCAGAACTTCACTTAAAGGAACGCCTTTTTCTTCTGCCAAAGCTGTGGATATGCCGTGTATCTGTTCCGCTTCGTATGGAATATTGAACCCTTCGGGTTTTACCAAAAAGTCTTGATGCTCTATCAGATTTCCGAGTTCATCGTGCAATTGCCATGCTATCTGAACGCATCTTGGCCAGTTATCGGTATCGGTAATAGGAGCATTCCAACGTTTGGGCAAACCTGTGGTTTCCGTATCAAAAATTAAATACATAAGCTATCTGTCTCGGTCAAAAAAAGGAATGAATAAAAGTACGGAAGAAGATAGATTTGATAAAAAAGAGTTGTGATGAGTTATCAACGAAAAAAAGCCGGGAGAATATCCCAGCTTTTCTTGTTGTTATCTATTGACTTTTGGAATTATGAAACTGCGGTTTCAAATATGTTTGCAGTCTCCAAGGTTTCCCTGATGGCATTTCTATGTCTCATCAAAAGACTTTCCGTGGATGGCGGCAAAACAAAATCTTTGTCGTGGAGGATGTCATTGTAAGTTTCAATGGCTTCCTTCTCTCCGCGGTGTACTTCTTCGAGCATCGCCTCTTCATTATTTGATGTAAACAACGATTTAAAATTTATCCAAGATCTGTGCAATGTTCCTTTGGCGCTTCCTCCTTTATCGGGTGCTTGTCCGAAGGACATAATTTCTGCTTTTAACTCCTGACCAAAATTGTATCGCTGTTTGGCACTGTTAAGGAAAAAATCCTTTATTGTTTTATTGTCAACCTTTTCTGCTGCTTGCTTAAAGCCTTTTTCAGCATCATAGGTTCTTTCCAAAAGTTCGTTCAATTTGTTTGACATTTCTACGGTATACTTCATAATCTCTCTTCATTTTAGGTTAGTAGTCATCGATTCTCGACGACATCCATATATAAATTACAGATAATGAGCGGAATACCAAAGGATTGAGTAGGTTTATCATAGGTTTAACGTAATGAGCCTCAGTTGTTAAAGGGATTTAACTTTTTTTGCTTTGAACGCTGTGCTATAAACAAATAAATGTATATTTGCACCCGCTTAACGGATAAGCGATTAAAAAAGAATTAATAATCAGGGTCGGGCACCCTACAAATTAATGTGATATGCCAGTTAAAATTAGACTTCAAAGACACGGTAAAAAAGGTAAACCATTCTATTGGGTAGTCGCTGCAGATGTAAGAGCGAAAAGAGATGGTAAATATTTGGAGAAATTGGGAACTTATAACCCAAACACCAATCCAGCTACAATCAATCTTGATATAGACGGTTCTGTAAAATGGTTGCAGAACGGTGCACAGCCAACTGATACGGCTAGAGCTATTCTTTCTTATTCAGGTGTGATGATGAAGCACCACTTAGCAGTAGGTGTTCGCAAAGGAGCAATGACCGAAGAGCAAGCTGAGGAAAAGTTCAAAGCTTGGTTGGAAGAGAAAGAACAAAAAATCCAAGACAAGAAAGATGGTTTGAGCAAAGCTGAATCTGAAGCAAGAGCCAAAGCATTGGAAGCTGAAAAAGAAGTTAGCGCCAAGAGAGCTGCCGCTGCATTGCCAGAAGAGGAAGTAGCCGAAGAGGCTGCGGAAGAAACTGCTGAAGCTGCAACTGAGGAGGCTACCGCAGAAGCACCAGCCGAAGAAGAGGCTCCTGCTGCTGAAGAAGCTGCCAAAGAAGAAGAATAGAAACATAGGACGATGCGCAAGGAAGATTGTTTCTATCTGGGCAAAGTCGTTTCAAAATATAGTTTTAAGGGAGAGGTGTTGATTAAATTGGACACCGATGAACCCGATATCTACGAAAATATGGAATCAGTGCTTGTTTCATTGGGAAACAATCTGGTTCCATTTTTTATTGATAGATGCCGATTGCACAAATCTAATCTCCTTCGCATCGATTTTGAAGAGGTAAAAGATGAACCCACAGCCGATAAACTAATAGGTTCCGAACTTTATCTACCCCTTACCATGTTGCCGCCACTTACAGGCAACAAATTTTACTACCACGAAGTAATAGGCTTTACAATATTGGATGAAGTACACGGGGATATTGGTGTTGTTGAATCCGTAAACGATAATGCTTCCCAAGACCTTTTTGAGGTGAAAAAGGGTGATAAAGAGTTGTTTATTCCGATAAATGATGATATTATCAACAAAGTTGATCGGGAAAACAAAACCATCCATGTAAAAGCTCCTGAAGGTTTGGTTGAACTTTATTTGGGTTAACAAGACTGAAGCGAATAAAAAGGGCTATTTAGATTCCTTTCTTAATTACCTTTGAAATGATGAAGGCATTCAAATTCAAAGAATTTACAATTCACCAAGATCAATGCGCCATGAAGGTGGGTACTGATGGTGTATTGTTGGGTGCTTGGGCATCATTGGACAAACAACCAGAATCTATTTTGGATATTGGCGCGGGAACTGGACTAATCGCTTTGCAGTTGGCCCAGCGTTCTTCAGCACAAGTTATTGATGCCATTGAGCTGGATGATCATGCATACGAACAATGTGTTGCCAATTTTGAGGCCTCTCCATGGGCAGACAGACTATTCTGTTACCATGCAGAATTTGATGAGTTTGTGGATGAAATGGACGATAAGTACAATTTAATAGTTTCTAATCCACCGTTTTATGCTGAAGATGTCGCAAGTGCTGACCCATCTAGGGATAAGGCAAGGCAAAGTAGTTCGTTGCCGTTCGATGAACTGGTTCATGGAGTTTCTAAGTTTTTAATGGAAGATGGAATTTTTGCTGTAATCATTCCTTTTAAAGAAGAGGAGACTTTTATTGACCTTGCTCAAAATGTTGAATTGTACCCGAACCGAATCACAAGGGTAAAAGGAAATCCCGAGACCAATTTTAAAAGGAGTTTGATGGAATTTAGTTTTCATAAAAATGAACCTATAATTAATACCATGGTCATTGAGAAAGGAAGACATCAATACACCAAAGAATATATTGAATTGACCCAAGCATTTTATTTAAAAATGTAACAATACATGAATGAAATGTTATATTTACTCAAAATTTATTCCGAATGAAGCCTGATTTATTTGAAGCCCCAGATTATTACAACCTCGACGATTTACTTTCCGAAGAGCACAAACTGGTTCGTGATGCAGCCCGTCAATGGGTAAAGCGAGATATTTCTCCCATTATTGAGGAATATGCCCAAAAGGCAGAATTTCCTGAGCAAATTATTGGAGGTTTGGCCGAAATTGGAGCTTTTGGACCCTATATTCCTGAAGAATATGGAGGTGCTGGGCTGGACCAAATCAGTTATGGGTTGATTATGCAAGAAATTGAACGCGGAGATAGTGGAGTTCGCTCCACGGCTTCTGTTCAGTCTTCCTTGGTCATGTACCCCATATTTGCTTATGGTTCCGAGGAACAACGTAAAAAATATCTACCCAAATTGGCAACAGGGGAGTGGATGGGTTGTTTTGGGCTCACTGAACCTAACCATGGTTCCAATCCTGGAGGCATGGAGACAAAATTCAAGGATGCTGGAGACCATTATGTATTGAATGGAGCCAAATTGTGGATTTCGAACTCACCATTTGCCGATGTGGCCGTGGTTTGGGCCAAAAATGAAGAAGGTAGAATCCATGGACTTATTGTGGAACGCGCAATGGAGGGATTCTCTACACCAGAGACCCATAACAAATGGTCATTACGTGCATCTGCTACAGGGGAGCTTATTTTTGATAATGTAAAAGTGCCCAAAGAAAACTTGTTGCCCGGTAAAAATGGTTTGGGCGCACCGCTCGGTTGTTTGGATTCCGCTCGTTATGGAATTGCATGGGGAGCCATCGGGGCAGCTATGGATTGTTACGATACCGCACTTAGATATGCCAAAGAAAGAATTCAGTTCGGGAAACCCATTGCCGGATTTCAGCTTCAGCAAAAGAAGTTGGCCGAAATGATTACCGAAATCACCAAGGCCCAGTTGTTGGCTTTTCGTTTGGGACAATTAAAGAATGAAGGAAAGGCGACTACGGCACAAATTTCCATGGCTAAACGTAACAATGTGGAAATGGCCATCAAAATTGCTCGTGAAGCTCGACAAATGTTAGGTGGAATGGGTATAACTGGGGAGTATAGCATTATGCGCCACATGATGAACTTGGAAAGTGTAATCACTTATGAAGGCACCCATGATATTCACTTGTTGATTACCGGAGCCGACATTACGGGTATCTCCGCGTTCAAATAGTTAAGTATCAGGAAACTTTTTCTACGGTTACTTTGATTGATTTACTGATGGGTGTCTGACTCTTGTCCGCAAAATGATTGTAGGGAACCAATAAATTGGTCTCTGGAAAATAAGCGGCCATATTTCCCTTTGGTATTTCGTAGGGTATAACTATGAATTTTTCGGCGGTTCGCTGAATCCCATCATAATTACTGTGGAGATTGACAACATCTAATTTGGTCAACCCCTTTTCAGTCATATCTTTTTCATTCATAAAAACGACTCGGCGCTCGTTGTGGATACCACGATAGCGGTCGTTCAATCCATAAATAGTAGTATTGAATTGATCATGGGAACGAATGGTCATCAACAACAATTCATCAGGTTTTAATTGATGGTCGGGCAATGAGGTAATCGATAACTGCGCCATCCCATTGGGAAGCATGCGAAAATCACGCTTACGAACGTTATTGGGCAAATAATACCCAAATCCTTTAGATTGTTCGCTGGTATTCTCAAATCCTTTTACGGTCTTATCAATGAGTTTTCGGATAAGGTTGTAATCCTGCCCCAACTCATACCAATTCATGGAATGGTTGCCCCTAAAATAAGTGTGTGCCAATAGTGAAATAATTTCAGGCTCGCTTTTTATTTGTTCCGAAGCGGGTTTCAATAATCCTTTGCTCTGGCGTACTTTCCCAGTACTGCTCTCCATGGTCAAAAATTGGAGTTCCCCGTTCTTCTCATCTTTTTCGGAACGACCAAAGGTTGGCAATAGCAAGGCAGTTTTACCTGTCACCAAATGACTTCGGTTCAGTTTGGTACTTATCTGAACCGTTAAATCACAATTTTGAATGGCCTCTGCAGTATATGTTGTATCGGATGCCGCCATTAAAAAATTGCCGCCCAAGCAAATAAAGACCTTGGCCTTTTTCTCGTGCATGGCCTCGATAGCTTCCACAGTGTCATATCCCTTTTCGGTAGGTGGATCAAAATTGAGGTGCTCTTGAATTCGGTTGTTCAAAGTTTTGTTCACATAATGCATAATGCCCACAGAACGATCTCCTTGCACATTGCTATGCCCGCGTACAGGACAGGTTCCTGCAAAAGGTTTGCCTATTGCGCCCTTCAGCAACAAAATGTTTACGTATTCCTTAATACACTCTACCGCATTTTTATGTTGGGTAATCCCCATAGCCCAACAGATGACTATTTTGGAGTTCTCTGCCAATAATTCGGCTACCTTGTCTATTTTGCGCATATAGACTCCAGTCCGTTGTTGGAGACTTTCCGTATCGTAGCGCTCAAGGTCTTTTAAGAGGTCATCATAACCATCAACATATTCCACAATAAATTCATGGTCGAGCACATTGGAAATTTTAGCATCGAGCGCAACCAATTTTTTTAAGATGAGCTTGGCCAAGGCAATATCCTCATTGATTTTTACAGGTAAGTGGATATCAGCAATAGGTTGTCCGTTCCCCAACATATCCGAAACACTCTGTGGGTTTTTAAAGTTGACCAATCCCGTTTCTGCTAATGGATTTATACTGATGATCTTGCCACCGTTCTTTTTGCACTTTTCCAAGGCCGATAACATTCTTGGGTGATTGGTTCCTGGGTTTTGTCCCACCACAAGAATAACTTCCGCTCCATGCAAATCATCAAGTTTTACAGAACCTTTACCGATCCCCAAAGTTTCGGAAAGTGCCACTCCGGATGATTCGTGGCACATATTGGAACAATCGGGCATATTGTTGGTGCCGAAAGCACGGGCAAACATTCCGTAGAGATAGGCAGCTTCATTACTGGATCTACCTGAGGTATAAAATATCGCCTCGTTCGGATTGTCCAAACGATGTAATTCCTCCGATATTAATTCAAAAGCATCTTGCCACGTAATGGGCTCATAGTGTATGCTATTTGGTTTGAGAAGCATCGGCTCTACAATCCTTCCTAATTTATTGAGTTCAAAATCGCTTAATTGAGAAAGCTCTTCCACGGAATGTTCTGCAAAAAACTCCGCACCGATATGTTCTCTGGTTGCTTCGTCTGCCAATGCTTTTGCTCCATTCTCGCAGTACTCCGCAATTTTTGATGGATGTTCGGGAACGGGCCAGGCACAACTAGGGCAGCGAAAACCATTCTCTTGGTTCATTTGTGACAGGGTGTTCATGGAACGTACTATGCCCATTTCCTTAAAACTGTGACGTAATGCTTCTTTTACGCCTTGGAAACCAGCGGAAGTTTGCATGGGCTCCTTTAGACGAAGCCCCGTGAATTTAATTTCCCCGGTAAGGGAGACATTACGTTTTATTTCTTTTTCCATCGTGGTTAATGTTGCAGTTTTGGATTGGGATAATTGTCCGATTGGTCTTCATCCCTATTTTCAAGGCAGGTAAAGTCTTTTTCCAATAATAAATGCAGTTTTTTTCCTGTGGAAAGCTCCATTTCATGTTCAAAACCAATGGTGTCGTTGTGGAACCATTTTTTTCCATCGGCCTCGGGAACCATCATCAGTATAGTATTATTGGAGTATGATGCTTGTAGATTTTGGACAGAGGACATCAACTTAACTTGATATTGAAAAACGTTCGGTCCAAATTCGGCGGTTTCCTTTACCGAACCCATTTCAGATAATTGTTGTACTTCGCTTTGGGTCAATCTAAATCGTATGGAATTCCCTTTGATTCTAATTTTCATGCACTGGTTTAATTCGCTTTCCTAAGTTACGGTATTCCGTTCACTTGTTCGAACCAAACAACTTTTTGCTTGTCCTCATATCGGCATATCGGGGGTCTTGGATGTAGTTTTCTTTTTTCATTTTGATAACTTCAATGCTCAAAAAACCAAACTCTTCCACCACTTTACCATAAAATCGATAAATACCCTTTCCCCGAAAATAATATTTGGCCGCAACAGGAGGAAAGAGTACCGTATCGAACACTTCGCCATGCTGGTCCACCAAAGTCGCAAAATGCATGCGCTTGCCGTGATGCGTGGAGGTATTTTTTAGGGTGACCAGATACCCATAAATGTCTATGTATTTGTTGAGGTGCCGTTCCATATCTTTTTGTCCGTTGGTGTTTTTGGGAGGTTCCTCCAAAAGTTCAAAAGGACTGCAAAGGCAGAACCCCAAAAGTTCCAATTGCTCAAAAGCGGTCTCCAAGGCGGTGGTGTTCAGTTGGGGCATTTGAAATTTTTGATGCCTCGGTGGAAAAAGCTTCGGGTGTTCCAATCGGTCGTTTTTTGAAAGCATCAAATGGGCCTTCCAAAGCAGTTCGTGCTTGTTGATTCCCGTAAACCGGAAGGCATCGATACGAATCAGGATAGAAAGTTGTTCCATGCGGATGAACACGCGGTCCAGAAAATCTTCCAGAGAAGTAAAACTTCCGTGAAGCATGCGCTCTTTTAGGATGCGTTCCATGACCCTGCTCTCCAGATCACGGAGGTACATCATTCCCAAATAAATATGGGTGCCATAAATGCGGTTTACGGCCATACTTTTGTTCACACAGGGCGGATAAATGGTGGCACCCATCATACGGGCATCGTGCACATAGAATTCTGAACGGTAAAATCCACCTCCGTTGTTGAGCACTGCCACCAAATATTCCAAGGGAAAATAGGCCCTCAAAAATAAACTTTGATAGCTTTCCACGGCGTACGAAGCGGAGTGCCCTTTGGCAAAAGCGTAGCCCGCAAAACTGGCCACTTGGTTCCAGATTTCGGAAATCATGGATTCCGAGTAGCCCTTTTTTCTGCAATTTGAAATAAACTTGTCTTGCACTTTTTGGAATTTGGCCCGCGAACGGAACTTGCCGCTCATGCCCCTGCGAAGCACATCGGCCTCGCCAAGGTCCAATCCCGCAAAATGATGGGCCACTTTGATTACATCTTCTTGGTAGACCATCACACCATAGGTGTCGGGCATAATCTCCAACATAATAGGGTGTGCTTTTTCCTCGGTTCTGCCCTTGTTGCGATGCCGCAGGATGTATTCTCGCATCATACCACTTTTGGCCACCCCAGGACGGATAATGGAACTGGCGGCCACCAATCCCAAATAATTATCGACCTGTAGTTTTTTCAACAACATGCGCATGGCGGGCGACTCCACATAAAAACAACCCATACATTGTGCGGTTTTGATGAGGTTATTGATAACAGGGTCTTTTTTAAAACCTTTGATATCGTGAATATCGATACCATTATATTTTTCAGGTTGATTGTAGGCGACAATTTCCAAGGCCTCTTTGATTTTACCCAATCCGCGTTGACCAAGAATATCAAACTTATAAAGCCCTACATCTTCGGCGATTACCATATCGTATTGTGTTGTGGGAAATCCTTTTGGTGGTAAATGGGTGGCCGAAAACCAATGTAAAGGCTTGTTGCAAATTAAAATGCCCCCAGCGTGAATACTCAGATAATTGGGTTTGCCCTTAAGCAAGCCGCCATATTTCAGGACGAGTTTGGAAACGTGGTCTAACTGTTCTATGGCGTATCTTCCCGTCAATAAAAAATCAATGTCTTGGGGCGGGAGCCCAAATACTTTCCCCAACTCTCGGACAACGCCACGTTCTTTAAAAGTGACATATGTTCCGAGCAGGGCAACGTGTTCAAAGCGTTTAAAGATGTATTCCGTCATGGCAGGGCGGTCCCTCCATGAAAAATCAATATCAAAATCAGGTGGATTGGCTCGGTACAGGTTGATGAAACGCTCAAAATAAAGATCAAGCTCCATAGGATCCACATCGGTGATGCGGAGCAAGTAGGCCACAATGCTGTTGGCGCCACTTCCTCGACCCACGTAAAAAAAATCCCTTCGCCTTGCTTCGGAAACAATATCCCAATTGATCAAAAAATAGGAGACAAAACCCATTTTTTTGATGAGCTCCAATTCTTTTTTCAATCTGCTTTTGATGGAGTCGTTCACCTCTTCATACCGATAGGGGAGTCCTTTGGCACATAGTTTTTCCAAGAGCTGTTCGTCCTCTTCTACGCTTCCTAGATACGTTTCAAGGTTTTGAGGTTTTCTGTCCTTGGAAAAATCAAAATGGATACTGCACTTGTTGAGCAGTTTTTCCGTGTTTTCCAGAATAAAAGGAAATTCAGAAAACGCAGCAGCCAGATTTTGGATAGGGTACATTTTCTCTTCCTCGTTTGCTTCTTCTTCCTTCGGAAGTTTACTCAGCAGTACGTTATTATCGATGGCCCTCAGTAATCTGTGGGCATTAAAATCTTGCTTGTTCCGGAAAGTAACGGGTTGCTGCACCACCAATTTGTTTGTAAGAGAAGCCAATTTCGAGAACGGAAGTCTGCGTAAATCTTTAATGGAGACTCCGATGAACTCATGACCCTGAAAATGATTCAGTTCGTTGAGCAGTACCTGTTCAAACGGATATACTACAAACGCATTTGTAAAAGCAGGCGCCCTATCAGGAATCTTAGATTTATCATGAAGGTGACGGGACAAAAAATCGTTCAGTTCCAGATAGCCCTCGTTGTTTTGGGCAATCCCGATAAAGCAGGGTTGGACCCCATTCCTAAAATCGATACCAAGAATGGGTTTCACGTCAAATTCGGGCGCCTTTCGAGCAAAATTCAGTCCCGCTGAGGTGTTGTTGATGTCCGTGAGCACCAATTGGGTCACGTGGTTTTCTTGTGCCAACTGCAATAGCTCAACCTCCGAGAAGGTCCCGAACCGCAAACTGTAATATGTGTGGCAGTTTAAATACAATTGTCAATTTTCAGTTATCAATTACCAATTGTTTAATGTTCATTGGAAATTGCTCATTGTTCACTGTTTTCTGTGAGCCAAAACCACAGGCGGTTCCCCGTTAAAGGGATTGTGCATGCTCCCGATGGTTTTTGCGCCCATGGCGGAGGCGCGCAACACGCTTCGACTTCCAAACCGATTGCGGACATGATCCATGGCTTGGGAAAGGTTTAAGGTCTCTTCGGTATCTTCAAAAAGATTGATTTGGTAGTTGCCCGACACCAAATGGCTAAACCGAATTCCGATAAGACGAACCAACATTCGTTTATTATATAGTGAATTGAACAGTTCCAATATTTTGGGAATAAGGGTGTGGTCTGCACTCGTGTAGGGAATGCGCGATTGTTTGGAATAGGTGTTAAAATCGGAATACCGAATCTTCACGGCAATACAGGCCGTTAATTTATCGCCCCGACGCAATTGGTAGGCCAGATTTTCGGTCATAGCGATCAAAATGCCTTTCAGTTTTGTGACATCGATGGTGTCTCGGTCAAAAGTCCTTTCGTTGGAGATGGATTTTCGCTCGTGAAACGGAACCACGGGAGTATTGTCTATGCCATTGGCCCTTTTCCAAATTACCCGACCGTTGGCACCCAGTACCCGTTGCATAATATCCACGGGCATATCCTGAACGGTTTTTACCTGCCGTATCCCCAGATTTCTTAGAGTTTGATAGGTTTTATCGCCCACCATCGGAATCTTTTTGATGGAAAGCGGAGCCAAAAAAGGCTTTTCCAGACCAAAGTCTATCTTAAGTTGATTGTTGGGCTTGGCCTCGTTGGTCGCCACTTTGGAAACCACTTTGTTCACTGATAGCCCAAACGAAATAGGCAGGCCTGTTTCCCGAATGATTTTCTGACGCATCTCCGTAGCAAATTTGTAACAGCCAAAAAAACGATCCATGCCAGATAGATCGGCATAAAATTCATCAATGCTCGATTTTTCAAAAAGGGGAACCTGTTCCTTGATGATTTCCGTAACCACATCCGAATACTTGCTGTAGGTGCCTGCATTGCCACGAATCACCACGGCTTCCGGGCAAAGTTCCTTGGCCATTTTCATGGGCATACCGGAATGCACCCCAAACCCGCGGGTCTCGTAGCTACAGGCTGCTACCACACCACGGTCGCTGGTGCCGCCTACCAATAAGGGCTTGCTTTTAAGCTCTGTATTGATGATACGTTCCACGGACACATAAAAAGTATCCAAGTCTAGATGCAAAATCGTTTTTTTCATTGTTTAGCTGAAGGAAAGCTAAATTATGGAAATATTCCTATAAAATGGAAATAATCCATAAAATAAATATGAACAACTTCTGCTGTCTTTATTTCGGAAAAATCATCATATCTTTGTCTTGTTGTGTTGGATTTCAATCACGATGATTGGAATCAGGTTGAAGCATCAAACTGATGCTCGCCAATGAAAGGCTTTCCATTTGGAAGGCTTTTTTTGTTTGTGGTGGGGAGTAAAAGAGTAAATGTGGATGTCACCTTACTACCAAAGGTCTCGACTACGCTCGACCTGACAAATAACAAAGCATTTGTGGTAATTCGTGCAATTCGTGTCAAGCCAATTATATTTCCCTGAACAATAGATTCTTCGCAAAGCCCGTCTTGAGCGTAGTCGAAAGGCTCAGAATGACAAATAAGTACCGTTAACTTTCCGAAACAGCGTGTGCCACATGGTGCACTAAAGAAGCAGCTAGTTTTGCCGTTTGCCCATCCACATCATATTTTGGGTTCATCTCGGCGATATCCAGACTGATCAGTTTTCCTGAACCGATAATCGTTTTCAAACATTCTAGAACCATATATGGGCTAAAACCCATGGGCGAAGGGGCACTAACCCCAGGAGCATAGGCGGAGGAGAACCCATCCAAGTCGATAGTTACATAAATATGATCTACGTTCTTGGCAAACGCGTTGATCCAAGTTGTGATTTCGTTTAATAGTGGAATTTGAAAGGTATCGTTCATCACATAAATGACATCAAGGTCTCTGGCCGTTTGAAAAAGGTTTCTATCGTTGGCATCTTTTCGAATACCCAGACAGAGGTAATTAAAATCAATGCCTTCTTTTTCACAGTTCTTGGCAATCTGATAAAACGGAGTGCCCGAATTACTTTGTTCCGTGTTTTTCCTCAAATCAAAATGTGCATCAAAATTGATGATGCCTATAGTCTGTCCCTCTTTTTTGGCATCCAGATATTTTTTGATGCCGTTATAGTGACCATAAGCCATATCGTGTCCGCCCCCCAACAGAATGGGAAACTGTTTTTTCTCTAAAAGGGTCGTGACTATTTCGGCAAGTTGTCCTTGGGCAGATTCCATATCGCTATTGGTGCAAGTAACCGAACCCACATCGTGCAAAAGAACGTTGCTCCCCAAATGGTTGGGCATTTTTCCAAAACTACTTTTAATTACGTTTGGTCCATCCGCGGCCCCAACACGGCCCTGATTCCGGTGTACCCCTGCATCGCAAGCATAGCCCAAAAGAGCAATGGATTTTTTCTGGGCTTCAGGAAGTTCCTTCAAAGGCGTGCAATGCACTTTTTCGTGCAGGTATAGCCATTTGTTGGAGACTCTACCAGTCCAAAGTTCTTTTTTCGGGAGTGTGTAGTGTTTCATTACATTAAAAAAGGTCGTCCAAAATATCCCTTTCTACAAGATAAGGCAAAGTTACTTTTAAATTGGGAGAACGTTCCATTTCCCGTTCAATGGCAAAGCGAGCTTCCTTGTTTCTGGCCCAACTTCTTCGGGAAATTCCATTGTTCACATCAAAAAATAACAATTTCTTCAATCGGTTGGATGCCTCTTCGGAACCATCGAGTACCATTCCAAATCCACCGTTGATTACTTCTCCCCAGCCAACACCTCCACCATTATGGATGGAAACCCAAGTGGCACCTCTAAAACTATCGCCAATCACATTTTGGATGGCCATATCGGCGGTGAACTTGCTGCCATCATAAATGTTGCTGGTCTCCCTAAAGGGAGAATCTGTTCCGCTCACATCGTGATGGTCCCTCCCCAAAACTACGGGAGCACTAATTTCTCCTTTGGCAATGGCCGTATTGAAGGCATCTGCAATCTTGCTTCGTCCCTCTGCATCGGCATACAGGATTCTAGCCTGTGAGCCTACTACCAATTTGTTTTGTTCTGCCTCCGAAATCCATTTGATGTTGTCCTGCATCTGCTGTTGGATTTCTTCTGGCGCTTCAGATTTGATTTTTTTCATTACTTCAAGGGCAATGGCATCGGTTTTTTGAAGGTCTTTTGGGTCGCCCGATGTACATACCCATCGGAACGGGCCAAAACCATAATCAAAACACATTGGACCCAAAATATCCTGCACGTAGGATGGATACCTGAAATCAATATTGTTCTCGGCCATTACATCGCCACCTGCTCGCGAAACTTCCAGCAAAAAGGCATTTCCATAATCAAAAAAGTAGGTGCCTTTTGCCGTGTGTTTGTTGATGGCATTGATTTGTCTTCGCAACGATTCCTTCACTTTTTCCTTGAATGCTTCGGGATTTTCCACCATCAAGGAATTGGATTCCTCAAAAGAAAGTCCAACCGGATAATAACCACCTGCCCAAGGATTGTGCAAAGAGGTTTGATCGGAACCCAAATGAATAAAGATGTTCTCTTCGTGAAAACGTTCCCAAACATCCACCACATTGCCGATGTATGCCAAGGAAACTACTTCTTTGTTTTCCACAGCTTCTTTGGTTCGCACGGCTAATAAATCTAAATCGACCAAAAGTTCATCCACCCAACCTTGGTCGTGTCTTTTTTTGGCAGCTTCGGGATTGACTTCAGCACAAATGGTAATACCCCCTGCGATATTGCCCGCTTTGGGTTGAGCACCGCTCATACCTCCCAATCCTGCGGTCAAAAAGATTTTTCCTTCGGGCAATTCGTTTTTCTGCAATACTTTACGAAAAGCATTCATTACTGTGATGGCCGTTCCGTGAACAATACCTTGTGGACCAATGTACATATAGGAACCAGCCGTCATTTGTCCGTATTGGCTGACACCCAATGCATTGAAGCGTTCCCAATCGTCGGGTTTGGAGTAATTGGGAATCATCATACCATTGGTGACCACCACTCTAGGTGCTTCTTTAGATGATGGGAAAAGGCCCATCGGATGACCTGAATACATGTTAAGGGTTTGCTCTTCGGTCATTTTGGCCAAATATTTCATGGTAAGCAGGTATTGTGCCCAGTTTTGGAAAACCGCTCCATTTCCTCCGTAGGTAATGAGTTCTTCGGGATGCTGTGCCACCGCAGGATCCAAATTGTTCTGAATCATCAGCATGATAGCCGCAGCCTGATGTGTTTTGGCAGGGTATTCCGAAATGGGCCGTGCATACATCTCATAATCGGGCTTAAACCGATGCATGTAGATACGGCCATATTTTTTTAACTCTTCGGCAAATTCAGATGCTAGCTCCTTGTGCCAAGCTTCGGGAAAATAGCGTAGCGCATTCTGTAGGGCCAGCTTTTTTTCCTCTTTGGAAAGGATGTCCTTTCGTTTTGGCGCTGGATTTCCATTTTTAGGGTATGCCTTTTTGGGCGGAAGTTGCTCGGGTATTCCTTGTAATATTTGTCGCTGAAATTCAGTCATGATTCAATTTTTAGTGGATGGGCGTTCCCTTTTTCCAAACCTCGCTAGGCTTTAATTGCCCTTGGTGGTAAGTGATTTCTTGGTAGTTATCCGTTGGGAAAAGAACAAAGTCAGCCTGTGCCCCAGCTTCCAGTTTTCCTCGGTCGGCTAACCGTAAAGCAGCTGCAGCCCTCGCAGTGATACCTGCCAAAACCTCGGTGTTAGAAAGCTTTTCAAAGGTTCCTAAAATACTGGCTTGCGTCAATAGGTCGCCCATGGGGGCAGACCCCGGGTTGTGGTCGCTGGCAATGGACAAAGCTCCACCTGCATCCAGAATTTTCCGTGCTGGCGTGTAGGCGCATCCCAAACCGATGGATGCTCCTGGCAAGGCGGTCGCAATGGTGTTGCTCTTTGCCAATAATTGAATTTCCTTTTCGCTACTGGCTTCTAAATGGTCGGCGCTTACTGCATCAAAATCTACGGCAACCTGACTGCCACCCGTAGTAAATTGGTCGGCGTGAACCGTAATGTCGAACCCAAGTTCTTTGGCTTTTTGGAAATAGGGTTTGATTTCTTCGGGAGAAAAAGCACTTTCTTCCACAAAGGCATCCACCCGATGGGCCAAGTTTTCCTCTTTTATGATGGGGAACAATGTGGAAATAATTTCATCAAGATATACCTTGTCCTGATTCCAATCTTTAGGCTTCATATGGGCTGCCAAACAGGTCGGAACCAATGTAGCACTCGAGCTTTCATTGGCCTGCTTTATGGCGCGTAGCATTTTTAATTCTTCATCCACGGAAAGGCCATAACCACTTTTCACCTCAATAGTGGTTACACCGTTTTTGAGATGTTTTTCACTTCTGGAAATAATGCCTTCCACTAATGCTCCTTGTGATGCCCTTCGAGTTTGTGTTACCGTATCCCAGATACCACCACCTGCTTTGGCAATTTCCAAATAGGTTTTTCCGGCATTTCGATACGCATAATCCCTAGCACGCGTACCTCCAAAACAGATATGGGTGTGGGAGTCCACAAATCCGGGCAAACAAACATATTGACCTTCGATATGGTGCACATCGACATCATCGGATTTCAACTCGTCAAAAACACCAACTTTGAGGACTTTTCCTTCGGAAACTAAAATACCCCCGTTTTCAATGATGGGCAGTTGCTCATCTTTGAGCGCTCCTTTTAATGGGAGTCCTGTCATGGGGAGTAATTGGGTAAATGGTCCTATTAATAGTGGTTTGTTCATTTTAATACGTTTCAAATTCATCAAGATGTGGTGTGTTCCAAGAAAGATCTTTTTCTTTCATTACTTTTTCCACCAAATCAATGATCTCACGGTTTTGGATAATTTCGATTCCTATTTCGATGTCATCCGCAAAAACACGGTCGTTTTCGGCAAAAGCGACTTTTGTTCTCAGGAATGTATGGATTTCATCTAACACAATACCTGATTTTAGTGGTTTTCTGTATTCAAAGGCTTGGGCCGATGTCAACAATTCAATGGCAAGTATTTTTTCCA
The DNA here is from genome assembly GCF_003581615.1 of Flagellimonas lutimaris. Taxonomy (GTDB): domain Bacteria; phylum Bacteroidota; class Bacteroidia; order Flavobacteriales; family Flavobacteriaceae; genus Flagellimonas; species Flagellimonas lutimaris. The sequence continues at coordinate 823,869 of NZ_QXFH01000070.1, forward strand.
CATTTTCAATAATGTTAAGCGCTTTTCTACCGCTAATAGACCCCATGCTTACATGATCTTCTTGACCCAAAGAGGTAGGGATGCTATCGGCGCTGGCGGGAAAACATAAGCTTTTGTTCTCACTGGCCAATGCTGCTGATGTATACTGAAGAATCATGTAGCCGGAATTGATTCCGGTATCGTTCATCAATAATTTGGGAACACCGGGGCTGTTGCCCTCGAGGGCCAGATAGATACGCCGGTCGGATATGTTTCCAATTTCCGAAGCGGCCAATGCGGCATAATCCAAGGCCATGGCCAAGGGTTGCCCATGGAAATTTCCTCCGCTAATGGTCAGTTCATCATTTATGATGACAGGATTGTCCGTTACTGAATTGAGTTCTATTTCCAACAATTCCTTGAGGTGGAGCCATGCATTACGGGATGCTCCGTGAACCTGAGGCATACAACGTAGGGAGTATGGGTCCTGCACCCGTTCGCAATCGATATGGTCTTCCAAAATTTCGGAACCTTGAAGCAGGGTTCGAATCCTTCCCGCCACATGTTGGTTTCCCTTGAAAGGACGAAGTTGGTGCAATTCTTCAAAAAAGGGCTTCATGGAACCTTGCAGGCCTTCGAGCATCATGGCGCCAATAATGTCCGCATGTCGAAGGCAATGCTGTAATTTATGTACTACCATTACGCCATGAGCAGCGATGAATTGGGTTCCGTTGATCAAGGCGAGTCCTTCCTTCGGTCCTAATTCCAATGGTTTTAGTTTGTTTTTTTCGAATAGTTCTTGGGTTGGAATGGTCTTGCCTTGGTACTGTACCTTGCCCAGTCCAATCAATGGGAGAAACAAATGGGAAAGTGGTGCCAAATCGCCTGATGCCCCTACCGAACCTTGACTTGGAACCACGGGAATGGCATCGTTTTCCAAATGCCAAAGCATACGTTGTAAGGTAGCTTCTGCAATACCAGAGTATCCTTTGGCCAAAGCATGGATTTTTAGAATTAGCATAATTTTTGCCAATTCCGTAGAAATAGGTTGGCCGACACCTACGCTATGGCTCTGCAATATGTTGGATTGAAGAATTTTGGTGTCCTCCTTGGATATTTTGGTGTTGCACAAAGGGCCAAATCCCGTATTGATGCCATACACCGTATCGCCTTTTTCCACAATACGCTGTACACGTTGGTAACTCGCATTTACATTTTTTAGGCATTCATCTGTAAAAACACCTTTTATGCTACCTTGGGCCAATCCCAAAGCTATGCTTGCGGTTAAATGGTCTTCACCAAATTGAAATGTTCGGTCTATCGCCATGTTTTTCTTTTGAATAAAATTACTAGTTAGGTTTAATAATCACCAATACTTATTTTTGTAACAATCAATAAGTATGAATTATCAAATAGAACTTCGACATTTCATCTATTTTCTGGCCGTGGCCGAGGAACTTCATTACAGAAAAGCCGCAGAAAAACTCTTTATTTCTCAACCAGGATTGAGCACGCAGATTAAACAGATGGAAGAAATTCTTGAGACCCAACTTTTTATCCGTGATAAGAAAAAGGTAAGCTTGACCGCGGCCGGGGAATTCTTGAAAAAAGAAGTGGAATTTATTTTGAATCACCTCGAACAGACCAAAAAACAGCTTAAACTTATAGGAGAAGGACATTTGGGAGAAGTTCGAATCGGATTTTTGGGTTCGGCCATGCAAAATGTGGTTCCCAATTTGTTGTTGGGTTTGAAGGAAAAGTATCCAACGGTGCATACCACTTTAGAAGAGCTTTCCAATCGGGCGCAGATCAATGCGATATTGGCCGACCGTTTGGACCTTGGTTTTGTACGATTATCCAGAGTGCCAAAAGGACTTGAAGTAAGACCTGTTTTTGAGGACACCTTTTCTTTGGTGCTTCCAGCGGAGCATTATTTGGATGAAAAGAATTTCAAAAACATTAATCAAGTGGCGGATGAAGATTTTATCCTGTTTTCTCAAGATTACAGCCCCATGTACTACGATACTGTTCTGAGTATTTGTGAAGATAGTGGGTTTGTGCCCAATGTTTCCCATAAATCGGTGCATGCGCAGACCATTTTTAAATTGGTAGAGAACAAATTGGGCATTGCCATTGTACCAACGACGCTTCAACACGGATTTCAGATGAAGGTGAAGTTCATCGAAATGAAAAAAATAAAACAGCGCGCTGTATTGAGCATGGTCTGGAAAAGGGATAATCGAAACCCTGCTCTTCAAAAATGTATGGATTTGCTTATGAAATTATGATGTGAACATTTTGGAGAGTAACTTTGGATTTGTCAATTCGAGTGATTTTTGGAGTGAAACGAAGAAAATAGTATCGAGAATTGAAATATAGGAAGCTTTGTTCTCGATACTTTTTCCAAAGGAAAAAACTCTAACTGACATTTCGTTTGCTATCTAAGTTTTGAAAGAAGAAAGATTTAACTTTTTATAATTATGATTTTTGATTTAATCAAGGAAAGGAGAAGTGTTTTTCCACCTCAATATACAGATAAACCTATTTCGAAAGAAACCCTGGAAAAGATTTTGGAAGCCGCCAATTGGGCCCCGACCCATAAAAAAACGGAACCTTGGCGTTTTAAAGTACTAATGGGAGAAAAGAAACAGGAGTTGGGTGCCTTTTTATCCAATAAATATCAGGAGGCAGACCCCAAGCCAAAGCAAATGAAAATCAAAAAACTGCAGTTCAACCCTTCCAATTCTGCTGCTGTTGTTGCCATTTGCATGCAACGAGACCCTAAGGAGAGTTTGCCAGAATGGGAAGAAATTGCAGCTGTCTCCATGGCGGTTCAAAATATGTGGTTGTGCTGTACAGAACTGGGTATTGGAGCTTATTGGGCCTCACCGGGCCTCATAAAGTTTATGGATGAATTTTTTGATATGAATGAAGGGGAAAGGTGTCTTGGATTTCTTTTTATGGGGTATTATGATGGTGATGTGGAACCATCAAGTAGAACCCCTATTTCTGAAAAAGTGGAGTGGTTGGACTAACTAAAGGTAAATAAGTCTCCAGCATATTTTATGGTAATGTAGACATAAAAAATGGCATACATAACGGTAACCACAAGTTTCATGAAGGTACCTGTTAAAAAGCCTAAAAACGAACCGAAAGCCGCCTTCATGGCGGTTTTTTTGTTGGCCTTGTTCAACAGTTCACCTACCAAGGCCCCAATAAATGGCCAAATGATAATGCCCAATGGACCGAAAATGGGAACAAAGATGGCCACAAGTAAGCCTATTATGGTACCCCACATGCCAGCTTTGCTGCCACCGAACCGTTTGGTGCCCATAGCGGGTATCACATAATCCAAAATGGTAATAGTAATTGCAATTATAAAAGTGATTCCCAAAATCCACCAATTATCGGGTACTGCTTTGGTTAAATAAAGCAGTAACAATCCAACCCAACTTATGGGCGGGCCTGGCAATACGGGCAAAAAACTTCCAAGTATCCCGACCAACATCAAAAGAAACCCTAAAATGAGTAGTGCAATATCCATGGTTGTGCTTTACTGTTAGACAAATGTAGCTGACAATTGTTACAAACAAAATCAAAATAAAACCCTACCCTTAATTTTTTCGTAGGTAAATTTGAAACCAATTACGAAGCTGTCGTGAAAACGAATAAAACACATAAAAAATTAAGGTTCATCCACATAGGGTGCACCGTGATGTGTATGTTTTATTTGTTAGGCCTTTTTAATGGTTTGGTATTGGAAGCCCTGCATGAAGTATCACACGTGTTGACTCCAAAAACACACCATCATAATTTTGTCTCGGACCACGAAGCCATAGATTATTCTTCGTTGGAAGCTATGGCAGGTCACTCCCACGAATCGTTAGAAGCATTAAAGGATTTATTGGAAGCCAATCATTCAGATGAGCAAGAATCCAAGAATGATATCAGTCTTCAACTGGATAAACATTTTGTGGAAGAAGTCCATATTCCATCGAACATAGATACTTCCATAACTAGTAAAAGTGATTGGGCATACCAAAGCAAAACTTCTTTTTGGTGCCAAGGTGTTAGTACGCCGCCTCCCCAACATAGCTGAAATAGGCTAGGCCAAAACTTTAAGGAACAGGTTCCATGTTTGAATGGAACTGGGTCTAGCATTGCTATTGTTCAAACTTATTTACACAAATCAAATTAAAAGACAACGACATGAAATATTTTATGGCGACATTGTCCATGCTGTTCATGGGCACAATCGCAGCACAAAACATAAAGGGAAAGCTGGTAGATGAAACTGGTTCTCCATTGGAAGACGCTGGTATTTTTAACAAGACCAGTGGTCAACACAGCCATACCGATGGCACAGGGCAGTTTGTTCTGGATAGAACCTCGGTAAAGGATACAATTTATTTTTCAAGATTGGGATATGCCACGCAAACCCGAGTGGTGAATCAAGCGGATTTACAAAATCCGTTGACCATAGTTCTTGAAGAGAGTTCTATTTCTTTGGACCAAGTAGTTTTGGTGTCAAAGGTGGATGCTTTGAGCAGGATAGTAGATGTGGATGTGAAAACTAATCCCGTAAAATCATCACAAGAAATTTTGAGGAAGGTTCCTGGCCTTATTATCGGTCAACACGCTGGAGGAGGAAAGGCCGAGCAGATATTTTTACGCGGTTTTGACGTGGATCACGGTACCGATGTGGCCATTAATGTAGGCGGTATGCCCGTGAACATGGTATCCCACGCACACGGGCAGGGATATGCCGATCTTCACTTTGTGATTCCGGAAACCATTGAAAACGTAAACTTTGGAAAAGGACCTTATTATGCCGATCAAGGAAACTTTAACACGGCTGGTTATGTAAACCTAAAATTGAGAAAAAGCTTGGACAAGAGTATGTTGTCCACCGAAGCAGGGCAATTTGGAACACGAAGATTTATGGGGATGCTCAATGTTTTGGACAATCAAAACAGCAATGCGTACTTAGCTTCCGAGTTATATTTAACGGATGGTCCGTTTGAGTCACCACAAAACTTTAATCGTATCAATATTTTGGGAAGATACCGATACGCGTTGCCAGGTGATCAAGAGTTGCTGTTGACCGCATCACACTTTACAAGTAAATGGGATGCATCAGGACAAATACCGCAAAGAGCGGTAGATCAAGGATTGATTGGTCGATTTGGCGCTATTGACGATACCGAGGGCGGACAAACGAGCCGAACCAATTTTGTATTGAATCACAGCAAAAACTTGGGTGCTGGTAAATCACTCAATACAATGGCTTTTGTTTCCCATTACGACTTTGAATTGTACTCCAACTTCACCTTTTTCTTGGAAGACCCCGTGAACGGAGATCAGATCAAACAGTTTGAAGACCGATTAATGGCAGGGGCGAAAACCGTTTTTCAGAACAATTCTGCCAGTTTGGGAGACATGGGGTTCAAATACAACGCAGGAATTGGTTTTAGATACGACAATGTGGACGATAACCAATTATCACATACGCTGAACCGTCAAGAATTGTTGGAGCGTTTGGCTTATGGTGATATCGATGAAGTAAACAGCTACGCATTTGCGGGAGCCGAATTCAAATCAGGGCAATTTACTTTTGAGCCAGCCGTTCGTTTGGACTATTTTAGGTTCGATTACATTGACAAAATGAGTGAACTGTACGATAGCCGTAGTGAAGAAAAGGTGGCTTTTAGTCCTAAGTTCAATACCATTTATAGTCCAACAGAAAACACCCAAATTTTCTTGAAAACAGGAATTGGATTTCACTCTAACGACACTAGAGTTGTGGTGGCGAACGAAGGCGAAGAAATTCTACCTGCCGCTTACGGAGTGGATTTGGGAACCATTATAAAACCAGTAAATAAGTTGGTGTTGAATGCCACTTTGTGGACCCTGTTCTTGGATCAAGAGTTTGTATACGTAGGGGATGCCGGGATTGTGGAGCCTAGTGGAAAAACCCGAAGAATGGGACTTGAAGTGGGAGCGAGGTACCAGCCATTAGATTGGCTTTATTTGTATTCTGATGCCAATTACACCCAAGTCCGTAGCACTGAAGCCGCCGATGGACAAGATTACATTCCTCTGGCACCCGATTTTACGATGGCAGGTGGTGTGACTTTGGGAGGCAGTCAAGGCTTTTCAGGAGGACTTAGTTGCCGATATATTGATGACAGACCCGCCAACGAGGACAATTCTATTGTGGCCGAAGGCTATTTTGTCGCCGATGTAACCCTTAACTATAGTGTAAACAACTGGACCTTTGGCTTGATTGTAGAAAACCTGTTCGATACCGAATGGAACGAAACACAGTTCGCGACAGAAAGCCGTTTATTCAATGAACCGAATTCTTTTGAGGAGATTCATTTTACACCCGGTACACCTTTTTATCTAAGAGGAAAGGTTACCGTTACTTTTTAAACAACTATCCTCCAGAATACTACACTGGGGGATTTTTAACCTATTTTTCAACTAAAAAATTAGTTTAAACTAAATATTTAGTTATATTTGTTTCGTATTGAACTAAAAAATTAGTTAAAAATGAAACAACTCACCAAGGCAGAAGAAGAGGTAATGCAGCTCCTTTGGAAAATTGAAAAAGGCAACGTAGCCTCAATTTTGGAGGAGTTGCCGGAACCTAAACCGGCATATAATACAGTATCCACTATTGTTCGGATTTTGGAGGACAAAGGTTTTGTATCCCACGAAAAAGTTGGGAAGGGACATGTGTATTTTCCATTGATGAAAAAAGAAGAGTACAGCAATCAGAGCCTTAATAAATTGATGGATGGATATTTCCAAGGATCATTTTCCAGCATGGTGTCCTTTTTTATGAAGAAGAACGATATCAGCTTGAAAGAACTGGAAGACATAATGAAGAACATCAAAGACAAAGAGTAATGATTACCTATATATTAGAATCCTTAGCATTTCAACTGGTCTTTTTGCTGGCTTACGACCTTTTTCTAAAGAAAGAGACCTTTTTTCAATGGAATCGAGCATATCTGTTGGGCACATTTGCCCTTTCCCTCATATTGCCTTGGGTAAAGATTGAGGCTCTACAAACTTCCATGCCCCAAGAGTTGGAACCCACAACGGTGTTTCTTGCACAGTTGAACGGAGTGGTGCTTGGCCCAGGCGTAGAAGAAACCGGTTTTCTGGAACGTATGCCTTGGCCATATTTGGTTTTGGGTGTCGGGAGTATGTTGGCCTGCATATGGTTTGCCTACAAATTGATTCAGATAGTAAGACTTCGTAATAAAAGTGCTGTTGAACATTATCAAGAATTCACAAAAGTCATAGTGCCCAAAAGCACCTCGGCCTTTTCTTTTTTCCGAAATATTTTTATGGGAGAAGAAATCAAAAAGGACAACGAGGCCAATATCCTGGCCCACGAACTGGTGCATGTAAAACAATGGCATTCTTTGGACTTGCTCTTTTTTGAGTTGGCCCGAATCGTCTTCTGGTTCAATCCTTTGGTGTATATCTACCAGAATAGGCTTGCGGAGCTTCATGAATTCATTGCCGATGAAAAAGCCGTCAAACAAAATAAAACCGCCCATTTTGAAATGCTGTTGTCCGAAGCATTCCATACGCAGAACATCAGTTTTGTCAATCAATTTTTCAATAAATCACTAATCAAAAAGCGAATAGTCATGTTACAAAAAAAGAAGTCGAAAGCCGTTTGGCAGTTAAAGTATATATTGTTGTTGCCCATTATTTTAGGAATGTTGGTCTACACTTCCTGCGTGACAAATAAGGAAGATAATGAGTTTGAACCGGAAGAAGGAGTCTCCTTGACTAGTGCGAACGAGATTCCATTTGGGGTTATTGACGAAGTGCCGATATTTCCTGGGTGCGAAAATGCTGAAGACAAAAGAGCCTGTTTTCAAGAAAAAATTCAGGCGCATATACGTAAAAACTTCCATTATCCCGAAGCGGCTCAAGAGCAAGGTATCCAGGGTAGGGTAAGTGCAATTTTTATAATTGATGTAGAAGGAAATGTAGTGGACATCAAAATGAGGGGGCCGCATGAGCTTTTGGAAAAAGAAACTGAACGCATCTTGGCCAAACTACCGCAAATGAAACCAGGAAAGCATGAAGGTGAAGTTGTTAACGTACCTTTCTCCATTCCGATAACCTTTAAGCTTGACGATGGTGACCAAGCCATCAATAAAGAAATTCAAAAGTTTGGTGATCGCGGAGATGGTTGGGTTCCGTTTACGGCGATTGATGAGGCTCCTGTTTTTCCAGGATGTGAAGATGCTACGGACAAGCGAGCTTGCTTTTTGGAAAACGTACAAAATCATGTACGTAAACATTTTAGATATCCTGAAGAAGCACAAGAACAAGGAATTCAAGGTAGAGTGGCCATTATGTTTGGTATAAATGCAGAGGGCGATATAGTGGATATCAAATCAAAGGGGCCAAGTCCAATTTTGGAAGCGGAAGCCCAACGAATAATTACAAGATTACCCAAAATGGAACCCGCCAAACAGGATGGAAAACCTGCAGACGTGATTTTTTCCATTCCTATTACTTTTAAATTAAAATAGGCCTATATCTTGAAGAAGATATTTGTTCTCTTTCTGTTGATACTTTTTAAAGCCGGTGCGCAAACATCGGCTTTGGTCGTTGCGGATAGTCTGTACGTTTTGGGAAATTATGCCATGGCCATTAATGAGTATGCTAAGGTTGGTAATGATAAATCGAGTATCCAAATTGCTCGGGCCTACAATGCTATAGGCAATTATGATAAGGCCATTGCCCAATACAGGGCTATTTTGGATAAAAAACCTGAATTGGATTTAGCTCGGTTCGAGCTGGGCAAGTTGTTGCTTAAAACCAAAAAATATGAGTCTGCAATGGAAGCATTCAAAACGTTGGTTTCTTTAAAACAAGAAAATCCTGAGTATTTCTATTATTTGGGCAGAACTTATGAATCTTTTAAAGAAACTGACAAAGCGAACCAGGCATTCAAGAACGCTGTGGAAATGGACAGTACCCATTTACGAAGTTTATATGCCCTGGGCAAATATTATGTGGGTCAAGAAATCAAGGATTCTGCACTGGTTTATATAGACAAAGGCCTACGGTTTTATGAAGATGATGTGGCCATGATCAACTTGAAGGCGTTGGCTTTTTACAACAACGGACAATTCCAATTCGCCATTCCCCATTTTGAGCGATTGTTGGAATTGGGCGAGGAGAAACCTTTTGTTTTCGAAAAGCTCGCCTATTGTTATTTTCGAAACTGGGAACCGGAAAAAGCATTGAAAACCTACCACAAATTGAGCAAATTTCCTGATAAGCTGGCGGTTGCCTACTCAGGTCTGGGCGAGGTATACTTCAAGGAAAAGGAGTTGGACAGTGCGCAATACTACATCGAAAAATCCATCAAGGAGAGCAAGGCTTTCTTTCCGCAGGAATATGCAAGCCTGGGTCGCATAGCGCGATTGAGGGGACAGACCAAAAAATCGCTGGATTACTATGTAAAGGCTTGGGAGGAGAACAAGGATAATTATTACAATTATTATCAAGTCTGTCTCTTGGCGGACGAATACTACAAGGATCCCAAAACTCGACTGAACTATTATGAAAAGTTACTCGAAATGTACCCTGATTTGGTTCCTTGGCTGAAGGAGTGGGTCAAAAACCGTATCACCGAGATAAAAGAGGAAATCCATTTTGTCGGCAACTGATTTCTTCAAAATATCGTAATTTCAGCCAAATTATCGGGGCTGTCATGCAGAAGTTTGTTTTGTTAATCATTTTTATGGGTTTGCTCGTATCCTGCGAGCTGTTCGAGTCCAAGGAGGACAAGACCCAAAAATTGGTGAATGAGGAACTTTTGGCCATCGATTGGAACGATGTGGACCAATACCCCCTTTTTGAGGATTGCGACGAAACCGCACCCAAAGATGCCCAGCAGGAGTGCTTTCAAAACGTGATCACCGAGTATTTTTCCGAAGCGTTGGCAGGACTCAAATTTCAGGTTCGAAACGATATGAACGATACGGTCTATATTGATTTTCTTATTGATGAACACGGTTTTATTTCCGTGTTGAACGTGGAGGAAAAGACATCCGTGCTCAATGAAATCTCGGATTTCAATACCAAAATCTCCGAACGTTTGAACGATTTGACCACCGTAGCACCTGCATTAAAGAGAGGAAACCCGGTAAGCTTGCGTTTTAGGCTTCCGCTGGTACTAAACACCTATTAATTTGGCAACAGAAAAAATTATATTGGGCATAGATCCTGGAACCACCATTATGGGTTTCGGTATCATCAAGGTGATCAACAAACAAATGCACTTTGTGCAAATGAACGAGTTGATGCTCCGAAAGTATGATGATCCCTATGTAAAGCTCAAACTTATTTTTGAGCGCACCATAGAACTTATCGATACCTATCACCCAGATGAAATTGCGATTGAAGCTCCTTTTTATGGAAAAAATGTGCAGTCGATGCTGAAATTGGGCCGCGCCCAAGGAGTGGCGATGGCCGCTGGGTTATCCAGAGAAATTCCGATTACCGAGTATATGCCCAAAAAGATAAAAATGGCCATCACAGGGAATGGGAATGCTAGCAAAGAGCAAGTGGCAAAAATGCTTCAGAGTGTCCTAAAATTAAAGTCATTGCCTAAAAATTTAGATAGCACAGACGGTTTGGCTGCCGCAGTTTGTCATTTCTACAACGAAGGTAGGGTTGAGGTCGGAAAAAGCTACACAGGCTGGGAGGCTTTTGTAAAGCAGAATGAATCAAGAATCAAAAAATAATAATTGTTCATTGCTAACTGTTAATTGATCATTGATTGAATGAGCGGAATTTATATCCACATTCCTTTTTGCAAGCAAGCTTGCCATTACTGTGATTTTCATTTTTCCACGCAATTGGGAAAAAAGGAAGCTATGGTCAATGCTATTGTCAAGGAGCTGGTATTGCGCAAAGCTGAGGTGGATGATCAAGTGGAAACCATTTATTTTGGAGGAGGCACCCCATCGGTTCTTACCTTGGAAGAAATGGAGCGATTGATCCAAGCGGTATATGACAATTACAAAGTAATTGACCGCCCAGAAATCACTTTAGAAGCCAATCCCGATGATCTGGTGTCATCTCGAGCGGAGTCGAGAGATTTCTTTTTGGAATACAAAAATGTTGGTATCAACCGTCTCAGTATAGGTATTCAATCTTTTTTTGATGAAGATTTAAAGTTGATGAACCGTGCCCACAATGCAGGTGAAGCGGAACAATGTATCCAAGCAGCTATGCAGTATTTTGATAACATCACCATAGATTTGATTTACGGAATCCCCGGAATGGACAACGAACGCTGGAAATCCAACATCCAGAAGGCGTTGGATTTTGGACTTCCGCACATTTCCAGCTATGCATTGACGGTGGAACCCCGAACCGCCCTTAAAAAATTCATTGAAAAAGGAGTCGTTCACAATGTCGATGATGAACAGGCACAGGAACAGTTCCATATTCTGGCAGATATGTTGGAAGCCGAAGGTTTTGTAAATTATGAAATCTCCAATTTTGGCAAACCCGGATTTTTTTCCCAGAACAACACAGCCTACTGGTTGGGCAAAACCTATTTGGGGGTTGGCCCATCGGCCCATTCTTTTGATGGCAAACAAAGAAGTTGGAACATCAGAAACAATCCAACCTATATCAAAAAAATAAACGAAGGTGAATTGCCTTCGGAAATTGAAACCCTTTCCAAAACGGACAGATACAACGAGTATGTGATGACAGGCCTACGAACCATTTGGGGCGTGGATTTGGATAGGATAGCATCGGAATTTGGAGAGAATTATCTTAAATATCTCAACCAACAAGCGGCTAAATTTCTGGAGCAGGATTTTCTGGTTCTGGAAGGTGGAAAATTGCTCACTACAAAAAAAGGCAAGTTTTTAACCGATGGAATTGCTTCCGACCTTTTTATGGTTAATTTAAAGTAGTAAATTGTCATTTCTGTGAAAACAGGTGTCCATGAAGTAGAATAGATTCTCAATCGAGTTGGGAAAACAAAAAGTAACAAAATTTGATAGCCTCAATAAAACACAACTCTCGAAACTATAAAATAGACCTGACCAAACCTCTTGATATCTCCATTGCTTTGCAGGATGGAGATAAAAATGTGAATGCTTGGTATTTGGACCCACCAAAAATTGCACCGCACAAACAAGATGGCTTTGTGGGAAAAGTTTCTGAGGGAGCTCCGGTAAATTTCAATGATATTTGGTTCAATCCGCATTCGCATGTAACGCATACCGAATGTTTGGGACATATATCTGAGGAGTTCAATTCCATCAATAAAAAACTGAAGAAGTTTTTCTTTTTGGCCGAGGTAATTACCGTAGCTCCCGAACAAAAGGGAGATGATTTTGTCATATCAGAAAAGCAAATAAAGTACGCTTTGGGAAACAAAAAAAGACAGGCTGTGGTCATTCGGACCATTCCCAATCTGGATTATAAGCGTTCTAAAAAATATTCGGATTCAAATCCACCTTATTTGATGGAGGAAGCCGCCAAGTATTTGGTTAAAAAAGAGGTAGAGCATTTGCTTATCGATTTGCCATCTGTGGACAAGGAAAGGGACGGCGGAGAACTATTGGCGCATAAAGCTTTTTGGAATATGGGTGGAAAACGAAGAACAAAAGCTACCATTACCGAGTTTATTTATGTGCCCAACCCTGTGGAGGACGGCACTTATTTTCTGAACCTTCAAGTGGCACCTTTTGAGAACGATGCTAGCCCAAGTAGACCGGTTCTTTATAAAATTGAAGATAAGTAGATGAAAACAATACTTAAGTTAGAAGAGGTAATGATGCTTTCATTGGGCATTTATCTTTTTAGTGTATTGGATTATGCCTGGTGGTGGTTTTTGGTTTTGATTTTAACTCCGGATATTGGCATGGTCGGTTATCTTTTCGGAAATAAAGTGGGTGCCCTTTCCTATAATTTATTTCATCATAAAGGCTTGGCCATACTAATTTACCTTGCTGGTATCTACTTTTCAATACCTTTATGTCAGTTAATTGGTGTGATTTTGTTCTCGCACTCGTCTTTGGACAGAATGTTAGGCTATGGATTAAAGTATGATAAAGGATTTAAGTTTACCCATTTGGGTGAAATAGGTAAATAACATGGGTGAAGCAGTAGACATAGTTTTGGGATTGATTTTAGGTGCAATATTAATGTATTGGGTCTTTTCCTTGTTCCGAAAAAAGAAAAACAAAGAGATAACCGAAGAGCAATCCACCGTAATCTTGAATAAAATACGGAGCGTATGCAAATTGGTTTCTGTTGAAGGTGATTTTGCCGAGATCTATCACTACGAAAATACCAAGGACAGTTTTATGAGTTTGTTCCGTAGCAAGAAGAAGGCACTGATTATCATCAAGGCCAAAGCGCATATCGGATACGATTTGAATAAGCTTGATCTGAAGGCAGAAAACGATAAAAAGAAAATAATATTGAGTCATTTTCCAGAGCCAGAAGTATTGTCCATTGAGCCTGATTTACAGTTTTACGATATCAAAAATGGTATCTTCAATAGTTTTTCGCCCACAGATCTAACCAATCTCAACCAAGAGGCTAAAGAGCATATCAAAAAAAGAATACCAGAGAGCGGGTTGATGGAAACCGCTCGAAATGAAGCTTTGCAGGCCGTTTTGGTTGTGGAGAAAATTGTTGAGACCATCGGGTGGACATTGGATTATTCTGCCTTGGAAATATCAAATAGTGAAAAACAATCTATAGAAAAGTAAACATGAAAACAAAAATCATAACCTTGCTTTTGGTGGGTGTATTTGCCACCAGTTGTGTACAAATCAAAACCGATATGGACAATAATTTTGACCACACGTATGCGCATGTGGTGTATTTCTGGTTTAAAAATCCAGATAGTCATGCCGACAGAACTACTTTTGAAAAATCCTTGACCAAGTTTCTGGACAATTCCCAGTATGCCAAAACAAAATTCATTGGTACACCTCCAAAGGCCATACGCGATGTTGTGGATGATTCCTTTACCTACTCCTTGATTCTTTCTTTTGAATCTGCTGAAGATCAGGCCGCTTATCAAGAAGAAGCGCCGCACAAGGTATTTGTTGAAGAATGCGAGGATCTTTGGGAAAAGGTAATCGTTTACGACTCTCAGGGAATCAAACAATGAATGTAGAAGAACTTAGGGAGCTTTGCCTATCCAAAAAAGGGGTGACCGAGGAGTTTCCTTTTGATGCCGACACTTTGGTGTTTAAGGTAATGGGAAAGATGTTTGCCTTAGTTCCTTTGGAACGGGTTCCTCCCCAATGCAATTTAAAGTGCGATCCAGAAAAATCGGAAGAGCTTCGGGAGGAATATGATGGAGCCATCATTCCTGGCTACCATATGAGTAAAAAGCATTGGAACACCTTATTCTTGGGACAGCTTCCACCTCAATTAATTAAAGATTTGGTAGACCATTCCTACGGATTGGTCGTATCTGGATTAACCAAAAAGCTTCAGCAAGAGCTTAACAATTTAGGCTGACATTACATGGAAGATTTAAAAGGCTTTTACGAATCTCAACGGAACAGACATCAGCAAGAATATCAGCAAGTAAAAAAACGATTGGGTCTTTTGGCCACGTTTAGACTTTCTGTTTTTGTGGCTTTTTGGTTTGCAATCTATTTGCTTTGGGGCTCTACGGCCTTAGTGGTGATAATACCTCTTTTAATTGTATTATTTCTCTATTTGGTAAACCAATTCAGTAATGTAAAACGTCATAAAAAATATTTAGAAAGGCTTATAACCATCAATACAACGGAATTGGAAATCTTGAATCGCCGTTACCACGATTTACCAGATGGAAAGGAGTTCTTAAAACCAAATCACCCATACGCGCAGGATTTGGACCTTTTTGGAAGGGGGTCTTTTTATCAATACGCCAATAGAACCATTTTGCGACAGGGACGGGAAGTGTTTTCGAAACTTTTGTTAGATGGATATCCAAAGGATATTGCCAAAAAACAAGAAGCCATTCAAGAGTTGACCAAGTTGCCCGAGTGGCGACAGCATTTTTCAGCTTTGGCTGGGGAAACCCAACCCAAAATATCCCCTGATGTGGTCTCCGACTGGCTGAAAAATCACAAATCCTTTATGCCGAAATGGGCGGGAATCGTCCCTCTGATTTTTACTTTGCTATCAATTTTAATGATTGGTATGGCTTTTATGGGCTTGGTACCGGAAAGTTTGGTCTTGTTTTGGTATGTTTTGGGCGTGGGAATCGTGGGTCGATATGCCAAGAATATTATTGGATTTACCGCAAAAGTGTCAGAGGCACAGGAAACCATCCAGCAGCACCAACGATTGATTTCCGAACTGGAGGAACATACTTTTAGCTCGGAATTGCTGCAAGAACTCCAAAAGAAATTAGTAGTCAAGGGTGAAACTACATCTAAAATATTAAAACGATTCTCCCAAAATATGACGATGTTGGAACAGCAATTCAACTTGATCGTGTCATTTTTTGGTCAGGGTCTCGGGTTGTACAGTCTATTTTATGCCTATAAAGTTGAATCTTGGATAGCAAAATACGGTAAGGAGGTGGAAAATTGGTTTTCCGCCATTGCTCAATTTGATGCCTACATCACATTGGGCACCTATGCCTTTAATCATCCTGATCATACTTATCCTAGTTTAGTGGGTGGAGATATTGTTATAAGCGGAAAAGAAATTGGACATCCATTGGTGGACCCCGAAAAGAATGTCCTCAACGATTTTGAAATAGGAAAGGGGCGTTTTTGTATCGTGACAGGGGCCAATATGGCTGGAAAAAGTACTTTTTTGAGAGCCGTTGCTTTGCAAATAGTAATGGCTAACATGGGTTTGCCCGTAAAAGGAAAAGATGTAAAATATGCTCCAGTTCGTTTGTTGACCAGTATGCGTTCTTCGGATTCTTTGGCGGATGAGACCTCCTATTTTTATGCAGAGCTCAAACGGTTAAAGTATATTGTTGAGGAGTTGGAAAAAGATGATTGTTTTGTGATTTTGGACGAAATCCTGAAAGGTACAAACAGCGTGGACAAGGCCGAAGGTTCCAAAAAATTTGTGGAGCGTTTGGTGAATAATGGGTCTACGGGAATGGTGGCTACCCACGATTTAAGCCTGTGCATCCTTGCCGATGAACTTCCGGAGGTAGAAAATCGATATTTTGATGCCCAGATTGTAAACGGGGAACTGTTCTTCGATTACAAGTTCAAAGAAGGGGTTTGCCAAAACATGAATGCATCTTTCCTACTAAAAAATATGGGTATTGTGGATTAAAGTCCTTTTACCTGCACATTGTGAAAAGAGTCTGCCTGCAGTCGAAGC
This sequence comes from Flagellimonas lutimaris, assembly GCF_003581615.1. Classification (GTDB taxonomy): domain Bacteria; phylum Bacteroidota; class Bacteroidia; order Flavobacteriales; family Flavobacteriaceae; genus Flagellimonas; species Flagellimonas lutimaris. Next base: position 840,231 of record NZ_QXFH01000070.1, read on the forward strand.
AGTTCTTCTGCTTTTTGCTTTTTGTAACGGTAGAGCTCTTCCTCGTTTTTGATATCAGCATAGATTTGCTGGTTGATTTCTCCATCGGTAGACAACAATAATTTGCGTTGCTCCACTTTTTGGGTTACCCACGTAGCCACCACACTTTCTTGTTCTTCAAACTTATAATCGTATTCGCCTTTTGGTGCCAACAATTTGGCAATAATTGGAGCTGTTTCAATTGCTAAGAACAGTAAAAAGATAAAAAATGATGGAAACCAGGGTAATTTTCCCAAGGCATTGATGCGTGCCATCAGTCCGTCAAAACCATCAATAATGGGTTGGGAGTTGGCAACTGCCGTATCGTAATCAGTTTGCAAAGCCGCAATTTGAGCTTCGATGTTTTCAATTTTTGTAGCGTTGGTCTCCTTCAAGGAGTTGAGCTCCGTCAAGGCTGCATCATGCTTTTCGCGTTTTTCTTTGTATACGGGACCTTTGCCCAACAATCCTGTACCAGCGGTGCCTTCAGCCTCGGAAATATAGGTGTTGTAAAGGGCATTGGTTTCAGCCTCTTTGGTAGTAACTTCTGTCTTCAGGTTTGTGATGTCTTGGTTAAGACTTTCAATTTTTGGAGTGTACTGTAGCGCTAATTGTTCCTTGTTGTTTAGGGTCAAGGCATTCTTCTCTTCTAAAAGGACTTGGTTAATTTCCTTTTCAAAAATTTTCATCTCCAAAGGTTTGGAAATCACCACGGCAATGATCAATGCCAAGACTATCCGTGGAGCTGCTTGGAGCAGTTCTCCTTTAAAATTGTCACGCTTTTTAATGGTAGAAACAATATATCGGTCCAGATTAAAAATGAGCAAACCCCAAATCAAACCAAAAAAAATGGAGGTGTATATGTTGTCGAAAACCGTGTAAAGGGCATAACCGGAAGCAATGAATGCCATTACAGCGGTAAAAAATACCGTGGCACCGATACCAGCGTACTTATTGCGTTCCCCGTTGGAACAAGTGTCTAAAATTTGGGTGTCCGCTCCTGAGCAGAAGATAAAAAAGCGTTGTAACATAGTGTGTTCTCTTTGATTGATAGGTTATTAGAACGCAATTTTTGTGGATTTGTTACATAAAAAGCCCCAATTAAGGGGCTTTTAACATTGTATGAAGTAGGAGTCTAGTTATCTATTTCAATGGGATCTACCGAAAGTTTTACAGTTGGTATTTTATCCTTGGAGCCCCTGGTGTCTATGTTTATTTTATCATTATTTTGAATTACTTCAATCGCTTTTTTAGCGGATATCTCCTTACCATTCAAAGTGAAAGCTGCTCCCTTGGCTGCCATTTCCTTAACGTGTTCCAAAGGAGATTTTGGCGCGGGTGGGCTAGGTGGTGCTACAGGTTTTATTGCTTTTACGTTTTTAACAACTGAGGGCGGCATTGGGGGTTTTGTAGCATCTGGTGCAGGTGGTGCAGGTGGAAAGTTTGGAAAAGGTTCCGCATCCTCACGCTGTTTTTTGGACATTTTCCCATAAATCACTTTTAACCGCATTACCTCTTTCTTTTTGATGATTATATGGTTTCGGTCCATTGCATTGTACTTTTTGGCCAAAGCATTGTATTCCTTCATTTCCTCTCGCGTAGCGCTCTCTTGATAAAGCACTTTGGGCCCTACAATATTAATGGTGGCAGAACCGTGCTCGGCGAGAATTTGATCTACCTGATCAATAATATTTTTTGGGGTGTTTTGGTCAACCTCGATTACCGAGCGTAGTGTTTTTTTACGTTCATCAAAAGAAAGATGATCGTTAATTTTAGAAAGTGTTCCTTTTAAATCATTTAAGGGCACCAAATCTTTTTGGAACAATATCTGACCACTCTTGTTGATTTTAATGTTGATCGGGTTGATGGTTTTTTGACCAGCATTTTGAGGCAAAGACTCTGGAAAGGGTTGTACAAGTTCTTTTTGCGCCTTGTCTATTCCTTCAACTGTCATTTGTTTTGCATTCAAAACTGTTGTGGTCGGAGTAATTGGAACGTTTTCTTGAAACTGACTTTCTTCCATAATCACCTCATTGGCAAATACCTCAATCAAATCAATGCCAGTGGTTCTTATTTTTTTGGACAAATTGTTTATGGTATTTAGATATACAGGTTGGATGACATTTATCTCAACCTTGGTTTTTTTAGGATCATAGGTCGATAGGTGTTCTTGATTTAAAACTTGAGCGACTTCATTAAAATGTACAACCTCATCCTGAATTTGCACAGTTTCAATACCCAAAATATCCATTGTAATAATGTGGTCCGTTGGAATTTCCCTTGCAATTTCCCGATGCTCGCTAAACCCGAATAACAGTAGGGCCATAAGGGGCAGAAGCAGCATGCTTCTGAATACAAATGATTTTTTTGATGTGTTTGTTTTCATGACTGTAAAACGTTTTTTGATTGATGAATAATTAATGGCATTCGCAATGCCGATTGACTGATTTTTGTTAAAGCTATCGTGTGATAAATACGATAATATAGTGTTTTGATATTGTGAACGATTATTGTTCTTGATGATTACGGCCCTATCAGCCAAAAATTCGTGGTTCAGTTTAATGGATGACTTAAATAAGTAGATAATAGGATTGAACCATAATAGTACTTGTGCTATTTCAATAAAGAGAATATCCAGACTATGTCGTTGTTTGGCATGGGTTTCCTCGTGTAAAATGACTTCCTGCGGAATGTTTTGCTCCTCAAATTGTTCTTTGTTCAAAAAGATATAGTTGAAAAAAGTATGCGGAGGCATGGATTGTTTTAAAAGAACCCTTGTAATAAAATTTTCCTTAAACTTGGGATTAAGACGGATACGTGACCAAATTTGAGTAAGGTGTCTGATAAAGCGGATTCCAAATGCAATAACTCCAAGTACATAGATACTCCAAAGCATAATTTCCCAGTTGAAAGCGGATTCTTCGGCGACTAGCTGGTTAGTATTAATTTCCGGTGTTCCGCTTGTGTTTGCTAAGTTTTGAGATACAGTGTTTTTTGCTATTTCAATATATTCGGTAAAGACAATATTGGGAATTAAAAAGGAGGTAATTAGAGCACTTAAAAGAAAAAATCGCTTAAAATTGTGTACACTTTCTTTTTCCAGGACTAACTTGTAGAAGGCCAAAAAAATGGCTAGGCATGCTGTAGATTTTAAAAGGAAGACTAGCATAATTACTTCTTTTTGATTTCGTTGTCGATCAATTTTTTCAATTCTTCCAACTCACTTTTGCTCAAGTTGGTTTCTTTGGTAAAAAAAGAGGCAAATTGACTGGCACTATCGTTAAAGAAGTTTTTGATGAGCCCGTTTACATGTTTGGAGAAATAATCCTTCTTCTTTACCAAAGGATAGTATTCCCTACTTCTTCCTATACTGTTGTAGGCTACAAAACCTTTGTCCGTCATACGTTTTAAAAGGGTTGCTACGGTGGTAGTGGCAGGTTTGGGTTCTGGATAGGCATCCAAAAGGTCTTTCATAAAGGCCTTTTTTAATTTCCAAACAATGTTCATTAACTCCTCTTCGGATTTTGATAACTGCATTTTCAAATCTTTTACAATTATTGTTCTACAAACATAGAATAAAAATTTTAATTCTACAAATGTAGAGTATGTTTTTGATGAGAAGAAGTTATTATGATATCCTAAAATGTTAAGTTTGCCGTCAAATTGGAATATCATGGGATTATTAGAGGACTTACAGAACAGAAGCGGAAATACTTGCGAACTATGCGGGGCAACAGAGAATTTACAGGTGTATGAAGTTCCTCCGGTTTCCACAGGCGGGGTTGATGGAAGCCTTTTGGGGTGTTCCACCTGCATTGGTCAGATTGAAAATCCCGATACCACAGATTCCAATCATTGGCGTTGTTTGAATGATAGTATGTGGAGCGAGCACGATGCCGTAAAGGTGGTTGCGTGGCGTATGCTGAACAGGTTAAAGTCCGAAGGGTGGCCTCAAGATCTTTTGGATATGATGTATTTGGAAGATGAAACCTTGGAATGGGCCAAAGCAACTGGAGAAGGGGAAGAAGAAAGTGAAAAAATCATCCACAGGGATGTAAACGGCAATATTTTGGAGAATGGTGATAGCGTTGTACTGGTAAAGGACTTAAAAGTAAAAGGTTCCAGTATGGTCGCAAAACAGGGAACCGCCGTTAGACGAATTTCCCTGGATTACGAAAATGCTGAATACATTGAAGGCAAGGTAGATGGTCAACAAATCGTTATTATTACCAAATACGTTAAAAAACTCTAGGCCTTCATCTCTGTATAATATTTGTAGAAATAAGGGATGGTCTCAATTCCCTTTAAAAAGTTCCAAACTCCAAAATGTTCGTTAGGGGAGTGGATGGCGTCGCTGTCCAATCCAAATCCTAAAAGGATGGTTTTGCTGTCAAAAACGTTCTCGAAAAGTGCTACGATCGGAATACTTCCTCCTGTTCGTTGTGGAACTGGCGTTTTTCCAAAGGTAGTTTCCATTGCTTTGGAAGCTGCTTGGTAGCCAATGCTCTCAATCGGTGTTACGTATGCCTGCCCACCGTGGTGAGGAGTCACTTTTACTTTTACGCTTTTGGGCGCAAGTGATTTGAAATGCTTGGTGAACAAATCGGTAATCTCGTGCCAATCTTGATCGGGAACCAATCGCATCGAAATTTTAGCGTAGGCTTTACTGGCGATTACGGTTTTTGCACCTTCGCCCATGTAACCTCCCCAAATACCATTAACATCTAAAGTTGGACGTATTCCAAAACGTTCAGATGTTGAATATCCCTTTTCTCCATGTACATCATCAATATCCAGAGCTTTTTTATACTCTTCCAAATCAAAAGGCGCTTTTGCCATTTCGGCACGCTCCTCATCTGATATGACTTCTACTTTGTCATAAAAACCAGGTATGGTGATATGGTTGTTCTCATCATGCAGCTCAGCAATCATTTTTGCCAAAACATTGATGGGGTTTGGTGCTGCACCTCCATAAATACCTGAATGCAGGTCTCGGTTGGCGCCAGTCACTTCTACCTCAACATAGCTAAGTCCACGTAAACCTGTGGTAATGGATGGTGTGTCATTGGTAATCATTCCGGTATCGGAAATCAAAATAATATCGTTTTTGAGTTTTTCGCTGTTTTCCTTTAGGAAATCCTCCAAACTATCACTTCCTACCTCTTCTTCACCTTCGATCATGAACTTTACATTGCAAGGCAAGGTGTTGTTCTTGATCATATACTCAACAGCCTTTACGTGCATAAAGAACTGACCTTTATCATCACAGGCTCCACGAGCAAAAATGGCCCCATCAGGATGTAATTCCGTTTTCTTGATGATAGGCTCAAAAGGCGGTGAATCCCAAAGATTAATGGGGTCTGGTGGCTGTACATCGTAGTGGCCATAAACCAATACGGTTGGCAGATTAGGGTCTATGATTTTGTCACCATACACCACGGGATAGCCTTTAGTCTCGCAAATTTCTGTGTTTTCACAACCTGCATCATCCAATGATTTCTTTACGGCTTTAGCAGTTTCCAACACATCTTTTGAATAAGCTGGGTCAGCACTGATGGAGGGGATTTTTAACAGGTCGATTAACTCGTTGATAAATCTGTCCTTGTTCGTGCTGATGTAATTATTTATGTCTTTCATATATGAATTAAAAGTACCCTAAAAGTACAAAAAACAAGTTTTTAAAGGGAGTACATTTGCAAATCGGAAAATTGATTTATATTTGCACTCCGTTTCGCGGGTGTGGTGGAATTGGTAGACACGCTAGACTTAGGATCTAGTGCCGCAAGGCGTGGGGGTTCGACTCCCTTCACCCGCACAAAAAAGGCCCTTCAAATATTTGAAGGGCCTTTTTTTAATATAATTAATTGCTCTTTAGCCTCCATCTTGCGTAAGTTTTCCTTGGTATTATATATCAATACTGTTTAAATGAAAATCTAAAAGGGTATTTTGCTAGTTACATCTCTCATATATTTCCCGTTTAGATTTTAATTAACTCAGTTGGACAATTTTTTTAAATATGATAAAAAAATAAAGGGTAGATTATAAAAAAATAAATATTTAGTGATTTTTACGAATAAAAAGAAAAATGTTAAATTTACGATAAACCTTGTTGAAAGGCGGGTTTAATGTAATTGGGACCTTAAATATCACTGGTGTTTATCAACTAATCATGACTATTGATTTTACAATAAAATAGTGTTATTTAAGTTCTATTAATTAGAAAATATTGATATTTATCAATTTTTTGAGAAAACCAAACTGAAACTAACTAAAATAATTGACCAACAACGCTATGTACAAGGAAATATATTTGGTCGACGACGAAGACCTAGTGAATACTGTGAATGCGATTCACTTTAGAAGAATGGGAATGGAAGATAGGGTAAAGAGTTTTACCAACCCGGAACTGGCCCTTGATAATCTCAGGTTTAGAGATGACCCAAAAGTTAAAACACTCATTTTATTGGATATCAATATGCCGGAGATGAGTGGCTTTGAATTTTTGGAATTTATGATGCTCGAAGATTTTCCAGAATCCAATGAAGTGCTTTTAGTAACTTCTTCGGAATCGGATGCGGATAAGGAAGAGGCTGAAAAGTATGAGAAATACGTCAAGGAATTTATCACAAAGCCGTTAAAAATTGAGCATTTGGAGGACTATCTGCAAAGTGCCAATAAATAAGATACATATTTAATTATTACTTAACTTATATAAGGCCCTTAATTTTATTCTGAATAACTTTTGAACTGTGAAACAGAACCACGCCTTTATTCAAAATAAAATTGAAATCGTTGAAGATAGGGGTGACCTTGTGTGGGCAATGGATGAAGATTACAAGCTTACCGCTTTTAATACGTCCTTCAAGGCACGTCTTAAACAGAATGGTTTAGGAGATGTTGAAAGGGGTATAGACCTTAAAGAGGTATATAAGGCAGATAGTTTCTTTAATCCCTGTCAACAAGGTTGTGAAAGGGCGCTAAATCGCTATGCAACCACATCAAAGCATACTTTTGAGGAGAACGGAAAAATAGTGGTGCACGAGTTTTCCTTCCAACCTTTTATGAATCACTTTGGAAATGTAGTTGGTTGTTGTATCTGGCAAAAGGACATTACACAAGAAGTAAACAACAATCATCGATTAAGGGAAAGTGAAAGAAAGTATCGGGAGGCCCAAGAAGTTGCCGATGTTGGGCATTGGAACTGGGACATGAAAAAGAACGAAATCACCTGGTCCGACCAACTTTTCAGAATCTTTGATAAGCATCCTGAAACATTTAAAGCGAATTATGAGTCATTAATGGAAATCATTCATCCGGAGGACAGAGATGCTTTTAATGAAGATGTAAATAAATGTATCGAGGGAAAAAAATTACATGATATTGTCCATCGGATTTTGGTGGGTAACGCAGAAATTAGGTATGTCCATCAAAAGGGCAGAGCTTTTTACGATGAAAATGGCAAGCCTTACAGGATGAGTGGTACCACCCAAGAGGTTACCAAAGATGTACTGTCCAATAGGCAAATAGTGGAACAAAATCATGAGCTTCAAAATTTTGTCCGAATTATATCCCATAACTTGCGAGGCCCCATTTCTAACCTTTTAATGTTATCCAAAATATATGATTGGGGCAAGGATGAGATGAACGACGATATTATGAAAAAGATAGAGCATACTACAGAAGCTCTAGATCAGACTATAAAGGACCTTCATCATTCGTTGGCGTTAAAAGCTGCGGACAAGGAAAAATTCAGGAAGGTTCTTCTTGGGGATGTAATGAAAGATGTAAATGGGCTTCTATCAGAAGAAATCACAAAAAATGGAGCTTCCATTGAAACCAATTTTTCAAAAGCCAATATTGTATTTGGTGCAAAGAGCTACGTAGTAAATGTTTTTTACAACCTTATTCTTAACGCGATAAATTATGCCAAGGAAGGAGTTTCAGCGGTTATTGAAATAGCTTCGGATGAAAATGATAAAGAAGTTGTATTGAAGTTTTCCGATAATGGTATAGGAATGGAACTTACCCCCGAAAAAGAGCGAAAGATTTTTGATATGTATGGCAGACTTAGCGGTGCTACTGAGGGCAAGGGTTTTGGACTTTATTTGGTAAAGACACAAGTGGAGGCCATGGATGGAAAAATAGAAGTTGAGAGTGAGAAGGATGTTGGAACCACTTTTACCATAACTTTCCCTAAAGTTCTGTAATATCTTAAAAGGGCAAATGGCTTAAGTCAACATTTCCGCCAGATATTATAATACCCACTTTTTTGTTCGCTAAGTCATCTTTTTTCTTAAGAACCGCCGCTAGGGCAACAGCACTGGAAGGTTCACATACAATTTTGAGTCGTTCCCAAATAAATCGCATGGCCGAAATGATTTCATCTTCTGTTACCCGAACAATTTCGTCCACAAATTTTTGAATGATTGGAAAGTTCCTATCACCCAATTGGGTTTTGAGTCCATCTGCAATCGTATTTGTTGTGGTGTTGGTCTCTATTTTTCCACTTTGCAAGGACCGATAAGCATCATCCACCTCAAAGGGTTCTCCACCTATGGTTTTGCAATTGTTTCCGAAATAATAGGCAGACAAGGCTGTTCCAGCAATCAATCCTCCACCGCCAACAGGAGTAACTACATAATCAAGACTTGGTCGGAGTTCCAATAGTTCTTTGCAGGCTGTTCCTTGTCCTAAAATCACATGGTCATCATTCGAAGGGTGAATAAAAGTTGCTCCATGTTCTTTTACAATACGATCAGATTCACGTTCCCGAGCCTCTAAGGTAGATTCACACTCAACCAAGATGCCACCGTATCCTTTGACCGCTTCTTTTTTAACCTTAGGCGCTGAATTTGGCATTACGATATAGGCCTTTACTCCTAAACTTTGCGCAGAAAGGGATAGGGCTTGTGCAAAATTACCGGAAGAATGGGTAACGACTCCATTTTGTTTCTGCTCGTCCGTAAGTTGCATTATGGCATTGGCGGCACCGCGCATTTTAAAGGCACCCATCCGTTGAAAGTTTTCGCATTTAAAGTACAAATCGGCACCAGCTATCTCATTAATAAGTCTGGAAGTGAGCACAGGAGTATTATGGATAAAAGGTTTTATCCGTTCGTGGCAGTCAATTAATTGTTGTTTGTCCATAAATTACCTTATACCGAGTTTTTTACGGTATAAAGATAACAACCGAATATCAATTGTGCGACTCTACTTCCTCTTCTTCTTTTGCTTCTGTAGAAACACCTTCCATGCCCAATTCAGGTATTACCAACAAGGGTATCTGGGTATGGAACGCCGTTCTTTTGATTATGGGTTCACGTGTCATCTTTTCCATATAACTATGCTGATAATTCAACATCGCTAAAAGATGGATATCCAATTCCTTAGAGAATGTTTCCAAAGTGTGAGAAACCGAATTTAGCTCGGAAACCGTATGAACATAATGTTCCACATCACCAAGATAGCGTCGCAGCATATTTAAGTTGAACTGCTGCAGTTCCGTCAATGCTTTTATACCGTACTGCACATGAACAATTCGGATGGTTGCATTGAACATTTTGGCCATCTCCAGAAGCGGAGATAGCTCGGAAGAGGTGTAAAATCGATTAAAATCTGTGGCAAAAGCAATTTCCGAAGGTGTTACGTATTCAAAATGATAAGGAATGGCCAAAACAGGACATTTTTTGGTGCTTTTTATAATCCGCACCGTATTACTGCCCATAAATACCTCGTCCACACCAGAAGCACCCTTGGTTCCGGTAACTACCAAATGGATTCCAAAAGTCTCCACGATATCCTTTACCTCTTCTACCAAAAGGTTAAAGGAGGAAATGGTCTCAAAACTGTGGTTGGGATTGCCATATTTGGTTTTTATCCGTTCCACGGTATTGGTCAATCCTCGTTCAGAATTCTCCCTCACCGCATCCACAATGCGAACTCCATCAATCATTTTTGCCATAAATCGGCTACTGGGGATAACAGGGGTATAGGTGTTGAGCAGGTAAAAAGTACAACGCCTGTTGCGGAACAATTGCATGGCGTAATCTATTGCATTCCATGCATTTTCCGAAAAATCCGTAGGTATTAAAATCTTTTGCATCTGACTAAGATTATGATGCATAAAATTAGACCTATGGGGTAGGGGATACTATGACAATTGTCAGCTTTTTAAAAATGGGCTAAAAGCCTTCAACCATTTCCAAAAGTTTGCGTTCATCCTTAATGCCAATTTTTTTGCCCGAAGTATGAATCAAGCCTTTCTTTTTGAACTCTGAAATGATTCTAATTGCAGATTCCGTAGCGGTACCCACTACATTGGAAATATCTTCTCGAGACAGGGTAAGGGCCAAAAAGCCATCGGCATCCTCTCCAAAATTGTTCTTTAGGTATAGAAAAGCTTCCGCCATTCTTTGTTTTACCGTTTTTTGGGAAATATTGACAATTACATCGTCTGCTTCTTTGAGGTCATGGGCCATATGACGCAAAACCTCTAAAGTGAAATTTGGATTTTTTTGAAGGGTATTGTTGATGCTTTCCTTAGGAATAAAGCAAACCTCCATATCATCAACGGCAATGGCAGAAAGATTGGTGCTCTCTTGCGAAATAACCGAGCGCTGACCAAGAACTTCCCCCTTGCTCGCCAATTTCACAATTTGGTCTTTTCCGTTGGCACTTAATTTGGAAAGCTTGGAAACACCATTTCTTACACAATAAACGCCGTTGAGTTTATCGCCCTCTTCAAATAAAGGCTCACCCTTTTTTACCGTTTTGGTGGTTTTGGAGTCGGAGACTTTTTTCAGCTCCTCTTTGCTCATCGCGCGTAGCGAGTTGAACTGTCGGACTATACAATTTTCACACCTGCTTTCCATATTAATTAGTTTACCTGATTCAACAAAAATAGTTGATAAACAATCACAATTTACTGATAATTATCATATTTTTAAGGGGAATAGTATTACAAATTTGCATCAGGTAAAGCAAATGTGAAATGGCAGACTCGACCTGTTATCATTGTGGAGACGAGTGCGGTAGGGGTAGTGTGCGGTTTGATGATGAAGACTTTTGTTGTAACGGTTGTAAAACCGTTTACGAGATTTTTACATCGAACGGCCTGTCCACCTTTTATGAGATAGAGGGCAAGGCAGGAACAACACCCAACGAAATCCGCCAGAAATACGATTTTTTGGACAACCAGGAAATTGTACAGCAATTGGTGGAGTTTAATGAAGAAGGCGTCCAAGTGGTTAGTTTAAGTATTCCTACAATCCATTGTAGTTCTTGTATTTGGGTATTGGAAAACTTGAACAAACTACATTCCGCCATTACATTTTCGCAAGTAGATTTCCCAAAGAAAACCATTCGAGTTACTTATAAAACTGAAGATTTCTCCCTAAAAGCGTTAGTGCTTTTGTTGGGAAGTATCGGTTATGAACCATACATCTCTTTAGAGGAGTACAACAAAAAGGGAAAAAAGGTGGATCGTTCCTTAATTTATAAATTGGGGTTTGCAGGTTTTGCCTTTGGCAATGTGATGCTATTTTCCTTTCCTGAATATTTCGAGGTAGAGGAGTTTTGGCTGGATCAATACAAACACGTTTTTCGTTGGTTGATGTTCGCCTTTTCCTTACCCGTTGTATTCTATGCCGCTCAAGATTATTTTATTTCAGCCTATAAAGGCATTCGTTCCAAATTGCTGAATATTGATGTCCCAATTGCCCTGGGTATTTTAACTCTTTTTATCAGAAGTACGGTGGACATTGTTTTTGATTTGGGCTCTGGTTTTTTTGATAGTCTCACAGGTTTGGTATTCTTCCTGTTATTAGGGAAATTTTTTCAGCAGAAAACATATGCCTATCTATCTTTCGAGCGGGATTACAAATCCTATTTCCCAATAGCCGTTACCCGTTTGAAGAAAAATGGAGAAGAAGAAAACATCCAAATCTATAATATTGAAGTAGGGGACAGGGTTTTGATTCGAAGCCATGAGATTATACCCGTAGACTGTATCCTGATCAAAGGAACGGCCGAAATTGATTATAGTTTTGTTACCGGTGAGTCCGAACCTGTGTTCAAAGAATCTGGTGAAAAGCTGTTTGCGGGTGGAAAGCAACTTTCGGGAGTTTTGGAAGTTGAGGTATTAAAATCCGTTTCCCAAAGTTATTTAACGCAGCTGTGGGGTAACTCGGTATTTTCCAAAGATAAAGCAAGTCAATTCCAGACCCTTACCGATAGTATTGGCAAACGGTTTACCATAGCAGTCTTGAGCATTGCCACTTTGGCTACTCTTTTTTGGTTGATTTTGGATCCGAGTTTGGCCCTGAATGTATTCACTTCCGTATTGATCATTGCCTGTCCTTGCGCCATTGCCTTGGCTGCTCCATTTACCTTGGGGAACATGCTCCGCATTTTTGGAAAGCATAAATTCTATTTGAAGAATACCAATGTCATTGAAAGATTGTCAAAGATAGACACTGCTATTTTTGATAAAACGGGAACCCTCACCACAAACATAAAAGATACTATTCACTATGAAGGGATGGAACTTACAGAAGAGGAGACGGCCCTTTTAAAAACAACCTTAAGGGCATCTAACCACCCGTTGAGCCGATCACTCTACAATATTTTAAAGTCAAATGCCATAATGACTCTTGAGGAATTCCAAGAGCATACAGGAAAAGGCATTGAGGGAAAATATAATGAACACTCTATAAAAGTTGGCTCGGCGTCTTATGTTGGTGAGAATAAAGCAAATTCTTTGACCAATACCACGGTGTATGTAAGTGCAGATGAGGACGTGAAAGGCCGTTTTGTTTTCAAGAATACGTATCGGGATGGTATGAGTCAAATTTTTGAGGAGCTAGGGACTGATTTGGAACTTGGCATTCTTTCCGGTGATAATGACGGGGAAAAGGAGCAGTTGCAAAAAGCACTTCCAGTCAAGACAAAAATGATGTTCGACCAAAAACCGAAGAACAAGCTGGAATACATCAAAAGTTTGCAAGAAAGCCACAAAGTTTTGATGGTGGGCGATGGATTGAACGATGCAGGGGCTTTGGCCCAAAGTGATGTGGGATTGGCCGTTTCCGAAAACATCAACGTGTTTTCGCCAGCTTGTGATGGAATTTTGGATGCTAGCAAGTTGAGAATGCTGCCAAAGTTCATTAAGCTGTCCAAAAAGTCCATTCGGATAATAAAAATGAGCTTTTTGCTATCGCTCTGCTACAATATTGTAGGATTATATTTTGCTGTAACAGGTCAGTTGCAGCCCGTTATTGCCGCTATTCTGATGCCGTTGAGCTCCATAAGTATTGTAGTGTTCACAACCTTGGCAACAAATTATCTCGGTAAAGAATTAAAAATTTTAGAAAGCTGATATATGTCATTTTTTGAAGGATATCATCACAGTAGTTTTAACCCAAATTTAACAAGGGTATGAGTGTTATTTATGTGTTGCTGGCCATTAGCATAACGGTGGCCATAGTCTTTTTTATAGCCTTTGTTTTTTCGGTAAAAAGCGGACAATACGATGATACCTATACCCCATCGGTAAGAATGTTGTTTGAAGATGAGGTGGTCAAGGACAAGGATGAATCAAATCTAAATAAAAAGGAAATCAAACAAACTAAAAGTACAAACCAATAAATATGGAAATACAACAGTTCCGCTACGATAACAAAATCGTACAAAAGTTCTTATACGCTACCATTTTATGGGGCGTGGTAGGTATGTCGGTAGGTCTCTTGTTGGCCTTTATGTTTTTGTTCCCCAATGTTACAGAAGGTATCTCATGGTTGAGTTTTGGACGTTTACGCCCATTGCACACCAATGCCGTGATCTTTGCATTTGTGGGGAACGCGATTTTTGCAGGGGTATATTACTCCCTACAACGCTTGCTTAAAGCGAGAATGTTCAGTGATGCCCTGAGTAACATCAACTTCTGGGGTTGGCAATTGATTATTGTCGCTGCCGCGTTGACGTTACCACTTGGGTACACTACATCCAAAGAATACGCCGAACTGGAGTGGCCGATTGATTTGGCCATTGCAGTTGTATGGGTAGTCTTTGGTTGGAACATGATCGGTACAATTTTAAAAAGAAGGCAAAGGCACTTATATGTGGCCATTTGGTTCTACTTGGCCACCTTTGTTACGGTAGCCGTGCTGCACATTTTTAACAGCTTGGAGCTTCCAGTGACCGCACTTAAAAGTTATTCCGTGTACGCAGGTGTACAGGATGCCTTGGTACAGTGGTGGTACGGTCACAATGCAGTGGCATTCTTCTTGACTACGCCTTTCTTGGGGTTGATGTACTACTTTGTTCCAAAAGCCGCGAACAGACCCATTTATTCCTATAGACTTTCCATTGTCCACTTCTGGTCGCTGATATTCATTTATATCTGGGCAGGTCCTCACCACTTGTTATATTCTGCTTTGCCTGATTGGGCGCAGAACCTTGGTGTGGTGTTCTCCATAATGTTGATAGCACCTTCTTGGGGTGGTATGATCAACGGATTGTTAACACTCCGTGGGGTATGGGATAAAGTTCGTACCGATGCCACCCTAAAATTCATGGTGGTTGCCATTACCGGTTATGGTATGGCCACTTTTGAAGGCCCCATGCTTTCTTTGAAAAACGTAAATGCGATTGCTCACTTTAGTGACTGGATCATTGCACACGTTCACGTAGGTGCCTTGGCCTGGAACGGGTTCTTGACCTTTGGTATGATCTATTGGTTGGTGCCACGAATGTTCAAAACAGAATTGCACTCCAAAGGATTGGCGAATTTCCACTTCTGGATTGGAACCTTGGGTATTGTGCTTTATGCCCTTCCAATGTATGTAGCTGGATTCACCCAAGCTCTCATGTGGAAAGAATTCAACCCAGATGGTACTTTGGTATACGGTAACTTCTTGGAGACCGTTACCCAAATCATCCCAATGTACTGGATGAGGGCCATTGGAGGTTCCCTTTATATCTTGGGTATGTTTGTTTTGCTTTACAATGTTGTGTTGACCATCAGGTCTGGTAGCAAAGTAGAAGACGAAGCAGCAGAAGCTCCAGCATTGGAACGAGTTGCCAAAAGAAGAGTGGCAGGTGAAACTTTCCACAACTGGTTGGAAAGAAAACCGGTTCAGTTGACCATCTTGGCCACCGTAGCCATTTTGATTGGAGGTGTGGTTCAAATCATTCCAACCATATTGGTAAAATCCAACATCCCGACAATCACCAGCGTTAAACCCTATACACCACTGGAATTGGAAGGTCGAGACCTTTATATAAGAGAAGGATGTGTAGGCTGTCACTCACAAATGATCAGACCGTTCCGTAGCGAGGTAGAACGCTATGGAGAATATGCCAAGGCAGGTGAGTTTGTCTACGATCACCCATTTCTATGGGGTAGTAAGCGTACTGGACCTGACTTATTGCGAGTTGGCGGTAAATATTCCGATAACTGGCACTTGAACCACATGTACGATCCGCAAAGTACTTCTGCCGGCTCAATCATGCCATCTTATGAATGGTTGGTTACCGATGAGCACGACCGCAGTGATGTGCAGGCAAAAATGGAAACCATGGTAAAACTTGGAGTTCCTTATACCGAAGAGGATATTGCCAATGCTCCGCAATCAATGGCAGAGCAAGCAGCGCAAATCGAAAAGAACCTTTACACGGACCCTGAATTCGCCAAGACGTATGAAGCGGATAAAAAATACGCCGAGGAAAACGGATTGGATTTTGTGGAAATGCGAGATCGTGAAATCGTATCCTTGATTGCTTATCTGCAGCGATTGGGTACCGATATCAAAATTAAAGGAACAGAAGAAACTATATCTCAAAACAAATAACCATGTTGAAATTTGTAAAAGAACATATGGAAACCATCGATGGGATAGCCAACTATCCCATGGTTTCCCTACTAATCTTCTTTGTATTTTTTGTTCTATTGTTCTGGTGGGTGTTTACCGCTACCAAAGAACACATAAGGGAGATGTCCGAACTGCCATTGGATAACGAAGATCAACAAAACAAACTATAACATTATGAGCACAAAAACACCTTGGTGGATACGAGTCCCCGTTTTATTCTTTTTAATCTTCGGATTGATGGAATTCTTTATAGACTCTGGTGATAAACCTGCAATAATTGAATATCCGATCACACAGTTTTTTATGCTGTTGGTATTGATGATTCTTATTGCCATAGAACTGATTTTAGCTTCCATTGAGAATATCATGTTTCAAACCCTTTCAGAAGAAGGAAAAGAGCGTTACTTGGAAGCCAAAGACAAGAAGTTTGAATGGACATGGGCCAAGAACTTAATGAAACGACTTACCAAAAGCCGCTCGATTGAGCGTGAAGGTGAAATAGTCTTGGACCACAATTATGATGGTATCCGTGAGTTGGATAACGTACTACCTCCATGGTGGGTATATCTTTTCTATGCGACCATTGTTTTTGCAGTAGTCTATTTGGTTCGTTTCCATGTTATCGGCGAATACGACCAAGAACTTGAATATGAACAAGAAGTAGCCGCTGCCCAATTGGCCATTGAAGAATACAAAAGAACCGCCAAAGACTTGGTAGATGCCAGTACGGTTGAATTCCTATCCGATGAATCGGATTTGGCCGCAGGAGAGAAAATCTTTCAGGCCAATTGTGTGGCCTGTCATATGGCTGACGGAGGTGGTGGAATTGGTCCAAACCTGACCGACAAACACTGGATATTGGGAGGAGGAATCAAAAATATCTTTACAACAATTTCCGAAGGTGGTCGAGATGGTAAGGGTATGATTGCTTGGAAACAAACCCTAAAACCTGCCGAAATGGCTCAGGTTGCCAGTTATGTAATCACTTTGGGCGGTACCACACCCGCCAATCCAAAGGAACCTGAAGGAGAAATTTGGGTAGACCCAGATGCTCCCGAAGAATCCAATGGAACAGAATCTGAAACGGAAGGAACTGCCCCGGAAGAAATGGAGCAGGCCGTAGATTCTACAGAAGTTGCCATGAATTAGTCCTTTGAGACACATAGGCGACAAATATTTATCCATAAACCACAAATGCGATGGAAGAGAACTTTAGGGATTCCATAGGCACAATCACAGAGGAAGGTAAACGGAATTTTATTTTTCCAAAGAAACCCAGTGGACGGTATTATGATTACCGAAAGTATGTAAGTTACTTTTTGCTGATTTTCTTGATAGCAGCTCCGTTTGTTAAAATCAACGGGCACCAATTCTTATTGTTCAATGTATTGGATCGACGGTTCAATATATTTGGACTTCCGTTTTGGCCCCAGGATTTTCATTTGGTGGTCGTGTCCATGATTATTGGAGTAATATTCATTGCACTGTTTACAGTTGCTTATGGTCGTATTTTTTGTGGATGGATGTGCCCCCAGACCATATTTTTGGAAATGGTCTTCCGACGTATTGAATATTGGATAGATGGGGATAGAGGAGCACAAATGCGGTTGGCCAAAGCTCCATGGACGGGTAAAAAGATTAGGAAAAGAGTATTGAAGTGGATCATTTTCTTCATCATTTCCTTTTTTATAGCCAATGTGTTCTTGGCCTACTTGATCGGGAGTGACCAGCTCTTATCATACATCACAGATGGTCCAATGGCGCACTTGAGTACTATGGTCCCATTGCTGATTTTTACAGGAGTGTTTTATTTCATCTTTGCTTGGTTTAGGGAACAGGTGTGTATTATTGCTTGCCCTTACGGTAGATTGCAAGGAGTGCTTTTGGATGATAAATCCATCGTGGTAGCCTATGATCATAAACGCGGTGAAGGTGAAAGCGGACGTAAGAAGTTCAGAAAAAATGAAGATAGGGAAGCGCTTGGACATGGTGATTGTATCGATTGTTTTCAATGTGTGAATGTATGCCCTACCGGAATAGACATTCGTAATGGAACACAGTTGGAATGTGTTAACTGCACAGCTTGTATAGATGAGTGCGATCACATAATGGACAGTATCAATAAACCTAAAGGGTTGATTAGATACGCTAGTGAAGATGAGATAACCAACAACAATAAATTCAAATTTACGGCACGTATGAAGGGTTATACGGCTGTACTTGCGGTACTTACAGGTATTCTTATCGGAATGTTGTTCATGAGGAACGAGGTCGAGGCCAATGTACTACGCTTACCTGGTCAGTTATATGAGCGTAAGGAGAACAATATCATCAGTAATGTTTACACTTATAAATTGGTGAACAAGACCACAAAGGATATCGAAAATGTTCGGTTTGAACTGATGTCCCATAATGGAGAAATTAAAATGGTGTCCCAGGACAGCTTTACTGTTCCAGCAGAAGAAATTGCAGAAGGAACATTGTTTATCGAGATTAACGCCTCTGCATTGAACGGAGACAAGGATAAGTTGGAGATAGGGGTTTATAGTGATGATAAACTCATAGAAACCACGGTGACCCAGTTTTTGGCGCCAAGGAGTTATAATTAAAAAGATTGAAATGAAAATTAATTGGGGAACGGGAATTGTCTTGGCATTTATAGGTTTTATAACCTTCATTCTATACTTCGTCTTCAGGATGAGCACTGATGATAGTGCCAATCACGATTTGGTGACGGAGGAATACTATAAAAAAGAATTATCCTATCAGCAGGAAATCGATGCATCAAATACAGCATCGGAAATGAATGCCAACCTAAAGGTTGAAAAAACTGAAAAGGGTTTGGTGATATATTTTCCAGAGCGTTTCGACCCCAAAAAAATAAGTGGAACAGTGTCCCTATATAGACCGTCTAACAAGCACTTGGATACTAACTTTTCTATAAGTTTGTCCAAAACACATTTGCTCATACCTGACAATCGCTTGGTAGACGGTCGCTGGGACATTTCCATAAACTGGGAATACGAAGGTAATTCCTTTTTGCATAAACAAAAATTGGTCTACTGATCATGTTGACATCCGCGTTGGTTTTGGGGCTTTTGGGAAGCTTGCACTGCTTGGGTATGTGTGGGCCAATCGCCTTTATGCTGCCTTTGGATCAAAAAAATAATCTAAAGAAGACCACACAGTTGTCCATCTACCATTTCGGAAGATTGTTGGCTTATGGTGTCATTGGAGTCCTTTTTGGACTTTTGGGCAAGGGCTTGTCCCTTTTCGGGATTCAGCAAAAACTATCCATTGGTATCGGTGTACTTATGATTCTTTTAGTACTGATTCCAGGGAAGTACTTGAACGGTCATAAATTTTTATCACCTATCTATTCTATTATCGGTAAGGTGAAATCCAAATTGGGTGCTGAACTTAAAAAAAAGACCCCCGATACCTTTTTGACCATTGGTTTCTTGAACGGCTTTTTGCCTTGCGGTCTTGTGTATATGGCCCTTTTGGGAGCCATTGCCATGGGGAGCCCGTTGGAAGGAGGTCTTTACATGATGATTTTTGGTCTGGGAACAGTTCCTTTGATGTCCTTGGTGGTCTATTCCAAAGGAATGTTCAGTAGTTCCATCAAATTTAAGATACAGAAATTGATACCGGTATTTGTGGTCATCATAGGTATTTTGTTTATTGTACGTGGACTTGGATTGGGAATACCCTATGTTTCCCCCAAACAAGCACCTGCAGATTCAGTAACGGCGACCATAGAATGCCATCAACCCTAAAAATCAAATCCACAATGAAAATAACATCAGTGAAAGAGGCGGTAGCAAGTGTTAAATCAGGAGACCGAGTCTTTTTCCAAGGGGCGGCCATGACCCCAAACGAATTGATCGATGCCTTATGCGATAGGTATGATGAACTTGAAAATGTCGAGATTATTTCCATCCACACCGAAGGAGATGCGAAGTATACCAGAAAACCCTATTCCGATGCCTTTACTTTGAACGCCTGTTTTGTCGGGGGCAACGTAAGAAACTTTGTAAACACCTACATGGGCGACTATATTCCTGTGTTTTTAAGTGAAATACCATGGTTGTTCACCGACGAATATCTTCCATTGGATGTGGCCTTTGTTCAGGTGTCACCTCCAGATAAACATGGATATTGTTCACTGGGAGTATCCGTTGATGTCGCATTACCTGCGGTTAGAACCGCCAAAAAAATTGTAGCGCAGATAAACCCCCAAGTACCCCGAACACATGGTACTGGCATTGTTCATGTGGACGAAATAGAATTTGCCATTGAAGTAGATAGGCCTATTCACGAACATAATCCGACCGAAATATCAGAAGTGGAACATGAAATAGGTAGGCATGTGGCATCGTTGATTGAAGATGGTGCTACCCTCCAAATGGGAATTGGAAACATACCCAATGCGGTACTATCCAATTTGGGAAACCATAAAAATTTGGGAATTCATACCGAAATGTTTTCTGATGGGGTGTTGCCTTTGTTGGAAAGTGGCGTTATAAACGGAAAGGAAAAAGCGGTAAAACGTGGTAAAATTGTAAGCTGCTTTGCAGTGGGTTCCCGAAAGCTATATGATTTTATTGATGATAATCCGATATGTGATTTTAGGGACTCCGGTTATACCAACGATACGGCCAGAATCCGAAGAAACCCGAAAGCGACCGCTATTAATAGTGCTATAGAAATTGATCTTACGGGTCAAGTTTGTGCGGATACCATTGGAGGATATCAATTCTCCGGAGTGGGCGGGCAAATGGATTTTATGAGAGGGGCATCCCTTTCAAAAGGAGGAAAGCCCATAATAGCCATGTCATCTACTACAAAAAAAGGTGTTTCCAAAATAACACCATTTTTAAAACAGGGTGCAGGGGTGACAACAACTCGTGCCCACATGCACTACGTAGCAACGGAATATGGTGTGGTGAATCTTTTTGGGAAAAACCTGCATCAACGGGCCGAAGCTTTAATTTCCATTGCACATCCAGATCATCGGGAAGCACTGGAAAAAGCAGCCTATGAAAGATTTCATGGTTAGGATTTATAAAAATTAATCACAATAAAAAAGGGGGCAATTTTAAAATTGCCCCCCTTTTTTTGAATCGCATGAAACCAATCAAAAATGCAATCCATCAAATTTTAAAGGTTATCACAGGTGCTTCGGAATGGTTGGCAATATCTTCACCAATACTTCCCATAAAGAAGTGTGATAAGCCTCTTCTACCATGTGTTGGAATACCGATAAGGTCGGCGGATACTCGCTCACTATAGTTAAGAACACCTTTTTCAACAGTGTAGTCGTTATATATTTTTACTTCCATGCCTACGTTGGCAGCTTTTAAAAATTTAGAGATCTTTTCATTTGCATCATTATTGCTCAGGAATTCATCCCCAGGAGTGTTTATGTACACCAAATGAAGCTTGGATTTTAATAAATCGGCCATTGCTTTGGCTTTCTTTAAGGCAGGAACACTTTCTTCTTCAAAATCGGAAGCGAACACAAAATTAGTTGGTTTGAAATCTTCGATATCTCCTTTGATTACCAATACGGGGACATCAGAAGTTCTAACAACACGTTCGGTGTTTGATCCTATAAAGATCTCTTGAAGTCCATCTGCACCATGCGAGCCCATTACAATAAGGTCTGCATTGTGTTTAGCGGCCACTTCGGCCACTTCGCTGAACACTTTATAGTGTTTTATTACCGGAACTACTTTGATATCCTTTAAATAAGGTTTGTCCAAAAAGTCCGTAAATCGTTGTTCGCCAAGTTTTATGAGGTGAACCACCTGTTCTTGGGATATATATCCTGATTCTCCCATAATGGCAGGAGAAAGCTCCAACATATGGAGGACCAATAGGTCTGCCTTGTGTTGCTTCGCAAGGGAAGCAGCTACTTTAAGGGCTTTTTCAGATTGATTTGAGAAATCAACCGGTACGATTATACTTTTCATTTTATTGCTTTTTTAGGTTAAACGGTCATGGAAAATATTCGGGTATTTGGTTTTTTTCGATGCATTTTTAAGTCAAATGCCATACTTATGTTTCTTACAAAAGGTCTTCCTTTGTCGGTCACTTTAATATTTGTGCCGTTAATTTCGACCAATCCATCCGTTTCCAATTCCGATAGGTTGGCCAAAATATTTTCAAAATCAACTATTCGTTCTTCCTCTACGTCCCATGTGGTCTCGAATTGACACATGATGTTGAGGATATGCCTTCTTAAGATTTCGTCTTCTGCATTAAGAATGTGCCCCCTAAAAATAGGGATAACTCCATGTGAAACCAAATTTTCGTATTCTTCCACGTTTTTTACGTTCTGGGCAAAACCATACCAACTATCGCTAATGCTCGATACTCCTAAACCAACCATTAGTTTGGTTTTGGAAGGTGTATAGCCCATAAAGTTCCTATGTAGCGTTCCTGTTTCCAAAGCTTTGTACAAACTATCGGTGGGTAAGGCAAAATGATCCATCCCAACATCTTTGTAACCAAACTCGCTAAGCATCCTTTTTCCCATTTCGTATTGTGACTTTTTCTCTTCGGATGAGGGAAGGTCGGATTCTTTATAACCTCTTTGTCCGTTTCCTTTTAGCCAAGGCACATGTGCATAGCTGTAAAAAGCAATTCTATCCGGTTTTATGGCATTGGTCTTCATAATAGTTTTCTCCACGTCGGCACTTTCCTGAAATGGCAGACCATAAATAATATCGTGTCCTACCGATGTGTAGCCAATCTCCCTGGCCCAATCAGTAACGTTTTTCACATTTTCAAAGGGCTGTATTCTATTTATCGCACGTTGAACAGTGAGGTTATAATCCTGGACACCAAAACACACTCTTCTAAACCCTACATCGTAAAGTGCTTGTAAATGTTCTTTGGTAGTGTTGTTGGGATGACCTTCAAAACTGAATTCAATTTCATCCGTTTTTTTACTCAGGCGAACAATGCCCTCAATCAGTATTTTTAAGTTTTCTGGAGAAAAAAAAGTGGGCGTGCCACCACCTAAATGTAGTTCCTTTATAACAGGTTTGGAACCCATTAAGTCAACGTATAATTCCCATTCTTTTAACACCGCATTTATATACGGCCGTTCTACTTCGTGTCGTTTTGTTATGCGTTTATGGCATCCACAAAAGGTGCACATACTTTCACAAAAGGGTAAGTGTATATAAACACTGATTCCTTCTTCGGGACTTTCCCCAAAAGCTTTTAGTACACTGGATTTCCATTTTTTTCCTGAAAAAGTTTCCAAATCCCAATATGGTACAGTCGGGTAACTCGTATATCGAGGGCCAGGAACATTATATTTTTGAACTAATTCGCACATAAGCTACATACCATTTCATTATAGTTCAAAATTACTTTTGATAGCCTGCAAAAAACATGATAATTGTCAGTGTTGCGATGTAAAAAGAATCGGACTCTAATTATGTGCCTGATGAGTATCATGTTTTTCGTGTTGCCGACATCGTATCTTTAAATGATTTTGACTTGCTCTTAAATTTAATTCTATGGGAGAACATATCAAGAAAAGCTCATTTGGAGAAGAGGAACGGAAAGTTTTTGTACAACATCTTATCGATGATATCCAAGCCTTGGAGTACATGATCAAAGAGGGATTGGTAGAGGACGATATTGTCCGTATTGGTGCCGAACAAGAAATGTGTTTGATAAGGGATGATTACAGACCATCACCAAACTCATTGGACATATTAAAGGATGTTGACGATTCCCATTTTACCACCGAGTTTGCCACGTATAATATTGAAGCCAACCTTGACCCTTATACTTTGGAAAAAGATTGCTTTACAACCATGGAGCAACAATTAAGAGGATTGTTGGGCAAGGTGAAAAAGTCCGCCGATAAATACAATTCCAAGGTTATATTGACAGGGATACTTCCCACGATCAGCAAGGATGAGCTTGGTATGGATTTTATGACACCAATCCCCAGATATTATAGAATCAATGAAGTTTTAACAGCATGGAGAGGTGATGATTTTACAGTGAGAATCAAAGGTGCCGATGAACTATCACTTCACCATGATTCTGTACTGTTTGAAGCTTGTAATACCAGTTTTCAGCTCCATTTACAAATACCCCCAAAAGATTTTATCAAAAGCTATAATTGGGCCCAGGCTATTTCCGGACCAGTATTGGGAGTTTGTTGTAACTCTCCGCTCCTTTTGGGAAAAGAATTATGGAGAGAAACCCGGATAGCTTTGTTCCAGCAAAGTTTGGATACACGGGTTTGGACAAAAGCGGTAAAGGAGCAGGTGGCTAGAGTGGGTTTTGGTGAATCCTGGCAAAAGGATTCTGTAGCCGAGATTTTTAAGAAGGATATTTCAACCCATCGAATTTTGCTGACCAAACCCATTGAAAATAACTCTTTGGACCTTTTACAGCAAGGAAAAATACCAAAGCTTGAAGCATTAAGTCTGTTCAATAGCACTGTATATCGATGGAATCGACCATGCTATGGAGTTGGGAATGGGAAGCCCCATTTAAGAATTGAAAATCGATATATCCCATCTGGTCCAACCGTTATTGATGAAATGGCCAATTTTGCCTTTTGGGTTGGCCTTATGGCCGGAAGACCAAAGAAGTACGATGATATGTCCAATATTATGGATTTTAAGATGGCCAAACTCAATTTTATCAGAGCCGCCATGAGTGGAAGACATACTGTATTTTCTTGGATGGACAAAACCATGACTGTAAAAAAAATGATCACAGATGAACTCTTGCCGATAGCATACAATGGATTGCGAAAATTTAATATTGATGAAGATGACATCAATAGGTTATTAGGGGTAATCGAGGACAGAATCAAAAATGGTACAGGTGCCGAGTGGCAAATCAAAAATTTTAGGGAACTTAAAAAACAGATGAAACAGGACAGTGCAATTGTACAACTAACCAAGGCAATGCACAATAACCAAGAGAGCGACGTTCCCGTTCATCAATGGAAGCCTATAAAGGGTATGGCCAAAACTAAGGAATCGTTCCATTGGGTAAGACAGATTATGTCAACAAAACTATTGAAGCTATATGAGGATGATTATGCCAACTTGGCTATAGCTATTATGCAGTGGAACAACATTCACCACATACCCGTAGAAAACGGAAAGGGGGAGTTGGTTGGCTTGCTTACATGGAGCCATATCGAAAAGTTTGAAAAATTGGACAAAAAAGAAGCTAGGGTATCTGATATTATGGTTAAAGATGTTATAACTGTGGAGCCCAGAACAGAAATAGAAACCGCCCAAAAAATAATGGAAGAACACCAAATAGGATGTTTGCCGGTATGTGTGGATACCCATACGGTTGGAATCATCAGTAAAGTAGATTTATAGCCATGTCTTTAGTTCACAGCATAGCATTGGATGAAACCTTGGAAGTTGATCGGGTAATCGATTATATAAAGGGCGAAAAAGGCGGACCCACGGTGGTTTTCTTTGGTGGTGTCCACGGGAATGAGACAGCTGGTGTTTTTGCTTTAAAAGATGTGTTTGAGGAGATTAGGTCCAAGAAAATACCGGTAAATGGTAAAGTATATGCTATTTCTGGAAATTTGGGAGCCTTAGAAAGCAAGCAGCGATTTCAACATGAGGATTTGAATAGAATTTGGTTTCAGGAAAGGATTGAGCGCATTGTCCATAACAGGGAAATTAAGCATAATGAAGAGGAGGAGCTGAGCCAATTATTCCGTATGCTACATAATATACTGGATACAGGTGCCCCTCCGTTCTATTTCATGGATCTTCATACTACATCGAGCGATACGTCTCCTTTTATGGTTCTCAACGATAGCTTGTTGAACCGTAAATATGCGTCTAACTATCCTTTGCCCATTATATTGGGAATAGAAGAATATTTAAAGGGTGCCTTGTTGAGCTATATCAATGAGTTGGGTTATGTTTCCCTAGGTTTTGAAAGCGGACAGCACGATGATGACGAGGCGGTGGAAAATTGTATTGAATTTATTCGCTATACTTTGGCGTTGACTCAATCTGTGAATGTTTCGGAAGAAAAACAGCGACAGCTAAAGGATGCAATTTCCAACTCCAGTTCTGCTCCCCATAAATTTTATGAAATATACCATCAGCATGATATTGGTCCAAAAAGCAATTTTAAAATGTTCCCGGGATTTATAAATTTTCAAATAGTTCCAAAAGGTGGGAACTTGGCTCTTGTTGATGGTGTTCAGTTAAAAACAACAAAGAAGCGACAAATTTTTATGCCACTCTACCAGGATCAAGGGAATGAAGGCTTTTACTTCATACGTCCAATACCTAAACTGTCATTATGGTTGTCAAAGGAATTAAGAAGGTTTAAAGTAGATCATCTTTTAGTCAAACTGCCCGGGGTTGAATGGGGAGATGATGAGAAGGATACTTTGGTGGTGGACCAACGGGTCGCCCGCTTTTTTGCCAAGTCCTTTCTGCACTTATTGGGTTACAGGGCAAGAAGATTTGACAGATCCCACTTAATAGCCAAGAACAGGGAGAGTGCTTCTAAGTTCGAGGAGTATAAGGATACAATTTGGATCAATAAATAAAAAAGGCCCAAGTTAATTCTTGGACCTTTTTCTTAAATTGGATAATGTTAATTGTTTGCCATTACAAAATTGATTGGAATACTGTATTTGACACTTACGGGTTTTCCGCGTTGTTCCCCTGGTTTTACCTCTGGTAAAGAAGCTATAATGCGCACGGCTTCTTTTTCCAATAGTTTATCGGGGCCTCTTTTTTGTATATTGCTTACATGCCCTTTGGAATCTATTACAAACTGCAAGTAAACTCTGCCTGTTATACCCATTTCTAAAGCAGATGCGGGGTATTTAAAGTTCTTCTTAATATGTTCCTGCACTTTTTTGTTAAAACATTCCTTGCGCTCTGCTTGGGTTTGTAAGTCTTCACATCCAGGGAAAACAGGTACATATTCAATCACCGCAAAAGGAACTACTACATCTTCTTCGACCTCTGCCACATTAACATCTTCAATACTTACAACGGCATCTTCAATGAAGGTTTCTTGGCTGCTCTCGGTACTTTCGATTACAGTTTCTTCCACGTCGTCCACATCTTCCACAATTTCAATTACATCGGGAGCCGATGGGGGTGGAGGTGGTGGGGCAGTTCGTATCATTTCCGTGATGGGTACATCTTCCTTAAGCTCATCGGTTACTTGTACGACTTCTGAAACTTTGGATTCCTCTTCATAGAACTTTACTTCGAATGATTGCCATGTCATGAACAATACCGAAGTTAGTCCTATCATGAAATAAAGACTGCTATTGCGTCCAATTTCGGCGTTTGGGTTCTTTTTTGGTTTCATGACTTTTACTATTTAACTAGGTTAAAGGTAACTTTGTTGAAAATCAAAAAATATGATAATAATCAGGTTTGTATATAGATGGAAACATATTAGTTATGAATGACTTATGTTTTTAATCAGAGTTTTGGGCCAAATCATTTTTGGTGAGATCAATATTGAAGGAAAGACTTAACCGGATCATATCTTCACTGGAATTTCTAAACTTTCGATTAAAGTATCCGATGTCTGCTTTTAAACTTGGTGTGATTTGGCGTCCCACCCCTACAAAGATTCTATTTTGATTAAAAACATTGCCCTCTACATTAAGAAAGACCTCATCAAAAGCCTTAAAATAAACATCTTTATATATAGGCCTTTTAAATTGAAGGCGATACCTAATTCTATTGTTAACCTTAGGGTCTTCTGTATTGATCAGTCTTCGGTTTTCCAATCGTAACCGATGTGCTATTGAATTATCATTAAACTTGGATTTTAAAGTGTATTCTCCATAAATCCAAAATTGGTTGGTATTGATTACATCGTTTGGTTCCAGATAAGAGTTCGAGTTGAGCAAGGCAAAACCACCTGTAAAGGAAGAGGCTTTGCTAATGCGATAGGAAGCCCCTGTCCTGAAAAAGAAAAAACCATATCTGTCCAACATATGGTGATGTCGAATGATTCCTACCGTAGGTATGCTCCAATCTTCATGAAGTTTCGTAGTGCCGCACAGCGCCAACCAAGAACCGTATTCGTTTTCATCAGAATTTTGGGTATGAAGAGGTTGGACAAAAAGGACTGAAAATACTATGGAACAAAGCAATCCAGTAAAATACTTTGCATACCCCATAATCTATGGTTTTGGATTGTTGGAGTACAAAGTTTTTCATTAAAATGAATGGTAGAGTATGATACTTGTCATAGGCTAACCTTTTTTTTGAGAAAACAAGGTGTTTTGCACCTATTTTTTCTTTTTATCTTCCCAGATTAGGGCCGCTGCACCACAAATAGCAGCCGTTTTGCCGTGCATACTTGAGTGTATAAGCTTTACTTTTCCTTTGTATACATCCAAAAGAAAACCATTAAAATACTTTTCTAAAGGCGTCATGATCCATTTGCCGCTATTGGTAAGTCCGCCCATTAAAATAAAAGCTTCGGGTTGCGTAAAAGCTGTAAAGTTGGCTAACGCCTGTGCCATTATACGGGCGGTATAATCAAAGGCCTTTAAGGCGATTTCGTCACCTTCTTCTGCGGCTTGGGTAATGTCCTCGCCATGGAGGTCGTTATAAGCGATGTCTCTGAACCTACTCTCCACCAAATATTTGCTCTGCATGTACATAACAGTCCGTTTTAACCCGGTGGCGGATACATAGGCCTCTAATCCTCCTTTTACCCCAAGTCCTGTTAACCTGCCGTCTCCAATGGTCATATCTACATGGCCCAATTCCCCCGCAAAACCATCAAATCCATCTATGAGTTGCCCATTGGCCACAATTCCTGCCCCAAAACCGGTACCTAAGGTCACTACAATAAAATCGGTCATACCCTTTGCCCCTCCAAAGAGCATTTCGCCCAATGCAGCTGCACTGGCATCGTTCATAATGCGAATGGGCATGTCCATCCTTTGTTTTAAAAGCTTAACCAAGGGTACACTTCCTTTCCAAGCTAAATTGCTTGCACTTTCAATAGTGCCATTTTTGCTAGAGGCATTGGGTGCCCCGATGCCACACCCAATAATGTTGGCGCCTTCTCCAAACTGTGCTATAAGCTCATCACAAGTAGATTTTACTTTATCCAGATAGGCATCCAGGTTTGGATATTCTTTGGTTCTAAAAAATGTTTTTTCATAGCATTCACCATGTTCATCAACCAACCCAATTTTGGTTTTGGTTCCTCCGATATCTATGCCAATTACTAAATCCATATTTGATGTTGCATTATTTTACTGATTTTAAATATAGCCATTATGATATCAAAAAAATAACTTGTTAGACTTTTATAAGGGCGGATTTTTTGCTAATATCATAGAAAAGTTGGGAAATCTGACTTCTGTCATGTTTTACGTCAAGGGTCGATTCTACTTTTGGATAGATAATTAAAACCGATAATTAAAATAGGTATGAGCAGTTTAAATAAAATATTAATTCCTTTTGATTTTTCAGAGGCATCCATCAATGCCTTGGAATATGTGGTCAATTTCGTGGGAACAGGACGTTCCATAGGTATTTTGGGCCTTTATGTGGGTACTATGCCCATAAGTGAAACGGATAATGAAAAGTTGGAAAAGGATTTTTCCAAAGTGATGAATTCTTTTGATGTGAAATTGAAAGTTGCTCCGGAATTTACTACGGATACAGGTGAAGTGATTAGTACCATTCTGTCGGCCCAAGAAAAGAGCAATGCAGATTTGATCATGATGGGGACCATGGGCGATAAAATTACGGATGAAGCGATTACCAACACTTCACAATTGGTTTTGAAAGCCAATTGCCCTGTAATATCAGTTCCTTATGGAACAAGTATTAAGGAACCCAAAAATATTGCTTTGGTAATGGGTGGCGAAAAAATCGATGATAAAGAGGTTTTGGAAACTCTATTGGATATCGCACGTACTTTTGATGCGCGCGTCCATGCCCTGACCATTTACAAAGATTCCATTTA
This sequence comes from Flagellimonas lutimaris, assembly GCF_003581615.1. Taxonomy (GTDB): domain Bacteria; phylum Bacteroidota; class Bacteroidia; order Flavobacteriales; family Flavobacteriaceae; genus Flagellimonas; species Flagellimonas lutimaris. Next base: position 870,122 of record NZ_QXFH01000070.1, read on the forward strand.
TGATGAGGAGGCCATTAAGGAGTCGAATGAAAATCTGTTGGAATACTATTTGGAACATTTTTATGAAGACCACTCTTTTAGTAAAAATGATGATGTGGAACAGGGAATATTGAATTATATTACTGAGAAAAACATTGACATGTTAACCATATTGCCACGAAACCATACGGAAAAGAGTGAGCCATCTGAAGGTCGATTGACCAAACTTTTGACCTTGCACTCGGAGATTCCAGTATTGGCCCTGGACTAAACTTTTACCTCTAAGCATGCTGCCACTGCTGATTATTTTAGGTATTACCATTATTTTATTTGTTTGGGGGAAGTTTCCTCCCGATGTAGTAGCCCTTATAGCTATGCTCTCTCTTTTTCTAACTGGGATATTGAATCTCAGTGAGACTTTAGCTGGATTTAGCAATCCGACGGTTATCATGATAGCCGCTTTATTTATTATTGGTGAAGGGCTTTCCAGGACAGGATGGACTGCCATGGCTGGACAATTTTTTGTAAAATGGGCACGAAGAAATGTGTCACGTTTATTGGTCATTGTAACATTAGGATCCAGTTTGCTTTCCGGTTTTGTGAGTAATACAGGTACCGTGGCCGCATTGCTTCCCGTTACGGTCACTGCTGCCTGGAATGCGGGCACACTGCCGTCTAAATTATTGATTCCCGTGGCTTTTGGCTCAAATACGGGAGGTTTGCTAACATTAACTGGTACGCCACCCAATATTATTGTGAGCAACGCTTTGGTCGAGAATGGGTTTGCAGGTTTTTCGTTCTTTGAATTTGGATTGATTGGAGTGCCACTTCTTATCATTTCCGTTCTTTATTTTAGGTATGTTGGCTACAAGTTATTGCCTACACATAGGACAAACAATAAGCCGATGGCCATTGATCAAGAAATGCATAAATGGATAGAGAATTACAGTATTGGTGATAATCTGTATCGATTGCGTATTAGGTCCATGTCGCAATTGATCAATACCAAAATAGGAGACTGGAATTTTGAGGGGGAACATAGAGTTTCCGTTATGCGTTTAAAACGTAGACATCCTAACAAACTTCACAGAATTCCACAATTTGTAGAAATGCCCGGGTTGGATACCGAAATGCGCTATCACGACATTATTACAGTGAAAGGCAAGCCAGAAGATGTGGATAAACTTGTACTAAAGTTTCACTTGGGGGTTATACCGCTAAAACCTGAAAAGGACATGCTCAAAAAAGAGCTTATCAACCAAGAGGTGGGTATGGCAGAGATGCTCATTACCCCTAAATCCGTTTTTGTGGGCAAGACCATTAATTTGGGACATTATCTGAGACAGGCGGGAGTACAACTTTTAGCAGTATCAAGAGACAACGCCCCGCTGACAGGTAAGATAAAGATTAAAGCAGGTGATGCCTTCGTGATTCGCGGACAATGGGAAAATATTATAGCACTGAAATCCATGTACGAAAACTTGGTTATTTCAGGTAGTCCAGAAGCATTGGCCAAAAATGTGGACCAATTGACCACTAGAAGTTATATTGCTTTGGGAACTTTGGTGTTGATGATTCTGCTTTTGGTATTCAATATTTTGCCAGGTGCAATTGCAGCACTTGTTTGTGCCGGAATTATGATGTTGACGGGCTGTGTGCCCATTTCCAAAGCCTACAAAGGAATCAGTTGGACAAGCGTTGTTATGATTGCAGCCATGATTCCAATGGGACTGGCATTGCAAAAAACGGGTGTGGCACAATTGGCGGCCAATAGTTTGGTGAATACATTGGGAAGTATACATCCGGTAGCATTGTTGGCAGGTATATTTTTATTGACAGCAGCCTTTAGTCAAACCATTAACAACTCGGCAACAGCAGTATTAATGGCTCCAATTGCGGTAATGGCATCGATGACCTTAGGGGTCTCGCCAAAACCATTTATGATTGCAGTGGCCGTAAGCGCCTCTACGGCATTTTTAACTCCTGTAGGAACCACAACCAATGCCATGGTAATGGCAGCAGGAGGGTATAAATTTATTGATTATGTAAAAGTAGGTGGGCCTTTGCTCCTGCTTTTCTTTATAGCAACATTAGTATTGGTTCCATGGATATGGAGCTTCTAACCATCAAAAATCACTGATATGACCACAATCAAAGACTTAAGCAAGTATGGATTGAAAAATGTCCAAGCACAATGGAATCTCGATGCCGAGACTTTACAAAAACTAACACTGGAAAAAGACATGGGGGTCGAAACCGAAAACGGGACCCTTTGTGTAAATACAGGAAAGTTCACAGGAAGATCTCCAAAGGACCGATTTTTAGTAAAGGATGACTATACCAAAGATAAAATTTGGTGGGGTAGGATCAACAAACCTGTTTCGCCGGAGAATTTCGATAAACTTTATGATGAAGTGACGAATTACCTAGACGGTAAGGAAGTTTTCGTAAGGGATGCCTACGTATGTGCCGACCCAAAATATAGAATGAACGTGAGGACTATTACAGAATATCCATGGTCCAATTACTTCATTAAAAACATGTTTTTAAGGTTGGACGAGAGTGAATTGGAAAATTTTGAAGAAGAGTGGCTGGTATTGTGTGCTCCAGGTTATGAAGCCCAAAATCCATCTGAATATGGCATATTGAGCGGAAATTTTTCTATTCTCAATTTCACCAAAAAAATTGCGTTGGTAGCTGGTTCTGCCTATACCGGAGAAATGAAAAAAGGTATTTTCTCTGCTCTTAACCTTATCCTTCCAACCGAAAAAGAAGTTCTTCCAATGCACTGCTCCGCGAATGTTGGAGAGGATGGAGATACTGCTATTTTCTTTGGACTATCAGGAACGGGAAAAACCACCTTGTCGGCAGATCCAGACAGAAAGTTGATTGGTGACGATGAACATGGGTGGACCAAGGAAGACACTATTTTTAATTTTGAAGGAGGATGTTACGCCAAGGTAATTGATCTTACCGAAGAAAAAGAACCCGATATTTACCGGGCTATCCGACCCGGGGCATTGTTGGAAAATGTAGTGTTTAAGGAAGGAACAAAGGAAGTGGATTATTTTGATAGTTCCATTACCCAAAACACAAGGGTGAGTTATCCTATTTTTCATATCGACAATATTCAAGAACCTTCTTATGCATCAAACCCTAAAAATATCTTTTTCTTAACTTGTGATGCATTTGGGGTGTTGCCTCCGGTATCCAAATTGACGCCCGGCCAAGCAGCTTACCATTTTATCTCTGGTTATACGGCCAAGGTTGCTGGAACAGAAGCTGGTATAACTGAGCCCGTTCCATCGTTCTCTGCGTGTTTTGGAGAACCATTTATGCCTTTGCACCCAACCGTTTATGCTGAAATGTTGAGCGAAAAAATGAAAGCTTCAGGTGTTAATGTTTGGTTGATCAATACTGGATGGAGTGGAGGACCTTATGGAGTAGGGTCCAGAATCAAGCTTAAATATACAAGAGCGATGATATCTGCCATTCTTGAGGGCAAACTGGACGATGTAGATTTTGATACGCATCCAATATTTGGCCTATTTATGCCAAAATATTGTCCAGGCGTTCCAACGGAAATTTTGGATCCGATGAATACTTGGTTACAAAAAGGAGCTTATGTGAGCAAAGCGATACAATTGGCACACTCGTTCCACATCAACTTTGACAAGTTTGCAAGTCAAGCTTCAGAAGAAATTATGAATGGAGGTCCACTGATCGATTCGCATCACAGTTTGACTGAACATCTTTAAGAATAAATATAGTGAACGACAGAAATAGATTTTATATAGAAAGCTTAGGGGCGCCTAAATTTAAGTCGCCCCTAGAGCTAAGTACACTAAAAGGGGATCACATATTCGATTTTATCAGGGAATCTGATAAGTTGGTTTTTGATCTCTCCATGGAGCATTACCAACATTGTTTAGAAAAAGGCGAGGAGCCACTTTGTTTGGAGAAAGCGGGCCCAAGGCAAGACCTATTTTTTGATTCCGAAAATACAACCGCAGCAATTGTTACTTGTGGAGGGTTATGCCCTGGAATCAACAATGTGATTCGAGGTTTGGTTATGGCTTTGCACTATTTCTATGGGGTCAAGAAAATTATTGGGGTTCCCTATGGTTATGAAGGCCTTAATCCTGAGAAGGGCCATGAACTTGTAAAATTGACACCGGAAAAAGTAAAGGATATCCATCAATTCGGAGGTACTTATTTAGGCTCCTCCCGAGGTGCGCAGGATGTTTCTGTAATGGTCGATACACTGCAAGATAATAAGGTGGATATGCTATTTGCCATTGGAGGTGATGGAACTTTGAAAGGCGTAAACGCTTTGGGAGAGGAGATTTCCAAGAGGAATGCCAAAATCAGTGTAGTGGGAATCCCAAAAACAATTGATAACGATATTGATTTGATAGATGAATCTTTTGGTTTTGAAACCGCTTTTGATGTTGCCAGCCCCATTATACGCGATGCACACAACGAGGCAACTGGAGCCTACAATGGAATTTCCATTATCAAATTAATGGGAAGGGATAGTGGTTTTATTGCCGCTTCGGCCGCTTTGGCCATGCCCGTTGTAAATTTTGTCCTGATTCCGGAAATGGATTTTTCTCTTGATGGTGAAGAAGGTTTTTTAAAGGTGTTGGAAAAACGTCTGCAAAAGAAAAAACACGCAGTTATTGTTGTCGCAGAAGGCGCTGGACAACAGCTCTTTAAAGACAGAAAAATTGTTAAAGATGCATCTGGAAATATTCAGCATGAGGATATCGGGGTTTTTCTAAAGGAGAAAATCGCCGAATATTTTAAGGGTAAAAGCCCGGTGACCATAAAATATATCGATCCAAGTTATATTGTGAGATGTGCCCCGGCAAACTCCAGTGATAGTGTATTTTGTAGTAGGTTGGCCTATCAAGCAGTACATGGTGCCATGGCAGGGAAAACTAAATTTGTTGCCAGTAGGGTGAACAATCGTTATGTGTATGTGCCTATTTCCGAAGTCACTAAAAAGAGGAAAAAAATAGAACTGGAAGGAGAGTTTTGGTTCTCAGTTTTACAAAGTACGGGGCAACCCTTCTCTTTGGGATAAATAGGTGAAATTTAAACTGACAATTGTCATTAAATTTTATCTTTAGTAGTTATAGATTTGACTATAATCAAAACAATAATCATGGAAGTACATGTTCAATATCAAAAAATGATGACTAGTGAATCATTAACCGAATTGTTAATGAAAAAGCTCGAAGGTTTAGAAAATAAGTACAACTGGTTGATCAAGGCCAATGTACTTTTTAAAACAGAGAATGATAAATCCGGAGATGGCAAGATTTGTGAAATCGAACTTAGTGCTCCAGGTCCAAGAATCTTTGCCAAGTCCGATACGGATGATTTTGAAAAGTCCATGTCCAAGACCATAGAGGATTTGAGAAGGCAGCTTGAGAAAAGACAAGCTACATTTTCCACACATTAAAAGATAAACAAGATCTATACTGTGCATCAATCAAAAAAAAACATAGTGATGAAATCAAAATTAATAGCCATAAGCATGATACTCCTTATGGGGTGTTCCTCGACCAGATTGGTAAGTACCTGGAAGAACCCAGATATAGTGCTCTTTGATGCTTACCAAGTGCTCGTTGTGGGTATGGTACAAGACGACAATGCCCGAATGGAGTATGAGACCAAGTTTGTGGAAGCCTTGAAAGAACAAGGTGTGGATGCGGTGCGCAGTATGGATCTTTTTGATGTGGAATTCACTACCTCAGAACGATCTGAAGAGGAATTGGAAGAAGTAGAGCAACAACTATTGGATAAGGGGTTTGATGCTATTTTGTTCACCAAGGTTGTGGGTACTGAAAATCGAAGGACATTTAAGGAGCATATAAATGATGTGGACAAAATGTTCATGAGGTTTACCAACGATTATTTGGAGCACCAAGAGATTTACTACGACCCCGAATACTACGACACATTTAACATATACCACTCAGAGACTTCGCTCTATTGTATATGTGTTGGAAAGGAAATAGAGTTGATTTGGAGAGGAGAGGTCGATGTTACAGAGCCTGCCAATGTAAACAAGGCCATAAACTCCTATATCAAGCTGGTTACAAAATCAATGGGAGAAGAAGATGTGATTTTCTAGGAAGAGAGACCAATGGCTTCCAATACACCTAAAAGGTCTAAAGCAATTAAAACGGGAATTGCTATTAATATCACGATCAATATAAAAACCATGACCCGTAAAAAACCGACCATGAGTTTGTTCCCAATGCTAATTTCATCCGCCATAATAGTGTAATTTCTATCAATTTACGGAATTATTTGCGCATTCACTATAAAACTAGATACACTATTCGACTAAAGGATGTGTTTTTGGCATGTACTGTAAACCAATTAATTTGATTATTCTTTTTTTCTACTGAGTAGTTTACCCAGCTCTTCCAAAGAGATTCCTTTGGTCTCTGGCATCATAAAAATCACCCATAATAATTGGAGTACCATCATAACCGCAAAAAAGATAAAGATAGGCCATGGGTTATCTTTAAAAATTCCTATTTCAGCATCTAAAAAAGTAGGGGTCAGTAAAGTAATTAAAGCGGCGAAAACCCAATGTGTTCCTGTCCCCCATGACTGCCCATAGGAACGGACCTTATTCGGAAATATTTCAGAGATAAAAACCCATATCACTGCACCTTGTCCAATAGCATGGGAGGCAATAAAAATCAAAATAAAGGTAAGAAGTAACACTGAGCTGGCCCCTGAATAAAAACACCAACCCACCATGGCCAAACTTACAATGTAGCCAATGGAACCAATGTACATTAATTGTTTTCTTCCCAGTTTGTCAATCAGGGAAATTCCCACAAAGGTGAAAATCAAATTAATTACCCCGATGGATATGGAGCTGAAGAGTGATTCGCCAGAAGCAAGGCCGGCACGTTCCAAGATTTCCGGGGCATAGTATAGTACAAAGTTAATTCCTGATAGCTGATTGAAAAAGGCAATCAAAAAGGCCAACATCAAGGGCTTGTTATATTTTCCCGAGAACAAGCTTTCTTTCTTCTTTTCAGTAGTATCAAACAGAGCAACTTTTATTTGTTCTAGATGAACCGAAGCCTTGTCTTTTGCAATCCCAAGTAGCGTAATGGATTCTATCACAATAGCATCTGCATGGTTCTTCATCAACAACCACCGTGGACTGTTAGGTATCTTAAACACCATAATGGTGTAAATCAAAGCTGGAAGCCCCTCAATGCCCAGCATCCAACGCCAAGCGATGTTCTCATCAAATATAATCCCAATAAGATAATTGGAGATGAAGGCAATCAAAATCCCAAAAACAATATTGAACTGGTACATGGCCGTTAGCCTACCCCGTGTTTGGGCGGTTGAAATTTCGGAGATATAAACTGGTGCAGCAACTGAGGAAGCTCCTACACCAACCCCTCCAATAAATCTAAAAAGTGAAAAACTAAAAGGTTCGGGAGCAAAAGCCGAACCCAGGGCAGATGCAAAATAAAGAACTCCTATCCAGAACAAGGTTTTTTTTCTTCCCAAACGATCAGTGGGAATACCACCGAAAAGCGAACCCAAAACTGTACCCCAAAGTGCCATGGACATAATAAAAATGCCGTGGAAGGTGAAGATGGAATCGCCCAAAAACCAATTGGTGTCCCATATTTCTTTTATGGGTTGGTTGGCACCTGAGATTACAACGGTATCAAACCCAAACAAAAAGCCCGCTAGGGCCGCTGTCAATGAAATCCTAAAAATACGCTTGTCCATGCTGGATGAATTTTGCTAAAGCTAACCAAAATTTAGATAATCTTGGAAATATGCTGCATAATCAAATTGGCAGCACCTCGATTGGAATTGATATAGTTTGAGTTGATTTCTCCGATATTTTTGATGGAAACGGGGTTGTCTAGTAGTTCGCTCATCAAATTGTTAAAACTACCTTGACTGGAAATAGGTATTATGCCACCCTCTTTAACAAGGTCCTTTGCTTCCTTGAATCCTTCAAATTGAGGTCCGATGATGATAGGGATTCCAAAAACTGCAGGTTCCATGGTGTTGTGCAGACCTGTAGCAAAACCACCGCCCACATAGGCGATATTGGCGTAACTGTAAATTTTGGTCAGCAAACCAATCGTATCTACAACAAGTATATCGAACTCCTTTAAATTTTGACTTCCTATTTCGGAATATAGAATGGTTCTTTTTTGCAGGGCAGAGGTAATCTTTTCAATATGGGCAGGTTTTATTTCGTGGGGAGCAATCACAAACTTCATCTTTTCTTTGGTATTGTTGATATGGTTGATGAGTAACTCCTCGTCCTCAGGCCATGTACTTCCGGCGACTAAACAAAGTTGATTGTTTTTAAAACGGTTCATGAAATCCAATTGATTGTTTCGTTTCAAAATTTCAGAAACTCGATCTAATCTAGTGTCACCACCAATTGTTGCGTTATTGAAACCAATCGATTCCAAAAGCTTTTTGGATTTTTCATCTTGAACAAAGAAATGGGAAAATGTATCCAGACTCTTTCGCATAAACCTGCCATAGGATTTAAAATAAATCTGTCTTTTGGAAAAAATGGCAGATACCAAAATAGTTGGAATCTTTCTTTTTTTGAGGTGATAGAGGTAATTGGGCCATACCTCATACTTTACAAAAATGGCCAACTCTGGGTTGATGAGGTTTAAAAAACGCTTCACTTTGGAATTGCTATCCATGGGAAGATATACCACCACATCAGCAACTGTTGTATTCTTTTTTACCTCATAACCCGAAGGTGAAAAAAAACTCAGGACAAGTTTGTGTTCAGGGTACTTTGTCCGTAATCTTTCCAAAATGGGTAGCCCCTGCTCAAATTCGCCCAAAGAGGCCACATGCACCCAGATTGATTTACTGTTCGAAGCGATTTTCTCTTTCAATATGGGAAAGGAGTTCTTCCGACCTTTTACGAACAATTTTATCTTGGCATTAAAAAGCGCAACCACTTTTAGGCCAACCCAAGCAATGTTAATCAGAATGTTGTAAAGAAAACGCAACGGCATCATTTTTCGCTAAAATACATTCTTTCGGTCAGAGACCATTATGGCATCTTAATTTCTTAATTTTGACGTATTAATTTATTCGGATGAAAAAAATACAGATGGTTGACCTAAAAGGTCAATATGAAGGTATAAAAACCGAGATCAATGAGGCAATTTCAGAAATCTTGGATTCTTCAGCATTTATAAATGGTCCGCATGTAAAGGCTTTTCAAAATGAATTGGAAGAGTATTTGGGTGTAAAACATGTAATTCCGTGTGCCAACGGAACCGACGCTCTTCAAATATGCATGATGGGTCTTGGGCTAGAGCCTGGTGATGAAGTGATCACTGCCGATTTTACCTTTGCTGCCACAGTTGAGGTGATAGCTCTTTTAAACCTTACTCCTGTGCTAGTAGATGTGGAACCGGACACTTTTAATATTGATGTAAAAGCTATTGAAAAGGCGATTACTCCCAAAACAAAGGCTATTGTGCCCGTACACTTATTTGGACAATGTGCCAATATGGACGAGATTATGGCATTGGCGAAAAAGCATGATCTATACGTAATTGAAGATAATGCGCAGGCCATTGGTGGGTCTTACTATTCCAAAGATGGTACAAAACAAAAAGCAGGGACTATTGGCCATGTTGGTGCAACATCGTTCTTCCCATCAAAGAACTTGGGTTGTTATGGAGATGGCGGGGCCATTTTTACCAATGATGATGACTTGGCCCATATCATCCGAGGTGTCGTTAATCATGGAATGTACGAAAGGTATTATCATGATGTGGTTGGAGTGAACTCCCGTTTGGACTCCATCCAAGCTGCTGTTTTGAGAGCGAAACTACCTAAACTAGATTTTTATAATCAAAAGCGTTGGGAAGCTGCTTCAAAATACTCCAAAGCATTTAAAGGGCAAGAACATATCGTCGTGCCAAAAATATCGTGTGGATGCGAAATTGAAAAAAGTGTTTGCGATTGTCATGTGTTCCATCAATATACGTTACGAATCACCAATGATAAACGAGATGGTCTGGTGCAACATCTGAACGATAATAGCGTTCCTTGTGGAGTGTATTATCCAGTTCCGTTGCATAAGCAGAAAGCCTATGCGGACGACCGTTACAATGAAGATGATTTTCCTGTGACCAATCAGTTAGTGAAAGAGGTGATTTCACTTCCGATGCATACGGAGTTGGATGATGAGCAAATTAAATTTATCACAGAACTGGTAATCGACTTCGTAAATAAATAATAAATGAAAATACTGGTAACAGGTGGTCTCGGATTTATTGGGTCCCATACAGTTGTTGAATTGCAAAATGAGGGATTTGAAGTAGTAGTTGTGGATAATCTTTCCAATTCATCCATTGATGTTTTGGATGGCATTAAATCAATCACTGGTAAAAAACCCATTTTTGAAGAATTTGACTTACGTGAAAAACCAAAGGTCCAAGCATTTTTCCAAAAGCACGATGATATTGCAGGTGTAATCCATTTTGCTGCATCCAAAGCGGTTGGTGAAAGTGTGGAAAAACCATTGCAGTATTACGAGAACAACCTTGGAGTGTTGGTGTATATTCTTCAAGAATTAAAGAAAAAAGGAGAGGCGAGCTTTATCTTTAGCAGTTCGTGCACAGTATATGGGCAAGCTGATACAATGCCGATTACCGAAGCGGCCCCTGTAAAACCTGCGGAGTCGCCTTATGGTAACACCAAGCAGGTGGGCGAAGAGATTATTCGGGATACCTGCAAAGTAAATCAAGATTTGAATGCAATCGCTTTGCGATACTTTAACCCTATCGGGGCCCACCCTTCCGGAAAAATAGGAGAGCTTCCTATTGGAGTCCCACAAAACTTGGTTCCCTTTATTACCCAAACAGGTATTGGTCTACGTGAGCAACTTTCGGTTTTCGGAGATGACTATCCTACGGATGATGGTACCTGTATTCGGGATTATATCCATGTGGTTGACTTGGCCAAGGCCCATGTTGCCGCTTTGCAACGACTTTTGGCAAGTAAGAATGAAACCAACTATGAAGTTTTCAATTTAGGAACAGGCAAGGGGAGTTCCGTGCTGGAAGTGATTCAGAGTTTTGAACGCGTTTCAGGTAAAAAGTTGAATTATAAAATCGTGGACAGACGACCTGGTGACATTGTTCAAGCTTATGCTGATACGAAAAAAGCAAATGAGGTTTTGGGTTGGAAGGCAAAATCCAGCTTGGACGATGCTATGAAATCTGCATGGGAGTGGGAGAAAATTGTTAGAAGTTCAAGTTAAAAAATCTCAAATTGAATTTGTAACGTAAATAGAGTATGCTATCCAACTTTAATACTAGCTTGGAGTTGTTGGAGACTGTTCAGCAAGAGCAACTCTATCAAAAATTATTGCATCAACTTAAAAAGGATTTTGAGTTGGCCAATGTACCCATCAATATTCCTTTGGACATTACTCCCGAGCAACTTAAAAGTACCATCCACGAAAAAATCTATTACTTGATCGCGGAAAAGTTTCCTGAGTACCTCAACCTATTATATGTTGTGGATATTTCGGAGAAAGAAGTTAAAAAGATAGCTCCGTCCGATGTCGTTGATATTTCGGCAGAGGTATCCTTTTTATTATTGAAAAGGGAATGGCAAAAAGTTTGGTACAAGGCCAAATACAGTAACTGACCTTTGGTCAGACTTTCACGTAAATACCTTTTTTGTCCATAATATAACCCACTAGCCAACAAGAAAGGACAATCCACAGCGCAAATAGCAAAGAGCCCATATAACCGCCAGACCACGAGATAAAAACGTTGTCGGCTATCCATCGGTAAAGGGATTCCCCGTCAATATCCACTGCAAAAAGGGTTATGACAAATACCTCTGACAGTAGATAAATAAATAAGGTGTTTTTACCGAACACTTCAAAAAAGTAACTCCAGCTTTTTGCTTTTTTCATATCCAGAACATAGATAAGTGTAGCTATGGCAAAAAGGTCGATTCCGCAGGTGAGTAACACAAAGGAACTGGTCCAAAGTTTTTTGTTGATGGGCAATATAAGGTCCCATGCCAAGCCTGCAAAGACCAGGGCAAATCCAACCATCATCAATTTGGCGACGGTTTCAAAATTTTGACCGTTGTTCTGAATGAATCGACCAGCCAAGTATCCAATAATCACATTAACAATGGCAGGAAGGGTGCTCAGCAAACCTTCTGGGTCAAAAGCAACGCCCTCCCCATGGTACATATGGTTGGGGCCAATGAGCCATTCATCAAGTTTTAGTACAGCATTCCCCGTTAGGGTAAGGTCGCCAAAACCAATTAAAATAAGGTGATAGCCTACTAAAAAAGCAATACTGAGCCAAATGGCAGTTTTGGTCTTCACAAAGTGAAGAATTATGGAGGCGAACATATAACAAAGTGCAATACGTTGCAAAACCCCAAAAACCCGGGTTTCTGAAAAAGGTTTTAACTGTCCGTCATCAAAAAAGGGATACCAGTACATTAAAAAGCCCAGTAAAAATATAATAGCTGTGCGCTTTAACACCTTTTTGAAAACTGCAGATTGCCCCATGCTTTCATACTTTTTCATACTGAAGCTCATGGAATTTCCCACAACAAACAAAAAAGTGGGGAAAACTAGGTCGGTGAGCGTAAAACCATTCCACTCTGCATGGAGCAAGGGCGAAAATGTGGTTGAACCTCGGCCTGGAGAGTTAACAATGATCATTAAGGCGACATCCAACCCCCTGAAAACATCTAAGGAGAGGTATCTATTTTTAAGTTTGGACATGTTTGGTCGGTTTAACTGGTGGTTCAAGTTAAATTATTTTTAGTTTCCTCTGTTAATTTCAGTTAAAAATTTCATTTTTATTGCTTTCAAGTACATTCTGTGATATAGTTTTAAATTTGAATAAGAAATTGAGGGGAATACAAGCATATAAATGCTAAAACCCGTATTTTTGACAAAATTTTCCATAAAGTTTTGGAGAAATAGAACGAATGGACAAATATTCATTTTTAAATGCTGCGCATACTTCATTTTTTGCGGAGCAATACGAAAAATATCTAACGAATCCCGATAATGTTGAGCCCAGTTGGAGGGCTTTTTTTCAAGGATTTGATTTTGGTTTGGAAGGTTCCCTCGAAGATTTGGGAATCGAATCGGATAAAGGCGGAATGGTTGTGCTTTCCAATGGTAGGAAAGTGGAAATGCCCGAGGCGCTTCAAAAGGAGTTTCAGGTAATTCGCCTTATTGATGGGTACCGCTCTCGTGGACACCTCTTTACCGAAACCAATCCAGTAAGGGAAAGGAGAAAGTACGCCCCTACATTGGACATTGATAACTTTGGTCTGAAACAAGAGGATTTGGATACGGTTTTCGATGCCGGTAAAATTCTTGGAATAGGACCAGCCTCCCTCAAGGAAATTATACGTCATCTGGAAAGTATCTATTGCGATGCCATTGGGGTGGAGTACATGTATATACGAACCCCGGAACGTATCCAATGGATTCAGGATTGGCTCAACAAAAATGACAATCACCCCAATTTTACCGCGGAAGAAAAGAAAAATATTCTCAGAAAGTTAAATGAGGCTGTTTCTTTCGAAAGCTTTTTGCACACCAAGTATGTAGGGCAAAAACGATTTTCGCTAGAAGGTGGTGAATCGTTGATTCCTGCTTTGGACGTGATTGTTGAAAAAGCTGCGGACCAAGGAGTGAAGCAATTTGTTGTAGGTATGGCCCATAGGGGTCGTTTGAACGTATTGACCAACATCTTCGGAAAGTCGCCAAAGGATATTTTTAGCGAATTCGATGGTAAGGATTACGAAGAAACCATTTTTGACGGGGACGTAAAATATCACTTGGGATGGACCTCTACTCGTGAAACGGACTCCGGGAAAATAGTCAATATGAATATAGCCCCTAATCCCTCTCACTTAGAAACAGTGAACTCTATTGTTGAAGGTATTTCCAGGGCTAAGCAGGATCGTGATCATCAAGATGAAATCACAGAAGTACTTCCTATTTTGATTCATGGAGATGCTGCTTTTGCAGGGCAAGGTGTGGTTTACGAAGTAATTCAGATGGCTCGTTTGGATGGCTATGCCACAGGAGGGACCATTCATATTGTAGTGAACAATCAAATTGGGTTTACTACCAATTATTTGGATGCTAGGTCTTCGACCTACTGTACGGATGTGGGTAAAGTGACCCTTTCACCGGTACTTCACGTAAATGCTGATGATGCCGAAGCTGTTGTTCATGCTACAACTTTTGCGCTGGAATATAGGATGCGCTACAAGCGTGATATCTTCTTGGATTTGTTGGGGTATAGAAAGTATGGCCACAACGAAGGTGATGAACCTAAGTTCACCCAGCCGTTATTGTATAAATCCATATCCAAACATAAGAACCCAAGGGACATTTACGCTGAGAAATTGATCGCTGAAGGTGTGATTGATGAGAACTACCTAAAAGACCTTGAAGAAAAATATAAAAAAGATCTAGAGGAGGATTTGCTAGATTCCCGAAAGATAGAGAAGACCAGGATAACTCCTTTCATGCAAGATGAGTGGGAAGGGTTTAAGCAGGTGACCGAAGAGGTGATGCTGAAACCTATGGATACGACTTACGTCCTTAAAAAGTTGGATGCGGTCGCCAAGAGCATAACTAAACTTCCAGAGGATAAAAAATTCCTTAGAAAATTGGTGAGATTGGTGGAAGGTCGCCACAAAATGTATTTTGAAGATAACAAACTCGATTGGGCCATGGGCGAACTTTTAGCTTATGGGTCTTTAATAGAGGAAGGTTATGATATTAGAATGACAGGGCAAGATGTGGAAAGGGGAACCTTCTCCCACAGACATGCTGTCATCAAAACGGAAATGCATGAAGAAGAAGTAGTGTTGTTGAACGAGATGGGCGATAACCAAAATGGAAAATTCCATATCTATAACTCGTTACTATCGGAATACGCCGTAATGGGATTTGATTATGGGTACGCCATGGCAAGTCCAAAAACATTGACCATTTGGGAGGCACAGTTCGGAGACTTCAGTAACGGAGCCCAAATCATTATAGACCAATACTTGTCATCTGCAGAGGATAAATGGAAACTGCAGAACGGATTGGTGCTGTTGTTGCCCCACGGTTACGAAGGTCAGGGAGCGGAGCACTCATCAGCACGTATGGAAAGATACTTACAGCTTTGTGCCAAGGATAATATGTATGTGGCCGATGTGACTACTCCTGCAAACCTGTTTCACCTGTTCCGTAGACAAATGAAGGCCAAGTTTCGTAAGCCATTGGTGGTATTTACGCCTAAAAGTTTGTTGAGGCATCCAAAGGTACATTCCACAAAAGAGGAGATGGCCAAAGGAGGTTTTCAAATGGTGATAGATGATGCGGATGCTAAAGCTGCCAAGGTGAAAACATTGGTATTCTGTACCGGTAAGTTCTATTATGATCTTTTGGCTAAGAAAGAGGAACTTGAAAGAGATGATGTAGCTTTGGTTCGTGTGGAGCAATTGTTCCCAGTGCCGGCAAAAGAAATGCGTAGCATTATCAAGAAATACAAGAATGCAGACGACATTGTTTGGGCCCAAGAAGAACCAAGAAACATGGGGGCATGGAGTCACATGTTGATGCATTTGGACGAGGCCAAACAGTTTAGGGTAGCATCCCGTAGATTTTATGGTGCGCCTGCTGCAGGTAGTGCCGTGCGTTCAAAAAGACGTCATGCCCAAGTATTGGACTACGTTTTTGACAAGAGTAAGGATAATATGCAAATAAGATAATACAAGTATAAACTATAACAGAATGGTTTTAGAAATGAAAGTTCCCTCACCAGGGGAATCCATTACAGAGGTAGAAATCGCCGAGTGGTTAGTAGAGGATGGAGACTATGTGGAGAAGGACCAAGCCATAGCCGAGGTGGACTCGGACAAGGCAACATTGGAGCTTCCTGCAGAGGAGAGCGGAATTATTACCCTTAAAGCTGAGGTGGGAGACGCCGTAGCCGTTGGTGAGGTAGTTTGCCTTATCGATACAAGTGCCGAAAAGCCCGAAGGTTCACCGGATGCATCCGATAAAAAGGAAGAAACCAAGAAGGAAGAACCTAAAAAAGAGGCTCCCAAAAAAGAAGAGCCTAAAAAAGAAACCTATGCTTCTGGAACTCCCTCGCCAGCAGCAAAGAAAATATTGGATGAAAAAGGAGTTTCCGCTTCATCCGTATCGGGTTCCGGTAGAGATGGTCGTATCACAAAGGATGATGCTGTAAAAGCAGTGCCATCTATGGGAACCCCAACAGGTGGTAACCGTGGTGAAAGTCGTTCCAAACTATCCATGTTGCGTAGAAAAGTGGCCGAGCGATTGGTTGCTGCAAAGAATGAGACCGCGATGTTGACTACCTTCAACGAAGTGGATATGTCCGCAATCTTTGAGTTGCGCAAACAATACAAAGAAGAGTTCAAGGAAAAGCACGGTGTAAGTCTCGGATTTATGTCCTTCTTCACCAAAGCGGTTATCCGCGCCTTACAAATGTATCCAGCTGTCAACTCTATGATTGACGGTAAGGAGATGATTACTTATGAATTCTGCGATATCAGTATTGCAGTTTCTGGACCAAAAGGATTGATGGTTCCCGTAATCAGAAATGCAGAAAACTTGACCTTCAGAGGAATCGAAAGCGAAGTAAAACGTTTGGCCATCCGTGCCAGGGAAGGTGAAATCACTGTGGATGAAATGACGGGAGGTACTTTCACTATTACTAACGGTGGGGTGTTCGGTTCAATGTTGTCCACACCGATTATTAACCCACCGCAAAGTGCAATTTTAGGGATGCACAACATTGTGGAACGCGCCATTGTTAGAGATGGAGCCATTGCTATTGCACCTGTAATGTACGTAGCACTTTCTTACGACCACAGGATTATTGATGGCAAAGAATCGGTTGGGTTCTTGGTCGCTATTAAAGAAGCATTGGAAAGTCCAGAAGAATTTTTGATGGACGAAAACGTGAAAAAAGCGTTGGAACTATAAATAAATAATACTAGAGCGAGTTGTTCTCGACTGCGCTCGAACTGACAAATGCCTTTACTTTTTTAAGTAGAGGCATTTTTTATTGTAGTCAATTACGGCCTTACCTTTTTTAAGCACATCGGCGCCAATAATTCCATCCACGGGCAATGCATTGTGAGCGACCAAAGCTTGGTTAACGTGAGTGAGATCAAAGAGAACAACCTTCTGCTTTTTCTTTTTCCAATCCCCAATTTGGATTTTATTTTTATTGGAAATCAGGGTTTCCATTTCTGTGGCGCCTGCCCCCGCAGCTTTAATGTCTGTTGCTTCGGAAGCCATTTCAAAAAACTCGATTTTATCCATTCCAACGCAGGTGTTGGATGCTCCGGTGTCCAAGATGAATTTCCCCGTTATACCGTTGAGGGTTGCCACGAGTTCAAAGTGGTTCGTTTCGGTAAATACCAAAGGTATTTTAATGTAGTCTTTGGATTTGAGGAATTTTTTGAGTGATGCCATATGAAAATATGCCCTCGAGGGGCTTTAATCAGAAACAAAGTTTTGGGGCGTCTAAGATAAGCCTATTTTTGCGTTATGAATATTTTCAATTTTAAAAAGATTGCCGTCTTAATTCTTTGCATTGCTGTTGCAATTTCCTGTGGTCAAAAAAATAGGGAAATTGATAAGATTCAAATTGCTGAAGACTATATTGATGCCTTAAATGCATCAGATTATAATCAAGTGGTTGGATTGTTTTTGGACAGTATACGGTTTAACGAGATGGATTACATAAGAACCTATGCCAAGGAAGATTATCGTACCCTATTTCAATGGGACTCGGTATTTGGTCCAAAATATAAGATTTTGGATTTAAGAGAAGATGGTGAAAATCTTCACTTGAAGGTGTCAAAAGAGTGTGATAGGATTCTTTTTTTGCAGGACAGCCCATTTATCACCCATGAAATCATGAAAATTAAGCAAGGTGCGATACAAAGTATTGACATTGTCGAATATGTTGATTTCAATGATTCCTTATGGGCTTCTAATCGTGAAAATTTGGTTTCATGGATAGATAAAAATCATCCAGAGTTGAATGGATTCATTTTTGACCAAACCAAAGAAGGAGCATTAAAATTCCAAAAAGCCATGGAATTGTATAGGAACAAGAAGGATTTAATGCCCGTTCAGGAAAATATCAAATAGTAAAATGATTATAACCGATACCCATACCCATTTATATAGTGAAGCCTTTGATGAAGATAGAGATGAAATGATGCAGCGTGCCCTGGATGTCGGGGTGGAACGTTTTTTTATTCCTGCTATCGATTCCACTTACACGCAATCCATGCTGGATTTGGAATCTAATTATCCTGAAAATGTGTTTTTAATGACAGGATTGCACCCGACCCACGTAAAAGAAAATTATAAGGATGAGTTGGCCCATGTGGAAGAATGGCTATCCAAGAAAAAGTTCTACGCGGTTGGTGAAATAGGGGTGGACCTGTATTGGGACAAAACCTTTTTAAAAGAGCAACAAGAGGCTTTTGCCTATCAGATTCAGTTGGCGAAAAAATACCATTTGCCGATAGTGATTCATTGCCGTGATGCTTTTGATGAGGTGTTCGAAGTCTTGGAACAAGAAAAGGGAGATGACCTCTTCGGGATTTTTCATTGTTTTACGGGAACCTTGGGGCAGGCCCATCAAGCCATATCTTATAATATGAAGTTGGGTATTGGGGGAGTGGCTACCTTTAAAAATGGCAAAATTGATAAGTTTTTGAATCAAATCGACCTCAAACATATTGTTTTGGAAACCGATGCGCCGTATTTGGCACCGACCCCTTATCGCGGAAAACGGAATGAAAGCTACTACATAGTAAAGGTGTTGGAAAAACTATCGTCTATATATGGTAAACCCGAAGTGGAAATCGCGGAAATTACTACAGCAAACTCCATGGAAATATTCGGAATTTGACCTATGAAAAAGAAAACCAACATATTACTGATCTATACCGGGGGGACCATCGGGATGGTGAAGGATTACAAAACAGGTGCGCTCAAAGCATTCAATTTTGATGAACTCGTCAAAAATATCCCTGAACTTAAACAGCTGGATTGTAACCTGAAAGGAGTTTCGTTCGAAAACCCAATCGATTCTTCGAATATGAATCCCGATTACTGGGCGGTTATTGCATCTATAATTGAAGAACATTATGGGGATTATGATGGTTTTGTGGTGTTGCATGGTAGCGATACCATGAGTTATTCTGCGTCGGCACTTAGTTTTATGTTGGAAAATCTGGAAAAACCGGTCATTTTCACTGGGTCCCAACTGCCAATTGGGGACTTACGTACAGATGCCAAGGAAAACCTTATTACTTCTATTGAAATAGCGGCCCTTCAGAAAAAAGGGAAGCCTGTGGTGCAGGAAGTGGGATTGTATTTTGAGTATAAACTATATCGAGCCAATCGAACCACCAAGATAAACGCGGAACATTTTGAGGCGTTTGCCTCTTTAAATTATCCGTCATTGGTTGAATCTGGGGTGCATTTAAAGGTGCATCACAACTATTTATTAAAAAAAGTGACCAAAAATAAGTCGCTTCAAGTCCACAAAAAGATGGATAATAGGGTGGCGATTTTAAAATTATTTCCTGGGCTTAACCAAAATGTACTCCAATCCATGTTGAACATTCCTGATTTAAAGGCCCTTGTTTTGGAAACTTACGGTGCAGGTAACGCTCCAATGGACGATTGGTTTTTGAATGAATTAAAAATTGCCAAAGAAAAAGGATTACACATAATTAATGTGACTCAGTGCTCGGGAGGAAGCGTTTTTATGGGGCATTACGAAACCAGTGAAAAGCTTAAGGAGATGCAACTGGTTAACGGCAAGGATATTACAACCGAGGCGGCTATTGCAAAGGCGATGTACCTAATTGGGACAAGGGTTCCCGACAAATTGTTCAAGACAATTTTCGAGACGCCACTTCGCGGTGAAATGGTGTAAAATTAACGCTTCAAATTTCTATAACTAATTATTTTTTTGTTTATTGGTCGCCCTAAATGAAACAATAGAGAGGTGGCCGAGTGGTCGAAGGCGCACGCCTGGAAAGTGTGTATACACCAAAAGTGTATCGAGGGTTCGAATCCCTTCCTCTCTGCAAGGTATTTTAGTTTTTCTATTATAAAATTTTTATATCTTTAACATTATTAACTAACTAAATTTAAGTTTAAGTAAAATGAAAAAAATATCCTTTACTCTGGCTGCTGCCGGAATGTTTGTGATGGGAACTACAACTGCATCTGCAGCAATGTTGCAAGAAGAAGCTGAAGCCAGCAAAGGTTTCACCCAAGTATTGAAAGAGCAATTTATCCAAGGGGGTCCTGCCTTTATGGGTATCGTACTTCTTTGTTTGATCTTGGGATTGGCTGTAGCCATCGAAAGAATTATTTATTTGAATTTGGCAACTACAAATTCCACTAAGTTGAAACAACAAGTTGAAGACGCTTTGGCTTCTGGTGGTGTTGAAGCTGCTAAAGAAGTTTGTAGAAACACAAAAGGACCTGTTGCTTCTATCTATTACCAAGGTTTGGATAGAGTTGATGAAGGAATCGAGTCTGCTGAAAAAGCTGTTGTTGCCTATGGAGGTGTACAAATGGGTCAATTGGAGAAAAACGTTTCTTGGTTGTCTTTGTTTATCGCTATTGCTCCCATGCTTGGATTTATGGGTACGGTAATCGGTATGATTGCGGCCTTCCAGAAAATTGCAGCGGTAGGGAACTTGAGTGCTTCCTTGATTGCAGGTGATATCCAGGTGGCGTTGTTGACTACTGTATTTGGTTTGATTACAGCGATTATCCTTCAGATTTTCTACAACTATATTATTGCTAAAATCGATAGTATCGTAAATGACATGGAAGACAGCTCAATTGCATTGATTGACATGTTGGCTGCCCATAAAAAATAATTACGAATTAAAAACTATCGAGAATCATGAATAAAATAGTAAAAATATTACTCATCGTCATCGGATTGCTTGCAGCCGTGCTTTGGTTCTCTCTTCCGTCTGCCGATGATCCAAATGCCATTAATAGTGGTTCAATGAACTTTATGTTCATTATTATGTATATCCTATTAGCTATTGCTGTTATTACGTCATTAGTTTTTGGATTGGCAAAATTGTTCACCACTAAAGGTAGCATTAAGAAAGCCTTGTTTGCTATAGGCGGATTGGCCATTGTTGTGGCTATATCCTATGGGCTTTCATCTGATAATATGGCTGTGGTAGAAACAATGTCCGAAAGAGGAGTTGAAACCACGGAAGGAACTGTGAAAAACATTGGAATGGGATTGAATGTATTTTTCATCCTAACCGCACTAGCTGTGGTCCTAATGGTATTCCCAGGATTGAAAAGAATGTTTGTTAAGTAAAAAAGTTGAATTATGCCTAGAAGAAAAGGAGCACCGGAAGTAAATGCCGGCTCCATGGCGGATATTGCGTTCCTCTTGCTTATCTTTTTCTTGGTGACCACCACCATTGAAACAGATGCAGGTTTGGATCGTATGTTGCCGCCAATTGAGCCGCCAGATACAGATGTTATAATTAAGCAGAAGAACATTTTTACTGTTAATATCAATAGAAATGGTCAACTTTTAGTTGAGGATAATCTAATGGAAATTAAGGATTTACGAGAAGCTGCCACGGCATTTTTGGAAAATGGTGCAGACGGTACTTGTAGCTACTGTAAAGGTAGAAAGAATCCTTCCTCATCAGATAACCCAACAAAAGCGATTATCTCATTAAAAAATGACAGGGAGACAAAGTACAGTACCTATATTACCGTTCAAAATGAATTGGTTGGTGCTTACAATGACTTGCGTAACCGAGAAGCACAACGTTTGTTCGGTAGGGATTTCACCAAAATGGAAGCAGAATATCTTAATCCTGAAACCCCATCAAGCGTAAGAGATGAATTGAAAGATAAAGTGAAACGTATCCAAGATATGTTCCCGCAAAAGCTTTCAGAAGCAGAAACAACAACCAATTAAAAACTATTTAATATGGCTAAGTTTACCAAAAAGAAGGATGGCGATTTGCCAGCGGTGTCAACAGCTTCGTTGCCAGATATCGTTTTCATGCTATTGTTCTTCTTTATGACCGTAACCACTATGAAAGATAGTTCGTTAATGGTTGCCAATACCCTTCCCAATGCCTCTGAAATAAAGAAGTTGGAAAAGAAGGATCGTGTAATTTACATTTATGTAGGAACACCTACACAAGAATATCAAAAAGTTTTTGGTACAGAGCCTAAGATTCAATTGAATGATAAATTTGCCAACGTAGACGAAGTTGGTACATTCATATTGGCAGAACGTGCAAAGAAACCCCAAGAGCTTCAAAATGTATTGACTACGGCTTTAAAGGTTGATAAAGACGCGAATATGGGTCTTATCACTGATATTAAGCAACAATTGAGAGAAGTTAATGCCCTTAAAGTGAATTATACCACTTATGAAGGGGATGCTTTTAACAATCTACAGTAGCCAATAGCTTAGATTTAGTGGGAAACGCCTCAAATTTTTAATTTGAGGCGTTTTTTGTTTAAAACAAACACATCATGTTTCGTATCATATTTCGATTAGGACTAGGGGCAGCTATGTTGCTATCAGTTCCTGTTTTCAGTCAAGTCACTTTATCTGATGGGCAACAAGTGGATGATAGATACTTGGAAGATCAATTTTATATTGGAGTTGGCTATAATGTTTTAGTTGATAAACCGGATAATGTTGCACAACGTAATCTTTCCTATAATTTACAAGTTGGCTTTATTAAGGATATTCCATTAAATCGAAAAAGAAATTTTGGGATTGGTTTGGGATTGGGTTATGCCATAAACTCCTATTATTCCAATTTGATGGCCACCGAAGAAGCTGTTGCGGTCTTATATGAAATAGTGGATGAATCCAATTTTAATAGGAGTAAGTTGGCCACTCATGCCATTGAACTCCCTTTCGAATTAAGATGGCGCACTTCTAACGCCGAGGATTATAAGTTTTGGCGAATCTATGCCGGGGCCAGATTGGGTTATGTTTTTTCCGGTAGGTCCAAGTTGGTTACAGAAACAGGTAATACTACTTTTTCCAATCCTGATATTGAAAAGTTCCAATATGGACTTACATTGAATTTCGGGTACAATACATGGAACATTCATGCCTATTATGGTTTAAATACTTTACTCAAGGAAGGAACTACCATTGAGGCCGGTAATCCTATTGATTTTAGGGTTCTTAGAATTGGATTGATATTCTATATCCTATAGCCAGTATTTCAAAATAATCAACTGGGAGCAACAGCCAAGGAGAAAGCCTATCAAAAGTTCGTTTTTGGTGTGTGCTTTAAGGTATAATCTTGAAGTAGCCACCATCCCCGTAAAAAGCGTAAATAGGCTGATTGCAATGGTAATATTGATTTCAAAATGAATACTCAAGGCAATCATAAAGGTTAGAATACTTCCCATGCCCAAAAGGTGCATACTCGTCTTAAATTTTAAGAACAATAGAATAAGTGTAGCGCTAGTAGCTGTTAGCAACCCTGTAAAATAGTAAAAGAGCTCGTTTACGTAATTATTTGGTATTACTTTATATAGAATCATCAAAAAGATGATACAGCTTATATAAAGAGGATATTTTCGTTCTTGTATGGTTGGTAAAAATATGGAACTGATTACCCCCAAGTTTTTCAAGATCAAAAAAAAGATGATAGGGATAATTACGGTTAGTATAAAAATAGGAAGTATGTTCCCGCTTTGGGTTTCCAAAGTACTGTAAGGAGCAATCATAAAATAGACGATCGTACCTCCAATCGGTATGAATAATGGGTGGAATAGGTATGAGATGATGTGGAATATATGGCGCATCAAATTTCCTTTCTTAACCTTGCCACTGGTATGCCAAGCTGTTCCCGATATTTGGCAACGGTTCGCCGGGCAATAGGGTAGCCCCTTTCTTTTAGAATTTTGGCTAATCTCGCATCGGTAAGGGGTTTTTTCTTCTCCTCGTCCCGAATAACGGTTTCCAGAATCTTTTTTATTTCCTTGGTGGAAACATCCTCTCCTTGCTCATTCTTCATGGACTCGGAAAAGAAATCTTTTATCAATTTGGTTCCATAGGGCGTATCTACATATTTACTGTTGGCTACCCTTGAAACCGTGGAAACATCCATATCTATTTTGTCCGCGATATCCTTTAGAATCATTGGGCGTAATTTTCTCTCGTCCCCGGTCATAAAATATTCCTTTTGATATTCCATAATGGTGCTCATCGTGATAAAAAGTGTCTGCTGTCGCTGCTTTATGGCGTCTATAAACCATTTTGCCGCATCTAACTTTTGTTTGATGAACATCACCGTGTCCTTTTGGGATTTCGACTTTTCCTTGGCATTTTTATAGCCTTCCAGCATATTGCTGTAATCCTTGGAAACATGAAGCTCTGGAGCATTTCGCCCGTTTAGGGTAAGCTCCAGTTCGCCATCAACAATTTTAATGGAGAAATCGGGCACAATGTGCTCGATCATACGGGTGTTCCCTGAATAGGATCCTCCTGGTTTTGGATTGAGTTTCTCTATTTCTAAAATAGCTTCTTTGAGTTGCTCCTCGGAAATGTGGTGTTTCTGTATAAGCTTTGTGTAGTGTTTTTTTGTGAAATGATCAAATGACTTTTCAAGAATATTTATAGCCAGCTCAACAGATGGTTTCTGCTCTTTTCGTTTTAGTTGAATGATCAAACATTCGTCCAAAGATCGTGCGGCTACACCTGGTGGATCCAAATCTTGAACAATCTTAAGAACCTCCTCGATTTTCTCCTCTTCTACATAGATGTTCTGTGTGAAGGCAAGGTCGTCCATGATGTCTGCAAGCGGTCTGCGTATATAGCCGCTTTCGTCCACGCTGCCCACTAAAAATTCTGCAATGGCCCATTCTTGGTCGTCCAGATAAGCAGTGTTCAGTTGATTGATCAAGTATTGGTTGAACGATGTTCCTGCAGCATAGGGAACCCTTTTGTCATCATCGTCCGCACTATAATTGTTAGCTTGTGTGCGGTAATCGGGAATTTCATCGTCGCTCAGGTAATCATCAATATTGATTTCCTCGGTATCAATGCTCTCGTTATCCCCGGAATCATCATATGTGTCGTCGTAAATATCATCCAAAGCATCGGTTTCCTCTTTACCACTTTCCAAAGCAGGGTTTTCCTCCAGCTCTTGTTTTAACTTTTGTTCAAAAGCCTGTGTTGGCAATTGAATAAGTTTCATGAGCTGAATCTGCTGTGGAGACAGTTTCTGGGAAAGCTTAAACTGTAGATGTTGTTTCAGCATACGGATTGATGATTTACAATCTTACTTTCTTAAAATAATAAAATCAAATTAGAACTCTGCATTCTGCGGTGTTCTAGGGTAGGGGATTACGTCCCTTATGTTCCCCATTCCTGTGGCAAATTGTACCATACGTTCAAAACCTAGACCAAAACCACTATGTACTGCAGTACCAAATTTCCTTAGATCCAGATACCACCAAAGTTCTTTGGCATCTATATCCAGTTCTTTGATTTTTTGCTCCAGCACGTCCAAACGCTCTTCCCTTTGGGAACCTCCAACTATTTCACCAATTCCAGGGAAAAGTACATCCATGGCGCGAACAGTTTTACCATCCTCGTTCAATCGCATATAAAATGCCTTGATATCTGCTGGGTAATCAAAAAGAATTACGGGGCACTTAAAGTGTTTTTCTACTAAGAAGCGCTCGTGCTCACTCTGCAAATCTGCACCCCATTCATTAATAGGGAACTGGAACTTCTTCTTTTTGTTCGGCTTACTGTTCTTTAATATATCAATGGCCTCTGTGTAAGATACCCTTTTGAAATTGTTCTCGACCACAAATTTTAGCTTTTCTATCAATGCCATTTCGGAGCGCTCGTTTTGAGGCTTGGTCTTTTCTTCGTCCAAAAGGCGTTTCTCTAGGAATTCCAGGTCATCTTGGCAATGGTCCAAAACGTATTGGATTATATATTTGATGAAATCTTCCGCAAGGTCCATGTTGGCATCCAGATCAAAGAAGGCCATCTCGGGCTCGATCATCCAGAACTCTGCCAAGTGACGTGATGTGTTGGAGTTTTCGGCCCTAAATGTGGGTCCAAAAGTGTATACTTTGCCCAATCCCATGGCGTAGGTTTCTGCTTCCAACTGACCTGATACGGTAAGGTTGGTCTCTTTTCCAAAAAAGTCTTCGGAATAATCCACTTCACCTGCATCATCCAATGGTGGTTTTTTAGCATCCAAAGTAGATACGCGGAACATTTCCCCGGCACCTTCGGCATCGGAACCTGTGATGATGGGAGCGTGCATATAGTAAAACCCGTTTTGCTGAAAATAGCTGTGAACAGCAAAAGAAAGTACTGACCTAACTCGCATTACAGCGGAAAAGGTGTTGGTCCTCACTCTAAGGTGTGCCTTTTCCCTTAAAAACTCCAACGAATGTTTTTTAGGTTGAATAGGGTAGGTCTCTGGGTCGGCAGTTCCGTGCACAAATATATCTGTAGTCTGGATTTCCACACTTTGTCCCCGGCCTTGGCTCTCTTCTAAAGTTCCAGTTATTTTAAGGGCGGCTCCGGTCGAAATTTGTTTGAGCAAAGCTTCATCCAAATTTTCAAAATCTACGACACATTGGAGATTATGTATGGTCGACCCATCGTTCAGGGCGATAAACCTGTTGCTTCTAAATGTTTTTACCCATCCATTTACTTCAACGGAATCTCCTACGGGTTGCTTTTCTAGCAATTCTTTTATGGAATAAGACATCATTCTAAAACTATCGTAATTTAATTGGTAAAGATAGGTTTTTGATAAAAAACGATGGCAATGGAATGGCCTAATTTATGGCCGTTTCGAACACTATTTGTCCTTGAGGTTGTCCTCGTCCATGGGTAAAATGTCGATTTGTGGTTTTTTGAGCACCTGTTTGTTGGCAATACTTCTTTCTAAAGACAGTAGCAACGATGGCAACAAAATCAAATTCGACAACATGGCGAAAAGCAAAGTGGCCGAAACTAAACCTCCCAATGCTTTGGTGCCCCCAAAGCTTGAGATAATGAATACGGAAAATCCAAAGAACAAAACAATGGATGTGTAGAACATGCTCACCCCTGTTTCACGCAAAGCGGCATATACCGACCTTTTGATGTGCCAACGATGCGCGGTGAGTTCTTGACGGTATTTGGCCAAGAAGTGAATAGTATCATCAACCGATATCCCAAAGGCAATACTAAATACCAGGATGGTAGACGGCTTTATAGGCACCCCTAAATACCCCATAACCCCTGCGGTAATAACCAGTGGTAGTAAGTTAGGCACCAAGGATATGATGACCATTTTAAAGGACCGGAATAGATAAGCCATAAAGAGTGAAATCAATCCAATGGCCAGTGCTAAGGACAATAACAGGTTTTTGACCAAATATTTTGTTCCTTTTAGGAACAATAGAGCTTTCCCAGTCATAAAGACATCGTATCGTTCCGATGGAAATTCTTTTGTGATGGCTTCTTGCAGGTCCTTTTCAATTTCCTCCATACGGTCGATTTTTACATCGCGCATGTACGTGGTCAAACGAGCAGTTTGGCCTGTGCTGTCAACAAAACTTTGCAAAAGATCTGTTCCTTCGGTGGATGACTTTTGAACGGCATTCATAATAAATGTGTTCTCTTGGCTCGTTGGCAGCTGATAGTATTTTGGAATTCCGTTGTAAAAGGCCTGTTTGGAGTATTTCACTAAGTCCACAATAGAAATAGGTCGCGATAATTCCGGAATTTCATCGATTACCGTTCCCAATCGGTCCATTCGTTTTAACGTGGCAGGTTTTACCACCCCATTTTTACGTTTGGTGTCTACCACAATTTCCATGGGCATAATGCCATCAAACTCGGCTTCAAAAAACTGGATATCCTTGTAAAAGTGACTTTTCTTGGGGAGATCTTCAATCCTACTTCCTGTTATCCGCATTTGGTAAATTCCAATAATGCTCAATACCAAAACTGCAACTGTGGTAATGTACACGGCAATCCTATGGTTTCTTACTATGTTCTCCATCCAATTGACAAAAATGTCCATCCACTTTTTATTCAAGTGCTTTAAGTGCTTTGTTTTGGGAAGCGGCATAAAGCTGTAGACAATGGGTATGATCAGAAGGGATAGGATAAAAATGCCTATGATGTTGATGGAGGCTACGATACCAAATTCTCGTAATAAATCACTGTCCAATATGATAAAGGTGGCAAATCCTGAAGCTGTGGTAATGTTGGTCATTAAGGTGGCATTACCAATCTTACTGATCACCCTTTGAAGGGAAAGTGCTTGGTTTCCGTGTTTTTTTACTTCTTGCTGATATTTATTGATCAAGAAAATACAATTGGGAATCCCGATTACAATAATCAACGGCGGAATCAAAGCAGTAAGAATCGTGATTTCGTATTTGAGAAGGCCAAGTATTCCAAAGGCCCACATTACCCCAATGATCACTACACACATAGATATAAAAGTGGCCCTAAAACTTCTGAAGAAAAAGAAGAAAATAATAGAGGTTACGAGCAGTGCGCCTACTATAAAGAGGCCGATTTCGTCCACAATGGATTTTGTGTTCCAAGTTCGAATGTAGGGCATTCCGGAAACACGGACATCCATGTTAGTCTCTTGTTCAAAGTCATCTACAAGCTCGGCGAGATCATTGAGAATAAACTCGTTTCGTACCGCCGTGTTCATAATATCTTTATCTAGATAAACAACGGTTTGGATGGTACCGGTTTTGGGATTGTAAACCAGATTATCGTAAAAAGGCAGTTCGTTGAAAAGGTGGTTTGTCAGCGAATCTATTTCAGATTTAGTCTTGGGAGGAGCGGCTATTAAGGGCTCCATGGAGAACGTTTGGGTGTCGTTATCCTTAATGAGTTCTTTCAGGTTTTCTAAGGAAATAACATAATCAATTTCAGGAAAAGCTTCCAGTTGTTTGCTCAATGTGTTCCATCGGTTGAAATTTTCGGGAGTAAACAAGGCAGAATCCTTGATGGCCAAAACTATGGCATTGCCTTCCTCGCCAAATATTTTGGTAAAAGCATTGTATTGAACACTAGCTGGATGGTCATCGGGAAGAATATTGGCTTCTGTGTTGGAAAAACGCATGTTTTTCCACTGAAGCGCTAAGAAAACGGTAAATCCAACAACCCCTAAAAGAATGAGGATTCTATTACGGAGGATAATTCTTGCGACCTTAGGCCAAAATCCTTTAGTGAGCTTTGCTACCATGTGGGTTTTGTTGGGCGCAAAGGTAAAAAATGATATGTTGTGTTCCTAGGAAAGACTCCTGTCAAAATCCAAGTTTTAAACCTTCATGATCTCGGCCTCTTTTGCGGTCAAGATGGTATCCACTTTATCGCTATAGGAGTTGGTTAATTCTTGCACATCAACTTCAGCATTTTTTAATAGGTCTTCGGAGATATCCAATGCTTTTAATTCTTTGTTTGCATCTTGTCTCGCACTTCGGATGCTCACTTTAGCATCTTCCGCCTCTCCTTTGGCCTGTTTTGCAAGCTGTATTCTTCTTTCTTCTGTTAAAGGTGGAACATTGATAATTACCATTTCACCATTGTTCATAGGGTTGAAGCCTAAATTAGCATTCATGATGGCAGTTTCAATTTCGGCCAATAGGTTTTTTTCCCAAGGCTGAACGGAAAGTGTTCGGGCATCGGGAGTATTGATGTTGGATACTTGGGAAAGCGGTGTTTGTGAACCATAATAATCGACCATTACAGTTGAAAGCATCATTGGGCTAGCTTTACCTGCCCTAATTTTGGTCAATGCTTTTTGCAAGTGTTCAATACTTGCTTCCATGCTTTCTTTTGTGCTATCAAGAATAAATTTTACGTCTTCGTCCATAACAATCAAATTTATAAAATTAAACCAAAGTGTATGCCAAGTTTAGACATTGACCACGGTCCCTATATTTTCTCCAGATACTATTTTCATTAAGTTGCCACGTGTGTTCATATCAAAGACTACGATTGGCAATTCGTTTTCCTGACTTAATGTAAACGCCGTGGTATCCATCACTTTAAGTCCTTTGGAAAGGACATCGTTAAAAGAAATGGAATCAAATTTGGTGGCATTTTTATCTTTTTCCGGGTCCGATGTGTAAATACCATCAACACGGGTGCCCTTTAATATAACATCTGCTTTTATTTCGATGGCCCTCAAAACTGCAGCCGAATCCGTAGTGAAATAAGGATTACCGGTGCCACCTCCAAAAATTACCACTCTTCCTTTTTCCAAATGGCGAATGGCTCTTCTTCTAATGAAGGGCTCTGCTACTTCATTGATTTTTATGGCAGACTGTAATCGGGTTTGAACTCCATTTAGTTCAAGTGCACTTTGTAGGGCAAGACCGTTGATTACCGTGGCCAACATGCCCATGTGGTCACCTTGGACCCTATCCATTCCTTGACTTGCTCCGGAAAGGCCTCTAAAAATGTTTCCTCCGCCAATTACAATGGCTACTTCAACACCTTTCTCGACCACAGATTTTATTTCATCGGCATATTCGTCCAATCGTTTGGCGTCTATACCGTATTGTTGTTCGCCCATTAAGGCTTCTCCACTTAATTTTAATAAAATTCTTTTGTAATGCATTGAGAGTTTCTTGAAGTCCGGACAAAAATAATCAAAATTATTTACGGGAAATCATAGAAAAATAAGATATACCCAGAATAAAAGGAATAAAAAAATCCATACATTCTGTAACCTTTTTAAAAAAGTACGGTATATCCTTCAACAGGCCTAAAAAACCAGAAAATTGCAAAACCTAACCGACAATAACTTAATGATGAAAGTAAAGAATGGCGACTTGGATAAGTTAGGCCTGCTCTATGAACGGCATAAAAGAAATCTTTTTGGCTTCTTCTACAACTTGGGGAACAATCCTTCGGTAAGTGAAGATTTAGTGCAGAATGTATTTGTCAGAATTTTAAAATACAGGAAATCTTATAAAGGAGAAGGTTCGTTCACTGCCTGGATGTTCAGTATGGCAAGAAATATCAACTATGATCATCACATTAAGGTTTCAAAACAGGGCATATCCAGGGATATTGCTCCAGAAGATACCGAAATGGGGTCGGAGGATAGCCTAAATGAAGCTATGGAACAAAATGGGAATGCAATTATGTTGAGACGTGCCCTTTCCCTTTTACCAAATGATAAAAGAGAAATTTTGCTATTGAGCAAGTACAGGGAACTGAAGTTGAATGAAATTGCCGAGATACTAGGTTGTTCCGAAGGGGCTGCCAAGGTCAGGACGCATAGGGCACTTAAGGATTTAAGAACGATTTTTTTACAATTGGAAACGACATGATGGAAGAAGGAAAATTTGAATTGGAAGCAATGGATTTTATGATGGGAACCATGTCTTTGGATAAGGCAAGGGAGTTTGAGAAGTTTTTGGATAAAAATCCCAAGTATAAAGAGCGGTATACAGATTTGTTAGATACTTGGAACATGGTTGACGTGCTTGACGCACCAGAACCCTCGGCTAAAATGGATGAAACATTTTTTGAAATGCTTTCCAATGAAGTAGATAAGAAAAGAAGTAGTTCTATGGGCGGTAATTTTCTTGAAGGATTGTTCGCCATTTTTAGGCCGCAATTGGCATTTGGAATTTTATTGCTGGCCATTGGTTTGGGGGCGGGCTATTATTTGGCGCCATCGATGGGACGAAATGAGCCAACACAAATTTCGGTTAATGGCAATGAAACAGCGGAGGTAAGGCAAAAGTTGGTATTGACACTCTTAGATCAACCTTCGGCCAATCAAAGATTGCAAGGGGTGGGCGAAGCCAATAAGTTCGAGAATGCAGATGATATTGTAATCAAGGCCCTTTTGCAGACCCTTAATCATGACCCTAATGTAAATGTACGATTGGCCGCTGTGGAATCCTTGACCAATTATGTGGATAATCCCTTGGTTAGACAAGGTTTGGTGAAGTCCATTGCAAATCAAGAGTCTCCGATTTTACAAATTACCCTTGCCAATTTAATGGTAGCACTACAGGAAAAGGCTTCCATAGAACCGTTCAGGCAATTGCTCAAGCAAAAGCAATTGGATACCACGGTAAAAAAGAGAATCGAAAAAAGTATTGAATCAATCATATAGTTTATTTATCAATCGCCCTTTGGGCAAAAATCAAATTACGAACAGTCAAAATTTTTAAAAAATGAAGAAACGGTTATTAGTTATGACATGTCTTTCCCTAGGGATAGGTGTGTGGAGTGCAAAGGCACAACAAAAGGAATTCAAGGAGGTAATTCGAAAAAATATCACCCTTGCCAATACTTCTGGCAATAGTTTGGTAGTAAAAAATGTATTTGGCTCTGTTGCTGTTGAAGGTTATGGTGGTAACGAAGTTGTTTTGGAAGTTGAAAAGATTATTACTGCGGACAATGCCAACGATTTAGAACAGGGAAAAGAAGAGCTTACACTCGAAGTTGTGCAAGAATCCGATAGGGTCATACTTTATCCCAATGCCCCGTATATAGAATTTGACAAGGAAAAATTGCGGTATAATTGGTGCAACAATAATGATGATATTCCCTATGAGCATACGTTGAACTTTAAGTTGAAAGTTCCCAATGCCGTAAAAATCAATGTAAGTACGGTGAATGATGGAGAATTACTGGTGAAAAACACCAAAGGCGAGTATGTAGAGGCAAATAATGTGAATGGCGGGATTGTCCTTTCAAATATTATGGGAAAGACCAAAGTACATTGTATTAATGGTGATGTGGATATTTCATATGCAAAAAACCCGAGTATTGACTCTAGATATTATGCATTGAACGGGGACATTAATATTTCGTATCAAGAGTCTCTTTCGGCCAAAATCTCTTTCAAAAGCATGAATGGGGAAATGTTCACCGATTTTGACATAGACAAACAGTTTATGAAGACAAATAAAAAAGAGGGCAGTACGGGTAAGCCCAAATATAAGTATGAGACCAGGCCCGTGGTACAGATAGGAGGGGGCAAAGTTGATTTTGATTTTGAGACTTTGAACGGAAATGTATTCATTAAAAAAATATAAAGACATGAGAAGAATAAAAAACCTAATAATTATTGGACTAGTTCTTTTTACAGGAATAGTATCAGCGCAGAAAAAGGAAGTGGATTTATTTGCGGTTCCACTTAGCAGTCCAGGGCAAGAAGGAACCTTAAAACTAAATCAAATCAGTGGATCTATTACGGTAACTGGTTATGAGGGCAAAGATGTTATAGTGAAAGTTTTTGTTGTTGAGGGTGAAGAAACGTCGAACAAGACTAAAAATGGTATGAAACGGATTGGAAATTCTGGGCTAAACATAAGTGCCGAAGAAGATAACAATGTAGTTGCCATTAATAATGAGGCTTGGAACAGAAAAACGGATTTCGATATTAAGGTGCCTTCCAACTTTTCGCTAAAGTTGGGTACGGTGAACAATGGAGATATTAATGTTCAAAACGTTTCTGGGGATATGGAGATCAGTAATGTCAATGGAAGCATAACCTTGGGCAGTGTGGAAGGTGCCGTTACGGCAAACACCACCAACGGAGAGGTGAAAGCAGACTTTAAAAGTGTTGGAAATATTGCCGATATGGCATTTAGTAGTTTTAATGGCGATGTTGAAGTTGTCTTTTCCAGTTCAGTAAAAGCGAATGTAAAAGCAAAATCTGATATGGGGGATATTTACACCGATTTTGATATTTCGATCGTGGAGAATAAACCCGTAGTGGACAAAAAGCAAACTTCGGGTAAATACAAAGTGAAGCTGGAGCAATGGCTGAAAGGTAAAATCAACGGGGGCGGCCCTGAGCTTTTGCTAAAGACTTTTAATGGAGATATTTTGATAAAATCAAAGTAGGCAAATAGGTCAATTGTGTAAAAATAAAAAGCCCCTTTAAAGGGGCTTTTTTTATATGGTAATCTCTTGGGATTATCCCAAAGCTACTCTTGAAAAACCAGTAACTTCCAAGCTGGAATCTACAGATTTAACGTACTGAGCAACACTTTGCTTACTGTCTTTAATAAAAGCTTGGTTTACCAAAGTGTTGTCTTTAAAGAAACGCTTCAATTTACCTTGAGCGATTTTATCCAACATTTCCTCTGGCTTACCTTCTTGACGCAATTGATCTTTTGCAATTTCGATTTCTTTGTCGATGATTGACTGATCTACACCATCTTCGTTCAAGGCAACCGGGTTCATGGCAGCAGCTTGCATGGCTACATCTTTAGCAGCTTCAGCAGCACCATCAACATTGGCGGACAAACCAACCAAGGTTGCAATTTTGTTTCCAGCATGAATGTATGATCCAACAAAAGGAGCGTTCAATCTTTCAAAGCTTCCGATTTCGATTTTCTCACCGATAACACCAGTTTGCTCTGTCAATTTATCGGCAACGGTCATACCATCAATGGAAGCAGCAAGAAAATCATCTTTGCTGTCGTAACCAAGTGCCAAATCAGCCAAATCGTTAGCAAGTTTTACAAAGCTATCGTTCTTGGCAACAAAGTCAGTTTCGCAGTTCAAAGAGATAACAACACCTTGAGTGCTATCGCCGCTTACTTTTGCGATGGCTGCACCTTCTGAAGATTCTCTATCAGCTCTTTTTGCTGCAACTTTTTGACCTTTTTTTCTTAGGATTTCTATTGCTTGTTCAAAATCACCTTCTGCTTCGACCAAAGCTTTTTTACAATCCATCATTCCAGCTCCGGTGGTCTTTCTTAATTTATTTACCTCTGCGGCGGTAATCTTTGCCATTTTCTTTTCTTTTTAAATTTTATGTAAAGTAAAACACTATGAAAGTGTTTTTGTTTAGGACAATGTTAAATCAGTGGGTTTATTCAACTCCACCTTTTACGTTGTCTTGCCATTCTTTAAGTTCGTCCCATTTGCCATCAGCAGCCATTTTGGCTTGTTTTGGCCAAGATGTTGGGTCCAAGTGAGCTAAAGTAGAGCTGGCCTCGGTCAAGATTTCCTTAACCTTTTCGGCATCAGCATCAGCTAGCTCAGCGAAAGTGCCTACGCCATTGGCAGCCAACGCTTCAGCAGCTTTTGGTCCTATACCTTCAATTTTGGTAAGGTCATCTGGCTTGGCTTTAGCCTCTTTTTTGGCTGGTTTTTCTTCAGCAGCTTTTTCTTCTTTTTTGGGAGCGGCCTCAGCTTTTTTAGCAGGCTTTTCTTCAGCGGCTTTTGGAGCAGCCTCAACTTTTTTCTCCTCTTTCTTTGGAGCTTCTTCAGTTTTGGCAGCCTTGGCTTCTTCTTTGTCTTTTCCGCCAGTTTTCTCGCTCTTGCGCTCTTCCAAACCTTCAGCAACTGCTTGTGTTACTGATTCCATAATGATTTCAATGGATTTACCAGCATCATCGTTGGAAGGAACGGCAAAGTCAACATCACGAGGGTCGGAGTTGGTATCTACCATTGCAAAAATTGGAATGTTCAATTTTTGA
Organism: Flagellimonas lutimaris; assembly: GCF_003581615.1. Taxonomy (GTDB): domain Bacteria; phylum Bacteroidota; class Bacteroidia; order Flavobacteriales; family Flavobacteriaceae; genus Flagellimonas; species Flagellimonas lutimaris. The sequence continues at coordinate 905,727 of NZ_QXFH01000070.1, forward strand.
GCTTCTTTAACTGCGATATGCTCACGCATGGTGTCAACAATGAAAAGTGCACCTGGCAAACGAGTCATGTCGGCAATGGAACCTAAGTTCTTGTCCAACTTGGCACGCAAACGGTCAACTTGCAATCTTTCTTTTTTAGAAAGGGTGTTGAAAGTACCGTCTTTCTTCATGCGGTCGATAGCTGCCATTTTCTTTACAGCTTTACGAATGGTTACAAAGTTGGTCAACATACCACCTGGCCATCTTTCTGTGATGTACGGCATGTTTACTTTGGATACTTTGTCCGCTACAATGTCCTTTGCTTGTTTTTTTGTGGCTACAAAAAGGATTTTTCTTCCTGAGGATGCAATTTTCTTAAGAGCTTCGTTAGCTTCCTCAAGTTTTGCTACCGTTTTGTAGAGATTGATCACGTGGATTCCATTACGCTCCATGTAGATGTAAGGAGCCATGTTTGGATTCCACTTTCTTGTTAGGTGTCCAAAATGCACACCTGCTTCCAGTAAGTCTTTTACTTCAATTTTACTTGCCATTTCTTGTACTTAGTTTACGTTCCGTTGTAAGTAGCAATGCATTGGTGGTCACAAAATTTTGTTCGCCCAACCCATTTAGATGCTAAACTAGTTTCCAAAAAGTCGAATACATTATCCTTTTTAGAACAACGACAACTTGGTTAAAAATTTAACCCTGAAAGTATAGTACATAATTTCAGGGTTTTCAATGAACTTATCTATAATTGAATGCCGTAGCACCCATGGTATATTAACGTTTGGAGAATTGGAATTTCTTACGGGCTTTCTTCTGACCGAATTTCTTCCTTTCCACCATTCTTGGGTCTCTTGTCAACAAACCTTCTGGCTTAAGAACGCTTCTGTTTTCTGCGTCTATTTCGCACATTGCTCTGGACAAAGCCAAACGAACAGCTTCTGCCTGACCAGTGATACCACCACCGTAAACGTTTACTTTTACGTCGTAGTTACCATCTGTCTCAGTTAAAGTGAAAGGTTGTTTCACTTTGTACTGCAATGTACCAGTGGTAAAGTAATCGTTAAGATCTCTTTTGTTTACTGTGATGTTTCCAGATCCTTCGGAAACATATACTCTAGCCACAGCGGTTTTTCTTCTACCTATCTTATGAACCACTTCCATTATTTGTAGTCGTTTAAGTTTATAGCTTTTGGTTTTTGCGCTTCTTGTCCGTGCTCAGCACCGGCATATACCTTAAGGTTTCTGAACAAGTCAGCTCCAAGTTTATTTTTTGGAAGCATTCCTTTAACAGAGGCTTCAATGATGCGCTCAGGATGTTTTTCCAATACTTCTTTTGCGGAAGCAGAACGTTGCCCACCTGGGTACCCAGTATATCTTTGATATTCTTTATCCTCCCATTTGTTACCGGACATGTCGATTTTTTCAGCATTGATGACAATAACATTGTCTCCACAATCAACATGAGGGGTAAAGTTGGTCTTGTATTTCCCTCTAAGTATTTTGGCTACTTTAGACGCCAATCTTCCTAAGGTCTGTCCTTCAGCATCAACCAATAACCATTGTTTGTCAACAGTAGATTTATTGGCGGAAATAGTTTTGTAACTTAATGTATCCACTTCTCGAATATTATTGATTTAATAATCTATCCCGATTAACGGGCTGCAAATGTACAATTATTAGATTGAAATACAAACGGTTGATTTGGAATATTTTTCTACTTTTTTCAATTTCAATCTACGGGTTCGAAAAAGAGTCGCAATATAGTCCGTGAAAATGTTAAAAAAAGATTAAAAAAAATTTCTGCTGTAACTCATACGATTTTTATTGGTCTTTACTGCATCAATCTAATTCAAAAAACGAATCCGTGAGAAACGCAGTTCTGGTTTTCTTTAGTCTTTTCTTTGTTTATAACCTTCAAGCCCAAGACTCCACAGAGGTCATTATCAAAAAAAAATATACCACCAAAGCTTTGGGGGAATATGCCGCTCCAACCATTAATGGTATTTTGGAAGATGAGGCGTGGAATCTGGTAGAATGGGGCGGGGATTATATTGAATGGCAGCCCGATGAAAACACACCACCTTCCCATCAAACCAAATTTAAAATACTATATGATAGCAAGAACCTATATATAGGTGTACGTTGTTACGATGATGAGCCCGATAAAATTGTAAAAAGGTTATCCCGAAGGGATGGTTTTGATGGTGACTGGGTGGAGTTCAATATTGATAGTTATTTTGATAAACGTACAGCATTTTCTTTTACCATTACCGCAGCAGGGGTAAAAGGTGATGAGTTTATATCCAATAACGGTAACAATTGGGATTCTAGTTGGAATCCTATCTGGTATGCCAAGGCCCATTTGGATGATGAGGGGTGGACGGCCGAACTGCGTATTCCATTAAGTCAGTTAAAATTTGGGAGTGCCGAGGAGCAGGTTTGGGGTTTTCAGTCGACCAGACGATTTTTTAGAAACGAAGAACGCTCCGTGTGGCAACGCAAACCTGTGGACCAACCTGGTTGGGTAAGTGAGTTTGGAGAACTACATGGTCTAAAAAATATTGAGCCTCAAAAACAATTGGAGATTCAGCCTTACACGGTAGCAAAGACCGAAACCTACGAAGCAGAAGAAGGGAATCCGTTTCGAGATGGAAGCGAAAGTAATATCACCGCTGGATTGGATGCAAAAATTGGAATTACCAACGATTTAACTTTGGATTTGACGGTAAATCCCGATTTTGGACAAGTGGATGCTGACCCTTCGGCCATTGCTTTGGACGGGTTTCAGATATTCTTCCAAGAGCGTCGTCCATTTTTTGTGGAGAACAAGAACATCTTTGATTTTAGAGTATCTCAATCCGAAGCAGGGAATACATTCGGTTCCGATAATATTTTTTATTCCCGAAGAATCGGTAGAAGCCCGCAAGGGTATCCAGATACTGCAGACGATGAGTTTGTGGACCAACCGGATAATACCCCGATCATTGGTGCAGCAAAATTTAGTGGTAAAACCAAGGATGGGTGGGCCATAGGCGTGCTCGAAAGCGTAACTGCCCAGCGAACCGCTACCATTTTAAATGGTAATGGGAATGCCCGAAAGGAAATGGTGGAGCCCCTTACCAATTATTTTGTGGGAAGATTACAAAAGGATTTCAATCAAAGGAACTCCTATATAGGAGGAATCTTTACGGCGACCAATAGGGAACAAATTCCTGAGCAACTTAATTTTTTACATGATGCCGCTTACACAGGAGGTTTTGATTTTAAACACCAGTGGGCAAATAGGGATTGGTATTTGGGGGGTAATATTACCATGAGCCATGTTCGTGGTAGTGAAGAAGCCATTACCAATACACAGGAATCCATCACCCATTTGTTCAATAGGGTTGGTGCCGATCATGTTGCCGTGGATACCACAAGAACATCAATGACAGGAACAGGGGGTAATGTGCAAATAGGTAAGGTGGGTAACGGTCACTGGAAATTTGAATCTGGCGCCACATGGCGTTCACCGGAATTGGAACTCAACGATATAGGATTTCAGCGACAAGCTGATGACGTCCGTCACTATACCTGGATTGGGTATCAAACCCTAAAACCAGATAGCACGTTTAGGCGTGTGGGTATTAATTATAACCATTGGACGGCATGGGATTTTCAAGGCAATCATAATTATCTGCAGTTTAATACCAACAGTTGGCAAAACTGGAAAAACAATTGGAGAACCAACATTGGATTCAATTATGCGCCTATTGAATATTCCAATTTTGCTCTACGGGGAGGCCCTAGGTTAAGACAATCCCCTTGGGTGAGTTTTTGGAACGGAATCAATACCGATTATAGAAAGAAATTGCGATTTTCCTTCTTCCATAATGGAAGAAAGGCTCTGGATAATTCCATAAAGACCTATTATATGGAGGGTGGTTTTGTGTACCAACCTTTAAATGCATTGCGGATTTCAGTTTTTCCGTCCTTGAGAATCAATCAAGATAAATTGCAGTTCATTGATAATTTTGATGATGTGAATGGTTCGCCCCGCTACCTGAATGGGGAAATCAATCAGCGTACCTTGAGCATGTCGTTTCGATTGAACTATACTATCAACCCGAATTTGACCATACAATACTGGGGACAACCTTTTATTTCCAGAGGACGCTATTCCAACTTTAAACATATTATCGACCCCATAGCCAAAACTTTTGATAATCGATTTGTTCAGTATAACAATCAACAAACCAGTTTGGTCGATGGAACTTATGCCATTGATGAAGATTTGGATGGTGTGACCGATTTTAGCTTTGATGACCCCGATTTTTCTTTTGTACAGTTCCGTTCCAACTTGGTAATCCGTTGGGAATATATTCCGGGCTCGGAAATTTTCTTGGTGTGGTCGCAAGATGTGACTCAGTCGGGTAATCCAGCCGAAGGATTGTTGCCGAGCTTAGGGGATAATATTTTTGGACAAAAACCCCACAATATCTTTTTGCTGAAAGCAACTTATCGGTTTGTGTTGTAATTCTTGTCATTCCGCACGGATGCTGAGCGAAGCCGAAGCAGGATGCGGAATCCATTTTAGTCAAATCGTCAGTTCGAGTTTTTTCCTTCAGGAAAAAGTATCGAGAACTTGTTTCATGTTATTGAAATTCTGATTCTCGATACAATTTTTTCGTTTCACTCCAAAAACCACTCGAATTGACGAATTTAGATTAAGGCTATTTAATTTTCCGAAGCGCCTTTACCAAAGCTTCATTCGCCTCGGCATCACCTATGGTAATACGTACCATGCCAGGAGCTCCAAACTGCGAAACAGGTCGAACCATAATGCCTTCCTCCATCATTTTGTCCGTGAATTTAATTTCGGGCAATGGCGGGTCAATAATAAAAAAGTTGGCTTGGCTCGGCCAATATTTGATGCCCAATTCATCAAATGCCTTAGCAATAAAAGTCCTACCTTCCAGAACGGTTTTCACGGTTTCTTCAATAAATTCGGTATCGTTCAAAGCTCCGATAGCTGCTTCAATCGAGGTCAGTGGAAGCAAAAAAGGTTTGTGGATTAAGCGCACATAGCTGGCAATGGTCGCTGTGGTATATCCATACCCGATACGTTGCCCGGCTAAACCATAAGTTTTGGAAAAACTGTTGAGGCCAACCACATTGTGGCCTTCCAAAACATAAGGTAATGCGGTGACATAATCTTCGGCATCTGCAAAGTGGCGATAGACCTCATCAAATACAACTAAAATGTTTTTAGGAACACGGGCCATAAAATCATCCATCACGGATTTTGGAATATAGGTCCCCGTAGGATTGTTGGGACTTGTCAGGAATATCATCTTTGTTTTCTCGTTGATGGCGTTTAAAATACCCTCCACATCCAAATCGTAGTTGGGGGCTAATAGGGGGATATCGACCTGATTGGCTCCGTACCATCTGGAAAAAACGGAGTAGGGCAGAAAACAAGGGTTGGAAAAAATAACCTCGTCCCCTTCGTTGATAAAAGCCCGAAGCAGTATATCGATAACCTCCGAACCGCTATTGCCGCACAGAAACTGGTCGGCACTCAACTGACCATCAAAATCTTTAACCAAAGCCTCGCGTAAACGAATATCGGTCTGGTCGGGGTAAATATCGATGTTGTCCAAAGCAGCTTTCATAGCGGCAACCGCTTTTGGTGATGCACCCAAAGGATTCTCATTGGAGGACAGTTTGTATATTTTTTTATCGGTCGGGGGTATGTTTTTTCCGCCTTTGTATACTTCTTTTGGCACCAAATGGGCCTTGAAAATGGATGTTATGTCTTTTTTCATTTTTATCAAACTTTATAAGCCCTCCGCAAATAATAAATAGGCCATCGCTTTTACGGCATCTCCATTTTCCAATAGCTGTTTGGCCAAGATGTGTAATTCATCCTTGGAAGAATTTTGCACCCCTTCATTCTCGACAATGGTTTTAATGTCTTCCGTGGCAGGGAGACTTTCTAAGTTTCCCAATCGGCCCAAATTGTTTCCTGTGAGCACATCGCTCTCGCGAATGCCTTTTGGCAATGCATCTACACCAATTCCGTGCGTGCGAACAGGTTTCGGAATCTCGAACAAAGACTCTTTAATGGCTCTGATATACCAGTTGCCCCCCATACGGCCCACCAAATCCAATTTTTCGGTGTCTAGGACATTATCCGTCAAGTATTCGTCATTGATGTGAATCATATCCACTTGCGCAATAATCAAATTTCCAGCCCCAGGAATTTGTCCCAATTCAACTACTTCCAATACACGGCACTCGAAAGATACGGGTGCTTCGCCCACGCGTGGCGGTTTTACTTTGACACTGGGCACTTCGGTAAAACCAGCTTTCACGAACTCGTTCACATATTTGTCATAAGCTGTGCTCGAGAGTGACATTTGTTCTGCCATCGCATGGTTCACCACATTGATGACCACCTCTGGTACTTCCACCACATTTTGGTGCGTATGTTTTAAGGAATTGTCCCTGCCACTTCTTGTTGGGGAAAACACCATCACAGGTGGATTGGAACTGAAGACGTTAAAAAAACTGTACGGACTCAGGTTTACCTTGCCCTCGGCGTCCACCGTACTTGCAAAGCAAATCGGTCTTGGAGCTACCGCAGTCGATAAAATACTGTACAGTTCTGGTTGAGGTATTGTGGTTGGGTCTATGGTTTTGATCATATTTTATTTTTATATCCTTCCCGCACTTTGCTTTACTCATCATAAACTCCGGTGGGAATGTTTTTTAGTTTCTTATGTCATTTCTGCGCTTCGCTTTGCTCAGCATAAACTCCAGCAGGAATCTATTTAATTTTTTCAGTCTAAGTGACTGAGCGGAGTCGAAGTCATAATTTTAAATCAAGTAGTTTCGACTTCGCTCAACTACCAAAATTATTTTGCAGACAACACTTTAGTGGTCACCTCGCCAAATCCGACTCTAATATCGTCTTTTTGTGCATAACCTTTCATCGTGACCGTATCGCCGTCTTCTATAAATTTTCGTTCGTTCCCATCTTTTAGTTTTATAGGTTTTGTGCCTCCCCACGATAATTCGAGCATGGAGCCAAAACTATTTTCTTCCTTACCTGAAATGGTTCCGGAAGCCATCATATCTCCAATGTTAATGTTACATCCGTTTACCGTGTGATGCGCTAATTGTTGGGCCATATTCCAGTACATATGCTTAAAGTTGCTAAAGCAAACCGTGGTTTCATCACTTTGTTCTGGTGTGATGCCGACCTCTAGATTGATGTCGTAATTCTTTTCACCATCATACTTCAAATAGGGCAATACTTCGGGTTCTTGTTTGGGTCCTGCTAATTTGAAAGGATCCAAAGCCTCTAAAGTAACCACCCAAGGGGATATCGATGATGCAAAATTCTTGGCCAAGAATGGACCAAGCGGCACGTATTCCCATTTTTGGATATCCCTGGCCGACCAATCGTTAAAGAGCACTAGCCCAAAGATATAATCCTCGGCCTCTTTTGTAGAAATGGAATCTCCCAATTGGGTTTCTTTTCCACAAACGAATCCTATTTCCAATTCAAAATCCAAACGTCGCGTAGGACCAAAAACGGGAGCTTCTGCATCATTGGGTTTCGTTTGCCCTTTTGGACGATAGATGGGCTGTCCGCTTACGATAATGGAACTTGCCCTACCATGATAGCCCACGGGAATATGTTTCCAGTTGGGCAAGAGTGCATTTTCTGGGTCACGGAACATTTTGCCCACATTGGTTGCATGTTCCAAACTGGAATAAAAATCGGTATAATCCCCAATGGCAATAGGCATATGCATTTGGGCTTCGGATTGTTTCACAAAGAGTTCGGGCTTTCCGGCCAAAACCGAATTGTTGTCCTTTAACCAATACTGAATGTTTTTTCGGACCCGTGTAGTGATTTCTTTCCCAAGGGAAATAAAATCATTTAAAGTGTCTTTCTCCAGTAGCGCCGTGTTGAAATCGAACACATCCAATTCGGCGACGGCGGCTAAATCCAAAATATGTTCTCCAACGGCAACCCCTACCCGTGGACTTCTGTCCTGCGTAGAAAAAATCCCAAAGGGAATATTGTGAATCGAAAAATCTGAGTTTTCAGGTATTTCTATGATCATATATTGTTTTATATGTCATTCCCGTGAAAACGGGAATCTTATCTTTTCGTCATTTTGAACTGTCAGATTGAGCGCAGTCGAAATCAAAGTGAGAAATCTGGGGATAAGATTTCTCAATCGCTTCGCTCATATCGAAATGACATTCAATTATCTCAAATTTACTCCAACCACGATTTATAATACTTACCATCATCAATTTTGAGGGCGTTCTCTGTTACTTGCAATGGTTTAAAGGTGTCAATCATCACCGCAAGTTCCTCCGTGCCTTTTTTACCGATACTAGCTTCGTAAGTGCCGGGGTGCGGTCCGTGGGGAATACCTGCTGGATGTAACGAAATATAGCCGGGGCCAATACCGGTCCGGCTCATAAAATCACCATCCACGTAGTACAACACTTCATCCGAATCTATGTTGGAATGATTGTAAGGCGCTGGAATTGCTTTGGGGTGATAATCGTAAAGCCTGGGACAGAATGAACATACCACAAAAGCACCCGTTTCAAAAGTTTGGTGTACAGGTGGCGGTTGGTGCACGCGTCCCGTGATTGGTTCAAAATTATGAATGGAAAATCCGTAAGGGAAGTTGTAACCGTCCCAACCTACCACATCAAAAGGATGCGAGGCATAAACGAGTTGATGCAACATGCCTTGCTTTTTGATTTTCATCAAAAACTCTCCTTTTTCATCAAAAGTTTGAAGGTCCTGTGGCAATTTGTAATCACGCTCACAGAAAGGGGAGTGTTCCAAAAGTTGTCCGAACCAGTTTCGATACCGTTTAGGGGTATAAATAGGATGGAAGGACTCGGCGTACAAAATGCGGTTGTCCTCTGTATCAAATTCTATTTGATAAATCATCCCACGTGGAATGATGAGGTAATCCCCATATTCAAAAGGAATATTGCCCAAAAAGGTTTTCAATGTCCCTGTCCCTTTATGGATAAAGAGCATTTCGTCCGCATCCGCATTTTTATAAAAATAATCCGTCACGGATTTTCTTGGCGCGGCCAAACCTACGTGAACGTCGTTGTTCACCAATAAGGGTTCGCGCGCTTCCAAGAAATCATCTTTGGGCGCCACATCAAAACCAATGAACTTTCGGCTGGTAATATTCTTTTCTACCGCAATCTTTGGGCTCACATCCAACGCTTCACCAATTTCCTTGACCTGTGTGGGCCTGTGAACGTGATAGGAAAGTGAGGACATCCCATCAAAACCGATAGTTCCAAAAAGCTGTTCGTAGTAGAGGCTGCCATCGGGCTTCTCGAATTGGGTATGCCGCTTTTGCGGAATTTTCCCGAGTTTATGATAAATAGGCATTGCTTTAGTTTTAAGTGATAAGTGTTAAGTTATGAGCATAAATCAATACCCAAAACTTAACACCTATAATTTACAATTTTTAGTGCAATGTGCCTCGAAGCTCTTGCTCGCGCTCTATGGCTTCGAACAATGCTTTAAAGTTACCTTTTCCAAACGATTGTGCGCCTTTTCTTTGGATAATTTCAAAGAACATCGTTGGTCTAGGCTCAACGGGCTTGGTGAAGATTTGCAATAAATAACCTTCATCATCACGGTCTACCAGAATGCCTAATTCCTTTAGTGGAGCAATATCTTCATCTATTTCACCTACACGGTCGGTAACGGCATCATAATAAGTGGCAGGAACTCTTAGGAATTCCACGCCACGACTTCTTAAATCACGAACGGTTTTAATGATATCGTCCGTGGCCACAGCGATGTGCTGTACTCCTTCGTCTTCATAAAAATCCAAATATTCTTCAACTTGTGATTTTTTCTGACCTTCCGCGGGTTCGTTGATAGGAAATTTTATCCGACCGTTCCCGTTACTCATTACTTTACTCATTAATGCAGTGTATTCGGTCGAGATATCATTGTCATCAAATGATAAGATGTTCTTGAATCCCATAACATCTTCATAAAACTTCACCCAATGGTTCATTTTGTTCCATCCTACGTTACCCACCATATGATCCACAAATTTTAACCCTGTTGGTTCTGGGTTGTAATCTGGAGTCTCCCATTTTTTGAAGCCAGGCAGAAAAGTTCCGTTGTAATCTTTACGCTCCACAAAAATATGAACGGTCTCACCATAGGTGTAAATTCCCGCACGTACCACTTTTCCATCTTTGTCCTCCTCAACTTTGGGCTCCATGTAGGATTTGGCGCCTCTTTCCATGGCATTGTTATAGGCTTGGGTGGCATCATCCACCCAAAGGGCCACCACTTTAACCCCGTCACCATGTTTGTCGATATGTTTTCCGATTTCGGTTCCACTTTTAAGTGGGGAGGTAAGTACCAATCTAATTTTATCCTGCACTACCACATAGCTCTCGCGGTCTTTTAATCCGGTTTCCAAACCTGCTTGTGCGTAGGATTGAAACCCGAAGGCTGTTTTGTAAAAGTGAGCTGCTTGTTTGGAATTGCCCACATATAATTCGACATAGTCGGTCCCATTAATGGGCATAAAATCTGCGGATGTATTTGTGTCTTTTGGAAGTGTTGATGTCTCCATGATTATTTTTACGTTTTTATTGTTCAGTTTTATTTTGTTGCACCAACAACAAAAATAATAATTTTGAGATACGAAAACGATTTTGTTGACTGAAAATTGAGTTAAAGTTTATGCTGTATTCTGATGACTTAGAGCTGACAAAATCGGAATCCCTATTTTTGTGGCTATTCTTTAAAAAAATGCTTAATCGTATAGATGAAATACAGGGAATGGGGTTCCATTTGGATTTGGTGCTCCGTAAGATTCAAAAAGCGTATTTACGCAAATTTGATGAGCTTGGTGTGGATACGACCATTGAGCAATGGGTGATTCTCTACCAAATCTATCAACTGGGAGAGAATGCCAGTCAGCGTGATATTGTAAACGAAAACTTTCGAAATAGGGCCACAACTTCGAGGGTTATTGGCGGTCTGGAGCGTAAAGGCTGGATTTCCAAAACCCGTTTTGAGGGCGACCAAAAGCGTTTTAAACTGGAACTGACCCCGAAAGGACAGGAAATTTTGGACTTGACCTTACCCAGTGCACTTCAATTGAGAAAATTGGCTTTAAAGAACATTGATGATTCCGAATTTGAAACCTTTTTAAAGGTGTTGGACAAAATTGGTGGGAACTACGAGGAAAATTAGCCCAAATGGTCAAATCCCAATTTGGTAATGGTTGCCAGTCCAATGAGCAGAATTAAAATCAAGCTAATTTTTCTGAATTTGTCCTGAGGGATATAATGCAATATTCGCTTTCCCAAATAGGTGCCTACCAATCCAATGACGAACAAAAACGGTAAATAGGTCAATTCTTGTTTTCCAATGTATCCATTTTCGTAGTAGACAAAGGTTCGTGAAAAATCAATCATAAAATCGATAAAGGCAGAAGTGGCAATAAAAGCACTTTTTTCCAGATTGAAGGCGGCCATGGTAAGTCCCCGAATGGCACCTCCGGTGCCTAAAAGTCCAGCAGAGAAACCTGATAGTGCTCCTCCGATTACGGAATTTCTTTTATTGGGAAGTACTATAATTTCAGTTTTGATGAGGAACAAAAGGCTAAACACGACCAGAAAAACCCCCAATACAATTTCGAGTGAACCACTATCCACCACTTTGGATAGAAATCCTCCCGCAATTACAAAGATTACCGAAGGAACCCCAATGTAGAGCAACAATTTTTTGTCCAATCCTTTTTTGAACAGGAAAATCTTACTGACGTTACTTGAAAGGTGAAAAATAGCCGTCATGCCGAGTACCGAGTAAAAATCAAAGTAAAAGTTGCCCAACGGCACAAAGAATACCGAAGACCCAAATCCTCCAATGGTTCCTATAATCTCGGCTACCAGTGCCAGCAATAAAAAAATATAACTAATCTTCATGGTTTATCTATCAGCTAGAAAAGGGAAGTTACTCTTTTTACAGTATTTAATTCCTGACTTATTTCCAAGTATCATAAAATTCTTTGAGCACCCAAAAGGCTTTTTTCTTTTTGCCATCCTCGGAGATTAATCCTTTACGGTTATAATCATCTTGAATATGGGGAAGCGGTCTTCTTGGTGATCTAAAATCCACCAAGATCCAAGGTGATATTCCGCTCAATTGGTCAATTTTTTGCAACATGGCCAAGGTTTCTATGTACAAGTATTCTTGATATTCTTCGGTCCATCTTTCATTTTTATCTCCATGTAGACCTTGTTTGGCACCTGCACCAAATTCGGAAATGATCACAGGTTTGTTTTGAGTGATTTCCCATTGGGCGTCTCTACATGATTCGGGCGTACCCCCGTACCAACCCAGGTATTGGTTAAAACTGAGCACATCCACCACATCTGCCATAGGGTCATCAATATGTTTGATGTTGGGATTATTTGGGTCACTACTTTGTTCCAAGGCAGCACTGATCAATCGGGTTGGGTCGGTCTTTCGGGCGGTTTTAATAAGCTTGGTCAGAAAAGTGTTCCTTGCATCACTTACGGGGGTCTCGTTGGCCATGGACCAGATGATTACTGCAGCGCGGTTTTTATCCCGTTGAATCATTTCCAGTAATTGATTTTGAGCATTCGCGTAGGTCTTTGGATTGTTCCATTGAATGGTCCAATACACTGGATTTTCCTCCCAGACCAAAATTCCCATTTCATCCGCCAGTCGTACAATATGCTCGTTGTGCGGATAATGAGACAGCCGCACATAATTTCCGCCCATTTCTTTGATCCAGCTCAAAACCTTTTCAGCATCTGCTCTGGAGTTGGCCCTCCCTTTGGTAATCGGGCTCTCTTCGTGTAGGCTGATACCTTTTAAAAGGATAGGTTTCCCATTTAGGAGGATGTCGTCATCTTGTGTGGTAATGGTTCGGAAACCGATTTGATCCTGAAGCTCTTCGTCATTCGTTGTAAAGGATACGTCATAAAGTTTTGGATTTTCGGGAGACCAATATTCAATTTTTCTTGATTTGATTTCAAAAGTAGCTCGACCCGAAGTATCCGTAGTCAATTTCTTTTTGATACGCAGTTCAGGAATTTCAACCGTGACTTCATGGGCCAAATTCTTCCCGCCTTTCAAATTGACTTCACCTTTAATAATGTTGTTGTCTTTTGAATCTAAATGCACAAAATGATCCTGGATGAAAGTAAGAGGGGTTTCAATAAGCTTTACGTCGCGTGTAATGCCGCCGTAATTCCACCAATCCGTGTTTAGGGTGGGAACCCCTTCTTTGGTTCGTTTATTATCCACTTTAAAGATGATAAAGTTGTCCTTCTCTTTTAATAGATGGGTCACTTCAAAATTGAAAGGGGTAAAACCACCGATGTGGGTGCCCAGTTTTTCACCGTTTAAATATGCTTCGGTTTTATAGTTGGCTGCTCCAACATATAAGAATATTCTGTTTTTGAGGTTAGTCTTCGGGTAATCAAAAGATTTTTTGTACCAAATAGTGCCCTCGTAATAATATAGTTTTTCTTTTTGTGTGTTCCAGTCACCTGGTACCTGCATAGTGTCCGCTTCATCAAAATTATACTCAATTAAATCTGAAGGACTCTTTGGTTTTGTATTTGTGAAATAGGCATTGGTCGAAGGTTGTTCCTGTTGGTCAAAAGGTTCGTACCGATAATTGTAATATCCATTTTCATAAGGGTCCACAATATAGTGCCATGACCCATTGAGCGAAGTGGTTTTTCTATTATGGGTGTTAATCAAAAGAGCGTTGGTGTCTTGTGACCAGAGGTTGGTGCTGCAGGCCCATACAGTTAATAGGCCTAAAAAGATGTTTTTCATGTGCTTATGTTCGGTTCCTAAAGATAGAAAACTTGTGATTTATGTCATTTTAACCTAAAAAAATCTTAAAAAGTCTATTTAGGGTTAATTGAGCATATAAACTGGATAATCTATTGGACGTAGGGGCAATAAAACCACCTCAATTTTGTACCTGTATAATTTATATATACAATAGCTATGAAGAATACGAATTTTTATCCAACAATGTGGTCGACAGCTCCTTATATACCAAGTGTAATGACAGCGAAGTATGCTGCCGAAACCCATGGAGTTGAGTTGATCTTGAGAAATGAGGCCGCTAAGACGCTAAATGTTTCAGAAATGTCCCTTAACATTACCAAATTCTCGGCAATCGATGAGCAGGGTAATGAGCACTTTATTATAGATTTTCCTGGTCAGAACCCAGTAACCCTAAAAGGAATAGCTTCTGGAAACTTTATTCGTTCCAAGAGCGTACTTTCTTTGCCCGAAGGTAAATATACCGCATTGCGGTTTTACATAGCGGGTTGGGGCAACCAGTTTAAATATCAGGATGGTGTAGTGGAATCCGCCAACTCGTTCGACCGTTTGGATTTTCAGATTGAGGACGGTTTTACGGTGGAGGACGGTAACACCCCCGAAGTTAAATTATGGTTTGACTTTGCTCCCTACCAGTGGAAGCGACACTTTAAACCGCTTACGGATTTGTTTATAGGGAGCAAAAGTCAAAAACCGCGATTGGCAAATAGTTTTGGCAATTGATTATTAAGCTATGAAAAGGAATGAAAAAGGCACCGATTGGGTGCCTTTTTTAATTATCTATTGTCTTCTTTGTCATATCCTTCGGGACGTTTCCATCGCACAGGTGCGGGAGGTTCAGGTTTCATTATAAACTCTTGGGTTTCCAAAAGTCGTAGTGCTTCTTGTACTGCGCGTTCCAATTGTGGGTCTTTTCCTTGTACAATGGCCTTTGGATTTTGGATTACCTCTATATCCGGGGCAATTCCTTTTCCTTCAACATCCCATTCACCATTGGTATTGTAAAATCCACCTCGTGGAGCCACCATACGGCCACCATCAATAAAACGAGGGGTGTCCCATGTACCGACAAGACCTCCCCAAGTTCGGGTGCCTACTAAAGGGCCTAAATCTTTTTCCTTGAACATATAAGGCAACAAATCACCTCCAGAGCCTGCTCGTTCGTTAATAATCATGACCTTTGGACCCCAGATACCTGCAATGGGGCTTGTCCATGGTCTATTATCGTTGGCCTTGCTGTTAAAATAGCCGATAGGTTCCCTGGCCATGATGTCGATCATATAATCCGCTGCTGAGCCACCTCCGTTGTTTCTTTCATCCAAAATGACACCTTTTTTGTCCTGTTGGGAAAAATAATATTTGTTGAAGCTGCTAAAACCATTGCCGCTAGTGTTCGGTATGTAAACATAGGCCAATCTTCCATTGGAAAGCTTGTCTACCTTGTTTCTATTAGTCTCCACCCAGTCCATATATCGCAATTGGTACTCGTTGGCTACTGGTTTCACTGTAACCATTTTGGCATTGGTCAAGCTAGGAGTGCCATTTACAGTTATATTAACAGTGCGGTCCGCAGTTTGGGCCAGAAGCTCATAAATATTCTGATTAGCTTTTAGTGGTCTTCCGTTGATTGCCAATAGATAGTCACCGGCTTTTACTTCTATTCCTGGCATGGCCAAAGGGGCGCGTAACTCTGGGTTCCATTGTTCCCCAGTATATATTTTTTTGATTTTGTAATAGCCATCGACTATATCAAAATCCGCTCCCAAAAGACCTACAGGTACTCGGTCCACATCTGGCATATCCCCTCCAGCAACATAAGAATGTCCAATAGCTACTTCACCACTAAGAATGTCCACGACATAATTTAGATCTGTTCTGTGCTTCACATGTTTGATCCAAGGTTGGTACCAGCTATATATTTTGTCCCAAGGCGCTCCGTGCACATTGTCCACATACAGAAAATCACGCATAAAACGCCATCCTTCCTTAAAAATCTGTGCATATTCCGTTTGGGGATCAATCTTGATTTTGGCATCGATGGTAAGATTGTCCTCAGGTTTTGGTGTGCCCTTAGTATCGGTGATCATCCAACCACCTGCATTTTTTAGCAACGTAAATTCACCTGTGTCGGATGTAACCATATTGGTTACTCCATCAGCAAAATCTGTGGCCTTTTCTTCGGTTACATTATAAGTGTGAACTTTTAGGCCCGTTGCATTCGGAATAGCTTCTGCAACAAACACTTTATTTTCCGTTCCTGGTTGTAAAAATTGATAGTTACGTGCAGGAAGGTCGAGGGCAACAACTCTATCCTGTATGTTCGCAAAATCGATAATAACAGGTTTTACAATATCCTCGCTTTCCTCTTTATTTTCACTTTTTTTGGATTTTGACCCCTTTTCTGACTCTTTTTCTTCCTTTTTAGACAATTCCTCGTCCGTTGTGGGTAGATTGGGAGATTTGCCCGATGCGCTCAAAACCAGAGCATATAAACTGCGGGTGGTACTGGGGTCGTAAGAGCTCATATCCAGCCAGCCTGAAGCCAATCCGTAGTCTGTGCTGGCCAAAAAGTAAAGGTATTCACCCGATACGTCCCACACAGGACTGGTAGCATCTGCCGTACCTTCGGTTACCTGAACTTTTTTTCCTGTTTGAGTGTCATAAATAAATATGGCCTTAAAATGACTGTCTTGTTGTTTCTCGTAAGTAATCCAACGACTGTCCGGAGACCAAACAGGATTCATGGTACGGTTGGGGTGGGCATAACGGTCCGTATCAACCGCAGTGACTTTACCAGTTTTTAAATCGATGTACCACATATTGTAATCCGTATCCGTATAGGCAATGTATTGTCCATTTGGTGACCAATCCGGTTTAAAATAGAAGGTGGGATTTTGCAAAGGATAGGATTTTTGGTTTTGCCCATACTGATCGGACACTACCAATTGATATTCTCCACTGGCATCTGAAAACCATGCAAT
The DNA here is from genome assembly GCF_003581615.1 of Flagellimonas lutimaris. Classification (GTDB taxonomy): domain Bacteria; phylum Bacteroidota; class Bacteroidia; order Flavobacteriales; family Flavobacteriaceae; genus Flagellimonas; species Flagellimonas lutimaris. The sequence continues at coordinate 922,611 of NZ_QXFH01000070.1, forward strand.
TTTATCCCCTTGTGGAGACCATATTGGATAGCGGTCGGCCACTCCTGAAGATTGCGTCAAGTTCCGCCAACTTCCTTTTTCTTTAGGGAAAGTAAAAATATCACCTCGATATTCAAAAATGGCCCTTTTGCCATTTGGAGAAATATTAGGGTTGGTAACTGCGTTGGGCGTTACATCTTCCCAGCGTTCACGGCTAAAGTTTAAATCTCCCTTTACGATGATGGTCAAGGGTTTACTTTCTTTTGAAGTTAAGTCCAACAGATGCAATCGGCCTCCCTGCTCATAAACAAGTCGGTTTCCGTTGGCATCCAAGTTTTTTACATCAAACTTTTTGTGAAAAGTAATCTGTTCTTCTGTCTTTGTATTAATGTCAAAGCTCCATATATTACTGGTATAATCACGTTCTGATAAATAATATACTTTGTTGCCGGACCATACTGGATATAAATGCCGCTCCTGATCTAGTTGTGGAGTAGTCGTTAGTTCATAAGTATTCAGATTTACAATCCAAATAGGCATAGCCTGTCCTCCTCTATAATTACGCCATTCTGGGTCCCATGAGGTAATGGGCGTATATGCTATATATAAACCATCTGCCGATATACTACCGTAAGCACCTCTGGGAATTTCCATTGCTTTGGGCTGTCCTCCGTTTGGTGAAACAGTAAAAAACTGACTCGTCATTGTGGGCCTAGCATTACGGGTGGACCTAAAAAGGATATCTCCTTCAGGTGTCCAACCCTGAACTTCATCCATAGCAGGATGAAATGTTATTCGTTTTGGAGTTCCCCCTGTAGACGGGATGACATAAACGTCGCTATTACCGTCATATTCTGCGGTAAAAGCTATCCACTGTCCATCTTGAGAAAAGTGGGGGTCCGATTCACTTCCCAGGCCACTTGTAAGACGTTGGGCTTCGCCACCGTTAAGTGGCGCTTTCCAAAGATCGTTGGCGTGTACAAACACCACGGAATTTTTGCTCAACGTTGGCTCACGGAGCAATAATGTGCCTTCTTGGGCCATCAAATGTACCGTTGCCAGTAATGCAATTCCCAAAAAATATATTTTTCTCATTGGATTGGTTTGAGGTTATTAATTGATACACGGGATAATCCCTCATTACCCTAAAAATACATAAAACAACGGAAGAGTTGTCGGACTTAGATATGAAAGGCTTTTTAAGATGATATCTTACTTAACCGTTTGAGTTTTTCCAACACTTCGTATACGGCAAAACTTCGGGCGAAGCGGTACATTTCCTTATCATCCGCCTTGATAATGACAACAGGCAGGGTAAATACCATGGACTGTCCTGTAAACTCAACTTCTTCCTCGACGTCCACCACGCGAATATTGACTTTTGGAAAATTTTCCTGTACGGCTTCCAGCAATTTTGGTTTGAGCACTTTGCAAACACCACAAGTTTTGCCCGTAAAATAAATCAGTTCTATCATATAATTCGTCAAGTATAACTCGCTTAATAATCGGAATACTCGGTAGGGTAGAGGAACCAAATGTCCGCATGGGAAACGTTGTTTTCATATTTGGGCAGGGCACTGAGTTCCTTCCACTCCGGTGAATCTACAAACGCTTCCCAATTTTTCTCTCTCGTGGCCATATCGGCATGGGTAGTCATGTACATTAAATTGGGCATTTTGGGCCCGGAAAGTACTTCGCCATAAAACACCGCATTGAAATCCAAACGGTCAAAAAGTTTTACCTCGCCACCTGCATTGAACATATCCACTTTGTTACGATAGTATTTTTCGGTGGGGGATTCGTAACTGCGCAATTCATAAATCCGTTCGGACCTTGGGCTGTCCAAATTAGGAACCTTCATCATGGGCATATCGGTAAAAGCCTGTAGTAGGATAGACTCTATATGATCATAGGGAGGATTGTCATAATTGGCATTGATGTATGCGTTGCCTGCTGTCACATATTCTTCATCTTCCATAAGTTGTTGGTCCAACACTTTAAATTGCTTTAAACTTTCAAAAGGAAGTAGCACGTAGGTTTTTTGTACCGTATCGGTTTCATTGGTGCGAAATTTAAAAACGCCGACCTTGTCAATGCCTTGCTTTTTTACGGCAGGCATAAAGGCATTTTTTAGGTAATTGTCCGTGGCCGATATCTGGTCTTCAGAGCTAAAGGAATAGATTTTGAGCTGATAGAACTCTCGTTCTTCTTGAACCTGTTCAGGTGGCTCCGTAGTTGCATCGGTTTCGGGGTTTGGATTTCCACAGCTTGCTAATGCTGCTGTAAGCAATAGCAAATGGAGTTTGATAGTTTTCATTTTATGTAGTTTAGTTTGATGTAATGTAGGTTATTGAAGTTGATTCAAAAACGACGTCTCAAGATAGTGATTAATTCGATGATACTTTGTTTTTTGAAACCAATGCAATCAAACCCAAAATTGGACCTAGGGCCAAAATCATATAAACCATATTGGAGCTTGTCCAGATTCGCATTTCATTGAGCAATTGAATGCTGATGATGGTGATGGCGAAACCGATACAGTTCACAATTGTTAGTGCTGTACCCTTTATTTCTGCGGATGCATTTTGTGCCACCAAGGTGGAAAATAGGGGAGAGTCTGCGATGACCACCATGCCCCAAAAAATGAGAAAAGCAACAAAAACCACTTCCGATTCCTGGGCGAAAAGCAAGGGAGAAATCAAACAGCAAGCACAGGAAAGTAAGAGTGCCATAAAAGCCACGCGTTTGGTTCCTGCTGATTGTGACACATAACCGCCCAACACACAGGCCAAACCTCCGATGCCAATGATCAGGAACGATAATAATGGTATGTTGAATGATGTTACTGGGTGAACCAACACGTAGGTTTGTAACATAATGGGTACAAAGGCCCAAAACGCATAGAGTTCCCACATGTGTCCAAAATACCCGAAGGCGGCGGAGCGGAAAGGTTTATTTTGAAACACGTTTAAAAAAGCGGATAAATGGATTTTTTGACTCGGTTTTCGGAATGGTCCGTCGGGTACCAACCCTACCATTAAAGCTCCGCCCAAAACGGCCAAGAATGAAGTGGACATCAGCACCGTTTTCCAAGACAACGCTTGGGTCATCTCTTTTAATAAATGCGGAAATGCGGTGCCGACCACCAATGCGCCTACCAAATACCCAAGGGATTTGCCAAGGCCTTTCTCATAATAATCTGCTGCAATTTTCATTCCTACGGGATAGATGCCCGCGAGAAAAAAACCTGTAAAAAACCGAAAGGATAGGATGCTGGCCAAACCATTGCCTTCCCAAATGACTCCTAAATTAAAAAGTGCGCCCAAAACGGCGCAGCAAAAAAATACTTTGGATGGCGAAAATCGGTCGGCAATCGATAAAATGGCAAACACCAAGGTACCCACGATAAACCCAAATTGAACTGCGGAGGTCAAATGCCCTACCGCACTTTCGCTCAACCCAAAGGTGGCTACCAAGTCGCCCATGACCCCGTTGCCCGCAAACCAAAGCGAGGTGCAGCAAAACTGCGACAACACGATGACAGGGAGTATTATTTTGGAGGGTTTCATTTAGGTCTAAAATAAGTGTTGATCAATCTGCTACAAACTATTGACTTTGTTGCAGTCTTTGCTTTCTCTTACAAACTAATGGAATAGATTTGATATAAGATATAAATTTTGCTAATCCTTTAACTCAGGAGGCGGTGGAGGCAGAGGGATATCGGTTTTACTATATTTTTCAAAAAATATCATGTATCGATAATAATTATCGCTTTTTTCCTTATTCGCTTTTGTAAATTGTTTTTCAACCTCAGCTAGAACTTCCTTGGTCTTAGAAATGGGATAATGATCTTCTATATTTAAGTAAATCAAGATTTGTTTCAGAACTGGTTCTCCAACAGAATTGTAATAATCCACGTGTTTCATTGTATTCAACTGGTGGGCAAGTGAATTAATTGGATAGAGGCTATCTAGAGAAGCTCGATAATTCATTAAAGAATCATTTTTAATATGAATTGTATTTCTATTCATAAAGCATGAAATGACATCGCTAGTTGGACACTCCACGTAACCATATTGATGATAGATTGTATCGTTAAACTGATAAGTGATGCCTGTATATTTATCCTCACAGGATAATGTTTGCATTCGATCAATCAAGGTGCTAAAATTTGAAACGTTTTCAAGGTTAATTACTTCAAAATCAGGGTCACCTTGAAACTCTAAAAATTTATCTGAAAATATCTTTGAGGAAGTCAATTCACTCAACTTGTCATCTTGGTTATTTTCTAATGAATAATCACAACTAAAAGAAAGTGTAGTGAGGCAAACAAGTAAGAATATTGCAAAATGCTTTTCCATAAAAAAGAGGAATCAAAAAACATGCCTTAATGTGCCTCCAACCAATTCTCACCAATACCCACTTCTACATCTAACGGCACAGAGAGTTCGTAGGCGTGCTCCATTTCGGTTTTAATAAGTTCCTTCATTTCATCCAACTCGGGTTTGTAGCAATCGAACACCAATTCATCGTGCACCTGCAACAACATCTTGGTCTTGTATTGTCCTTCGGAAAGCTTTTTGTGGATGTTGATCATCGCAATTTTAATGATATCCGCCGCACTTCCTTGAATGGGCGCGTTTACGGCGTTGCGTTCCGCTGCACCGCGAACTACTTGGTTGCCTGCATTAATATCCTTTAAATAACGACGACGCCCCAAAACTGTTTGTACATAACCGTTGTCTCTTGCAAAATCCACCTGCTCACTCATATAATTGCGCAATTTCGGGTAGGTTTTGTAATAGGTGTCGATAAGTTCCTTGGCCTCGGTACGGTTCAAATCTGTTTGGTTGCTCAATCCAAAGGCCGAAACTCCATAAATAATCCCAAAGTTCACCGTTTTGGCATTGCTACGTTGTTCGCGGGTCACTTCCTCAATGGGCACATTAAATACTTTGGATGCCGTGGAAGCGTGAATGTCCTCACCGTTTTTAAAGGCGGAAATCATGGTGTCTTCCTCGCTCAATGCCGCAATAATACGCAACTCTATCTGGGAGTAATCCGCGGCCAACAACACATAGTTTTCATCTCGTGGTATAAAAGCCTTTCGCACTTGTCGTCCCCGTTCCGTTCGGATGGGGATATTCTGCAAGTTTGGATTGTTGCTGCTCAAACGGCCTGTTGCAGCTACGGTCTGCATATAATCGGTGTGCACCCGACCAGTTTTTTGCTGCACTTCGTTGGGCAACGCATCCACGTAGGTGCTTTTTAACTTAGCTAATCCTCGGTAGTCCAACACATTTTTGATAATCTCATGGTCCTTCGCCAAATAGGAGAGTACATCTTCCGAAGTGGAAAACTGACCTGTTTTGGTCTTTTTCGGCTTGTCCACTAGCTTCAGTTTGCCAAAAAGAATCTCACCCAACTGTTTTGGCGAGGCAATATTGAATTCTTCACCGGCCTCTTTATATATTTTTTGCTCCAGTTCCTTTATATCGATGTCCAATTGTTCTGAAAGGCCATTCAAATAATCTTTGTCTAGATTGATGCCTTCCAGTTCCATATCGGCCAATACGCGAACCAACGGAATCTCGATTTCATCAAACAATGTATCGGTATGGGCCTCTTTCAGCTCTGGGGTGAATTTTAACCCTAATTGAAAGGTGATATCGGCATCTTCCACCGCATATTCCGTTTGCTTTTCCAAAGGAACCTGTCGCATACTGAGCTGGTTCTTGCCCTTTTTTCCGATAAGTTCGGTAATGGAAATCGGCGTATAGTTGAGATAGGTTTCCGCAAGCACATCCATATTGTGGCGCATATCGGGGTTGATGAGGTAGTGGGCCAACATGGTATCAAACAATTTGCCTTTTACCTCCACCCCGTAGTTTTGCATCACTTTGATGTCATACTTCAGGTTTTGCCCCACCTTTTCGATGGTTTCCGACTCGAAAAACGGACGCAATTTTTCAATTAGCGGTTTGGCATCGTTTTCATTATCGGGAAAAGGTACGTAGAACCCTTTTCCAGGCGACCAACTAAAGGCAATGCCCACCAGTTCTGCCTCCAAAGGATTAAGGGAAGTGGTCTCCGTATCAAAACAAACGGAGGGCTGCTTCATCAACATTTCCAAAAAGAGTTCCATATCCAACCCCTCTTTTACGTTCTGGTAAAAATGGGAGACGTCGGCAATGGTTTTTCGGCTGTTTACATCTTTAATGGTGGCTGCAGCATCCGAAGGGTCTCCTCCAAATAGGGTAAACTGACCACTTCCTGCAACTTTGGCCTCTTCTTTGGCTGTTTTGGTACTGGTCACTTGAGTGCTGGTTTCTGCCTCTCCCGAAAATATTTTTATGAATTGGTCTTTGAGTCTGCGAAACTCGAGTTCTTCGAAGATTTCCTGCACTTTTTCGGCATCTGGCGGACACATTTCGTAATCCTCCGCATGGAATTGCACATCACAGTCGGTTTTAATCTCAGCCAACTTTCTTGACAAGCGACCCAACTCGGCATTGTCCTCGACTTTTTCTTTCATTTTGCCCTTGAGCTGGTCCGTATTGCTCAGCAAGCCTTCTAAAGAATCGAACTGCTCCAAGAATTTTTTGGCTGTCTTGTCTCCAACACCGGGCAATCCCGGAATGTTGTCGCTCGCATCGCCCATCATGCCCAAATAATCAATAACTTGCTCTGGACGTTTTACGCCAAATCGTTTCTGAATCTCGGGAATACCCCAAATTTCGATACCATTGCCCATTCTTGCAGGGCGGTACATAAAAATGTTCTCGCTCACCAATTGCCCAAAATCCTTATCGGGCGTTACCATAAAGACTTTGTAATTCTCCTTTTCAGCCTGTTTGGCCAAAGTTCCGATAAGGTCATCGGCCTCATAGCCTTCCAATTCCACAACGGGAATTTTCATGGCTTGCAAAATTTGTTGGATATAAGGCACCGCAATGCGGATAGCATCGGGCGTTTCGTCGCGATTGGCTTTGTAGTCTTCAAAAAGCTCGGTACGCTCCACACTTCCTCCTTTATCGAAAGCCACCGCCAAATGGTCGGGATTTTCCCGTTTGATCACATCAAAAAGGGAGTTCACAAACCCCATAATAGCTGAAGTATCCATTCCCTTGGAGTTGATTCGTGGGTTTTTGATCAGGGCGTAATAACCACGAAATATAAGTGCGTAGGCGTCTAGAAGAAACAGTCTTTTTTGGTCAGACATTTTATAAATTTTTTGAAATACAAAGTTAGAAGTACGAGTTTTTAAATGTACGAATTGCGGTTTAAAAGATGTCAGATATCAGATATAAGATTTCAGGAGTCTTTATTCTTGAATCTATCAGCGAAGCGGTATTGAGTCTAATCTCTATTCATAAAAACTAATGACTTCTCTGTTCTTGTGTCCATTATCGGAATATTCGCGATAGGTAAATCCTGGGTGTACGCAGTAACCGCCTGTTTCCCCATTTTTGTTGATGGCCAAAAACCCGATTTGGAAATCTTTGCGGCCTTCGTTTTTCTTCATGATTCGTTTTACACCTTCTTCGCAGGCTTCCTGTGGACTTTTGCCTTGTCGCATCAATTCTACAATCAAAAAGCTGCCCACGGTACGGATGACTTCTTCGCCAACCCCCGTCGCCGTGGCACCGCCCACTTCATTGTCAATAAAAAGTCCGGCGCCAATAATGGGGGAGTCCCCAACACGCCCAGCTACTTTGTATGCCATTCCACTCGTAGTGCATGCACCGGCAATATCCCCGTTTTCATCAATGGCCAACATACCAATGGTATCGTGGTTTTCTATGTTGATAGTGGTTTCGTATTTGGAGGTTTTTAACCACTCTTCGTATTGTTTTTTGGTACTTTCGGTGAACAAATCCTCTTTTTTAAACCCTTGTTCGTAGGCAAACTTTTCGGCTCCTTTACCAGCCAAAATAATATGTGGGGTTTCCTCCATCACCTTTCTGGCTACGGAAACGGGATGGACAATATTTTCCATGCAAACCACAGCGCCACAATTACCATCTTTGTCCATAATGCAGGCATCCAAAGTCACATTGCCATCACGGTCGGGGCGCCCTCCTTTGCCTACCGTTTCGTTAGTTTCGTCCCCTTCTTCCACCATTACACCTTGTTCCACGGCATCCAAAGCATTGCCTCCTTCTTTTAAGACTTTCCATGCTTTTTCCGAAGCATTGAAAAAGTTCCATGTACAAACTACAATGGGTTTTATAGGATTTGGAGTAGTGGGTACCATTGCGGCAGGGACTGCTTCGGGCTTTGGTTCTGTTTTACAAGCGACCAATGTGGAGGCGGAAACCAGCCCGGCTGCGGATAGGCTGGAATTTTTTAGGAATTTGCGTCGTTCCATGGTTTGGTATGTTTAATTTTAAGGGTTATAAAGATACAATATGCTGGTAGAAGTTTGTGCCAATTCCTTGGAATCGGCCTTGAACGCTGAAAAGGCAGGAGCCGATAGAATAGAACTTTGTTCCGAACTGGGCGTTGGGGGTGTTACACCTTCCGTTGGACTGATTACCTTGGTGAAAAAGGAATTGAATATTCCGGTTCATGTTTTGATTCGTCCGAGGGGTGGTCATTTCACCTACTCCGATGCTGAATTTGAAGTAATGAAAGCTGATATTTTGGCTTGTAAAGAGTTGGGTGTTGAAGGTATTGTTTCTGGAATTTTGATGGATGATTTTTCGGTGGATATGGAAAGAACCCAGGCTTTGGTGGATTTGGCGAAGCCGATGCATTTCACCTTCCATCGTGCCTTTGATTGGGTAGCGGAACCTTTGGAAGCCATCAAGCAGTTGGAAGACTTGGGCGTGCAAACGATATTGACCTCGGGCGGAGAGACATCAGCGGAAAAAGGTGTCAACCATCTTGATGCTTGGCAAAAACAAACATCGCTCACCATCATGGCTGGTGGTGGAGTTTCCCCTAAAAATGCATCAAAATTTAAGGATATTGGCCTAAGAGCCATCCATTGTTCCGGAACTTCTTTTGGGAATCGATTGAACTTGGAGGGGAAAATCAGTATGAATTCCACAAAACATTTAGTGGAAGATGAGGTGGCTGTTTCAAGTGTAGATACCCTTGCATCGATAGTTGAAGCCGTTAAATAAAGTTTAAATACACTGTTTAATAGCAGATTAGCTCTAATTTTGTAAAAAAATTGTATGTCCCGATTTATCGTTTTGTCAATCCTGTATGTGGTATTGGCCGTTTATGGTTTTCAAGCTTTCAAAACTTTGTTCAAAAGTCCATTGATGCATTGGACCTACATTGTTCTTTTCTTGGGGGCCTTGATTTTTTTGACCATAAAAGTGATTACCTACGATCCCGGAGATGGGTTCAAAGGGACTGCTGCTATAGCAGGAAGTATCTTTGCCGCATTTTTTCTATTGGCCTTGGTGTTGGGGTTCTTCCTTTTGTTGGAGGACATTGTTAGATTGATAGGCTTTGGATATAATAAAATTGCGGGTGTTTCCGATGCTGATGCAGGTTTTCTTCCTTCCCGTAGAAAGTTTGTAAGTGGTATTGCCTTAAGCCTGGCAGCTTTGCCTTTTGGGGCTTTGTTATATGGGATGTACCGCGGAAAATACAACTATCAGGTGTTGAAGTATGAGCTGGAGTTCGATGACCTTCCCGATGCGTTTCACAATTATCAGATTACCCAGATATCCGATGTGCACAGCGGTAGTTTTGATGATTATAAGAAGGTAGAATATGGGGTCAACTTGGTCAACGAACAAAATAGTGATGTAATTTTCTTTACCGGAGATATTGTCAACAACCGTTCGAGCGAGTTGGAACCATGGAAAGATGTCTTTTCCCGTTTGGATGCCAAGGATGGAGTGTTTTCCATTTTGGGTAACCACGATTATGGGGATTATGCGGTTTGGGACACTGAGGAAGAGAAGGAAAAAAACTTGGAGGACCTCAAAGTTATGCAGAAAGAAATGGGCTTCGACTTGCTTTTAAATACTAACCGCTTTTTAGAGAAAGACGGGCATAAAATTGCTTTGGTCGGAGTAGAAAACTGGGGACGTGGTGGATTTAAAAAAGCGGGTGACCTACAGAAAGCCAAAGAAGGTGTTTCCAAAGAAGACTTTAAAATATTATTGAGCCACGACCCATCGCATTGGGAAGATGTGGTGATACATGATGATTACCATTTTCATTTAACTTTGAGCGGGCATACCCACGGCATGCAGTTTGGGGTCGAAATCCCAGGGTGGGTAAAATGGAGTCCTGTAAAATGGCGCTATAAATACTGGGCGGGCATTTACAAGGAAATGGAACAATTTATTAACGTAAACAGAGGATTCGGATTTATTGGCTATCCGGGCCGTTTTGGTATTTGGCCGGAGATTTCAGTAATCACTTTAAAGAAAAAAGGATTGGCATAATATAAAACTTCCAAAAATAAAAAGGCACTGATAAATTTCAGTGCCTTTTTGGTTAGAGTTGGTTATGTACTTGTTGTTTAAAGTTTTAACGATGCTCCAATACCGATCATAGAGGTGGTCATATCGTAGGATACTTCACTACCCGGAATAGCTCCATAGGGTGGAAAATTCTGAATGAACTGTGGGTTCAATACCGGGCCGGAAGTAGCATCGCCACTTGTACCGTAGTGGTAAAGCAAATCTAATTGGAATCTATCACTTACCTCATAGCTTAAACCTACTTGAAAAGCGTTTTTAATGATAGCTGTCGCTGGAATATTAAAGAATGCCACATCATTATTGATAGGATTGGAACTATAGGTGTACCCTAAACGAATAGGTAGTTTGTTGATACCCTTATATTGGATTCCTGCGGAAATAATATTAATGTTTTCCCATCCAAAACCTGCAACGGAGGCAGTTTCAGTCCAACCAACAGAAGAGAAACCATCTGTATTTTCATAGTCCACCATTCTGTAATCAAGCGCTAGGTCTATGGTTCCTAAAGAGTAGCCTAAACCAAAGGATAGAATGGCCGGATAATCCATATTAAATGAATTGGTTGCCGTTGATCCATCCAAGTAAGTGTTGTCCAAATCAAAGTCCCCAAAATTTTGAGTTGTTTTATAGGATACCCCAGCTTTAAATCCAGAGTTTGAATTGTAGAACAATCCTACTTGGGCACCAAAACCTAGTGCGGAAGCTTTATCTGTTGAAGGGTAACCTGCTTGGTTAGGGTTGGCTGTTGGGTTGGGCATCAATTCTAAAGCAGAATAATTGAATGTGGGTTGCAGCCCAAATGAAAGTTCATCGGTTATTTCGTAAGCCCATGCCAATCCAATTTGGAAAAGCATATAGTCGGATTCAATCCTACCAAACCCTCCATTGGCCTGAGGCATGTTTATGGGGTTAGACATACTTTCGGGGAAGGTTGCCCCAAATCCGCTAATACCAAAGGCAGATGCACCAAAAGTATGCTTGCTGTCCGGTTTACTCCATACAGCAGCCAATGCTGGCATTGGAGAAATCCCACGGTCATCCTCGGTAGTTCCACTGAAAAAGTTACCTGTAGGCTGTCCTTCGTTATCAAATTCAGGAACAGTTGAGCTCAGTTCTGGAGAAGAAAAGAACAATCCGACGTCCAATTTGATTATGTCCTCATCAAAAGCAGAAATTGTGGCAGGATTCCAATGCAACGCACCAGAAATATCCAAAGGCTGGGCGGTAGCGGCACCCCCCATTGACATATTTACCGAGCCCACACCTTGCATGATGTGTCCGGCTTGCGAAAATGTGACTGTGGTCATGAATAGAGCACCAAGTGTAAAAATGAATTTTTTCATTGTTAGAGGTTTTACACAGTAAGTGGCTGAATAGTAAGTTAATGGTCAGTCAATTGCTGTTGTGTTAATTCAGGTGTAAACCTATAAACTTAGTGGACTAAAAGTAATGATAAATGTCATAAATTTTATACTAGTGTCAATGTCTTGACAATCAACATGAAAGCATTTCAAGTTTTTTTTAATCATTTGTATATTTAAAATAGGTTTGGGCAACCAATAAGGCCAGGGTTTAGTTTTTTGTCCTGGATACCTTTACCGAGATGATATCATCTTGAGTTTGACTTCAAGTATTGACTGGCTGTAAAAACATTCGCATTTTTTCTTACTTTTGACTGTAAACCTGAGAATACATGTCCAAATTCGGAGAACTTATAGATTTACAAGTCCCTGTACTATTAGATTTTTATGCAGAATGGAATGAACAGTCCACTTCCATGCATCCTGTTTTGAGTGATGTGGCCGCAGCCCTTGGCGATAAGGGAAAGGTTATTAAAATTGATGTGGACAAGAACAAAGAACTTTCACAGGCACTTCGGATAAAGGGGTTGCCTACTTTAATGATCTACAAGAAAGGTGAGATGGTGTGGCGCCAAAGCGGTGAGCAGGACGCCAATACACTTATAGGAATATTAAACGAATATATCCAATAAAAAAAGCGAGGTAAAAACCTCGCTTTTTTTATGCTATTTATTCTTTTGGTAGTATAGAGTCTGGGACACTTTCTATGGTGTCCAACGGAATGGAATCTTCCAAATCAGGGTCCAAGGGTATCGGTTCGTCCAATACATCTTCTTCGTCGCCCACAAACTGGGAGAACATATCTATGTACTCGTTAAAAATCACAGTTTCGGATTCTGCGAGTTCCTTGTCGCCGTTTTCAATTAGGATATCAATGTTTCTTCGGTAGGCCTGCATATCGGATAGTATGTCATCAATTTTATCGTATTGCTCATCCAAAGGTATGTTGGAATAATATTCCAAATGCTCTTGATACACCTTTTTCAGTTTGCCGAATAGTTCACGTGCCTTTTCGGTTTCGCCTACTTTGTAGTATCCATCAACAAATGGTTCTACAAAGGCATAAAAATAATAATGCTCCACAGGCATATTCTCCATGGCAATATTGATAACATCCTTGGCCTTATCAATGTCGTTTTCCTCAATGAGGGTTTCCATCAAACGGGCCAAATTACTTCGGAAGGATAGTCCTTGCGAACGTGTTTGTGGATCATGATAAATTTCATCACTTCCCGAATTGCCCCAATCCCAATCCTTAACAATGTCGTACATCAAATCAGAATCAATACGGCCCATTTCAAAGGAGTTTCGGTTCGGGGTTTTGATGGGTACCAATTTATACACCAAACCATCCAATTGCAGATAGTCCTTCATCCAAATGTATTCGGCACTGTCAAAACTTCCTCCAGAAAAATAAATGGGGCGTTTCCAATCGTTGTTGGCAATCAAATCCAACATCAATATTCTGTTTTTTGGAAGTGCACTCTGAGGTAAATCAATATCAATATAATCCACAATAAGTGCGGAATCTTTTTCCTTGACCAATCCGCTTTCCAGTACATTTTGTTTGTTGACGGGAATCCTGACTTTGTTGGTCGGATAGTACACAATATCCAAGGTGCTTTCGGAATAGTTGCTCAAATCGGCACCTTGATTGGTTAAAATATGCCTGAATTTGGTCTGTGGCTTATCGCTGCCAATCCAGTTCATAAAATCTTTGATGTTCCAACGATTTTCCGTGATGCCTTGGTAATAAACCGCGTCTCTAGTTCCATAACTATATTTGTCGTGGGTCAATTGAGAAGGGATAGGGTCGCTCTCGTAAGCCTTACGTTTCATTTGGTCGATGTACCAATCGGTGGCAAATAGGCTGGTGTTGACCACGCGAACATCGGTTCTATAGTTTTCAATTTCCTGTGCATACCAAATTGGGAAGGTGTCGTTATCCCCAATGGTAAACAATATGGCCCCTGCATCTTCTTTGCAGGAATCTAGATAAGCTTTTGCGGTTGATGGTGCGGTATACCTGTTCGAACGGTCATGGTCGTCCCAATTCTGGTATCCCATTAACAAGGGCACTGCCAATAAACATAAAGTAGCGATGGCCGGTGCAGCAATTTTTGGGGACATTATCTTTTTAAACTCTTCAAAGAGTCCGTAGACCCCAATGCCTATCCAAATACAGAAAACGTAAAAGGATCCCACCAAGGAATAATCTCTTTCCCTAGGTTGGAAGATATAGGGGTTGGTATAAAACTGAATAGCCAGTCCGGTGAACATAAAGAACACAAAAAGCACCCAGAACTGTTTTGGGTTTTTGGAAATCTGAAACACGATGCCCAGAATTCCTAAAAGCAATGGTAAGAAGAAATAGGTGTTCCTACCTTTGTTGTTTTTCCAGTCACTAGGCAGATTTTCTTGACTTCCCAGTCGAATACTGTCAATAAAATTGATGCCGCTCAGCCAATTTCCATTTTCATCGTATCTACCTTGAAGATCATTTTGCTTTCCGACAAAATTCCACATGAAGTAGCGCATGTACATATAACTGAACTGGAAATCGAACATATATTCCAGGTTTTGCCCTAATGTTGGCGGCTCTACCTCAATATACTCTCCAAACTCCCGTAAAAAGCGGATGTATTGTTCAGAATCTAGCTCTCCTTGAGAATAGGCTGTCTTAAATTGATTTACGGCTTCTCTTAGGTCGTTGTTGGAAATGTATTCCGATTTAATACGGAAATCCAAGGCGCCAAAGTAGCGCATATAGTTTTCGGCATGCTGGTCGCTCCACATTCTGGGCAAAATACCAACGTGTTTTTCATTGGGTCCGGGGATTGCACCTTTGTAGTGGTTTACAATAACGTATTTGCCCAATTCCAAGTCTTTTTCATACTTGGGGCTATCATCCCTATCTTCTCCCGAAGGAGCAAAAGTATCTGAATAATAAGCGCCATACACAGGACTGTCCACACCAGGGTATTGTTCCCTGTTGTAGTAGGCCAATAAGGCCCTTGCATCGGCAGGATTGTTTTCGTTTACTACGGTTCTGGCGTTTGCTCTAATAGGCAACATCAACCACGATGAAAACCCAAGAATCAAGAACATCAAGCAGAGAACAATAATGTTCGCATTGTAATAATTATGTTTTCGGGTATATCTGAGTCCAAAATAAAAGGCTGCGACAAAAACTAGTCCCATAATGATGGAACCTGAGTTGAACGGAAGCCCAATTTCATTGATAAAGAACACTTCGCTCCAACCAAAAAGTTCCAATACATAGGTCAAAGAGAATTTGTAAACCAAAATAAGAACCGCAATCACGGCAATATTGGCCAATAAGAAGTTCTTGACCGTAGTAGTTTTATATTTTTTGAAATAATAGAGTAGGCCTATGGAAGGAATGGCCAAAAAGCCCATAAACTGGATTCCGAAGGTAAGCCCGATCACAAAACAGATAAGCATGAGCCAGCGGTGACCTCTGGGGTCTCCCAAGTTGTCCGTCCATTTTAAACCTAACCAAAGTAAAAGAGCCATAATTAAACTGGCCATGGCATATACTTCGGTCTCTACGGCGTTGAACCAAAAACTATCGGAGAAGGTAAAGGCAAGTGCACCAACAAGTCCGCTTCCAAAAATGGCAATAGCTTTGCTATTGGTCATTTCACTTTTTTTGGAGATCATTTTTCCGACAAGGTTGGTAATGGTCCAAAAGGTGAACAATACAGCGAAAGCACTTGAAACTATGGATACTGCATTGACCATAAGCGCTATTTTGGTTTCGTCACCAAAGGCGAACAAGGCAAAAAAGGCTCCTATCATTTGTAGCAACGGCGCTCCTGGAGGGTGCCCGACTTGCAATTTTGCTGAGGTGGAAATGTATTCCCCTGCATCCCAAAAACTTCCTGTGGGTTCAACGGTCAGGGCATAAACTATAAACGCGATAGCGAAGGAAACCCACCCTAGGATGGTGTCCCATTTTTTGAAGTCTTTTGCAAACATAGAGTTGGTTGTTAACCGAATTGTGGCGAATTTAGTAAATATAGAATAGAAGAATAGCCATTTTTGGAAAACCTTTAACACCCATACTTAAGAAAAATAGCATGTATTCTTGTCAAAAATATTTGTTGAAACCAAACTTTGTTATAAATTTGCACGCTCAAATACGGTACTGGCCTATGGTGTAATTGGCAACACAGCTGGTTTTGGTCCAGTCGTTCTAGGTTCGAGTCCTAGTAGGCCAACGAAAAGCCCCGCAAATTTAAATTTGCGGGGCTTGTTTTTTTAATTTTATTGGAACTTGAGAGGAATTCTTCCGAGTAATTCTTAAGTCAAAACTTCCGTTAGTTCAAGGTCCTAAATTCACTGGGCGAATGCCCTACGCGTTGCTTAAATAACCGTGTAAAGTGCTGCGGATATTTAAACCCAAGCTCATAAGCTATTTCACTGACCGATTTATTGGGATCAAACACTCTTTCTTTGGCAACCTCTATAAGTTTATTCTGAATATACTCTTGCGCGGATTTACCGGTTTCTTTTTTTACCAAATCACCAAAGTAATTGGGAGAAAGGTGCAATCGTTTCGCAAAGTAACCAACCGATGGAGTACCAATTTTTTGTGGTTTATCTGACGCGAAATACTCGTTCAACAGATTCTCGAATTTTTCTAAAGACCCTACGTTTTCAATTTCACGTGTCAAGAATTGACGGTCATAAAAACGACTACAATAGTCCAAAAATAGCTCGATATTGGCCACAATCAGCTTTTTGCTGTGCTTATCAAGATTTTGCTCTAGTTCAAACTGTATTTTTTCCAACAGGCTTAAAAGTATCTTTCGCTCTTTGCTAGATAGATGGAGTGCCTCGTTGCTGGAATAGGCAAAAAAACTATAGGAATGGATTTTGCGCCCCAATTCCGTACCCAATAACAGGTCGGGATGAAAAAGCATAGCATACCCTTTGGGTTTGTAGTGTGGCGGATAGTTTCCCAGACCAATGGTTTGGTTGGGTGCTATAAAAACCAAGGTGCCTTCATCATAATCATAGTCCTTGCCCCCATACTTTATTTTGCAACCCTTGGTATCCTTAATAAAGATTGCATAGCAATTAAAATGCAGGGCATCGTAACCTTTGATCGTATTTCCGTCTTCCTCCACATGATTAAAATCGACTATACCCACTAATGGGTGCTGGACCTCCTGTCTTCTCAAGGCTAGATAATCACCTACGGTGTTGATGTCCAGTTTTTCTTGCATGTAAGTCTTAAATTTTAGATAAATATAAGCTATTGATTATCAGTAAATCAAATACACTTTCCGAATTCTGTAGTAATGGTATGTATATCCGTAATCTGGGTTGGTTTAGCACTAGAATTTATGATTAGGTTTGAACAATGATGATTTAGTTGCTGTAAATCTCATGATAAAATCGAATTTCAGATAAACAATATTTATTACAAACTGATTTAAATTTTTTTAAAATGAGGACATTATTAATTGGATTTTTTTTAGTGATGACAAGTGTGTCATCCTTTGCGCAAGAGGCTTTAATTGAACAAGAGATAAAGGGGCTTTCCAAAGCAAAATGGCAGTGGATGGCAGACAAGGATGTGGACCAATTGGAATCTTTTTTTCACGACAAATCCAAATTTGTACACATGAGTGGTTCTTGGAAAAAGGACAGGGAGCTGGAAATTATTGAAACAGGAAGTATTTGGTACAAACAAGCAGATGTGCACGATGTGGCCGTTGAGGTTTTTGGCGATGATACCGCCGTGCTTTGGAACAGAATCACTTTAGTGGCACATGTACGTGGAAATGATGTGTCCAATGAATTTACGGTTACCGAATTTTACAAGAAAGAAGGAAGTGATTGGAAATTGTTGGACCTCACCTTTAGTAGTGTTCGCGATACCCATAAAATTGAACATTAGAACAACCTAATAATTACGAATACGATGCACATAAAAGCACATTTTTTTGGATTCATCCTCTCGATTCTGATGTTTCCCGCTTGTTTTGCACAAACAGAACTGGAAGAAGAGGTAAAAGCACTTTCTGCTCAAAAATGGCAATGGATGGCCGACAGGAATACGGATGAGCTCGATGAGCTTTTCCACGACAAGGCCAAATTTGTGCACATGGGCGGTACTTGGGGCAAGGAGCGCGAATTGGATATCATTAAAGGCGGGTTTATTCACTATAAAAAGGCCGATATCCATGAAGTAATGATTGAAGTTCTGAATGACAATACCGTTATCCTTTGGAACCGCATAACGTTGCTGGCAGTTGTAGGTCCAAATGAAGTAACGAACCCTTTTATGGTGACCGAAGTTTATGTTAAAAAAAATAATGACTGGAAGCTTGGTGATTTGACCTTTAGTAAATTAATGAGTCCAGAAAATTAAAATTTGAATACAGATGAGAATGTTATGGGTTTACTTTCTTATGCTTTCATCCTGTTGTTTTGCACAGACTGGTGAAAATATGTCTGAAAAAATCCTGATTCTATATCTATCCAGAACTAATAATACCAAAACCGTGGCCGAACTTATTCATAGAAGGATAGGAGGTGATTTAGTGGCTCTCGAACTCGAAAATCCCTATCCCAAAAATTATAGGGCAATCGTGGATCAAGTAGCAGAAGAAAACAGGACTGGTTATCTCCCTCCTTTAAAGACACAGGTTGATATTGATAAATACGATACTATTTTTATTGGTTTTCCTACTTGGGGAATGCAATTGCCACCCCCAATGAAGAGTTTTCTAAATCACCAGGATATCAAGGGAAAAACAATTGCTCCTTTCAATACCAATGGAGGTTATGGTTTGGGGAGTACTGTTAAAACAATAAGGAAACTTTGCCCGGAGAGCGAGGTCTTAAAGGTATTCTCGGTAAGAGGGGGTAGTGAACGGGATGGGGTCTACCTTGCGATTAAGGGAGATAGAAAGGTTAAGGTTGAGGAACTTTTGGAATCTTGGTTGGATGAAATACAGATAAGTAAATAGTAATACAAAATTTTAAAATGGTTTAGGGATAATATTTGAAATCAGTAAGTCCTTACAATCAAAAATTCATAACTTCAAACAAAACAGAATAAATATGGCAACATTCAACTTAAACATAAATGGGGCAACTCACGAGGTAGACGTTGATCCAACTACACCCCTGCTTTGGGTATTGCGAGACCATTTGAACATGGTCGGGACCAAATACGGATGTGGTATCGCACAATGCGGTGCCTGTACGGTACATCTTGGCGATGTGGCGACACGTTCCTGTATGCTGACGGTTTCTTCCGTGGGCAATCAAAAGATCACTACTATCGAAGGACTGTCTGAAAATGGAAACCATCCCGTTCAAAAAGCTTGGTTGGAAGTTGATGTGCCCCAATGCGGCTATTGCCAGGCAGGACAGATCATGACGGCATCCGCATTACTCAAGAACAATTCCAACCCAACCGATGAGGAGATCGAGATGGCCATGAACGGTAACATTTGCCGCTGCGGTACCTATACAAGGATCAAAAAAGCGATCAAAACTGCCGCTAACTCGGAAAACGTTTAATCATTAAGAAATTCAGAAGATGGCAAAGATAAAGACACAAACGGGCCGCCGCGCCTTCATCAAAAATACAAGTCTCGCCAGTGGCGGATTGGTGCTTGGATTTAGCATGTTGAATTCCTGCAAACCCAAGGATGCCGAAAAAATGGTCGCTCGGGAAATGCCAGAAGAGTGGTTCGAGATCAATGCCTACCTAAGAATTGGCGATAACGGACTGGTGACCATTATGTCGCCCAATCCCGAATTTGGACAAGGGGTAATTACCTCCATGCCCATGATCGTGGCCGATGAACTGGATGTGGATTGGCAAGATGTATTGGTGGAACAGGCCAATTTTGATCAAGAGGACTATGGATGGCAATTTACCGGTGGCAGCCAAGGCATCCGCCGCAGATGGGAAGGCCTTCGTATGGCCGGGGCCACTGCAAAGCAAATGTTGATAGCGGCAGCTGCCGAGACTTGGCAAGTGTCCGCATCAGAAATTACAGTTTCAGGAGGAGTGCTTAGCCATCAAGCTTCCGATAATTCAGCAGGTTACGGTGAGATGGCTTCTGTGGCTGCAAAATTAGAGGTGCCCGAAGAAGTCAACTTAAAAGAAGTGAAGGATTTTACCATTATCGGTACCTCCAAAAAAAGTGTGGAGAACCACAAAATTGTAACCGGAAAACCATTGTTCGGTCTGGATTATCAGTTTGATGGAGCTCTTGTGGCCATGGTAGCACATCCCCCCGCTTTTGGTCTGCAATTAAAATCTTTTGATGGTTCCCAGATAAAATCCATGCCGGGCATTGTGGATGTTTTCAAAATAAAGACACTCGAAGATGGCTTTACCCGGGGCTATTTTGATACCAATGCGTTTACGGACCTGGTTGCCATTGTGGGCAAAACCACTTGGGAGGTCATGAACGCCAAAAAACAATTGAATGTTGATTGGGAACCCATTGCAGATTCAAAGTTTAAAATGGACCGGTTCGGCACCGAAATGGAAGTGGATGTCCCGAGTGGTTTGGAAAGTACGGAGGACCATTATGCCCAAATGAATGAAATGGCTTCAAAGTCATCGACTACTGCTCGCAAGGATGGTAATCCGGAAGAAGTATTCAAAACAGCTGCAAAGATTATCGAAAGGTCTTATAGCTGTCCGTTCTTGGCGCATAACTGTATGGAGCCCATGAACTTTTTTGCCCATGTCACCGATGAAGGTGCGAAATTGGCCGGTCCTTTGCAGGCTCCGGTTTTGACCGCTCCAACCGTGGCGGCCAGATTGGGTATACCCGCGGAAAAAATTGACATTGAACTGACCCGGATGGGCGGTGGTTTTGGAAGAAGGGCCTATGGCCACTATGCCGTGGAAGCCGCATTGATTTCCAGAGAGGCCAAGGCTCCCGTGAAGTTAGTCTATACCCGGGAAGATGATATGACCTGTGGTATCTACCGCCCCTCATACCGTGCCGACTACAAGGCGGCCTTGGACGAGAACAACAACCTAGTTGCGTTCCATGTAAAGGCGGGTGGTATACCGGAAACACCTCTTTTTGCCAACCGTTTCCCTGCAGGTGCCGTCGATAATTATTTGGCACAGCACTGGGAAATCAATTCCAATATCACCATTGGCGCTTTCAGGGCGCCTCGATCGAACTTTATGGCGGGCGTGGAACAGGCATTTTTGGACGAGGTGGCCGAAGCTGCGGGAAAAGACCCTATCGAGTTTCGATTGGAGCTGTTGCAGCGGGCTAAGGACAATCCCGTAGGGGAAGAAAACGAATATGACCCGGAACGATTGGCGGGAGTGCTGAAACTGGTTCGTGAGAAATCAAATTGGTCCCAAGTACCTTCAGGAACACACAGAGGTGTATCCGCCTATTTCTGTCACAACAGTTACGCGGCACATGTGGTCGACGTAACCATGGATGGTAACACACCCAAAGTGGAAAATGTTGTCTGCGCACTTGATTGTGGTATCGTGATTAATCCGGATGCCGCGGCCAATATGGCTGAAGGTGCCATTGTGGATGGTGTCGGCAATGCTATGTACGGGAACCTATCCTTTACTGACGGTAAGCCCGATCAGACCAATTTTGACCGATATAAGATGATACGTCATTCCGAAGCACCAAAAAATATTGAAGTCCATTTTGTTCAAAATGAAATTGACCCTACTGGTCTAGGGGAACCACCATTTCCCCCGGTGTTTGGAGCTTTGGCCAATGCCATTTACAAGGCGACGGGAAGAAGGCATTACAATCAACCTTTTGCAACGGACAAACCCCCTTTGGTGGGCTAAGGAATTTTTCATGGTCATACATTTTAAATGAAAACAAACCTCTCTATGCATACTTCAAAAACTAAAATTGGCCGACGTGCTTTCATCAAGAATACAAGTCTAGCAGGAGGGGGGCTTGTGCTGGGATTCAGTTGGATTATATCTTGCAAGAATACCTCCAAACAAAGTGGTAAAGCCTTGCCCAAAGATTGGGTGGAAGTGAACGGATACATTAAAATAGCAGAAAACGGTCTTGTTACCATTATGTCCCCCAATCCTGAAGGAGGGCAGAATGTTAAAACTTCCATGCCAATGATTGTCGCTGATGAATTGGATGTGGATTGGAGAGATGTTATTGTGGAACAGGCTCCCCTAAATGCCGATGCTTTTAGATTCCAATGGTTGGGTGGTAGCCAATCTATTCGCAGAGGTTGGGAAGGTTTAAGGTTGGCAGGGGCAACAGCTAGGCATATGCTTATAGAAGCAGCAGCTAAGGAATGGCAAGTTCCATTTAATGAAATCACAACAAAAGGAGGGGTTGTTAGCCATAAACAGAGTAATAAATCCGCTATTTATGGTGAATTGGCAGCTGCAGCCGCTCAGATGCAAGTTCCAGAAGAGGTCCAAGTAAAAAGTATTGATGATTTCCAGATTATTGGGACATCCAAAAAAAATGTGGATGGGTTAAAAATTGTTACAGGGCAACCACTTTTTGGTATGGATACCCATCGTGAAGGAATGCTAATTGCTATGATCGTGCATCCACCGGCTTTCGGCCTAAAACTTAAATCGGTGGACGATACCAAAGCTAGACAAATGCCGGGTATCAAGGATATATTTACTATCAATGTTTTTAATGATGATTACGAAAAGGCCTTTTTCGATACGCGAACCTTTAATGAAGTGGCCGTAGTTGTTGGGAATTCTACATGGGAAGTCATGAACGCTAAAAAGGCTTTGAAAATTGAATGTGAACCTATCGAAAGTTCGACGGAGACCAGGGATAGATTTGGACGAAAATGGGAGGAGCATACTCCAGCAGGTTTGGAAAGTACCGACGAACACTTTGCTCTTATGGGAGCTCGAGCTGCAGAACCCGGAGAGGTGAGACGAAAAGATGGTGACCCCGAAAGAGCATTTAAAAATGCCGCGAATATTATTGAAGCCAGTTACACTGCCCCATTTTTGGCCCACAATTGCATGGAACCCATGAACTTTTTTGCTGATGTCACCGAGGACCGCGCAGAACTTGTTGGCCCTCTTCAAAAACCAGACCTTACGGAACAAACGCTTTCGGCTCGTCTTGGAATGCCCATTGATAAAATTGACATTCAAATGACCCGTTTGGGTGGAGGGTACGGGCGCCGGTCATACGCACATTGGTTAGTTGAGGCGGCACTTATATCGAAAAAAATAAAGGCTCCAATAAAACTTATCTATACTCGTGAAGATGATATGACTGATGGTATCTACCGGCCAAGTTACCAAGCTAAATTTAGGGCTGGATTGGATGCTGATAATAACCTTATTGCCTTTCATGTAAAGACAGGAGGGATTCCACAGAGCCCTCTTGCCCAAAATCGTTTTCCTGCTGGTGCGGTAGCGAATTACCTTGCAGAAGATTGGACAATAGACACCAACTTGACCGTAGGTTCCTTTAGGGCTCCAAGCTCTAATTTTATGGCCAGTGCGGAACAATCATTTTTGGATGAGGTAGCCGAAGCGGCTAGCAAGGACCCCATTGAATTTAGGTTAGAGCTTTTGGGGCGGGCGAAGGCAGACCCTGTAGGAGAAAACAATGATTACGATCCAGACCGTTATGCGGGAGTTTTAAAACTAGTAAGGGAAAAATCAAATTGGGATACAACCAATAAGAATTTGCATCGAGGTGTTTCAGCCTATTTCTGCCATAACTCCTATGCTGCACATGTTTTGGATATGGTAATACAGGATGGAAAACCAATGGTAGAAAAAGTGACCTGTGCGGTGGACTGTGGAATTGTGGTCAATCCGGATGCCGCAACCAATTTGGCCGAGGGAGGTATCGTGGATGGCATAGGTAATGCGCTTTATGGAGAATTGACCTTTAAGGAAGGCGTTCCGCAAAAATCCAATTTTGATACATATCGAATGATTCGAATGGCCGAAGCGCCGAAAGAAATCGAGGTTCATTTTGTTGATAGTGATATGGCCCCCACAGGTTTAGGGGAACCGACCTTCCCACCAATTTTTGCCGCAGTGGCCAATGCACTTTATAAGGCCAAGGGTGAACGTTTTTACCATCAACCTTATATAAAGTATTTAAGCTAGACTGGTAAAAGAGTTGTATTTATTTTTTCAAAATCGTCTGGTTCAGCAGGATGTTATAAACAATCGAATAAGTCTTTCAATTAATAAGCGGTTGTTTATCTTTAAAGGATTTTTCCATTGTTATGACTAGGGACTTTATAGATATCAACGATTTTACCATTTTGGTCGAGGAAGCCACCAGCAAAAATATTATTGTGGATGCTTGCCGTTTTGATGAACCCGTAGTTGCCGTTGCGTTTTATGGTTCAGGAAATGTGGATTTAAACGTGAAATATGGTAGCAAATCCAAGGAGTTCAATTATACAAAGGGTTTGGCCCTATCATTTTATGCTGACTCTAATGTTGAGTTTGAACATACCGTTTCGCCAGAAAAGCCATTACGTTGTGTGCTCATAGCAACAGCTTTGAGAAATTTGGAGAATCTGCCCAATGAAGAAGGGGAAATTTTCTCCTCGTTATTGAATGAATTGGTGAATCCATCCGATCATTATGTAGAAGGCCCTCAATTTTTTATGACCCCGGACATGGACCGAATTGTTGATTCGGTTTTCAACATGAAATACCATGGTAAAACCAAAATGATGTTTTTCCGAAGCCAAATGACTACTTTGTTATCTCATTTTTTTGGGCAATTGGCCACACTCCAAACAGAAAAAATCAATACTACAGAACGGGACAAGTTATATAAGGCCAAGGAAATCTTGATCAACAACTTGGACAACCCACCTTCGCTATCCGAGCTATCTCTTCAAATTGGCCTTAACAGTTATAACCTTAAGAAGAATTTTAAGGAGCTTTTTGGCGTACCAGTGTTCAAATATCTACAGAACGAACGTTTAAAAACCGCCCATGAACTGATCAGTAGTCAAGAAGCCACCGTTCAAGAGGCGGCCTGGCACGTGGGCTATGATAGTTTGAGCTCATTTTCCAACGCTTTCGAAAAAAAATTTGGTTATCGCCCCAGCCAAATCAAGTAAACTCCATTTGCAACAAATCATACTCCTTTTGGAATAAATAAAGGCTTGACTGTCAATGTAGTTTTGTCCTGTAATCAAAAAAAACAGGAAAAATGAAAACAGTAAGAGCATTGGCAATAGGATTCTTGGTTTGGATTCTTGGCGTGTCTGCCTTTACGGCTATCTATGAGCTTCCGCTAATGGAAAATCGATATTTACAAGCCAATGTTGGGTTGGCTTTGGTGGTTCCTCCACTGGTATGGTTGGGAGCCAAGCTCTATTATGAAAAAGTGAAGTCCACACATGGATTAAAACTTGGTTTGTTGATGTTGTTGGCCAGTGTCGCGTTGGATGCTTTGGTCACCGTACCCATGTTGATTATTCCTTTTGGGGGAAGTTATGCCAGTTTTTTCGGATCTCTGGATTTCTGGCTGATTGCTATTGAATTCATATTGGTGTCCCTAACATATTGGTACTTGAACGTACGTCCTAAACAACAATCAATCTAACAAACGATGAAAAACCATGACATATTCAATCAACACACTAACACTGATCAGTACAATTTTGCTAACCGGTTTAACCGCAGGTCTTTGCTTTACTTGGACAAACGCCGTAACGCCGGGAATAGGCCGCTTGGACAATCTTGGATATTTGCAGGCCTTCCAAGAAATGAACAGGGCTATCATAAACCCGTTGTTCCTTTTGGTCTTTTTTGGACCCTTTCTCACACATATAGCCAACGTGTATCTCCATAGAAACCAGTCCAATATGATATTTTGGATGCTTTTTGCAGCAGGAATGCTCTATGTTGCAGGGGTTGTGGTCATCACCATATTGGGCAATGTGCCTCTTAACGAAATTCTGGATAAAACAGATTTACAAGTTGCTACCCCAAAACAATTGAAAGAATTACGAAACCTTTTTGAGGTCAAGTGGAGCAGACTGCATTTGATACGCACAGTAACCTCTGCACTATCATTTTTACTACTGATTCTAAGTCTATTACAAAATCAAATCAATACAAATACATAGTTATAATCATGAAAAAAAACAATTTTTTAATCATCGGAGGAACTGGTAAAACAGGAAGAAAGGTCGTTGAAAGCCTTGAATTGCTTAACCAAAATGTTCGTATCGGTTCAAGATCATCACAACCAGCATTCGATTGGAACAATGAAGATACTTGGGAAGACGCTCTTGAAGGAGTGGATAAAATGTACATCACCTATCAGCCAGATTTGGCCGTGCCCGGGGCAAAACAGTCCATTGAGAACCTCATCGTTCTTGCACAGCAAAAGAACTTGAAAAAAGTGGTACTGCTTTCCGGTAAAGGAGAACGGGAGGCTGAACTGTGTGAACAAGTGGTCATAAGTTCAGGATTGAACTATACCATTGTGCGGGCAAGTTGGTTCAACCAAAACTTTAGCGAAAGTTTCTTTTTGGAACCCATTCAGCAGGGGTTTGTGGCCTTGCCACAAGCAGACGTGCAGGTGCCCTATGTGGATACAGGTGATATTGCCGATGTAGTGGTCGAAACATTGCTTCATGAGGAGCATGATGGACAAATATATCAGCTGACTGGTCCGACCACTTTATCATTTAAAGAAGCTGTAGCGGAAATTGCCAAAGCAACCCAAAGGGATATTGCTTTTACTCCAATTACGATAGAAGAATATGTTGCTGCTATGAAAGAACACGGCGTGCCAGCAGACTTCGTCTGGCTAGTCGAATATTTGTTTACCGAAGTATTGGGAAATCCTATGGTGTCCGAAATCAGCAATGATATTGAAAAGGTACTCAAACGCAAACCCAAGAGTTTTGTCGAGTATGTACGTGAGACGAAGAAAACGGGTATTTGGGAAAGTACAGCACAAAATGCTTAACGTTTGTTTGGATGTAGGCTTTCAGCTGTTTATTGACCACGGTTAATCTTAATGAATAGGTGTTAATGTAAATTAGCACCTTTTATTAAGACCAATAGAAAATAGCAATACATGAATACATTTAAAGTAGACATTGTTCAAAAATCAGAATATCCCATTTTGGTAGAAGTTTGGGAGGCATCGGTCCGTGCAACCCACGATTTCTTGAAGGAGGAGGACATCCGATATTTCCGACCATTGATTCTCAATACCTATTTGGATGCGGTTGAACTCCGATGCGCAAGAGATGGTCAAGGAATTGTTCTTGGTTTTTTGGGCGTTGCCGATCACAATCTAGAAATGCTCTTTATCCATCCCGACAATAGAGGAATGGGTATCGGAAGAAAATTGTTGGACTTTGCAATAGATGAATTAGAGGTTCAAAAGGTAGATGTGAACGAACAAAACAAGCAGGCCGTTGGATTCTATGAACACTATGGGTTTGAAGTTATTGGACGGTCAGCGTTGGATGCATCGGGAAAACCCTATCCAATCTTGCACATGAAATTGAAAAGTAACCAATCAAATATGAAACAAGCTACCGTTGCTCGGTAATTTTATAAAAACAGAAGTATGACAAAAGAAGAAAGAAAAGAAATGATAAAAACCAGTTGGGAACTGCACAACCAGGTAGAAACTGCGTATTTGAATCACTCAGCAACTAAAAATGATGATGAGTGGTTGGAAAAACAGCGTTTGCTCTTAGCGGACATGGCTTTACATCTTTTGCAAACTTCTATGAAACCCGAGGAGATTAAGTTGGATAGGTTACGGGACAACTTGCATGCGATTTTAACTATTTCCGATCAGTTTTTGCCTGATGCAGGTTTAAAAAAAGCTACAGAAAATCTTTACTAAAAATTTTAAAGTAATGAGAAAAGCAATTATCACATTCAGCATCATTCTCTATGCTGTTGTAGTTCCATTTTTAGAAATTAATACAACTCATGTGTTTAACCCGGATTGGACGCCCCATGTTCGCATTCACGAAGTTTGGCAATTGATTACCAACTCCGGAATCGGACTGCTGTGTCTATGGATGGTTTGGGTAAAGAAGGAAACAAAGATCAGTGCAATATTAAGTTTGCTTATCACAGGAGGATTTTTATTGGCCTATATACTTCAAAATTTTTATGGAGGATCCATGAAATATTTGGACGGCAGTGAAAAAACACTTTTTGGGATTAATATCGGTGTTTTAGGATTCGGTGCAGCCTTTTTACTATTATTGACAATAATATACAGCGACATTAAATCTTGGACTACTAACTCATCATTGTAACGAAATCAAAATAATGAACACAAAAATTTTAATGACCACAAGCGCCATTTTCTTGGCTATTATTGGAGCGTTACTTTCTTTTTTGCCCAATGAAATAGCAGATTATTTTAATGTTGAATCAAACCTTGTTACCATACTCTTTTTGCAAATAATGAGCGCATTATACTTAGGATTTGGCATTTTAAATTGGATGGCAAAAGGAACACTTATTGGAGGTATTTATAATAGACCTATTGCCATTGGAAATCTTATGCATTTTGGAGTTGGGGCGATTGCCTTAGTTAAAGTTGTTTCTAATATCGAAACACACTCTGAAATAATAATTTCTCTCACAGCGGTCTATCTTATTTTTGCGCTACTTTTTGCCTATGTCTTTAAAACTAATCCAACTAAATGAAACAAATAAAACTTTTTTCCTTTTTGATCATCCTGCTTGTCATTATTACTTCATGTCAGGACAGTAAAAAATCAAACATTACATTACTCAGCAATCAAATCCCAATAGATACACCCTTGGTTTTTGGTCCAGGTGTTGTTTCTATAAAAGATGCGAAGGATTTTGCAATTACCTTCTCCCCAGAAATGGACGAAATCTATTTTACGCGTAGAAAACCAGAAGAGGACAATGAAATTTATGCCATGAAACTAATTGATGGTAAGTGGTCTAACCCAGAACCGGCATTTTTTGCTGCAACCGAAGGATGGGATTTTGAGCCCCATATCAACCCTAAAGGCGATAAACTATATTTTGGAAGTTTAAGGCCCCTTAACGATACAATTGGACCAACAGGGTTACACCAATGGTACAGTAAAAAAAGCTTCAGCGGTTGGAGTGAGCCAAAACCATTGGAAAAACCATTTGTGGATAGGTCTGTAATAATGTACTTAACATCTTCAGAGAACGGTAATTTATATTTTACCACTGGAGAAAAAGGTGACAAACCAGAAGATTGGGTTATTTATAATTCAATTAAGAAAGATGGTCAATATAAAAGTATCAAAAGGATGGAAGGGGAAATAAACGCTACCGGCAAATTAATAGCTCATTCATATATTGCGCCCGACGAAAGTTATATGATTTATGATTTTGAGCATAACACCGGGTATGGGGAAAGTGATTTGTACATCAGTTTTAATAAAAATGGTACATGGACAGCACCTTATAATCTGGGGCCTAAAATAAATACCGATCAAACTGAAATGACGGCAAGTGTCTCGCCCGATGGCAAGTATTTATTCTTCCATAGGGGAGTAGATGATGATGGTGATATTTATTGGGTAGATTTCAGGGCTGTAAAAGAAAATATTGAGAAGAACATTAACAGCAACTAAGACAGCTTGTAAAAATTTGCGTACTAGTTTCAATTAAAAAAAACCATGAACAAAATAATAGGGATACTGCTCTTTATCTTCACTTTAATCTCATGCAAAACCAGTGAGGTTGAAATTTTTGTGGAAAATGGGTTGCTTATTGAAAATGCCCAAATCATATCCCCCGAAAACCAAACCATATCTCCCGATAGCTTTGTTGTAGTGAATGGAGACAGCATAGCATATGTTGGAGTAGAGAAACCTATTGTAAAGGGTTCGTTCGAAACCATTGATGCGAAAGGAAAGTACATTATCCCTGGACTTATAGATAGTCACGTTCATGTAACTGCTACCGATGCCCTTTCGGATGAAGAGGAAATGGAAAACCCCGAGATTGTAGCATCTTATAGAGAGCAACTCCCCAAGAGCTATTTGTATTTTGGCTATACTACTTTGATTGATTTGGGAACCGCCAAACCGGAAAGATTGGATGATTTTCAAAAGGCCGAAATCAGACCCGACTTGTATTTTGTGGGTGGAGGAGCTGTTATCGGGAACGGATATGGACTATCCAACTGGAATGATGATATCCCCAATTTTATTTATCAGGAAAATGAAGCCTATCCCATTCCTGAAAAATACGTCAAAGAAAACCATAGCCCCAAAGCAGTAGCCAATAGAATTGCAGCATCTGGTGCTATTGCCTTAAAAACTTACTACGAACCCGGTTTTGACCCAACGCAGCCTCCTTTTCCGACCCCTTCCGAAGCGTTAATGGAAGAGTTGAAAACGGAGGCGCACAAAAACAACTTGGTTTTGGTAGTTCATGGTAACTCACTAGAGGCACATAGGTTTTTAGGAAATGCAAAAGTGGACATTGTGGCCCATGGTCTTTGGAATTGGGGTGACTTCAGATTGGATAGCGATAGTGGTATTCCTGAAGAAATCAAAAAAGTACTGGATATTGAGATCAAAAACAATGTTGGTTACATGCCAACCTTGCAAGTAATCAACGGATTGAGGGAACTTACGGATTCCAATTACCTGAATGATTCCGAGTTGGAGCACGTGTTGCCGAACGGGTTGATCGAGTATTACAAGGCAAACTCAAATACAATGTATGTCAATGTATTTGGTGATGCCCCCAAGAATATAATTTCAACCAATTTCAATCGACTTTCCGGTCGAGGGAAAATCAATTTGAAATATTTGTTTGACCATGGTGGCAATATCTTATTCGGTACGGATACACCGTCCTCCCCAACATATGGGAACCCTCCTGGGTATAATGGATATTTGGAAATGTTGGAAATGGAAAGTGCTGGGATTCCGTTGAGCAAAATATTGGCAATGGCGACCATAGAAAATGCAAAAGCCTTTAAGCTTGAGCAACTATATGGTACGGTTGAGGAGGGTAAAAAAGCGAATCTTCTGATTTTGAACAAAAATCCTTTGCAGGATATCACGGCATATAATGATATTGACCGAGTTGTCGTGAATGGTCAATCAATCAACAGAACAAACTTATCTGCCAAAAATGCTGATGAGTAATTCTTAATAGGAAGCCATGAAAAAGACAAAATTCATCCTTACAATCCTGTGTACTGCTTTTATGCTAATTGCATCGACACAAAGGGATACAACAAAAACAAATTTGATTGACAGGACAACGTTGTTTATCAACGCTTACAGTGCCAAACAACAACCCAATAGTACTGTTGATGATGTTGATCACTTTCTTTCCTTTTTTGCAGATGATTTTAAGGATGAGCACATTAAATACGGTGTGGTTGTCGAAGATAAAGCGGAGTTCAAAAAGGGGTTAGTGGACAAACTACAGAACAAAGTGTATTTTCATCGGGTAACCATAGAGGATATTATGATGGGAAACAATGTTGCCTTTGTCAAAATAAAAATCTGGGCCAAGGTAAAACCGTACCACATGGATACCATTGTGGAACACACTACAGGTCAAATCATGTCCATTGAATATGATGAAAGTGGATTGATAAAGCACTTAAGACGACATCACAACTGAAAAATCGAATAAGCAGGAAAGATCATGAATTTCAGAAAAGCAACAACTAAGGACGTACTTGCAATTGTTGAAATGATTGCGGACGATGCTTTGGGGAGTAAACGGGAAAATTACACCATACCATTGCCCAAAACTTATTATGATGCCTTTGAGCGAATCGATTCGGACCCAAACCAAGAACTGACCGTGGTTGAAAGCGAAACTGGACAGATCATCGGGGTTTTTCAAATGACATTCATTCCCTATCTGACTTACCAAGGTGGTATTCGTGCACAAATTGAAGGCGTACGCGTGCACAAGGACCATCGGGGTCTGGGAATAGGTAAAATTATATTTGATTGGGCCATCCGAAGAGCGAAGGGACGAAACGCCCATTTATTGCAATTGACAACCGACAAAAAGCGCCCAGATGCCATTCGTTTTTATGAGTCCCTTGGGTTTAAGGCCACCCACGAAGGCATGAAAATGCATTTTTAAATTATAGCTGTCTTTGCTAAAATTCCAATTGTCCCATTTTCTTAAGGTAGGTTAAGATTAGTCCATTTTATCCCCTCTATATTTGTCAAATACAGAGGTTTTAAATCAACTAGGATTTAAACTTCTTTGATTAAAATTCTATCATCAATCATTAAATAAACCATTAAAATGAGACTGACTACAGCCATAGCATCCATTGTACTTTTTCTAAACTATTCCTGTAATACTGGAAACAACAATGCCCAAGATGAGCGTATGACTTTACGGTTGGAGCTATTTACCTCGGACATGAAAAAATCGGTGGATTTTTATACCGGGATATTGGACTTTACAATGGAAGGTAAGCAGATAAATTATTCCTATCAGCCAGTAAAAAGAGGGAATGTCATCTTTGGAATTGGCCCTCTAAGTAAACTTTCCGATGGCCATCATTTTAATCCCAACCTAAAAAATATTCAAAAAGGATATGGCGTGGAAATCGTATTGGAAGTGGATAACGTAGCCGAGGTTTACGAGAAGGTCAAAGCAAGTGGATACCCTGTGGAGGTACCTTTAACAACCCAAAGTTGGGGATTAACGGATTTCCGTGTTGTAGACCCCGATGGTTATTACCTGAGAATTACTTCAAAATAAAAATAAACATTGCGAGTATAGTTGTTGATACGCTTGTATTGATAAAGATATATTTTTTGACATTTTTAAAAGCCTTTATTAAGCACTTAGGCGGGCAATGCCCAACTATTGTAGAAACTCAGAATTAAAATGTGGAAAAATCCACCAATGGAGCAGTTACAAAAAATAGTGGTAAACTTTTGGCCTTTGAAACTGAAAAGTTGGAATTGAAGACCAAGTACTTGGAAGAATTTAAGTTTTTGACTCAAGATTAATCCATTAAACCATCTGGGGTCGGTTTTGGGGCAAAGAGCTCTGAAGATTCTTTTCTGCCCTCTAACTCGATGCTGCCCAAAGGTTCAAAACTTAACTCATCGGATATTAATTCCTCCGCTAGCTGTGTGGAAACAATTAAATCGCGGTCAAAGGATTTACAAAGCTTTTGGATACGGGCTGTAACATTCAAAACATCACCGGTAAAGAAGATTTCTTTTTTTAAGGCACCAATTTCCCCTGTGGTTACCTTACCCATGTGCAACCCTGCCCTAAATGACGGTGCCATACCATAGGTTTTCTCGAAATAAGTGGACTTTTTATGTAGACTTTTTTTCATGGCATAAAAGCAGCGCAAGCAGTTCTGGTTTTTCAATCCCTTTTGCTGTTCCCATGTGATTACTATTTCATCGCCAATATATTGATATACTTCACCCTTATATTGGATTATGGCATCCGAAAGTTGGTTGTAATAATCACGTAAGAATTTAAAATAGTTCTGGTGTCCCAGTTTTTCAGCCAGTGAGGTAGAGGACTTCATGTCCACGAACATAAATATTCGCGACTCTTCCTTTGGGGAATGGTATTTTCCTGAGAAAAAGTTGAGCAGCACATTATGTCCCAAATGTTCGCTTATTCCGGAGTAAAGAAGCGATAAGAATATACTGAAGGCAAGCGAAACCATGGTGCTCAAAAAAGTGGTACTGGTAATGTAGTTGGAAAATTTGTGCCATACCTCGGTATCCAAAAGTGAAGTCTTAAGTTCAATACTTGCTGCAATGGGAAATGTTACCAAGTTGATGACTAACATAAACAAGAGGTAAAACCCCATTTTGTATAAAATCTTCTGCCAAAATGCTTTGCGTTTGAATCGTTTGCCCAACCAGAGTACTTCCACGGCACCCATTGCAATACCTACGAGAAAAACAGCTAGGGAGGCGAACAGAAAAATGTTCCAAGTAATAGTGATATCCGTTTCAGGTCGCTGATTCTGGTATTCAGTAGCCATGGACTCAATGAGCAGGATAAACCAGCTCAATACCAGCCAAATAATCCCAAAGGGCAGGATGCGTTTTATATAATATCCAGTTTTCGGATTTCGAAGAAGGGCCATACCATAAAGGTATGATGAATTTTAAATTTTGCTATGTGAACCCTAAAAACTTATACGGAGCCGGCAAGTAAAATAATATGGCTTTGGCAGGTCTTTTAAAAAGTTAATTTTTATTCACTCTAAAAGTTACTCCTCTATTGGTGATGACTCTTCCCGTTTTCATGGTTAAGGTTGCTTCATTAGAAGTGAGCGGTGTACAGGTTCCACTGCTGTTGGAAACGAGTACTCTGTAAATGTATCCGTTGTAATTGGAGTCTGGAGTATTCAAGGTGAGATTGGCAGTTTGTGTTCCGGAATATTCCGAACCATCGGAAATGGCAACAAAGTTACTGCCTCCATCCATGCTTACTTCCCATTGATAGGTATCTACATTTGTTGCTACTACCGAAAAGCTTCCATTATTGCCGACCACTACAGTTTGGTCGCTAGGTTGTGTAGATATGGTAAATGGATTTACGGTAATGGTCTGTTCCACATCCAAGCTGTTTCCTGATGCATCGGTAACTCTATATGTTCTGGTTATAATTTCAGGATTTGTCCCCCCATCACTTACATCTCCAATAAAAGTTACCGTTGGACTTGGGTCGCAATTATCTGCTTCATCTCCAATAACCGTGATGTCGGCTGTTGGAACATCGGCTGAACAATAAACCGTTAAAGGTGCAGGAGCACTAGCTGTAGGAGCAACATTGTCCACTGTAATAATAGTCGTGGCCGCTATGTTTGGCCCCGCAGGATCACCAGACATTCCTCCA
Organism: Flagellimonas lutimaris; assembly: GCF_003581615.1. GTDB lineage: Bacteria > Bacteroidota > Bacteroidia > Flavobacteriales > Flavobacteriaceae > Flagellimonas > Flagellimonas lutimaris. The sequence goes on from NZ_QXFH01000070.1 coordinate 957,287, forward strand.
TATTCTACCAAATATCCTTTGGGTTGGTAGTCTCCACTACCTGCCCCAGTGTTCGAAAGGTCGTTCCAAGATCCAAGCAATCCAACCCCTGGTGCTGTTATATGAGCATAATCTTCATTTCCAGATTGGTTTGGCTCACCGGTATTCCAAAATTCATATCCAAATGCAGTTCCTCCTGCAGTTCCTCTCCAGAACAAAGTTCCCGCTTCGGGACCTGTTACCCAGTACCAATCTCCTTCGGTAGCTGCATCGCTCGCGCCAATCCAACCTGCACCTGGTGCTTGTGATCCTAAAAGGTCTGATTCATCCTGATTTGAAATAGTAGCTAAATATCCTTGAAGTCCATAAAAAGTCCGTAGGGCGGCTGCATCTCGTGCTGCTGTCCAAGTAATCCCCAAAGAGGGTACATATTCGTAATAATGTCCTGTTGATTCCAGGTAATTTGCCTCGTTCAATACAACGGAAAATGTACGGGTATCCCCAGAGGTTACCGTTGCCGTAGTTTGGAATTCGACCGCGGCAATTGCAGTTTCAAACTCGGCCAATGTAGCTGGACCGTTCAATAAAAGCCTTCCTTCTGATGTATCCCAACTTGCCGTAATGTTAGGATGTGTGCCCGTTAAGCTTAAAAGATCGCCAGAAACATCGTAATTGGATGTAATTTGTATGTATACCGCATCCAAACTACTGCTGTCGGGGTCGGTTATACTTACAGTCTCTACTACGGGAATAGTGTCACCAGGACAAAATATTTGATCTCCTGTTGCAGAAATGGATGGTGGGTCGTTGGCATCTACGGTGTCATCTCTAAAATCCAAATCGCCCCCAGAACCTAGATCGCCATCCGAATCGGGTAGCATTAATGTGCCTCCTGTTGTATTTGTTGGGTCATCAATATCACCTCCGGGGTCACCATAACCGGTTGTTGTATCTATGGTATTGTCCAGTCCATCATTGTCGTTATCCGAACCAGATAGGGTCAAAGTAGCCTCATTGGTATCGCTGGTTCCGTCATCATCGCTATCGGTATCCATAAAATCTGGAGTTCCGTCTCCATCTGTGTCAACAGCGGATAAGCCGCCAGTTTCGTAAGCATTGTCCAGGCCATCATTATCGGAATCGCTTCCTGATGGAGCAGTGTAACCGTTAGATGTCTGAGCTTCCACATTATCGGGAATGCCATCGCCATCACTGTCAAGATCTTGGTAGTTTGGAATGCCGTCGCCGTCAGTATCCACGGTCGTGCAATCCACAGAGGCACCATAACTGGCACCATAAACTCTTGCGCCCAATTGCCAAGCTATTACTTTAATATACTGTAAACTACTTCCGTTCACAGTAAATGTTACTTCACGAATGGAGCCAGGGGTAGTGCCATTTGCACCAGCCAGCCAGCCATTGTTTCCTCCTGCCGCTGTAGAGCGTTGTATCTGCATATCTGTGCTGGAAACAGCAGGGTCCGCACCTAAAAAAACACTTACCGAAGTACCCACTGTTATGGGTTGGGCAAACTGTAGCAATATTTCCGATTGTCCTTGGTAGGTGTAAACTGCGTTGGCGGCATAAGAAGTGCCTGGACTGCCCTCTGCATTTGAAGGATTGGTAAAAAAGGCAATGTTAGTTGCTGTTTGGACAAAATTTCCACTGGCCCCTCCACATTCGTCGGTATCTAGAATACCATCGTTGTCATCGTCAATATCGGTTGCATCATCAATACCATCACCATCAAGATCAGCGCTGGCCATACTGCAGTTTGAATACAATTTTGAAAAAGGTACGTTCTGTTTGGAAATGGAAGGTCCTTGGTATTGAACGGTCAATGTTTCCCCGCCACTATTTTCAAAAAATAGTACGGTGATATCGTGTAATCCTGCAGTTAATGTAATATTTCCTGACCTTTCCCTATTGCCGTGGGCACCATCATTATTGACAACTTCAGTGCCATCAATAAATAATTTGGAACCATCGTCAGATGAGGTGTAAAAAGTGTAAGAACCTTGAGTGTCTATTTGGATGTATCCACTATATCGTATACTAAAATTATTGGTATCACCAGGGTCTTCTTGGTTTTGTAATGCGTCGACATCAAAACTTGTAAATGTTCCAGACCCTAGAAAGCCTGAAGTAGGTATATTATCCACGGTACTGCCTGATGGAGAACTGTCGTAGAATTCAAAGTCGACCTCTCCGTTACAAAGGTTAAGGGTTCCTTGTACATCTATATTGTCGATGTAGTAGTATTCGTTGCCAGCAGTATTGTAAAATCGTATTCTGATTTCAAGTGTTGAACCTGCAGTGGGGAGGTTGACCGTATAAGATGAATTTAGCGGATCAGAAGGATTGGAATCTCCAGATGCATTTTCAAATTCGGTCCACGAACCGCTATCAATGCGATATTCACCAATAAAATAATCGGTACCTGCCTCAAATTGTTGCGTTTGTGCCTGAGTGGCCACATCCAAACTGAAGTTAACAGACTCATATCCGTAAATATTTATAGGGTTAGTTCGCCAGATTCCTTCCGTACCAAGATTATTGGCTTCAATGCGGTTCCCTTGAACCCAAACATCACCTGTTAAAGTAGTGGTCCAGCCAGAAGATGAAGGTCCGGTGGCAGTTCCATTTTCGGTCCCATTTCCATAGCTGTTGAAATTTTCGCTCCAAATGGTGGTTTGCGAAAATGCAACCATTGTACCCAATAAGAAGAAGGCAATAAGCACCATGCCTGGCTGGGTAAATGGTTTTGTTGACCATGTAGAATTTGAGGTTATGCCCATGTATTCTGTTGATTGAACAACAAAAGTAAAAGGTAGGTCTTCGGTACAAAATATTTGTTGTGAAAGGGGGTAAAACGATTGTTAACCCTATGAATTCGTTGGAATCTCCATGTTATTCAGGTCACTTTGCTTTATTGAATAATAATCTCGGCAAATGGTATAGAGGTCGCACATTAGTTCCTCGACTATGTATAATGTACTGAAAAATAGATGTGGAAAGCTTAATTTTTGTATTGAAAGGGGTTGCACAAGCGATAATATTTGTTGTATATTTGCAAAACTGAACGGATATTAAAGTATTCATGAGGGGACCTTGAGTCCCCTCTTTTATTACTGGTTTCTTATGTTAAAGGATAAAGTGGAATCGTTGTTGAACAAGGCTTTGGAGGAATATTCTTCCCTGTTCTTAGTTGATTTTACTGTTGGAGGAGATAATAGCATCAAAGTGGTTTTGGATGGTGATGAAGGTGTAAGCCTTCAAGATTGCATGAACGTAAGCAGGGCCATTGAGCATAATCTGGATCGTGAAGAAGAGGATTTTTCCCTTGAGGTCACATCCGCGGGTGCTGCATCTCCATTGAGGTTGCCACGTCAGTATAAAAAAAATATTGGAAGAAAATTAAAGGTGAAGACCAGCTCTGGGGAATTGGAGGGAACACTGGTAGAAACCTCGACAAATAGTATTACCTTGGAGTGGAAGGCACGCGAGCCAAAGCCCGTGGGTAAAGGAAAAGTTACAGTGCAGAAAAAGCAGGAAATCGCATTTTCTGACATTCAAGAGGCAAAAGTTAAATTAAAATTTTAATTGTAGTAGAAAATGGAAAACCTAGCGCTCATCGAATCCTTTTCGGAGTTTAAGGACGATAAGTTTATTGACAGGGTGACCCTTATGGCGATTTTGGAAGAAGTCTTCCGAAGTGCGCTCAAGAAAAAATTTGGTTCTGACGACAATTTTGATATCATTATCAACCCAGATAAAGGGGATTTGGAAATATGGAGAAACCGAATCGTTGTTGAAGATGGCGAAGTGGAAGAGCCGAATGAAGAGATTTCTTTGACCGAGGCAAGAAAAATTGAACCCGATTTTGAAGTTGGGGAGGATGTTTCGGAAGAAGTTAAATTGATCGATCTTGGAAGAAGGGCGATCTTGGCATTGCGTCAAAATTTGATTTCTAAGATTCATGAGCACGATAATACCACCATCTACAAGCAATTTAAAGATTTGGAAGGTGAAATTTATACTGCTGAGGTACATCACATTAGACACCGTGCCGTAATTTTGTTGGATGATGAAGGAAATGAAATCATTCTACCAAAAGAGAAGCAGATTCCATCCGACTTTTTCCGTAAAGGGGACAACGTACGTGGAATTATTGAGAGTGTAGAGCTTAAAGGAAACAAGCCGGCCATCATTATGTCCAGAACATCTCCTATTTTCTTGGAGCAATTGTTCTTCCAGGAAATCCCTGAAGTGTTCGATGGATTGATCACCATTAAAAAGGCAGTCCGTATCCCAGGAGAAAAAGCGAAGGTGGCAGTGGATTCTTATGATGATAGAATTGATCCTGTAGGTGCCTGTGTGGGTATGAAGGGATCTCGTATCCATGGAATTGTTCGTGAATTGGGCAACGAGAATATTGATGTAATCAATTGGACAAACAATCCGCAATTAATGGTTACCCGAGCACTTAGTCCTGCTAGGGTATCATCCGTTAAATTGAACGATGAGAAAAAGACAGCTCAAGTATACCTAAAGCCCGAAGAGGTTTCCAAGGCTATTGGTAGAGGTGGGCATAACATACGATTAGCTGGTCAATTGACTGGTTATGAAATAGATGTGTTCCGTGAAGGCGTTGAAGAAGATGTGGAATTGACCGAGTTTTCCGATGAGATAGAAAGCTGGGTGATCGAAGAATTCAAGAAGATTGGATTTGATACCGCACGTAGCGTTTTGGAACAAGATGTGAAAGATTTGGTGAAACGAACCGATCTTGAAGAAGAAACAATCCAAGAGGTCGTTCGCATCCTCAAGGAAGAATTTGAAGATTAGGCTTATATTAGCAGCGAAAATTTAGGGCAAGTAAAATTATTTATGGCAGAAAATCCAACAATACGACTTAACAAAGTTCTCAGAGAATTGAACATTTCACTGGATAGGGCAGTCGATTACCTCTCCTCGGAAGGGCATGAGGTAGAGGCGCGGCCTACCACTAAGATATCCAATGAGGTGTATCAAGTTCTGTTGGATGAGTTCCAAACGGATAAGAGTAAAAAGGTCGCTTCCAAGGAAGTTGGTGAAGAAAAGCGCAAGGAGAAGGAAGCTATCCGAATCCGAATGGAAAAGGAACAGGAGGAGCGCAGGTTGGCCAAGGAGAAAAGAGAGGCAGAGCAACAAGTAGTCAAGGCTAAAGCTGAACTGGCCGGACCTAAAACCGTGGGTAAAATAGATTTGGATAAAAAGTCTGATAAGCCCAAAGAAGTCAAGGAAGAAGAGCCGAAAAAAGTAGAAGCTTCCATACCAGAACCTGTAAAAGCCCAAAAAGAAGAAAAACCTGAAGTTTCAGCCGAAGAAAAACAGGCAGAACCAAAACAGGCAGAGCCAAAACAGGAAGAAGAAAAACCAACAGAAGCAAAGGAGGAAGGTAAAGAAAGTTCTGAAGAGGCCACTGAGTCTGGAACTATCAAAACCAAATATCAAAAGCTTTCAGGGCCAAAGATTACTGGTGATAAAATTGATCTTTCGCAGTTCAAAAAACCTGCTAAAAAGAAGAAGGAGGATAGTCAAAAATCCAAAGGAGGTTCTTCTGATGGTGGGGAGCGTAAGAAACGTAGAAGAAGAATTGTTAAAAGTGGCCCGCAATCTGGAGGTGGTCGTAATAACAGAGGAGCAGCAGCGGGAAGAAAAGGACAACGTTCTACCGCACCCAAGGTTGAGCCTACCGAAGAAGAAGTACAAAAACAAGTAAGGGAGACTCTTGAAAAACTTCAAGGGAAATCCAGTAAAGGAAAAGGGGCGAAATACAGAAGGGAGAAAAGAGATCAGCACCGTCAACAGACGGAAAAAGATCTTGAGAAACAGGAGATGGAGAGCAAAATCCTCAAGGTTACCGAATTTGTTACGGTCAATGAGCTTGCTACCATGATGAATGTTTCTACGACCCAGATTATTTCGGCCTGTATGTCCTTGGGTATCATGGTAACGTTGAACCAACGTTTGGATGCCGAGACCCTTTCCATTGTTGCGGATGAATTTGGTTATGAAGTAGAGTTTGTAACTGCGGAAATCGAGGAAACCATCGAGGAAGTGGAGGACACTCCGGAAGATTTGGAGCCTCGAGCGCCGATTGTTACAGTAATGGGTCACGTAGATCACGGTAAAACATCTTTATTGGATTATGTCCGTCAAGAGAATGTAATCGCAGGTGAGAGTGGTGGGATTACCCAGCACATTGGAGCCTATGGTGTTTCTTTGGAAGATGGGCAAAAAATAACATTCCTGGATACACCAGGTCACGAAGCGTTTACCGCTATGCGAGCGCGTGGTGCCCAAGTAACCGATATTGCTATTATCGTTATTGCTGCGGATGATGATATTATGCCTCAAACTAAGGAGGCGATAAGTCATGCACAAGCAGCGGGAGTTCCTATTGTATTTGCAATCAATAAAGTAGATAAACCTACGGCAAACCCTGATAAGATTAAAGAAGGCTTGGCCAGCATGAATTTGTTGGTGGAAGACTGGGGGGGGAAAGTTCAATCCCAGGATATCTCTGCCAAGACTGGGCAGGGAGTGCCCGAGTTGTTGGAAAAGGTCTTGTTGGAAGCCGAGCTATTAGAGCTCAAAGCGAATCCAGATAGATTGGCAATGGGAACTGTGGTAGAAGCTTTCTTAGATAAAGGTAGAGGTTATGTGTCCACAATTTTGGTGCAGACCGGTACTTTGAATATCGGAGATTATGTGTTGGCCGGAACCTGTAGTGGTAAGGTCAAGGCTATGCAAGATGAGAGAGGGAAAAATATAGAAAGTGCTGGTCCATCTACGCCAATCTCTATTTTGGGATTGGATGGGGCGCCTCAGGCTGGTGATAGGTTCCATGTATTGGAAGATGAGCGTGAAGCAAAGCAGATTGCAGCAAAACGTTCGCAGTTGCAGCGTGAGCAATCGGTAAGGACGCAACGTCATATTACCTTGGATGAAATTGGACGAAGAATCGCACTGGGTGATTTCCAAGAACTGAACATTATCCTTAAAGGTGATGTGGATGGTTCTGTAGAGGCGTTGACCGACTCCTTCCAGAAATTATCTACAGACGAAATCCAAGTGAATATTATTCACAAAGGAGTTGGTGCTATTACTGAATCTGATGTATTGTTGGCAAGTGCCTCCGATGCGATAATTATAGGGTTTAATGTAAGGCCAATGGGTAACGCCAGGACCATTGCAGATAAAGAAGAAATCGATATCAGGACATACTCCATCATCTATGATGCGATAAATGACCTGAAGGATGCCATGGAGGGAATGTTGTCCCCAGTGATGAAAGAAGAAATTACCGGTAACGCCGAAATCAGGGAAACATTCAAGATTTCCAAGATTGGAACCATTGCAGGTTGTATGGTTACCAGTGGTAAAATATTCAGGAATTCACGTATTAGGTTAATCAGGGATGGTGTGGTAGTATACACCGGAGAATTGGCTTCGTTGAAACGATTTAAAGACGATGTTAAAGAAGTATCCAAAGGATATGACTGTGGTCTTCAGATCAAGAACTATAATGATATAAGAGAAGGGGACATTGTTGAAGCCTTCCAGGAAGTTGCGGTCAAGAAAAAACTGTAACAGCTAAAGTTAATATGTATTCAAATAAAAAATCCCGCTCGAAAAGCGGGATTTTTTTATGATTTGGATTCTTTTTCTTCAGGTTTGAGGAGCATGGCATCCGGATATTTTTTTCGGACCTCGAGGTACTTTCGTTCAGCCTCCAATTTAGTTTTAAACCTACCTAGTCTTACTCGATATGTTGGTGATTCAAACTCAATTTTAGAATACCAAGTAGGAAAATCAACCTCTACCTGATCTAATAACTCTTGTGCCTTCTTATAGTTTCCAAAACCAACCTGAATTTGGTAAAATCCAGAATTAGCATGAACCTTGGTATAAAGTTTTACCAATTCATCAATTTTTGAATCTTGTTGAATGGTCACTTGTGCGTCCTGGGCGGAAATCTGGGTAGCCAAACCAATTAAAATTGCTGTAAATACTGTGGTTTTCATATTGTTCCAGTGTTGTATTGTTTGCGCTTATTGCAAATGTAGATTATATTAAGATAACCAAGTCGGGGCAAAGTTATTTAGAATCTTTATAAATTATAAGTTATAAATACCTTAACATTTCAAAAAATACCTGTATGTCTTACTTTTGTTGCCATTCTTGGTAGGGTAAAAAGCTATTGCTCTCAAACTCAATAGAAAGAATCGTACCAAAGATTTCGATAGAAATTTAATGAATATGAAAAAGGTTTTATACCGCCATCTATTTTCTAAAGTTTTAGGTTTAACTCTCCTACTATTCTCCACATCTTTTTATGCACAGGAAGAAGCCGAAGCTGCCACTGACGTAGCTACGGAAGAAACTGCTGATGCCGCTGGAGGAGATCCTGCTAAAGGGAAACAGCTTTTTAATCAGAATTGTGCTGCATGTCATGCTTTGGAACGCAAAATGACGGGTCCTGCTTTGGTCAATGTGGAGGCAAGGTTGGCAGAAGACGAAGGGTTGGATAAGGAATGGATTTATGCATGGATCAAAAACAGCCCTGCAGTCATTTCTTCTGGAGATGCTTATGCCAACAAAATTTACGCAGAGTACAATCAAGCAGCAATGACGCCTTTTCCAACATTGTCCAATCAGGACATTGATGATATCTTGGCTTATACTGCCGCGCCACCACCTGCGCCTGCTGCTGCAACGGCGGCAACTTCTGCTGGTGGGGATACAACGGGTTCCAGTTCGGGTATTTCCAATGAGATGATTCTTGGGGCCTTGGCCTTGGTTTTTGCTCTTTTGGTGATTATGCTCATTTTAGTGAATAAGACTTTGCGTAGGATTGCAGAGGCCAATGGGGTTGTTCTTGAGCAGGAAAAGGAAAAGCGTTTGCCGTTATGGAAAGCATTTGTTCAAAACCAGTTCTTGGTTTTGGTGAGTGTGGTGTTCCTGCTTTTGGCAAGTGCATATTTTGCTTATGGGTGGATGATGCAAGTGGGAATCGATCAAGGTTACGCCCCTGTTCAGCCTATACACTTCTCACACAAGATTCATGCTGGTGATAATAATGTTGATTGTAAATATTGTCACTCTTCAGCAAGAGTGTCCAAAACTTCAGGTATACCTTCCTTAAATGTTTGTATGAACTGTCATAAATCAATTTATGAGTATGCGGGTAATCCAGAAGGGCCGTCGGCAGAAGATTTGGCTAACGGGTATACTAATGAGTTCTATACTGGAGAAATCAAAAAATTATACAAAGCAGTTGGATGGGATGAGGAAAACCAGAGCTACACGGGTGATTCACAACCAGTGGAGTGGGTTCGAATCCATCAATTGCCAGATTTTGCCTATTTCAACCACTCCCAGCACGTTTCTGTAGCCGGTGTTGAGTGTCAAACTTGTCACGGTCCGGTTGAGGAAATGGAGATAGTAGAGCAGTTTGCTCCATTGACTATGGGATGGTGTATCAATTGTCACCGCGAGACCAATGTTAAGGTTAAGGGCAATGCATACTACGAAGCAATCCATGAGGAATTGTCCAAGAAGTATGGTGTTGAGGAATTGACTGCTGCCATGATGGGCGGTTTGGAATGTGGTAAGTGTCACTATTAAGAATTAAAAGAAGATAATCTCAGATATATCGTATGGCATCAAACAAGAAATATTGGAAAAGTGAAGCGGAGTTGAATCCGAACGATTCCATTGTTGAGGCGCTAAGAAACAACGAGTTTACAGAAGAGATTCCCGTTGATGAATTTTTGGGCGACAAGGAAAACTTGTCTTCCTCGAACACATCCCGTAGGGATTTCTTGAAATATGTAGGTTTCAGTACGGCGGCGGCTACGGTTGCTGCGTGTGAAGGCCCAGTTCATAAATCCATTCCTTATGTGGTGCAGCCGGACAATATTGTTCCCGGTGTGGCCAATTATTACGCCACTACCATTGCGGATGGTTTTGATTTTGCCAGCATCTTGGTGAAGACCAGGGAGGGAAGGCCTATCAAAATTGAAAACAATACCGATGCTAAAATTAATGGTGGTGCCAATGCAAGGGTGCAGGCCTCTGTTTTATCATTGTACGATAGTAAAAGGGTTCAAGGGCCGATGGCCAATGGTGAGCCAGTTGAATGGAAGGTGTTGGATGCTACGGTTAAAGCAAAGCTGAATGCTTTGAAAGGCTCTAGTAAGCAAGTAGTGCTGCTGACACAAACTTATGCTAGTCCTTCGACTACCAAATTGATTTCTGAGTTTAAAGCGGCCTACGGAGAAAATGTAAATCATGTGGTTTACGACGCTATATCCGAAGATGCTGCATTGAATGCATACCAAAAAGCTTACGGTGAACGTGCCTTGGCGGATTACGATTTCGAGAAAGCGGATTTGATTGTTTCTTTCGGGGCTGATTTTCTAGGTGATTGGCAAGGTGGTGGATACGACTCAGGTTATGCCAAAGGTCGTGTTCCCAAAAATGGAAAAATGTCCAGACATGTTCAGTTGGAATCTAATATGTCTCTGACAGGTGCCAATGCAGATAAGAGATACCCGATGACGCCAACCCAACAAAAAATTGCCCTTGCCAAATTGTATGGCAAATTGAACGGCAGTAGTGTTGGTGGTGGAACTTCTGATGTTGATGAGGCTGTTGATAAAGTTGCGGCTGAAATCAGAAGGGCAGGAAGTAAAGCAGTTGTGGTGAGTGGTCTTAATGACGAAAACGTACAGACTGTTGTATTGGCCATTAACAAATTGTTGGCCAGTGAAGCTTTTGATGCCGAAAAACCAAAATATATACGTCAAGGCGATGTTGCAAAAATGGGCAAGTTGATTGCTGATATGAATGCAGGTCGTGTAGGTGCATTGATTATGGATGGTGTTAATCCTGCGTATACTTTACCTAACGCAGAGGAGTTCCTTTCTGGGTTAGGGCAAGTGGATGTATCGGTTGACTTTGCTTACATTAATGATGAAACTGCGCAAGCATCCAGCTACGTTGCCGCCGCTTCACATTACTTGGAGTCTTGGGGTGATGCCGAATTCAAAAAAGGAGAATATAGCTTGATGCAACCTGCCATTCGTGAGTTGTTTGATACAAAACAGTTTCAAACAGCACTTTTAACATGGATGGGCATCGAGAAAACATATTACGAATACATTAAAGAAACTTGGAGTGCGGATGTGCTTCAAGGTGGATCTTGGAACAAAGCATTGCAAGATGGTGTGTTTGCCGCACCGGCTATGATTGTTGAGGAGGAAACAGTAGCTGCCACTGATTCTGAGGAGGAGCCAGAAATAGTTCCAATTGCCTCTGCAGTTCGTTCTTTGGTGAATTCGACAAGTCCAGGAACAGAGCTCGTTCTTTATCCCAAAACGGGAATGGGTGATGGTCGCCAGGCCAACAACCCTTGGTTGCAAGAATTTCCTGATCCTATTTCTAGGGTTTCTTGGGACAACTATGTAACTGTTTCCAAAGCTGATGCTCAATCTTGGGGTCTTGAAAATACGATTGAAGCCGATGGCGGACTTAATGGTAGTTATGTGAACCTTACCGTTGATGGAAAAGTGTTGGAAGGCGTACCGGTTATCGTTCAGCCAGGTCAGGCGGTAGGAACTGTAGGACTTGCTTTCGGTTACGGTAAAAAAGCTGGAATGCAGGAAGAGATGGCGACAGGAGTTAATGCTTACACATTGTATGGCAACTTCTCCGATGTACAGCCTGTAACTGTTGAAAAAGCTTCTGGAGTACATGAGTTTGCCTGTGTGCAATCTCAAAAAACATTGATGGGTAGAGGTGATATTATCAAGGAGACTACCTTGGAAATCTTCAATACCAAAGACCACCAAGAGTGGAACCCAATGCCGCATGTAACTTTGAATCACAATGAAATACCTGTGACTTCACCCGATGCGGATTTGTGGGATGAGTTTGATAGAAGTATAGGGCATCACTTTAACTTGTCCATCGACTTAAATGCTTGTACCGGTTGTGGTGCTTGTGTTATAGCATGTCATGCTGAGAACAACGTTCCTGTTGTTGGTAAAGTAGAAATGCGTCGTTCCAGGGATATGCACTGGTTGCGAATAGATAGATATTATTCTTCTGAGGAGACCTTTGAAGGAGATAATGAGAAGAAGGAAGAAATGGATGGTCTTTGGGGGGACAAAGGTTCTCTTGGAGGATTTAGGGAGATGGAAGATCCGTCTGCCAATCCACAAGTGGCTTTCCAGCCTGTAATGTGTCAGCACTGTAACCATGCTCCTTGTGAAACGGTTTGTCCAGTAGCTGCCACATCGCACAGTAGACAGGGTCAAAACCATATGGCTTATAACAGATGTGTAGGTACAAGATATTGTGCTAACAACTGTCCGTATAAAGTTCGTAGGTTCAACTGGTTCTTGTATAGTGACAATGACGAGTTTGACTTTAACATGAACAACGACTTGGGTAAAATGGTTATTAACCCAGATGTAAATGTGCGTTCAAGAGGTGTTATGGAGAAATGCTCTATGTGTATTCAAATGACCCAAAAAACCATTTTGGATGCTAAGAGAGATGGAAGAGTCATCAAAGATGGTGAGTTCCAAACCGCTTGTTCAGCAGCTTGTAGCAGTGGAGCCATGGTGTTTGGTGATGTTAATGACCATGACAGTAAGGTAGCGGAATTGAAAGAGGATGATAGAATGTACCATTTGTTGGAACATGTAGGAACAAAACCAAATGTGTTCTACCATGTGAAAGTTAGAAACACCAACGAGGCTTAATCAATAAAAAAAGAAGTAACTAGAAGATAAATTATGGCGTCGCATTACGAAGCACCTATTCGAAAGCCCTTAGTGGTCGGAGACAAAGGATACCACGATGTAACAGTGGACATTGCCCGTCCGGTTGAGGGAAAGGCCAATAAACAATGGTGGATTGTTTTCACCATTGCATTAGTGGCATTCCTCTGGGGTCTAGGATGTATCATTTATACCGTTTCCACGGGGATTGGGGTTTGGGGTCTTAACCGAACTGTTAACTGGGCCTGGGATATCACCAACTTTGTATGGTGGGTAGGTATTGGTCACGCAGGTACACTTATTTCAGCTGTACTGTTGCTTTTCCGTCAAAAATGGAGAATGGCCATTAACCGTTCTGCAGAGGCGATGACCATTTTCTCGGTTATCCAAGCTGGATTGTTCCCGATTATTCACATGGGACGTCCTTGGTTGGCTTATTGGGTACTCCCCGTTCCTAACCAATTTGGTTCCCTTTGGGTAAACTTTAACTCGCCCTTGCTTTGGGACGTATTTGCGATTTCAACGTACCTTTCTGTATCATTGGTATTCTGGTGGACGGGTCTTTTGCCCGATTTTGCTATGATCCGTGATAGAGCGGTAAAACCATTCCAAAAGAAAATATACAGTCTGTTGAGTTTCGGTTGGACAGGTCGTGCAAAAGATTGGCAGCGTTTTGAGGAAGTTTCCTTGGTATTGGCTGGTTTGGCCACACCTTTGGTGCTTTCTGTACATACCATTGTATCTTTTGACTTTGCTACCTCGGTGATTCCAGGATGGCATACCACCATCTTCCCGCCATACTTTGTTGCCGGAGCAATTTTCTCTGGTTTCGCAATGGTGAACACCCTTTTGATCATTATGCGTAAGGTGTGTAGCTTGGAAGCTTACATCACGGTACAGCATATTGAGTTGATGAACATTGTAATCATGATTACAGGTTCCATTGTTGGATGTGCCTATATCACAGAGTTGTTCATTGCATGGTATTCAGGAGTTGAATATGAGCAGTACGCCTTCTTGAACAGGGCAACAGGGCCTTATTGGTGGGCTTACTGGTCCATGATGACCTGTAATGTATTCTCTCCACAATTTATGTGGTTCAAAAAATTGCGTACCAGCATTATGTTCTCATTCTTTATTTCTATTGTGGTGAACATAGGTATGTGGTTCGAGCGTTTTGTAATTATCGTTACTTCATTGCACAGGGATTACTTGCCATCTTCTTGGACTATGTTCTCCCCGACCTTTGTGGATATCGGAATCTTTATAGGAACTATTGGATTCTTCTTTGTACTGTTCCTGTTGTACTCGAGAACATTCCCGGTAATTGCACAGGCAGAGGTAAAATCCATCTTGAAAGCATCTGGTGAGAAATACAAGAAATTAAGGGATGCTGGTAAACCTCTCTATGAAATGCCATCGAATGTCAACAAAGTTGTGAGCTACGATGAGCCCATAACCGATGACGTTTTGATGGGGGAGCCCAAGCCGACTGTTGGTGATAAAGTAGGAGTTTCCGAGTTGCTCGGTTCCATTGGTACTTTTGACGCGGCTACAGAAACCCCGGACGATTTGAAAAAGATAAAAGGTGTTGGCCCCGAAATGGAGCGTACCTTGAACGAAATAGGCATATTTACCTATGCACAGGTCGCTAGAATGACCGAAAAGGAGTATGAGTTGTTAGACTCGATTACCGGAAGGTTCCCAGGGCGTGCGCAACGGGACGATTGGGCTGGTCAGGCAAAGTTGTTAAACGATAAAAAATAATTATGGCATCAAAAGTTATACAAGCACTTTACAACGATGACGATGTGTTGATGCATGCCGTAAAAAAGGTTAGGGCAGAGCACCATCATATAGAAGAGGTGTACACTCCGTTTCCTGTTCACGGTCTAGACAAGGCAATGGGATTGGCCGACACCCGAATAGCTATTACATCTTTCCTTTATGGATGTTTGGGGTTAACGGTTGCCATAGTTATGATGAATTATATCATGATTGAGGATTGGCCACAGGATATTGGTGGTAAACCGAGTTTTACTTACTTGGACAACATGCCGGCCTTTGTTCCAATTATGTTCGAGCTTACGGTTTTCTTTGCAGCTCACTTAATGGTGATAACTTTTTATTTGAGAAGTAAAATGTGGCCGTTCAAAAAAGCCGAAAACCCGGATAAAAGAACAACTGATGACCATTTTTTAATGGAACTTGGTGTGCACGATAACGAAAACGAACTTGCCGATTTGTTGTGGGAAACAGGAGCGGTGGAAGTAAAAGTTACAGAAAAGGAGTCTTAATAATATGAAGCAATTAGGTAAAATAAGTGTTGCTTTGGTTTTGGTACTGTTTGCTGCCTCTTGTGCAGATAAAAACAGTCCAAACTACCAATACATGCCAAACATGTACGAACCCGTAGGATATGAAACCTACCAAGGTGTGGACAATGGGTTGTTTCCGCAAGGGACTGAGGCCTTGTTGCCCCCAGAACACACCATCTCAAGAGGATACATGCCCTATGAGTTCGAAAACACTCCGGAAGGTAAAGAACTAGCAAGATTGAATACAAGCCCATTGGATTCCTTGGAAAGCGATGAAAATTTGGCAAAAGGAGCAGAGCTCTATGCAATTTATTGTGCTGTATGCCATGGAGCAAAAGGAGATGGACAAGGTAATCTTGTAAAGAGAGAAAAAATATTGGGTGTTCCTAGCTATGATGATGTAGCCAGAAATATTACAATTGGAACTACGTATCACACTATTTATTATGGATTGAACTCCATGGGGTCTTATGCCTCTCAGTTCGCCAATGAAAAAGAAATGTGGCAAGTGTCCGAATATGTGATGAAGTTAAAGGAAGACCTAACAAAATAATAGGATAAGAATAAACTATGTATACCTTTTCAAACAAACTTAGAATAGGATCTTTCATAGCCATGGGGCTTGGAGTTATTTTCTTGGCAATTGGTTTTTTGTCAGCTCCATCAACAGTGGAAGAAGCCAAGGCCATGGTGGCAGTGCATGACGATGGTCATGGTGGAGGGCATGCAGAAGCAGCCGAAAACCATGGCGAAGAACAGGGTCACGGTGCAGAAACCGCGAATGGAGAAGAGCACGATTCTTCTCACGATACGCATTTGTTGCACCAACTGCAAAACAGACCTTGGTCCGCACTTTACGTAGCTGCATTCTTTTTCTTTATGATCGCTTTGGGCGTGTTGGCTTTTTATGCTATACAACGAGCAGCACAAGCAGGATGGTCCCCATTATTGTTTAGAGTCATGGAAGGAATAACCGCATATTTGATTCCTGGCGGTATTATTGTATTTGTCATTCTATTGCTTTCGTCATTGCACATGAACCATATGTTTGTTTGGATGGATGCGGATACCGTAGCTCACGACGAATTATTACAAGGTAAGGCAGGGTATTTGAACCCAACCTTTTTCTTGATAAGAGCTGCTATATTCTTGGGTGGATGGATTTTCTATCGTCAATATTCAAGAAAACTTTCTTTAGCTCAAGATGAGTCCGATGACAATAGCAACTTTGTGAAAAACTTTAGATGGTCAGCGGCCTTCTTGGTATTCTACCTAATTTCAGAATCCATGATGTCATGGGACTGGATTATGAGCTTGGATCCACACTGGTTTAGTACCTTGTTTGGATGGTATGTGTTTGCCAGTATGTTTGTTTCTGGTATTACAGTAATTGCCATGGTAACCGTTTACCTGAAATCAAAAGGATATTTAGAGGATGTAAATAATAGCCATATCCACGATTTGGCCAAGTTTATGTTTGGTATCAGTATATTCTGGACTTACCTTTGGTTTTCACAGTTTATGCTTATTTGGTACGCAGACATACCTGAAGAGGTGACTTATTACATAGCCCGTTTCCAAGATTACAAATTACCATTCTTTGGTATGTTGGTCATGAACTTTGTTTTCCCATTATTGGTACTCATGAACAGTGATTATAAACGTGTTAACTGGTTTGTGATAATGACCGGTATTGTGGTTCTTTTTGGCCACTATTTGGATATATTTAATATGGTAATGCCTGCAACGGTTGGTGATCAATGGTATATTGGATTGCCTGAGATTGGCGGTATTTTATTCTTTGGAGGTTTATTTGTGTTCTGGGTGTTTACAGCTTTAACAAAAGCCCCATTACAACCCAAAAGAAACCCATTTATTGAAGAGAGTAGACATTTTCATTATTAAACGATTTAAGTCTTAGATAGATAAACGATGACTGCATTATTAACATTCACTGTTTTAGTATTAGTTGCGATCGCTATTTGGCAGATGACCAAGATTTTTGAATTATCGCAAACTAAAACAGAGCGCGCTGAGATAGCCAACGATTCCGATAACAAGAACAATGGGTACCTTTTATTTGCCTTTCTGATTTTCATTTATGGAATCACGATTTTCAGTTTCGCCAAGTATTCCAAAATGCTTTTGCCAGAAGCTGTATCTGAACATGGTGGTGAATACGACCAATTGATGTTGGTTTCCATGGGTATTATCTTCTTTGTTCAAACGATTACCCAGGCTCTACTGCACTACTTTGGTTATAAGTACAGAGGGCAAAAAGGAAGAAAGGCCTTGTTTTTTGCAGATAATGATAGGTTAGAGTTTATCTGGACCATTATTCCAGTAATTGTATTGGCAGGTTTGATTCTTTGGGGATTGTACACTTGGACCAATATTATGGATATCAATGAGGATGACGACCCTTTAGTGGTGGAATTATATGCCCAACAATTTAATTGGACAGCCAGATATAGTGGAGAAGATAACGTACTTGGCGAAGCCAATGTTCGGTTGATTGATATTGCTAATGCCAATGTACTTGGTTTGGACGAATCTGACCCCAATGCCGAAGATGATATCATTGTAAAAGAATTGCACTTGCCTGTAGGACGAAAAGTGAACTTTAAAATGAGGTCTCAAGATGTATTGCACTCTGCATATATGCCTCACTTTAGAGCTCAAATGAACTGTGTTCCTGGAATGATTACACAATTTTCTTTCACCCCCACGATAACAACAGAAGAGATGCGCTTGAATCCTGATGTTGTTGACAAGGTAAAAAGGACCAATGCCCTAAGGGCAGAATGGGCTGCTGAAGGGAGACCTAATTCTGACCCATGGGAGTTTGATTACGTTTTGTTGTGCAACAAAATATGTGGAAAATCACACTATAATATGCAGATGAAGATTATAGTGGAAACCGAAGAAGAGTTCAATAAATGGCTTGCGGAGCAAAAATCTTTCAAAGAAACCGTTATGGTGGATGAAGAGGAAGAACAAGCATTCAACACAGAAGATGGTGTTGATGTTGAATTGGAAGAGAGAACTTCGGAAGAATAACAAATAAAAAGAATAACGAAAAAATTAATTGGAATATGTCTGAAGTAGCCCATGTAAGTCACGATGACCACCACGATGATCACGGACATCACCATAAGGAAACTTTCATAACAAAATACATTTTCAGTCAGGACCATAAGATGATAGCTAAGCAATATCTCATCACTGGTCTGATTATGGGATTCATTGGAATAGCCATGTCATTGCTATTTAGAATGCAATTGGCTTGGCCAGGCGAATCCTTTGCGATTTTTGAAACCGTATTGGGCAAGTGGGCACCAGATGGTGTAATGGATGCCGACATCTATTTGGCATTGGTTACCATTCATGGTACTCTAATGGTGTTCTTCGTTTTAACCGCAGGACTGAGTGGTACTTTTAGTAACCTATTAATTCCATTGCAAATTGGGGCTAGGGATATGGCCTCTGGATTTTTGAACATGGTTTCTTATTGGATGTTTTTCATTTCATCGGCCATAATGGTTAGCAGTTTGTTTGTTGAAGCCGGACCGGCCGCTGCTGGATGGACTATTTATCCACCATTGAGTGCATTGCCGATGGCACAGCCAGGTTCTGGTTTGGGTATGACCCTTTGGCTAGTATCCATGGCTATATTCATCGCTTCCTCTTTGTTGGGATCTTTGAACTACATTGTTACAGTAATCAACCTTAGAACAAAAGGAATGTCCATGACGCGTTTGCCATTGACAATCTGGGCGTTCTTTGTAACAGCAATTATAGGGGTTATTTCTTTCCCAGTATTGCTTTCAGCAGCTTTGTTGTTGATTATGGATAGAAGTTTTGGAACTTCATTCTTCTTGTCAGATATCTTTATCCAAGGTGAAGTACTACATTATCAAGGAGGTTCTCCAGTATTGTACGAGCACTTATTCTGGTTCTTGGGCCACCCGGAGGTATATATTGTATTGTTGCCAGCTTTGGGTATTACGTCCGAAGTTATGTCGACAAACGCAAGGAAACCAATTTTTGGATATAGGGCGATGGTAGCATCTATTTTAGCCATTGCGTTTCTATCTACAATTGTGTGGGGACATCACATGTTTGTATCTGGTATGAACCCTTTCTTGGGATCTGTATTTACATTTACAACATTATTGATTGCAATCCCGTCAGCGGTAAAGGCATTTAACTATATCACTACACTCTGGAAGGGTAATCTGCAGCTCAACCCAGCTATGTTGTTCTCCATTGGTTTGGTATCAACATTCATTACCGGAGGTCTTACGGGAATCATTTTGGGTGATAGTACTCTGGATATTAATGTTCACGATACATACTTCGTTGTTGCGCACTTCCACTTGGTTATGGGAATATCCGCACTTTACGGACTTTTTGCCGGTGTTTATCACTGGTTCCCGAAAATGTTCCAAGGACGTATGATGAACAAGAACTTGGGCTATGTCCATTTTTGGATTACCGCAGTCTGTGCCTATGGGGTATTCTTCCCAATGCACTTTGTGGGAATGGCAGGGGTACCGCGTCGTTATTATGAAAACACGGCGTTCCCAATGTTCGATGAGTTGACAAACGTTCAAGTTTTAATGACGGTATTCGCTATTATCGCAGGTTTGGCACAGTTGATATTCGTTTACAACTTTATTTCAAGCATATTCTACGGTAAAAGAGGACCGGTTAACCCTTGGAGTTCAAATACATTGGAATGGACAACTCCACAAGAGCACATTCATGGAAACTGGCCAGGAGAAATTCCCCACGTTTATCGTTGGGCATACGATTACAGTAAAACTTATGAGAATGGTGAGTACATTATTGCAGGGCAGGATTTTGTGCCGCAAAACGTTCCGCTTCAGGAGAACGAAGAAGAACTCAACCATTAGAAAATAGATTTATATTAGTGAAAGAGCCCGTCCGATTGGATGGGCTTTTTTATTGGAATAGATTTTGAAGTGAATTGTATATCTTTAAATGGCATTTCCCCTATCAAAATGAGAACCATCATGAAAAAGTTACTTATTCTATTATTGGTAGTATCCCCAATTGTATCAATAGCACAACGCAAACCTAAAATTAAGGGAAGTCGAATCGTAACACAGGTGAGCGAAGAACTTCCACCATTCGATGCCATTGTTTTAAATGATGATCTTGAAATCAACCTTGATAAGTCATTTGGTCCAGGATATCATATTATTGCTGATGATAATTTGATAGATGTTCTAAAATTTGAAGTCAAAGACGGTACTTTGGTAATCAGTTCCTATTATAACATAACCGCTAAAAAGGAATTGGAAATTACCGTAAACTATACCGAACTTAAGGCCATCACATTAAAGAATGGAAGCGTCGTTTCCAAAAATATTATTGAATCCAATGAACTGTTTGTTGATGGATTTAATAATGCAAAAATGGACATAAAGGCTAATGCTGCTGTTATGGATGTTAATTTGGAAGATACTAGCAGCGGTGATTTTCATGTAGAGGTAGATTCCTTGAACATCAACCTGAATAAAAGAGCGCAAGCCTACGTTTATGCCCAAATCAACGCGGGGGCATTGGATGTGGAAGGGAATTCATCTTTGACCATGGAGGGTACCTCCGAAAGATTACAAGCTAATTTATTGGACACGGCCAAGTATCGTGGAGAAAGTATGCAAATAGGTTCTTGCCAACTTAAAATCACAGGGAATGCCAATGCAAGGGTATATGCATTTAATGATATCCGAATCAATGCCACGGGAGGTGCAAGCATTTATCTGTATGGTACACCAAATATTGCCATAACCGAATTTCTGGATACTGCGCAGCTCATTAAAAAGGAGTAACCTTGGTTTCGCGAACAAACCGTTTCCAGTAGCGCGGCTTTTCAACTATATTTGTTGAACCATGAACGAAAATTTAGACCCAACAGGTGAAAACCTTTCTCCAGAAGAGTTTGATATAGAAAGAGCTTTGCGCCCCATTAGTTTTGATGACTTTACCGGGCAAGCTCAGGTGCTCGAAAATTTAAAGATTTTTGTGCAGGCCGCCAATCTTCGGGGGGAGGCACTTGATCATACACTTTTTCATGGCCCTCCAGGATTGGGTAAGACCACCTTGGCCCATATTTTGGCAAACGAACTTGGTGTGAACATAAAAGTTACATCCGGTCCCGTTTTGGACAAACCAGGTGACTTGGCCGGGCTTTTGACCAATCTAGAAGAACGCGATGTTCTTTTTATTGATGAAATCCACAGGTTGAGCCCCATTGTAGAGGAATACCTATATTCTGCGATGGAGGATTACAAGATTGATATTATGATTGAGACCGGGCCTAATGCCCGTACGGTACAAATCAACCTAAGTCCTTTTACTTTAATAGGAGCAACAACTAGATCAGGATTGCTGACGGCGCCCATGCGCGCCAGATTTGGTATCCAGAGCCGATTGGAATATTATCATACAGAACTATTGTCCACCATTGTGGAACGTAGTGCGGAAATTCTTAAAGTGCCGATCACCAACGATGCTGCTATAGAGATAGCTGGACGAAGTAGAGGAACCCCTAGAATATGTAATGCATTGTTGCGCAGGGTCCGCGATTTTGCCCAGATAAAGGGTACCGGAAATATTGATTTGGAAATTTCTCAATTTGGACTTAAAGCCTTAAATGTAGATGCCCATGGTCTAGATGAAATGGACAATAAAATTCTGAGTACCATTATTGATAAATTTAAAGGAGGTCCTGTGGGGATAACAACTTTGGCGACGGCGGTGTCCGAAAGTGCCGAAACCATAGAAGAAGTTTACGAACCATTCTTGATTCAGCAAGGTTTTATAATGCGCACCCCAAGGGGAAGGGAAGTAACCGAACTTGCTTACAAACATTTGGGTAGGGAAAAGGGTGGTGTCCAAGGAGGACTTTTCTAATCACTACCAGTTCAAATTTTCTGCACAACAATCGAGCTTGCCTACCAATAGTTAAATACTTTTTGTATCTTGATATACTGCTTTGGTTTACAACGGGTTGTAAGTTTACGATTTTTGTGGGAAATATCTCCGCAATCATATAGACTCCATAAATTCAAGATTTTACTCCCAAATTTTACCCAAGGGAATTTAATTCCCTGCCGAGGCTTTTCTATTAATACTTATTGAAATCATGGGGGATAACCTTAAAAACTCAGGAGCATCCGAAATGGAAGATGTTCAGCGTGTGACTGGTCAAATACGTAAATTGGTGATGTATATCGGATTTTTTTCAGCATTGATAATTGTGATGTCCTTTGGCATTATGATGATGCGCTTCGGTTTTGGTTTTGGTAGCCCCGACAAAGGACTAGCCACGATTCCGGACGGTGTGTATTATATGGATTACAATGTGAACAATCTGCCCTTGACCGAAAAAAACATACTTGTAAAAAAAGGGTTTGAAATTTTTAGAAACACTCCATTACATATTGGGCCCAAACAAAAAGATTCAACACAAATATATGCGGGCAACAACCTTGCCTGTGCAAGTTGCCATTTAGATGGAGGTACAAAACCCTATGCCGCACCATTGATCGGGGTGGTCAAAAGATTCCCACAGTTTAGAGGGCGAGAGAATAAAATTGGAACCATTGAAGAAAGAATAAATGGATGCATGGAACGCAGTATGAACGGAAGAAAATTACCGGAAAATAGCGATGCCATGGTAGCAATGGTCGCTTATATGGATTGGTTGGGTCGTGCTGCTCCTTCAAACGGAAAAATTGAAGGACAAGGATTTTTAAAAGTAAAAATTCCGGAAAGAGCGGTTGATTTATCCCATGGAGAAACCGTTTATCAAAAACATTGTGTTATCTGCCATGGTGCTGATGGTCAAGGCCAAAGTTTACCACAAAATGACTTGTATCTTTACCCACCACTGTGGGGAAACGATTCTTATAATAATGGCGCCGGTATGACCCGTGTGATTACCGCAGCTCAATTTATCAAAGGAAATATGCCCTTCGGTATCACCTTTGATAACCCTACACTTACCGATGAGGAGGCTTATGATGTAGCAGGCTACATCAACCAAAAACTTCGACCTACAAAGCCCAATAGAGAGGCAGACTTTCCCGATCTGGTCAAAAAGCCCGTATCCACTCCCTATGGTCCCTACATTGATCCTTTTACTGAAGAACAACATCAGTTAGGACCTTTCCAGCCTATTATGGATTACTACCAAAAGGAACATCAACTGCGTAAAACCAAATAAACACAATCACAATGAGAACAACAGAAACAACATCGAGACGAAATTTTATGGGAGCGATGATGCTGGGTGCAACGGCATCCACATTGTCGGCTTTTACCAGTACTGCATTTGCAGGAATGACCGATTTTACAGATTTAGAAATGGGCGATGCCGAGTCCTGGATGAAAACAATAAAGGGAAAGCATAGGGTGGTTTATGATGGGAATTATCCGCACAAAGGATTTCCAATAATTTGGAACTGGGCATACTATCTATCCAACAACGAAATGGGTTCTGCGGATGATCAAATTACGGCAATGACCGTGCTTCGACATGATGCAATTCCCTTCGCATTGCACGACGACCTTTGGAAAAAGTATCCCTTGGGTGAAATGTTCCACGTTAAAAAAGCAGATGGAACCCCGTATGATCGTAATCCATTTTATGAGCCACAAGAAGGCGATTTTCCGCTTCCAATGATTCAAGGGATTAAAGACATGCAAAGTAGAGGTGCCATGTTCTGCGTTTGTAATCTGGCGCTGAATGTCTACAGTGGAGCAGTTGCCCAACAAATGGAAAAGGATCCAACTGAAGTTTACGAAGAGTGGAAAGATGCTGTGCTGCCCGGAATTCAGTTAGTGCCCTCTGGAGTATGGGCCTTGGGTAGAGCACAAGAAGAAGGATGCGGTTACATTTTTGCAGGAGAATAACGGCAAACAATGAAAAAACTAATCGTATTATTTATGTTAATGGTGTCGGGTATTATGCTGGCACAAACCGAACCGATCAAAGTAGTATTTGATGTAACTAGTAGCAATCCCGATGTACATAGGACAGCGGCCAAACATTTAAGATTGATGGCTGAAGCCTATCCGCAATCGGAGTTTGAATTAGTGATATATAGCGGAGCCTATAAAATGGTAGACAGGAAATCATCCGTAGCCGGAGAAACTTTGACAGATATTGTTAAAAGGGACAATGTGGCCATAGTGATTTGCGAACAGACCATGAAAAGGCATAAAATGACCATGGACGGCCTTATTCCTGGAGTAGGTTCGGTACCCGATGGTATTTATGAAATCATCATGAAACAAAAAGAAGGCTGGGGCTATATCAAAGAAGCCCAATAGCCCATATGCTAAAAATTGAAAAATTATGGGTTAACTTTATGGCATGAATGCCGAAAAAAATACGCAGTTGATAAAAACCGAGGCCAAACGCCTCGGTTTTTTGTCGTGTGGTATTTCCAAAGCTGAGTTTCTGGAAGAGGAAGCTCCTCGTCTGGAAAAATGGCTCAACCAAAATATGCATGGGGAGATGCAGTATATGGAAAACCACTTTGACAAACGTTTGGACCCAACAAAACTGGTCGAAGGTTCCAAGTCGGTTATATCATTATTGTTGAATTATTTTCCTTCTGAGGAACAAAACTCTGACTCCTATAAAATCTCCAAATACGCCTATGGTACAGATTATCACTTTGTGATAAAGGATAAGCTAAAAACTTTGCTCCATTTCATTCGAGAGGAAATAGGGGAAGTGCATGGAAGGGCATTTGTGGATTCCGCTCCTGTTTTAGATAAAGCTTGGGCTGCCAAAAGTGGACTCGGTTGGATTGGAAAACACAGCAATTTATTGACTCAGCAAGTGGGTTCCTTTTATTTTGTGGCCGAGTTAATTGTGGACTTAGAGCTAGAATATGACACTCCTGTCACAGACCATTGTGGTACTTGTACCGCTTGTATTGATGCTTGCCCAACAGACGCCATAGTACAGCCCTACGTGGTGGATGGGAGCAAATGCATTTCGTACATCACCATTGAGCTCAAGAATGAAATTCCCTCTGAATTTGATGGAAAACTGGACGATTGGATGTTTGGCTGCGATGTATGCCAAGATGTATGCCCTTGGAACCGCTTTTCAAAATCACATAATGAACCCCTTTTCAATCCCAACCCAGAATTGTTGGCATTCACAAAAAAAGATTGGGAGGAAATTACCCAAGATGTCTTTAAAAAAGTATTTAAAAAATCTGCAGTAAAAAGAACAAAACTGTCAGGATTGAAGCGAAACATCGATTTTTTGAAGAAATAGCTGCATTTTCAAGAATTCGAGACATGCCTATTGTTTTACCCGAGGAGAAAAAACATTATATTGAGCAATATTCTTGTAAGAATCACATTTTTTCAAGGACTATATTGATGACTAGCTAAACAAACAGGATGATTAAAATCAAAAAACCCAAATTAAGCTTTTGGCAAATTTTTAATATGAATGTTGGATTTCTTGGAATCCAATATAGTTTTGGGCTTCAACAAAGTGCTATAAACCCGATTTTTCTTTTTTTGGGTGCAAAAGAAGAAATACTTCCAATTTTAAATATAGCCGGACCTATAACCGGGTTGATTGTGCAACCAATAATTGGTGCAATTTCAGATAAAACCTGGTCCCCTCGTTGGGGAAGAAGAAAACCCTTCTTTTTAATAGGTGCGTTAATGGGAAGCTTGTGTTTGTTTGCGTTTCCTTTGAGCCCGGCATTATGGTTTGCAGTAGGTTTATTGTGGATTTTGGATGTTGGGAACAATATGGCCATGGAACCGTATCGGGCATTTGTGGGAGATAAATTACCCGAATCACAATTCAGTATTGGGTATCAGATGCAGAGCCTTTTTGTTGGAGCAGGTATCCTTCTGGCCAATGCCTCCATATTTTTGTTCCAAGATTGGTTTGGTGGAGGGCAAGAAGTAGAGGGGACCGTCCCCAAATGGTTGTATTATTCCTTTTTTATTGGATCGTTCCTTTCTGTAGCCACTATTTTATGGTCAGTTTTAAAAACACCTGAAATTCCTCCAACCGATGAGGAGTTGGCGGAAATCAACAAACATAAAGCACTCCCCTTTGCTGAAAGATTTAAGGTGCCTTTTGTGGAAATTGCACATGCCGTAAAAGAAATGCCCAAATTTATGTGGAAGCTATCAGCAGTATATCTGTTTCAATGGTATGCTCTTTTTGTGTATTGGCAATTTATTACCCCGTTGTTTAGGGTTTCTTTGGGATACGACACTTCCGAGGCCGCCGCTCAAGCTGCAAAAATGAGCACAACTTACAATGTAGTTACCGCAGTAGTGGCACTGGTTTTGGTGCCGTTAACCATGAGATTTGGGGGTAAAAAGGTATACGCACTGAGCCTCTTGGGGACAGCAGCAGCATTATTTACCATACCTTATATTCAAGATCCAGTTTATGTTTTATTTCCCATGGTGTTGTTCGGTATTGGATGGGCTGCCATGATGGGAATTCCTTACAGCATGGTTTCGAAAATTGTGCCCCAAGAACGGAGAGGGGTTTATATGGGAATCTTGAATATGATGATTGTTATCCCGATGGGGATTCAAACATTGTCTTTTGGCCCTATATTTAAAAACCTACTGGGCGCCAACTCAGTAAATGCAATGTTGTTCGCAGCTGTATTTTTTGCGATTGCAGCTGTTTTGGCCATGCGACTTAATGTAACCAAGGCAAAAAAGGAGTATCCATTGGATTCATAATCAATGCGACAGCAGTGCATTAGGAATTTACTTTTCTGGTTTTATCTATAGTTGAAATTGATCCTTAAGACTTTAAGATAAAAGCAGCGAATACCCTAACTTTACCAATTCATTTTCGACGATATGAGCAAGGAAAAGCAAAGACGGGAAGCGTTACTATATCACGCAAAACCACAGCCAGGAAAAATAAAGATTGTACCAACAAAACCTTATTCCACCCAAAGGGATTTGGCATTGGCATACTCCCCCGGGGTTGCAGAACCCTGTTTGGAAATCGAAAAGAACAAGGACGATGTGTACAAGTATACCGCAAAAGGGAACATCGTTGCAATAATTTCCAATGGAACTGCAGTTTTGGGCTTGGGTAATATTGGGCCGGAGGCATCAAAACCAGTGATGGAGGGTAAAAGTCTTCTCTTTAAGATCTTTTCGGATATCGATGGAATTGATATTGAACTTGATACCACCGATGTGGATAAGTTTGTAGAGACCGTTAAGGCCATTGCCCCAACTTTTGGAGGTATTAACCTTGAGGATATTAAAGCTCCCGAAGCATTCGAGATAGAACGCAGATTAAAGGAAGAACTTGACATTCCGGTAATGCACGATGATCAGCATGGAACGGCCATTATCTCAGCGGCAGCTTTACTGAATGCGTTGGAGATTGCAGGTAAAAAAATAGAAGAGGTCAAAATAGTAGTGAGTGGTGCAGGAGCAGCAGCAGTTTCGTGCACTCGATTATATAAATCTTTTGGGGCAAAAGCTGAAAATATTGTGATGCTGGATAGTAAAGGAGTTATCCGGAGCGATAGAGACAATCTTACCTCCCAAAAGAAAGAATTTGCAACCGATAGAAAGATTGATACTTTGGAAGATGCGATGAATGATTCCGATGTGTTCATTGGGCTTTCCATTGCAGATATTGTTTCTCCGAAAATGCTGAAATCCATGGCTGAAAAACCGATTGTTTTTGCTATGGCCAACCCTGATCCGGAGATTGAGTACAGTTTGGCCTGTAAGACAAGAAAGGATATAATAATGGCGACTGGTCGTTCCGACCATCCTAATCAGGTCAATAATGTACTGGGCTTTCCTTTCATCTTTAGGGGTGCACTCGATGTTAGGGCAACTAAGATCAATGAGGAAATGAAGAAAGCCGCCGTTTTGGCATTGGCAGACCTTACTCGTGAGCCTGTTCCAGAGCAGGTGAATATAGCCTACGATGCCACAAGGTTGACTTTTGGCAAAAATTATATCATTCCAAAACCTTTTGACCCCCGTTTAATTACTAAAATCCCACCCGCAGTAGCTAAAGCAGCTATGGAAAGTGGAGTGGCTCGATTGCCTATCCAGGATTGGGAAAAATATGAAGAGGAGCTTTACCAAAGGTCTGGCAACGACAATAAAGTGGTTAGGCTATTGCACAATAGGGCAAAAGTGAACCCTAAGCGTATTGTTTTTGCAGAAGCTGAGTTACTGGATGTGATGAAAGCAGCCCAGATTGTACATGATGAAGGTATCGCCAAGCCCATACTCCTTGGTAACAAGGAAACTATTGAAAATTTAAAGGAAGAACTCGAATTTGATGCCGAAGTTCCTATAATAGACCCTCGTTCCGATGAATTTAAGGAAATGAGGGCTACATATGCACTGAAGCTATGGGAATTAAGAAAACGAAAAGGGGAAACAAAGTATAGTGCTCGGGTCAATATGGGCAAACGCAACTATTTTGGGGCCATGATGCTTAAAGAGGGAGATGCAGATGGTATGATATCCGGTTACTCTAGAGCTTATCCAAAGGTACTGCGACCTGTATTCGAAGTCTTGGGCAGGGCCAAAAATGTACAAAACGCCAGTACGGTAAATATCATGATCACAGATCGCGGACCACTTTTTTTAGCGGATACCTCGATTAATATTGATCCCAATGCTGAAGAATTGGCGGAGATTGCCCAGATGACGGCCAATGTGGCCAAAACCTTTGGTTTTAAGCCTGTTATGGCACTACTTTCTTATGCCAACTTTGGATCATCAAGTCATCCCAATGCACAAAAGGTGAGAGAGGCCGTCAAGATTTTACACGAAAGAAATCCTGATTTGGTAGTGGATGGGGAGATCCAAACCGATTTTGCATTGGACCCAGAATTGAGCAATAATAACTTTCCATTTTCCAAAATATCCGGGAAGAAAGTAAATACCTTGGTTTTTCCTAATCTGGAATCCGCGAACATTACCTATAAATTGCTGAAAGGCCTGAACAATGCAGATTCCATCGGCCCTATAATGGTAGGTTTAACACGTGCCGCCCATATTTTACAGTTGGGTGCCAGTGTAGACGAAATGGTGAATATGGCTGCTGTAGCGGTGATAGATGCCCAGGAGCGGGAAAAAAGGAGAAAGGCAAAAATGCAAGGTGAGTAACCAAAATTTGTAATTTATGATTACCCATTTAAGAGGAAAGCTGGTGGAGAAAAATCCAACATACGCTATTGTAGAATGCAATGGAGTGGGGTACTTTTTAAACATTTCCCTACACACTTTTTCCTTGCTTTCTGATGAGGAAAACATTTTTGTTTATACAGATTTACTGGTCAAAGAAGACTCCCATACGCTATTTGGTTTTGCGGAAAAATCGGAGCGAGAAGTTTTCCGATTGTTAATATCAGTTTCGGGTGTTGGTGCTAGCACGGCACGTACCATGTTGTCCTCTTTGTCCCCATCCGATGTAAGGGATGCCATTGCCAATGAAGATGTCCCTACAATACAGTCTGTAAAAGGCATTGGAGCTAAAACAGCACAGCGAGTAATCTTGGATTTAAAAGACAAGATTTTAAAAGTCTACGACATAGGCGAAGTTTCACAACAATCAAACAATACAAATAAAGAAGAAGCGTTATCTGCATTAGAGGTTCTTGGTTTTACCAGAAAGCAATCTGAAAAGGTAGTTGACAAGGTACTTTCCCAAGACACTTCACTAAGCGTAGAGAACATTATTAAACGGGCGCTGAAAAATTTGTAACTAGTTTGAAAAGAGGGGCAAAACCAATACTTAAACCAACACGTTTTAAGTACATTTTCTTTGTTGTTTGTTTGCTGTCCATATCCACAATAATGGCACAGGAGACCAACGAGCAGGTTCAGGATTCTGTAAAGACAGGAATTGCGCTTGGTCGCCTTATAATGGAAGACCCCAATAGCATTGTTGCGAAATATACCTACGACCCAAAAACCAACACTTACGTTTATACCGAAAGCATTGGTGATTTTAACGTCAACTACCCTGTAATTCTTACTCCGGAACAATACTACGACCTTGTCGAAAAGGAGCAGATGAAATCCTACTTTAAGCAAAAGGCAGATGCCTATGCGGGAAAAAAAGAAGGAAGCGAGGAGGCGCGTAAAAATCTACTGCCCAATTTTTATGTAAACAACAACTTTTTTGAAACCATTTTCGGGGGAAACACCATCGAGGTGATTCCACAAGGTTCCGTTGCGATGGATTTGGGGATTTTATGGCAAAAAAATGATAATCCGGCACTATCGCCCAGAAACAGAACCAACCTTTCTTTTGATTTTGATCAACGTATTAGTTTGAGCTTATTGGGAAAAGTTGGAGAGCGTTTGCAGGTAACCGCCAACTATGATACCGAAGCCACCTTCGATTTTCAAAACTTAGTAAAACTTGATTATACTCCAACAGAAGACGATATCATTCAGAAAATAGAAATCGGTAATGTGAGCATGCCGCTCAACAGTTCTTTGATTACGGGTGCGCAAAGCTTGTTTGGTGTAAAAACACAGCTTCAGTTCGGTAAAACTACTGTAACCGCGGTTTTCTCCGAACAGCGATCACAAAATAATACCGTAGTTGCCCAAGGTGGTGGAACGGTAAATGAATTCGCTCTCACAGCCTTGGATTATGACGAGGATAGACACTTTTTCTTAGCGCATTACTTCCGTGATAATTACGACCGAGCATTGGAATTTTATCCCTTTATCCAAACTCAAGTGCAAATTACTCGTTTGGAGGTTTGGGTAACCAACCGAAATCAGCAAACACAAAATGTTAGAAATGTTGTCGCCATTCAGGATTTGGGTGAGGCCATTTCCGATAATACCCGTATCGGAGTTAATAATGGTGATCCAGCAGGGTTTTTCAATGCATCCGCAGTGGCAACAGGGCTGCCTCAAAATGGGGCAAATGCTTATGATCCGAATCAAATTGGAACTGGAGCGCTAACTCAATCAATTCGCGATATCGCTACGGTAGAATCGGGATTTAACATTCCCGGATATACCGTAAACCAAGGTTTTGACTATGCTATCCTGGAAAATGCCCGAAAACTTGAACCGGGTCGAGACTATGAATTCGATTCCCAGCTAGGATATATTTCCTTGAGCCAAAGTTTAAGCAATGATGAAGTTCTAGGTGTTGCTTTTCAGTACACCTATAATGGTCAGGTGTTTCAGGTGGGGGAATTTGCCAATGGAGGTATCGATGCGACATCAGTTTCCTTAGATACGAGCTTTATTGAAAACAACTCGTTGGTTTTAAAACTACTGAAGAGCAACATTACCAATGTGCAAGACCCTATTTGGGATTTGATGATGAAGAATATCTATTCTACGGGGGCCTATCAATTAAATCAAGAAGATTTTAAACTCAATATTCTTTATTCCGATCCAACACCAAGGAACTACATCACTCCAGTGGATCCCAATGCAGGTTGGCCAACAGGTTTACAGGACCAGATATTGCTCAATGTATTTAATTTAGACCGATTGAATACTTATAATGATGTACAAGCTGGTGGTGACGGATTTTTTGATTACGTAGAAGGAATAACCGTTGATTCACAATCAGGTCGTATTATTTTTACAAAAGTAGAACCATTCGGGGAGTATCTTTTTGAACTTTTAGGAGGTGGTGTGTATGATGTAGATAATGATCAAGGGTATAATCCTAACCAGGAACGGTATGTGTTCCGAAATATGTATGCCAAGACCAAGGCAGCTTCTTTACAAGATGCCGAAAAGAATCGGTTCCAGATAAAAGGTAAGTATACTTCCCAATCCGGTAATGGAATACCAATAGGGGCCTTCAACGTGCCGCAAGGTTCCGTGACGGTTACTGCTGGTGGTCGTCAATTGCAGGAAGGAATAGATTATACGGTGAACTATCAGGCTGGAACGGTCCAACTTTTGGATCCAAGTTTGGAAGCTTCCAATACTCCTATCAACATTTCAGTGGAGAACAATGCGGTTTTTGGTCAGCAAACAAGAAGGTTTGCCGGGGTAAACGTAGAGCATAACTTCAACGATAAATTTGTTTTGGGCGGGACATTGCTCAATTTAAATGAGCGACCTCTGACCCAAAAATCCAATTACGGAATAGAACCTGTCAACAATACTATTTTTGGACTGAACGGAAACTTCAGCACGGAAATACCATTTCTGACAAGATTAGCAAACAAATTACCGAACATAGATACCGATGTGCCCTCCAATCTTTCTTTGCGTGGTGAAGTAGCATTTTTAAGGCCTAATTCTCCAAAAAACGCGGATTTTAGGGGAGAAACAACCACTTATTTGGATGACTTTGAAGGAGCGCAGGCTTTAATTGATATCCGATCCTCTTTAGGTTGGACATTGGCAAGTCCACCAGTAGAATTTTTGGAAGATAGGACAGGTATTGATGTAGGTTACGAAAGGGCAAAAATGGCCTGGTATACCATCGACCCAATCTTTTATACTAACCAAAGGCCGGCGGGAATGTCGGACAACGATATTTCCTTGAACTCGACCCGTAGGGTATTTATTGATGAGGTGTTTACCGAGACCGATATTGCTCAAGGACAGACGCAAGTACAAAGTACTTTGGATATCGTTTACTATCCCAATCAAAAAGGGCCTTATAACGCCAACCCAAGTTTTGAGTCCGAAACACCTGATGCCAAATGGGGGGGTATAATGCGGCCCTTGAGCAGTACCAATTTTGAACAATCCAACGTAGAATTTGTTCAGTTTTGGGTCTTGGATCCTTACATTGATGGTGAAACGACCGATGCAAATGCGGGAGAACTTGTACTCAACTTGGGTAATATTTCAGAGGATATCCTCAAAGATGGCCGAAAGCAATATGAAAACGGTCTGCCTGCAAGCACCAACAACGAAGTGCCAAGGGAAACTATTTGGGGTCAGGTACCATCTACACAATCTTTGGTGTACGCTTTTGATGCGGATGAGGCGAATAGATCGGCACAAGACCTTGGTTTGGATGGGTATGGTGATGCTGAGGAACAAACCATTTATAACGGTCCAGCGGAGGATCCTGCCTTGGACAATTATCAATACTATTTGAACAGAGAGGGAGGTGTCTTGGAAAGATATTTGGATTTTAACAATACCGAAGGAAACTCTCCGGTTGCAGTAACAGATACAAATAGGGGCTCCACTACTTTGCCCGATGTTGAGGACATTGACAGGGACTTGACCATGAATACGGTAAACAGCTATTATGAATACCGAATTCAAATCAAACCCAACACAACAATAGATGATCAGTACGTAACTGATATCCGTGAAGGACAAACCCCAACATTGCCCAACGGAACACAATTAAACCGTAGATGGATTCAGTATAAAATTCCATTGAGTGATTTTACCGATGCCGTAGGGGGAATCTCCGATTTTAGGTCCATCAGCTTTATGAGAATGTACCTCACCGGGTTTTCGGATGATGTGGTCCTTCGTTTTGCTACCTTGGATTTGGTACGCGGCGATTGGAGGACATATACCAACTCCTTGGAACCCAACGTGGACAATGACCCTACGGATGATGCTACCGTAACCGATGTGAATACAGTAAACATTGAAGAGAACTACGGAAGGCAACCCATACCTTATGTACTGCCTCCTGGAGTGGTGCGAGAACAATTGAATAACAATAATACCATTATCCGCCAGAACGAACAGTCGTTATCTTTCGTAGTAGAAAATTTGGAATCTGAGGATTCTCGTGGAGTGTTTAAAAATGTGAACATTGATGTTCGCCAGTACGAACGTCTAAAAATGTTCATGCACGCCGAAAAAATATTCAATACCGATTATTCTGATAGTGATACACCATTGGTCGGATTCCTTAGAATTGGAACCGATTTCTCCCAAAATTTTTATCAGATAGAGTTGCCGCTTCAGTTTACTTCCTTTGGAGCCTCATCGCCAGATGAAATTTGGCCAGATGTAAACGAGATTGATGTAGCACTTAGCGATTTGAACAAAGTAAAGTCAAAAGGAATATCCGATCAGACCTTGGATGAAATCAATTACTATGAAATTGTGGATGGTGAAGCTGTCCTAGTGGATGAATTTGCTCCACGTACTTTGGGTAGAGTTCGAATCGGAATTCGAGGTAATCCTTCCTTGGGGAGTATACGTGGAATGATGGTCGGTATCAAAAACATTGACAATATTCCAGCCCGGGGTGAAGTGTGGTTTAATGAGCTTCGCTTGGCCGGTCTCGAAAATAATGGAGGTTGGGCCGCTACGGCTGCTTTGGATGCCAATATGGCCGATTTTGCCAATGTTACGGCAACAGGAAGCAGAAGTACTTCAGGTTTTGGTTCCATAGACCAGACCCCGACAGAACGTGCCTTGGAAGATGCCATCTCTTATGATGTAGTGACCAATGTAAATGTGGGGCAGTTGTTTCCAAAGAAATGGAATCTGCAGCTACCTTTTAATTACGGAATCTCTGAAACCCTGATCACTCCGGAGTTCGATCCTGTATATGACGATTTAAGATTGGATGATAGGATTGCAGCGGCAGCAACTGCCGAGGAGGCAGAGACTATAAAAGAGCAGGCGGAGGATTACACCAAGCGCACTAGCATCAACTTGATAGGTGTGCGAAAAAATAGGGGAGAGGAAGCTGAAGAGAATTTCTTTGACGTGGAAAATTTCACTTTCAACTATTCTTATAATGAGACAGATCATAGGGATTTTGAAGTAGCTGAGCTTAGAGATCAAAATGTTTCCACTGGATTTGTTTACAATCATAATTTTAAACCAGCTCCCGTAGCGCCTTTCGCCAAAAAGGATTCCATGCTCACAGGGAAGTATTGGCAATGGTTGAAAGATTTGAACTTTAATGCATTGCCCACAAGTCTTTCGGTAAATGCCAACTACAATCGCTCCTTTAACCAACAACGGTATCGGGATGTTTTAGAGCCAGGGGTGGATGCATTGGAGCTACCATTGCTTCAGCAACGTAATTACCTGTTCAATTGGCAATATGCACTCAATTATAGTATTACCAAATCTTTGAGGTTGAACCTGACTGCCTCCAACAATAATATTGTCCGTAATTATTTTAATGTGGACGAAAATCCCGATTCTGGCATCAATGAGGAACTGGGTCTATGGGATGGATTTTTTGATATTGGAGAGCCCAATAGACATGCGCAGCAAATGCAGTTGAACTACGAACTGCCTTTTAGCAAGATTCCATTCCTCAATTTTATAAATGCGCAGTATACCTACACAAGTAATTTTGATTGGCAACGAGGTGGCGATGCATTGCGCGAGGTTGCCGGTATAGACATCAACACGGTTCAAAATGCAAGCACGCATAATTTAACGGCCAATATGAGCATGCAGCGTTTTTATGACTTTTTGGGACTCAAAAAACGTGGTGGCAAAGTAAATGCCAATCAAGCTCCAGTGAGAAGGGACAAGGCTGGTAACCCTGCAGATGATACTGGTGACAATGGTCCTCGAAAAACAAGTAAAGGTTTCAATACATTGGTAGATATTCTTACCATGGTAAAGCGGGTTAACGTAAACTATAGTGAGAACAGGGGGACTGTACTGCCCGGATATACACAGTCCATAGGATTTATAGGTACAACTCGCCCAACTTTGGGCTTTGTCTTTGGAAGTCAAGCCGATGTGCGTTTTGAAGCAGCCCGTAATGGATGGTTGACGGATTATCCCGAGTACAGTAGGCAGTTTATGCAAAACACGAATAAACAATTGAACATTACCGCTACGGCTCAACCAACTCAGGATTTGACCATAGATTTGAGTGCTGACAGGAATTATATGAGCTCCTCCCAAGAAAGTTACAGTCCCGAAGAATGGATGAACGGACAAGATGGATTGATCAATGAAATGGGGAATTTTAGTATTTCCACAGTAATGATCGGAACAGTATTCAATAAAAGCGACGAATTCGACTCCGAGACGTTTGAGCAATTCAAACAAAATAGAATCACAATTGCAAACCGTTTGGTGGCCGATAGGGGAGAAAATCCTGGAGAACTCGATGAAGATGGTTTTCCGGAGCGTTATGGAAAAACACAGCAAGATGTATTACTTCCAGCGTTCTTTGCAGCATATACAGGGCAAGATGTTGAACGTGTGAATATGGACGCCTTTAGAGATATTCCAATTCCAAACTGGAATTTAAAGTATACCGGTTTAATGAAGAATCGATGGTTTAAAAAGAAGTTTAAGCGTTTTTCCCTGAGCCATGGATATCGTGCAGCATATAGTGTCAACTCTTTCCAAACCAATTTGGAACGTCAGAATACCACATTTGATCCAGAAACAAATGATTTACTTCCTAAGACCCTTATTAATAACGTGGTGCTTACGGATGAATTCAGTCCTTTGATGCGGGTGGATTTTGAAATGCAGAACTCATTCAGCTTCTTGGCAGAAGTAAGGACCAGTAGAACCTTGTCCTTGAGTTTTGACAACAATCTTTTGACCGAAATCAACGGAAATGAATATACTCTTGGTCTTGGATATCGTTTTAAGGATGTAAAATTTGTGACCAACATTGGAGGTGAGAAAACGCGTTTAAAAGGAGACCTGAATTTAAAAGCAGACCTTTCGCTCCGGGACAACATTACGATAATCCGCAATTTGGATATCGACAATAATCAAATCACATCAGGTCAAAAATTAATGTCCATAAAGTTTACTGCCGATTATGCTTTGAGCAAAAGTTTGAATGCCCTGTTCTTCTACGACCATTCGTTCTCAGAATTTGCAGTTTCCACTGCATTTCCACAAACAACGATCAATGCTGGCTTTACGCTGAGGTATAACTTTGGCAATTAATACACTTTTCTTGCATTTTGTCATAAAGTTTCTTTGAAAAGCTTTCAGCAATCTGTTACATTTGTCCATCTACTAATTCAAACAAATAGTAATGAACATACCATCAGAATTAAAGTATACCAAGGACCATGAGTGGGTCAAGATAGATGGAGATATCGCAACCGTAGGTATTACGGATTTCGCCCAAAGTGAACTAGGGGATATAGTTTATGTGGAAGTGGAAACTTTGGATGAAACATTGGATAAAGAGGAAGTATTTGGAACCGTTGAAGCTGTAAAGACAGTTTCCGATCTTTTTTTGCCACTAAGCGGAGAGATTGTTGAGTTTAACGAATCCTTGGAAGATGAGCCTGAAAAAGTAAACTCCGACCCATACGGTGATGGCTGGATGATCAAAATTAAAATGAGTGAAGCCTCCGAGGCTGATGACCTGATGAGTGCTGAAGATTACAAGGCATTGATTGGTGCTTAAAAATTACGCATATACCTTATTATTTGTAAGCTGGGCAATGTTCATAACAATGCTCAGCTTATTTTCTTTTTCAAGTATGGATTTGAATACGGGAAACTTAAATATTCCATATGCAGATAAAATCATCCATTTTGTATTTTATTTAGGGTTTGGGTTTTTGGGTTCTTTGTGCTTTCGTGAACGCACAAAAGGAGCTTTAGGTCTTATTAAAACTGTTAAAATCGTTGTGATTTCAGCTGTTGCCTATGGCATAATTATTGAGATATTACAGTATACGATCACTACTGATCGAATGGCCGAATTTGGTGACGT
Source organism: Flagellimonas lutimaris (assembly GCF_003581615.1). Lineage (GTDB taxonomy): Bacteria > Bacteroidota > Bacteroidia > Flavobacteriales > Flavobacteriaceae > Flagellimonas > Flagellimonas lutimaris. The sequence goes on from NZ_QXFH01000070.1 coordinate 995,122, forward strand.
TTTAGCAAATGTTTTGGGAGCATTTGCAGGAATTGGACTGATTCGGTGGGTTTTTTCTAAGAAAAACCCGTTAAAATGGAAATTTTAATTGTTTATTTAACCAATTAATAATTAAATTAGCAAACACTAAATTTAGAAAAGGAGAAAAGGATGGAACCAAAAAAGAACCCGAAAGCGGACGTAGGTAGAAACAGTGCACTGTACTTTGTTATAGGATTAGCTGCTGTTTTGGCTTTGGTCTACGGAGCCATGGAGTGGAAAAAATATGACAAGGTCAATAACTACGACATTTCTATGAATGTTGAAGATCAATTGGACGAAGAAGTTCCTATGACCGAGCAAATTAAGACTCCACCACCGCCACCGCCACCTGCTGCCCCCGAAGTAATCGAGGTTGTAGAAGATGAAGAAGAAGTGGAAGAGACCGTTATCGAGTCTACTGAAACTAGTCAAGAGGAAGAGGTAATCGAAATCGAGGAAGTTGAAGTTGAAGAAGTAGAAGAGGATATTAGTGTTCCTTTTGCTGTGATTGAGGACGTTCCTGTATTTCCAGGTTGTGAAGGAGCTAGTGATAAGAAAGCTTGTTTCCAAGAAATGATGCAGAAACATATCCGTAAAAACTTCCGTTACCCGGAAATTGCTCAAGAAATGGGTGTTCAAGGTAGGGTGAGTGTTATTTTTGTTATTCAAAAAGACGGAAGCATTGGTAATATTAGAATGCGCGGACCGGACAAGAATTTAGAAGCCGAGGCAATGCGTATTATTCAAAAACTACCAAAAATGACTCCAGGAAAACAAAGAGGTAGGGCAGTAAAAGTACCTTTTAGTATTCCAATTACGTTTAAATTGCAATAAGATTTATATAATTCCTGTTGAGGCAGGAATGGAAAAAGCCCGGATGATGTTCATTCGGGCTTTTTTTGTGGTTTTTAAGGTAACCATCATAAAACCTTGTCTTTGGTTGCAAAAGATATACACTGGCGTTATCTTTGCCAGCCAATAAAGATGTGGATGAAGTCTGCCGTAGGTTCTGTAAAAAACAACACCCTTTCCTTGCTATTTTCTGATTTTAAGGAAATTACAAAGGCTAGATTGGCTATTAGCGTAGTTTTCTCGTCCATTGCCGGATACTTGCTTGGTGCCTATCAGATTAATTTGGTGTCTTTGTTGTTGTTGATGTTTGGCGGGTATTGCATGGTGGGCGCATCCAATGCCTATAATCAAATTATAGAAAAAGATTTGGACGCTCTAATGAGGCGTACCAAAAACCGACCCATCCCTTCAGGGAGAATGTCCGTAAGAACTGCATTGGTCATAGCCATTGTTTTGACCGTTTTAGGCGTTCTGTCGCTATTGGCACTTAGTCCTAAAACAGCTATGTTCGGAGCCATATCTATTTTTTTGTATACCAGCGTATATACTCCGTTAAAAACAAAATCCCCACTTTCGGTTTTTGTTGGTGCGTTTCCAGGTGCCATCCCATTTATGTTGGGTTGGGTTGCGGCAACAGATGATTTTGGGATAGAACCTGGAACATTGTTCATGATTCAGTTTTTTTGGCAGTTCCCTCATTTTTGGGCCCTTGGTTGGATGTTGGATGAAGACTATAAACAAGCAGGTTTTAAAATGTTGCCCACCGGTAATAAGGATAAAGGCACTGCAATGCAGATTATCCTTTACACCATTTGGATGATTGTTATCTCCATAATACCGGTGTTCGGTTTTACAGGACGTTTGCATCTTTCCATTCCAGCTGCCGTTATTGTATTGTTGTCTGGATTGACAATGTTGTTTTTCGCATTCAAATTATATGAAAATAGGGACAATTCATCAGCACGTAAATTGATGTTGGCCAGTGTTACCTATATATCATTGATTCAAATAGTATACGTAATAGATAAGTTTATAAGCTAAAATGGATTTAACCCAAGGGACAGCAAAGGAAAAGAACAGACGGGCAAAAAAAATGATGCTCTGGTTTGGTATAGTGAGTTTGATCATGGGCTTTGCCGGTTGGACCAGTGCCTATATCGTAAGCAGTAAGCGTGAAGATTGGGTGAGCGATTTAGAGTTGCCCAGCGCATTCTTTATCAGCACGGTCATACTTATCTTAAGTAGTATTGCCTATTTTGCAGCAAAAAAGGCAGTGGGTAAAGACAACCAAAAGATGGGAACTATATTTTTGCTCATCACATTGGCTCTGGGAATTACTTTTATCTCATTGCAATTTGTTGGTTTTTCGCAAATGTTGGAGAGCGGATATTATTTTACCGGTCCTACCAGTAATATAAAAATGTCCTATGTATTTTTGTTGGCAGCTGTGCACATTGCGCACGTGGTAGCTGGTTTAATTACCCTATTGGTAGTTTTGGTTCAGCAACTTAGAAATAAATATACGCCGGAAAATATGTTGGGGATGGAATTGGGTGCCACTTTCTGGCATTTTTTGGATTTTATCTGGGTATATCTAATTCTATTCATGTATTTCGTAAAATAAAATTTGATTGGAGCAGTTTTCATTCAAGTTTGTCTTTTACAATACATCAAAAAATGTAAATTTGTGAAAGTTTTAATAAAACGACCTTTTATATGGATGCAACGGTAAGTACCGGTACAGAAGATAGCGTTTGGGGAGGCGGGAATAGACCCCTTGGCGCTAGCTATGGAAAAATGATGATGTGGTTTTTTATCATGTCGGATGCCTTGACCTTTTCCGGGTTTTTGGTAGCCTATGGTTTCTCAAGATTTAAGTTCATAGAACTTTGGCCTATCGCCGATGAGGTGTTTACTCACTTTCCGTTCTTGCACGGTGTAGAAGCACCCATGTATTATGTAGCATTTATGACCTTTATTTTGATTATGTCCTCGGTGACCATGGTGTTGGCAGTGGATGCAGGTCATAAAATGAAACAAAAAAGTGTTATCCTTTATATGTTCCTTACCATTATCGGTGGTGCTATCTTCGTTGGGTCACAGGCTTGGGAATGGGCAACTTTTATAAAAGGTGATTACGGAGCCGTTGAAACCAACTCAGGCAGAATCCTTCAGTTTGTGAATGCAGAAACTGGTAAAAGAATTGCTTTGGCGGATTTTGCAGAAACGTTACCGGAAGAAAGGGTAAAGCATCAATCTAACGAAGGTATATGGTTCCAAGGTGAGGGTTACAAGACTTCTTACTCTTTGAACGAAGTTGTGGCAGGGTTTAAAGCGACGCCAAATATCCTTGTCCGTGGCGAGAAACTGAACGAAGAAGGTGAAAAAACCCTCTTTGATAGAAAAGAATCATTGGCAAAAATATTGGAAGCCAAACAAGTGGTGGAAGGTGCAAACCTGGTTCATAACGAATACGGTCACCGATTATTTGCCGATTTCTTTTTCTTTATCACAGGATTCCACGGATTCCACGTGTTCTCCGGTGTAGTCATCAACGTTATCATTTTCTTTAATGTGATTCTTGGCACCTACGAGCGCAGAGGTCATTACGAGATGGTAGAAAAAGTTGGGCTATACTGGCACTTTGTGGATTTGGTATGGGTATTCGTATTTACATTCTTTTATTTGGTATAAAAACATTGTTTATAAATGGCACACGAGCATAAACTTGAGATTTTCAGAGGACTTTTAAAATTTAAGTCCAACACCCAAAAAATTTGGGGGGTACTTATTTTCCTTTCTATAGTTACTACAGTTGAAGTTGCATTGGGTATCGTTAAACCTAGAGCACTTACCCATAGCTACTTTTTGGGGATGAAACTGCTTAACTGGATATTTATCATCTTAACTTTGGTTAAGGCCTATTATATTGCATGGGACTTTATGCACCTCAGGGATGAGAAAACTTCGTTGCGAAGGGTGATAGTGTGGACTCCCGTGTTCCTAATCTGTTATTTGATATTTATTTTGCTCTTCGAAGCAGATTATATTTACAATGTTTACAAGGATGGGTTCATAACTTGGAATTTCTAAGAAAGCATTTAACAAATTTAAAAGACGGTTTTTCAACCGTCTTTTTTTATTTTTGTACGGTTTAGACACTATGAAAAAGAAAATCGTATTAGGAGTACTTTTTATTCTCCCTGTGGTGGTTTATTTATTTTTTGCTTCAGGGGTAAATAATTTTGGGCGACTGCCCGTGCTAAGTGAAAATGTATCCAATGTTTCCACATTAGACCCTAATTTACAACTTAAAGATAAAATTACCATTTTAGGTTTTTTGGGAAACAATGTTGGTGCTAAACAAGGCAATGCATTCAATCTCAACCAAAAAATTTACAAAAGGTTCGGGGAGTTCAATGATTTTCAGATAGTCATGGTGGTTCCCAAGGGAAATGAGGAACAGGTAGTTGAATTGAAGAATGAGTTGGGTAAGCTCTCCAGTGTGGATAAATGGCATTTTGCCTTTGGTTCCGATGCTGAAATAAAGGAACTCTTCAATTCCTTGAAGTCAAATATTGATTTGGATGAAGAGTTATTCACTCCCAATGTTTTTATAATAGACAAGGACCTTAAGCTTAGGGGAAGAACCGATGATGAGGATGAGGGTGTTAAATATGGTTTTGACACCTCTTCCGTAGCAGAATTGAACAATAAAATGGTGGACGATGTCAAGATAATCTTGGCGGAGTATCGCTTGGCCTTAAAAAAGAACAATGCCAACAGGAGCAAATAACAAAAAGAAGCACACCTATATTTGGGTATCAGCAATTATTTTGATTTTCGGAATTTTTGCTGTTTACGAAATCACAAAGCGGGTCAAGGGAGGCACAGTTGTCGAAAACGACCGCATGAGTGTAAGTTCCAAAGATGCCAAAGTAGGTTTTGTGGTAAACCAAGGAGAAAAGAGAAGGGTGCCTAACTTTTCGTTTTATGATCAAGACAGCGTGTTGGTCACCAATAAGGATTATTTGGGGAAAGTTTATGTGGTTGACTTCTTCTTTACCACATGCCCGACCATTTGCCCTGTAATGACGAAAAACTTGGTGGAACTTCAAGATGCCTTTAAAAATGATAAAAATTTTGGAGTAGCATCCTTTACAATCAACCCAAGGTATGACACACCATCTGTATTGACAAAGTATGCTGAAAAATATGGGATTACGGATAAAGATTGGCATTTAATGACAGGTGACCAGGATAAAATATATCAATTGGCCCAAGAAGGGTTTTATATTTTTGCCAGTGAGGATCAAGCGGCTCCGGGTGGTTTTGAGCATTCCGGCATGTTCGCATTGGTTGATAAAAATGGGTATATTCGTTCCCGTGAAGATGAATTTGGTAACCCGCTAATTTATTATCGGGGCACAATTACTGAAGAACAAGAGGTAAATGCCGATGGAGAAACTCAGCAGATTACCATTTTAAAAGAGGACATTAAAAAATTGTTGGCAGAATGACCGAGGAAATTTCTTTAAAAGAAAAGCGGTTCAATAAGTTGATAACCGTAATTTCTATAGCAATCCCATTGGTGGTTGCCCTATTGTTTGGTTACAAGATTCCAAACGCTAAACCGTTATCCTTTTTACCGCCAATATATGCGGGAATAAATGGTCTTACCGCAATTTTATTGATTGCTGCCGTTGTGGCGATCAAAAATGGACGACAATTGATACATCAAAGGTTAATGACCACTAACATTATACTGTCGGCATTATTTTTAGTGATGTACGTGGCCTATCACATGACATCCGAAACTACTATTTTCGGAGATGAGGGCCCCATAAAGTTTATATATTATTTTATTTTGATGACGCACATTGTGCTGTCTATTTCTGTGATTCCATTGGTATTGATTACTTATTCAAAAGTATATCTCGATGATTTTGAAGCTCACAGACAATGGGCAAAATATACTTTTCCAATTTGGTTGTATGTTGCCATAACAGGAGTTTTGGTCTATATTATGATTTCACCATACTATCCATATTGATTATTCCATGAAGGCAAGACTAATCATCATATTACTTATTTTATTGGTTTTTCCAACCGTATCGGAAGCCCAATGTGCCATGTGCCGCGCAGTGGTAGAAAGCGAATCTGATGGAAAAACAGCAGAAGCAATCAATAATGGCATTGTTTACCTCATGGCTGTCCCTTATGTTCTTGTGGCAGGTTTATTTTACTTTATTTATAGAAAAATGAGAGGGTAAATTAATCTTTCCGAAGATATTTTACCTCAAACTGTAACATTCAGCGAGTTTAATTGTCTTATTAGTGTACGCTCGCGTCACTCATCAATCAAAATCGCTAACCCATGTTCGACCTGGAAAGGTGGCAAGAGATATTTGACACCATACGAAAGAACAAACTCCGCACTTTTTTAACCGGGCTTTCCGTAGCCTCGGGTATCTTCATTTTGGTAATACTACTTGGGTTTGGGCAAGGCATGCGAAATGGTATCGAAAACGAATTCAAACAAGATGCATCTACCAGTGTTTGGGTGTGGCCCGGAGTAACTTCAAAAGAATATAAAGGTCTCAATCCCGGAAGGCGTATTCAGCTCGTCAATGAAAATTACGATAAAGCAAGTGCCATGTTCGATGACGATATTGAATATGGTTCTGCCAGAATATTTGTCCGTGGTATAAGTGTTAACTACGGAAAGGAAGCATTGATTTATGGAGTGCAAGGGGTAGCTTCCGATTTTCAGTTTATAGAGAATGCCAAAATGGTGGAGGGCAGGTTTATCAATTACCAAGATGAAGTCTCCAATGGGAAGGTGGCCATCATCGGAAACAAAATAAAAAAAGATGTTTTTGGAGAAGTAGATACCCCAATTGGTGAGTTTATTGATATCTCAGGGATACCATTCAAGGTGATTGGTGTGTTTAAGGAGATGGAAGACCGCGAAGAAGAACGTATCTACATACCAATAACAACAGCACAGCGAACTTTTAATGGCGGAAACAGACTCAACAACTTGTCTTTTACCTTACCACCTCGGGAAAATTTTGACGAAGCTGTGGCACAGGCCATTGATTTTAAAAATGGACTCCGGGAATATCTGCAACAAACCCATACCATCGCCCCAGATGATACTGGAGCTATCGAGGTATGGAGCGCGATGGAAGAGGCCAAGCGCTATTATGGTCTAACGAATAATATCAAATTATTTTTCTGGTTTGTCGGAGTGTGTACCATTATAGCTGGAGTTGTGGGCGTAAGCAATATTATGATGATCGTGGTCAAGGAACGTACCCGCGAAATAGGAATTAGAAAAGCGTTGGGAGCAAAACCATGGTCAATAATTGGAATGATTCTGCACGAAGCTATTTTCGTAACTGCAATTTCTGGCTTTGGAGGGCTCATTTTTAGTATGGCCCTTTTGGAGATAGTGGGTCCCAATGTTGAAGTAGATTACATTATGAACCCATCCGTGAACTTTAATGTGGCCTTTTCCACTGTAATTGTTTTGATAGTCGCTGGAACCCTGGCAGGTTTTGTGCCTGCGTATAGAGCTGCAAAAGTGAAAGTAATCGAATCTCTTAGAGATGAATAACCCATAAGCTGATATGTTCAATAAAGATAGATGGCGGGAAATTATTGAAGTACTCACAACCAATGTGTGGCGTACCATCTTTACGGCTTTCGGAGTGTGCTGGGGCATCTTTATTCTGATTGTACTTTTGGCCGCTGGCAAGGGACTGGAGAATGGTATTAAGCAAGATTTTGGAAATATTGCCACCAATACCATGTTTATGTGGACCAGGGCAACGACCAAGGGTTACGAAGGTCTTCCCAAAGGGAGACGCTTTGAGTTTAAGATTGATGATGTAGCCGCATTGCGCGATAATGTGCCCAACCTCAGGTTTATTTCCCCACGGAACCAACTTGGCGGTTTTGGGGGAAACAATAATGTGGTTCGGGGTATTAGAACGGGAGCCTACAATGTGTATGGTGATTACCCCGAAATTATCAACCAAGATCCTATGGCGGTGACTTCGGGAAGATTTTTGAACTATAACGACATTAACGAAAAAAGAAAAGTAGCCATAATTGGCCAAGGAGTGAAAAATGACCTTTACGATAAGGATGAGGATGCGCTCGGGACCTATATCAAAATACAAGGGGTAAACTTTATGGTTATTGGCACTTATAAAAAGAACAGCAGTGGTGGCGGAGAAGAGGGGCAAAAGGAAATATTTGTTCCCTTTACATCATTTTCCCAAGCATTTAATCGGGGAGAAGATGTGGGTTGGATGGCCATTACGGCAAACAATGGTAGTTCCATTTCCCAACTCAAGGATAAAATTGTCGATGTAATGAAGAAACGTCACAAAGTGCATCCCGAAGACACAAGGGCCGTTGGTTATTTTGATCTCTACGAACAATACAATCGAGTGGAAAGTCTCTTTGGGGCATTAAAGGCAGTAGCCTATATCGTGGGAATAATGGTGTTGCTGTCCGGAATTATCGGAGTGAGTAACATTATGCTCATCGTAGTAAAGGAACGTACCAAGGAAATTGGAATACGCAGGGCATTGGGCGAACAACCATGGTCCATAAAAAAACAAATTTTGATGGAATCCATTTTCCTGACTTTAATTTCGGGAATGGTGGGCATCATATTGGGATCATTGGTCATTTTTGGAATCAACTCCTTATTGGATAGTGTAGGGCCAGTGGATATGTTCATGAGTCCAAGTGTTAGCGTAGGGGTGGTAACGGGAGCCCTGACCATTTTAATGGTATCAGGTCTTTTGGCTGGTTTTATACCGGCGCAAAGCGCTATTAGGGTGCGCCCTATTGAAGCATTACGAACAGAATAATAAGTAAAGAATCAATCAATAACATCAATTAAAATGAAAAAATCGGTAACCATTGTCATCTTGTTGCTCATCGTAATAGTTTTCGGTGGCTCCATGTATTACCTGTACCAGAAAAATTCTGAAGACCCAGTGGTATATGAAACGGAAACACCTTCCAAACAGACCATTGTAAAAAAGGCAGTGGCGACGGGGAGTATTCTTCCTTTGGAAGAAGTGTTGATCAAACCCAATATTTCCGGGGTGATAGAGGAAATTTATGTAGAAGGAGGAGATTATGTAAAATCGGGAGACCTATTGGCCAAAATCAAGGTAGTCCCCAATTTATCTGCCCTCAACGATGCGAAGAATGCCATAGATGAGGCAAAAATCAACCTGGATGATCAAAAACGAAACTACGAACGTCAGTCCATCTTATTTGGTAAGGGTGTGATACCCAAAACAGATTTGGAGCGGGCCCAAGTTTCTTACGACCAAGCAAAGCAGTCCTATGCTGCGGCCAACAAACGCTACGATATTGTAAAAACAGGAACAACAAGTGGGTTGAGCAGTTCGGCCAATACCATGATCAGGGCGACAGTAAGTGGAATGGTGCTCGAAGTACCCGTAGAGGTGGGCAACCAGGTCATTGAAAGCAATACCTTTAACGAGGGAACAACTATAGCGGCCATTGCCGATGTGGACAAAATGATTTTTGAAGGCAAGGTAGATGAATCCGAAGTTGGAAAAATAAAAGAAGATCTTCCTTTGGAAATTACCGTGGGTGCCATTGAAAACCGTGTTTTTGATGCCGTATTGGATTATATCGCACCAAAAGGGAAAGAAGAGAACGGGGCTATCCAATTTGAAATTAAGGGAACTTTAAAAAAGAACGATACGGTATTTATCAGGGCAGGTCTCAGTGCCAATGCCTCTATTATTCTGGCACGAGCTGATAGTGTTTTGGCCGTAAAAGAAGCCTTGGTGCAATTTGATGATGACACCAAAAAACCCTATGTAGAGGTACAAACAGCTGATCAGCAATTTGAACGAAAGGATGTGGAGCTGGGTGTAAGCGATGGTATCTTTGTTGAGGTAAAATCGGGCATAGTGGCAACTGACAAAGTAAAAGTCTGGAACGCTCTAGCCGAGGAATAGCCTGCCAAAGCCACTATTTAGAAAAAAAAGTAAAAAATCTTGTAACATTTTAACAACTTATATGTCTTACTAGCAGAGGTAAAAGTAAGATAGCTAACATCACCAATCATGATAGAAATCAAAGATCTTCATAAGTCCTATAAAATGGGGAGCAATTCCCTTCATGTTTTAAAAGGGATAAATTTTAAAGTTGAAGAAGGAGAGCTTGTGGCCATTATGGGGTCTTCAGGATCGGGAAAATCCACGTTGTTGAACATTTTAGGAATGTTGGATGGGGCGGATTCCGGTGAGTATACCTTGGATGGTGTGCCAATCAAAAACCTGAGTGAAACCAAAGCAGCCCAGTATAGGAATAAATTTCTGGGATTCATCTTTCAATCCTTCAACCTTATAAATTACAAGAGTGCTCTAGAGAATGTGGCGCTTCCATTGTATTACCAAAAGGTACCTAGAAAGGAACGCCAAGAAAAAGCCATGAAATATTTGGAAAGGGTGGGTTTAAAACCATGGGCCGACCACTTGCCAAGTGAACTTTCCGGTGGACAAAAGCAAAGGGTGGCCATTGCACGGGCCATGGCTGCAGAACCCAAAGTCTTGCTGGCAGATGAGCCAACCGGAGCTTTGGACAGTACAACTTCCTATGAGGTAATGGACCTTATCCAAAAAATTAACGATGATGGGAATACCATTTTGGTTGTGACCCACGAAGAAGATATTGCACATATGTGCAAACGAATCGTACACCTAAAAGATGGTGTTATTGTAGAAGATAAAAAAGTCGAACAAGTAAGGGCAGAACAGTATGTTTGATCGGGACGTTTGGCAAGAAATATTCAATACGCTCAAGACTAATAAATTGAGAACCTTTTTGACGGGTTTTTCCGTGGGATGGGCCATCTTTATTTTAGTTATGCTCCTAGCTTCGGTAAACGGTATGCAAAACGGTTTTACTGGTCAGTTTAACGATGATGCCACCAATTCCATCTTTGTTCGTCCAGGAACTACATCCAAAGCATATGGAGGTTTTGAGGCCGGCAGACGTATCCAATTGAAAAATGATGATTTAGAGTACATCAAACAAAGTTTTCCTGAAGATGTCGAGTATATAAGCGCAAGATATTACGCCAATACAACCGCTAGATATAAAAGTGAAACAGGTTCGTATTCCGTGCAAGGGACACATCCAGATCATCAGGCGATAGAAAAAACACTGGTGGTTGCTGGTAGATATATCAATGAAGCAGATATCATCAACAAGGCCAAAGTTGCCGTAATCGGTAGAAAGGTTGCAGAAGACCTTTTTAAGGATGAAGATCCATTAGGGAAATTTGTCGAATTCAATGGATTGCCTTTTAGGGTAATTGGCATTTTTACAGATGATGGAGATGATAATGCCGAAAGAAGAATATATGCCCCTGTAAGCACGTATCAGCGTATTTATGGGAATACCAACAATATCAATATGATTGCTCTTACATACAATCCAACCTACGACCTTGCTACATCATTGGAGTTTTCGAGTAGATTGGAGGATTTAATGAAAAGACGACATAAAATTGACCCGGACGACCAATCAGGCCTTTATATATTTAACTATGCTGAGGCCTTTGATAATATTAACAGTTTTACATCTGTATTGAAAGCAATTGGTATTGGTGTTGGGTTTTTGATACTCATCGCTGGGATTGTGGGTATCGGAAATATCATGGTGTTTACTATTAAGGAGAGAACAAAAGAAATTGGGGTGCGAAAAGCCCTCGGCGCAAGACCTAGTCAAATCGTGAACTTGGTATTGTTGGAGTCGGTTTTTATTACGTCGATTTCAGGTTTTGTTGGACTGTTGTTTGCTTGGATGATTTTGGCCGCAATAGGTCCTACGATTCAGACACCGGCCTTTAGCGATCCATCGGTAAGCCTTTCCGTTGTGGTTACAGCCACAATAATATTGATTATTGCAGGAGTATTGGCAGGCTTGTTGCCGGCTATGAAAGCTGCAAATGTAAAACCCATTGTTGCACTAAGTGATAAATAGTTATGTGGTTATTTGATAAGGACTTGTGGATCGAAATTTTTCATACGCTGGGCAAGAATATGCTTAGGACCTTCCTCACCATGCTTGGAGTGATCTTTGCTATGATCATCTTGGTGTTGTTATTGGGCTCCGCCAATGGTATGAGCAATGGATTCAATAAACTTTTTGCAGGTACTGCTTCGAACAGTCTGTTTGTTTGGGGACAATCAACCTCAGAACCTTACAAAGGTTTTGAGCGAGGAAGAAGAATCCGCTACAAGCTTGAAGATGCGGACATCCTGAAAAAACAGATTCCGGAAATTGAGGTATTGGCCCCTCGAATTGAATTGGGTAACCATCGAGGTGTTGTAACCGTTTATCGAAATGGCCAAACCAGTGGTTCGGCAGTATACGGTGACTTTCCAGAAATAGATAATATCACCAAAAAGAAATTAGTGGAAGGTAGGTTTTTGAACCAGACGGATATTGAAGGTTCAAAAAAAGTATGTGTGATTGGAGAGGAAACCTATAAACTCCTTTTCGATAAAGGAGAAAAAGCTATAGGTGAAGACATTCGTATTAACGGTATTTATTTCTCGGTTGTTGGAATTTATAAACCAAACAATAACATCAATATTGATGGAGAAAATGCAGTTTTTATTCCCTTTACCACCTTTCAAAAAGCATTTAATTCTGGGGATAGAATGGGATGGATGGCAATAGCCGTGGAAGAAAGAACTCCGGTACCAGTCGTTGAAAAACAAATAAAGGATATTCTAAAGCTTAAATACGATATTCATCCGGATGACGAGCGTGCCATAGGTAGTTTTGATCTGTCTGAAATATTCAATAATATTACTGCATTTACAACGGTTCTGAAAGGATTTTCATTTTTCGTTGGAATCTTTACGCTATTGGCCGGTGTAATTGCCATAAGTAATATCCTTTTGATTACTGTAAAGGAACGTACACAAGAAATAGGGGTAAGAAGAGCTTTGGGTGCAACACCCAAGATAGTAAAACGTCAGATTGTTTTGGAAGCCATAGTGTTGACGGCGTTTGCTGGCCTAGTAGGTTTTGCCATTGCGGTAGGGATATTGTCCATTTTGGACGCTATGTTTGGTAGTGGGGATGATTTCCCATTCGTAAAACCAATGATTAGTGTATCGCAATTCATCGTATCATTTGTTTTAATGGTAGGGCTGAGCGTACTCATAGGATTATTGCCAGCCAACCGAGCTGTAAGAATTAAACCCATAGATGCATTAAGAGAAGAATAATCATCAATACAATTTAAATAACGAAATCAAATAAGCAAGAATGAACAAGTATGTAAAATACGGATTGATAGGGGTAGTGGTCATAGGTATTTTGGCCGCGGTAGTCTACTTTTTAAAGCAGAACAGTACTCCTGTAGAGCTGTATAAAACCGAAACAGCTGAACGGAAGGATATAGTAAATAAGGTAATTGTTACCGGAAAGGTTATTCCTGAAGATGAAATTAATATCAAACCTCAAATATCTGGGATTATTGATAAAATCCTTTTGGAAGAAGGGGTGAGAGTACAATCAGGAGACCTTATTGCGGTAATTAAAGTAGTTCCCAATGAGCAATCCATGAACCAGGCCGCAGGTAGGGTTCGCAATGCCGAATTGGCGTTGAGCAATGCCAAGTTGGAGTACGATAGAAACAAAACATTGTTTGAAAAAGGGGTGATTTCAAACCAAGATTTCAACAACTTGAAATTGACCTACGAACAAGCTTTGCAAGAGTTGAAAAATGCACAGGCCGATTATCAGATTATTAGAAAAGGTTCTGCTGGAGGTTCAGCGAGTGCAAATACCAATATTAGGGCCACTGTTTCCGGAACTATCTTGGAGATTCCTGTAAAAGAGGGGGACCAGGTAATCCAAAGTAACAACTTTAACGAGGGTACCACTATTGCCACTATCGCTGATATGTCCAAAATGATATTTGAAGGAGAAGTGGACGAAGCCGAGGTTGGAAAACTACATGTTGGAATGCCTTTGGAAATTAGTTTGGGAGCTTTGGAAGCACAAAAATTTGATGCCAATCTTAAGTTTATTGCACCAAAAGGTGTAGAGGAAGAAGGGGCTGTTCAGTTTAAAATCGAAGGTGATTTAGCTGTTAAGGATACCGATAGTACTTCATATGTTCGAGCAGGTTACAGTGCCAATGCCTCCATTGTTTTAGAGGAGAAGAAAGATGTACTTTCCTTAAAAGAAGCCTTGCTTCAATTTGACAAAGAAACGGAAAAGCCTTACGTAGAGGTTGAAGTGGGAGAGAACGAGTTTGAGCGTAGAGATCTTGAGTTGGGTGTAAGTGACGGTATAGATGTCGAAATAGTTTCAGGTATTGGTGAAGACGATAAAATCAAAGTTTGGAACAAGCTTGAGAAAAAATCTGATGAAGATTAAGCCATGCTGACCATCATTTTAACAACCAAAATCAAAAAACGAATGAAAAATAGCATAACGATAGTATTACTGTTGTTCGCCGTTACCTTTTCCAGCGCACAAATGCGCAAATGGACACTTCAGGAATGTGTGGAATATGCAGTAGATAACAACTTGACCGTAGAACAATTTGAACTGGATTTGGAGAATGCTCAAATTGATAAATCCGATGCCATAGGAAATCTTCTTCCTAGCTTAAACGGGTCCGCCTCGGCCTCAAGTAATACAGGTTTTTCCATCAATCCAACAAACAACTTACCAACGAATAGCACTGCGTTTAACGTAAGTGGAGGGGTAAGTTCCAACGTAACCCTATTTGATGGGTTGAGGAACATAAACCGGCTGCACCGCGCAAAAATGAGTGCTATTGCCAGTCAATACCGTTTGGATAATTTAAAGGACGATATTCGGTTGAACGTAGCAAACGCTTACTTGGATGTGGTTTCCAATAAAGAACAGCTTAAAACCTTTAAAGCGCAATATGCCGTTACGGAACAAGACCTGAAAAGAACCAAGGAATTGGTGGAATCCGGGGTTGTGCCAAGAGGTGATCTTTTGGAAATTGAGGCTACCGCAGCCAATCAAGAACAGCAGATAATCAATGGTGAAAGTCTTGTAATTATATCAAGAGTAAGTCTAGCACAATTGCTACAGATAACCGATTACGAAAACTTTGATATAGCAGAAGAGGAATTCTCTATACCACCTTCCGATATTCTTAAAAACTCACCAAAGGTTATTTTTGATAAAGCATTAGGTTTTAGAAATGACATTAAATTCTCTGAAACCAATGTAGAGTTGGCCGAGCAAGATCTTAAGATTGCCAAGGGGGCTTACTTGCCGACTTTGTCGGGGTTCTTCCAATACGGTACACGGTATTCCGATGTTACCCAGATACCTGATGGAAACGGAGTTCCATATACTCCTAATTTTACCGATCAATTATGGATTTTTGATGGTATTAGTTATGGGGCCCAGTTGAACATTCCCATTTTTAATGGATGGAGTACGCGCAACAACGTTATGCGATCTAAAATCAGTTTGGAAAAAGCCAAATTGCAGCTGGAGCAGGATAAGTTGGCTTTAGAAAGTACTATTCAGCAAGCCTATGTAAACGTAAATACATTTGAAAAGGCCTATGAAGCTGCAGTAAAAACACTGGAAGCTAGACGTTTGTCCTACGAGTATGCCAAGGATCGTTACGATGTTGGTTTAATGAATGCCTTCGAATACAGTCAAGCACAAGCTAGGCTGGAAAATGCCCAGGCCGATGTAATTAGGACCAAGTACAACTACATTTTCCGATTAAAAATATTGGAGTTCTACTTTGGTATACCCATTGCTTTAAACTAGTATCTTTGTGGCCGCTATGACCATAATACTACATTTAGAAACTGCAACAACCAATTGCTCTGTGAGCATCTCAAAGGATGATGAAATCGTTGTCCTAAAAGAGAATAACGCAGCGAGTTATTCGCACTCGGAACAATTGCACGTATTTATAAAAGAAGCCTTGAAAGAGGCTTCTTTGTCATTTTCGGACTTGGATGCCGTTGCTATAAGCAAAGGTCCAGGTTCCTATACGGGACTCCGTATTGGGGTGTCAGCGGCAAAAGGAATTTGTTTTTCCTTGGATATACCGTTGATTTCGATACCCACTTTACAGAGTATGGCACGTCAGGTGGATTTAAAACCTGGGGAGTTGGTGATTCCAGCGCTCGATGCCCGACGTATGGAGGTGTATTCTTGTGTTTATAATAACAACTATCAAGAAGTACGGGAAACTCGTGCGGAGATAATTAATGAGGAATCCTTTGTTGAATACCTTGGCGAGAACGAGGTGTATGTAGTAGGTAGTGGGGCAGAAAAATGTAGGGGTGTCTTGCAACACCCCAATTTTATTTTCGATGAATCTGTTGTTCCTTCAGCCGAGGATATGGTTTCGATGGCTTTTGAAAAGTTTGAGTCGAAACAATTTGAGGATGTGGCCTATTTTGAACCTTATTACCTCAAAGATTTTGTTCTTCAACAAAAGAAGAAAAAAAATTAATCCATTACAGCTTTGTGCATCACCCGTTGTGGGAATGGAATCTCAATTCCTGCGGCGTCAAAACGTAGTTTGGTTTGCTCTATTACATAAAAATGCGCTGGCCAAAAAACATCGTTATTGGCCCAAAAGCGGAGTGTAAGATTTACGGAACTATCACCCAATTCGCCCACATATACTTCTGGAGCAGGTTCGGTATTGATGCTGGGATTTTCGGCACATATCTTTAAAAGAATTTCTTTGGCTTCTTTAATATTGGATCCATATCCAATCCCTACATCAAATTTATCCCTTCGGGTATTCTCCATATTATAATTGATTACGTTCCCATTGGAAAGCTGTCCATTTGGGATAATGGCAATTTGGTTGCCAAACGTGCTCAGTTTTGTATTGAAAATGGAAATCTCCTTTACGGTTCCGTCCACTCCTTGGGCAGAGATAAAATCACCCACCTTAAAAGGTTTAAAGATTAAAATGAGTACCCCTCCGGCAAAATTGGCCAAGGATCCTTGTAGGGCCAAACCAATGGCAAGACCGGCGGCACCGACCAAGGCAACCAATGATGAGGTTTTGACGCCCAATTGCGTTACTACCAAAACAAATACTAGAGCTTTAAGGATAACACTTATAAAACTCTGTAAAAATGATTCCAGGGTTTCATCGTAATCCTTTTTAGCAAAAAATCGGCGCACCATTTTATTGATCAATCGGATTACCCAAACACCCACAAAAAAAGTAATGATGGCCGTAATAAGATTGGGCAATATACTAAAGGACCATTCTACAGCTTGGTCTATGTAATCTTGATAATTTTCTAATTCTTCCATAATGGTTTTTAGTTTAAATAGCAACGTAATTAATATTCAAATGAAATAAAAAAAAAGGTTTTTAAACAAATGTTAATTGGCTAGCTGTTTTAGAACTTCTTCAGCGTTTGATACGGGTAGTTTGCAGGCGCCTTCAATGCATACATAGGCAAGTGTTTCTCCGGGCACGTCCCTGTTTTCTAATAGTTCAATGTTTGCATCTTTTTGGGTGCCCACCAAAATGCTATTGGGAACATAGACTTTACTGATTTCTTGTCCTATGGATTTGTAGTCTTTGCCAACTATGGCTATTTCGTAAAAGTTTTGGTTAAGGTATAGCGCCAAATGCAGCCAGTTCGAAAATCCTTGGGCCCTTCGGTCAAAATCCTTTTGAACGTTTTTGAGCATTTGTTTGGCGGTTTCCCCATAGGTTTCATCTGGATACAGTTTATGAAATTTATATAGATTGATGGCCATCATAGAGTTGGAAGATGAGATCACATTATCATCAACTTCTATGGTTCTTCTGATCAAGGATTGGTCTTCATCCGAAGTATAAAAAAACATACCTGATTCTTCATCCAAAAAGTGTTTTTTGGAATATTCGAGCAGGTTTTTGGCCAAATTGAGCCATTTTTCATCAAAAGTAACCTCGTAGAGTGAAAGGTAAGCATCGATCACAGTGGTATAATCATCTAAAAAGGCATTGATGGTGCTTCTACCTTCTTTGTGGTTTCTGTAGAGCGAACCATCCTGTTTCATCATTTCACGTTCAATAAACTCTGCGTTTTTAATGGCTAAAGTCAAGTATCTTTTTTCGCCAAAATAGCGATACGCATCTACAAGCCCTTTCAACATTAAACCGTTCCAAGAAGTTAGTATTTTGTCGTCCAATCGTGGTTTGGGACGTTTGCTTCTTTCTTCTTTGAGTATGGTGAGGCTCTTGTTTATTTTGATCTTCAGTTCAGGTATCGAAATATTGAACTTTTTAGCAACATCTTGATTGCTTTTATCCCTAATCAAGACATAGTTTTCTTCCTCCCAATGTCCATAGGAATTAATATTGAAATAGTCCTGAAAAACCTCATAATCATCACCCAATAGTTGGGTGAGTTCCTCTTTTGTCCAAACGTAATAGGCGCCCTCCTCCAGATTGCCGTTGTCATCAAGGCTATCTGCATCCAAGGAGGAATAAAATCCACCGCTTTCATCCAAAAGTTCTTCTTCGGTAAAATCAATGGTCTCCGTCACCACATTTTTGTACAATTCATTTTTGGTTACCGCGTAGGCCTTGGCGTATAAGCTTATCAGTTGCCCATTGTCGTACAGCATTTTTTCAAAATGGGGTACATGCCATTTGGTATCCACGGCATATCGGGAAAATCCACCGCCTACATGGTCGTAAACGCCACCATATGCCATTCGGGTGAGCGTGGTGTCCACAAATTCCATAATTTCGGCATTGTCGGTCGATGTGGCATAGTGTAATAAAAAGTCCCAATTGTTGGGCATCATAAATTTTGGAGCACGTTTATGCCCGCCCAAAAACGTATCAAAATATTGGGTCCAATTTTGTACAGATGCATCCAATTGCTCCAAAGAATAGAGGTCGCTGTCCTCATCATTTTCTACAAGGTTGATAGCTTGGAGTCCATCCGCTAAATCCGAGGCGTATTTTGTTACTCGGGGTTTATCTTCTTTATAAAGGGTGGCAAGCTGCTCCAATGATTTTATCCAATTGTCCTTTGGAACATAAGTAGCGCCCCAAAAAGGTCTCCCGTCTGGTAAGGCGACAATATTTAGTGGCCACCCACCATTCCCATTGATCATCTGGATGGCATCCATATAAATTTGGTCCACATCGGGACGTTCCTCTCTATCAATTTTAATGTTTATGAAATTCTCATTCATTAATCGGGCTACTTCCTCATCTTCAAAACACTCTTTTTCCATAACGTGGCACCAATGGCAGGCGGCATACCCAATACTAATGAGTAAAAGTTTATCCTCCTTTTGGGCCCTTTCGAGTACATCTGGGCGCCATGCTTCCCAATTTACGGGGTTGTGGGCATGTTGTAGCAGATAAGGGCTGGTTTCCTCTATTAGGGCATTGGTATATTCGTGGGTCACTTCTTTAGGTTTTTGGTTGCAGCTTAGGACCGCTGCGGCAATTAATAAATAGAAAAGCACTTTTTTCATCAGGAGAGCATTTTTGCGCATAAAAAAATGCGTCCATTTTGGGACGCATCTTCATTTCATTAATTTTTTAATGAACTTCAAAGGTAATCTTTACGTTCACCCTGTAGTCGTCAATCTTTCCATCTTTTACCGTGGCGCTTTGCTCGTTGATATAGATGGAACGAATGTTCTTTACAGATTTTGAGGCTTGCTCCAACGCTTTGTTGGTTGCATCTTCCCAGCTTTTGCTGGAATTCGCCAATACTTCAATAACTTTTAAAACTGCCATGGTCAATGTTTTTATGATTCCTTTCAATTTAACAAATTTTGATGGGAATTCGGCAGTAAAACAGCGTTAATTATCCGTTTAGAGCAACGACTTCCTTGATTTTTTCGCCCATCATGTTTTTAAGCATGGTTTCTATACCATTTTTAAGGGTAAAGGTGGACGATGGACAGCCACTACAGGCTCCTTGAAGAATAACGCTTACAGTTCCGCTTTCCTCTTCATAAGATTGAAATAGAATGTTTCCTCCATCTCCGGCAACGGCTGGTTTTACATATTCTTCCAAAATGTCAATAATCTGAAGCGATGTGTCATCGTAATCCGTGCCAGTGGTTTTCTGCTCAACAGTTTCTTTGCTTTTTTGTATGGCTTCCGCTGTCACTACATCTTTCCCGTCAGCCAAATAATCTCTGATGAATTCACGCAATTGCATGTTGATCTCTTCCCAATCAGCAACCTCGTATTTGGTAACGGAAACATAGTTTTCGTCCATAAAAACCTCTTTTACAAAAGGTAGGTGAAAGAGTTCAATAGCTAAAGGAGAGTCCTTGGCTTCATCAATATTTTTGAACTCATAGGTGTTGGGAACGATTTTTTTGTTCGAAACGAATTTCATTACCGCAGGATTGGGAGTCACCTCTGCATATACCGTAATGGGTTGCTTCTTTTTAATGTCGGTCTCATTTACAATCGGTTCCCCAGCGTTGAGGTATTCGACCAGTTGCTGGGCGACCTCGTCTTTTACATCGTCCCATTCCACAATGTCAAAACGTTCCAAAGCCACAAAATTACTGGCAATATAAACGGTTTTGACAAAGGGCAGATAAAAAAGTTGTTGTGCCAAAGGGGATTCTTTGGCCTCATCTATATTTTTATATTCGTAGTTGCCTTTGACCAAAAAATGGTTGGTCTCGAACTTAATGATCTTGGTGTTGTTGGTGGGAACAACCGTAATATGGAACTCTTTCATCATTGAATCTTTGCTGCAAAAATACCAATAGTTAAGATGCGTAGCAAAATATTATAATAATGTATTGTGGTTTCCGTTATGTTATTGTTTTATTGTATTCAATAACCATTAGCCCCAATCGTCACATGAGACGTATCTTAACCTCGATTATTATAACCTTGTTTTTTGGGTCCATGGCCAAGGCACAAGAAGGTATTCCAGTATACTTTGACTACTTGGCGGATAACTATTATTTGGTTTACCCGTCCATGGCAGGGATTTCGGAGGGCACCAAAATTCGTCTTACGGCTAGGAAACAATGGTTTAATGTGGACGAGGCACCAAGCTTGCAAACCTTGAACATTAATTCCAGGGTTGGTGAGCGTAGTGGAATAGGGGGCATACTTTTTAACGACTCCAACGGCTACCACTCACAAACAGGATTTAAAGCAACCTATGCGCATCATTTGCAATTGGGAGGAGATTTTAGAACCCTTAATCAGTTGTCCTTTGGTTTGAGCGCAGGTGTCATTTTGAGCAGTTTGGATGAAAGTGAATTTGTATCGGTAATTCCTGATCCCGTGGTAACCGGAGTGAAAAACACCACAAGCTATTTTAATGTAGACCTTGGAGTATCTTATAACTTATTTGAATTTTACGCCCATGCCGCCATTTTAAATGTTTTGGGCAGTGGCCGTGATTTATATACTGCTGCTGAGTTTGATAACTTAAGACGTTATTTGTTTTCCGTAGGATACGTTTTTGGTA
Organism: Flagellimonas lutimaris; assembly: GCF_003581615.1. Classification (GTDB taxonomy): domain Bacteria; phylum Bacteroidota; class Bacteroidia; order Flavobacteriales; family Flavobacteriaceae; genus Flagellimonas; species Flagellimonas lutimaris. Next base: position 1,016,544 of record NZ_QXFH01000070.1, read on the forward strand.
GAGAAACAAGAATAGAGCCTTCCATTTTGTTCCAGATGACGGATTTTACCAAAGAGAAAACAGTGGATTTGAATGCAAAAGTATATCGCGATGTGAGTTTTGGTACCGTTTGGGCCGGATTGTCATACCGACGTAGTTTTGACGGGGCACAATTTCAATCCAATGGCCAGTTTGGAGAACAACGATTACAGTTGTTTACTCCGATAATAGGGGTGAATGTGAATAGATTCTTGTTCTCTTATAACTATTCCTACCAATCAGGGGATATTCGTTTTGATAATGGCGGTTTTCATCAAATTACCTTGGGTTACGAATTTGGACAGAGTGATCAAGGTAAGCGCTACGATTGTTATTGCCCGGCGGCCAATAATTAAAATGGCCCACCTTTAATGATGGACCATGTAGCATTAGCTGTTTAAAATAAACCTAATCCCAAGTAAAGTTTTTCTTTGAAGCCTGGGTCTTTATGGCCGATAGCATGGCATTTTCAAGCTCTCCTGTTTCTTCTTTTTGATGCTCGGCAATGTAAACCTCGCGTTTGGCATTGAGTTCCTGTATCTTTTTTTGGATTTTTTGGCGCTCTGCTTTCTTTTCTTTTACGTAGACCTTGATCTCGTTTTCGGATTTCCCTTGAAGTTCCTCAGGTAGTTCTTTTTCCTTCAATTCTGAAATAATGGATTCGTCGTCCTCTGCTGCATCCACCAAATCCCATTGAGAATTTTTATACAGTCTGGAGCTTTTGCTAACAGCACGTTTTACGACTACAACCTCTTCCAATTCAGCGGCATTGGCGTCTTGCATGGATTGAAGCGCTTTCTTTTGCCTTCCAATAGAACCATAAGAGATATAGGTGTTGTTCAATTTAGAATTTAATTGAATAATGATATCGTCATAAGGCGTGTTGATATGAACCACTTGCCTGTTGTGATCAATGGCCATGTACTCACCTCCGGTAAGCATAGCGCCTTTTTTCCACATGGTAGAGATGCCTTGGTCGTAATTGCCACAAAAAATGGTATTTACGATTACATCTTTTTCTTGTGCATTGGTGGCAGCATCTTTATAATCCAATTTTCCTTGGGTAAAAGGTTCATTGCCTGCAATAAAAATCATTTTAAGGTCATCGGCATTTTTGCCCCAATCCAATTGTTTTAATGAAGTATGGATTACTTGTCCGCAATATTCTTCACCGCCATTGGTAGTCAAGGAAAAAAGTTTCTCGGAAATCTCATCCAAGTCATTACTGAAACCCAAAACCTGTCTAATATACCCTTCGTGTGATGAAAGGTTGTCGTTCCCGTACTCATAAAGTGCAATTTGAAGGGAAGGTCTAATATTGGTACCACATTTCGCATGGGTAAATTCATTTACAATATCCCATAATTGTGTTTTGGCCTGATTGATGAGACCGTCCATACTGTTGCTTGTGTCCAAGAGCAAGGCGATTTTAACGTATTGCTCTGCTGGTTTCTTGCCGGCATAGGTGGTTGTTAATGTTGTTTTCTCTTTGGTGTGGGCCTTTAGGTTGCAACCATAGCTTGTTCCTGTTATAAATAATAGGAGCGCTGTACCGAATATGTAATTCATATGTTTCATGATGCAATAATTTTTAATGTTGAGGTAAATGTATCTGCAACTTTGATCAATAAAAACCTAGAATGAGCAACACGGTGCTTTAAATGAGTAACCTTGCCCGATTACTTCGTAAGGAGGTAAAATCATGCTGTTTTTCAAGGTGATTAGGCAACGTCCTATTTTTTAAAATGCTTGGGAAGCAGTATGTTTACCTAAGTTATGATTCACAAGGCCTACATAATAGTATTGGTATTGATGACCTCCCTGAGCACATGGGCGCAGGTTGGAAATGCGCAAGGGCAAATGGAAATCAAGGGTTCCGTTAAGGGAAAGGAAAGCCATGTCCCCATTTCCGGGGTTCAGGTTTCTACCGATAAGGGACAATATACCAGAACCAACGGTCTAGGGGAATTCACCATTAAGGCGTCCATAGGTGATATGCTAATTGTTGAGGGGCCGGAACTGGAAACGGTGCGTTACCGAATCAAATCAGATGAAGATGTGGATGTATTGGTTGAAGGTTATGGTAGTTCCAGATCTGTCCAAAAGCAAAAGCGTGAAGCTTCCAGTTCAAGAAGTGCACTGATGGATCACCAGCGCTTTTTGGATTCGGCCAACTTTTATAAAAAAACGGATTTCGAGAAAAGCATTGATTTTATCGCCCGTTCCATGGAGCCTCTCGGAAGTACAGGAAACAAGCGAGAACTGTCATCCTCGCTCCGAACCCTTGGTGAAATTTATATGTACCATGAACAGTATGATTTGGCTATCACCAATTTCAAGGATGCCCTGGCCGCTCAAGAATCCAACAGGACCAAATTGCTGTTGGGTACTGCGTATGTACGGAATGGCAATTATGAAAGCGGGATTTCCATTTTGGAGCCATTGGTTGAAGTAAAAAACATGGTGCCTTACCAACGAGTGGAACTTTACGAAACACTGGGCGACGCCAATAGAGTATTGTCGAATCTTAAAGAAGCACAACACTATTATCAAGAGGGGCTTTTTATCGCAGAAAAAAATCAGATATCTCCAAAGGAAATAGATTTAAGTTCTAAAATAGCTGATGCCTTTGCTAGTGAGGACCGAGTAATTGAGGCAGAAGGCTTTTATCAGAATTCATTGAACCTTTCCAAAAAAGTGGCGCCGGAAAGATTGATTCAGGAAAGTGAAAAGGTGGCGGATTTTTATAACCAAAAGAATCGCTATGACGATGAAATCCAACTGCGTAAAAAGAATTTGGACGAGTTGAAACAATTATCTAGAAATGCTGTGGCCTCGGCCAGGCAAGGCATTTCCACTAGGGATACGGTAACCTCACAGCGCATCAACTATAAAATAGCCAATGCCTATATCGCCCAGGATAAATTGGACGAGGCCATTCCTTACCTGGAAAAAAGTATTGTTGAGGCCGATAAAGACGATGATTTGGTGGTGCAAAAGGATGCGACCCGAAAATTATCCGAAGTGTATCGCAACAAGGGCGACTATACCAAAGCTTTGGAGTCCTACCAAGATTATGTGGCCGTGGTAGATAGTTTGTATGTGCGAAAAGAGCAAGAAATATCTAGAGCGGCCCGTTTTAATCGTGAGATTGCGAATACCCAAAACCGTATCTCAAGTTTGGAGCAGGAAAGAGAACTCAGCCAGAGTAAGTATAGTTTGGCGGTAACCGAACAGCAGCTGTACGAAGAGACCAGTAAACGTCAAAAATGGATCATCTATTCGCTCATTTTTGGAATAGCATTGATGGCCCTAACTGCATTTCTTTATTATAGAAGTAACAAACAGCAAAAACTGGCCAACAATCTTCTGGCATTGAAGTCGCTGCGTACTCAAATGAATCCTCATTTTATTTTTAATGCCCTCAATTCCGTAAACAATTATATCGCCAAAAGCGACGAGCGGAGTGCCAACCGTTTTTTGAGCGAGTTCTCGGTGTTGATGCGAAGCGTACTCGAGAATTCCGAAGAGGATTTTATACCGCTGGCCAAAGAATTGGAACTATTGGAGCTCTACGTGAAACTCGAACATTCCAGATTCTCCGACAAGTTTGATTATGAAATTGATGTGGACGGTAAAATCGATATTGATGCCTTCCAAATCCCACCGATGCTGCTGCAACCTTATATTGAAAATGCCATTTGGCACGGCCTGCGTTATAAAGAGGGAAAAGGATTTTTAAAAATAAAGGTCCGGCAAGTGACAAACGATATGCTTGAAATCTGTATTGAGGACAATGGTATTGGAAGGAAAAAGTCAGCTGAGTTAAAAACTACTAATCAGCGTAAACAAAAATCCAAGGGAATAGGCAATATTCAAAAGCGAATCCAAATCTTGAACGATATGTATAAGAATAGAGTGGAAGTATCCATTGCTGACCTAAAGGAGGACAAAACAGGAACCAAAGTATCCCTAAAACTTAAAAAACAATGATGGAACTAAAAGCGGTCATTGTGGAAGATGAAGCCAATAGTCGGGAAATCCTTCGAAACTATTTGGCGAAATATTGTGAAAACATCACCTTGCTTGGTGAAGGAGCAACCATTGAAGAGGGTTTGAAGGAAATCAAAAAGCATCAACCAGATTTGGTGCTTTTGGATGTGGAAATGCCTTTTGGCAATGCTTTTGACCTGTTGGATAAAATACCGGGCCGAACCTTCGAAACTATTTTTGTGACGGCTTATAATCAATATGCGATGGATGCTTTGAACCATCATGCTGCCTATTATTTAATGAAACCCATCAATATTGATGAATTGATCAAAGCAGTGGATTATGTTCGGGCCATCAAAGAAAAAGAAAATGCTCTGGAAGGGCAAGTGCTCCAAGCCAGACATATGGGGGCAGAAGGAAAAATAACACTGCCCCAACAAGATGGTTTCCAAGTGTTGGATGTATCGGATATCTATTTCTGCAAGGCAGATGACAACTACACAGAAATCTATCTGGAAAAGAAAAAAATAGTGGTAAGCAAGACCTTAAAATATTTTGAGGAGGTATTACAGCCCTATTCCTTTGCCCGTATCCATAAATCCTATTTGGTGAATGTAACCGAAGTGGTAAAGTATAAAAAAGGGAAGGGTGGCAGCGTGGTGCTGTCCAATGGCAAGGAACTTTCCGTTTCTGCTTCCAAAAAAGCCGATCTATTGTCGTATTTTCAATAAATTGTCACATTGACCAAGGTCGAGTGCGATTTTACAAAAACCTCAAAATACATTAGAATGATTATCAAACCCGTGAGGGGCAAAGCTCCACAAATAGGAAAAGATTGTTTTATTGCCGAAAATGCCACCATCGTAGGCGAGGTGAGCATGGGCGACCAATGTAGTGTATGGTTTAACGCCGTGGTGCGTGGCGATGTCCATTTTATTAAAATGGGCAACAAGGTCAATGTACAGGACGGTGCGGTAATTCATGGTACTTATCAGAAGTCTCCGACTACTATTGGCAATAATGTTTCCATAGGTCATAATGCCATAGTGCATGGTTGCACCCTAAAAGACAATGTATTGGTGGGTATGGGAAGCATTATTATGGATGGTTGTGTGGTGGAAAGCAACTCCATTATCGCTGCTGGAGCTGTGGTTACTACGGGAACCCATGTAGAGGCCGGGAGTATTTATGCCGGTATGCCCGCTAAGAAAATAAAGGACATCAGTCCCGAACTATCATCTGGGGAAATAGATAGGATTGCCAACAATTATGTGAAATATTCCAGTTGGTTCAAAGAAGAGTAATGGATTTGAGGTTGTGAGGAATTCAAATAATTTAATATTCCAACAATCCAACAATCCAACAATCCAACAATCCAACAATCCAACAATCCAACCATCCAAAAAGCTATCGAAGAATATTCCCTATTTTTGTCCCACTCAAAAAAACTCGACAATTATGAACGCATATATTTTTCCAGGACAAGGAGCTCAATTTGTGGGTATGGGCTTGGACCTTTACGAAAACCATTCCGAAGCACAGGAACTTTTTGAAAGAGCCAATGAAATTCTTGGGTTTTCCATTACGGATATCATGTTCGAAGGAACCGCTGAAGATCTAAAGCAGACCAAGGTGACCCAGCCAGCTATCTTTTTACACTCTGTAATTTTGAGCAAGGTATTGGGAGATACGTTTAAACCAGACATGGTTGCTGGCCATTCTTTGGGTGAATTCTCTGCATTGGTTGCCAATGGAACCTTGAATTTTGAAGACGGTTTAAAATTGGTTTCACAACGTGCACTTGCTATGCAAAAGGCCTGTGAAATCCAGCCTAGCACTATGGCTGCCGTTTTAGGTCTGGAAGATGAGGTAGTTGAAAAAATCTGTGCTGAGGTTGAAGGTATTGTGGTTCCAGCGAACTATAACTGCCCAGGGCAATTGGTTATTTCTGGTGACGTTGATGCTGTGAACATAGCCTGTGAAAAAATGAAGGAAGCCGGAGCCAGACGAGCATTGTTGTTGCCCGTAGGAGGAGCTTTCCATTCTCCATTAATGGAGCCTGCTCGTGAAGAATTGGCCGCGGCCATAGAATCCACGGAGTTTAAGACACCGAGTTGTCCCATATACCAAAATGTGACCACCACGGCGGTGTCCGATGCCGAGGAAATAAAAAAGAATTTGATCCTGCAATTGACCGCCCCCGTAAAGTGGACGCAAAGCGTACAGCAAATGGTAAAAGACGGGGCAACATCCTTTGTGGAAGTAGGGCCGGGCAAGGTGTTGCAAGGTTTGGTGAAAAAAATCCACCGCGAGGCCGAAACCAGTTCTGCTGTAGTTTCTTAAAAAAGAAAAACAGTTTATCCGAATAAATAGAGATTTAAACTAATTGGCAAGGAACTTCCTTGCCTTTTTTGTAATATTGGAGGCTCCCAAGTCACCTACTTTAGCTTTGCGTTTAACCCAACTGAAACTATTTATATTGGTGATGTCGACCTTATTTAAAAATCCCTCAAATCGAACGCAGACCACTTCTGGTCGCGGAAACATTTTCTTTGTTCTTTTCTTTCTTTTTGGGATTGGATTAGGATTTGGGCAGGCCCCTTCGGGCTACAGTGTGACGATCGACCAGGACCCAATCGGCACGGGGAACGAGACATCGG